>CAWGFC010000007.1:0-215672 GCA_963821785.1 uncultured Alphaproteobacteria bacterium | reverse complement strand
GGTCTCAATTGATCGACGCAACGCTTTATCTTTGAGGGAAAAGATGGGGTGTGGCGATGGATCAGAGGTTTCGTCGCGGGTTCACTGCGGCAGAGAAGACGGAGTTATGGGATCGTTGGCAGCGGGGAGAGTCGCTCAAAGCGATTGGGCGGGCGTTTGGTAAGCCGTCCTCATCGATTTATAATCAGGTGGCGCCGCACGGTGGGATACGTCCTCCACCCCGGCGTCGCTCACGGCTGGCACTGACGCTCGTCGAACGCGAGGAAATATCCAGAGGCATTGCGGCGCGTCAATCGGCACGATCGATGGCGAGGTTGCTGGGCCGCTCGGCCTCGACGGTGAGCCGGGAACTCAGCCGCAATGGTGGCTATGATGGATACCGGGCTGCATTGGCTGATGAGACAGCCTGGGCCCGGGCTCGTCGTCCGAAGCGGTGTAAGCTGGCGAACAGTGCGCGGCTACGACAGGCAGTGGCGAGCAAGCTGAGATTGAACTGGTCGCCCGAGCAGGTCGCCGGCTGGCTGAAGAGAGCCCATCCTGGCGATGAGAGTTATCACGTGTCCCACGAGACGATCTATCGCAGCCTGTTTGTTCAAGCCCGCGGGGTGCTTAAGAAGGAGCTGCTCGGCTATCTTCGATCGAGGCGGACCATCCGCCGATCAAAATCGGCGGGCCTCAATGGCGATGGACGGGGGCGGATCAAGGACATCGTCTCAATCCGTCAGCGGCCGGCAGCGGTTGAAGATCGGGCGGTGCCTGGTCATTGGGAGGGTGATCTCTTGACCGGGTCAAAGAACAGCTACATCGCGACCCTGGTCGAACGTCATACGCGCTACGTGATGCTGGCGAAGGTGGCCAACAAGGACACCCAGACGGTCATCTCTGCGCTCATCAAGCAGGCCAAAAAGCTACCCAGTGAGCTCTATAAGTCGCTGACCTGGGACCGCGGCAAGGAACTGACAGACCATCGACGATTTACCTTGGCAACCAACATCGACGTTTACTTCTGCGATCCGCAGAGTCCATGGCAGCGCGGGTCGAACGAGAACACCAATGGTCTGCTGCGACAGTACTTTCCGAAGGGCACCGACCTGTCGGTGCACTCGCAAGCCCATTTGAACAAAGTGGCGCGTCAGCTCAATGAACGGCCACGGGAGACCTTGCAATTCGAAACCCCAGCAGAGAGATTTAACGCCTGCGTTGCGTCGACCGGTTGAGCTGGCTCGCCGAAAGCAGACAAACTCGGAGACGGCTGAATTGTCCGCTCATTACCAATTGTGAACATCGGTACCTATCACGCTAGTCCGCACGACCAGCGGAGCGCTGGTCGTGCGTTGCGCCCGGCTATGCCGCTCGTCGATCTTCGGCCGCGGCGTTGAGCTTGAAGAAGGCAACGCGCTCGTCCATCGCCTTGGCCTGATGCTCCAGCGTCTTGGCGGTGGCCGCATTTTCCTCGACCAGCGCCGAGTTCTGCTGCGTCACCTCGTCCATTTGCGTGAGCGCCTTGTTGACCTGCTCAATGCCGGTCGATTGCTCATGGCTGGCATTGGCGATGTCGGCGACGATTTCCGCGACTTTCTTGATCGAATCCACGATCTCGGTCAGTGCCGCGCCGGCTCGATTGACCAACTCGACACCGCCCTTGACCTGATCGTTCGAGTTGGTGATCAGGTCCTTGATGTCCTTGGCCGCCTGCGAGGAGCGCTGCGCCAGACTGCGCACCTCCGACGCCACCACGGCAAAGCCGCGGCCGGCCTCGCCGGCGCGCGCTGCCTCGACAGCGGCGTTGAGCGCCAAGAGGTTCGTCTGCCGGGCGATCTCGTCGATGACGCCGATGATGTCGGAGATCTTGCGCGAGGACTCTTCGATCTTGGCCATGGCCTCGACCGCCTTGGCGACCACCTGGCCGCCGCGATCGGCGACATCGCGGGTCCCGCTCGCCGACTGATTGGCGGCCTGCGCGTACTCGGCATTCCTTTTCACGGTCACCGAGATTTCTTCCATCGACGCCGAGGTTTCTTCCAGGCTTGCCGCCTGTTCCTCGGTGCGCTGCGACAAATCGGTCGTGCTGCTCGAAATCTCCGCCGAGGCGCTGGTGACTTCGGCCGCCGAGGCCTTGATCTCGGCAATCGTTGCCCCGATCCGCTCCGCCATCGTATTGGCGTCATCCTTCAACTGGCCGAACATGCCGTGATAGTCGGCCGTGATCCGCGGCGTCATATCGCCGCCGGCGAGCGCGCTCAGCATGCCGATAATATCTTGCAACGCTTTGCCCGTGTTGTCACACAGCGCGTTCATCGCGGTGGCGAGATTGAGCATGAACTCCTTCTTGTTTTCGAGCGGCACGCGCTTGGAGAAGTCGCCGGCGACCGCGGCCTTGACCAGGCCGTCAACCTCGGCCTCGATTGCCTTCTCGATGGTTTCGTTGCGCCATTCGACGATCGTTCCGGCGCGTTTGCCGTGCTTGTCCACGACTGGTGTGGCCACCAGATGGAATTTCTGGCTGCCGATCGTGACGTGGGTTTCGTGCGTTCCGATGAGCGAATCCAGCAGTTGACGCTGATGGGCGGGATTCTTGTGGAACATGTCCATGTTGGCGCCGAGCAGTTTGCCGGCGTCGAAAGCCGGCAGAACCTTGCGCAACTCGGATTCGGCCTCGAGCATCATGCTCTGCAACGAGTTGTTCGCATACATGATGTTGTAGTCGGTGTCCGCGACCATGATGTTCGAGCGGACCACGTCGAGCGCCGAGCGCACGCGCAGATTGATGACCTTCTCGGCGATCGATTGCTTGAACACCTCGGTCGCTTTGGCGATATCGCCGATCTCGTCGCCGCGCGTGGCGTAAGGCACGTCGACGACGCGGTCGTTGGTGAGATCGACCAACACACCGGCCATCTTGCGTAGCGGCCGGCCGATGCTCATGAAACCGAAAACGGCCGAACCGATTAGCGCCAGAATAACCGTCGCGCCGACGGCACGACCGATATGCTCGCTCGATGTCATTTCCTGCGCGGCGACCACCGCGCTCGTATTCATTGCAGTTTGCACAGTGTTCGCGATGCTGCTAATCAACGCTTCCATTTGCTCCGCCATGGGCAGCGCCTTCTGGCGGGCCACGTCGCCAGCCTCGTAATCGAGTGTAGCGATCCGCATGGCTGCCTGGCTTGTCCCCGAGTCGTTCTCCGGCCGCCTGGCTTGGATCGCAATCATCTCCGCGTTAATCACAGCGATCTTATTCGCCGCGGCGGCGTACTGGCCGATGGTGACTATCAATCCCTTCAACCGCTCGGTCGTCTCAATTTTTCTAGATAGTTGAATGGCGCGCTCTATGAGCTGGATCGCGCTTTTCTGGCGTTCGCCAAGAGAGGCCTTCGCTTTTTCCAGGTCATCGGGAGAGTTTGCGATACGGACGTCGCGCGCGGCGATTTGCAAGCCGCGAAGCGCCGCTTTGATGTCAAAAGCAGTTTGCGTAAGAGCCGCTTGGCGAAGGGCGTTTTCGCTCGCGCTTCTAACCGCGGCATTGCCCAGCATTTGGATGCCCATCATGGCTGCCACCAGCAACACGCTGAGACCGGAGATAAGCGCGAGCTTGGTTCCAATCCGGATTTTGGACAGCCGAAGCATTAGTGCGCTCCTTGGAATGAATGATGGGATGTCTGCGTCGCAAGGCGAGGCGCGTTTGACTGGATTCCGGGAATTGTCAAAATCCTGGTAAGCCCCCAAAGCCAAGCTGAATCCCGCTCTTCAGGAATCAGCGCCTTAAAAAAATAAGCCACAAATATTAACGCCGCCTTGCCTTCGCTATCGCATCGCGGCCATCGAAATGCTCGCGACTCGAATGACGGGGCGCCCCTCGATCTCGGCTATATCCAAGATCGGGATGTTATATGACGACCGAAAGAGGCGCGAGCGAAAATAAGAGAGGTTAAGGCGCGCCGGCGAGCGAGGCCGCCATGGCCGCATCGAAGGATCTGGAATCCACTTTAAGATAAGCGAGCTTCTCCTCGGCGATCACCACCGCCTCGGCGACGCCTGGCACCTGCCGCAGCCGCGCGGCGAGGCTCTCATCGTTGGCCATGCCGTCGGCAATGGGGACGAGGCGGGTCGTCAGATAACTCGGTTGCTTCATGGTAATCGCCGCGAGCAGCCAGAGCAGCGCCAGCACGGCCGTCAGTGCAAAAACCCCGGCGGTGCCTCCCGTCTGATTGGCCCAGCCGCCGACGACGCCGCCGACGAAAATGCCGAGAAACTGCAAGCTCGAATAAAGACCCATCGCCGTGCCCTTGGCGTCGGGCGGCGCCACCTTGGTGATGAGCGAGGGCAAGCTCGCCTCCATCACATTGAAGCCCGAGAAGAAGAGCGTCAGCGCGGCCAGCAGAGCATACAGATTGTGCGCGCCGAAGTAGAGCATCACCTGGCTGACCAGCAGCGCGACCACAGCGCCCACGAACACCCCCTTCATGCGGCGATACTTCTCGGCGACGACGATCGCCGGCACCATCACGGCCACCGAGATCAGCAGCACCGGCAGATAGATCATCCAATCGTTATGGGTTGCGATATCCAGCGTGCCACGCAACAGGCCGGGCACCACCAGGAAGCTCGCCGTCAGCATGGCATGCAGCGCAAAGATGCCGACATCGAGCCGCAACAGCTCGCCATTCCACAAGACCGAACTGATTAATGCCGGCACCGCCTCGGCGTCGCGATGCACGCTCACACAGCGCGGATTGGGAACCACAAACAAAGTGATCGCGATGCCGGCCATGGCTAGCCCCACCATCAGCCAGAAGATGCCGGCGACGCCGACGAAATTCGCCGCGATCGGCCCGGCTACCAGCGCGACCATGAAGGAAGCGCCGATGGTGATGCCGACCATGGCCATCGCCTTGGTGCGGTTCTCCTCGCTGGTCAGATCGGCCACCAGCGCCAGGATCACGGAGCCGACGGCGCCACCGCCCTGCAGCACGCGGCCGACGATGACGCCGCCGATCGAGGTGGAGGATGCCGCCACCGCACTGCCGATGGCGAAAATGATCAGGCCGACGACGATCATCAGCTTGCGCCCGAACCGGTCGGACAAAAGGCCGAAGGGAATTTGCAGCAGCCCCTGACTCAATCCGTAGACGCCGAGCGCCTCGCCGATCAGGTAGGGATTGGCGCCGGACAGGTGCTGGGCATAGGCCGCAAACACCGGATAGATCATGAACAGGCCGAGCAGCCTGACCGAGAACACTGCCGCGAGCGAGCCGGCGGCGCGGAATTCCTGTCTTTGCATCCTACCTAGCCCACACCCATGAGCGCGCCGGAAGCTCTTCGCTGGACTTCAAGCCAACATTGCGAAAGGCCGCCGCGCTTCACCGCCGGCGGCCTTTGAAACCGCATTGCCGGCCTGCCCGGCGCCCCCAAATGAGCCTGCACCATGCCCTGCGGCCTTGATCTCGGTCAATTGCGGCGGCTTGCCGCTTGCGCCTTCGTCCTGTATAGAGCGGCCAAATTCAGCCCATTTTGGCGCGCATGGCGCGTCCGCAACGGATCCGAACGATGAAACAAGAGACCCATCCGGACTATCATACCATCAAGGTGGTCATGACCGACGGCAGCGAATTCACCACCCGCACCACCTGGGGCAAGGAGGGCGATGTCATGCATCTCGACATCGACCCCAAGTCGCACCCGGCCTGGACCGGTGGCCAGCAGCATTTGCTCGACCGCGGCGGCCGTCTGTCGCGCTTCCAGAAGAAGTTCTCGGGCTTCCTGAAGGGCGACGAGAAGAAATAATGCGCCGGGTTCGCGCGCGAAACGAAAAACCCCCGCCTCACCGCGGGGGTTTTGTTTATTCCTTGACCGTTGCGATCAAACGCTCTCGGCTCCGAAGGCGGCTTTCAACAGGCCGAGCTGGCGCTCGACCGGATTGGCCGCCACGCCCGGTTCGGGGACGGTTTGATTATGAATGGTGGCGTCGAGCCGGCGCACTTTGGCTTGCAGCTTGTGCGACCGCTCGATGAGCTCGCGCAGCGCCTCCGGCAGCAATTCCAGATTGGTCGGTTCGTGGAAGTCGGCGGCGGAGAGCTTGACCTTGGCCTTTTCCTTGTTGGCCTGGGCGAGCGACATCTCGCCCTCCTTCACCGCGCGGTGCAGCAGCAGCCAGGACGCGAGCTGCATCAGCCGCGTGGTCAGCCGCATGCTCTCGGTCGCGTAAGCGAGCGCGGCGGCGCGCTCGAGATGTTTGGATTCCTGCCGGCCGGCGCCGTCGAGATAGGTCGCGGTCTCTTCCACCAGCGCCATGCCGTCACGGAACAGATCGGCGAAGACCTGCGAATTGGCGAGCCGCGCGCCGAACGATACCGGCTGCAATTCGTTGAACGATTTTTCAACCATACGCTTACGCCTTACCCCTGCCGGAACTGTTACGCGTCCCGTGTGTGGATAAGCATCGCGCTTCCCGGCCCGGTATGTCCAGACCGCGGACCGGCAAAGTTTGCGACATAGTTGCTACGCAAGCTTAAGAGCGCGGCCACCATGGCGACCGCGTGTGTCCCGGAATGGGACAAAAAAGAGCCGCCGTTGCCGGCGGCTCGAAGTTGATAACAGGGAGGCGTCAAACAGAGTGGACAGGAGCCACTCAATGTCCATGAAGATGGACGCTCATAGTAATGATCCGGAAGGCTTAACGACAGGTTAAGACTTTGCGTCCAATGCGGTATTTTTTGTGCCGGACCGGTGCGAATTTACCGCTTGAAGAATTGGTCGGCGGCCGAACGCGAGGCGCGTTTGCCCGCCATATCCGCCTCCAGCCGCGAGATCTCGTCGTGCATCAGCTGCACGCGCGCGGCCAGTTCTTCGACCGAAAGCAGGCTCAGGTCCTGCCCGATCTCATGCACGACCTTTTTCTTCGGCTTGTCGTCGTCGTCGATGATCGGCATGGCAAAAGCTCCGTCGATAAGAATTTACCCGTGCCGGCTCGGGTTGTCACATCGGCAAGGCGCGCCTAAACAGGCGCCCTGCCCCGCATAAATCGAGGATTCCATGACCGCACTTCCGACCAGCATGACGGCCATCGGCATCAAGGCCCCGGGCGGACCCGAGCAGCTGGTGCCGGAACAACGCGCGGTTGCTCCGCCCGGCGCGGGCGAAATCCTGGTGAAAGTCGCGGCCGCCGGCGTCAACCGGCCGGATGTCATGCAGCGTGAAGGTCTCTATCCGCCGCCACCCGGCGCGCCCGATATTCCGGGTCTCGAGATCGCCGGCGAGATCGTAGCGCTTGGCGCAAACGTCAAGCGCTGGAAAACCGGCGACCGCGTGATGGCACTGGTCTCCGGCGGCGGCTATGCCGAATATTGCCTGGCACATGAAAGCCACGCGCTGCCGGTGAGCGGACTGCCGATGGTCGAAGCCGCGGCCGTCCCGGAGACCTTGTTCACCGTCTGGCACAATATGGTCGAGCGCGGCGGACTCAAATCGGGCGAGACGTTTCTGGTGCACGGCGGCACGTCGGGAATTGGCACCACCGCGATCCAGCTCGCCAAGGCGCTCGGCGCGCGCGTCATCACCACCGCCGGTACGCCGGAAAAATGCGACGCCTGCCGCAAGCTCGGCGCCGAAGTCGCCGTTAACTACAAAACCGAGGACTTCGTCGCCGCCTGCAAAGGCGCCACCGACGGCAAGGGAGTCGACCTTATACTCGACATGGTCGGCGGCGATTATATTGCGCGTAATTATGAAGCAGCGGCGGTCGAGGGGCGCATCGTGCAGATCGCGTTCCAGGGCCGCGCCAAGGCGGAGGTCAATTTCATGCGCCTCATGCTCAAGCGGCTGCATCACACCGGCTCGACCTTGCGCTCGCGCTCGGTCGCCGACAAAGGCGCCATCCGCGCCGCGGTCGAGACCAACGCGCTACCGCTGATCGTTGCCGGCAAGGTGAAGCCGGTGATCTACAAGACCTTCCCGCTCGCCGAGGCGGCGGCCGCCCATGCGCTGATGGAATCAAGTGCGCATATCGGCAAGATCGTCCTAACCCTTTGAAAATACTTTCGAACTCTTGCCCTGCGGTAGTAGAATCGATAGTCTGCGCGGGCGCTTCGGGCCGCGAAATCGGCGCATTGTCGACGCAAAAAGCAGGCGGGGGAATTCGATTGCAGAAGTCGCCGGCGGAGCCGAAATAACAGCATGACTGGCAACGCCGCGGCCGGGGGTTTTGCATTGATCTTGCAGCGTTGCGCAACGGTGTTCGCGCTCGCCGCCGCGCTGCTGGCGGCGCAGCCGGCGCGCGCCCTCGAAGCGGTGAACGTGCGGGTCGACGTCTCGGCGATCGATCTCACTGCCGCCACCACCCTGCAAAAGGCCGATGGCGACCGCATCCAGGTTTCCACCGCGCCCGGCCCCGACGGCATCGTGCGTCGCATCGAGGTGCGCGCCCGCGAAGCCAACACCAACTGGGCGGTGTTTGCGCTCACCAATAATTCCGACGAGCAGCTCGACCGGCTGATCGTCGTGCCGCACTACCGCATGGTCGGCTCCGGCCTGTTCTGGCCCGACCTCGGGCTGTCGCGCATCGCCGCCATAACGCCGTCGTCGGGCGACCGTCCGGTGCGGCAGGAGAACACGACCGCGGACATCTTTCGCGTTACGCTCGATCCCGGCACGGTCATCACCTTCGTCGCCGAATTGCGCACCGACAAGCTGCCGCAGATCTACCTGTGGGAGCCGGACGCCTACAAGGACAAGGTCAACTCCTTCACGCTGTATTACGGCATCGTCATCGGCATCGCCGGATTGCTGGCGCTGTTCCTTACCATCCTGTTCGTGGTGAAGGGCTCGGTGATGTTCCCGGCCGCCGCCGCGCTCGGCTGGGCGGTGCTCATTTACATCGGCATCGACTTCGGATTCTGGGGCAAGGTGTTCGACATGTCGGCCGGCGCCGAGCGCGTCTGGCGCGCCTGCGGCGAGGCCATCCTGTCGGCGACGCTGCTGGTGTTCCTGTTCGCCTATCTCAATTTGTCGCGCTGGCATGTGCGCTACGCCCACATCACCATCGCCTGGCTGGCGGCGCTCGCTGCCTTAACCGCGGTCGCGGTATTCGATTCCGCCGTCGCCTCCGGTATCGCGCGCATGTCGCTTGCCGGCATCGCGGTGTTCGGGCTCGCGCTGGTCATCTATCTCTCCACTCACGGCTATGACCGCGCCGTGCTGCTGATCCCGACCTGGCTGCTGCTCGTGGTGTGGACCGCCGCCGCCGGCCTTGCTGTCACCGGCCTCGTCACCAACGACATCATCGGCCCGGCATTGCTCGGCGGCCTGGTGCTGATCGTGATGCTGATCGGCTTCACGGTGATGCAGCACGCCTTCGCCGGCGGCATAACCCACGGCATCGTTTCCGACGTAGAAAGACGCGCGCTCGCACTGACTGGCGCCGGCGACTTGATCTGGGACTGGGACGTTTCCGCCGACAAGATCTACACCAGCCCGGAAACCGAACATCTGCTTGGCCTCAAGCGCGGCGCGCTCGAAGGGCCGGCGGCGGCCTGGCTCGAGATCTTGCATCCGCTCGACCGTGACCGGTTCCGTGCCTCGCTCGACAGCGCGGTGGAGCAGCGGCGCGGACGCCTGAGCCAGAGCTTCCGGCTACACGCCACCGACGGCCATTACCTGTGGTTCACGCTGAAAGTGCGCCCCGTGGTCGGCTCGGACGGCGAGGTCGTGCGCTTGGTCGGCACGCTTACCGACGTCAACGACTTCAAGAAAGCCGAAGAACGGCTGCTGTTCGACGCGGTGCACGACAATCTCACCGGCCTGCCCAACCGCCAACTGTTCATCGACCGCATGGAAGCGGCGTTCGGTTTCGCCAGTTCCGATCCGCAGATCCGCCCGTCGGTACTAGTGATCAATCTCGACCGCTTCAAGCAGGTCAACGACTCGGTCGGCATGTCGATTGGCGACTCGGTCCTGCTCACCATCGCGCGCCGGCTCGCCCGCCTGCTCAAGCCGCAGGACACGCTGGCGCGGCTTTCCGGCGACCAGTTCGCTTTGATCCTGTTGTCGGAGCGAGAGCCCGCGCGCATCGTCGCCTTCGCCGAGACCATGCGCCGCACCTTGCGCGCGCCGATCGGTTTCAACGACCGCGAAATCTTCATGACCGCATCGATCGGCCTGGCGCTTTCCGAAAACCAGTTGCGCAGCCCCGAGGAGGTTCTCAAGGACGCCGAGCTCGCCATGTATCACGCCAAGCGGATCGGCGGCGACCGTATCGAAATCTTCAAGCCGGCCATGCGCTCGCGCAAGACCGACCGGCTGACCATGGAATCGGAACTGCGCCGCGCCATCGAGCGCGAGGAGATCAAGGTTCTGTACCAGCCGATCGTGCGGCTGGAGGATCGCGCCATTGCCGGCTTCGAAGCCTTGGCGCGCTGGGATCACCCCAAACTCGGCCGCCTGTCGCCGTCCGAATTCATCACGACTGCCGAGGAAATCGGCCTGATCGTCGAACTCGGCCTGTTCGTCCTGGAACGCACCGCGCGCCGGCTGGCGACCTGGCAGGCCGCCAACCGCTCGCGTGAGCCGATCTTCGCCAGTGTCAACGTGTCGTCGCGGCAATTGCTGCGGCACGACCTGATCCAGGACTTGCGCAGTGTGCTGTCGCGCTCGCCATTGGTACGCGGCACGCTCAAACTGGAGATAACCGAATCGCTGGTGATGGAAAATCCCGAACACGCCGCGCAGATGCTCACGCGCATCAAGGAGCTCGGCGTCGGACTGTCGCTCGACGATTTCGGCACCGGGCATTCCTCGCTCGCCTATCTGCAGCGCTTCCCGTTCGACACCATCAAGATCGACCAGTCGTTCGTGCGCACGACGGCGCGCGGCACACGGCCGGTGATCCTGCGCTCGATCATCGCGCTCGCGCACGATCTCGGCATGGACGTGGTGGCGGAAGGCGCGGAAACGGATTCCGACGCGGTCGAGCTCTACCAGATGGGCTGCGAATATGCGCAAGGATTCGCCTTCGGCGAACCGATGAGCGCGCAAGCCGCCGGCGGATTGCTGACCAGCGAACGCATCGAGGCCGCGCCCTAGCGGCGCCGCGACGGCAGCGGATTTTCGGAAACGCTGTATTGGATCGTGCTCAGGATCGCGCGCTTATTTTTTCGCGTGATCTTGTCCGAAAACCGGTTCCCACTTTTCGGAATCACGCGCTTACGCGTGGCCCGCTTCGCTCGACAGCATGCCGGGGTCGATGCCGATCTTGCGCAGCGCCTTTTCGTATTTGTGGTCGGTGTCAGTGCCGAAGATCAGTTCCGGATCGGCGGCGCAATGCAGCCAGCCGTTCTGCTGGATTTCCTGCTCGAGCTGGCCGGCCTTCCAGCCCGCATAGCCGAGCGCAAGGATGGCGTTCTCCGGTCCGTTGCCGCGCGCGATCGCCTTGAGGATATCGAGCGTGGCGGTAAGGCAGACGCCGTCGTCGATCGGCAGCGTCGAGTTCTCGATGAAGAAATCGGCCGAGTGCAGCACAAAGCCGCGCCCGGTCTCCACCGGCCCGCCTTTAAGCACCTTGACGTCTTCCGCCTGGACCGGCAGCTCAATGCGCTCGTTCGCCGGGATCACTTCAAGCTGCACCAGCAAATCCGGGAACTTGATATTGGCGGCCGGCTGGTTGACGACGATGCCCATGGCGCCTTCGCTGGAATGCGCACACACATAGATCACCGCGCGCGTGAATCGCTCGTCGCCCATCGACGGCATGGCGATCAGCATCTGGCCGTCAAGGTAACCGCGTGCGGGCGGCCTTTTTCCAGCAGATTTATGTGGAAGCTTCATGCGAAAAGGTTACCCAATCGGTCCGGCTTTGCAAACGATGCGGCTGCGGAAAATTTCCGCCACCCACCGTCATATTCAAGCAGGTAATTGTGGCGAAATCGCCACGATGCAAGTAACTTAATCACCCTGTGCTCACGGTGAATTCAATGGCGGAATGCGTCTTAACCGACTAGATCGAGCGCCATGGAAAATCTTAACAATCGAATGGCCGCGACCTTGGTCGCCTGCGGCATCGTCCTCTTGGCCGGTGCGCCGACGCGCGCCGCCGACGTCTCGCCTTGGGTCGAGGACAACTACTCGGCGATTTGTCTGATCGCCGGCGCCAACAAAACCGACGCCGACAGCCTGCGCGCCGGCATCGAAATCAAGATGCAGCCGGCGTGGCATACTTATTGGCGCTATCCCGGTGACTCCGGCGTGCCGCCGCGTTTCAGTTTCGCCGGCTCGGACAATCTAGCGGCCGTCAAGGTGCTCTACCCGGCGCCGCACGCCTTTACCGACGAGGTCGGCACCACTATCGGCTACAAGGGTAACGTCATCCTGCCGCTCCGCGTTTTCCCACGGCAGAAGAACAAGCCGGTCACGATGCGCGCCAAGATCGACTACGCGGTGTGCGACAGGCTGTGTGTACCGGTCGAGGCCAAGCTCGAATTGACGCTTTCGCCCACCGGCGGCGCGGACAATCCCGCGCTGGCCGCTGCCGAAGCGCGCGTGCCGAAGCCGGTATCCGCCGCCGAAGCCGGGCTCACCGCGAAGCGCGCCAACGACGACAGGCTCAAGCCGCTGGTATTCGTCGATCTGGCCGCGCCGACCGGCCAGCCGGTCGAACTGTTGGTCGAAGGACCGACGCCGGAATGGGCCTTGCCCATCCCCAAGCCCGCGCCAGGCGCCCCGCCCGGCCATGCGCATTTCGGTTTCGAACTCGATGGGCTGCCGCCGGGCGTCGATCCCAAGGCTCCATTCGAACTCACATTCACGATCGTGCAGGGCGACCGGGCCACGGAGGTCAAGACTCATCTCGACTAATCCGCCGGCTGCGCTATTTTGCATCCCATAAAAATCAGGAGAGAACACCCATGTCCATCAAAGTCGGCGACAAATTGCCCAACGCCACGTTCCGCGTGATGACCGCGGAAGGGCCAAACAAGCCGAAAACCACGGATGACATCTTCAAGGGCAAGAAGGTCGCGCTGTTCGCCGTGCCCGGCGCTTTCACGCCGACCTGCAACAACCTGCATATCCCGAGTTTCCTCAACAATATCGATGCCTTCAAGGCGAAGGGCGTGAACACCATCGCGGTCACCGGCGTCAACGATGCCTTCGTCATGGAAGCCTGGAAGAAGGCGACCGGCGCCGCCGGCAAGATCGATTTTCTCGCCGACGGCAACGGCGAATTCGCCAAGGCCATCGGCATGGACTTCGACGGCTCCGGCAACGGGCTCGGCGTCCGTTCCAAGCGCTATTCGATGCTGATCGACGACGGCGCGGTGAAGGCGCTGAATATCGAGGACGCGCCCGGCAAGTGCGACATTTCCGGCGGCGACGCGCTGCTCAAGCAGATTTGACGCTAAGATCCAAGCAGCGGCTAATTTCTTGCAAGGGCTTGATCAATGAAATTCTCAATTTCATTGATCGGCCCTTTTTTATCTCGGCCAAGTCGATTGACGATAGCATCGCGGGCAAGCCAGTCGACGAAGTTGTTATAGCGGCTCGAACCGTGACCCTTTACCCAGCGCCAATGGACATGGTGTAATTTCACCTGCTTGTCCAATTCTTCCCAATATTCACGATTCTTTACAGGCTTCTTATCAAACGTCTTCCACCCCCGCGACCGCCAGGATGGAAGCCACTCTTGGATTCCATTTTTCACATACGTGCTGTCAGTGTGAATTTCCAATTCAACGGAAGTTTTGTTTAACGCCTTTAATGCCTCGATAGCTGCAGTCAATTCCATCTGGTTGTTTGTCGTGTGGGGTGAAAAGCCCGAAACAAATCGCGCAAATTCTCGGAACAATAGAATTGCGCCCCAGCCACCGGGGCCCGGATTTCCCGAGCAAGCGCCGTCGGTGTATACCGTGACGCGCGGCACGCTCAAGTTTCGATCCCATAATCGCTTGCGCTCTTCACCGACTGGTGGAAGCGCAGCTTGCGGAAATATTCGAGCGGGTCCTTCGGCCTCACAAGCGCACCCTCCGGCACCGCGAGCCAATCGACCAGCCGGGTGAGCAGAAAACGCGTGGCCGCGCCGCGCGCGAGCACCGGCAGCGCCGCCACCTCGGCCGGCAACAGCGCGCGCGCCTTGCCATAGGCCTTGAGCAGCGCGCGGCCCTTGGTGACGTTGTAGGAATGATCCGGCTCGAAGCACCAGGCGTTGAGACAGACCGCGACGTCATAGGCGAGCGTGTCGGTGCAGGCGAAATAGAAGTCGATCAGCCCCGACAGTCTGTCGCCGAGAAAGAACACGTTGTCCGGAAACAGATCGGCATGGATCACGCCCTCGGGTAAATCGCGCGGCCAGGATTTCTCGAGCGCATCGAGTTCCTTGGCGATTTCCGCGCACAGGCCGGGCCGTACGCTGTCGCCGCGCACCTTGGCGTGCTCGTAGAGGCCGCGCCAGCTGTCCATTCCCAGCGCGTTCGCCCGCTTACCGGGAAAATCCTCGCCCGCAAGATGCAGGCTGGCCAGCGCCTCCCCCACCGCCGCACAGTGGCCGGCATTCGGCCGGCGGATCCATAGCCCATCGAGAAAGGTGACAATCGCCGCCGGCCGGCCGGTGAGCGTGCCGAGCATGCCGCCCGACCTGTTCTTCACCGGCTGCGGACAGGTGATGCCGCGCGCGGCGAGATGCTCCATCAGCGCCAGGAAGAACGGCAGGTCGGCCGCGGCGACGCGTTTTTCGTAGAGCGTGAGAATGAAATTGCCGGCGGTGGTGTGCACGAGGAAATTGGAATTTTCCACGCCTTCGGCGATGCCCTTGTAAGACAAGAGCGTGCCGATCTCATAACGGCTCAGAAATTCGGTGAGATCGTCGGCGGTGACGTCGGTGTAGACGGCCATGAACGCGTCACTCCGCCGCCTGTGTCTCGCGTAGCGGGCGGGGCAGCGGGAAGAACATGTCCTCCTTGGCGGCCGAGACAGTCTCGATGCTGATCGCATAGCGCTGCGCAAAGGCGCCGATGATCTCTTCGACCAGCACTTCCGGGGCGGAGGCGCCGGCGGTGATACCCAGCGTGCCAACGGCACCGAATGCACCCCAGTCGATATCGGCCGCACGCTGAACCAGAATGGCACGCGGGCAGCCAGCGCGCGCGGCCACTTCCTTGAGTCGCTGCGAATTGGACGAGTTCGGCGAGCCGACCACGATCATGGCGTCGACCATAGGCGCGACGCACTTGACCGCTTCCTGCCGGTTGGTGGTGGCGTAGCAGATGTCGTCTTTGTTCGGCCCGGCCATCCCCGGAAAACGTCGCTTGAGCACGGCGACGATCTCGGCGGTGTCCTGCACCGACAAGGTAGTTTGCGTCACATAAGCGAGGTTGCCGGCGTCGCGCGGGGTGAAATTTTCGGCATCCGCGACGCTCTCGATCAGCGTCACCGCGTCCGCCGGCAATTGGCCGAGCGTGCCGATCACCTCGGGGTGGCCGGAATGACCGATCAGCACGATCTCGCGGCCGCGGCGGAAATGGATTTCGGCCTCGCGATGCACCTTGGTAACCAGCGGGCAGGTGGCGTCGAGGGCAAACAAGTGGCGGCGCGCGGCCTCCGCCGGAACGCTGCGCGCCACGCCATGGGCCGAAAAGATCACCGGGGCGCCGTCGTCGGGAACCTCGTCGAGTTCCTCGACGAAAATCGCGCCCTTGGCGCGCAGGCTCTCGACCACGTAACGATTGTGCACAATCTCGTGGCGGACATAGACCGGAGGCCCATAGATCGCGAGCGCCCGTTCCACCGATTCGATGGCGCGCACCACCCCGGCGCAGAATCCGCGCGGCGAGCACAGCAGCACTTTGAGTGCGGGCTTTTCCGGGGTGTTCATCTTAACGTCCTGAAAATCGCGCCTATTTTGCGTGCGATTTACGTCTGGATGTGGGCTGCGCCGCCCCGCCCTGTCAAGACGGCAGAGTTGCATGGCCCGGATCAAATCCCTATATTCCGGCCACTTTCCAGTCATCACCGATGATCTGGTGCTTCGCCCGGAGGGCGGGCGAAGCGTAGAGGAGATTTGCCATGGCCACACCAGCACCCTTAATGCCGAAGGCGACCGCCGTCTGGCTGTTGGACAATACCGCCCTGACCTTCGACCAGATCGCCGAGTTCTGCAAATTGCACCCGCTCGAGGTCAAGGCGATCGCCGACGGCGACTCCGCGCAGGGCATCAAAGGTCTCGACCCGATCCAGACCGGGCAGCTCACGCGCGAGCAGATCAGCGCAGCCGAGACCGATCCAGAACAGAAATTGACGTTGAGCGAGTCGAAAGTCTCGATTCCGGCGCCCGAGCGCGGCAAGAAAGGCCCGCGCTATACGCCGGTGTCGCGCCGGCAGGACCGCCCGAACGCCATTCTGTGGCTGGTGCGCAACCATCCCGAATTGAAGGACGCGGCCATCATGCGCCTCGTCGGCACCACCAAGTCGACCATCGCCGCAATCCGCGACCGCACGCATTGGAACGCCGCGACGCTCGCGCCTATGGACCCGGTGACGCTCGGCCTTGCCACGCAGACCGACCTCGATTTCGAGGTCAACCGCGCCAACAAGGAAAAGCCGGCGCCGCTCGACACCGGCGCGACGCTGCTGCCCGCGGCCGAGACCACCGCGAAGAAGGAAGCGGAAATCGCCGCAGCCGCCGCGGAAGCCGAGAACAAGCCGGGCGGCAGCGATCTCAACGTTTCCGCCGTGTTCGCCAAGCTCAAGCAGCTCGGCGGCAAGGGCGAGAAGGAAGAGGAAGAGTAACTCTCTCCGTTCGTGCCCGCGGAAGCGGGCATCCAGTCCTTTTGTTTCCAGCAGCCAAAGTGCTGGGTCGCCGCTTTCGCGGGGACGAACGGAAGCATTAATACCCCCGCTTTCCTTCCACCGCCGCGATGTAGCGCGCGATGGATTTTTCCAGCACCTGCTTCGCCTGAGTTGCAATGACGCGGTCGAAATAGTGGCCGTAGAGCGTGTCGAAGGAATACGGCGCCATCGCTTCCCCGATATGCGCGACTTCGCGCGCCGACAGCGGAATGAAATTCGGATAGCTGCGCATAAAGGAGAGCCACTTGCGGTCGGTGGCCACGGTGAGGATATCGCCGGCGCAGACAATTCCTCTTTCTTGGCCTCGGCCCTTCTTACTCTCTTGCCAATGCACCACGCTGCCGCCTTCGAAGTGGCCGCCGCAACGGATGAGCGTGACGCCATCCCAAAGTTTGTGAGTGTCACCCTCCCACAGATAAATCGCAGCATCCGGCCGCATGATCCATTGCCGGTCGGCGGCATGAAGATGGATGTGGCAATCGAACGCCCGCGCCCATTCCACCATCGTGGTGTAGAAATGCGGATGCGATATGGCGATCGCCTGGATGCCGCCGAGCGCCTTGATCGCCGTCACCGTCGCGGCATCGAGCGTGGCGACGCAATCCCACAGCACGTTGCCGCCTGAGGTGCGCAGCAGCAGCGCGCGCTGGCCGATGGCGAAACCGGCGCCGATGCCGATGACGCCCGGCTCGTATTCGCGCAACGCATTCATGTGGCTTTGCGACAGCGCCTCAAGCGTGGTCCAACTCTGCCCGCGCGCCGGCACATATTGCCGCTCCTCCTCGCAGACGACGCATTGCGCAGGCGGCAAGTTCGGATATTTGTCGCTTTCGGCATATTGTATGCCGCAGGCGGTGCAGATGAAGTGAGGCATGAGGTTTCCTTGGACGTTGTTTTGAACATTGTCTCACTCCGCTCATGCCGGCGAAAGCGGGCATCCAGAACTGGGTCCCCGCTTCCGCGGGGACGAACGGATAAATGCGCAAGCGCGATCGCCCGTATTCTTGAGCGGCCCCGGGTAGGCCGTTGTCCATTTTCTCGCCCTCGAAAAGCGAGGGGAATGGAGCGCCGAGCGGCGCTCCATCGCGGCGATTTCTGTCCCCGGGGCCGTAGCTTCCGGGCGCGGACCCGGGCAGCTTTTGGCGCAACCCGATCCGGCGGGCTTTCGCCCGTCTTCGTCCGTGCCGCGCCCAGCCATCGAAGGCAGACCCCCGTAGTGGGGCCGGACGGCGACCCAGGGCCTCCCGAGTGCAGGCTTGCGAAGCCTGCCCGCGGGCGCCGCGCCTGCCCCACTTCAGGATCGCCTCTAGAAGCGCCCCTCATGAGCAGGCGATAGGATTATAAGCACAAGGATTATAATCCTGTCAAGCGCGATCGAGGCCCCCTCATTGCCGGGCAAAAGGCGCGAAGCGCCGTCTTCACGCCCAATGACCCGGCAATCCATGAGGCCCGACCACAATTCCGGCCGTAAGATTGTTTACGCGGATGGTCATCATGGATGCGCGGGTCAAGCCCGCGCATGACCGTGGAGCGGGCGATGCACAAGAAGATCAAATATGCCGCCGGCGAGATCGGCCGCGTCCGCGTCGTCGAGGACTTCCTGCCCCCACCGGTTGTTTGCACGGTGGAACTCTTCGGCCACCCCTGCGTTGTAAGTAGACACATTACCCGCAAATCGCGAGCGATCGGAGTGTCGGATGGGTGACAGATTTCGGCATCGGGATGACGTGGGTGTTCACGTCCATCTTATGCGCGCTCCTGATCTCCGCCGTTTATTGGAACCTACACTGGGGGCATTTCCCCATCGGCAGATAGCAAAAGGCCGTTCCATGTCAGATGACCGCGCCGCTCTGCGCAAGGAAAGACAGGAAGAATTGGCGGGACTCAAAAATTCGGCGATCGCCGCACTTGAAAACCGCGGCTATGAGGTTCGCGGGAAAACGACGAGCCAAATCAGAGAAATACTCAGGCGGCATCCCACCAAGCCGCCGACAATCGTTAAAGAGACCGCCTCGGCTGGCGGCCTCCCCTATTTCTGACACCGCAGTGCCATCGGGCCGTGGGCCGGTTTGGATTTGACGACTGGTTTTGGCGCTGGCAGCTGCGCGTGAATGGCGGCATATTGGCAGACATGAGCAAATCTCCCCGCGTCACCTTTCACCCCAAGCGCATCGCCGAGGGCGACTGGCAGATCGAGGCGCACTGCCCCGGCGCGGACATCCGGTATATTTCCGGCTTCAAGAGCAAGGCCGAAATCGACGACTGGATGAATGGCGACCGCAAAATCGCCTGGCTCCGCTCGCAAGGTTACGCGAAATGACCCGCAACCCAGGTCGTGTTCGCTGAGCCGTCATGGCCGGACCAATGGCGCGAAGCGCCACCGGCTACCGAGGCCTAGTTGAGGCTCAGCCGCCCCGCGTTTGGTTTTCGCGGCACGCGCCCGGGCTCGACCGACTGCAGCGCTTCCAGCTCGGCCATGCGCAGGATATAAACGAGCGAGTCCAGCCCGATAGTAGCGGCCAGGTTCGCCAGCTTGGCGCTCGTGTCGGCGATGTGGTCGATGGCTTTGCGGTTTTGATTTGGTCGCATCCGGCGCCCCCTCTGGGTGGAACCAAAATTAGAATTGGAACCCAAGCCGAATACAATTGCGCGGGGAGCGAACGCTATTCAAAACGCGGTGATTTCGGTTTAATTCAATTGCGAGGGGATGGCGCGCGGGCGAGGCGATGTAATACTTGTAGGGCGGGTTAGCCGAAGGCGTAACCCGCCGCGAACAAATGCACTGCAAACAATTGGCGGATTACGCTTCGCTAATCCGCCCTACGGGCTCAAGAATTCACAAGGCGTTTAGATTGGCTAGCAGATGATCCGCTATTCCAAATGCCACCGCTTCAAATTTTGTTGAATGCTGTCTCAAATCTGTCTCGTTAACCGGCTGAATCTTCTCCCCACGATGCACGATGTGATTTCGAATCTTTTCTGCTTCCGTAAGGAATAGCTTTAGCTGGCTTACCGTTTCACGATGCCCCCGCGTGCCGAAAATCTTTTGAATTCCAACAACTCTTCCAAGGACGTCCCAATCGAAATTTATGATCCCTATTCGCCTCAATGCGTCCTCAATGCCAGATACCGATGGGCCTCTCGCAAAAAGAGTGAATGCCGCCGTATTCAGACTCACATTGGGGCTATTTGGAATGGAGGTTCCAACATTTTTCGCAATTTCGTAGAACCTCAAATCAAGATGCGATCGATTATCAAACACCTGCTGGAGAGCGACGCCACTATGATATAAATTTCGCTCAATAATTTTAGCCTTATTTAGAGAATCAAAATCGGCACCTCTTTTGCAACACTCTGCAAGGTAGCTAGTTGTCATACTACGAAGCGACAATTCAAACGCCGACCAGATTTGAATGTATAGCGCCTGACGTAAAATATCTAAATCTGTCAACTTTGTCGCGGACCGAAATTCTTCAACCTGTCGGTATAATTCAGGCTGTTGCCCTAGCCATCCCAAAATTGGCCCAGACACCGCATAGGTCCTGAATGCAGCCATTGCGAAGTCGAGGACAGCCAAAACATCTGACAAGTCCTCATGAATTTTCTTTTTACATTCGCCTATCTGTTCGCCGGCCATAATCACAAAACCGATCGAAATGCTTTCTCAACTAACGAAATTCGACGACGAAGCGCGTTTGCAGTATTTGGCCGTCCAATAATAATTGCGTATGTCTTTTCACGCGCAAGAAGGAAAGCCAAATTTGATCGCAAGCGCGACCGACGTGATTTTAATCTTGATGCATTATCCCACTGGCGATCAATTGCAATCATCAAAGCATCAAACAATGGTCGCGAATATCGAGAGCCGCGGTTAGCTGGCAGCTGATGCGTTAGGACCAAATATGGTGCGAATTATCGAAAGTCTCGATGTAAAAATTTTCTGAAACTCTTTGATTTTGTGACTATCGGCCTGACGGTATCGCTTCATTGTATTGTCAAGCATGCTCTTCACTGAACCAATTACATATTTGTTTTCTCGAAATGCAAAAAAGCGAAGAACAATTTGGCAATCGGCCATTTTGCTGAACAGGTCGTTCTTTTGAAGCTTCTCTAATCGAGCCAAGCTTACACTCGTCGCATGCGCCGGGATGCCCCACATCCTGCAGAATCTAGGACTGCGAGCGAGTTTGACGACTAAATCGTTAAATGGACCTCCGTAGATACAATTCCGCAATTCTTGTGCATTTAATGTCGTGCCACCCGTGTTGAGTTGTTCGAAAACCTCGCGGCGAATGTCGGTGAATGACAGGTCTTTCGGCGCGGCGCTTTCCGCCAACAATGTCACAGCAGAGATACGTCGCCGATCAAGCCCTCTCTTAAGGCGCGGAGGCAGTTCTTTGTACGTTAGCCCGTTTAGGTCTGACCAAGCCTTTAAGCCGCGGAGTTTTAGCTTGTTATTGTAAAAATCAATAATAGAAACGAGCCTTTGCTGACCATCCATTACTTCGTATCTGCTAAGCTCAGTTTCATATAAAAAAATGGCGGAACAGGCACATTCATCAGCAGCGACTCAATAAGTCTTGACTGCTTCTTATCGTCCCATCTGCGTCGTCGTTGATACTCTGGCCTGAGATTGACCCATTTTCTGCTGTCTACAAAGTCACGAATTTGCGCGAGAAGATAATCGTTGCGCTCCTGTAGAATCCGACCAGACGTATTATCGTACAATTTCTCTAGATCACCCGGCGATGCCTTCGATTTCCTTTTCGTTGCGCTAACGGCTTCCTCTTCGATGTCGAAATCATCGATATAGATTGTTGCGCGTTCCATCAGTTATCTCACAGCACTGGTTGATCTCTACTCTTAATCTAACACACCTTTGCCAAATACAATCATCCCCCCACCCCATGTCCCTTCAGCGCGCCGGTGATTTCGTCCAAAATCGCCGGATCGTCGATGGTCGCCGGCATGGTCCATTGGTCGCCATCGGCGATCTTCTTGATGGTGCCGCGCAGAATCTTGCCCGAGCGCGTCTTCGGCAGCCGCGCCACGGTGATGGCGAGCTTGAACGCCGCGACCGGGCCGATCTTCTCGCGCACCAGTGCCACGATCTCGTTCTCGATCTCCTGCGGCGGGCGGTTGACGCCGGCTTTGAGCACGATGAAGCCGCAGGGCACTTCGCCCTTGAGCTCGTCCTTGATGCCGAGCACGGCGCATTCGGCGACGTCGGGGTGACCGGCCAGCACCTCCTCCATGCCGCCGGTCGACAGCCGGTGGCCGGCGACATTGATGATGTCGTCGGTGCGGCTCATGACGAAGATGTAGCCGTCCTCGTCCTTGTAGCCGGCGTCCGCCGTCTTGTAGTAGCCGGGGAATTCGTCGAGGTAGCTTTCCTTGAAGCGGTCGTCCTGCTGCCACAGCGTCGGGAAGTTGGCCGGCGGCAGCGGCAGCTTGACCACGATCGAGCCGATCTTGTTGGCTGCTACCTGATGGCAGGCCTCGTCGACGATGTCGATCTGGTAGCCCGGCATCGGCACGCAGGCCGAGCCGTATTTCACCGGCAGCGCGCCGAGGCCGAGCGGATTGCCGGCGATGCACCAGCCGGTCTCGGTCTGCCACCAGTGATCGAGCACCGGCACCTTGAGATGCTCCTCCGCCCACTGGATGGTCGGCGGATCGGCGCGCTCGCCGGCGAGGAACAGCGCGCGGAATTTCGACAGATCGTATTGCTTGAGCAGCTTGGCGTCGGGGTCCTCCTTGCGGATGGCGCGGAACGCCGTCGGCGCGGTAAACAGCGACACCACGCCGTGGTCGGCGCAGACGCGCCAGAACGCGCCGGCGTCAGGCGTGCCGACCGGCTTGCCCTCGTAGAGGATCGACGTGCAGCCGTGGAACAGCGGCGCGTAGACGATGTAGGAATGGCCGACCACCCAGCCGACGTCGGAGCCCGACCACCACACCTCGCCGGGATCGACGCCGTAGAGATATTGCATCGACCATTTGAGCGCGACCATGTGGCCGCCATTGTCGCGCACCACGCCTTTTGGGATGCCGGTCGTGCCCGAGGTGTAGAGGATATAGAGCGGGTCGGTGGCGGCAACCGGCACGCAGTCGGAGGTCTTGGCGTAGTTGACCGCGTGCTCCCAGGTTTTGCGCCAATCGTGGTCGCGGCCGGGCGTCAGCGGCGCCTCGCATTGCGGGCGCTGCAGGATCATGCAGGCCAACGGTTTGTGCTTGGCCAGCTTGATCGCCTCATCCAGCAAAGGTTTGTAGGGGATGACACGCGCGCCCTCGATGCCGCAGCTCGCCGAGAGGATGACCTTGGGCTTGGCGTCGTCGATTCGGGTGGCGAGTTCCTTGGCCGCGAAGCCGCCGAACACCACCGAATGCACCGCGCCGATGCGCGCGCAGGCCAGCATGGCGAACACCGCCTCCGGCACCATCGGCATATAGAGGATGACGCGGTCGCCCTTTTCGACGCCGAAGTCGCGCAGCATGGCGCCGAGCAACTGCACCTCGGACAGCATACGGCCGTAGGTGAAGGTCTGCTTGGTGTTGGTGACGGGACTGTCGTAGATCAGCGCCGGCTGGTTGTTGCGCGCCGGGATATGGCGGTCGAGCGCGTTGTAACAGGTGTTGCTGATGCCGCCGGTGAACCAGCGGCCGTAGATGCCGGCGTCCCTGTCGAAGATTTTTTTCGGCGGCTCGAACCAATCGATGTCCTTGGCGGCCTCACCCCAGAAGCCCTGCGGATCGCGCTGCCAGCGCGCGTAGACGTCGTGGTAACGGCTGGTGCGGGCGTCCATTTTTTGCCTCCCTAGGCATTTTGGCCGCGATTGTGGAACGGCGGCCATGCGCAAACAAGGCTGGCGCGGCCGGACCAAGCATGGCTTTGATTTTTAGCAAGTCCCGCCTGGCCAATTGGTCGTACGACCATCCCCGTGACCATCATCACCGACCCCCTGTTCTATGCGCTCGCCATCCCGGCCGTGGTGGCGCTCGGCCTGTCCAAAGGCGGCTTTGCCGGCGCCGGGCAGATGGCGACGCCGATGCTGGCGCTGGCCATGCCGCCGCTGGAGGCCGCCGCCGTTTTGCTGCCGATCATGATGGCGCAGGACGCCGCCGCCCTATGGGTTTACCGCAAGGACTGGAACGGGCTGATTCTGGCGACCACCCTGCCGGGCGCCCTCCTCGGCGTCGGCGCCGCCTGGCTGCTGGCGGCGCATATTTCGGACGCCGCGGTGCGCGTTTTCATCGGCGTCACCACCATCGCCTTCGTGCTCTACTACTGGATCGGCCCGCGCGTGACCCGCGACGCCGCCGACCCGGCGGTGGGCCTGGGCATGATGGCGGGCGCGATGTCGGGCTTCACCTCGACGCTCTGCCAGGCCGGCGGCCCGCCGTTCCAGATGTATACGCTGTCGCGCAGGCTGGCGAAGATGAATTTCGTCGGCACCACCGCGTTCTTCTTCGCCAGCGTGAACGCGCTCAAGGTCATTCCCTATTTTGCGCTCGGCCAGTTCTCCACCAAGGGGCTCGGCACCTCGCTGGTGCTGCTGCCGCTCGCCATGCTGACCAACTTGCTCGGCTTCTGGGTGGTGCGCATCACGCCGCAGGAGGTGTTCTACAAGATCACCATGGTGCTGATGTTCGCGATCTCGATCGAACTGGTGCGCTCGGGGATGATCGATATCCTGCACGGCTGACCAGCCTCTCCCCGCACGCGGGGAGAGGTGAAAAAGCAGCGATTGATCGCCACCCTCCCCCTTCGCTACGCTCATGGGAGGGGGAAACGACCCAATGGCGAAATCGCCCTACGACACCGACCTCGACCGCAACCCGGCCAATTTCCAGCCGCTGACGCCGCTCGGCTTCCTCGAGCGCGCGGCCGCCGTGTTCCCGGATCACACCGCCATCGTCCATGGGCCGCTGCGGCGCTCTTACGCCGAGTTCTACGCGCGCACGCGGCGGCTGGCGTCGGCCTTGGCCAAGCGCGGCATCAAACGCGGCGATAGCGTCTCGGCCATGCTCGCCAATACGCCGGCCATGCTCGAATGCCACTATGGTGTGCCGATGACGCAAGGCGTGCTCAACACGCTTAACACGCGGCTCGACGCCGCCATCATCGCCTTCTCGCTCGACCATGCCGAGGCCAAGGTCGTCATCATCGACCGCGAATTCTCCAAGGTGATGAAGGACGCGCTGGCGCTGTGCAAGGCGAAGCCGCTCATCATCGATTACGACGATCCGGAATACAGCGGACCGGGCGAGCGCCTGGGCGACATCGAATACGAGGACTTCGTCGCGCAAGGCGACCCCGACTTCCTGTGGTCGATGCCGGACGACGAATGGGACGCCATCACGCTCAACTACACTTCGGGTACCACCGGCGACCCGAAAGGCGTGGTCTATCACCACCGCGGCGCGCATCTGCTTGCCATGGGCAACGTCATCACCTGCGGCATGCGGCAGCATCCGGTGTACCTGTGGACACTGCCGATGTTTCACTGCAACGGCTGGTGTTTCCCGTGGACCGTGTCGATCGTCGCCGGCACGCATGTCTGCCTGCGCGCGGTGCGCGCCAAGGCGATGTATGACGCGATTGCCGACCACAAGGTGACGCATCTGTGCGGCGCGCCGATCGTGATGGCGGTCTTGCTCAACGCAACGGAAGCCGAAAAGAAGCCGCTGCCGCACGTCGTCAATTTCGCCACCGCCGCCGCGCCGCCGCCCGAGGCGGTGCTGGCCGCCATGAAGGCCGCGGGCTTCAATGTCACGCACGTCTATGGGCTGACCGAATGCTACGGCCCGGCCGTGGTCAATGAGTGGCACGACGCCTGGGACGCGCTGCCGCTCGCCGAACAGGCGGCCAAGAAATCGCGCCAGGGCGTGCGCTATCCGGTGCTGGAAGCGCTCGACGTGCGCGATCCCGACACGCTGGCGCCGGTCGCGCGCGACGGCGAGACGCTGGGCGAAGTGATGATGCGCGGCAACGTGGTGATGAAGGGCTATCTGAAGAACAAGGCCTCGACCGAGAAGGCCTTCGAGGGCGGCTGGTTTCACACCGGCGACCTCGGCGTCATCTATCCGGACGGCTACATCCAGCTCAAGGATCGCTCCAAGGACATCATCATTTCGGGCGGCGAGAATATTTCCTCGATAGAAGTCGAGGATGCTTTGTATAAGCATCCGGCGGTCGCAGCCGTCGCGGTCGTGGCCAAGCCCAACGACAAATGGGGCGAGACGCCTTGCGCCTTCGTCGAACTCAAGCCAGGCGCGCAGGCGACCGCTGACGAACTGCTGCAATGGTGCAAACAGCATCTGGCCGGCTACAAATGCCCGCGCTACGTCGTGTTCGCGGAGATTCCGAAGACGAGCACGGGGAAGATTCAGAAATTCAAGCTGCGCGAAATGGCCAAGGCGGTGTGAGCGCGCGGCCTATCGCGATGACAAGGCCTGCGCCGGTGCTTAGCCTTTGATCTTGGCCATCACATCGACCGCTTTCTGGGCCGGATTGTCGAGGCATTGCTCGATGAAGTCGTCGGACTGCTTGTGCAAGACCTCGAGGTCGAACTTGCTGCTGCCGGATTTGCCGAGGAGATACCCGTGCAGGAAGGCGATGGCGACGTCGCGGTTGGCGCCGCTCTCTCGCATCACGTCCTTGCACATATATTGCTCGATTGTGCGGGGCTGCGGTTCGGCGGCAACCGCCGATGAGACGATGAGGCCCGCGAGAAGCGCCGAGGCGTAACAGAGAGCCGTCTTGCCGCGCATGATCATGTGCGATCCCTTTTATTTGCAGTTGACTCGGCGCACCAGACCGAGGCACCGCGAACCGTCGCTGTTGAAGGTGATCGCCCCGAGCGTAGCGGGGCGATCGTCGCCAGAGATTGAAAATGCTTCGGCGGGGCGTATGCCCGTCATGGTGCGAACGCCCGGCGCCGTCGATGGGCGAGGCGCGCGCTGCATTTGCTCTCCGCAATAGGTGCCGTCAATCGCCGGGTTGCAGGTTTGCGCAATCGCGCCGCCGGTCACGGCCGCAACGAAAACCGCAAGGACATTCGTACGAAGCACGATCAAAGCCTCGGAGCGAAAGGAAACGGGATAGAATGCGTGCACGCACGACTATCATGCGGGGCGCCACCTGTCATCGTGCCCAAAGGGGAAGCTTGCACTGGAAAATACCGCTGTCGGTACTTCCGCGGCTGTTGGCAGTGCCAACACCGCGAGCCAAGGCAAACAGCAACTCGCCCGGCTATGAAATGCCGCGCCGCTTGAAATAACGCCTGAGCGATCCGAGCCATCCGGCAAACGCGTCGCGGAAGAACGTGACCCGCTCCTCGCGCGCGGCCGGCTCGCAATCGAAGGCCGCCCACCATTCGACGAAGGCGCGGTTGCCGTCGACGACCGGCGTGACACGGATGGTCGCCTGAAAGTTCTGCACCGGCAGCGGCGTATCGCCGGCGAATTCATACGTCTGCGTGCGCTCGACGTCAGACAGCGTCAGCAATCGCTGGCGCCGCCTCATATCCTTGTACAGCACGTCGCGAATGGCGCCGACGGCCTCGCCGGTCTTGCCGTCCTCGATGTGGCTTCGCCCTGCGCCGTCGACCCAGACCGGGTAATTGTTGAAATCGCGGATGACGCTCCAGACAGCGGCGGCCGGCTGCTCAAACACCGTGCTGTAATAGCTCTTGGCCATGCCGTGCTCCTTGTTGAAGCGCGACATGGCAACGCGGCCGCCGATCGGCCACCCGATTTCTGCGGCGAAATCTTACGACTTGGTCTGGATGACAGCCGCCGTGCAGGCGCGGGTCTGGTGGCCTTCCGGCATGGTCCAGGCCTGCGTGCCGGTCAGCGTGCCGCCCTTGCCGCTGAGCGTGCCGCCATAGTTTCCCTGATACGTCGAACCGTTGCCAATCCAGGTCGAGGCGAGCTTGATGGTGCCGTCGTCGCCCACCGTGCCGGTGGCAATCTCGCTGCCAACCACCAGCGTGCCCTGGAGATTGAAGATCGGCCGCGCGGCAACCACGGTCTTGCCGGCGATCAAGATGTCGAACGGCGCGCGCAACATGAATCGCGAGGTGTTGAGTTTTTCGCACACGATCATGCCACGATAGGCGCCGTCGAGCGGATCGGCGGCGGCCAAGCCGGCCGCCGAAACCAAAGAGACAAGCGCCAGACCGACAATAGCGGATTTGAATGGCATGCGTCCCTCCTGTGCAAAGAATGCGGCGAACATAATCTCCGGTTGCGGCACGCGGGTGTGCACGCGCATAAAATCGCCATTAAATTTTCAGGACACAAAAGCAAAGGGGCCCGCGCGGGGCCCCTTATGGCATCGTCATAAAGACAGCTCAGCGGTCGTCGCCCGGCCGGCCGAGCGGATTGAACAGGCGGTTGGTGTCATAGCGCTGATCGAACGACTGCGGCTGGCCGAACTGGAAGGTGGTATTGCCCTGCCGGATCGTGCTCTGGCCGCTGCTGGCGCCCGAGAACTGCTCGTCGGGGTCAGTATAGCGGGCCGCGCCGTTGATGTTGGTATTGCTCTGGGTGTCCACCGTGAAGGCCTGCGCGGCGGGCGCGGCCAACGTAACCAGGCCGAAAGCAACGGCCAGCACGGCCAGACGGTGACGCGACGAAGACGGCGGCAAATGTGTCATGGCGGCCTCAACCTCGTTCGAAGCGGCAAGGAAGACAAAACAATATGGCCGCACGGCGGCGAATGCAAATTCCGCCCGGTGGGCGAAGGGAACGGCACCGCACGGCGCACGTTTTCATAGCGGCCCTTGAAACCGTCATGGTCACCGTCCCGGCCGGCCGCCAGGGCGGGGGCGTCGAAATTGGCGCAGGATTTGCTTCATGAAAGACCGAAAAAAGACTGAAAGAGTTGAGACCGAACGGATTTTGACCGCCGCTATGCCGGTAAGCCGGGCGGGGGGAGGAACGGGACACCAGCGGCGGTTGGTCACGATTCGTTAGCTGCTGCGCGTCATACTGATGACGAACTATGCGCCGCCAATCGCGTCGTGGAACCTGAAGTGCCGGGGAAACTGAAGGAGAACCCCCTTGCCTACCACCTTGCCGCATCGGCCCCGCGCCGACGTAAAACGCTCGCCACGGCGCGTCGTCTTCGACATCCTGTTCAACGGCGCCATGCTGGTGAGCGCGTTGATCCTCACGTTCATCGTGCTGGTGCGCGAAGAGCAATTCGCCTTCGGCGAGCAGCAACTCGCCAATCAGACGATGCAGCAACGCATGCTGGAAGCGACCGGCGAAGGCCGATACTTGCCGCCGTCGGAATGAGCTTACGCTCCGCGCTCAACAATATTTGTTGACCTGGCGTTCGCGCGCACCGGCACGCGGCGGACCCGCTACTCCACCTTCAGCTTGAGCTTGTGCACGAGCGCGCTCCACTTCTTCTCTTCCTTGTCGATGTCGGCGGCGTATTCGGCCGGCGTCGAGGGCGGCGAGGGCGGCGATCCGCTCACCTCCACGCCGACCAAATACGCCGCCTCCCGACACTTGGCCGGGGGCGGCGCCTGCAAAACCGAGATGACAACGATCGATCAGTGAACGCTGGCGGTGCCGTCGTGCCGTAACCGTTCGATCTCGTCCTTGACCAGCAATTTCTTACGCTTGAGTTCCACGATTTTCAGATCATCGACCGCGGGATGGGTAAGGCACTCATTGATTTCCTGTTCGAGCGCCTGATGCTTTTTTTCAAGTTCCGCAAGGTGCGATTGCATCGACATTCAATATGTCTCCTCAAACAGTGGCTCCAAGACTTGATACGTTCCAAGACTAGATACCAAGACCAAATAAGTGTAACGCAAACCGATCACAAGAGCGACGATACACCCGGCCTTGCGGCCCGCCAATTCCGGCCAAAGCCATTGATCGGCCGGTATTTTCCCCTAGCTTGAACGCCGCTGTGGAAAACGCGATAATTCGTCCGCTTGCCGGGCGGGCGGCCAGGCGGGAAGCAAACCAGCGGTGGCGATGACGCGGGACGAAGAGCGTGAGTTGCGGGAGCAGTTGGCGCGTCTGCAGCAGGAACACCGCGATCTAGACGCCGCGATCGCCGCTTTGGCGATGTCGCCCGGCTCCGACGTGATCCAGGTGCAACGGCTGAAGAAGCGCAAGCTCGTCTTGCGCGACAAGATCCGCTCCATCGAGGATCAGCTCACGCCGGATATCATTGCGTAGCCAATTACCGCCCGATGGTCGTGGCCGGGCACGGCAATGGAGAAGCTATCCTCAGCGTCCCCGCTTTCGCGCAGTCTTGCGCGCATACATCGCCTGATCAGCCGCATGGATGACTTGTTCGGGCACCGCTTCCGCCGCGAGCGGCACCACCCCGGCGCTGGCGCCGACCGAAACCGACGTCCCGCCGTAAGCCACGCTCACCGCTTCGATCAGCCGTTCCAGCTCGCGTGCCTTGGCCTCCGCCTGCGGGGCCGCCAGATTCCACAACAGCACGCAGAATTCGTCGCCGCCCAGCCGCGCCACCACGTCAGAGGCGCGCACATGGCCGGTGAGCTTGTGTGCGACCGCTTTGAGCAAGGCATCCCCCGCGGCGTGGCCGTGGTGGTCGTTGACTGCCTTGAAGCCGTCGAGATCGATGAACAGCAGCACCGCCTCGCCTTTGTAGCGCTGCATATGGGCGATCGAGCGCTTGAGCTCGCGCATGAATCCGCGCCGATTGCGGATGTCGAGCAGCGGGTCCGTATCGGCGCGCGCTTCGAGTTCGCTGATTCTGCTTTCCGCCCGCGCAATTTCGGCCTTCAGGCGCCCGATTTCGGCCAACAATGCGGCCGAAGACATCGCCTCGCCGGCTTTCGACTCGGCGACCCTGCTTGCGGCCACGTCTGCTCGAGCAATGCTGTTCGCCGGCGCCATATTGCTCCGATCAGAGCGGAATCGTGTTGACCGTCCGGTCTTCGATGCCGCCACGCACATGAGCGTAGAGACGAGGATTGCGAGCCGAGAGTATCTGCAAGGCGGCAAGCACCGCATTGGCCGGCTCGAGCACCGTCATGACCGGAACCGCGCTCGGCGCGCGCAGCGACGACCAGACGTCCTCGGGAAATTCCTTGGCGCTGGCCGGCACGGTGATGACGGGCACCGTCGACATTGCCGACAACACGGGACCGGCGCCGTTCGAGCGGCCGATATTAGCGATCACCACGGTGTCGGGCACTTCCTGGATCATGCGCTGGAAGGTGGCGGCGCCTGCCACCGGCTCCTTGTGGATGGAGCAAGTCACGATCGTCATCATGTCCTTGAATTCGCCGAGCGCGTCTGAGAAAGCGTCGGTCTTGTCCTTGTCCGAGCCGCGCCACAGGATGATGCGCTGGCGCGGCACGCGGAAATGGCCGGTGGTCTCTGCGACCTGCCGGTATTTGGCGACGACGTCGTCGAGCGCGCCGCCGTCGCGATAGACCTGCTTGTCGATATAGACGCCGCTTTGCAGCACGCGCCAGGAATCGTTGTCGATCACGTCGGCGAGCAGGAGCTTGCCCTTGCCGTCGAAGCCGAACTCGACCTTGAGGTCGACCAGCGTGCCGCCTTCGAGCTGCCAGGCCTTCTCTAGGATAAGGAAAGTCTGCCGGGCGATGCGCCGCATCTCCGGAAAGAATCCCGCTTCGTCGCCGCGGCTGAACACATCCGACGTCGGCAGCACCAGAAACGGCTCCTGGCCGACGAGCGGCTTTGCCGGGTTGAACAGGCGAATGTCCTTGCTGCCGTCCTCGTATTGCATCAGCGGATCGTCGGCGACGAGCGGCTTGCCTTTCCAGTCCTTGTTCTTGGTCTTGAGATAGAACTCGACCAGCGTGTGCGGGAAAAGCTGCCCCTTGGACAGATGCGGGTTGCGCTTGAGGTAAGAGCCGTGCGCCTCGCGGCGCACCACCACCTCGTAGGGCAGCATGGTGCAGCCGGGCGCGACGAAAGAGGTCGCGCTGTCCTGCTCGACGAAAGCGACCGGCACGCCGCAGTCCTTCAACAAGCGAAACACGTTCGACGTGGTCGCAGTGGCGATGCGCCCTTTATCCGGGATGATGTCGTGCTTGGCGCCATCGCCGGCGGTGATGTCGTCCTTGGCGAGCACACAGACCAGATCGGCGTTGCCTTTGATCTGATGGATCTTCTTGGTCTTGCCCTCGTTGATGAGGGCGCCGAGCGGCTGCTTGGTGGACGTCTGGATATTCACGGCCTGCTCCCAATCCACTTTGGGTTTACGGGAAACGGCAAGGTTTACACCAAAGTTCTGACTATGAAGAGGACAAATTGACCCTGTGGGTACTTTTACCGGGAACCCCACGACCGTCGGTCGCTGGCGCGGGACCGCCGCCTCGCCGGCGAACCGCTGGGCCGGCGCGGCGCGTCGTTTTGGCTTCCGCCTTGATTCGAAGGATGGTAGCGTCCGGCGTGGACTCGGGGGGCGACGGTGTGGGGAGTCCGGCCATTGGAAGGGACTCGGCTCAGATATTGGGTGCGCTGTGCTGCGCGGGCCGCTTCGGCTCGCCCGCGCCGTTATCACCCGCACTTTGCAATCAACATCATGAGACCAGCCGCAGCCGGTGCCAATTAGAGGGACCGAACGGCACCCGAACAGGGTGCGAGTTGGAGTATGAGAACGTCGGAAACTAAATCCGAAGACAAAGATCTGGGAGGATCTAAAATGTCAAAGCTCAGCACGTCCGTTGGCCGTCGCACCATCCTTAAGGCGGGTGTTGCGCTCGGCGCTAGCCAGGTTGTCGGCGCACCGTTCGTCATCCGGGCGCTCGGCGAAGAGCCGGTCAAGATCGGCATGGTCAATCCGCTGACCGGGGTGCTTTCCGCGCTCGCGCAAAGCGAGGTCGACGGCGCCAAGTACGCCGAGGCCGAAATCAACAAAAAGGGCGGCATCTTGGGCCGCCAGGTTCAGTTGCTGGTCGAGGACTCGGCCAACGATGTCGGCACTGGCGTTCAAAAGACACGCAAGCTAATCGATCGCGACAAAGTGGACGTGATCCTCGGCGACGTGAACTCCGGCATCGCCTACGCGATGTCGCAGGTCACCAACGAGAAAAAGGTCTTCCACATCGTGCCCGGCGGGCACACCGATCCGATCACCGGCGCCAACTGCAAATGGAACGTGTTCCGCGTCTGCAATACGACGACCATGGACGCCAACGCGGTCACGCCGGAGCTGGTCAAGCGTTTCGGCAAGAAGTGGTTCTTCATCACGCCGGACTACGCCTACGGCCACACGCTGCAGGACGCCTTCGTCAAGGCGCTGAAGAAGGTAGGCGGCACCTACGAAGGCGATATGCTGCCGATCAACAATACCGACTTCTCCGCCACTTTGATCAAGGCCAAGGGCTACAAGCCGAACGTTCTGCTCAACAACATGGGCGGGCTGACGCAGATCAATTGCATGAAACAGTTCACTCAGTTCGGCATGCAGAAGGAAATGGCGCTCGGCGGCGCGCTGTTCGAACTGGAAAGCATCAAGGGCTGTCCGCCGGACGCGCAAACCGGCTGGTGGACGATGGAGTGGTGGTGGAACCAGCCGAAGGTTCCGGAAGTGGTGAAGTTCGTCGCCGATTTCCGCGCCGCGACCAAGAAGACGCCCTCCGCGCGCGATTGGTTCGGTTACGTCTCGATGCATACCGTGCGGCTCGCCGCCGCGAAGGCGAAGTCGCTTGCGGGCCCGAAACTGGCCGTGGCGCTGGAAGGCATGGAATTGCCGCCGGACGTCGCGCTGCAGCCGGGCAAGGTCGCCTATCGCGCCGGCGACCACGAATTGATGCCGAATATCTTCGTCGGCGACGTGCATCCGGCGAAGGCGCCGGACGACTACTTTACGGTGGCCGAGCTGGTGCCGGGCGAAAAGGCGGCGGGTTCGGTAGAGGAAACGGGGTGCAAGATGACGCATCCGGCCTGATCCGCCGCAGCCTGCGGTAGCACTCGAACTTAAAGAAGCGGCGGATGACGCAGGTCATACTGTTCAACGTCACTAACGGGCTCATCATCGGCGCGTTTTACGTGCTGATGGCGCTCGGCCTGTCGCTGATCTTGAACCTCAGCAACGTGATCAACTTCGCGCACGGCAATTTCCTGGCGCTCGGCGGCTATCTTGCATTCTCCCTGTCGCCGACGCTGGGATATTGGGGCGCGCTGGTAGTCTCGCCGTTCCTCACCGCCATTATCGGTCTTATCGTCGAAAGGCTGATGATCCGCCGCGTCTATAACCGCGATCCGGTCTACAGCCTGCTGCTTACGTTCGGCTTTGCGTTCGTCATGCAGGACTTCGCGCGATTTGTCTGGGGCCCGAACGGCCTGCCGCTCGGGCTCCCCGACTTTCTGGCGCAGCCCATCAGCGCCGAGCTGTTCTTCATCACTTGGTACCGCGTCTTCATGGTGAGCGTCGTCATTGTCGCGGTGTTTGGGCTGTTCTCCTTCCTGCGCTACACGCGCGTGGGTCTGCGCATCCGCGCCGGCACGCTGGATCTGGAGACAGTGGCGTCCCTCGGCGTCAACGTGCGCATGTTGCGCACGTTCAATTTCGCACTCGGCTGCATGCTCGCGGGCCTGAGCGGCGTTCTTGCCGCCGGGCAGATCGGCCTCAATCCCAACATGGGCGACGATCTGCTGATGCCGAGCTTCATCGCCATCATCGTCGGCGGCGTCGGCAGCCTGATGGGCACGCTGTTCGGCGGCCTGCTGATCGGCATGGCGGCGGCGCTGACGACGGTGTTTTATCCCTCGGCGAGCGAGGCGGTGATCTATGCCATCATGATGCTCGTGCTGCTGCTTCGTCCGCGCGGTCTCATGGGCGAGGAAGGGATGATGTCGTGACCACTGTCGTCACCACCGCCGTGGCAGAGGCGCGGCGGCCGGCGGCCCCGCGCTGGGCCGTGCTGGTCGCCATATGGGCAATCCTGATTGCGGTGCCGTTCTGGCTTCCGCTGCTCGGCGGCTATACGGCGCTAGCCGGCCGCATCCTCGTCTTCGGCTTGGCGGCCATGGGACTCAACATGTTGCTGGGATTCACCGGCGTGTTGAGCTTCGGCCATGCCGCCTATTTCGGGCTGGGCGCCTACGGCGCCGGCCTGACGCTACGCTATCTCGTGCACTCGACGCCGCTTGCAATGCTTGCCGGCACGCTGCTCGGCGGCCTCGCCGGCACGCTGTTCGGCCTGCTGATCGTGCGCCGCCGCGGCGTCTATTTCGCCATGTGTACGATCGCCTTCGGCCAGCTCTGGTACTACCTCGCCTATAGCTGGAACGATTTCACCGGGGGCTTCGACGGCTTGCGCGATTTCCACCGCGAGGCGATCGGCTTCGGCGCGCTCAAGCTCGACATCACAGAGGGCGGCAGCCTTTTCTATTTTTTCCTGCTCGCCGTCTTCGCCGCCGCCGTCGGCCTGATGGGCCTTCTCGTGCGCTCTCCTTTCGGCCACACCCTGCGGGCGATCCGCGAGAATGAGCGCCGCGCGCGCTTTCTCGGCATTCCGGTCGAGCGGCAGATCTGGCTGTCGTTCTCGATCTCCTGCTTCTTCACGGCGCTCGCCGGCACGCTCTACGCGCTGCTCAACAATTTCGCCGATCCGCTCGCGCTGCATTATTCGCTATCGGGCTATTTCGTCGTCATGTGCGTGATGGGCGGCATGCGCACCTTCTGGGGGCCGCTGCTGGGCGCGGCGGTCTTCGTTTCGCTGCAAGATTACATCTCGTCGATGACCGTGAACTGGATGTCGTTCGTCGGAGCGATCTTCGTGCTGGTGGTTCTGTTTTTCCCACGTGGCCTGCTTGGCATGCAGCGATTGCGCGGCAAGAGCTGACCATGCTGGAAGTTCGCAACGTCACCAAACGATTTGGCAGCCTGGTTGCCGTGCGCGGCATATCGATGTCGGTCAAAGCCGGCGAACTGCGCGCCATCATCGGCCCGAACGGCGCCGGCAAGACGACGTTCTTCAATATGATCAGCGGCTATTTCGCGCCGACCGAGGGCACGATCGCATTCGACGGACAAGACGTGACGCAGGTGCCGGCGCATACGCGGGTCGCGCTCGGTATGGGGCGCACCTTCCAGATCACCGAGATCTTTCCCGAACTGACCGTGCAGGAAAACGTGCTCACCGCAGCGGAAGTTGCGGCAGGGCAGACGCTGCACATGCTGCCGACGCGCGCCGATGCGAAACGCGCCAATGACGTCGCCGCCGAAACGCTGGCGCTGGTGGGGCTCTCTGGCAAGGCGGACCGGCTGGTTGGCGAACTTGCGCACGGAGATCAAAGGGCGACCGAGATCGCGATGTCGCTCGTGCAGCGGCCGCGGCTGCTGCTGCTCGACGAGCCTACGGCCGGCATGGGCGACCAGGAAACCTACGACATCACAGCGCTAATTCGCCGACTGCATCGCGACAGCAAATTGACCATCGTGCTGATCGAGCACGACATGCGCGTGATCTTTCACCTCGCCGACTACATCACCGTGCTCGATCAGGGCAATTTGCTGGCCGAAGGGACACCGAAAGAAATCGGCGCCTCGGAAGCGGTGCAGGCGGCCTACCTCGGCGACTCAAAATCAAAAAGAGCCGTCTAGCGCCGGGCGCTAGCGCAGCACCGGGGCCGTGGTATCGCGGTTGTAGTAGATCGTCGTCAGCAGCAGCGTATCGAAATAGCTCCAGCCGATGAACGGCACAAAGCGTACGACCAGCGATTTATAGAGGGTGCGAGTGGAATCTTTGCCGAGATTCTCGTCGATCGCGGCGACATTGCCCGGCAGCACCATCGCCCGCATCACACGCTCGAGTTCCAGCGCGGCGAGGCCGTAGCGCCGCGCCTTTACCGCAGCGGCGGCGTCCTTCAGGGCGGCTCCCAGGATGCGGTCGTCCTTGAGCTGTTCGAACAGCGCGACGCGACGCGTAAGGTCCAAAGCATCCAGTACAATGGTCAGCAGCACGTCTTCGGCCCGGTCGCCCTGCAGCGGCTCGATCTGCGGCAACGGCTGCTTGATCGCGGCCTCGACCTCGTCCGCGGTCGGCGCTAGGCGGATCACCAGGGGTTGCATGGTGAGCGCAAGATCGAGTTCCGCTGTCGGCACCACGAGGAGCCAGTCATCCTCGCTGACCCGCGTATTGAAGATCGCGGCCAGATCGCGTGCGAGCCCGACCTGCTCGGCGCGGTACCGCCGCACCGCGGTGGCGGCGCGCTTCGGGCCATCGGCGACCGTGAGACGCAACAGATTGTCGGCGCGGCGCGCGAGCCGCCCGGCATCGCGCCGGGCATCCTGGGCTGCCTGGCTGATTGAGGTCGCGGTGAACCGCTGCGCCGGCGTCCGCCCCGAGGTAAAGGCCGACACGGAAAGCACCGCCGCCATGGTCAGCAGGTCCCGCCGCCGCGGCCCAAGCCCGTCCCCGCTGCGCCATGCAACCATCCGATGCCCCTTGCGAAAATCGGGCGGCCGAACCGCGTAAACGGCCCGCCGGACGTGCAATTGTGGACTCTTAACCCCATATCTGCTAGAGCCGCGCGACTCAGAAAGCCCGCATTGTCGGGCTTTCGACCTTTAAGCCGGCCCCGAAACAACGAAGGAGCACGCGTGCAAGTTCTCGTTCGCGACAACAATGTCGACCAGGCCCTCAAGGCGCTCAAGAAGAAGATGCAGCGCGAGGGCATTTTCCGCGAAATGAAGCTTCGCGGCCATTACGAAAAACCCTCGGAAAAGAAGGCGCGGGAAAAGGCGGAAGCGATCCGCCGCGCCCGCAAGCTGGCGCGCAAGAAGATGCAGCGCGAGGGCCTGCTGCCGATGAAGCCCCGCGTGGTTCCCGGTGCGGCCGGCGGACCCGGTGGCCCTGGTGGCGGCCGCGGCGGCCGTGGCGGCGCTCCCCGGTTCGGCGGCGGCGGCGCTGGCTTCTAATCGACTTCGATTCAAATCTGACGTGGCGCGGGCCTGCAAACGCCCGCGCTATTGCTTTTCAGACGGCCTTTTTCAGATAGGCTGACGCCGAACGATTGCCGCATTCGGGGGCGACGAAACCGCCGATGAGCACCGCGCCCACCAGCAATAGCCGCAACATCGTCGCCCTGCTGCTCGCGCTCACACTTGCGGCTTGCTCGGCCGCGACCATGAACGCTGTCGGCACCGGAGCGCCGGAAAGCGAAGATACGCTCTATGCTACCTCGCCCGCCAATATCGCTTCGCTCACCGACGTGGTGCAGCGCAATCCGGGCGATCCGCAGGCCTACAATATGCGCGGCACAGTGCTGGGCCAGGCCGGCCGCTACGACGAAGCGCTGGCCGATTTCAACAAGGCGATCGGCATCGACGGCCATTACGCGCAGGCTTACGCCAATCGCGGGCTGGTCTATCGCGAGACCGGCAAATACGACCTCGCCCTCGCCGACTACAACAAGGCGATCGGCATCGATTCGAATTACGCGATCGCCTATGTCGGCCGCGGCATGGTCTATCGCGCGGAGAAAAAGGCGGCCCCCGCTCTGCAGGATTTCAACAAAGCGATCGCGATCCGCCCCGACAACGCTCAGGCCTATTACAATCGTGGCCTGCTCTATCAGAGCCAAAGCCAGCACGGCTTCGCCATCGACGATTTCTCCACCGCCATCGGCCTCTCGACGCAGCAGGCACAGCCCTATATCGCGCGCGGCTTGAGTTACCTCGCGGTGAACAACTTCAAGAACGCAGCGAGCGATCTCGACGACGCGGTCAATATCGATCCGCAAAATGTGCAGGCCTGGGTGAGCCGCGGGCTCGCTTATGAACGGCTCGGCAACAAGGAAAAGGCCGCCGGCTCCTACGCGCGGGCCGTGAACATCGACCAGAGCTACCAGCCGGCCCGCGACGGCTTCGATCGCGTCGGCGGCAAGTTCGGGCAGGCGTATCAGGCGTTCTAGCGCCGTCGCTGTCTGCGCGATCAATAGCCGCGTGCGCGGTCGACCTGTTGGGTGAGCAGGCGTCCGGCTCGAAAATCCTCGATGATCTCGCGCACGCGCGGCGCAAGCTCCATCGGCACCAGCCGGCGCGCGACGTGCGGCATGACGGTGATCTTGGCATGGCGCCACAGCGAGCTGTCGCCCGGCAACGGCTCGACCGGAAAAACGTCGAGCGTCGCACCGGCGAGATGTCCGGAATTGAGCGCGGCGATCAGATCGGCTTCGACGGCATGTTCGCCGCGGCCGAGATTGATAATCGAAGCGCCAGCCGGCAGCGCCTTGAAGGTTTCGGCGCTGAGGATGCCGCGCGTCTCCGGCGTCAGCGGCAACAGGTTCACCACGATCTCGCTGCGCGCCAGAAACGCGGCAAGCCCCTCACGGCCGCTAAAGACCTCAATGCCATCGACCGAGCGCGGCCGCCGCACCCAGCCGGCGACCTGAAAGCCGGCCGCGGCGAGCGTTTTCGCCGCGCCAAGACCGATCTGGCCGAGACCCATCACGCCGACCTTGCGCTCGCGCGCTGGCGTAATCGGCATTTTGATCCACTCGCTGCGCTGCTGCGCGCGCGAATACTCGGGCAGGTGGCGATGATGACGCATCACGTGCATCAGCGTCGTCTCGTTCATCATCGTGTCGCCGGCCGGCGGCGCGCCAACGCGTACGATCGGCACGGCCGGCAAATCAGGATCGCGCAGCAACCCGTCGGTGCCGGCGGTCAGCGAGATGATCAGGCGCAGGTTCGGCAGATCGCGCAGCGCTCCAGCCGGCGGCGCGCCGACCGCGGCGATGTCGATATCGGCGCGATCGCCGATCTCGGGCCAGATGCGCACGTCCAGCCCCGGCATGGCGGCGACGAGGGCGTTGCGCCAACCTGCGGCGCCGCCGGAAGTGGGCGTAAGCATGAGGGCCATGGCGCTATCTCCGCGGCTGTCAGGACATGCGAGTTATATAAAACGTCGGCGAGCGGCGCAGACCGTAGCGCCGGCTCACGCGAAGCGCTAGCCGGCGGCACGCATCTTGCGAAATGCTGCGTTTCAAGCTGACCCGAACACAAAGCGTGTGCCGACCGCCGAATGGATGACCTTGTCGCCGAGCGCTGCGCGCGCGAGGTCGTAGAAACGATCGCCGGTGCAGTGGCCGACCATCAGAAAATCTGGATCGATATCGCGAAATTCGACAATGGTTTTTTCGATGTAGTCGTCGCCAAGCGGCGGCACGACGTGGAAGCCGCCGATCACCGCGTGCACCTTGTCGATGCCGGAGGCTGCGATCGCCTGACGCACGGTGTTGATCACGCCGCGGTGGCTGCACGAGGTGAGCACAACCAGGCCTCTGCCCTTGATCATATAGACGGTGGCGAGCTCGTGCTCAAAATCGTCGGGAATGTATTTGCCGACATTTTTCTCAGCCGGCATTTTCTCCGGGAAGCAGCCGAAGCCGTCGAAGATGCCGACGATTTCATCGGTCGCCCGCAGCGGCGTTTCGAACGAAATCTGCCCGATGCGGCCGGTGGTGAAGGCGTGATCGGCGACGATCGCCGGCTCCGCCGCCATCATCAGCGAAAGATCGGCATCGAGGATCGCCTTGCGGTCGAGCGCGCCGAAATTGCCGCCCGGATTGCGGCGCAGACAGAACGTATCCTCGCCGCCGACGTAGAACGGCATTTTGCCCTTCAGCTTGCCTTTGGTGGTGTTGAGGAAGCCGACCATGCCGCCGAAATGATCGTAGTGACCGTGGCTCAGCACCAGCGCGTCGAAGGTCGCCGGATCAATCTTGAGGATCGCCAAATTGTTGAGCAGCACTTCCGGCGTGTAACCGAAGTCGATCAGCACATTGCGCTCTTCGCCGCCGGCGAAGGATTGCGCGTGCATGGCGAGGCCCCACTCGCCGTTGAGAATGGTGCGCGGCGGCTTGTCGGGAGACGTGTTGCCGCTCTTGCGCTCGATGGTGACGCCGTTGCGCGTTTCGTTCGGAATGAACTGGATGACGATGTTGTCGGTGACCATGCGCACCGCGACCTTGTCCACCACCGGCACGTCGCCGCGCAGCGTCTTGGCCGACGCGGTCTTGGCGCTCCCGGCGAGCGTCGCCATCACCGCCGAGACGAAGCCGGCGCCGCCGCTGCAAAATTGGCTGACGCCGGACAGGAAGGGGGCGCTGGCATCGGTGCAGGGACCAAACAGCATCTTTGAAATTCCCCCTAGAACGTATTCAGTTGATCATATTCGTTTAATGGAGAATTTGTCCAATGCGCTCCGTGTCCCCCGTCCTGGATACACGGGCTAGAGCTTTGCCAGAAATTCCTTCACTACTTTCGCCGCGCCGAAATCGTCGAGGTTGACGTGGCCGCCTTGCGGGAAGCGCACGAGGCGCTTGGGCTCGCGCGCCATCGCGAACAATGCCTCGCCGAAGCGGATGGGCACGATGCGGTCGGTATCGCCATGCAGTACCAGAAGCGGCGCCGAGACGCGGCCGATGCGCTCGTCCGAGTGGAACGTGTCCTTCATCGCCCAGCGCACCGGCACGAAGGGATAGGCGGCGGCGCCGACGTCGGCGGTGGAAGTGAACGGCGCATCGAGGATGAGTGCGCCGATTTCATGATTGGAGCCGAGCGCCACCGCAACACCGGTACCAAGCGACTCGCCGAACAGCACGACGCGCTTGGCCGGGTAGCGCGCGCGGGCAAAAGCATAAGCCGCTTCGGCATCGTGGATCAGCCCCGGCTCGGTCGGCGCCCCCGTGGAGCCGCCGTAACCGCGATAATTCAGCGCCAACAGGCCGGTGCCATCGGCGGTGAGCCAGGCGAAGCGGCCGACGCGCGCCTGCAGTCCTTCGGCGTTGCCCTGGAAGTAGAGCACCAGCGGCTTGTCGCCGCGCGGCGCCACGAACCAGGCAATCAGCTTTTCGCCATCTGAACTTTGGAGCGTCACCTCCTCGGCCTGCGGCAATCCGGCCTGCGCCGGCGCAACGCGGGTGGCGTCGGGGAAATACATCAACGAACGCTGAAAGACGTACATCAGCGCGAGCAAGCCGCTGTAACCCAGGACGATGGTGAGCAGCAGCCACTTGAGCACGGTCATGCCTATCTCATAACACAAGCGTGACGGGGCGCGGGGTTGCCCAGGCGACGCCGCCCCCCTAACCTTGCAGCCAACAAGACAACAGGGAGAAACGCTATGCCGCGCCTGCGCTATATCGAGGAGGCCGAAAAGACAGCGCGGATCAGCGCCTTGATCGCGTCGGCGAAAAGCACCGGCGCGCCTGATCCGCGCGTGGTCTCGATCATGACACGCAGCAAGGTCGGCCTTGCCTGGGTCGAATTGTGGAACAAGGTGCTCTACGAAGGCGTGCTGCCGCACAAGCTCAAGGAAATGTGCCGCATCCAGATATCGGTCGCGCATCAGTGCGGCTATTGCTCGACGGTGCGCTCCAACGTCGCCAAGGCGGAAGGGCTCACCGAAGAGATGATTGCCGACCTGTTTTCCTACGAGACCAGTCCGCACTTCACGCCGCGCGAGAAGGCGGCACTGCGTTACGCCAATCTGTTCAAGCAGGGCGAGCACGCCATCGACAAGGACGAAGTCTACGCAGACCTGCAGAAGCATTTCAGCGACGAGGAGATCATCGAGCTCGGCCAGCTTTGCGCTCAGACCGACGGCGTCGGCAAGTTCGTCAAGTCGCTCAACGTGGTGAGCTGGGAAGAGGCTTGTGAGATCGACCCGCGCCTCGGCCGCGGCGCGAGGCAAGAGGCGGCGGAATAATCAATCGAGCGGAAACGCCATGGTACTCATGAGCGCCGGCGCGGGTTGCCGCGTGTCGAGCCGCGTATGCTACGCGATCACTGGCACGTTCGATGTTATGACGCTGGAAAAATCCGTGCCCTTGGGCACCGGCGCAGGATCGGTGAAATCGTTAAAGCGCAGATGCAACGTGCGTCGCGCGCCGCATGTGAATTTGTAGGGCCCCACCGGCTCACGATCCGCGAAATAGACCATGATCTAGATCCGCGCATCTTCGCCGCCGACGTTGAGAATACACACGGTTTCATGGCTAATGAGCTCGCGCGTCGTCCCGGTCGAGGCCGGCGGGATATAGCCTTCCGCGATCGCCCAGGCGTAACGTCCGCTTTGTTTGGTCATGGCGCGGCTCCGTTGCCGCTTTTGCCGACGAAGCCGCCGACTCGCCCGGTGTGGCGCTCGTGCGCGATATTCGTCGCCGGACCGTAAGGATGTCCGCCGAAACCGTGCCGCATCATGGCGATGGCGCGCGACGCATCATGTTTGCTGTCGCGCGAGGCGATAAGCTGTACGACCGATTGCGTGATCACCGGGATCGCAACTTCCATGTGCAACGCGTCGTCGACCAGCCAGTTCACTTCGCCGGTATCGTCAACATAAGCCGGGATTTTATCGACCCCGCCCTGCTTGCGGTACATCGTCTCCATCAGATCGACCAGCCAGGAGCGAATGACCGAACCATGCCGCCAGCAACTCAGCACGTCGGCAACCGGCAGCGGCTCACGGTAGTTCTCGAGCAGGCTGACGCCCTCCCCGATCGCCTGCAACATTCCGAACTCGATGCCATTGTGCACCAGCTTGGTGAAATGACCGGCGCCAGGACCGCCGGCGCGGACGTAGCCGCCCTCGACCGCGAGCTTGCGCAGGATCGGCTCAATCATGGCTACGGCAGCGTCCTCGCCGCCGACCATGAAGCAAGCGCCATCGAGCGCGCCGCCTGGGCCGCCCGAGGTGCCGGCGTCGATGAAATGAATGCCCTTGGCCTTGAGACGCGCGTGACGGCGAATGGAATCGCCCCAGTAGGAATTGCCGCCGTCGGCGATGATGTCGCCAGGCTGCAAATTGTCGGTGAGTTCCGCGAGAACCGTATCCACCGGAGGCCCAGCCGGCACGTACATGATGATGAAGCGCGGCGGAGTGAGCAGCGCGACGAATTGCTTGGCATCGGTCGCCGCTTTCAGACCTTTGTCCGTCAAGTCGCTGGAGACCGCGTGCGTGTCCATTCCGGCCACCTCGTAGCCGTGGTGAAGCGCATTGAGAGCGAGGTCGGCGCCCATCTTGCCAAGACCGATGATGCCGAAGCTGCGGATGACGGATGACATTTTTGGGGAATCTCCTGAAATCGCAGGGAATAGCCCCTTTGCGTAAAACGCACGGGAACCGCCTTGGTTGCCCAGGAAACGGAAAATGCTAGCAAGGCGGTCATGAACGTCCGTCCCGCCACACCTGAAGACGACGACGCCATCTGGCGCATCCTCGAGCCGACCTTCCGCGCCGGCGAGACCTATCCGATCCCGCGCGACGTGTCCCGCGCCGACGCGCTCGCTTATTGGCGCACGCCCGGGCACGCGGTGTTCGTCGTCGAAGACGGGGCTAAGATCGTCGGCACCTACTACCTGCGTGCCAACACCAAAGGCGGTGGCGCCCATGTGGCCAATTGCGGTTATGTAGTCGCGTCCGAGGCGCAAGGCCGCGGCGCGGCGCGGGCCATGTGCGCACATTCGCTGAGCCAAGCGCGCGAGCGCGGCTTTGCCGCCATGCAGTTCAATTTCGTCATCGCCTCCAATGAGCGCGCGGTGCGGCTGTGGCAGGCCTGCGGCTTCGAGATCGTCGGCCGCCTGCCGGGAGCTTTCAGGCACCCCCGGCTTGGCGCGGTGGACGCCCACGTCATGTACCGGACCCTGTAGTCCCGGCACGCCCAGCGTGGCGCAATGCAAGGATTTGCTAAGCAAAGCCGCCGAAACGGCTGAATTTTCTTTAAATCCGCGCAACCATTCCCAGGCTTGAATGTTAAAACCAAGAGATGGCGTTATTGTCCGCGTGAAGCCCGGGTGATCCGGACGTTGCTGGCGTAGCGTCGGGCTGGACATGGACATGCCGGTGGGTTTCCTGGAAAGCGAATTTGAGCGCGCTTTGGCCGTCCGCGGCGGCGCGGCCACGGCCGAGAACGTGGTGCCGATGGGCGAGCCGCAGCTCGCGCGGGCGGCACTGCGCGAGCGCGCACGCCGGTTCCGCGAATTGCTTGATGCCCTGCCCGCCGCGATCTACACGACCGACGCCGCCGGGCGGATCACCTATTTCAACGAGTCGGCCGCCGAGCTCTGGGGCCACCGGCCGACGCTCGGCTCCAGCGAATGGTGCGGCTCCTGGAAACTGTTCTGGCCCGACGGCAGGCCGCTGCGGCACGACGAATGCCCGATGGCGATCGCGCTGAAGGAAGACCGGGCGGTGCGCGGCATGGAAGCAGCTTGCGAGCGCCCCGACGGCACGCGCGTGCCGTTCATTCCCTACCCGACACCACTGCATGACGAGACCGGCAAACTGGTCGGCGCGGTCAACATGCTGGTCGATATCACCGAGCGCAAGCGCACCGAGGAACAGCAGTCGCTTCTGGTGCGCGAGCTGCATCACCGCGTCAAGAACACGCTCGCCACGGTGCAGGCCATCATGGGGTCGACCGCGCGCTCGTGCGACACCATCGAGGAATTCAAGACCGCGCTGATCGGCCGCATCGGTTCGCTGGCCAAGACCCACGTGCTGCTCAGCGACGAGGGCCGCGTTACGACCTTCGCCGATATTCTGCACAGCGAACTCGACGCCTTCGACGACGGCAGCGGCGAACGCATCAAGCTCAGCGGTCCGGGCGTCGAGTTGCCGTCGCGGCTAGCGGTATCGATCGGTATTGCGGTCCACGAACTCACCACCAATGCGGCGAAATACGGTGCGCTTTCGGTTTACGGCGGCAAGGTGGCCGTCTCCTGGACTGTGGTGATCGACGCCGAGCGCCGAGGGCTGAATATCGACTGGGTGGAGAGCGGCGGTCCGCCAGTGGCGGAACCGAAACGGCAAGGCTTTGGCGCGCGCTTGCTGGAATTCGTGCTGCCCGGACAGATCCAGGCCAAGACCAGTATCGAATATCATCCGGATGGCGTGCGCGTACATTGCGTGTTGCCGATACCGGCAAATACCGCCGCCTAGTACGCTTCGGCGCCGCGCTGCTTAAAAAGCAGCACGGGGGTCACGCGCGGAAGCGATCGTTAACCATTTACCAATCAGCGCCAGGGTAACAGGAATGGTGTGGCCGACGTGCTTCGACCGGCACTCTTGCGGCCGCGCGTATCTTATCCGTGGCCGCCGTATTCGCCACGTTGCGTATCCCTCGATGACTTTTCCAATGCGCCGTGGCGCGCCCAGCGGATACGCATGATCGACACCATTATCCTGCTCACCGAACCGGCCGTCGAAGGGGCCCTCACCAGCGCGCTGCGCCGCTACAATCCGCGGCTGACGATCTGCCCGGCCAATTCCGCCGAACAGCTCGCGGCGATCGACCCGAAGCTCATTCGGCGCGCGCGCCTGCTTGGATTCGTTACGCCGGTCGTGGTGCCGGCACCCATGCTCAACGCGCTCGGTTTTGGCGCCTATAATTTCCATCCCGGACCGCCCGACTATCCGGGCTGGGTGCCGGCGCATTTTGCGATCTACGACAAGGCCGGCATGTACGGCGCGACCGCGCACCGGATGGCCGAGCGGGTGGACGCTGGCGGCATCGTCGATGTCGAACTGTTCATGATCCCGCAGGGCACCGACGTGGCGCGCTTGCAGGAAATGGCCTTCACGCGCCTGGCGTGGCTATTTTGGCGTCTGGCGCCGGTGCCGGTGACCCAGCGCGAACCGCTCGCTGAACTGCCGGTCGCGTGGACCGGCACGAGGAGCACCAGCCAAACTTACAAGGCGATGTGCGATATGCCCGTCGATATTTCAGAAGAAGAATTGGAGCGCCGCATCGAAGTGTTCGGCGACGGCGATTACGGCGTCGACCTGACGGTCACGCTGCACGGCCGCAAATTTCGCTACGTTCCGCCGGAAGAGAATGCGGTCGACGCTGCGTACAGCGCGCCCGCAGTGAAAGCGGCCTAGCCGGCCTCACATTGCCTTGACGATACTTTCGGTCATTTTCTTGGCGTCGCCGAGGAGCATCATGGTGTTGTCGCGGTAGAACAGCGGGTTGTCGATGCCGGCGTAACCTGACGCCAGAGAGCGCTTGATGAACATCACGGTGCCGGCTTTCCAGACTTGCAGGACGGGCATGCCGTAGATCGGCGAGGTCTTGTCGTCTTCGGCGGCCGGGTTGGTGACGTCGTTGGCGCCGATGACGAAGGCGATGTCGGCCTGGGCGAACTCGGAGTTGATGTCTTCCAGTTCGAACACCTCGTCGTAGGGCACGTTGGCTTCGGCCAAGAGCACGTTCATGTGGCCGGGCATGCGGCCGGCCACCGGATGGATGGCGTATTTGACCTCGACGCCTTCCTTCTTGAGCTTGTCGGCCATTTCCCGCAGCGCGTGCTGGGCTTGCGCCACCGCCATGCCGTAGCCCGGCACGATGATCACCTTCTGCGCGTTCTTCATGATGTAGGCGGCATCCTCGGCCGAGCCGAGCTTGACCGGGCGTTGTTCGGCGCCCGCCCCTGGTCCTGCCACCTCGCCGCCGAAGCCGCCGAGGATCACCGAGATGAACGAGCGGTTCATGCCCTTGCACATGATGTAGGACAGGATGGCGCCGGAGGAGCCGACCAGTGCGCCGGTGATGATCAGCGCGGTGTTGCCCAGCGTGAAGCCGATGCCGGCGGCCGCCCACCCCGAATAGGAGTTGAGCATCGAGATCACCACCGGCATGTCGGCGCCGCCGATCGGCACGATGATGAGTACGCCGAAGGTCAGCGAGATGGCGACGATGATCCAGAAGTCGAGCGCGGTCTGGGCAAGATAGAAGTGGTAGATGAAGAAGATGAGCCCTGCGAACAGCGCGATGTTGATGACGTGGCGCCCCGGCAGCATGATCGGCTTGCCGCTCATGCGCCCCGACAGCTTCAGGAACGCGATCACCGAGCCGGTGAAGGTGATGGCGCCGATGGCGGCACCGAGCGACATTTCAATGAGGCTCGCCTGGTGGATGTGGCCCTCGGTGCCGATGTCGAAGGCCGCCGGCGCGTAATAGGCGCCTGCCGCCACCAAGACCGCCGCCATGCCGACCAGCGAATGGAAGGCGGCGACGAGTTCCGGCATCGAGGTCATCGGCACGCGGCGCGCGATCACAGCACCGATGCCGCCGCCGAGCACGATACCGCCCGCCACCAGCCCCCAGGCCAGCGCGCCGTCCGGCGGGTGCGAGCCGAGCGTGGTCAGAACGGCGATGGTCATGCCGATCATGCCGAGATAGTTGCCGCGCCGGCTGGTGTCGGGCGAGGACAGCCCGCGCAGCGCCTGGATGAACAGGACGCCGGCGACCAGATAGAGCAGCGCGACGAGATTGGGGCTCATAGCTAGACCTTGTGATGTGCGGATCGAGATTGCCGGGTCTTAAGGCGCGAAGCCGAGGCTTCACGCCTTGCGCCCGGCAATGACGACGGCATTTTTTGAAGAAGAAGATTCATCGCCGCCGTCACTTCTTTTTCTTCTGGTACATCGCCAGCATGCGCTGGGTGACCAGAAAGCCGCCGAAGATGTTGACGGAAGCAAACGTCAGCGCGACGAAACCCAAGCCCCGCGCCAGAATCGTGCCGTTGTCGTTGGCGATCAGTGCCACGCCCACCGCAAGAAGCGCGCCGACCACGATCACGGAGGAGATCGCGTTGGTGACCGACATCAGCGGGGTATGCAGCGCCGGCGTCACCGACCACACCACGTAGTAGCCGACGAACACCGCCAGCACGAAGATCGACAGCCGGAAGACAAAAGGATCGACCGCTTGCACCACATGTTCCATCTCGGCTCTCCTTAAACCATCGTCCGTCGAAATTGCATCATCGTGCTCGCCTTACATTTTGTTTGCGCATGATCTTATCCGAAAATCGGTTCCCACTTTTCGGGATCATGCGCTAGGCCGCCGTCTTCGGCTTGAAGTTGGGATGCACCACCGCCCCGTCGCGGGTCAAAAGCGTGCCCTTGACGATCTCGTCGTCCCAGTTGACCGCAAGCTTTTTCTCTTTCTTGTCGATCATGGTGTCGAGGAAGGTCAAAAGGTTCTTGGCGTAGAGCGCCGAGGCCGATGCCGCCAGCCGTCCCGCCACGTTCAAATAGCCGACGATCTTGGCAGGACCCACTTGGGCGATTTCACCGGGCTTGGCTCCTTCCACGTTGCCGCCGCGCTCGACCGCCAAATCCACGATCACCGAACCAGGCCGCATCGAAGCCACCATTTCCTTGCTGATCAGCTTGGGCGCCGGCCGCCCCGGAATGAGCGCCGTGGTAATCACAATGTCCTGCTTCTTGACGTGCTCGGCCACCAAGGCCGCCTGCTTGGCTTGGTATTCCTTCGACATCTCCTTGGCGTAGCCGCCCGCCGTCTGCGCGTTCTTGAACTCCTCGTCCTCGACCGCCAGGAACTTGGCGCCCAGGCTCTCCACCTGCTCCTTGGTGGCAGGCCGCACGTCGGTCGCCGTCACAATCGCGCCCAACCGCCTTGCCGTCGCGATCGCCTGCAAGCCGGCAACGCCTACCCCCATGATGAACACCTTCGCCGCCGGCACCGTGCCGGCCGCCGTCATCATCATCGGAAAGGCGCGGCCAAACTCCTCCGCCGCGTCGATCACCGCGCGATAGCCCGCCAGGTTGGCCTGGCTTGAGAGCACGTCCATCGACTGCGCCCGCGTGATGCGCGGCATCAGCTCCATGGCAAAGGCCATGACGCCGGCATCCGCCATCTGCTTCAAGGCGGCGTCGTTGCCATACGGGTCCATGATGGCGATGACCAGCGCCCCCTTCTTGTAGCCCTTCAGCTCCTCCGCCGTCGGCCGCCTGACCTTCAAGACCACGTCGGCGTCCTTGGTCACATCGTCGCCGCCAAGCTTCGCTCCCGCCGCCGCGTAGTCGGCATCCAATATGCCCGACGCCAGGCCCGCCCCCCGCGCAACACAAACCTCCGCGCCAAGCGCCTTCAGCTTCTTTACCGTCTCAGGCGTCCCAGATACCCGAGGTTCCAGGGGGTCGGACTCACGTGCCACCGCAATCAGCATCTACGCCTCCACGTTGCGCCCGGTTTATGTCAGCTTGGCGAAAGTCCAGCGAACGCGAAGATCAGGAAACAGATCGCGAAGGCCACGACGCTCGGCGTTTTCGAACCGCTGAAAATGGCCGGCACCGCTCCCACCGGACCGATGAGAAAGACCGCCGCCGCCAGGAACCAATGGCCCATCACGCCGCCGGTCGCCAGGCCGAACAGGATCGTGATGATATAGAGAATACCGACGGTGGTGAAATGCACGAAGCGCACATAGCTGGTTTCATGCGCGGGATAGTCGTTCCCGGTCGCGGTGGCATATTCGACGGTGCCGTGGTCGGCCATGATGAGATATCTCCAGGGATCGCAGTGGGTGGGAAGTAGTCAGGTAGCGCAATTGGCTGACCAGAGCAACGTTTGCGATCCTCGAAGCGGTTGAAGAGTTCGTGCGAAAACTGGGCTCCCAATATCATCCTGGGCCGGCCCGACTTTGATCCGGATCAACTCCGAGCGCGGAGTCAGGCGGCAGACGGCTTGAGCCCGACCTCGCTCAGCGCGCCGGCTTGCCGCGCGGCCACCTGCTCAATCGAGAAGCGCTCGATCGCCTCGTTGAACAATCGATAGAAATTCAATTCCGCTGCCAGGTGCAGGAATACCGCGCCGAGGCCGATGGCGGCGCGGTCCATGAAGACGAACTCGCGCGGCACCATCACCGGCCCGCGCTTTTTCAGCGCCTGGTGGACCTGGAACGCTTCCTTGCGGCCGTATTCCGAGGGCTTCACCCCGTCGGCGATGCTGCGTACCCGGTCGTCGAGCAACGGGCCGTAGATGAAGCGTGCCCAGATATTGAGCGCCTCGATCAACTCGCGGCTGAGCCGCCTGAAGCCCCAGGTCTCGTAGGCATGCACCACCAGATCGTCATCGCCCTTGAGCAGGCCGCGATAGAGATCAACCACGCCGCCCACGAAGCTCTCCGGGAAGATGCGGATGCAGCCATAGTCGAGCAGGTTGATGCCGCCCGGCTTGCCCAAGGATTTTCCATTGCCATCGTCGAAGACAGTGTAGTTGCCGAGATGCGGGTCGCCGTGGATAACGCCGAAGCGGCTGAACGGAAACCACCAGGCGGTGAACATGGCGGTGGCAAGCCGATTGCGCACGCTAAGCGGATCGTTCTTGTGCGCAAGCAGCTTGTCGCCGGTCATCCAATCCATCGTCAACAGGCGGCCGGTGGAAAGTTCCGGCCAGACTTCCGGCACGCGAATGGTGTCATCGCCCTTGAGCATCTGGCGGTAGAGCGCGACGTGCCTGGCCTCGCGGACATAGTCGAGCTCCTCACGCAAACGCGCGGCGATCTCCTTGGCGATCTCGGTGGTGTCGAGCGCCGGATCGAAACGCTTGCGGATCGCGAACAGCAATTTCAGCTGCCGCACGTCGGCTTCGACCGCCGACTGCATGTCGGGATATTGCAGCTTGCAGGCTAGCTCCGCGCCATCGAGCGCGCGGGCGCGATGCACCTGGCCGAGAGAAGCGGCCGCCGCCGGATGATGCTCGAAGCTCTTGAATTTGGTTTCCCAAGCCGCGCCCAGTTCGGCGCTCATACGGCGCTTGACGAAGGCCCAACCCATCGGCGGCGCCTGACTCTGCAGCTTGGTCAGCTCGGTGGCATATTCCGCCGGCAGCGCGTCGGGAATGGTGGCGAGCAGTTGTGCCACCTTCATGATGGGGCCCTTCAAGCCGCCGAGCGCGGCGGCTAGCCCGAGGGCGTTGGCGGTACGATCCTGCGGCTTGCCGAGCAGCCTGGCGCCCGCCATGCGCGCGGCAACGCCGCCGACTTTGGTGCCGACATTGGCGTAGCGCTTGGCGCGGGCGGTGAAGCGGTTCTTTTCGCGGTCGGTGGTCATGGATGAACTCGCCGCCGCTATTTAATGCCGGCCGGGGTGGAAATTAAGGTCTCGACGTTACGACTGCGGCCAGTTGTCCTTGATCCAGCGCGCGAGGCTTTCCTCGCTCACTTCGCCCGCGGCGAGGGCGAGGACAATTCTCGTCACATGCGCTTGCGCCGGCATGAATCGGATACCGTTCTTTCGCAAGAATGCGACCATGGTCATGAAGGCGATGCGCTTGTTGCCATCGACGAAAGCGTGATTCTTGGCCAGGCCGAAGCCATACGCGGCGGCGAGCATCGGCAACTCGGCCTGCTCGTACCGCCACTTGTTGATTGGTCGTTCAATTGCCGATCGCAGCATGCCGTCGTCGCGCAAGCCAGGCGCACCGCCGAAGCGGCGAAGTTGGCGGCTATGGATGGCAATGACCTGCTCGTAGCCGACCCACTTCGGTTCGATGGGGTCAGTCATTCCAGCTTACTTCGCGAGGGCCGCGAGCGTGTCCCGGTACTCGTCCATGATTTCGTCGGCAATTTCCATCGTCTTCTCGAAATCCGGATCATAGGGCAGTGCCTGGAAGCCTCCGCCTGCAAGTTCTGTCACGTGCAATTGCTGCCCACGCTTAAGATCGAGGCGTTGCATGAGTTCGCGTGGCAGGATGACGCCATCCGAATTGCCAATCTTTTTAATCTCGATTTTCATGATCAGGTCCTGGCATATACGTTCTACAAATGTATAACATGCGTTGTACAATTGTTCAACACTGGTTTAAGTATCTGATTCAACAAAATCTTCTGGCCAACGCGTCCTATGCCGCACTGTCCAGCGCTTCCAACGCGTCAATCAGCTTGGCGATCACGCTCAAGCCGCCATCCCAGAATTTCGGATCGCACGCGTCGAGCCCGAATGGCACCAGCAATTCCGAGTGATGCTTGGTGCCGCCGGCGGCGAGCATCGCCAGATAGCGCTCGGCAAAACCGGAGGCCGACTTCTCGTAGACGGCGTAGAGTGAATTCACCAGGCAATCGCCGAATGCGTAGGCGTAGACGTAGAACGGCGAATGGATGAAGTGCGGGATGTAGCTCCAGAACGTTTCGTAGCCGGCTTTCAATTCGATTGCGGGACCTAGGCTCTCACTCTGCACCGACATCCACAGCTCGCAAATCTTGTCGGCGGTGAGTTCGCCGCCGCGGCGCTCGGTATGCACTTTGCGCTCGAACGAATAGAACGCGATCTGCCGCACCACCGTATTGATCATGTCCTCGACCTTGGCGGCGAGCATGGCCTTGCGCTGTTTCTTGTCGGCGGTCTGCGCCAGGAGCTTCTTGAACGTGAGCATCTCGCCGAACACGCTGGCGGTTTCGGCGAGCGTGAGCGGCGTCGGCGCCATCAGCGTACCGTTGGGCGCCGCCAGCACCTGGTGCACGCCGTGGCCGAGTTCGTGCGCCAGCGTCATCACGTCGCGCGGCTTGCCCTGGTAGTTGAGCAGCACATAAGGATGCACCGAGGGCACGGTCGGATGCGCGAAGGCGCCCGGCTGCTTGCCCGGGCGTACCGGCGCGTCGATCCACTTCTTCTCGAAGAAGCGGTCGGCGACCTCGGCCATTTTCGGCGAGAACGCGCCGTAGGCGGTGAGCACCGTCGCACGTGCATCGGCCCACGGAATGGTGCGCTGCGCAACCTTGGGCAGCGGCGCGTTGCGGTCCCAATAAGGCAGCCGCTTCTTGCCGAACCATTTGGCTTTCAGGGCATAGTAGCGGTGCGACAGCTTGGGATAGGCGGCGCGCACCGCCGCGACCAGCGCCTCCACCACTTCTGGCTCGACGCGATTGGACAGATGCCGTGCTCCGGCAACGTCCTTGAAGCCGCGCCAGCGGTCTGAGATTTCCTTGTCCTTGGCGAGCGTGTTGGTGATCAGCGCGAACGGCCGCAAGTTCGCCTTGAAGGTCTTGGCCAGCGCCTGCGCCGCCGCCTTGCGCTTTTTGCCGTCGGCGTCCTGCAACATGTTGAGCGCCGGCTCGATCGGCAGCGACTTGCCGCCGATCTTGAAACGCAAGGACGCAATGGTCTCGTCGTAGTTACGGTTCCATGCCGAATAGCCAGTGACGGACTTCTCGTGAAATAGCTCTTCGACGCGGTCCTCGAGCTGATAGGGCTTTTCCTTGCGCACATCCTCGATCCACGGCCGATAATGGCCGAGCGCCGGATCGGCCATCGCGGTTTCAAGCTTGTCGTCGTCGATGCGGTTGAGCTCGAGTGTGAAGAACAAGAGATGCAGCGAAGCGGCGGTGATACGCTCCTGCATGTCGCCGTAGAATTTGGCGACCGCCGGGTCGTCGGTATCGCCGGCGTAGCGCAGCGAAGCATAGGACATCACCCGGCCGAGCGTGTCGTCGAGCGCCTCGTAGCGTTTGACCGCCGCGGCGAGCGCCTGCCCGGCGTCGGGCCCGGCGGCCAGCGCTACGAGCTTGCCTTTGAAGTCGGTCTCGAACGCCATGCTGCGGGTTTCGGCGTTTTCCAGGTCCCATTTCAATTCCCGGCTGTCGGGTCCCGGATAGAGGTCGTTGAGGTTCCACTCCGGCAGGGCGCCGAGCTTGGGGGCGTTTTTCGATTTTTTCGCGGTCTTGGCCATGGGACGGGCAATCGTGGGGCGGGAAAACGGGTGGCTGGCGCATCATCTAGGCCGCCACCGGCGCATTTAACAGCCCATTAAGCCGGAACGGCGACATTGCACCAATTCGGCACAGCCGCCGAGCGCCGCGAGGTCCAATGCCCGTAACCGTGCTTATTGTCGACGACGACCCGGTCCAGCGCCGTTTGCTCGAAGCCATGGTCCAGCGTTTCGGCTACCAGGCCCTCACCGCCGAAGGCGGCGACGCGGCAATGCGGATGCTAGGCGGGGCGCAACCCATCGACTGCGTGGTGCTCGACCTGGTGATGCCCGACCTCGATGGCCTCGGCGTCCTGGCGCGCATGCGCGAGGACGGCCTCGACATTCCCGTCATCGTGCAGACCGCCCACGGCGGCATCGACAATGTGGTGTCGGTGATGCGCGCGGGCGCCACCGATTTCGTGGTCAAGCCGGCCAGTCCGGAGCGGCTGCAGGTGTCCCTGCGCAACGCGCTCGCCGCCAAGGCGCTGGCGGGCGAATTGCGCCGCCTCAAGCGTAGCCGCGACGGCACGCTCACCATCGCCGACGTCATCACCCGCTCGGACGCCATGCGTCCCGTGCTGCGCGCGGCGGAAAAGGCGGCGGCCTCCGCCATCCCCGTGCTGATCGGCGGCGAATCCGGTGTCGGCAAGGAGTTGATCGCGCGCGCCATCCACGGCAGCGGCGAGCGGCGCGCCAAGCCGTTCATCGCGGTCAATTGCGGCGCCATGCCGGAGAATTTAGTCGAGTCGATTCTGTTCGGCCACGAGAAGGGCGCCTTCACCGGCGCCACCGACAAGCATACCGGGAAATTCATCGAGGCTGATGGCGGCACGCTGTTCCTCGACGAGGTCGGCGAACTGCCGGTGGCCGCGCAAGTCAAACTGCTGCGCGCGCTGCAGGAGGGCGAAGTCGAGCCGGTCGGCGGGCGCAAGTCGGTGAAAGTCGATGTGCGCATCATCTCGGCCACCAACCGTGACCTGATCGCCGACGTGAAGGCCGGGCGCTTCCGCGAGGACCTGTTCTATCGCCTGCACGTGTTTCCGATTTCCATTCCGCCGCTGCGGCAGCGGACCGAGGATATCCCCGAACTCGCTCGCCATTTCCTCGCCCGCCTGTCGGCCGAGGAAGGCAAGCGCGTGCGCGCCATTGAGCCCGAGGCGCTGGCCCTGCTCACGGCCTATCGCTGGCCGGGCAATGTGCGCCAGCTCGAGAATGCGATCTTCCGCGCGGTCGTGCTCACCGACGGCGAGCGGATCGGCGTGCATGAATTCCCGCAAATATCGGCTCAGGTCGGGCCCGACGCCATTGCCGCGCAGCCGATGATCGCCCCCTCGCCGGCCATTGCCGCCGCCTGGCCGGACGCGCACGACGCAGCCGACATCGCCGGCCACCACGCGGCGGCCTCAACGACGCCATCGCTGCGGCTCACCGATGCGCAAGGCGAGGTACGGCCGCTCGAGGAGATCGAACGCGATGTGATCCGTTTCGCCATTGCGCATTACCGCGAGCAGATGTCGGAGGTGGCCCGCCGCCTAAAAATCGGGCGGTCGACGCTCTACCGCAAACTGGAAAATCTGGGGCTCGGGCAAGAGGACAAGACCACGGTTTGAACCGGCAAACGGCGCGTCTTACGCCTGCAATAGCAGCGCGCTAGTCGTGGTCCTGGGTTGAGGAAACGTGTAGCGTTGGGCGGGGTTATTGTGATGCGTACAAACCAATTTGGCCGGCTCATGTCCGCAACCGTGCTGGCGCTCGCCGTCACGACGCCGCTCTTCGCCGCCACCGGACCGGACAAGATCGATTTCGCCGCGCCACCGGCACCCCCCGCCGCAGTCGCACCGCCGGTGACCCCCGCCGCGATCGCCCCGCCCGCCGTCCCCGAAATCCGAGGCATGGTCGAAGAAAAGACCATCGACGCACGGATCGCCGACAAGCTCCGCGCCGTCATCACATCGGGCCAATTCGACAAACGCATCGACCGCGCGCCCGAACGCGAAGCGATGGCGGCCTTTTACGCCGCGCGCAATTATGCGCCGCTGTGGATCGCCGACGGCAAGCTTAACCTGCGCGCCAAAGCAGTGATCGCGCAACTGGGCAATGCCGCTGTCGACGGGCTCGATCCGGCCGACTATCAGGTCCCGGCCTTGGGCGCCGCGACCGGCGCCGAGGCGCTGGCCGACGCCGATCTCACGCTCAGCTATTCGGCACTCACTTATGCCCGGCATCTCGCGACCGGCCGCATCGCGCCGACCCGCGTGCTGGCGGAAGTCGATTACGGCGACCACACGCCAGCGCCGGCCGATATCCTGCGCAAGCTCGCCGACGCTACCGACGCCGGCGCCGCGCTCGAAAGCTTCAATCCGCCACACCGCGGTTTCCAGGCGCTGAAGGCCAAGCTCGCCGCGTTGCGCGATGCCGCGACACAGCCCGAACCGGTCGAAGCGCCGGCGGCAAAACCGGCCAAAGGCAAACGCGTCGAGAGGCCCAACAACCTCGCGGCCACGACGCAGGCGCAGATCGACGTCGTGCTCGCCAATATGGAGCGCTGGCGCTGGCTGCCGCACGATCTCGGCGCAACTTATGTGATGGTCAACATCCCCGACTTCGCGCTCAAGGTCGTGCACGATCACCAGGAGGAGTGGCACACCAAGATCGTCGCCGGCAAACCGCAGACGCCGACGCCGCTGCTCAGCGCGCAGATGGACAATGTGCTGGTCAATCCGTCCTGGCATGTGCCGCAGTCGATCATCAAGAACGAGTATTTGCCGCGCTACGGCCGCGACCCCAACATCTTCGCCCGCATGGGCCTCGAGGTGAAGCGGAACCATGACGGTACGCTGAGCGTGACGCAGCCGCCTGGTGCCGGCAATGCACTCGGCCGCATCAAGTTCAATTTCGAGAATAAGTTTGCGGTCTACCTGCACGACACGCCGCAGAAGCAGCTGTTCGCCGCCGACAAGCGCGCCTTCAGCCACGGCTGTATGCGGGTGGAGAACCCGACCAAGTTCGGCGAGGTCATGTTGCATCTGGCGATGAACAGTCCAGCGCCCAACGCGCAGCAACTCAGCGCCCTGTTCGGCCGCGGCGAGCGTGTCTTCAAGCTCGACGAGAAGCCGATGGTACACCTCACCTACCAGACCGCCTTCGTCGACGCCGCCGACAAGCTGCAGCTGCGCGAGGATATCTACGGTTTCGATGAACGCATCGGGACCATCCTGCACAGCGACGAGCGCCGGATCGCCGACCTCGCCCCGCCGCAGGACGCCAAACGCGAAATGGCGAGCGCCCAGGCCAACCAGGACATCCTACGCCGGGTCGAGCGCGGCGAGGCGCCTAACGCCTCTGAATTCTTTGAACATTTGCCCAGCGCGCCGCTGCGCAGCGAGGCCAAACACGCCCCGGCCCGCCCCCGGCCGCAGCCCGTAGCGGCCGCCGCCGGGTTCCATCCCGATACCGCCCAGTCCCCCTTCCCATTTTTAGCCATTTTCGGCCGATAGGAACGGGTCATCAGGGCGGGGGTGGACGCTAGGTACTCGGTAACCCTTCCCGACAAGACTGCATGACTGACGCTGCCGCAGCCATTCGCTGCGGAGGGGAGCGGCTTTGGGACTGCTAAATTCGGGGATAACGCCAGGGTCGGGGGGCGCGCGGCGCGCGCACCGTCTCACATTGTCTTTGGCGCGCACCGGTGCGCGGCTCGGCGTCGCCGGATTCCTGCTGCTGGGCGCCAGCAACTCCCTGCAGAGCGCCATCGCCGAAGGCGACACCCGCACCCTCTCCTTCCATCACGTCCATACCGGCGAAGACATCACCGTCACTTTCAAGCGCAACGGCCGCTACGACGAGGCCGCGCTGAAGAAGCTCGACTGGTTCATGCGCGACTGGCGCAAGGAACAAGAAACCCACATGGATCCGCATCTGTTCGATCTGTTGTGGGAGACCTATCGCGACGTCGGCGGCAAGGAACCGATCCAGGTCATCTGCGGCTATCGTTCGCCGGGAACCAACGCCATGCTGCGTGCGCGTTCGAGCGGCGTCGCGCAGTTCAGCCAGCACGTCAACGGCAACGCCATCGACTTCTACATTCCCGGCGTGCCGCTCGCGACGGTCAGGGCCGAGGGACTGCGGCTGCAGCGCGGCGGCGTCGGCTTCTATCCGACCTCCGGCTCGCCGTTCGTGCATATGGACACCGGCACCATCCGACACTGGCCGCGCATCCCGCGCGAGGAACTGGTCAAGATCTTCCCCGACGGGCGCACCGTGCACATTCCAGCCGACGGACACCCGCTGCCCGGCTATGCGCTGGCGCTGGCCGATGTCGAACGCCACGGCGCGGTGCCGTCCGGGACTTCGCTGGAAGCCGCGCGCGCCGCCGGCGTGATCACCGCGCACCAGGAAGAGGCCGCCGCCGCGGCGCAGCCCAAGCGCAGCCTGCTGGCCAGGATTTTCGGCAGCGGCAAGGATGAGGATGAGCGGAGCGAGCAGCCGGCGCCCAAATCGGCGAGCTTAGGCACGCGCGCGTCCAAGAACTTCGCGGTCGCCAGCCTGAGCCCCCCGAAGAGCGTGGCGGTCGAGCATATCGTGCCACTGCCGGCGGCGCGGCCGAGGCCGGTCACGGTGGCGTCAGTCCTGCCGCGTCCGCGGCCGGCGGAACAGACAATCACGACGGCATCGCTGGCGAACAATGTCTTCGACAAGCCCGGCTATTGGTTCGGCGCGGCCGAGCCGAGGCAGGCTTTGCCGGCGCCGATCGCAGCCGGCACACCATATGAGACGGCGTCCGCCGAAACGATCAACACCGGCAGCGCCGGCGGCGATGCACTCGCCTACTCCGCCGATCAGCAAACGCCGCTTGCCGCCCGGACCCGCCCGATGGGCTCGCGACTGCCGCGCATGCCCTTGGAAGCACGCGTCATTCCGGCCTCGTCCAATACCACCGAGGTGGTTAAACCGCCGTTCGCCTCGACGCTTGCCATGGGCGGCAGCGAGCGCTCCGACAGTCCGTGGCTGCGCGCCGCAATGCTGACGCCGAGCGTGCGCAGCTATATGACGCTGACGCGCGTGGGCGCCGTCGATCCGCGCTGGCAGCATGAGTTGCTGCATAGGCCGGCGCAATCGCTGGCGATGACCTTCTCGGCCGATCCGCACCTCGGCATGGTGGCCTACCGTTTCAGCGGCAGTGCGGTGGTGTTCCTCGCCACCATCACCTTCGCGCCGCAGACCACGGCCTCGCTGCGGTAAAAAGCTTGTCATTGCCGAGCTTGACCCGGCAATCCATGATGCCTCCCGGCACTCAAGAACTTTCGTAAGACTTTCGCGCGCGGTGATGTCTCATGGATGCGCGGGTCAAGCCCGCGCATGACGTGTTTATCTACTGCAACATCCCCAGCGCGTGCATGTAGGTCTCGAGCACTTCCTGCTGCTCGCGGCGATCGTCGGTGTCCTGCTTGCGCAGGCGCACGATGGTGCGCAGCGCGGTGACATCGAAGCCGTTGCCCTTGGCCTCGGCATAGACGTCGCGGATGTCGTCGGAGGTCGCCTTCTTCTCCTCCTCCAGCCGCTCGATGCGCTCGATGATCGCCTTGAGCTGATCCTTGGCGAAGCGGGTGGCGGGCTGTTCTGTTTCGGCTGCGGCAGTGGCGGGCATCGACGTCTCCTTAGGTCGGGCGGCGAAACCGGCCGCCGCATTCCCAAAGAGCTTTCGGAACAAGCGCGCCTCGCGTCAAGGCAAGGACGCCGTCATCACCGTTGTTCACAAGCCCTAGTGGCCAGGGCTGGACTTTTCGAATGCCGCCTTCTGCTCGGGCAACGCCTCTTTCTGATACTTCTTGCGCCATTCGTCATAGGGCATGCCGTAAACGGCCGCGCGGCTTTCGTCCTTGCTCATGGCGACACCCTTGGCGTCGGCTGCGTCCTTCATCCAGTTCGACAGGCAATTGCGGCAGAAGCCGGCCAGATTCATCATGTCGATATTCTGCACGTCGGTACGCGAACGTAAGTGCTCGACCAGACGCCGGTAAACGGCGGCCTCAAGCTCGGTGCGGGTCTTGTCATCCATGCGACGATCCTGCCTTTCCGCCACACAACATAAGCGCGCGCCGGACCGAGTTCCAGACGCCAGCTACTGCGCCTTGCGCAGTTCCGGATTCGCCATCAGCCGCGCGGTGTTCAGCCGGTGCACGATGAAGCACACAATCGCGGCGATGAAGAACGGCGCCGCGCCCCACAGATAGAGGTGCTCGACCGGCCAGCCGATCAACAGCGCCCCGGCCAACGGCCCGACGATCGAGCCGATGCGCCCGATGCCGAGTTGCCAGCAGAACCGTTAGCGCGCAGCGAGGTTGGGTAGATCAGCGCCCCGACGCCGTTAAGTCCGGTCTGGATACCGAGCACGAGGAATCCGGCGAAGAACGTCGCCACCAACAGCGCGGTCGGCGAGGTCAAACCGGCATAACCGATGGAGGCGACCACCGGCACCGCACAAGCGAATAAAACCGCGAGGGCCAGAAAGCGATGACGCTGGAACCACCAGCACAATCCGATGGCGGCGACGGTGCCGCCCACTTGCAGCAGCGCGCCGGAGAGCGCCGCGGTGGCCGGCGGAAGCTTGGCCGCGGTCATCAAGATGGGCGTCCAGCTGATGAGGAAGAAGTAGCCCATCAGGTTTAAGGCAAACAGCAGCCACACCAGCGGCGTGATCAGCGCCAACCCGTCGTGAAAAAGATAGCCCGGATTGAAGCCCGGAAACTGCTTTTCGTCCTCGATGACGAACTTGGCGTTGGCCGGGATCGCATAACCGGGCTGAATCGACCTGATGGTGGCTTCCATCTTACCGCGCTGGCTTTCGTGCAGCGCCATGTATTTGATCGATTCCGGCAACCCCATCCAAGCCACCAGCCCAATGACGATCGACGCAATGCCGCCGATATAAAACAGGATCTGCCAACCGTGCGTTGGCACCAGCACGGCGGCGACGAAGCCCGGAATGGCGCCGCCGAGCGGAACACAGGCGACCGCAAGAATGGCCAAAGTCGCGCGCATCTGTCGAGGCGCGGATTCGGCGTTGATGGCAACCGCGTTGGGGATCACGCCGCCGATACCGACGCCAGCCAAGAGCCGCAGCCAGAACATATGCGTGAGGTCGGTCGAGAAGGCGGCGGCCAGGGTAAACACGCCGAAGACGATGTTCGCCCAGACCAGCGCCGCCTTGCGGCCGAAGCGGTCGCCGACCCAGCCGAAGAGAGCCGATCCGAAGAGAATGCCGACGAGGCTGGCGCTGAAGACCGGCCCGAGCGAGCCTGGCTTCAGTCCCCACTCTTTGACGAGGCTCGGCGCGGCAAAAGCGATCGCCGTGATGTCGTAGCCGTCGATCAGCACCATGAAAAACGACCAAGCGAGCAGCTTGATCTGGAACGAGCTTAAGCCGCGTTCGTCGAGCAGGCGCGACACTTGCACGACCGCTTGATCTGCCATTGGTCCCTCCCCGGAATATTCTTTGTTCTTACGTTCTTACGGGCCGTTCACGACCCTTACGCCAATGGTATTCCGCCGCCGCCGACGGGGAAAGCGGGGTGTCCCGCATTTCAGGCCGGAGAAATGGGCAAAATCAGCTCGGAAGGATGCGCGGCATCATGATGGATAGTGTCGCTGCCGACCTTATCCGGCCGATAATAATGCGGCCAGAGCTGCTCGCTGACGGGGGAATCGCCGTTGACGATCTCAAGCCGCAGCCGGTGGCCCTTCTGGACGAGATAGGCCATCGGCTCCAGGCTGATTTCGAACTTATAGATCTCATTCGGCGTCAGCGGCTGCGGATCGCCGTGCGTGTGATAAGGCACCATCTCGGTCGAGTGTTTGGGATCGAGCGCGCGGTGCGAGGCGCGCAGCCAGCCGCGCGTGACCAGTTCGGCGAATGGATTCAAACCCTTCGCACGATCGTCAGGCGCCTGCGGGAATTGATCGGACAGCTTGATGAAAAAATCGGTGTCGCGCGCGGCCGATGACGCATAGAGCACGAGCTTGATCGGCCCGTAGATTTCCAGATCGCGGTCGAACAGCGCGGTGGTGAAGGTGAGCACGCGGCGCACCGGATCGAAGCCGCCGGCGGGCCCTGTCGGCCCGAAGCCGACAACGCCGGCGACCCAGCCCGGGTTGGGATATTGGTAGCTCGTTGACGCCGCGCCGGCGGCGGCTTGCGGCGCTAGCCCGCCGTCGTTCAACGAGGTGACGCTGTCGGATGGCGAGGCATTCAAGAACCAGCGCGTGTATTTGATGCCCGACGGCGGCCAGGACTCGGCCTTGCGCATGACATTGGCGCCGCGCACCGCGTATTCGACGTTCGGCCGCGCAAGATAGTCGGTGCTCTTGCCCTTGAGATAGTGATCGTAGAACGGCAGCAGCACGCGCTTGTGGAAATCGACGCTGGAGAATTCGGCCGCCGCCGCCCAGGCATTCGGCACGCCCGACATGCGCAGCTTTTTCGGTCCGCCGGCGCGCAGGTAGCCGTCGATATTGCCGCGCGTGTGCAGTTGCATTTTGCCCCAGACACCGCTCGAGTAGAGCGGGACCTTGATGCGTTCGAGAACTTCCCAAGCGCTGCGCTCGCGCCAGAAAGCATCATAGGTTGGATGCGCGGCGATCATTCCCGTCAGGTCGGTGTCCTGATCGCGCGATGGACCGCTGGCCGGATAGCGGTTGATGAATCTGTTCTGATACCACCAGTAGCCAGGAAAGAAATCGCACGGGATGCCGCCGTGGTAGCAGCCGGCGCGGTAGGCATCCGCCAATCCATCATGGGCCGCAATGCAAGCGAGCGAGGGCGGCGCCAGCGCGCCCATGAACCATTGCAGCATGCAGAAATACGACTGGCCGATGCCGCCGACCTTGCCGGAGCACCACGGCTGCTTTCCGACCCATTCGATGACGTCGTATAAGTCGTTCTGCTCGCCGCGGCCGAGAAATTCGAACCGGCCGCCGGAGCGGCCGCTGCCGCGGACGTCCATATGGACGTAGGCGTAGCCTTGCTCCACGTACCATTCGATCGGTCCAGTCTCGCGCCAAAGAAATTGTGCGCTTGCCGGAAGGCTGTTGTTGTCGAAGCGGTAGGGTGCCGCGCCCATCAACGCCGGATAAGGACCGGCGCCGTCCGGGCGATAGATGCGCGCGCCGACCGAGATCCCGTCACGCGCCGCAATCTGAACGATTTCATCGATCATCGGCGTGTCCTCCGGCTCCGGCACGTCTACGATGCCGGTTCATTTGTCAGGGTTCGATAATGATTATAAGCAGGTTTATGAGCGCGGTGGACCGCGATGGTTGATTCATGATCGGCGCGATGCGCACATTTCTCGCAGACCTCTTTCGCACCGCGGTAGCCGCGGCACACCCTTCGACCTGCCTGCCGCCGCTGTTGCCGCCGCCGCCCAAGGGCCAGATCATTCTGCTCGCCGCCGGCAAAGCGGCGGGTTCCATGGCCGAGGTGGCCGAGACCCACTACTTCGACCAACTGCTGATCGCAAAGGAACGCCTGAACGGCGTAGCGGTGGCGCGGCACGGCTACGGCCGGCATCTGCGGCGCGTGCGCATGGTCGAGGCCGGCCATCCGGTGCCCGATGCGGCTGGACTGGAAGGCGCCGAGCGCGCGCTTGCGCTTGCAGACGGCGCCGGAATCGAGGATTTGGTGCTGGTGCTGATGTCGGGCGGCGCTTCCGCCAATTGGATCGCGCCGGCGGCCGGTATCACCTTCGCCGACAAGCAGGCGGTGACGCGCGCGCTGCTGCGTTCGGGCGCGGGCATCGGCGAGATCAACACCGTGCGCAAACATCTCTCACGCATCAAGGGCGGACGGCTGGCGCGTCACGCCCATCCGGCGAAGCTGGTCACCATCGCCATCTCCGACGTCCCGGGTGACGATCCTTCGGCAATCGGTTCGGGGCCGACGGTGCCCGATCCGACGACGCTCGCCGATGCGCACGCGATCGTCGCCAAATACCAGCTCGATCTTCCCGCAAATGTCATCGCCGCGCTCGCCGACGCGCGCAATGAAACGCCGAAGCCGGGCGATCGGGTCTTCGCCGGCAGCGAGTTCGTGCTGGCGGCGCGGCCGGCCAATTCGCTGCTTGCGGCCGAGGCCACCGCGCGCCGTGCCGGCTACGCATACGTGTCGCTCGGCGATCGCGTCGAGGGCGAGGCGCGCGAGGTGGCGGCGGCGCATGCCAAGCTTGCACATGAGTTGCGCGCCCAACGCAAGCGCGCGGTGATCCTCTCCGGCGGCGAATTGACCGTCACCATTCGCGGCAAGGGCCGCGGCGGGCCCAACCAGGAATACGCCTTGGCGCTGGCGATCGCGCTTTCCGGCATGCCGGCGGTGGCGGGGCTGGCCGCCGACACCGACGGCACCGATGGCGGCACCGGCGCCGCAACCGACCCCGCCGGCGCGCTTGTTGACGGCGAAACCGTGGCCCGGGCCAAGGCGCTTGGCCTCGATCCCGCCGCGTTTCTTGCCGACAATAATTCAACAGGTTTCTTCACCGCCCTTGGGGATTTGCTCATGCCCGGTCCCACTTTCACCAACGTCAACGACTTCCGTGCCATCGTCGTTGACAGCGTGTGACCGATCACGCGACAAACACTCGCACCGAGTCCCCGTAGGATGGATCGCCGCCTGACCCTAACATTTTGCTCGCGCACGATCTTTTCCGAAAGCCGGTCCTCACTTTTCGGGATCGCGCTTTAATCAAAAGCGACGACAGCTTGACCACATTGCCCCGCCATTCAGCCCCGGTTTGCATTATCGGCACGATCGCTCTCGCGGCGGTGCTGCTGAGTGCGTCGGCGCTTCCGGCCAAGGCTGACTTCCGGCTCTGCAACAACACCGGCAGCCGGGTGGGCGTCGCCTTGGGCTATAAGGACGCCGAAGGCTGGACCACCGAAGGCTGGTGGAACGTATCGGCGCGCTCTTGCGAATCCCTGCTGCGCGGCGCCCTGGTTGCGCGCTACTATTACATTTACGCGGTCGATTACGACCGCGGCGGCGAATGGTCCGGTCACGCCTTCATGTGCTCACGCGAGAAAGAGTTCACCATTCGCGGCACCGACAATTGTCTGGCGCGCGGCTATGATCGCACCGGCTTTTTCGAGGTCGACACCAGCGAGCAGAGGTCCTGGACAGTGCAATTGACCGACAGCGCCGAGCAAAAGCCCGACCGACCGTTGCCGCCCCGCATGCCGCCAGCCGTTCAGCGGCCACCGACCGTCGCGCCGTCGGCGCCAGCCGAAGGCGGCAAGAAATGAGACGCCTGCGCCGCGCCAAGATCGTCGCCACGCTCGGGCCGGCCTCCTCCAGCGCCGAGATGATCGGCAAGCTGTTCAAGGCCGGCGCCGACGTCTTCCGCATCAATATGAGCCACACCAGCCAGGACCGCATGCGCGAGCTGGTCGCCATGATCCGCGGCGTCGAACGCGACACCGGCCGGCCGATCGGCATCCTGGTCGATCTGCAGGGGCCGAAGCTGCGGCTCGGCACCTTTACCGGCGGCTCGGCGATGGTGGAAAGCGGCGCCAGCTTCGTGCTCGACAGCGACCTGGCGCCCGGCGACGCCACGCGCGCTTATCTGCCGCATCCGGAAATTTTCGCCGCGGTCGCGCCGGGGCGCACGCTGCTGATCGACGACGGCAAGGTGCGGCTCACGGTCACGCAAGCCGAGCCCAAGCGCATGGTGGCGCGCGTCGAGGTAGCCGGCAAATTGTCCGACCGCAAGGGCGTCAGCCTGCCGGATTCGACCATTCCGTTCTCCGCATTGGCCGAGAAGGATCGCTCGGATCTCGAAGCCGCGCTCAACGCCGGCATCGACTGGGTGGCGTTGTCATTCATCCAGCGGCCGGAGGACATCGCGGAGGCGAAGAAAATCACGCGCGGCCGCGCCGCGGTGATGGCCAAGATCGAGAAGCCTCAGGCGGTCACCCGGCTGTCGGAAATCATGGACCTCGCTGACGCGCTCATGGTGGCGCGCGGCGACCTCGGCGTCGAGATGCCGCTGGAGAAAGTGCCTGGCGTGCAGAAGCAGATGACGCGCATGGGCCGCACCACCGGCAAGCCCGTGGTGGTGGCGACGCAGATGCTCGAATCGATGATCAATTCGCCAGTGCCGACGCGCGCGGAAGTGTCCGACGTCGCCACCGCGATCTTCGAAGGCGCGGATGCTGTCATGCTGTCGGCGGAATCGGCAGCGGGGAAATATCCAGTGGAAGCGGTCGCCACCATGAACCGCATCGCCGAGGAGATCGAAAACGATCCGATCTACCGCACCATCATCGACGCGCAACGCGCGGTGCCGGAGGCGACCGGCGCCGACGCCATCGCCGATGCCGCCCGCCACATCGCCGATACGCTCGATCTTGCCGCCGTGGTGTGCTGGACTGCGTCCGGCTCGACCGCGCTGCGCATGGCGCGCGAGCGGCCGCGGCCGCCGATCGTGGCGTTGTCGCCCAATATCGCCACCGGACGCCGGCTGGCGGTGGTGTGGGGCGTGCATTGTGTGATCACCGAGGACGCGCATGACCAGGACGACATGGTCGACCGCGCCAACCGCATCGCCTTCACCGAAGGTTTCGCCAAGGCGGGGCAGCGCGTTATCATCGTCGCCGGAGTCCCGCTCGGCACGCCGGGCGCAACCAATATGCTGCGCATTGCCTATGTGGGAGCGGAGGAAGCGGGAGATTAAATATCCCGGCCCTCGACCTTTTCCTGCAGCGTCTTCACCACATCGGGGATGCGCGGCAGGCGCGGATAGACCGCGAGCGCGCGGCGGTAGACTTCGAGCGCCTGCTTGTCGTCGCCGAGGTCCTGCAGGATCAGGCCGAGGCCGGAGAGCGCGCCGAAATGGCGCGGCTCGCGGCGCAGCACTTCGCGAATGTCGGCGAGCGCGCGGCCGTAGTCCTTTTTCATATAGTAGATGGTGGCGCGCCGGTTCCAGGCTTCCACGTATTTCGGTTTGATCTTGATGACGGCGCCGAGCAGCTTGAGCGCGAGATCGATGTCGTGCTTCTCCACCGCACTCTGCGCGCGTGCCATCAGCAGAGTGGTGGTGTCGCTGCGGGTCGCGGTCCAAAGCGCCCAGATACGTTCCTCGACCGCCTTGGCGGCAACCTCGTCGGGCGCCGCCTTGAGCGCCCCGAACAGGAAATCGAGATTGTGCGTGGAGTCGCCGCGGTGGACGTGCGGCAGCTTTTTCGGCGGCTGCACCCATTCGCCCTGTGCGGCGATGCCAGGCGCGGCATAAGCCGCGGCCAGTGTTCCGACAAAAAGGGCTGCGATGAATCGCGAGCGCATGGGCGGAGTTTAATATCTCCGCCCGCTAAGGCAAATGTGGCGCAACGAAGGAAGGTTCGGGCCGAGGCGGCTCCGGATTAACGGATCAGCCCTGGCGCGCCTTAAAGCGGCGATTGGTCTTGTTGATGATGTAGACCCGGCCCTTGCGCCGCACGATGCGGTTGTTGCGGTGGCGGCCGCGCAGGGATTTCAGGGAGTTACGGACTTTCATGACGATCTCTGGGTTCTCTGGTTGCCGGGTTCATAGCAGCCTTCCCGCCGCTGTCAACGCGACGCGCCCAGCCGAAAGGTCGAATATTGCGGGGCTTTTTGTACTGGGCGCGGCAGAGATAGAGCCTGTGACCCCCTACGATGTCAGCGAAGACATCAAAGGCCAATCGTGACGACTTTCAAAGGCTTAGCAAAACCGACGCCGACCGAAGACGACCGCGATTTCTTGGGATTTCGCGGTCTGCGTGGAACTTGCGTAGGTCGGCAACAGCTGTCGTTGCCCGTTGGGGACATCGCCGTGCAACAGGCGCACCACCAGGCTCGCTGCGGGGGGCGGCCTGTCCGCGCCGCCGCCGATGCCGGTACGCGCAATACGGCATTTTATCAACGCCTGCGCGCGCAGATCTTGGCGGCGCGCAGCACCGAGCTCGGCGGCATCGCTTCCTTCGTCACTATCGCGGGGCAGCCGATAAACGTCACGCGCAGCGGCCGCATCGTTGCGGCTTTTACTTTCGACGATATCACCTGGACCGAGGTTCAGCAGCGCACGTTCAGCGCCGCCAGCGTGGAAATACATCGCAGAAACCCAGGCATGGCCCCTGTGCTCGCCACGACCGGTGCGGTGACACCAATGGCCGCCCTCGCGATCAGCAAGCTTGGCTGGAAAATCGTTCAACTCAAGCCACAGCGCTGATCCCTGCGAAGGACGATGCCAACGTTCATGATCGACGGTCGCTGAATTAAGGTTGGGCTAACCTTCCAGCCGCGCGACTTGGGCCTGGCATCCGTGCCACATGGCCGTGAATCTGCCGTTAATCACCTTCGGCCGCGTTCTGCAGCGTTGTCCGCATAGATTACATCGTTGCGCATCCCTAATATTTTGTTTGCGCATCGTCATTTTCGGAAAACCGCTTCCTGTGTGAGGTCAAGATCGAAGGCCAGCATTTCGAGATTATGCTCTAAGTAGCCATCCTCCTTTACCGCCAGACATTCTCTCTCGCTTTCATTCAGATTCTCATTCACCCCAAAGTTTAAATGCGCGGCGCACGACTTGATCGTAAACCGCGCTGCAAATGTTTGAGCGCATAACGCCCGGAAACGTTTCGGAAATGGGATCGGTAACCCCGACCAACATTCCGAATACAGGGGCGTTAAAGCGTGTCCGTTTTTGTTCCCATAGCTCGCGTCTTTATTTTGATTGCGATTTGCTGCAGCGGTGCGTTTGCAGATACGCACCCGAGTCAGCTCTCTTCGGCCGTCAGACTCTACGGAAGCAAAACGTCTGACGTTCAACAGATGCCTGAAAATGAATTGGGGAATCTTGCCCTGCCGCAACCCGGCATGCTCACGTCAAGACCGACGGAGCGCGGTGCGGATTTACCGCTATTTCCGGAACATAATGTCGCCAGCTCGCCTGACATTCAGTTCATGCCTGAGAACAAATCGGAGGATTTGGCGCCACCGCAACTTGGCTCGCTTGCGCCAAACCTGACAGAGCATGATGACGGTGCGTTGCCATCTCCGGAACCGTTCAATCTAACGGCAACCGCTGTCCAGCAGGGAGACGTGCCGGCAAGGTGGGCCGAGCTTCAGTCCCGCATGCTCGCCGACGAAAGGGTGCTCGCGGCCTGCGGCGCCGCCAATGGTCCATGCCCCAAGGCTGCGCAACGCCTCTTGTCCATCGTTGGCCTTGGCCGGAAACGCGAAGGACGTGCCCGATTGGGTTGGATCAATCGCGCGGTAAATCTGAGCATCATGCCGATGAGCGATTGGGCCCAGTACGGTTATGCCCAATTCTGGGCGACACCGCTTCAGACGCTTAACAGCGGAGCCGGCGATTGCAAGGACTACGCAATCGTAAAATACGCCGCACTCCGCGAATTGGGATTTTCTTCGGGCGATTTGCGGCTTGTGATCGTGCGCGACGACGTGCGCCAAGCAGAGCATGAAGTATTGGCCGTGCGTGACGGGCAACAGTGGCTGATTTTGGATAATCTGACGATGGCGATGCTCGATGCCGAGCAAATTCGGCACTACTCTCCTTTGTTCGTCATGGATTATCGCGGCGCACGAGCGTTTACCGCAACGGTGGCGCGCCGCTGAACGGCGTAACGCAAATTCGCCCTGTACTTCCCCTAAACAGAGAATATCTGCCGCCGAATTATCCCGCATCTGCTGCACCGTCCTGATGACCAGTTGCGGCGACAATTCAGCTAGACAATAACAGTAGCCGTCGATCTGGCGCCTGCGTTTCCGGATGGCTAGGCCGGCCAACGATGTAATAGAATGCACCAAACCACGTGGTGAGAAAGTTGGTTGTCTACTATGGCCATGCCGGTGTCATTTGGTCTCTTCAAAAGCATCGCTTTAAGGTTCCTGCATTATTTCGCGCTGGTTGTCGGGCTGGCGGCGATGGCAGCGATAACGGTGCCTAACCTGCATGACCAGTTGCGGAGCTGGCTTGCTGTCATACTCTGGTGCTGCCTTGGCTTTTTCACCGGCGAACTCGCGATCAAATCCTGGCCGGGTGCGAATGCCAGAGCCACGCGCAATTATCTGCTCACCAGTTCCGGCATCATTGATTTGTTGGCAGTGCTGCCGATCCCGCTTGCCTTGCTGATCGGAGTCCCTGCTGACACGGCCTGGTTATTGGCATCGCTCTGGCTGCTCAAGCTCGCGCCGGTGGTTCCGGGATTGTCGCTGCTCGGGCGTGTCATTGAACAGGAAGCCCGGCCGCTGGCGAGCGTCTTCGTCATCTTCCTGATTGTCCTCGTGCTGTCTGCCGTGGCGCTTTACGTGCTCGAGCGCGCGGGCCAGCCGGAACGGTTTGGCAGCTTGCCGCAGTCGCTTTGGTGGGCCGTGACGACGCTGACCACGACCGGCTACGGCGACGCTGTGCCGCAAACATTCCTCGGGCGGCTGATTGCCGGAACCGTCATGATCTGCGGCCTCGGCGTGTTCGGGTTATTAACCGGTATTCTGGCGACGGGCTTTGCCGCCGAGCACCGGCGCCGCGACTTCATCCAAAACTGGGACTTGGTGACGAGCGTGCCGTTCCTGCGCAATCTCAACGCGCCCGCCGTCATCGAATTGACTCACAAGCTACGCCGGCTTGATCTGGCGGAGCGCAATGTCGTGGTGCGGCGCGGACGGCCGGGCGACTGCATGTATTTCATTGCCTCTGGAGAGGTCGAAGTGAAGGTCGAGCCGCAACCAATTCGCCTCGGCGCGGGCTCGTTCTTTGGCGAATTCGCGCTACTCGACGGCGGTCCGCGCAGGGCGACCGTGGTGACGACGATGCCCTCAACCTTACTGATCCTGGAAGTTTCCGATTTTCGCGCCTTCACCGCGCAACATCCAGAGCTTGCCAAAGCGGTCGAGCGCGAAGCTGCTCGCCGCAGGGGCACAAGCAAGGAAGAGCCTCTCATGGGCGCGCAAACGGCGCCTCAGATTCCAGAAGACCGCGACGAAGAATGACACTGCGATGACGGCATAGCGTGCTATCACAAGGGCTTGTCGCTTACCGGCCGGGTGAGCTATTGATTGCCTCGCGTTTATCGCGCGCCCGCAATAGAATGCCACGCGCCAATTTTTCTAAATGCAGGACACTGCCTCCATGCGCGTTCGATTCTGGGGAGTCCGAGGAAGCATCGCTTGTCCCGGACCGGAAACCATCCGCTATGGCGGCAATACGCCCTGCATCGAAGTGCGCTGCGGCGAACGTGTCATTATTTTTGACGGCGGCACCGGACTACGTGCGCTTGGCAACGCTCTCGTCAAGGACGAGGCGGTTCGAGAATACGATATTTTTCTAACCCACTGCCATCTCGATCATGTCATTGGGTTGCCATTTTTCGCGCCGTTTTTCGCCGAAGGATATCGCATCCGCATCTGGGCCGGAAATTTGCTGCCCGCCGATAACATCGAACAAGTGATGCGAAGGCTGATGAGTTCGCCTTTGTTTCCGGTCGAGGTTGAGATTTTCAAATCGGCGATCGAATTCCACGATTTCAGTTCAGGCGACATACTTCGCCCCTACAGCGACGTGACGCTGCGGACCGCGCCGCTCGATCATCCGGACGGTGCCAGCGGTTATCGTCTCGAGTACGGCGGACACGTATTCTCGGTGATCAGCGACACCGAAGGCTACCCGGGCAAGCGCGATAAGGAGCTTCTGTCACTCGCACGCGGGGCCGATTTGATTGTTTACGATTCAACGTTTACCGAGGAGGAAATCGCCACCCGGCATGGATGGGGACATTCCACGTGGCTCCGCGGCATTCGCCTGGCGGATGAAGCCGGCGCCAAGCAGCTCTGCCTATTTCATCACGATCCTTCGCACGATGACAATTTCATGGATATGCTCGCCGCCGACGCCAACGACGCCCGCCCCGGCACGATCACAGCGCGCGAGGGTCAAATCATCGATCTTTGAATGGGTCGCGCGCCAAGGATGATATTGCGTTCAGCGTACGACAACAGGGCGCATCTGGTATCGATGCTTGATTGACCGTATTTTACCACGTCACGCGGCGGATCGATCGTTGCGGGTTGCGGAGGAGAGCCTGAATGGAAATGCACAATGTTTTGGTGGGCTTGGGGTTCATTGCCGCAATCCTCTATATCGCCGCCCATTACATGAAGACGATGGTGCCGCTGCGTCTGTGCGAAATCGCCAGCAACGCGCTGTTCGTCGTGTACGGGGCTTTCTACCCATCATGGCCGACGCTGGCGCTGTACGGCATTCTTGTGCCGCTGAATTCGCTGCGGCTCTACGAGATGCTGCAACTTGTCAAGAAAGTGCGGACGGCCTCGCAGGGCGACCTATCGATGGATTGGCTCAAGCCCTTTATGCACAAGCATAGTTACAAGCAGGGCGCGGTGCTGTTTCGCAAGGGCGATCACGCCGAGGAAATGTTCTACATCGTGAGCGGGCGCTGTCGCATCAGCGAACTCGGCCTTGAGCTTTCGGCCGGGCACATGGTGGGCGAACTCGGCTTCCTCACGCCAGAGCACCAGCGCACCCAAACCGTCGAATGCATCGACGAGGTCGAAATGCTGGCGATCTCCTACGACAAGGTGCGTGAGCTCTATTTCCAGAATCCGTCGTTTGGGTTCTATTTTCTGCAACTCGCCAGCGAGCGGCTGCTGCAAAACGTGGACCGCATGGAGCGCGCGATCGAGGCTCACAACCGGGCCGCCTCGGCCTGACGATCAGCTGGTGGCGTGCCGCAGATCCTCCGAGGTGCGCCGCAGCCGGCGGGCGAGTTCGCGCGCGGTGTTGCGCATGACGGTCGCCGCGATCGCCGGTTTCTCGCGCAGCAGCAGGCCGAAATCCTGGTCGCTGAGTTCGTAGCACGCGACGTCCTCATCGGCGACGATGGTAGCCGAACGTGGCGCACCTTCGATCAGCGCCATTTCGCCGAATACCGTTCCGCGCGTCAGGCTGGTGATGCGGCGGCTGATACGATTGTCGGCGACGTCCAGGCGCACGCTCACGCTGCCCTTGACCAGCAGCCACATCTTGTCACCCGGGTCGCCTTCGCGGCAGATCGCTTCGCCCGCCTTGAACTCGCGCAGCTTCAGCAACGGGCGGAGCTGCTCCAGGTCTTGATTGGGAATGCCGTCAAAGAAATCGATCTCGTCTAGCGCCAGCATAGCTGTCTGACCGCGCGGATCGAAATTGCCGCGCAAGGTCTCGTCTTCCATCCATTCCAGCGTTGTTTCCAGATCGGGCTTGACGGCCGCGTCGGCGGCGTCCTTGCCATCAAACAGGTCTTGCACAATAGCCATTTGCACAGCCGGCACATTGCAAAAGAACAGGTGCTTGCCATGCAGGCGGCTACGCCGCACCAGCGTGTTGAGAATATTGGCGCCGGACACATCGATATCGGTGATCGCGCGCATGTCGAGCGCTATCATGTCGGCGCGCAAGAACAGATCCTTGACCTCGCGCGCAAGGTCTTCGGCATTGCCAAAGAACAGCACGCCTTCGAGCTGGAGAACGGCGCGCCGCTCACCAGCGCGTTGCAGGATTTCCATGTCCTCGGCCGAGCGGATGCGCTTGGAAAAAAAATCGCCGCCCAGAATCCGGCGCCGCACCACCGGCCGGCTCATGTTGATGGCGAAGATGATGCCGGACATGAGGCAGCCCACGATTACGCCGATGACCACCGTCGTCATCACGGTGACACCCATCACTACGGCAACCACGATGAGGTCGTAGAGCGCGCGCTGCCAGCCATGCGGCGAGGACCTCCGCATGACCTGGCCGAGCAACCGGAAACTCCAAGTGTCGAACATCATGACGCCGACGGCAAGTAGGGCCGCAGACAGGACGGCGTTCGGAACCGCCGCCATTGCGTCGGAGAGCAGCACACCGACGATCAATATGACGGCGGCGGCCACCACACCGGTCAAACGCGTGCGGCCGCCGACACGATAGGCCGTCACCAGCAGGTTGGGCGCCACCGTGCTGGCGACCGGCGCGACCAGCGCCGAGATACAATTGCCGCAGCCCTGCGCGGCCAGATCGCGCATGGGATGCACATTCAGGTCGGCAATCGATTGCGCCACGCGCAACGACATCAAGGTCTCAAGGCTGGCGACCAAAGCAAGCACCAGCGAAACCAGCAGAATGCTCCAGCCGACCGTCCAAAGCTGTGCTGCATTTACCGGCTGCAAGACCTGAATCAGTGGCGAGGCCAGCTTGATGGCCGGCTTGCCGACCGTCGGCCCAAGGTCGAGCGTCGGCTGAACCCATTTGGCAAGATGGTAGACGAGAATGCCAAGCGCAAAAGCAACGATCGCCCCCGGCACTTTGGCCAGCGTAGGCGGCAGCGAAAGCTTCTTCACGATGGAGCGGTGGAAGATCGCCAACAGCGCCAACGCAAGCACAAAGGCGAGCACGAGCGGGTGGCTCGGCAGCGCCAGCGAAGAGCTGGAGTTATCAAAGAAAAACGGCATGATCTGTGCTTTGATGATCAGCAGCGCGGCACCGTTGACGAAACCGGCAAACACCGGATGCGGCGTGAACTTGATGATGCTGGCGACTCGAAACAGCCCGAACAGAACCTGCCAAACGCCGGCCAGGAACACGCACAGCGCTGCCGCGCCGATGATCAATCGGGTATTTCCCGCAAAAGCTGGATTGACGATCAATGCCGCGATCAGACTGGCGAGAACCAATGGCGTGCTGCCGCGCGGACAGGTAATGGCAAACGACGACGTTGCGACCAACGCGGCGACGGCGCCGGCTGCGATGGCGCCGTAGAGGCCGGCGGCCGCACCTTCGGCGACGTAAGCCGGGCCCAAAGGACCGAAAACAAGAACGCCAGCGGCCAGGCACGTCGGCAACGCAAGGAGGCCGACGACCAGACCGGCAACGATATCCCGTTGCCAGTGTCCTAGCGTCAAAGTGGGAAATTCCGACGCCTCGACGGCCATGCGGGCCAGCCCCCCGTCTCACGCCTTCGATCAAAGCACAGAAGCCCGCGCAGGCCAACGCAGTCAAAAAATCCGTATTCTGACGCTATTGATGGATCTGAAGCTTTTCGGCGTGAGGTCGTTGCTCGCAGCGGGGAGAACGACGGCCGTTCACCGATTGTCTTTGCAGCGCCCCATGCTGGCAACCTGCAATTAGCCGTTCATGTCATATGGCACTATTGGCGGCACGCAAACGCCGCGCCAACACGCGCATCACCATAAGGGCGAAAAACGGCGTTTCGCTGACGAGAAACAAGAACTGCTTTTCGGAAATCGGAATAAGAATGACGTCAGTCGAGGCGATCGCCGTAGCGCTGCGCGGCGCGCTATCGATCAGCGCCATCTCGCCAAAAATATTGTGCTCTTCGAGCGTGTCGAGCAGGCGATTGCCATACTGAATTTCCACACGTCCGCTCTGGATAACATAGAGTTCGGTCGCCGGGTCGTCTTTTTTGAAGATCGTCTCACCCTGCTTGAACGCCCGCGTCGGCACCCCTGACCTAATCAGAAGATTGAAATCTACTGCATCATTCGACATCAATGCGGGCCTTTGCATTGCCGGAAATTCGACTGGCCTGCACTAAGCGATAGTTTCATTGCAGTTTTATGACAGCCGCATTGGTGTCGGCGCTATAGCGGCTTTGATCGCTTTCAGCGCCCGTCTGGGGTACGCACGCCGGCCCAGCTGTCGCGCACCTGTTGGTAGTGGATCGTGGCATCGTAGGCCGGGACGTGCAGGCCTAGCACCTGCGGCGACAGCCGGCCGACCGCCGACAGCAAGGTGTAGGATGCCACCACGCGGTCGTGCTGGGCGGTAACCAGCGCCACCCGCGCGTTGACCAAAGTCTGCTGCGCCGTCAAGACGTCGAACGTGGTGCGCTGACCGACGCGGGCCTCCTCGCGCACGCCGTTGAGCGCGATCTCGGCCGCCTGCACCTGGGCTTGTGTGGCGTCGATATTGGCCTTCGCCGCGTCGAGCTGGCCCCAGGCCTGCACGACATTCTGCCGGATCTGGTCGCGCGCGGTGTCGAGATCGAGGCGCTTCTGCCCGAGCGTTTCCTTGCTCTGCCGGATCAGCGAATATTCGGCGCCGCCCTGATAGATCGGCACGCTCAGCGTGCCCAGCACCGAGGCGTTGTATTCGTTCATGACGCTAAGGCTCGAGGTGGACAACCAATTCTGCGCGTAGCTGCCCTGCACCGAGACCGTCGGATAAAGCGCGCCCTCGGCCACTTTCACCGCCTGCAGCGCCACATCGACATTGTACTCCGCGGTGGCGACCGCCGGATTGGTGGCCGTGCCCACCGCAACGGCGCCCGGCAGATTATGCGGCGAGAAGCGGTCGACCGGCGAGGCCGGCGCCAGCTTGCCCGGCTCGACGCCGATCACCTGCCGATAGGTCGCAACCGAAGCGGTGTAATTGGCTTCGGCCAGCAAGACCTGCGAGCGGCCGGCGGCCAGGCTCGACTCCGCCTGCGCCACGTCGGTGCGCGTCACCTCGCCGACATTGAAGCGGTCGCGGGTCTGCCGCAACTGCTCCTGCAGCACCTCGACGTTGCGCCGCTGCAGGTCGAGGATGGCGCTGTCGCGCAGCAGATTCATGTAGGCGGTCGCGGCGTTGAGCAGCACCGTCTGCTCGGCGACGCGCAGCGTCGCGCGCGCGGCCAACACCGCGCTCTCGGCCTGGCGCGTTTTGTTGGCGGTCTGGAAGCCGTTGTAGAGCGTCTGCGTGACCGTGGCGCCGACCGAAGCCGGCGAGTTGTAGCCGGCGAGCGTGCTCCAGGTCCCCACCCCGGCTTGTACCGTCTTTGACGTCGTCGACGAGGTCTGCTCGCCGCCGCTGCCGGTCACCGTGACCTTCGGGCGGTAGCCCGCCAATGCCTGCGGCACGCCCTCGTCGATGGCGCGCGTCGCCGCCCGTTGCGAATTGAGCGAGGGATTGTTCTGATACGCCTGCACCAGCGCCGATTCCAGCGTCTCGCCCCGCGCCGGCGATAGCGGCAGCGACAACGCTATGCACGCGGCCATACCGGCCGCAAATTGCCCCGCCCGACTCATACGAGACTGCAACATCCCCCGTCACACCCGACTAATTGCTGAAACGAAAGCTCGCAACTTGCAACAAACCGCAAAATCAAAAACTCTCCTCTAAGGCAGTGAATATACGGACCCTAGGAACGATTTGGTAGGATTATATGCAAATCAATTGCCTGCAAGCTTTATATGAGCCCGCACCCTCTTTGGCGCCCGCAACAAGCGGCCGAGGCCACAGCCGACCTATTGTGTCAAATGTGTCGGCGGCCTTCCCTTGCTACTTGGTTTCGAGGGCGAAGACCCCGTCCCAATCGGCCGGCGGCGGATTTTTCAGGAAGGCCGAACAGCGCACGGCATAAAGCTTGCCGAGGTGGCCGAGGCCAAAACTGGCGCTCGCCTCGCGACAGCTATGAATAGCTTCCATGGCGCCGGCAAAATCGCGCCCCCGGTAGCACACAAGCATCTCGCTTAATACGGCACGGACACGCCTAAAGCCCTCACTGCGGGCGACGTCCTCACGGCCCAGGATCGTATAGATGTTTTCGGGCTCGGTTTTCCCCTTCACCGTAATGCAATCAAGTTCCAGCACGGCGAAGTTTTCCTTCGCCAGCTGCGCCGTTTTCGATCCAATGATGATGGGAACGCCGTAGGATTTGGTCTGCCCTTCCAGGCGCGATGCCAGATTGACGGGGTCGCCGAGCACCGAATAGTTAAAGCGCAGGTCGGAGCCCATGTTGCCAACGACGCATCGCCCCGAATTGATGCCGACGCCGATCTTGATTGGAATGAACTTCTGACCGGCTTCGTGGGCCTGCTGCTCGCGCTGCTGGTTCAGCGCCTCGACCCGGTGGAGCATTTCCAGCGCCGCCGCGCAGGCATTGATCTCGTGGCCCGGATCGTGCAGCGGCGCATTCCAGAACGCCATGATTGCGTCGCCGATGTATTTATCGATCGTGCCGTTATGATCGATGATGGCATTGGTCATGGGCGTGAGAAAATGATTGATCAGCGACGTCAATCCTTGCGGATCATCCTTGTATATTTCCGAGATCGTGGTGAAGCCCCGTATGTCGCTGAACATGATGGTCATGTCGCGGTCCTCGCCGCCGAGCACCAGCTTTTCGTTCGAGTTGGCCAGCTGCTCCACCAGAGCCGGCGCAAGGTATTGACCGAAAGCCGAGCGGATACGGCGGCGCTGCATCTGTTCGCGGAAATAATTGATAAAAATCAGCATGAGGTAGACGAGGAACGTCGCCAAAAGCGGGTAGGTCGCATCAATGAGAATGCGCTGCTCGGCGAAGAAGTACCAAGAGCCGGCCGCGAGTATGGCGGCTACGGCCGCGCCGAGCACCAGCATCATCAAGGCGCCGACGATGGGGCCGAGTGCAATGATCGCCAAGCCGAAAATAATCGTGACGGCGAGTTCCGCACCGATTGCATAATTCGGATAGGCCAAAACCGAATTACTCAGCACGCTTTCAAGCACCTGGGCATGCACCTCGACGCCGGACATGGCGGGATCGATGGGGGTCGTCTTGATGTCGCGCAGACCGACTGCCGAAGTACCGATCAAGACCAGTTTATGATCGATGCGGTCGGCCGGTACGCGGTCCTCCAGAACGTCCTTGGCCGAGACATAACGGGCCGCGTCGTAATGCGCGAAATGAATCAAAAGCTGACCGTTGCGGTCGGTCGGCAGTTCGAGGCCTGGGACGGCGACGCTGCGGATGCCGGCGCCGTCGCTCTTGATCATCATCACTCCGGCGCCGGTGACGACCCGCAGCATTTCAAGTGTCAGCGCAGGGATGACCGTGTCCCCTACTTTCGTCACCATAGGCACCCGGCGCACAATACCGTCTGGCTCGGCACGGATGGTGAGCATGCCGCGGCCGGCGGCGGCCTGTTCAAGCACGGGGATGTTCCGGACCAGTCCCGGAAAGGTCATAAGATATGGGCTCGGATCGGGTCCGATCATGGCAAAGCCTGCGCCTGGCGGTTGTGGGCCGGACGACGGCATGGCCAAATGAAGACCGGATTCGCCGAGAATCACGCGAGACGCCCGGCGAATGGCGTCGGCGAAAACGTCATCATTGCTCGGCAGCTTTTGGAGTTGATCGCGAGTCTGCGGGTCGAGATTACGGAAACTCTGCGCGGCGATAGCCGGGGACATGCGATCGGGTTCGGCGAAGATAATATCGAAGGCAATTGCAGCGCTGCCCAACTTGGTGAGTTTGGTGACCAGATCGGCCAACAAGGTGCGCGGCCACGGCCACTGCCCGAATGCAGCCAAACTAGCCTCGTCGATATCGACGATCACGGCCGGCCGTAGCTTGGCGGCGCGCGGCTTGAGTACCTGATAGAAATCGAAGGTTCGCGCCCGAAGCGATTGGAGCGGTTCGGGATCCCAAATGCGCAAGCCCACCAGGGCTGCTAGCAGACACAGGCAGACCACGCGCCCAATGCCAAATGATTGCGCCAGGCGGGAGAGCTTGTTCATCTCAGGTGACCGGATCGGATAATTGGCTCATGGCGGGCCTCGCAGCATATCCGCTTGCGAACTAAAGCGCGATCCATTTCGATCGCATCATTGCATCCCAACGTTACGCTGGCGCAAGATTTTTACCGACCACTTCTTCATTCGCTGAAGTGGGCCGCGTGATGCTGGGATACCGGGCTCCACATTTGTGGATCATGAACCCGGATCATTTCTCGCGGAACGCCCGCATGAACTGGTCGCGCAGCGGCTTCATTAGATAGGAGATAACCGTCCGATCGCCGGTTTGAACGAAGGTCTCGACCGGCATACCGGGCAAAAGCTTGACGTCGCCGAGTTGCCTCGCCGTGTCCGCCGGCAGCGCGACGCGGATGGTGTAGTAGTTCTGACCGGTGCGTTGATCAGTAGTGGTGTCGGCGGAGACGCGCGTAACCGCCCCATTGATTTCAGGTGTCGTGCGCAGATTGAAGGCGGAGAAACGCAGCACTGCCGGCTGGCCGATCTGCACTTGATCGATGTCCTGCGGATGGACTCTGGCCTCGACCTGGAGTTTGTCGGCATCGGGAACGATCAGCATGATCGGTTCGCCGGCCGTAATAACACCGCCGACAGTATGGACCGTCGATTGAAACACGGTTCCGGTCTGCGGAGCGCGGATGTCGGTACGGCGCAATTGATCCTCGGCCGTCACTTTACGCTCAACGAATTCACCAATCTTACCGTCGATATCACGCAATTCCTTGGCCACCTCACTGCTGAGATCCTGGTCGATCTGAATGATCTGGAGGCGTATCTCCGATATCTTGCCCTGCGTCTGCGCCGCCGCCGCCGCCAACTGCCCCCGCTCGCCGGCCAGCCTCGCCGCCTCGCGTTCAAGCTGGGTAAGGCGTGTAATCGGCACGAGAGTCTTGGCGTAGAGATCGCGTACGCCGCTAAGTTCGCGGTTGATTAACTCGACCTCCTGCGCCTTTGCGGATTGCTGCGCCACAATGCCGTTGACCTCCTGGTCCAATTGCTCAATCCGTTGCTGCAGCTGCGCTTTCTGGCCGAGCCTTGCCGTACGGCGCAACATGAAAAGCTTGCGCTCGCTTTCGATGGCGTCGCGGGCGTCGGGATTATCGGCGTGCGCGATCAAGTCCGGAGGGAAATTGATGGTGGCAGCGCCGTCGCGCTCGGCTTCCAGCCGCGCCTTGCGAGCCATGAGCTCGTCGAGGCCCTTGGTGATAATCGCGAGGTTGGCGCGCATGACTGTTTCGTCGAGTTGGACAAGAATGCCGCCCGCCTTGACGTGATCGCCGTCGCGAACGAACAGCTTGCCGACGATGCCGCCGGTTGGGTGCTGCACTTTTTTGACGTTGGAATCGACGACGATCGACCCTTGCGCAATGAGCGCGCCGGATAGTTGGGTGGTCGCGGCCCAGCCGCCGACGCCGCCGGCGAGCAAGATCACGATCAGGCCGCCGGCGAGCAGATGACGGTGGATGGATTCGCGTGAACTCCGCGGCGCGCTAGCCGGCGCCAGTGCTGCGAACCACTTGGCAATGCGCGTGACGATAGGCGGAACTTGCGGCTCAATCATGCGCCGGCGCTCCCGCTATCGGCAACAACCTTGAGCGCTCGCGGTGCCGATTCCGGCCGTTGCAAGACCTTGGACAGAACTTCGTCCTTCGGACCGAAGGCCTGCATCTTGCCTTGGTTCATGACCAGGAGTTTGTCGACGCCGGCGATAGCGCTGGGACGGTGAGCGACGACGATGACGATGCCTTTACGTTCGCGCACGCCAAGAATTGCGCGCGTGAGCGCTTCGTCGCCTTCGGAGTTGAGATGGGAATTCGGCTCGTCGAGAACCACCAAGAATGGATCGCCGTAGACGGCGCGGGCGAGCGCGACCCGTTGCGCCTGCCCAAAGGATAGTGCGGAGCCATGTTCGCCGACCGGCGTGCCGTAGCCAGCGGGAAGATTAACGATAAGGTCGTGAACGCCGACCGCCTTGGCCGCGGCGAGCACAGCGGCCGGATCGGCGTCGGTCTCGAAGCGGGCGATGTTCTGCGCCACCGTACCGGCCAGCAATTCCACGTCCTGCGGCAAATAGCCGATATGGCGGCCAAGCGCATCCGGCAGCCATTGATCGAGCGCGGCGCCGTCGAGGCGGACCTTGCCGCCAACCGGCTGCCACACCCCAACCAGTAGCCGTGCCAGCGACGACTTGCCGGAGCCGCTCAGCCCGATAATGCCAAGGCCCTGGCCGGCCTCCAGCTTGAAACTGACGTCATGAACGACGATTTTCTGGACGCCGGGCGGCGAAGTGCTGACACTTTCGACCGTCAACCGCTCCGCCGGCGCTTGCAGCGCCATCGGTTCGGTCCGCGTGGGCATTGCCGATAGCAGCACATTCAACCGCTGCCAACTCTGCCGGGCGGCGACAAAACTCTTCCAATGGGCGATGGCGAGATCGACTGGCGCCAGCGCGCGCGCACTCAGGATCGATCCGGCGATGATGATGCCTGCCGACGCCTCCTGATGGATCACCAGATAGGCGCCGACCGCGAGTACGGCCGACTGAAGCATCAGGCGCAGCACCTTGGAGACGGCACCGAGACCGCCGCCAACGTCGCTGGTACGCCGCTGGCTGCGCAAAAATTGGCTGTTCGCGTCGCCCCAGCGCGCCGCCATGCGGGACACCATGCCCATGGCGGTGAGCGCCTCGGCGTTACGCCGGCTGGCTTCGGCGAGGCCGTTGCGCACGATGGCCGCTTCGGTTGCTGCCTTGCTTGGTGCGCGCATGAGCGCCTCAGTCAGCACAGTCAGCGCAATGAGCACGACCGCCCCGACGAGTGCGGTAAGGCCGATGAGCGGATGGAAGGCAAAGCAGATTGCAATATAAAGCGGTATCCAGGGCAGATCGAACAGCGCGACCGGACCGAGGCTGGAAAAATAAGAGCGGATGGCGTCAAGATCGCGCAGCGGCTGGTTGCCTTCGCTGCGGCTGCCGATCCGTAGCGGCAGGCGCACCAGCGTGTCGTAGACGCGGCCGCTCAGTGTCTCGTCGAGTGCGCCGCCGATACGCGCCAGGATACGGCCGCGCAGGGCGTCGAGGATGCCGAGCGCAACGTACAGCCCCGCGACCAGCACCACCAAGCCAAGCAAGGTCGCCATACTGCGGCTCGGCAGCACGCGATCGTAGACTTCCAGCATGAACATGGCGCCGGTAAGCATAAGAACATTGCTCATGCCGCTGATCGCCGCGGTGCCGATGAAGGCGCCGCGGCAGGCAACCAGCGCGGCCGCAAGATCGGAGCGCGGCGGACGATGACCGGGACGCAATGGGGTATGCTGCATCAGCTAGAGCATGATCCGTTTAGATCGAATCACTGTGCTTCCCTACCGTTTTGTGTCGCGCTTTGATCTATTCCGGCTTCCCGGCGAAGCGGACCTCGCGAAGATCAGGACACCGGTTCCCCGCTTTTGGGGATCATGCGTCAGTGCCTGATATGGCTCAAGGCCGCGAAGCTCGTTAGAGGCCAAAACTATTCGAAGAACGCCGTTTCTCGATTTAGATTATGCCACACGACCACCACCTGTCCCCGAGCAAAAGCGGCAAGGGTTAATAGCCATAAGCGCAGCATAGTCGACCTAGCCTCATGCGCATGGCGCGGCCGTTTAGCCCATCAAGCGCGTCCACCAATGTCTGTCGACGGCCCTTTTTCGTTAGGCGTGGAGAATGAAATCGCCTGAGTGCACATTGGTCGCGTTGTTCACATGGATCTCCATGTCGACATGAGCGAGCGTTTCCGTTGCCCCGCTGGCATTGGCATAAACAACCGTATTGTCCCTGCTCGTCACGATATCGATCGTATGCGCCGCGAGGGAGTCCGGGGCTGCGGTAAGCGAATTGAAAGTGACGCCCTGAACAGCGCTGTTCAGCCCGCTGATTGCCGAAAAGTCGAAATGATCCAAAGTATGCGTGAAGTTGGTGATGGTATCAAAGTGACCGGCGCCCGGCTGCGAATCCGTGGTGAACTTATAGACAAATGTATCGTTGGCGCCGTTGCCGGTCAGGGTGTCGCCGCCACCGCCGCCGGTGATCGTGTTATTGCCGTTCGATCCGCCAATGAGCGTATCCGCGCTGGCGCTGCCGATAATGACAAAGGAATCGGATGCGGCAAGGTGGGCATCGATGGTCAGGTTGGCGCCATTCAAGTGCGTCAGCGCGGAACCATCGACCGTGAGGGTGCCATTGTTGTGGAAACTGGAATCGAATGTGACCGCCACGGCATCATCACTCGTCGCATGCGCGTCAGTGAGCGCGAGCTTCGTGAAGTTGGTCAGTCCGATATCGGCATGATTGCCGTCACCGAATGTGTAGTTATGATTCCCATTTCCGCTGTCGATGGTCAGCGTATTCGCGCCTGTGCCGCCGGTCAGCTTATCGCCGTTGTTGACGGTCTGATCGGTGCCGGACACTTGGTGCGCGCCATTATCGAAGGTCAGGGTATCGATCCCCGTGGTCAGGGTCGCGGCACCACCAGTAGTCGCCGATGACGGCGGATCGGCGATGAGCGTGCCGCCATGGCCGTCTGACAAGAGCGTGAAGTTCGCAGCGGAATAATCGCCATTCGCGAAAGCGACGGTGTCGACGACATGGCCCGATTCGCTAATGGTGAGCGTGCCGCCCGTGTTGGCGCCGCTGTTGTCATTGTAGGTGAATGAGAGTCCTGAATCGAATGCGATATCCTTCAGATCGATCGCGTCCGATTGTGTGGTTGTGCCGGTAAAGTTTGAAATTGTTCCGGTGTAACCAGCCGCATGATCGATCACCAATGTGCCGTAGACACCGGCCGTGGTCGGGAAGAACACGGCGAGCGCGCTCGCGGCTGCGAGTTCCAGCGCGGTGCCATCGGCGATCAGAAGATTGTTGGGCAAATTCTGGATTTTGACTGAGGGGTGCGGGTCGTCGGAGTCATTGTCTGAAATCTGACCCAGATACGTCGTAATCGAGTCGGTGCCGCCGGCTTCCGCATAGCTGACGGTGACGCGAAGCTGTTCGCCCTCGTAGGTTTCGACCTGCGAGAAACTGTTGCTGGTGCTGACCTGAACCCAGTGGCTCGGTTGGCCGAAGTGGCCCGGTTGCAATACCTCCCATTGGTAGGTGGCGTGGGAGGTGACGTCGACGCCGCCGTCCGATACATGCACAATGACTGGCGTGTGTTCGCCGAAATAGCCGTGGCTATCGATGCCGGTAAAGCTGGTTACGAGATCGGGCTGGTTTGTGCCGTTGATGGTGATGGTGACCGGCTGAGTGGCGATGCCGCCATGGCCGTCATTCACCTGGACTGTATAGGTAAGCGTCAGCGACTCGCCGGCGTCGAGAAAACTGAACGTTTGCGGATTGGAATTGAAGCTCCAAGCGAGATTGTCGGCGTCCGTCGGGTTGGCGGCAATCGAGCCGGCAGTCACGGACAACATGTCGAGGACGTCGGCGCTGGTCAGTCCGCCAGTAGTTCCACCGAGCGTCACCCCCGTGACTTTCGATGTCACTGAATCGCTGAGATCGACATCGGTCACGGTCAGCGTACCCGTCGTCGACAGCGTCTTGTAGGATTCAGTCAGCGTGGCAGCCGCGCTGTCGCTGCCGGCGACCGCTATCACCGGCGTGTCGTTGGTGCCGGTAACGGTGACGATGACCGGCTGGCTGGTAAGGCCGCCATGGCCGTCGTCGACCTGCACCGTGTAGGTCAGCGTCAGCGTCTCGCCCACCGCCAGGTAGTCGAAGTTCTTGTCCTGCGCCGAGAAGGTCCAGGCGTCGGAGCCGGTCACCCCGCCGGTGGAATCGCTGAGCGTGCCCAGCGTCAGCCAGCCCAGCGCCGTGGCGTTGCTCGCCAGCCCGGTGGTGACCCCGGAGGCAACCACCCCGGTCACCGTCACCGTGTGCGTGTCGCTGAGGTCGACGTCGGTGAAGGTCACCGCGCCGCTCGCCTTGTCGAGGTCGGTCGAGCCCGTCGGGTTCGGCTGGCTGGCGTTCTTCTCTTCGGTGATCGAGCCACTCTGCGTGCCGCTGGTGATCACCGGCGTATCGTTGGTGCCGGTAACGGTGACGATGACCGGCTGGCTGGTAAGGCCGCCATGGCCGTCGTCGACCTGCACCGTGTAGGTCAGCGTCAGCGTCTCGCCCACCGCCAGGTAGTCGAAGTTCTTGTCCTGCGCCGAGAAGGTCCAGGCGTCGGAGCCGGTCACCCCGCCGGTGGAATCGCTGAGCGTGCCCAGCGTCAGCCAGCCCAGCGCCGTGGCGTTGCTCGCCAGCCCGGTGGTGACCCCGGAGGCAACCACCCCGGTCACCGTCACCGTGTGCGTGTCGCTGAGGTCAACGTCGGTGAAGGTCACCGCGCCGCTCGCCTTGTCGAGGTCGGTCGAGCCCGTCGGGTTCGGCTGGCTGGCGTTCTTCTCTTCGGTGATCGAGCCACTCTGCGTGCCGCTGGTGATCACCGGCGTATCGTTGGTGCCGGTAACGGTGACGATGACCGGCTGGCTGGTAAGGCCGCCATGGCCGTCGTCGACCTGCACCGTGTAGGTCAGCGTCAGCGTCTCGCCCACCGCCAGGTAGTCGAAGTTCTTGTCCTGCGCCGAGAAGGTCCAGGCGTCGGAGCCGGTCACCCCGCCGGTGGAATCGCTGAGCGTGCCCAGCGTCAGCCAGCCCAGCGCCGTGGCGTTGCTCGCCAGCCCGGTGGTGACCCCGGAGGCAACCACCCCGGTCACCGTCACCGTGTGCGTGTCGCTGAGGTCAACGTCGGTGAAGGTCACCGCGCCGCTCGCCTTGTCGAGGTCGGTCGAGCCCGTCGGGTTCGGCTGGCTGGCGTTCTTCTCTTCGGTGATCGAGCCACTCTGCGTGCCGCTGGTGATCACCGGCGTATCGTTGGTGCCGGTAATGATGATAGTGGCCGGCTTTGTGACGCCGCCTGCCGTCACGTCATAGGTGATGGTGAGCGTCTCACCTTGCGCCAGGAAATCGAAAGTGTGGTCCACTGCACTGTAGGTGAAGCCGATCGAGCCCCCGGAGTCGGACAGCGTCAACGTGCTCGCTACGGTAAGTCCGGCTTCTTGTCCGCTGGTCAGGGGGCCGGCCGACCAGACGAATGTCGGCCCGCTTAGGGTAGCCGCGCCGAATGAAAGGGGGACCGTGCTCGACGTGGTGTCGATGTCCGTCGTATCGCCCGTATGCCCCGGGAGTTCGTTGATCTTGCCTGGCCCTGTGGGTGGCGGGGTGAAAATCACGGGCAAGAAAACAGAAGGCGTTGGAATAGTTGGGCCCGGGCCGGTCGGGCCCGGTGGCGGCGGGGTGTTATCGGGGGGCGGTGTAAAATTGATCGGTTGCGTAAAGAATGACGGAGGTACGATCCCAGGCGGTCCGTCCGATCCACCGGGCCCGGTGGCCGTTGGTCCTTGCGCTAGTCCCAAAGCAAAGACATGAAGCGCGTCCTGCTGCGCTTTGTGAAGCTGCTCCATTTCGGAGTTGCTATTGATGGTTAGTTCCGCGCTAACCGAGGAACCATTCCGGTGGAGGACGAACTTTTCCAAGGGATTATCGACAAGGTAGTGCCGCGGGATCGGCTCCTTGGTCACCAGTTCGAACACGCCGTTGTACGGTATGGTGCCGTCGTCCAGGAACGCGTCGCCCGGGCTCTCAGCGCGAGCTTCCTCCATAACCGCGAAAATCAACGCGGAAAGCGTAAGCGTGCCAACGCCGCCGGTCCGGGTGCGGCCCCGAATGCTCGCGACAGGCGTGTCGATCCCGAGATGGCCGGCTTTCGCCATTTCGCCAGCGATGAAGGCGAAAGCCCCCCGGGTGACGTCGAATAGAGCCGAAGGCGAATCGCCCCCGCAGGCAAACTCTCGCAGCATCATGCGGGCGTTGTTGGACAGGCTAAAGGCGGTGCCGTCGATGAAGCGAATGCCGACCCGGCCATCGGCCGCGGTCTTGACGACGTCGCCCCGGCAGACGGGATCGCCAATCTTGATTTCAACAATGACTCGACCGGCGCGAATAAGGGAGCACGTGCCGGCAATCGTTTCAATTTTGCCGATAAAAGGACAAGGTCCTACCCCCGGCTGCGAAGCGAAGCCGTCGGCACCGTCTCCCTCGCCCGGCATAGCGCCGAAACGTCTGAACACTTGCCCTGTCCCACACTCTAGAGCGCGATAAACTTTGGCGGTTTCTGTTCTTATTTTGCCGCCCGCACTTGCAATTAACGGTCCTTAAACTATCGCCTAGACTGCAACACTACAATTTAATTCAACAGTTCAACGGCTTATTGGCTCTGGGTAAGGTTTATTTTGGGGCTTGGCCGGCTCTTTGTTGGTCATTTGTGACGTCTTTTTAGTCACTTGGCGCCCACTTCCGGGCCATATGCGGAGGCTGCCAACGAAAGGACCGGTGGCGACTCGCCAAAAGAGCTTGCCGGCCCAAAGCTGAAATTGATGCGCGGGAATAATCCTGATAGTTGTAACGGCTAAACCTGCCCCGGAGGGGCTCGTGATGCGCATATCTACGCTTGTCGTGTTCGTTGCGGGCGCCGTTTTGGTCGCCGGCAGCATCTTCCCTGGTTCGGCGTGGACCCAAAATGCTCCGGTTCCGCCGGCCGTTCAGGATGCCTCGGCTAAGCCCATTGGCAAGGTTGTAACCGCCACGGGCGCGATCACCATCGAACATGTCAACGCGGTGGTCGTTCAGGCGACCCTCGGCAATCAAGGCGGGGTCAAGGTCGGCGATCTCGTCTATCTCGGCGATGTGGTTCAGACCGGAGCCGATGGCCGGGTCGGCATTACATTCACCGACGGCACGGCGTTTAATCTGTCCAGCAACGCCCGCATGGCAATGACTGAGTTCGTGTACGATCCGAACAGCAAATCCAACTCAACCTTGCTGAGCCTGACCAAAGGAACCTTCACCTTTGTCGCCGGCAAGATTGCCAAGACCGGCGATATGAAAATCGATACGCCCGTGGCCACCATGGGCATTCGAGGGACAACGCCACACGTTGAGATATCGGATGACGGGACTGTCAAATTTTCCACCCTCATCGAAGAGGGGAAGAATCAAGTTCTGGAAAAGTATGGCGCTGCAACCGTAAAGCCAAAAGTCGGAGCATCGCCCGACTTAATCCCGGTAATAGAACGCAAAAAACTCAATCTCGACATTTGTCGAGGTTGCTAAGGCATTGTCTTGCAGGGGGAACTCTATTCCTGATGCAAGCAGCATCACATTGCAGCTCCAACAATAGTGGCGCCTTCGCAAGGACAGTGAACTTGCGGCGTTGCTCTTTTCAAGTTCGGAAAATTTGATATGGGATCTCGCGGACGGTATGGCATCGTCGGCGGCGCAGCGCTTCTGCTGGCCTTGCCATTGGCCCGGTCGTGGGCCACGCCGCAAGATGGAAAGCTTGACGAAAGACTTACGAATATCGAGCTGTGCAATGGGTCGGATCGCAAAACACCCGAATCTCAGATCAAAGGCTGCACATGGCTGATCAATGGGACTCACGAGACGGCTCTGATTCTAGCGACAGCCCATAACAATCGCGGCAACGCCTATTCCGAAAAAGGCGACTACGATCGCGCCATCGAGAACTATGACCTCGCGATCAAGTTCAATCCTGGCTACGACAAGCCGTTCAACAATCGCGGAGTCGCCTACCAGAAGAAAGGCGACTACGACCGCGCCATCAAAGATTTCGATGAGGCGATCAAGCTCAACCCCAAATACGGCAGAGCTTTCGCCAACCGCGCTGAAACATATCAGAAAAAGAACGATTTTGAACGCGCAGCGCAGGATTACGACGATGCGATTCGCCTTGAGCCGAATCTGGAAGCGATATGGAACGGACGCTGTTGGGTTCGTGCCATCCTCGGCCAATTGCAGCCGGCGCTGGCAGACTGCAACAAGGCGCTTCTTATACAGCCCAAAGATGCCGCGACTTATGATTCGCGGGGTTTGATCTATTTGAAGATGGGCCAATTTGAGTCGGCCGCCGAGGATTATAGCTCGGCGCTGCGCCTCGATCCGAAGTTGGCGAGCGCGTTCTATGGACGCGGACTCGCCAAGCTCAAGAAGGGCGATACAGCTGGCGGCAACGCTGATCTCGCAGCGGCAAAAAAGCTTGAGGCAAAAATCGCCGATGCTTTCTCGCGTTATGGCGTGCAGCAGCAATAATCCACACTAAGCGGCCGACCGGGCTCTAAATCCTGGGCGAAGCCGGCTTTGGGGACCACGCCCATGTCGAGCAGGAGCGCGTGCCAATGTGCAACAGCCGGGCCCTTACGTCGCTACGTGCTCGATATCCTCGTTAACCTTAAGGGACAAATGGCATTTTAACGATGTTCGCCATTTGTTAACCTTTCTTAAGAGGCGCGCGGAGGCCTCAGGCGGGCGAAGATTAGCGAGAGGTGGCTATCACCGGTGGCCCGGGCGTGCCGATTGCGAAACGGCGCGGCCGCAAGGCGCCTGTGCCGCCACCGGATTTCTCGTCATGCCTCGTCGGCTGTTCCGATCCGCCGAAAGCCGGCCGGTAGAGGAGCTATTTAATGGCGGCAGGCACTTTGCTCGCTCAGGCCCACGGCGACGGCGTCAGTCTCTTGGCGTCAGGATCGTGGACGGCGGAGTACGCGCGCACGCTCGAACCGCTAGTGGACGCCGTTGTCGGCGCCAAGACGGCGCCGCGCGCCATTGCGATCGACGTAGCGCAGATTGAACGGATCGACACTTATGGCGCCTGGCTGATCGAACGCACACTGCGCGCCTGGAGCAGCCGGGGCGTCGAGACCCGGCTGTTCGGCTTACCGGACCGCCACCGCGGACTGTTCGAAAAAGTGCAGGCGGGCACCCACAAATTGTCACCGCTGCCGCGCAAGCCGAACAGCATTGTCGCGACGCTGGAGAGCGTTGGCCGCACCATGTCGGCGGTTGTTGCCGATGCCCTGCTGCTGTTCCAGATGGGCGGAGCGCTGGCACTGGCGTTCCTGCGCGTGCTGATGCGTCCGCACACCTTCCGCTTCACTTCCATGGTGAAGCATCTCGAGCGGGTGGCGTGGAACGCGGTGCCGATCATCTTGATGATCACGCTGCTGATCGGCGCCATCATCGCGCAACAGGGTATCTTCCATTTCCGCACCTTCGGCGCCGACATCTATGTCGTAGACATGGTCAGCGTCCTGGTCCTGCGCGAACTCGGTGTGGTGATCGTCTGTATCATGGTGGCCGGCCGCTCGGGCAGCGCCTACACTGCCGAGCTTGGTTCGATGAAGATGCGCGAGGAAGTCGACGCGCTGCGTACCATGGGCTTCGATCCGGTCGAGGTGCTGATCCTGCCGCGTATCCTCGCACTCATGATCGCGGTGCCGCTGTTGACCTTCATCGGCTCGATGGCCGCGCTCTACGGTGGCGGCCTCGTGGCTTGGCTTTACGGAGGCATCAGCCCGGCGGTGTTCATGTCGCGCCTGCGCGACGCCATCTCGCTGCAGACCTTTGAAGTCGGCATCATCAAGGCGCCCTTTATGGCGCTGATCATCGGCCTCGTTTCATGCGTCGAGGGGTTGCAGGTTCAGGGCAGCGCAGAGTCGCTCGGCACCAAAACGACGGAATCAGTGGTAAAATCGATCTTCCTTGTAATCGTCGTTGATGGGGCTTTCGCCGTGTTCTTTGCGTCGATCGGAATATAGACGATGGCGAATGGACAAACCGACTCTGTCATCCGCGTGCGCGACCTGGTCGTCTACTTCCAGTCGCATCGCGTGCTCGATGGCGTCAATGTCGATCTACTGCGCGGCGAGATTCTCGGTTTCGTCGGCGCATCAGGCGCAGGCAAGTCGACCCTGGCGCGCACGATTATAGGGCTATTGCCGAAACGATCCGGCCAGATCGAAGTGCTCGGCCACGATATCGACAAGGCCAGCGAAGAGCAAAGGCGAGCGATCGACCGGCGCTGGGGCATCTTGTTCCAGCAAGGCGCATTGTTCTCGTCGCTGACTGTCGGCAAGAACGTCGAATTTCCGATCCGCGAATATCTGCGCCTCTCCGATCGGTTGACGACCGAAATGGCGGTCGCAAAACTGGAAATGGTTGGCCTGAGCCCCGACGTCTATCGGGAGTACCCGTCCGAACTCTCGGGCGGCATGATCAAGCGTGTGGGGCTTGCCCGCGCGCTGGCGCTCGATCCCGAAATCCTGTTTCTGGACGAGCCCACGTCCGGCCTCGATCCGATCAGCGCCGGCGAATTCGACCAACTCATTCTGACGCTACAGGAAACGCTCGGCATATCGGTGTTTATGGTGACGCACGACCTCGACAGCCTGCATCGCGTTTGCGACCGCATCGCCGTACTGGGCGGCGGCCAGATTATCGAAGCGGGCACCATGGAAACGATGTTGGCCTCGCAGCATCCCTGGCTGACATCTTATTTCCACGGCGCCCGGGCGCACGCTGACTGGCACGTGAGAGTGAAGGGCTAAAAGGAGTTGAGTTGATGGAGGACAGGGCTAAATACGTTCTGGTCGGATTGTTCACGTTCTTCGTCATCGCAGGCGCGTTCGGCTTCGTCTATTGGCTGAACGCGACGGCGGGAACGAAGGACAGCGCCACCTATCGCGTGATATTCTCGGGTCCGGTGACCGGGCTGCGCATCGGGGCTCCGGTCTTGTTCAACGGTATTCGCGTCGGCGAAGTGTCCGACCTGCGCCTGACCAACAATCCCGCCGAAGTCGCGGCGATGCTGGCTGTAAGCCCGAAAACGCCGATCCGCGCCGACACGCAGGTGACTCTCGATTATGCCGGCTTGACCGGTATCGCATCGGTGTCCTTGAAGGGGAACTTGGCCTCGGCGCCGCCGTTGCCGCAGAAAAATGGTGAGCCGCTGACGCTGAAGGCCACGGCGGCCTCTGGCGACATGTCATCGGCCGTGCGCGAAACGCTCGCCAAGGCCGACGCGGTGATCACGGAGAACCAGGAATCGCTGCACAAAGCGATCAAGAACCTCGAGGTTTTCACCGACGCGCTGGCGCGCAACGGCGACAAGATCGACAAGTTGATGACAAACAGCACCGATGCGATGGCCTCGGTCAAGCAACTGTCAGACAATCTCGATAAGCGCACGGCCGACATCACAACGGGAATCCTTCAGGTAACAGAGTCGGCAAACAAGCAGATCAACATTGTCGGCGGTGACGCGCATCGGGCAATCGTCCATATTGACGCCGCAGTGTCAGATTTGGCGAAGCACCCGTCGCGTATCCTGTTCGGCAACAAATAGCGCCTTCTTGCCGGTTTGCCTTTTGTGGTGAGCCTTCATGCGGGCGTTGTTCTATTGACCGTTTGAATCCGTCCGCCAAAAGCGGGCATTCGCCGGGCAGGCCGTCACGTCCGTTTTGTGCAAAAAATGAGACTTCAAGTTACAAAGTATTAGAAATTATCCCCTGCAACTATTTTTTGCACATCAACGGCTTTGATCGTCCGAATAACTTAGCTACAGGATAGTTTGTTCTTAAAAATTAGATTCTGCGCGTCGCACTGTATACACTGCAGGCCCACTCGCGAGTTCAATCTATCCATTCATTCCATGGGAAACTCTCGTCGTGGATTTCGGCGTGCGTCTGGCTGGCACTTTCGGCATGCCGCCGCGCGTAAAGGCCATGGCCATGCGCGATGTGGGCATGATGCGCCGCTTTGTCGTGAGCACCTGATTTGTAGTGCTTGGCCGCTTCATGATGGTGATGTGCCGCTTGGGCGTGGTGTTTTGCGGCAGCGTTATGATGTTTGACGGCCTTTTCGACTTTGGGCATTAGGACCTCCCCTAGAAACAGATGTTCTTAGTATAGCGAGCGAATTTAAAGGTGTTTGCGCGGGCCGTCGAGTGGGAGATAATAGACTGATATTCAGGCACGATTGCATTGACGCCGCGCGCAACGAGAAATACCCATGGGTTGGATAAATTGGTCCCGGCAGGCGCGATGTTGTGGCAAGCGCCAGAAGGAATTCGAACGCCTGCCTCGCGGATTCGAAGCTGAGGTCCAGTCGCTGAGTGCAATCGAACCCCGGTCGGTCGAACGAATTGATCTCAAACACGACGGCGACATCGGGTCTGACGTCCCATGACTCGATAGGCCGTTGCGGCTCGGTTCGGTGGCTCGAGAGCGCAGATCTAGCAGCGCCAGTCGCCGTGCCTCGCCGCGGCTGCGCATGGCAATCGCCGGATGGAAACCTCGCGCGGAAGTGACCAGTTCGCCGGTCCTCGCGTTCTTTGCTAAGCCCTCGAAAAGAATGGTGGGCGCGACAGGGATCGAACCTGTGACCCCTACCATGTCAAGGTAGTGCTCTTCCGCTGAGCTACGCGCCCTTTAATCTGTTTGGTCTTATCGGCTCCAAACTGGCGAAGCAAGCCGCCCGCAGGCGGCCTGCCGGGCCTCAGGCCGCCAGCAACTTCTGCACTTCGTTGACCAGGTCGCGCAGATGGATCGGCTTGGACAGCACTTTGGCGTGCTTGGGCGCGGCGGAATCGGCATTGAGCGCGACCGCAGCGAAGCCGGTGATGAACATGATCTTGATGTCGGGATCGAGCTCGGCGGCGCGGCGGGCCAACTCGATGCCGTCCATCTCGGGCATCACGATATCGGTGAGCAGCAACTCGAACGGCTCCTCGCGCAGCCTTTGGTAGGCCGACAGCCCGTTATCGTAGGAGGTCACGTCGAATCCGGCATTCTGCAACGCCTTGACCAGAAAGCGCCGCATATCGGTGTCGTCTTCCGCTAGCAGGATCTTAGACATGCTACCCAAACGCCTCGTCCCGGCCGCCCGTACGTGGGGCCACCTCCCCATAAGACTTATGCCGGGTAAATAACGCGTGAACCCAAAGCATAGCTTGGCATAACGCCCCGGCGCATAGACAATAGTAGGTTATCGGGGACCGGTCCGACCCGGCTCACTGCGATACTACTGACCCCTGGAATGGCCATTTATGAACGAAATCGGCGACGAACTCGATCCACCATTCGAGGTCCTGGACCCAGCCGAAACCAGGGGCCCGGTGCTGTTCAATTCGCCACATAGCGGTTCGACCTATCCGCGCGATTTCCTGGCCGTGTCGCGGCTCGATATCGCTACCCTGCGCCGGTCGGAGGACAGCTTCGTCGACGAATTGATCGCCGGCGTGGTCGGGCGCGGTTTTCCGCTCATACGCGCGCATTTCCCGCGCTGTTTCGTCGACGTCAACCGCGAGCCCTACGAACTCGATCCGCGCATGTTCGAGGGCCGCCTGCCCTCCTTCGCCAATACCCGCTCGATGCGGGTGGCCGGCGGGCTCGGGACCGTGGCGCGGGTAGTCGGCGACGCCCAGGAAATCTACGACCAACGCATTCCGGTCGACGACGCGCTGCGCCGGATCGAAAGCCTGTACAAACCTTATCATCGCGCGCTGCGCCGGCTGTTCTCGAAGCTGCACCAGGATTTTGGCGCCGCCATGCTAATCGATTGCCATTCCATGCCCTCCACTGCCGGCCATAAGGACGAGCGGCCGCGGCCTGAATTCGTGCTCGGCGATCGTTATGGCACCAGCTGCGTCGGCGTGGTGGCGGAAATCGTGGAAAAGACGCTGCGCACCCTCGGCTACAGCGTGAGCCGGAATAAGCCCTATGCTGGCGGCTTTATCACCGAGCATTACGGCAACCCGGCCGCCGGCTTGCATGCCATCCAGCTCGAGATCAATCGCGCCCTTTACATGGACGAGCGCCGCTACGAACGCTCCAGCACGTTCGGTCAGCTGGCCGTCGATCTGGAAACGCTGGCACGCCGCCTGGGCGAGATTCCGTTGGAAGAACTGCGCCCCTACCGCGCGGCGGCAGCGGAATAGCCAAAAAAAGGCCGCTCGCGTTTGCAAGCGGCCCAAGTCTAGGGAGGAAACGCCCAAGGAGGGCAACGATAGCTCTCGCTACCGCGTTGCAATAAGTTACACCGCGACGCACAAAAATCAAGGCAGAAAGTCTATAAACTCATGTTATAATGCATAGCTGGATCACGATTTCTGGCCAATAATTTCAACGTTTCCGTAAGAGGAGTGGCAAAAACATCACAATTATAGTGGATCGATGGAAATTTACCTAATCGGATTTGCATTGCTAGAGATCGAAGATTGCTGTGCTGCACACAGGTTTTCTGAGGAGGTCGTACGATCTTGCGGGGGAAAGCGGTTCCCTCTTTTCGCGATCGTGCTTTAAGCAGACGGCATGACAGCAATCGATTTCTCGAGTTTCGTCGACAAGCTCGCCGACGCGTCAGGCGAGACCATCCTGCCGTTTTTCCGCACCGCGCTGGCGATCGACAACAAGCAGGTCGGCGGGTTCGATCCGGTCACTGCGGCGGACCGCGCCGCCGAGCAGGCCATGCGGGCGCTCATCCGGCAGAACTTCCCCGGCCACGGCGTGATCGGCGAGGAATACGGCGCCGAGCGCACCGACGCCGAATGCGTCTGGGTGCTCGACCCGATCGACGGCACCAAATCCTTCATTACCGGCATGGTGGCCTGGGGCACGCTGATCGGCTTAATGCGTTTCGGCGAACCGGTGTTCGGCATGATGAACCAGCCGTTCACCCGCGAGAAATTTTCCGGCGATGGCGGCGCGGCCCGCTATCGGGGCTCGGCGGGCAACCGCGACCTGCACGTCCGCCCCTGCGCGACGATTGGGGACGCGATCCTGTCCACCACCAGCCCGCTGCTGATGAACAAAGCCGACCGCGCGGCTTTCGGCCGGCTGGAAAAGTCGGTCAAGCTCTCGCGCTACGGCGGCGACTGTTACGCCTATTGCATGCTGGCGGCAGGGCTCATTGACTTGGTGATCGAAACTGAGATCAAACCGTACGACATCGTCGCGATCATCCCCATCGTCACCGGCGCCGGCGGTATCGTCACCACTTGGGAGAATGGCCCGGCGCAAGGCGGCGGCCGCATCATTGTCGCCGGCGACGAGCGCGTGCACGCGGCAGCGCTGGAGATGCTGGCGAAGGCTTAATACCGCGGCGTGCCGGGCACGAAGGCGTCGAACGCCGCCCAGAACTGGGCCCGATAGTGATCCTGCTCCTGCAGAATTTCATGCTTGGCGCCGGCCAGGATGAGATGGCGTCCCGCCAGCAGATTCACCCCGAAAGCCTCGATCGCGGGCGTCGAGACCACTTCGTCGCGGCCGGCCGCGACCAGCAGGATCGGCTGACGGATGTGGCCGGCGTAGCCGAGGGCGGCGAACTGTTTCATCAGGCGCAGCGCGGCATCGGCCCAGGCGACTGTCGGCGCGCCGATGCCGAGTTCAGGCGCTTCTTCGAGCACGGCCATGTTGCGCGCGTAGCGCACCGGATCGGAAGTGAGCACATTGCCGATAAAATCCTCGGCGCCGATCGGTCTGCCGTCACCGGTCGGCACGTAGCCGGAGCCGATGCCGAGCATGCGCATGGCGCGCGCCAACGGCCCCGCGACCGCGGTCAGCTTGCCCGGGCGCAATGCAATCATCGGCGCCGAGAACACCATGCGGTCGAACCAGCGGTTGCCGTCATGGCAGGCGCGGATGCCGATGGCGGCGCCCATAGAATGGCCGAGCGCGAAGATCGGCGGTGGGCAGTCGGGCAGCACCACCTGCTCCATAACCGCTTCGAGGTCGGTGGCGTATTCGGAAAAATTCCGCACATGGCCTTTGAGCGGATCGGAGAGCGCGCGATCCGACATCCCCTGCCCCCGCCAATCGAAGGTCGCCACCGCGAACCCGCGCGCGCGCAGATCGCGCACGGTCTCGAAATATTTCTCGATATATTCGGCGCGGCCCTGCAGCACGACCACGGTGCCTTTGCGTCCGGGCGGCGGCGCGAAACGCGCAAAACGCAAAGTAACCCCGTCCGGGGTCTGGATGCTGCCGGTCACCGCGTCGTCGGGCGCCGGATTGGCGGGAATGGAAATGAGTTTCATGAAAAATGAGCGGTGCGCGCCGGCCCAGGCCTTATAGCAGGGCCCAAGGTGGGCTCAATCGTGGTCGAAACTATAGCAAAAAATACTGCAATTTCAATGTGTTAAGGAGGCATCCATAGCCTCTTGCGAGCCCGGAATGACCTTCCCATATCAACTTTGCGCAGGCCATTCCGGCTGCGCTCGGGTTTCAGGTTCGGCCCCTACGGCGGACCACCCGCATGTCGCTCAACTCTAGGAGGATATGCCATGCGTACGTTTGATCTTGCTCCCCTTTATCGTTCCACCGTCGGCTTCGACCGGCTGTTCTCGATGCTGGACGGATTCGAATCCGCCCCGGGCTACCCGCCCTACAACATCGAGCGGACTGGCGAGAACGACTACCGCGTCACTGTCGCGGTTGCCGGCTTCGGCGAGAAGGATCTTTCGATCGAGGCGAAAGAGAACACGCTGACGATCAAAGGCGCCAAACAGGCCAAGGAAGAGCAGACCGGCGAGGTGCTCTATCAGGGCATCGCCGCCCGCGCTTTCGAGCGCGTCTTCCAGCTTGCCGACCATGTTCAGGTCAAGAGCGCGAACGTCGAGAACGGATTGCTGCACGTCGATCTCGTGCGGGAAGTCCCCGAGGCGAAGAAGCCGCGCCAGATCCCGATCGGCAACGGCAATGCCAAGCCGCAGGTGGTCGAGACCAAAGCCGCGGCCTGACACCGCAGCTTCAATCGGAAACGGCGGCGCCCCGGACCTCCGGGGCGCTTTCGTTTTGGTGGGCTTGGTTGCCGCATTGAGGGTGTGTGAACGCGGCGGCTTTGATCGGGTGTCCCCTTTTTCAGCATCTCAGCCAACGGCCTCAATCCGGCGGCTTTACCTGCCCACCAAGGTTAAGCGGATTGCCAGCCTCAGCATTTGGCAGAGCGCGCCCAACGCAACGGCATTGCGTCCGCGGCCCGCGCGTGGTCCTCTTCTTGCTTGGTAAGAAGGCGCCGCGACAACAAAGCGAAAGGTCCAACCAGTTCGGGCGTGGACCAGCCTTGTGTGGCGGGGCAAAATTTGGCATGGTCTATTAGGACAGCAATGCTGTCCTAATAGACGGCGACCGCGATACCGGCCTTTGAAGGCGGGGCTGATATCGGTGGCGCCCAATGGGAGCAGCCACGGCGGCGATGAGCCGGGCAAGGCTGCCCTTCTCGAGATCGGTTGCGCGTTGGCGCGGCGCCTTAAAGGGCCTGCGAACGCGCTGAATGCGCCGGGGGCCATGGGTACCGGCGAGGCAGGGTGGAATGGGCGAGGATCGGAGCGTTGCAGGATTTGTCGGGCGCGGGATCGCGACGCATGGCCGCGACGCGACGCGATCGCGTTCCGCCGACGCCGATCCCGGCACGCCGCCGGTGCAAGGTCTTTACGATCCGGCGCTCGACAAAGATGCCTGCGGCGTCGGCTTCATCGCCGACATCAAGGGCCGCAAGTCGCACCAGATCGTCGAGGACGGGTTACGCATTCTATGCAATCTGGAACACCGCGGCGCGGTCGGCGCCGACCCGCGCATGGGCGACGGCGCGGGCATTCTGGTGCAGATCCCTCACAAATTCTTTGCCAAGAAGACCGCCGAACTCGGCATCAAGCTGCCGAAGCCGGGCGAGTACGCCATCGGTTATCTGTTCATGCCGCGCGATTCCAACTGGCGGCAGATCATCCGCGACATCTACGCCGAGGTAATCGAGCGCCAGGGACTGACGCTGCTCGGCTGGCGCGAGGTGCCGACCGACAACTCCACACTCGGCGAATCGGTCAAGCCGACCGAGCCCGTGCACCTGCAGGTGTTCATCGGCCTCGGCAGGAAGAAATACTCCGACACCGAATTCGAGCGCAGGCTCTATATCCTGCGCAAGTCGATCTCTAACGCCATCTACACGCGGCGTGAGCGGCGCACATCCGGCTATTACCCGGTGTCGATCTCCTGTCGCACAGTGATCTACAAGGGCATGTTCCTGGCGGACCAACTCGGCGCCTATTACCCAGACCTGCACGATCCCGACTTCGAGAGCGCGCTCGCGCTGGTGCACCAGCGCTTCTCGACCAATACGTTTCCGACCTGGTCGCTGGCGCATCCGTACCGCTACATCGCGCATAACGGCGAGATCAACACGCTGCGCGGCAACAACAACTGGATGGCGGCGCGCCAGGCGTCGGTGTCCTCGCCACTGTTCGGCACCGACATCAGCAAGCTGTGGCCGATTTCCTACGAGGGCCAGTCCGACACCGCCTGCTTCGACAACGCGCTCGAATTCCTCACGCAAGGCGGCTACCCGCTCGCGCATGCCGTGATGATGATGATCCCCGAGGCGTGGGCGGGCAATCCGCTGATGAACGAGGAGCGGCGCGCGTTCTACGAATACAACGCGGCGCTGATGGAGCCGTGGGACGGCCCCGCGGCCATCGCCTTCACCAATGGCCGCCAGATCGGCGCCACACTCGACCGCAACGGACTGCGGCCGGCGCGCTATCTGCTCACCCGTGACAACCGCATCGTCATGGCATCCGAGATGGGCGTGCTGCCGATACCGGAAAAGGACATCGTCAAGAAGTGGCGGCTGCAACCGGGCAAGATGCTGCTGGTCGATCTCGACGAAGGCCGGCTCATCCCCGACGAGGAACTGAAGGCGACGCTGGCGAAGAGCCATCCTTACAAGGAATGGCTCGCGCGCACCCAGATCGTTCTGGAGGAACTGCCGGAAACCGCCAACGAGGCGCCGATCTCCAATCTGTCGCTGCTCGATCGCCAGCAGGCCTTCGGTTACACGCAAGAAGACCTCAAGTTCCTCATGACGCCGATGGCCTCGACCGGCGAGGAAGCGGTCGGCTCCATGGGCAACGACACGCCGATTTCGGCACTGTCGGACAAGCCGAAGCCGCTGTTCACTTATTTCAAGCAGAATTTCGCGCAGGTAACCAACCCGCCGATCGACCCAATCCGCGAAGAACTGGTGATGAGCCTCGTCTCCATCATCGGCCCGCGGCCGAACCTGCTCGACCACGAGGGCATGTCGAACCGCAAGCGCCTGGAAGTGCGCCAGCCGATTCTCACCAACGCGGATCTGGAAAAAATCCGCTCGATCTCGCAGATGAGCGGCGATCACTTCAAGTCGCACACCTTCGACATCACCTTCCCGGCCGAGCACGGCACCGACGGTATGGGCTGGGCGATCGATGCGTTGTGCGAGCACGCTGAAGAAGAGGTGCGCGCCGGCTGCAACATCATCATCCTGTCCGACCGCAAGGCCGGCGCCGACCGGATTCAAATCCCTGTGCTGCTCGCCTGCGCGGCGGTTCATCACCATCTCATCCGCAAGGGCTTGCGTACTTCGGTCGGGCTGGTGGTGGAAACCGGCGAGCCGCGCGAGGTACATCACTTCGCTTGTCTCGCCGGCTACGGCGCGGAAGCGATCAATCCCTATCTCGCCTTCGAGACGCTGATCGCCATGAAGGACGATCTGCCGCAGAAGCTCGACGAGAAGGAGATCGTCAAGCGCTATATCAAGTCGATCGACAAGGGGCTGCTCAAGGTGATGTCCAAGATGGGCATCTCCACCTATCAGTCCTATTGCGGCGCGCAGATTTTCGACGCCGTCGGCCTGAAGCAGGACTTCGTCGACAAATATTTCACCGGCACCCATACCCGCATCGAGGGCGTCGGCCTCGCCGAAATCGCGGAGGAGGCCGTGCGCCGCCATCGCGACGCCTTCGGCGATTCGCCGATCTACGCGTCGATGCTCGACGTGGGCGGCGATTACGCCGTGCGCGTGCGTGGCGAGGACCATGTCTGGACCGCCGAGACCGTCGCCCGGCTGCAGCACGCGGTGCGCGGCAATTCGCAGGATCATTACCGCGCCTTCGCCAAGATCGTGAACGAGCAGAACGAGCGGCTGCTCACCATCCGCGGCCTGTTCCGCGTCAAGTCGGCGGCGGATGACCACCGCAAGCCAGTGCCGATCGAGGAGGTTGAGCCGGCCAAGAATATCGTGCGGCGCTTCTCTACCGGTGCCATGTCATTCGGCTCGATCTCGCGCGAGGCGCATACTACGCTCGCCATCGCCATGAACCGGATCGGCGGCAAGTCGAACACCGGCGAAGGCGGCGAAGAATCCGACCGCTTCAAACCGCTGCCGAATGGCGACAGTATGCGCTCGGCCATCAAGCAAGTCGCCTCGGGACGTTTCGGCGTTACCGCCGAGTATCTGGTCAACTCGGACATGATGCAGATCAAGATGGCGCAGGGCGCCAAGCCCGGCGAAGGCGGCCAACTGCCCGGCCACAAGGTCGACAAGACGATCGCCAAAGTGCGTCACTCGACGCCGGGCGTCGGTCTCATTTCGCCGCCGCCGCACCATGACATCTATTCGATCGAAGACCTGGCGCAGCTCATCTTCGACCTGAAGAACGCCAATCCGACCGGCGACGTGTCGGTCAAGCTCGTCTCCGAGGTCGGCGTCGGCACGGTCGCCGCCGGCGTCTCCAAGGCGCGCGCCGACCACGTCACCATCGCCGGCTTCGAAGGCGGCACCGGCGCCTCACCGCTCACCTCGATCAAGCACGCCGGCAGCCCATGGGAAATTGGCCTCGCCGAGACCCATCAGACGCTGGTGATCAACCGCCTGCGTGGGCGCATCGCCGTTCAGGTCGACGGCGGCATCCGCACCGGGCGTGACGTGGTGGTGGGCGCCCTGTTAGGGGCCGACGAATTCGGCTTTGCCACCGCGCCGCTGATCGCGGTCGGCTGCATCATGATGCGCAAGTGTCATCTCAACACCTGCCCGGTCGGCGTGGCGACGCAGGACCCGGTGCTGCGCAAGCGCTTCAAGGGCCAGCCCGAGCACGTGATCAACTATTTCTTCTTCGTCGCCGGGGAAGTGCGCGAAATCATGGCGGCGCTCGGCTACCGCACCTTCAACGAGATGGTCGGCCAGATGCAGATGCTCGACCAGCGGGCGCTAGTGGAGCACTGGAAGGCCAAGGGCCTCGATTTCTCCAAGCTGTTTATGAAGCCAGGGGCCGAAACAGGCACCGCCATCTATAATTGCGAGAAGCAGGATCACAAGATTCACGCGATCCTCGACCGCAAGCTTATCGCCGAATCGCAAGCCGCGCTCGACCGCGGCGCACCGGTGCGGCTGCAAACCGCCATCCGCAACATCGACCGCACCGCCGGCGGCATGCTGTCCGGCGAAGTGGCCAAGCGCTACGGCCATGCCGGCCTACCCGACGGAACCATCCACGTGCGCTTTACCGGCACCGCCGGGCAGAGCTTCGGCGCCTGGCTCGCGCGCGGCATCACCTTCGAACTCGACGGCGACGCCAACGACTATGTCGGCAAAGGCCTGTCGGGCGGACGCATCATCATCCGGCCGCCGGCGGAGTCCGGCATCGTGCCAGAGGAATCGATCATCGTTGGCAATACGGTGCTGTACGGCGCGACCGAAGGCGAATGCTATTTCCGCGGCGTCGCCGGCGAACGCTTCGCCGTGCGCAATTCCGGCGCTATCGCCGTGATCGAAGGCGCTGGCGACCATTGCTGCGAATACATGACCGGCGGCATTGTGGTGGTGCTGGGCGTGACCGGCCGCAATTTCGCCGCCGGCATGTCCGGTGGAATAGCTTATGTGATCGACGAGGACGGCACCTTCAAATCCCGCTGCAACATGGCGATGGTCGAACTCGAGCCAGTGCCGGAAGAAGAACAGATCAACGAGAAAGAATACGGCGCCTACAACGACCTCGAGTCGCACGGCCGCGTCGACATCATGTCGGATCTGACCGCCAAGGATGCCGAGAGGCTGCACACGTTGATCGCCAACCATGCCCGCTACACGAATTCCAAGCGCGCGGCCGAGATCCTTGCCGATTGGCAGCGTTATCGCCCATTGTTCCGCAAAGTGATGCCGGTCGAATACCGCCGCGCGCTCGCCGAGATGGCAAAGGAGAAGGCCGCCACCATGCAGGCCGCGGAGTAGTATGGGTAAGGTCACCGGCTTTCTCGAGATTGATCGCAACGACCGCCACTACGCCCCTGTCGCGGAGCGCATCAAGCATTGGCACGAATTCGTGCTGCCGCTGGCGGAGACCGACATCCGCAATCAGGCGGCGCGCTGCATGGACTGCGGCGTGCCTTATTGCCACGGCACCAGCCGTATCACCGGCGCGCCCACCGGCTGCCCGGTCAACAACCAGATTCCGGACTGGAACGACCTGGTCTACCGCGGCCGTTGGGACGAGGCCGCGCGCAATCTACACTCGACCAATAATTTTCCAGAATTCACGGGCCGCGTCTGCCCGGCGCCATGCGAGGCGTCCTGCACGCTCAACATCGATGACAATCCGGTCACCATCAAGACGATCGAATGCGAGATCGCCGACCGCGCTATCGCGCAGGGGCTCAAGCCGGAATTGCCGGCGCACAAGACCGGCATGAAAGTGGCCGTGGTCGGTTCGGGGCCGGCGGGGCTCGCTTGCGCACAACAGCTCGCGCGCGCCGGGCACGAGGTGCACGTCTTTGAACGCTGGGCCAAGGCCGGCGGGCTACTGCGCTACGGCATTCCCGACTTCAAGATGGAGAAGATCCACGTCGACCGCCGCATCGAGCAGATGCAAGGCGAAGGCGTGCAGTTCCATTATGGCGCCGACATCGGCGTCAATGTGCCGACTGACAAGCTGGTCAAGGAGCACGACGCCGTCGTGCTCGCCGGCGGCGCCGAGAAGCCGCGCGATCTGCCGGTGCCCGGTCGCGAACTCAAGGGCATCCATTTTGCCATGGAATTCCTGCCGCAACAGAACCGCCGCGTGAGCCATGAGCCGCAAGGCAACGTCGAGCCGATCCTCGCCAAGGGCAAGAAGGTCGTCGTCATCGGCGGCGGCGACACCGGCTCCGACTGCATCGGCACCTCGATCCGCCAAGGCGCGGTGTCGGTGACCAATTTTGAGATCATGCCGCAGCCGCCGGAGCACGAGAACAAAATGATCGTGTGGCCGGATTGGCCGCTCAAGCTGCGCATCTCGTCAAGCCACCAGGAAGGCGTCGAGCGCGAGTTCGCCGTGCTGACGCAGAAATTCTCGGGCGAGAACGGCCAGGTCAAGAAGCTTCATTGCGTGCATGTCGACGACAAGTTCAAGCCAGTCGCCGGGACCGAATTCGAGATCGAGGCCGATCTGGTATTGCTTGCCATGGGTTTTGTACATCCGCTGCACGAGGGCATGATCAAGGCGCTCGGCGTGGCGCTCGACCAGCGTGGCAATGTCTCGGCCGCCACTGACGCATACGTTACATCGGTGCCGAAGGTGTTCGCTGCCGGCGACATGCGGCGCGGGCAATCGTTGGTGGTATGGGCGATCCGCGAAGGGCGGCAGGCCGCGCACGCGGTCGACAAATTCCTGATGGGATCGACGACACTGCCGCGCTGAGCGGCGGTTAACGGAACCAGCCGGGCGTTCTGCTGGACTGCGGAATGTCGGCCGGCGGCCGCGGCTTGGTGTCCACCCGGCGTTCGACGCGCGGCTTCACGCCCGTGGTCTGCAATATCTTCGGCCCGGTATGTTTGGGCAATTCCGGCGGTTTCACCACCGCAATGGGTTCGGTGCGGGCGACCGCGTTGGGCGCCGGCACGGCGGCGGCCGCAGGCACTGTCGGCGGCGCGGCCACACTCGCGGCCGGCGCCGTGCTTTTTCCGTCGCTGCCCGGCGGCCAGACGAAATCGTCGGCGCGTCCGGGCGGAGCCGGCACTGGTTCGCCCTTGACCAGAACTCGGTCGGCGGTGGCATCGGCGTGCACCGGCTGACTGCCGCCGGCCCCAAGCAGTTCCTCGGAATTTCCCGGCGTCACGGTCAGCGGCAGCACCGGTCCGGCCACCGGGCGTACTTTCGATTTTGTGTCAGCGGGCACCGGCCCGATCGGCCCGGCGGGAAACGCCACCGGCACGCGATTGCTCATATAGCGGCGTATCTCACGTTCGACATAGTGCGCGAGCTTGCGGGCGCCGGACTTGGTAAAATACACGCCGTCGCCCGAACGCAGCCGCCGCATCTGGCCATCATAGTCTGGGCCGAAAGTCGAGTACTTGCCGGCCTCATCGACAAAGCCATCCCACACGTCGATGTAGTTCACGCCGGCGCGTTCGGCGCGCGCGCGAAAAAGATCGTTGAGGTAGCTCGCGTCGGCGGTGGATTTGGTGCCACGGATCGACGGCAGGCCGACCCAGAATACCGGCACACCCTTGCTCTTGAGCGCCGCAATCGTTTCGTCGATGCGCTTGGCGTAAACCTCGGCCCATTTGTCGCTGCGAAATTCAATAATGCCGTTGGCGCTTTGGCCGCGCTGCGGCTCGGGCGTCACGATCCCTGGTTGATCCTGATCGTCCGCGTGCTCTTTGGTCTGAGCGCTATGGTCGGTGCTTTTCTTGTCCTGCTCTTCTTTGGCGGTCTTGTCGGCCTCTTTGGCGAGATCGCGCTCGCGGATATTCTGGCGGTCGCTGACGCCGAGCATCATGACCACGTAATTGGGCTTCTCCGGTGCCAACAGATCGCGCGCGACGTGCCACCAGTCGAGATCTCCCTTGGCCTCGTAGCGCAACAGCCCGGAATTGATCTTGTTTTTACGGACGATGCCGATCTCGGGGGAATCCGAAAAGGCGTCCTCCAGTCCATAGGCCAGCCAATCGGCCATGCCGTCGCCCATCACCACGATCGAGGTCGTGGGCGCGGGCGCGTTCGGATCTGGTTTGCGGGGAGCCGGGGCGTGCAATGATTCGACTGGTTGCGGCGGCGGGCTCTCACCTGGATAGGATCGCGTGTTGGAGCCGCCGCCTCCGAACAAGCCGCCGAACCCGAAGAAGCCGCCATGCTGGCGCTGCCGACTCAGAAATGGATAGCGGTCATCGGCTCGCTGAGCCTGGGCCGGCAGTGTGAGCGCAATATTGATCGCGGCGACGCTGACGCACTCGGCAACGATCAGAATGACCGCTCCGACGAGCCAACGGGAAAACCGGATTTTGCCAACCATGCGATCGCCCAACGCCTTAATCTACAAGGGAAAAGGCCGGCCGCGAAGGGGGGCCTCGACCCGAGACCCACGTCAATTGCGCGTAAATAATGTCAACTCGAAGGTGGCCGGATAACGACCGGACAAGTCACGGCGCGCGCAGCTCCTTGAGTATGCCTGCCGAGGCAAATCCGTCGGGAACCTGGCCGATCCTGGATTGGAAATTGCGGATCGCTGCCCTTGTCTTGGCGCCGAAGTGCCCGTCAGCCTCGCCAACATCATAGCCGTGGCGCTCCAGCAACTGCTGCAGTTCGAGCCGCTCGCCGCGCGACAGGACGCGTTCGTAACGCGGCCAGCGTTGCGCGAAGGGCGGCGCGCCGCGCAAGCGGTCGGCCAAATGGCCGATCGCCAGCGCATAGGCCTCGGCCGGATTGTACCGCATGATAACGCGAAAATTCGTCAGCATCAGGAAGCCCGGCCCCTGCACGCCGGCCGGGATCAGCAGGAACGCGCGGTCGTCCATATGCGGAAACGGCTTATTGCCCGGGCGCGTAATTCCGGCGCGCTCCCAATCGCGGATCGCCATCGATCGCGCACGATCGGCGAGCATGAAATTGAAAGTCGCCGGCACCACCACTTCGTAGCCCCAGGTCTGCCCCGTCACCCAGCCGTCCTTCTTCAAGTTATTGGCGGTCGAGGCGATGATGTCGGGGATCGAGTCGACAACGTCGCGGCGGCCGTCGCGATCGAAATCGACCGCGAAGCGAATGAAAGCGGTCGGCATGAACTGGGTCGGACCAAAGGCGCCGGCCCATGAACCGATGAGCCGGTCGGGCCTGACGTCGCCGCGCTGGACGATTTCCAGCGCCGACAGGAATTCCTGGCGAAAATAGTTCTGCCGGCGGCCGATGCAGGCAAGCGTAGCAGTAGAGCGGATCACCGAGCGGTCGCCGCCGAGCGTGCCGTAATTTGTTTCCACGCCCCAGATCGCGGCGATGATATAGCGGTCGACACCATATGCGCGTTCCACCGCATCAAAAGTCGCACGATATTTCTCCAGGAGCGCGCGGCCTTGCGCGATACGCTCGTTGTTCACTAATTGGTCAAGATAGTCCCATATCGATTTGGTAAACTCAGGCTGCGCGTCGAGCAGATCCATGATGCGCAGGTCCGGCGTCAGCGTCGCGGTATAGGCCGCGTAGACATTGCGAGATATGCCGCGTCTGGCGGCGAGCGGCCACAGGCGCTGCAGGCAGCCTTGAAAATCCGCCGCCGCAGCACGGACGGCCTCCGCAGTCATACGGGGATCGCCGGACGAACCCAACTCGCCACTCCAGCCTGGCGCAGCGACGGCAGCCGGCGGAATCGAACCGGTGACGCTGGAATACCGATCATCGCGCACCTGTGCGGACGCGCCATTGCACGCAATGGCCGTAACAGCGGCGGCCAAGATGTATCGGTGGATCAATTGCATCGCGATGCCGGTCTTATTTTCGTCTTTTATGGGTGCCCGGATATTGTTTCGGCGGCGTTAATAGTGAAGCGGAACCCATCTGGACCCGCGACCGCCGCCATGCTTTCTGCTCGCCTGAACGAATCGAAATCCGCCAACCATTATCAAACTCGCATGACCCGCATCCGCAAAGCCATATTCCCGGTCGCAGGCCTGGGCACCCGCTTCCTGCCGGCAACCAAGGCCATGCCGAAGGAAATGCTCCCCGTGGTGGACCGGCCGCTGATCCAACACGTGGTTGACGAGGCCTATGAGGCGGGCATCGAACACCTGATTTTCGTGACCGGCCGCAATAAGGGCGTGATCGAGGACCATTTCGACCGCCAATTCGAACTTGAGCTCACCTTGACCGAGCGCGGCAAGAAAGCCGAGCTCGCGCTGCTGTCGGAAGCCCTGCCGGAAGCAGGCACGGTCAGCTTCACCCGCCAGCAGTCACCGCTCGGCCTCGGACACGCCATCTGGTGCGCGCGTGAACTGGTCGGCCATGAGCCCTTCGCGTTGCTGCTGCCCGACGTGCTGGTGCAAAACAAGCCCGGCTGCCTCGCCCAGATGATTGAAGCGGCGAAAGGCCTCGACGCGACTGCCAACATCATCGCGGTCGAAGAGGTGCCGAAGGAACGCGTCCATATGTACGGGGTTGTCGGCGTTGGCGAAACCAAGGGCAAGGCCTTCGCCATTACCAAAATGGTCGAAAAGCCGAAGGCCGCCGAAGCCCCGTCCAACCTGTCGATCACCGGACGTTACATCCTGCAGCCGCAGATCTTCGACATCCTGGAAAAACAGGCGGCCGGCACCGGCGGCGAAATTCAGCTCACCGACGCCATGGTGGCGCTGGCGCGCGAGCAACCGTTCTACGGGCTCAAATTCGAAGGCCGCAGTTTCGACTGCGGTTCCAAGATCGGGTTTCTTACCGCCAACGTGGCGTATGGCCTCGATCGTCCCGACATCGCTCCCGAGTTCCGCAGCGAACTACGCCGCCTGCTCGGCGAGAAATAGCACTAGCGCTGCAACCGCAGCCCGAGCAGGAAAATATTGGACGTGTAGTCGCTGCCAGCGACGTTGGAATGCGACCAATCGCGGCGAACCTCGCCTTTGATCTGCACTTCCCGGCTAAGCTTGTAGGTCAAGCCGAAACCGACTTCGTAGCGCAGATCCTGACGGTCGGGAGTCGTTTCGCCCGGCGTCGAGATCACGCAATCGCAAATCGCCGACAAGCCGGTCGAGGTGTCGGTGCCGCCTCTATAGCTGTCCACGCCGAAGCCGAATTTCGCAGTCGCGATCAGCCAGCGGCGCAGCTGATGATCGATCTGCAAGCCGACGTCACGCGACAGAATGCCGGACACGCCGGGAACGGTGGATTCGCCGACCACCGATGAGGCACTGAGCTTGACTGTGGTCAACGCCGTCGCGGTCCAAACCAGGGAGGCATTGCCGATCAAGGCGTGCAGGGTGTCGAAGCGCGGGTCCACGTATTTGCGCTGCGCATAGCCGACCGCGATCTCGCCGGTAAGCCGGTGCGCCAGGTCGAAGCTTGAGCCGACCTCGCCGCTCAGGCCGGTCGAGTCGCGCTGAAATCCGTTGACGTCGGTTGCGACATCGTGCGCGCGGCTGTCGGTGCCGACTTCGACGAATGGCTTCACGCCCGGCATCAGTTCGTAGCCGCCGCGCAGCGTGCCGGTATATTGGTTGTAGTTTCGATCGGCGTTGCTGCTGATGGTGCCGTCGGTCAAGGTCGAGTCCTGGTAGGCGGTGCGCTCGACATCGCCTTTGACGCCCAATTCGAAGCGGTTGAATTGATGCGTGACGCCGCCGCTGCCGCCGAATGTCGCGTAGACCGGCAGCTTGGCGAGCCCCGCCTGCAGATTCGGGCTGCCGGGATTGTCGGTCGAAATCAGCAATCGGGTATCAAGGTCGACGCGTGTATTTCGGGTCGCGTCGATGCGGCCATCCACTTTGCCATTGAAGTAAGGGCGGCTAAGCGTCGGTGATTCATCGGGGCTATAGCCGGTGTAACTGCCGCGCAAATCGGCCTTGAGTTCGTGGCGCGACCAATTCGACTGCGCGCGCAATTCCGGCGCCACGGTATAGACCGCGGCGCCGGTGCCGCCGGCAGCGTGCGCCGGGTTGGTATCGTAACCGCCGATCAGTTCGATCGCGGGAAACAGGTCAAAGGCGCCTGCACGCACGCCGAGCGGAATGTAAGGATCGTCGGGTTCGGTATGCGCCTTGCGCTTCGCCGGCAGCTTGCGGATCGGGCCCAGTTCGACCGGCGGCGCTCCCGGAGCGCCAGCAAATGCGCCGGTGTCGGGCGGCGGGGTCTGGTAACGCGAGACGACCAAGGGCGTGGCCACGCCAGGTGCGATCGCCTGCGCACGGGCCGCCGCGCCGGTGCCAGCCGGCGCCGGGTTTACATCGTCGGTCGCCGCGGCCGGGCCGCGAGCGGGCGCGCCGCCTTTGAGTTTGGTTTTCTTGCGGGAATTGGTGGAATCGTAGCCGGTATTGCCTGCGCCAGATGCCGGGGGCACAAAATTGATCGGCGGCCCCAGCTGCGCCAATTCCGGCCGCGCGAATTTCTGGAAGCGCTGCGGACTGCGCGGGTCGGTTTGCAAGTTCGGCGACAGCGGGTCAGGAAACGGCGGCGCCGGCGGCGTTTGCGCGAGCGCGTCCGCGCTCCACAGCGCCAGGCAAGCAGCCATGAGCAGGCATGCGCCGCGCGGCGTGACCGGAGTTGGTGGACGTAAGCGCGGCACGGCTGTCTCGGCTCTCCCGACCACGGCAGAACGCCGGGCGGCCGCGCCTTTGCAAAAGGTGCGCTCGCCCGCCGGACCACGGACTTTGGTTAACGGAAGTTAAAACCGTATGGTTAACGGGACGTTGATGGGCTTTTTCGGACCTAATTCGGCCTCAAATCCAGCCCTTGAGCTCGCGCAGCGCCACGTCGCGGATCACCGCCATACCCGGATCGGAGTCGTTCAGGCACGGGATAGCCGCGAAATTCCTACCCCCCGCATGCTTGAATATCTCGGCATTCTCCATGGCGATCTCTTCCAGCGTCTCCAGGCAATCGGCGGCAAAGCCCGGCATGATGACGGCGAGGTTCTTCACCCCGCGCTCGCCCAGCGACCGCATGGTGGCGTCGGTATAGGGCTTGAGCCATTCCGCCGGGCCGAAGCGCGACTGGAACGTCATCAGCAGCCTGTCCTCGCCGAGCGTGAGCTTCTTGCGCAGCAGCGCCGTGGTCGCGGCGCAGTGACCGTAATAGGGATCGCCCTTGGCCACGTAGTCTTCCGGCATGCCGTGGAAGGAGGCGACGACCATGTCCGGCTTGAACTTCAGCTTGGCCAGCTCGGTACTGAGCGACACGGCGAGCGCGTCGATATAGGCGGGCTCGGCGTAGTAGGGCGCGGCCACGCGCAGGCTGGGCTGGTAGCGCATCTTGGCGAGCGCGCGGAAGGCTTCGTCGCAGACGGTCGCCGTGGTCGCTGCCGCGTATTGCGGATAGAGCGGCACGATCAAAATGCGCTCGCAATCCTGCGCGGCGAGCGCCTCCAGCCGCGAACGGATCGACGGATTGCTGTAGCGCATCGCCCAATCGACGCGGAAGCGCTTGTCGACCTTGCCGAGCATCTCCTCAAGCTTGTCGGACTGCGAGCGCGTGATGGTCTTGAGGGGGGATTCATTGCGCTGCCGGTTCCAGATCTTGTCGTAATCGCGGCCTTTGCGGCCGGGGCGCACGGTCAGGATGATGAGATTGAGCACCAGCCACCACTTGATCGGATTCTCCTCGATGACGCGGCGGTCGGAGAGAAACTCCTTCAGATAACGCCGCATCGACCAGTAATCGGTGGCATCGGGCGTGCCGAGATTGACCAGCAGCACGCCAATGCGGCCGCCTGTGGTTGGGACTTTGGTCGGGTTCATGGCTTGCGTTCGTCGGCGATCACCTTGCCGTCATTCGGCAGCGTGCCGGGGACGACGAGCTTTACCGCACCTTTCAGTTTGCTGACCGACTGTAGCGTGGCGGCGACCGCGGCCTCAAGCGCGGTATCCGGCGTGGCGCATTCGGCCAGCAGCGTCATGGTATCTTGTTCGGCTTCGCGGCCGACCACGAGGCGCAAACGTACGAGTTGCGGATGGCGCGCGGCGACTTCAGCGATCTGCTTGGGATGCACGAACATGCCTTTCACTTTCGCCGTCTGATCGGCGCGGCCCATCCAGCCCTTGATGCGCATATTGGTGCGCCCGCACGGCGAGACGCCCGGCAGCAGCGCCGAGAGATCGCCAGTGGCGAGCCGGATCATCGGATAGTCCGAATTGAATGAGGTGACCACCACCTCGCCGACCTCGTCCTCGGCGACCGGATCGCCGGTGCCCGGCCGCACGATCTCCACGATGACAGTTTCGTTGACGATCATCCCTTCCCGCGCTGACGATTCATAAGCGATCACGCCAAGCTCGGCGGTGGCATAGCATTGCAGCACAGCGACGCCGCGTGTCTTCAGTTCCTCGCGCAGCGAAGCCGGCAGCGCGGCACCCGACACTAGCGCGCGCTTGATCGAAGTCGCGTCCTTGCCGGTCTTTTCGGCTGTGTCGAGCAGGATCTTGAGAAAATCCGGCGTGCCGACGTAGCCGGACGGTTTGTAATGCGCGATCGCCTCGAGCTGCTGTTCGGTATTGCCGACGCCACCGGGGATCGCCGCGCAGCCGAGTGCTTGCACGCCCGACTCCAGAATGAACCCGCCAGGCGTGAGATGATAGGCAAACGAATTATGCACGATGTCGCCGAGCCGGAGTCCTGCGGCAAAACAGGCGCGCGCCGCGCCCCACCAATCGCTGCCGTCGCCTTCCGGCTCGAAGATCGGCCCGGGCGACATCAAGAGGCGCCGCGCCCGGTTCGCCGGCGTGACGTTGAGCCCGCCGAACGGCGGGCTTTCCTTTTGCAGAGCGGCAAGATCAGCCTTGCGCAGCACCGGCAGCTTGGCCAGCGCGGCGCGCGAGGTCACCGATTTCGCGTCGATGCCGGCGAGCTGCCTGGCCCAGCCGGGCGCGCTCATGGCGCGGGAGACGATGCCGGGCAGCGCCGTGGCCTCTTCGCGCGCGCGCTGCGCGGGGTCGCGGGTTTCGAGAGAATCGTAAAAATCCGGCATGAGGTCCCGAGCAAACCTAGAGGAAGCGAAGCCAGCGCGCGATGTTGAGCAACGTGGCCAACGCTGATGCCACGTAGGTATAGGCGGCCGCCTTGAGCACGCTCCGCGCCGCCGGCATGTCGCGCGGAGAAAGATAGCGGCCCTGCTCCAGCACCGGAAGCGCCTTGCCGAAGCTGGCATCGAATTCGACCGGCAGCGTGACGATGTGCACGACCACGCCGATTGCCATCAGCGCTATGGCCGCGAGCACCTGCAAGATGACGAGAGGCGGCGCCTTGAGCAACACGAAGGCGACCGGCGCCAGCAGCAGAACGACCGTCGCCAACCGTTCGACCCAGATGAGACTACCGACCAATTCGACCCGCCGCTCGAAGGCCGGTTCGCCCCGAGCATGCTGAATCGCGTGCGAAACCTCATGCGCAGCGACCGCTACCGCCGCTATCGAGCGGCCATCGTGATGCTGCGGCAGGAGCCGCACGGCGCGCGCCCGGATCATAGTGATCGCCATTGTCCGTGGTCTCGACCTTGACGTCGGTGAGCTTGGCCTCGTCAAGAAGATGCCGCGCGAGTTCGCCGCCGGTGCCCGGCAGGTCCGGCCGCTCCACGCCATGCTTCTTCAGGACGTGCTTGATCCACAGGCTAGGGCCAAAAACCAAGCCCAGCAGGAGAATGAGACCCATGGTGCCAAGAAGCGGCATATCACAATCGCATTGAAGGTCGACCACGCGCGGTCAGCGACTCACGCCAACCACCGCTTCCTACGCCTGTAGTGCTTGCCTTCGCGGAAGCTCTTGCGCCGGCCGCCGGAAATGCCGAGGTAGAATTCCTTGACGTCCTCGTTCTCGGCCAGCGACTTGGCGTCGCCGTCCATCACCACGCGGCCGTTCTCCAGGATATAGCCGTAGCGCGCGAAGCGCAGCGCCATGTGGGTGTTCTGCTCGGCCAGCAGGAACGAGACGCCCTCCTTCTCGTTGAGGCCGTGCACGATCTCGAAGATCTCCTCGACGATCTGTGGCGCTAGCCCCATCGAGGGCTCGTCAAGCAGGATCATCTTTGGCCGCGACATCAGCGCACGTCCGACCGCGCACATCTGCTGCTCGCCACCAGAAGTATAACCGGCAATCGCGTTGCGCCGTTCGGCGAGCTTGGGAAAATAGGAATAAACCAGGTCGACATCATTCCTGATCGCTGAGCGGCCGTCGCGCCGGGTAAAGGCGCCGGTGAGCAGGTTCTCCTCGACGGTGAGATGGGCGAAACACTGGCGGCCTTCCATCACCTGGATGCAGCCGCGCCGCACCAGTTCGTTCGGCGAAAGGTCCTGCACTTCCGCGCCGTCGAACAGGATCGAGCCCTTGGTGACGTCGCCGCGCTCGGCGTGCAGCAGATTGGAGATCGCCTTGAGCGTGGTGGTCTTGCCGGCGCCGTTGGCGCCGAGCAGCGCGACGATGCCGCCCCTCGGCACGTCGAGCGACACGCCCTTGAGCACGAGAATAACGTGATCGTAGATGACCTCGATATTGTTGACCGAAAGAATCCTCTCCGCCGCAGCGGAAGCCGTTGTTTCGGTCTGCATTGCCACCGACATCATCGCTCCAGAAATGCCCCTCTCCCCACCAACACGGCAAGGAGAGGGATTATGTGCTCAGATTACGACGACTTGTCGCAAGCTTCCGTGCGCTTCGGCCACGGCTGGTTCTTGGTCACGTAATCCTGCGCCGCGGAGTCGAGCAGCGGCATGACCTTGTCCTTCATGGGCGAGATCCAGTCGGAGATCTTCACCCACTTGGCGCCGTCCCACTGCTGCACATAGGCGGAGTGGTGGCCGTTGTGGTCGGTGCAGCTCACCGAAATCGGCGCCGCGAAGCCGTCGAGGCCGAGTTCCTTCCAGCGCGCGCCCGAGATTTTCAGCGACTCCAGACCGCGACGCATTTCCTCGCCGGTGATGTCCTTCTTGCCGGTAAGCCGCTGCGCGTTGCGGATCGCCTCGGCAATGACGACCGAGTTCATCACGCCGCGATTGTAGAAGTTCTCGCCGACTTGGGTGGCCGGAGTCTGGCTGTCCTTGCCGATCACGTACTTCTGGATGTCCTTGATCGCCGGATAGTTGGTGCCGACCGCGTTGAAGTTGAGCGAGAGATAGCCCTTGCCGGCCGCTCCCGCCGGACGCGCGTCATCCTCGCTGCCGGACCACCACACGCCGATGAAGTGATCCATCGGATAGCCGGTCTTGGCGGCTTCCTGCACCGCGGTCGGGTTCATCGCACCCCAGCCCCACATGATCATGTAGTCCGGGCGGTCGCGGCGAACGCTGAGCCACAGGCTGGACTGGTTCTGCATCTGGGCCGGCGGCACCGGATATTTCTTGACGGTGAAGCCGTAATCCTTGGCAAACTGCTCCAGCAGCGGGATCGGCTCAAGGCCGTAACCGCCATCGAAGTAGATGTAGCCGATGGTCTTGCCCTTAAGCTTTTCGAGCCCGCCTTCCTTGGTGCCAATATAGCGCAGGATGATGGACAATCCGTCCCAATAGGTCGCGGGCGGGTTGAATATCCACGGAAAGTCCTTGCCGACCGCCGAGGCCGAGAGGCCATACGCCATCGACAAGATCGGGATGTGATCGACCGCCGCCTTCGGGATCAGCGCCAGCGTGATGCCGGTCGAATAGGGCGTGATCACCGCAGGATGCTGGTTCTTGAGCGATTCATAGCATTCGACGCCCTTCTCGTTCTTGTAGCCGGTCTCGCACTCCACGAACTTGATCTTGGAGCCGCCGATGCCGCCGTCGCGCGCATTCAGCATGGTCATGTAGTCGTGCATGCCATTGGCGATCGGTATCCCCGAGTTCGCGAATGGACCGGTCCGATAAGTGAAAAGCGGTACGAGAGTTTCCGCCGCAGCCTGCGAAACCAGGACGGAACCGCCGACCAGGCTCGCGAGAGCTGCGCCGAGAACCAAATGTTTCAAGCGCATTGCGTCTCTCCCTTGTGCTTCTGCCGGCGCTTGGTTGCTCCGGCCATTGCGTCCGACCCTCGATGAGGAGGGCTACCCCCTGCCCGGCCATTAAATCCGGACGGGGAATTAGTCCAAGTGTGCCCCTTCAGTATGGGAAAGGCCACACCCTCAGTTTCTGTTTTCCGATCTGCCAAAGCCGCGCGAGGCCGTTCGGCTCGGCGATCAGGAAGAAAATAATGAGCACTCCTAACGTTATGAAGTTGATGTGCTCGACGTTCGCAGAGGTAATTGGAACACCCAGCAGGTCCTTAATCATGCGCAGCACGATGGGCAGGCCGTAAATCAAGGCCGCGCCTAAATACGAGCCGAGCAGACTGCCAAGGCCGCCGATAATCACCATGAACAGCGTGAGAAACGACTGGTTTATGCCGAAGCTTTCGGATTCGGCGTTGCCGAGCCACAGGAATACCAGCATGGCGCCGGCAACTCCGCAGTAGAACGACGACACCGCGAAGGCGAGCAGCTTGGTCGGATAGAGCTTGATGCCGATCAGCTCGGCGGCGATATCCATGTCACGCACCGCCATCCAGGTGCGGCCGATACGCCCGCGGATCAGGTTGGAAGCGAGTAAAGTCATCACCGCTACAATCGTGAGCACGATGAGGTAACGGGTAACCGGAGTCGCCGTCGGGCCGGTAACCGGAATGTTGAACAGCGTCCGCGTCGGTACTTCGATCGAAGCGGAAATATTGTAGTTATACAGCCAGGGAATGCGGATGAAGCACCACGACAGGAAGAATTGCGATGCGAGCGTCGCTACCGCCAGATAGAAGCCCTTGATGCGCAGGCTCGGTAGGCCAAACACGATTCCCGCCGCTGCCGCGAAAAAGCCGGAGCAGACGACCAGCACCACGATATTGATGCCGGGGAAATACGTGACGAGCTTATAGCAGGCGAACGCGCCGACCCCCATGAAGCCGCCGGTGCCGAGAGACAACAGTCCGGTATAGCCGGTGAGCAGATTGAGCCCGATCGCCGCCAGCGCGAAAATCAAGATCGGCGTGAGCACCGAATCGACCACGAAGTCGGACGCCGTGAGCGGCACCAGCACATAGGCCACCGCCAGAATCAGTACGATGCCGATCTGGTCCTGCCGGATCGGGAATAGCGCCTGATCGGCTTCGTAGGATGTCTTGTACTGGCCCGCTTCACGGTAAAACATGCGCCCTCAAATCCGCTCGATGATGCGTTCGCCGAACAGGCCTTGCGGCCGGAACAGCAGGAAAACCAGGGCGATCACGTAGGCAAACCACTCCTCGATTCCGCTGCCGAACAGCGGGCCCCAGTAAAACTCGCCGATCTTCTCGCCGACACCGATGATGACGCCGCCGATGATGGCGCCCGGGATCGAGGTGAAACCACCGAGGATCAGCACCGGCAGGGCTTTCAGCGCGATAATCTCCAGCGCGAAGGACACGTTCGAGCGAGCGCCCCACATGATGCCGGTTGCCAGCGCCACGATGCCGGCGGCGAACCAGACGATCACCCAGATATATTCGAGCGAAATGCCGACCGAGAGCGCGGCGCGATGGCTGTCGGCGACGGCGCGCAGCGCACGTCCGATCCGCGTCTTCTGGAAAAATACGGCAAGCGACGCCACCATCAGCGACGCGATGACAGCGGCGGCGATGTCGATCTTCTGCATCTGCACGAAGCCACCGAACATCTTGATGGTGTAGGACCCGTTCGGCAGCAGGAGTTGGTCGGCGATCATCACCTTCGGATCGCCGCCAAAGATCAATTCGCCGGAACCGATGAGGATATAGGTCAGGCCGAAGGTGGCCATAAATAGGATGATGTCCGGCTGGTTGACCAGCGGCCGCAGCACGAAACGTTCAACCGCAAGCGCCAGCAAAAACATGATGCCTATGGTTATGGCGAGCGCAAGAAAGGCCGGCACGCCGTGCGCGTACAGACCGACCAGCGTGAGCGCGGAAAACACCACCATGATGCCCTGCGCGAAATTGAACACGCCGGAGGCCTTGAAGATCAGCACGAAGCCGAGCGCGATCAGCGCATAGAGCACGCCCGAGACCAGGCCCTCCCACAGCGTCTGCACCAGCAGATCAGGCGCTGAGCCCATCTGCACGAAGGGGTCGATGAAGATCATGTAGAGGAGGTGCATGCTGTCTCCTCAGTGCGCCGGATTCTTCAATGTGCCACTCCGAGATAGGCGTCGACCACGCCCTGATTGCCCTTGATGTCATCCGGCGTGCCGTCGGCGATCTTGATGCCGTGATCGAGCACCACCACGCGATCCGACAAGTCCATGACTACGCCCATGTCGTGCTCGATCAGCGCGATGGTGGTGCCGTAATGGTCGTTCACGTCGAGCACGAAGCGCGACATATCCTCCTTCTCTTCGAGATTCATGCCGGCCATCGGCTCGTCGAGCAGCAGCAGATCCGGTTCCATGGCGAGCGCGCGGCCGAGTTCGACGCGCTTCTGCAGACCATAAGGCAGCCGGCCGACCGGGGTGCGGCGGATTTCCTGAATCTTGAGAAAATCGATGATCTCTTCGACGCGGCGACGGTGCTCGACTTCCTCTGTCATCGCGGGCCCGAAGCGCAGCAATTGCCAGAAGAAGTTGCGGTGCATCTTCAGCGTACGGCCGGCCATGATGTTGTCGAGCGCAGTCATGCCGCGGAACAGCGCGACATTCTGGAAGGTGCGCGCGATGCCGCCATAGGCGGCGTCATGCGGGCGCATCTTGGCGCGCGTCTCACCCTTGAAGGTGATGCGGCCCTGCTGCGGCTGGTAGAAACCGTTGATGATATTGAGCATCGAGGTCTTGCCGGCCCCGTTCGGCCCGATGATGGCGCGGATTTCACCTTTGCGGATATCGAAAGAGACATCGCTCACCGCGTTCACGCCGCCGAACGATAGCGAGACGTTTTCTACCGACAAAAGCACGTCGCCGACCGCAACTTCGGGGCCGGTGGGGGCTCTCATGCCGCTATCCCCAACGGCGCGACGGCCGGCTCGGTCTGCATGTCGCGGATTTTCACCCGCGCGTTGATCGTTCCTTTGCGGCCGTCCTCGAACGTGACTTCGGTGGAAATGTCGGCTTCCTTGGAGCCGTCATAGAGCGCCTTGACCAGCGGCCCGTAACGATCGGCGATGAAGCCGCGGCGAACCTTCTGGGTACGCGTCAACTCACCGTCGTCGGCATCGAGTTCCTTGTGCAGGATCAGGAAGCGCTTGATCTGCGCGCCCGCCATCACCTTGTCTTCGGCGAGCGATCGGTTCGCCTCGGCGACATGCTTCTCGATCATGTCGTAAACCAACGGGTGACCGGCGAGCTCCTGATAGGAGGCATAGACCACGTTGTTACGCTCGGCCCAGCTGCCCACCGCGGTGAGATCGATGTTGATCATCACGGCGACGAAATCGCGCTTGTCCCCATAGGCGACCGCTTCGCGGATGTTGGGATAGAATTTGAGCTTGTTCTCGATGTATTTCGGCGGAAACAGCGTGCCGTCGTTAAGCTTGCCAACGTCGTTGGCGCGGTCGATGATCTTCAAGTGGCCGGTCTTCTCGTCGAAGAAGCCGGCGTCGCCTGTTTTCACATAACCATCCGGTGTCATCGCCTCGGCGGTTTTGCCGTCGTCCTTGAAATAACCCGAGAACATGCCCGGCGACTTGAATTGCACCTCGCCGTTCTCGGCAATACGGATGTCAACATTCGGGCAGGCCGGGCCGACAGTGTCGGAATAAATTTCGCCATCGGGCTGTGCGGTAACGTAGAGGAACGCTTCGGTCTGCCCGTAGAGTTGCTTCAGGTTGAGCCCGATCGAGCGATAAAAGCCGAACAACTCGGGTCCGATCGCCTCTCCCGCGGTATAGGCCACGCGCACGCGCGAAAAGCCGAGCACGTTCTTGAGCGGGCCGTAGATCAGGACGTCGCCCAGCCAGTAGAGCAGCCGGCCGGTCAGCGGCACCGGCTGGCGGTTCAAGATACGTTCGCCGTACTTGCGCGCGATGCCGATGAAATAGTGAAACAGCTTGCGCTTGAGGAGGCCGGCGTCCTCCATGCGGATCATCACGCGCGTGAGCAGAAGTTCGAGCGTGCGTGGCGGCGCGAAATAGAAGGAAGGGCCGATTTCGCGCAAATCCTGCATCGCGGTGTCGGTGTTTTCCGGACAAGCCATGCAGAAGCCCGCGACCAGGCCCTGCGCGTAGTTCAAATAATGATCGCCGACCCAGGCAAGCGGCAGGTAGGCGAGCGCCACGTCATTCTCGTTCAATTTGTCAAAGGTAACCGTGTCGGTCGCGGCTTTGATGGAGCGCTCGCCGGTCAGAACAACGCCCTTGGATGTGCCCGTCGTGCCGGAGGTGTAGAGAATGATCGACGGATCGGAGCCCTTGCCGGCGGCGATTTCGGCGTCGAGCCAGGAGCCGACCGTCGGATCGGTCAGCGCCGCACGCCCCTCGGCGATGACGTCATCGATCGGATGCAAATGGCTGTGATCGTAGTCGCGCAAGCCGCGCCGCTCGTCGTAGACCATCGTCTCGAGCTTTGGCAGGCGCTCCATGACCGACGTAATCTTGTCGACCTGCTCCTGGTCCTCGACCACGGCAAAGCGCACCTCGGCGTGGGCCAGCACAAAGCTAAGCTCATCGGCCACCGCATCGGCGTAGACCGGTACCGGGATCGCGCCGAGCATCTGGGCCGCCATGACCGACCAATAGAGCTTCGGCCGGTTGGCGCCGACAATGGCGATGGTTTCGCCGCGCTTGAGGCCGAGCCGGTGCAGGCCGACGGCGTAGGCGCGCACGATCTCGAGCACCTGGCCCCAGGTCCAAGTTTGCCAAATGCCGAGGTCCTTCTGCCGCATCGCCGGCCGTGTGCCGAACAAATCAGCATTTCGGATCAATAGCTTAGGAAACGTGTCCGCCCGAGCGGCGGCGATAATCGCCACAGCCTATTCCTCCCTCCCGGCCGCGCTCGTTGATGGCGCGGCTTCGTAACCCCTCGCCGCCTGTGGGCGGTCTTGTGCCACGATATGAAAACACCGGCGCAGGCCGGTCAAGCCTTGGGCAGGTCGGTATTTGGTCGCAGGGCGGCACTAAATTATTCCGCCGCCTTGAGAAACGGCGCCGCGCCGGCGCGGAAAAGCTCGTACAAGCCCGCTTCTTCGGCCTTGGCGGCGGCGAGATACCGTTCTTTCACCGGGCCGTAGCCGCGGATTTTTTCCGGCAGCGACGCCAGAGCAACCGCAGAACTGTGATTTTCTGGGGTCAGATGTTCGGCTACTTCGCCCAGAAGATCGCAATACTCCGTAATCAATTGCCGTTCTGTTCTTCGCTCTACGGTATAGCCGAACGGATCGAGCGGCGTGCCGCGCAACACCTTGAACTTCTTCAGCACGCGGAAGGCGCCGAGCAGCCACGGCCCGAACGACATCTTCTTCGGCTCGCCGGTCGCCTTGTCGCGGCGCGCCAGCAGCGGTGGCGCCAGCAGAAACTCGAAGCGCAGATTGTCGCCGTCGAAGGTCGACTTCACCCGCTCGACGAATGAGGTGTCGGTATAAAGCCGCGCCACCTCGTACTCGTCCTTGTAGGCCATCAGCTTGAACAGATAACGCGCCACGGCTTCCGAGAGCGCGCATTGGCCCGGCGCCTTGGTGACTTCCGCGCTTTGGATCGTCTCGACCCAGCGGCGATAGCGCCGCGCATAGCGCGCGCTCTGATAGGCGGTGAGGAACGCAACGCGCCGGTCCACCGTCTCGGCGAAGGACTGCGACAGCTTGAGCGAGTCGTTGGCAACCTCGGGCGCCGGCTTCACCAGCGCTTCGAGCGCAGCGGGATCGACCGCCGCGCGGCGGCCGTAGCGGAACGCGGCGACGTTCATCGCCACCGCCTCGCCGTTCATCTCGATCGCCTTTTCGATCGCTTCCGCCGACAGCGGCAGCGCGCCGGCCTGATAGGCGTAGCCGAGCATGAACATGTTGCCGCCGATGGAATTGCCGAGCAGCGCGGTGGCGAGCCGGCTGGCATCGACGAAGTGGCTCTGCCCGGGACCGGCCGCGCCGGCGATGGTGCGCTTGAGCCGCTCGGCCGGCAGCGAATAGTCGGCGTTGCGGGTGAAGTCGCCGGGCAGGAATTCCGCCGTATTGACCACGACCCGCGTGTGGCCCGCCTTGATCGCGCCCAGCACCTTCTTGTTGCCGACCACGACGCTGTCGCCGCCCAGCACCAGATCGGCGCCGCCGGCGGCGACGCGGATGGCGTGGATTTCGTCCGGCGTATTGGCGATGCGGATATGGCTGTAGACGGCGCCGCCCTTTTGCGCGAGGCCGGCCATGTCGATGACGCCGGCACCCTTGCCTTCCAGATGCGCGGCCATGCTGACGATGCCGCCGATGGTGACGATGCCGGTGCCGCCGATGCCGGTGACGATGATGCTGTAGGGGTGGTTGGTGAGCGGCAGGCGCGGCTCAGGCAGCGCCTGCCAATCCGCCGGCTCGGCGACGCCTTCGCCCCTCTTGAGCTTGGCGCCGTGCACGACGACGAAGGACGGGCAAAATCCCTTGATGCAAGAATAATCCTTGTTGCAGCTCGATTGATCGATAGTGCGCTTGCGGCCCCATTCGGTCGTCAGCGGCTGCACCGAGACGCAATTCGATTTCACGCCGCAGTCGCCGCAGCCTTCGCAGACCAGATCGTTGATCACCACGCGCTTGTCGGGATCGGGGAAGGTGCCGCGCTTGCGGCGGCGGCGTTTCTCAGCGGCGCAAGTCTGATCGTAGATCAGGACGCTCACGCCCGGCACCGTGGCGAGGTCGTGCTGCACGGCATCAAGATCGTCGCGGTGATGCACGGTTAATCCGCGCGGCCAGTCGGTGTCCTTGGGATATTTCCATGGCTCGTCGGTGACGACGACGACGCGCTTGGCGCCTTCGGCGGCGACCTGGCGTGCGATCTGATCGACGGTGAGGCCGCCATCATTGGCCTGCCCGCCGGTCATCGCCACGGCGTCGTTGAACAGTATCTTGTAGGTCATGGTCACGCCGGAGGCGATGGCGGCGCGGATCGCCATATTGCCGGAGTGGTTGTAGGTGCCGTCGCCCAGATTCTGGAACACGTGGTCGCGCTTGGAGAACGGCGCCTCGCCGATCCAGTTGGCGCCCTCGCCGCCCATCTGGGTGTAGCCGAGCGTCTTGCGCTCCATCCATTGCGCCATGTAGTGGCAGCCGATGCCGGCATAGGCGCGGCTGCCTTCCGGCACACGGGTCGAGGTATTGTGCGGACAGCCGGAGCAGAAATAAGGAATGCGCACGGCGACGTCGACGGTTTCGCTGAGCGCGCGCTGCGCTGCCTTCAAGCGCGCGACATTGGCGGCCAGCTCTTCATTGACCCCCAGGCGCAGCAGCCGTTCGCCGATGCAGATGGCGACGTCGTTGGGATCGAGCGCGCCCTTGACCGGAAACAGCCAGTTACCCTGCTCGTCCTTCTTGCCGATGCAGACCGGCTGATTGGCGCTGCCGTAAAGCTCCTCGCGCACCTGCACTTCGATCAGCGAGCGCTTCTCCTCGACCACGATGATGAGGTCGAGTCCCTGGGCAAACTCGGCGAGTTCCTGCCGGCCGATCGGCCAGACGCAGCCGATCTTGAACAGGCGCAGGCCGAGGTCGTTGCATTTCACCTCGTCGATGCCGAGCTCGTCGAGCGCCTGGCGCACATCGAGATAGGCCTTGCCGGTGGTGATGACGCCGATCTTCGGCGCGCGCCCGCCCGAAGTGATGATTTTGTTTAATTTGTTGGCGCGCACGAAGGCGAGCATGGCGTCGCGCTTGAAATCGTGCAGGCGCGCTTCCTGGCCGAGGATGGTGTCGACGAGGCGGATATTGAGCCCGCCTTCCGGCATGAGGAAATCAGTCGGCGTGACGAGCTTGATGCGCTCGAGGCTGCCGTCGACGACGCCGGTCGACTCCACCGTCTCGTGCATGCATTTGAGCGCGGTCCAGGCGCCGGTGAAGCGCGACATCGCCCAACCGTAGAGCGCGTAGTCGATAATCTCCTGCACGCCGCCCGGGTTGAGGATCGGCATCATCACGTCGACGAAATGGAATTCCGACTGATGCGCGGTGGTCGACGATTCCGCGGTGTGGTCGTCGCCCATCAGCGCCAGCACACCGCCGGTCTTCGACGTGCCTGAGAGATTGGCGTGGCGGAACACATCGCCGGAGCGGTCGACGCCCGGGCCCTTGCCGTACCAGAGGCCGAACACGCCATCGAACTTGCCCTCGCCGCGCAATTCGGCCTGCTGGGTGCCCCAAAGCGCGGTGGCGGCAAGTTCCTCGTTGATGCCGGGCTGGAATTTGATGTCGGCCTGGCTGAGTTGCCTACCGGCGCGCATGAATTGCTGGTCGAGACCGCCCAAGGGCGAGCCGCGATAGCCGGTCAGATAGCCCGCGGTGTTGAGGCCGGCGCGGCGGTCGCGCTCTTTCTGCATCAGGCAGGCGCGGATCAGCGCCTGATAGCCGGTGACCAGGACGCTGGTCTGCGCCAGATCGTATTTGTCGTCGAGGCTGATGGGTCGGAGCGTCATTCAAGAGCCCTGGGCTGGCGCCGCGGGCCCTTTAAGAGCGATGGCCCCGGCACCACTCATATAGGCTGCGACGGTCGGACGCAAAACCGGCTAGCGCTGAGAAAACCTTACACCGCAAGGCCCTGCGGTCAATTTCGTTTCCGGCATGGCGGGCAGAAGGAAATTTCGGGCAGGCGGCGTTTCGCGCATTTTGGCGCAACGCAGCAGGCAAATCGCCGGTCCCCGATTGACGCGGGTCAATGCAGCCGGACGGCAATTGGCTAGCTTCCCCCCATGGCGGTCGCAAAACGCAAACCTGAATTCGACTTCGGCCGGCTCCGCGAAGAGATGGTGGAGCACCATATCGCCGCGCGCGGCGTACGATCCGACAATGTCCTCAAGGCGATGCGCAAGGTTAAGCGCGAGGCCTTCCTACCTGCCCAGTTGCATGAATTCGCCTATGAAGATTCGCCGCTGCCGATCGCCGAGGGCCAGACCATCTCGCAGCCTTATATCGTCGCGCTGATGATCGAGGCGCTGGCGCTCGAAGGCGGGGAAACGGTGCTCGAAATCGGCACCGGCTCCGGCTACGCGGCCGCCGTGCTCGGCGAAATCGCGCGCGACGTCTATAGCGTCGAGCGCATCGGGCAGCTTGCGGAAAAAGCCGCCGCCGCGCTTGCCGAGCAAGGCCACGATAACGTGCACGTGCTGCACGGCGACGGCACGCGCGGCTGGCCCGAGCACGCGCCCTATGACGCCATCGTGGTCGCGGCCGGCGGCCCGAAGATTCCGGAATCGCTGCGCACGCAGCTCAAGATCGGCGGTCGCTTGGTCATCCCCGTCGGCAGCAGTGCCCGCGCGCAAGAGCTGGTGCGCGTCACCCGCGTCGGCGAGAACGACTACCGGCGCGAGGACCTTGCCGACGTGCAGTTCGTGCCGCTGCTCGGTCAGGAGGGCTGGGAGCCGGAGACGCCGGCGCAAGCGCCGCGCCGCGTCGTCAGCCTGCGCGAAGCGCCGCTGGAGCGCACCATCGCCAAGGCCGCCGAGGCGTTCGATGCGATCGAGAGCGCCGATCTTTCAAGCCTGCTCACGCGCATCGGCGACGCGCGTGTCGTGCTGCTGGGCGAAGCCACCCACGGAAGCTCCGAATTCTATCGGATGCGCGAGGCGATCTCGCGCGAACTGATTCTAAAGAAAGGCTTCAATTTCATCGCCATCGAAGGCGACTGGCCCGACGCCGCGCGCATCGATCACTATGTGCGGCACCGCAAATATCCGCCTTCGGAGTGGACGGCGTTCGCCCGTTTCCCGACCTGGATGTGGCGTAATAATGAGGTGTGCGGCTTCGTCGACTGGCTGCGCGAGCACAATGCCGCGGTGAAGCCTGAAGACCGGGTGGCTTTTCACGGCCTCGATCTCTACAGCCTGTTCACGTCCATCCGCTCGGTCCTGGATTATCTTGACGAGGTCGATCCGGCAGCGGCGAAGATCGCGCGCGAGCGCTATGGCTGCCTGACCCCGTGGCAGGCCGACCCGGCGACCTACGGCCATGCCGCGCTCAACGGCACCTACCCGACCTGCGAGGAAGGCGTCGTGCGCGCGCTGCGCGACCTTATGGGCAAGCAGCACGCCTATGCCGGGCACGACGGCGAGCGCTTCCTCGACGCCGTGCAGAATGCCCGCCTGGTCGCCAATGCCGAACGCTATTACCGCATCATGTACTACGGCTCGCGCGCGTCCTGGAATCTGCGCGACGAACACATGTTCGAAACCTTACAGCGGCTGCTCGCTCATCACGACCCGCGCAGCAAGGCCATCGTCTGGGCGCACAATTCACACGTGGGCGACGCCGCCGCGACCGAAATGTCGGCGCGCGGCGAGTTCAATATCGGCCAACTGTGCCGCAAGACATTCGGCGATGGCTGCTACGCGATCGGCTTCGGCACCGATCACGGCACGGTGGCGGCGGCCTCCGATTGGGACGGGCCGATGGAAATCAAGCGCGTGCGCCCGGCGCTGAACAACTCCTACGAAAAATTGTGCCATGAGGCGGGCGTGCCGCGTTTCATGCTGGCCTTGCGCAACCGGGCGAGCGCGACGACGCCCGGTCTCATGGTGCCGCGGCTGGAACGCGCGATCGGCGTGATCTATCGGCCGGACTCCGAGCTCGCCAGCCACTATTTCGAGGCGACGCTGCCGCGGCAGTTCGACGAATACATCTGGTTCGACGAGACCAGAGCGGTGACGCCGTTCAATACCGAGGAACTGGAAGGGCTGCCGGACACCTATCCGTTCGGCGTGTAAAGCGATTTGTTTGCTGCGGAACTGCGAATAAGGCCGCCGCCGCGCATTTTGGCGCAATGCAGCAGACAGAGCAGGTCTTCCTGGAGCGCGGGTGGTCAAATCTCGCGCGGTCTGTAAAAGGGAGCGCCAGCCGGGTCCCTTTTGAATGTTGCAATTCCCTTCGTCGTCGATCGAGAGCCGAGCCTCCTGGGTCGTGGCCAGCGTGGCACTCTGCATCATGGGCATGTCGTTCGGCGCCGCCTGGATCACCGCGGTGGCGCTCAAGGACATCGCCGCCGAAGTCGGCGGCACGCGCTCGATCCCCGCGCTCGCCTCGGCGCTCGCCTGGCTCGGCTCCGGCGCCGGCGGCATCGTCATGGGCCGCATCGCCGACCGGATCGGCACGCGCTGGACCGTGATGTTCGGCGCGCTGATGATCGCCATGGGCCTGACGCTGTCGACCTTCGGCCCGCCCTGGCCGCTGTGGATCGGACACGGGCTGTTCATCGGGCTGATCGGGCTCGGCGGCATCAATGCACCAATATACATATATGTCAGCCGCTGGTTCGACCGCCGCCGCGGCTCGGCGCTGGCGCTGATCTCGAGCGGCAGCTATCTCGCCGGCGCGCTGTGGCCGCCGGTGTTCGAGCGCGCCATCGCCGCATTCGGATGGCGGCAAACGATGCTGTGGTACGCGGTGGCGGAAATCGTCATCGTCGTGCCGCTGGCGGCGATTTATTTCTGCCATCCGCCCGAAGTGGTTCATCCGGCCGCGGCGGCGGCCGGCGCCGGCGAAAAGGCCCGCGTGCTCGGCTGGCCGCCCAATGTGGTGTTCGCCATGATGTGCGCTGCGGCGGTGCTGTGCTGCATCCCGATGGCGATGCCGCAGGGCCATTTGGTGGCCTTCTGCAGCGATCTCGGCATTGCGCGCTCGGTCGGCGCGCTGATGCTGTCGGTGCTGCTCGGTACCGCTTTCCTGAGCCGGCAGATCTGGGGCGCGATCTCCGACCGCATCGGCGGGCTGGCCACGGTGCTGATCGGGTCGGCCTGGCAGGCGGCGGCCATGACCTCGTTCCTGCTGACGCAGGATACGGTCGGCTTGTTCACCGTCGCCGCCGCCTTCGGCCTCGGCTTTTCCGGCATCATCCCGGCCTACGTGCTGGCGCTGCGCGAACTGTTTCCGGCGTCGGAAGCGTCGTGGCGGATTCCGACGCTGCTCTTGTTCAGCGGCCTCGGCATGGCGTCGGGCGGCTGGCTTGCCGGCCTGCTCTACGATCACTTCGGCTATTACGCGCCGGCCTTCGCCTTCGGCATCGGCGCCAACATTCTTAATTTGATGGTGGTCGGCCTGCTGGTGGCGCGCCGGCGCTACCGCGTGGCATTCGCCTAGGACTTAGGGCCGATTATCCACACGCCGGCCAGAATGCCGACGGCGATCAGCGCCGGGCCGAGCGCCGTCCAGCTTTCCGCGGCCGCCAGCGCCGAGGTCGCCGCCCAGGCGATGGAGGAGAACGCTTCCGCGAAGGTGGCGATGCGCGAAGAAGTCTGCCGGCGGCGGAACTGACTGCGCCGGGCCTGGGTGCGGAAGCAGATTTGAACGAGCGTGGCGGCGGCCGCCGCGGTCAGGATGCCGAGCGCCGAGACAAAAGCGGCAAACAGCGATTCGAAAGCCAGCACCGCCACGATCGGTGCGAACACCAGCGCGATCATGCCGATCACTGCTTCGATCTTGGCCCGCTGCGCGCGGCGGGGGGCGATCGGCGCGCTGGCGATCAGATCGGGCGCGTCCTCACCCGAGATCGACAGCCAAGCCAAGCCGCCGGCGAGCTGACCGGCCGCCATCACCACCACGGGAATCAGGACGACATAGGAGCCAGCGGCGTCGCGGAAGGTGACCCACAGCAGAAGCGCGGGCGGCAGCAGATAGAGAATCTGCATCAGCGTCTGCGAGGCCAGCCAGGGATCGCGCGCGAGCAGCGTCCACTCCTTCTGCCGCAGCACGCGCGCCGGCGAGCGGCGGCGGAAGCCGAGCCGCCAGCGGCGCTGGCGCACGACGGCGCTGCCGACGCTCGCCGCCGCCATGGCGTGTTCGCCGAAACGCCGCGAGAAAACCAAGATCGAAACGCCGAGCATCGCAAAGCTGCACGCGACGACGGCAGCGAGCGCGCCTGCGTCGCCGAGCACGGCATGCGCCGGCCACCAGAACGCGCTTTGGATGTCGGGCGCATGCGCCAGCATCCAGGGCGACTGCAATGCCGCGAAGCGCGAAATGCTGCCGGAGGAGAGGATCGCCGCGACTTGTAAGCCGATGACGAAGGCGGCGCCGATCACCGCCGCCACGATCTGCGCGATCAGCCTTGTGCGCTTGGCGCCGATCAAGCGAAACAGCGCGATGGTGAGCGCGAGCGCGGCCGCCGTCGCCACCGCGCCCATGCCGGCGACCACGCCATAGGCCGAGAGCCAGCGCGCGCCGCCGCGCACCGCCAGCACGTCGATGAAAGGCGCCGCCAGCAGCACGGCGATCGTGATGGACGCGGCCGCGATACGGCCCATGCGCACCGCGAACACTTTGCGCGCCGACACCGGCGAGGTCAGGATCAGATCGAGATCGGAGCGCGAATAGAACGCACGCGTCACCGATTCCATCGCCTGCGACAGCAGCAGCGACCACGACAGCACCAGCGTACCTGTGATTCCGACCAGCGTCGCGGTGTCGGCGGTAACCGCGGCGTCGGCATAGCCGGCGACGATCCAATAAGCGAAGAGATGCATGAAGGCGGCAAAGACGACCAGCGCGATGGCAACGGTGCGCGCGCGATTGCGGCGGCCCGCCGTCATCAGCGAGACCCAATCGCGCCAGCCGAGCTTGAGCTCGTGGCCGGCGAGCCAAGTCAATGTCGCGGGATTATTCACGCGGCGGCGACCGGCTCGGCCACCAGCGTGAGGAACGTGTCTTCTAGACTGGTAGCGGTCTTTCCGGTCATGTGGCGCAATTCGTCGAGCGTGCCTTCCGCTATCAGACGCCCGCTGGCAATGACGCCGATGCGGTCGGCCATGCGCTCGGCGACCTCGAGGATATGCGTGGTCATGATGACAGTGCCGCCGGCGGCGACACGCTCGCGCAGCACGTTTTTGACCACGCGCGCCGAACCGGCATCGAGGCCGGTGAGCGGCTCGTCGAGAATGATCAGCTTGGGGTCATGCACCAATGCGCCGGCGAGCGCCACTTTCTGCCGCATGCCGCGGGAAAATCCCTCGCAGCGTTCGTGCGCGTGCGGCTCGAGGCCGAGCCAGCCGATGAGGTCGCGCGCGCGGGTTTCCGCCTCCTTGGTGTCGATGCGCCAGAGGCCGGCGACGAATTCGAGATATTCGAACGGCGTCAGCTTGTCGTAGATCATCGGCTCGTCGGACAGCCATGCCGTGATCTGCTTGGCCTCTTCAGGGCAAGCGAGCGCATCGATGCCGTCGATTGCGATCGAGCCGGCATCGGGGCTCAGCAAGCCGGCGACCATGCGCAGGGTCGTGGTCTTGCCGGCGCCGTTGGGACCGACCAGCGCGTAGAATTCGCCGCCGTAGATGGTGAGGTCGAGCGCGTCGACCGCGGGCCGGTCGAAGCGCTTGCTTAAGCCGCGCACCGCGAGCGCGATGGGGCGTTGGGCGGGCGCCGGAGAATGCATGACCGCTCTCTACAACAGAGTGGTTTCGGCGGCGTAAACCGCGGATGGCGGCGCTGACGTGGTTAAGCGCGCGGAAACCACGTTCTCACGCGGTGGGCGCCGCTTCGCCCCAAGCGCCCAACGTGTGTGCCTTCTCGAAGACCACATCCATGGGCTTTTGCTCCGGCGCGGCATTCGGATCGCAGGCCTTCGGCGCGACCGCGAGCAGGCCGGCTCTTGCGTCGGGATCCTTCAGCATCTCGGCGAAGCGCGCCTCGTCGCGCCAGACCCACTTGCCACGCTGCAGGCGCGCATAGACCTGGCCGGTGTCATAGTCGGCGAAATTGATCGCCGGAATCCAGCGCGCGCATCGCTTGAGGAAGTCGACATTGTGCTCCGGCGCCAGGTCTTCGTTGGCGTAGACCTCCTCGGGCTTCTGCGCGCCGATGTTGATTTTGCGGAACCGCTCGATGTCGAGCATGCACTTGATGTCGAGGACGGTCATTTCACCGTTCCAACCGAACGCCACCGTGCGCGGCGGACGGCCTTCGGCGACGCTGTTGTCGAGAAACTCGTAGTGAACCTCTTTTCCGGCACTCAACGCCCAAGTGAAAAACAGTTCGGGCATGCCGGTATAGGCCTCGACATTGTGCGCCAGGAGATCGTCGACGGCCTTGTAACGACCGACCTTCAGCCCCCGAGTCCATGCGCGCTCGACGGTCGCCTCCGGCGGCGTGATCATGAAAAACATGAAGACGAGATTGCCGAAGCGCGTGAGCAGCCGGGTCGAGCCTTTGCCTTCCAGTTCCGGCTCGAAACTGTCGAAGCGGAAGCGGTCGATCAAGAGATGCGGCATTTCTCCGCGGGCGGATCGCGCCGCCATGCGGCGGTCGAGCTTCTTGTCGACGATCTCGACCTCGTGTCCGGACAGTGTGCCGGCGTATTTGTAAGCGAAGCCGAGCGAGCCGTAGTCGAGGAAAAACTTTCGCCAGATGTCGGGGCTGATCAGCGCAAACTGGTCCCACGGGAAACGGAGCTTGCCTGCCAGGATTTTCTGCAACGGCCGCATTGTGCTCTTGCCGGACGCCGACGCGCCTTTCACGTTCATGACGACCGGCCGCTCCTGCCGAGGCAAAGCCCGATAGCCTTCGCACGCGATTGCCTCTTCGACCAAGGGAGCGATAGCGTCGCCGATGACTTCACTGCCGTGGTCGTTGCAGACCAAGGTCACGGCGAGTTCGGTCAGTAACGCGTTGTCGCCGACCAGCCGGCCGCGCCGACTCATGACCCCGGTCGCGATCCGGCCGAGTGCCTCAAAACATACTGCGCCCAGCCGGTCGACGGCGGCCGCCGATTTTTTCTGCCACTCCGCAACGATCCGCCCGTCGCGCTCCATGGCGGTCTCCGCCGGCGGCGGCGGGTTTTTCGGCCCGCCCATGCCTAATAACCGGCGCCAGCCGCTCGCTTGCTCCGGCTCAGCTGCCGGCTTCGGCTCCGCCAATGCGGTTGCGAACTCCCGCTCGATCAGGGCAGAGGCATCGCTTTTCAGCCGTTCGAAGACACGCACGACCTCTGCGCGATGCGGTGCGATATAGCGGTCGAGAATGGTAGCCGCGATCGCGCGGAAATTCCGGCCTAAGTCCTCGTAGTCGCGGCCGTCCGGGACGGATACGCCAGTCGTTACGTGGATAAGCAATTCGTGGACGATGAGGCGCTCGGGGCGGAATGCGACCAACTCGTGCGCCGGCAGGCCGCAGTATTCGCTGAGCTCAAACGCCTTCGCGATACTCGTCGAGACGTTCTCGTTGCGGAAGACTGTTGCGAGCGGCAGATACTCGCGCGGCAACTCGGAGTCCAAGCCTGGATTCCAAGCGCCGCAGTCCGTGGCAAGCGATCGCGTATTCATATCTCACCCGCCTGTGCTCAGGCGAATGCGAAGGCTAGACCTTTGGCACCATCTTGAACATCTCTTCGCCGTACATCGTTCGCCCGTCGGCAAGCAGCGGCTGCACGGCGGCGACGAAAGCGGCGTGTTCCTTGGGCGTCAGCTCGACGATCTCGCAGCCGGCGTCCTCGATGATCTTGCGCGATTGGTCGTGTTCCTCTTCCGCGACTTTGCGTTGGAAAGCGACCGCTTCGGTTACCGCCTGCTGCATCGCGCGCTTCAAGCCGTCCGGCCAGGCATCAAACGAGTCACGGTGCAGGAAAACCGGGCGCGAAATATAGAAATGATAAGTGAGCGTGTGGAACTTGTGGAACTTGTGCACGCCATAGGTGACGGTGTTGGCAAGTGGATTTTCCTGAGCGTCCAAAGTGCCCGCCTTGATCATGGCGATGGCTTCGGTCAGATCCATGCGCATCGCGATAGCGCCGAGAAGTTCGAACGTGCGCCGCTGGATTTCGCTCGGCAGTACGCGGATCTTCATGCCCTTGAGATCGTCCGGCAGATGCACCGGGCGCAGCCGGTTGGAGATGTGGCGGAAGCCGTTTTCGAACCAGCCGAGAATGCGGTAGCCGATCCTTTCTTCCGTCTTGCGCACGAGATGGGCCCCAAGTTCGCCATCCATGGCCGCGCGCGCCTGCGCATTGCTGGTGAACAAAAACGGCAGATCGACAAAGCCCAGTTCCGGCACGCGGTCGGTGAGGTAACTCGACGACTGGTAGCCGAGCGTCATCTTGCCGTTCTCGACCAGCGTGAGGATGTCCTCGGCCTTGTGGCCGTGATCCATGATGTTCCAGGCATAGTCGATGGCGAGGCGGTCGCCGAACTGGCCCTGCAATTTGTCGCCGATGAACTTCAGCGCTTTGGAAAAACCGGTGGTGGGCGGGCCGTAGCCGCCCATGCGAATCGGGATGGGAGCCGTCATTTTCACGTCCTGAAAGCGGGGAAAAGCGCGGAAAACGCGCGGAGCATAGCTGTACAGCTTGCGCGGTGAAATGCCCAATTGGATGCGCTATACTGGGGTAACAGTCAGGGAGAAAATGCCATGAACAAGCCGACCAAAATGGCCGATATGAAACCCGCCGGCGTATCGCCGGAGGAATGGCAGGCGCGCATCGATCTCGCCGCCGTCTATCGGCTGCTCGCCGACTATGGCTGGGACGACGTGATCTACAACCACTCCTCCATGCGGGTACCGGGCGAGCCGCGCATGTTTTTGATGAAGAAGCACGAGTTGCTCTACACCGAGGTGACCGCGTCCAATCTGGTGAAGGTCAACATGGACCAGGACCTCGACGAAAAGTCCGGCGTCAACCGGCCTGGCTTCACGCTGCACGGCGGTGTGCTGAGCGCGCGCGCGGACGTCAATTGCGCGGTGCACGTGCACACCGAGAACGGCGTGGCGCTGTCGGGCCTCAAGCACGGCTTGCGCATGGTGTCGCAGCAGGCGCTGCGTTTCTATAAGCGCGTCGGCTATCACAAATATGAAGGCATCACCGAGGACTTCGACGAGCGCGCGCGCATCAACCAAGCGTTGGGACAGAACCGCGCCTTGATTCTGCAGCATCATGGCCTGCTCACGGTCGGCAAAACCGCGCGCGAGGCCTTCGTGTTGATGAAATATCTGCTCACCGCCTGCGATATCCAGTTGAAGATGGAAGCGACTGGCGGGGAGCTCTTGGAAATTCCGCCTGAGGTCTGCGCCAAGGTCGCCGAGCAATTCCAGCACCACGACTCGGGCCGCGGCAGCGCCGATTGGCCGGCTTATTTGCGCCTGCTCGACAACATCGACCCAGGCTATCGGAACTAGCAGCGGTATCGGGGTAGCGCGGTCGTTGCCAGCGCGAATGGCTTATGCAATGACGCTTGCACTTTAACGCCACCAGCTTGGCCGGGCCGCGACCTCTCTCGCAAATCCTGTTCGGCCAAGTCGAAATGACCGAGATCGAAACATGACGAAGATCTTCAGGCCGCTGCTCGCGGGCGCAATCCTGATCGCCGCCGTCGCGTCGGCGAATGCGCAGCAATATCCGAATAGACCCATCCACGTGATCAGCCCGTATCCGGCCGGCAGCGCCTCGGACACGGTTACGCGCGTGGTGATGGATCAGGTATCGCAACTGATCGGCCAGCCGGTGATCATCGACTTAAAGCCCGGCGCCGGTGGAGCCGTCGGTTTCGGTTCCGTGGCCCGGTCCGAGCCGGATGGCTACACGCTGGTGACCAGTTCGTCGTCGATGGCGACCGAAAGCGTGCTGCACAGCAAGCTGCCGTATGATCCGGTCAAAGATTTTGCGTCGGTGGTCTTGCTCGGCACCTCGCCGAACATTCTGGTTGCGTCGGTCAAGAGCGGCTTCAAGACGGTGGCCGATCTCGTCAACGCCGCCAAGGCGAAGCCCGGCATGCTGACATTTGCGTCCGCCGGCATCGGCTCTTCCTCGCACATGGCGGCCGAGCGGTTCCGTCTCGCCGCCAATATCGACGTCCGCCATGTACCGTTCAAGGAAGGCGGCCTGGTGCAAGTGATGAACGGCAATATCGATTTCTATTTCATCCCATTGGCGGCGGCGGCCACCGCGCTACATAGCGACAAGCTCACCATCCTGGCGGTGAGCGCGCCAAAGCGCGTGCCGCTGTTGCCGAACGTCCCCTCGGTCGTCGAAGCCGGCTATCCGGGCGCCGTGTTCCGTTTCTGGAACGGCATCTCGGCGCCGGCCAAGACCCCGGCCGCCGTCGTGCAGAAATTTCACGACGTAACCGAACAAGCGCTGAAAATGCCCGCGGTGCAGGAGAAACTCGCCAAGCTCGGCGTCGAGCCGGCGCAGATCAGCTCCGCGGAATTCGCGAAATTCTTCAAAGAAGATTTCGACGCAACGGTCGATCTCGCCAAGAAAGCCAACATCAAAGCGGTCGACTAACTCGGAGCTATATCGCCGGGCTGGTCCTTTGAACGGCCCGGCAGTTTTTTGTGCCGTTTGCCCCAAGCATCAACGTTGAGAATCCCATCATGACCATCATACCGCCCCGCATCGGCCCGCAGCCATGGGAGGTCGTGCACACCAAGCTCGACCAATCGCTGCCCTTCGCCAATATGCGCGACACGCCTTATTACCGCGACGCGGTGTGGGAGCAGTTCTCCAAGGCCGAATACGAGCGCCGCTACCGCGCGCTGCGCAACAAGATGGGCGAGCACAAGCTCGACGCGGTGATCGTCCCCGGCGGGCCGAGTCACTGGAGCTTCGGCGGCGGCATGTTGTGGCTGACCGGCCATTGGGAATGGCACGCGCTGTCGAGCTACGTGCTGGTTCCGCTCGAAGGCGACCCCACGTTGATTTATTCGATGGGCGGCACGCATGCCGAAGCCGTGCGCCGGCTGGTGGAGGTCGCGGTCAAGGACGTTCGCCACAGCCGCAACGGCCGCTATGCCGACATCATGGTCGAGCGCCTGCGTGAACTGAAACTCGAGCGCGGCCGTATCGGCCTCATGGAGATCGACCCGCGGCACTCGGACTATCTGCCGGTGAACCAGTACAACGTACTGCGCGAAAATATGCCGGACGCGGAACTGGTCTTCACCAAGGGTTTTCTGCACGAGTTGCTGTCGGTCCACAGCGCCGAGGAACTCGACTGCGTCCGCAAGGCGGGCGTGCTGTGCCAGAAAGCCATGGAGGCGATGGTCGCGCGCGCGCGTCCCGGCGTGAAAGAGTATGAGCTGCGCGCGGCGGCGGGCGCGGCCATCATGGATGGCGGCGGCGATATCGACTTTCTGATCATCGGCTCGACGCCGATGGCGAACCCGTCGATGATTTTCGGCAACCCGCGCCCGTCGGGCCGCGTGCTGCAAAAGGGCGACATCATCAATATGGAGCTCGCCGCCGGCTATCGCGGCTACACGGCGCAGATCGGCTCACCCATCTGCGTTGGCGATCCCACCGACATGGTGAAAAACTTCTGGAACGACATCACGTTGCCCGGCTATCGGCGCATCGTCGCCGAGATCGCGCCGGGCAAGCCGGTCGAAGCCATGCGCACCGCGAGCAAATTCTTCCGCGACAAAGGCTACCAATCGCGGCCGACGCAGACGCACGGCATCGATCTCGTCACCGACAAGCCGCACGTCGTCGCCGAGCACGTCTCCGCCGAGAAGTTCGAGGAAGCGCTCAAGCCCGGCATGGTGATCATGGCGGAACCCAATCCGATCACGCCGGACGGCCTGTTCGGCATTTTCCTCGGCCACACTTATATCGTCACCGAGACCGGCCACGAGATCTGCGACGACTTCCCACTGGAGATCGCGGTGGCACAGGGATGACATTGTCAGGTGTCATGCCCGGGCTTGACCCGGGCATCCATGACGATGCGCCGCCATTGAACATCTTACGTAAAAGCCGCCTTTGCCGAACCGCCTCATAGATTGCCGGGTCAAGCCCGGCAATGACGGCGGAGAGGCTGCGCCCTACCCCCACTTCCAGAAGTCGCGCCCCTCTTCGCGCATGAAGCGGGCGAGCACCATCTTGTGTACCTCGGAGGCGCCGTCGACGAGGCGCGCCGAGCGGCCATAGCGGTAGATCCATTCCACGACCGTATCCTTGGAATAGCCGCGCGCGCCCTGCAGCTGGATCGCGACATCGGCGGCGAGATGCAGCGCGTCGGCGACCTGCACCTTGGCCATGGAGACTTCCTTGCGCGCGCGGTCGCCCTGATCGAGCTTCCAGGCCGCGTGCATGGTGAGCAGACGGCCGATCTGGATCTGGTGCGCGACGTCGCCGAGCTTGATCTGCACGCTCTCGCGGTCGGCGAGCTTGATGCCGAAGCCCTCGCGGCGGCCGACGTATTCCTGGGCGATCTCCATGCAGCGTTTGGCGAAGCCGAGCCAGCGCATGCAATGGGTGAGCCGCGCCGGGCCGAGGCGGATCTGCGTCGCGCGCAGCCCGTCGCCCTCGTTCATCAGGACGTTCTCCATCGGCACTTCGAGGCCATCGAATTCGAGCTCGCAGTGGCCGCCGTGCTCCTCCGGCCCCATGATCGGGATGCGCCGGACGATGCGCCAGCCGGGCTGGTCCTTGTGAAAGAGGAACGTGGTGAGCCCGCGCCGGATATCCTCGCCGGTGCGCGCGATCAGGATGTAATGCGCGGCGCCGTCGGCGCCGGTGATGAACCATTTGCGCCCGCGGATGATGTAACGGTCGTTCCGCTTCTCGGCGCGGGTGAGCATCATCGCGGGATCGGAGCCCGAGCCCGGATGCGGTTCGGTCATCACGAAGGACGAGCGCACCTTGCCGTCGACGATCGGCTTGAGCCACTTGTCCTTCTGCGCCGGCGTGCCGACCTTGGCGAGCAGGTTCATGTTGCCGTCGTCCGGCGCCATGCAATGGATCGCGAGCGGACCGAAGATCGAGCGCGCCGCCTCTTCGTAGATCGCCGGCCAGGCGCCAACCGGCAGACCCATGCCGCCGTATTCCTTGGGCGACTGCGGCGCCCACAGGCCGGCTTTCTTGGCTTTCTCGCGCACCGGCGCCAGCCGCTCATGCGGTATGTTCTCGTGGTCGGCGAAATTCTCCGGATCGGCTTCGAGCGGCAGCACGTGTTCGGCGATGAAGTCGCGCACGCGCAGGCGGATGGATTCGATTTCGGGAGAGAGCGTGAAGTCCATTTTTGTTTCCTTACCCTGAAATCATCACCACCTGCCCGCCATCGACCACAACGGTCGCGCCGGTGATGTAGCTGCCGGCGTCGGAGGCGAGCAGCAGCAGCGCGCCGTCGAGATCGCCGTCCTTGCCGAAGCGGCCCATCGGGATCGCGCGCTTCAAGGCATCGCCCGCTTCGCCGGTGAGATATTTGTCGTTGATCTCGGTGACGAACCAGCCGGGCGCGATGGCATTCACGCGCACGCCCTTGAACGCGAGCTCCACGGCCAACGCCTTGGTGACCTGCACCACGGCGGCCTTGGCCACGGCGTAAGCCGCGACGCCTTTCGACACGCCGAAGCCGAGCACCGAGGCGATGTTGACGATGGCGCCCTTTTTGTTAGCCGCCAGCATGCGGCGCGCGGCCTCCTGCGCGTTGTAGAACACGGCATCGAGGTCGACGCTCAGCACTTTGCGCCACTCCTCCGCCGTCACCTCGATCGCGCGGCGGGACGATTGCGCGATGCCGGCATTGTTGACCAGAATGGTAACGGTGCCGAACATCTTTTCGGCTTCGTCAAAGGCGCGCGTCATGGCGGCGCGGTCGGTGACGTCGGCCTCGATGGCGACGGCTTTGCCGCCCGTGCCTTCGATGTCGTCTTTCAACGCCTTGAGCCGCTCGGCCCGACGCGCCACCAGTGCGACCGCCGCGCCGTTATCGGCGAGCGCCTTGACGAATTGCGTGCCGAGCCCGCTCGAGGCGCCGGTCACCAGCGCCACGCGGCCTTGCAGGCTGAACATCTCGGCGGCTTTCATGCAGGGCCCTTATACACAACCCGCGCCACGGTGTGGAATAGACGGGCCAAATGCGCCCGCGTAGCTTGCGCCGAGTGGGCTCGCGATTCGGACGGATGGCGTGAAACGGCTTTGGCAGGCGACCATCAATAGCTGGCACGGCCTCGTCGCCGCGACGCGATCGGAGCAGGCGTTCCGCGAGGAGCTGGCGGCGCTGGCGATCGGAATACCGCTCGCCTTTTTCCTGACCGCAGACGCTGGCAGGCGCCTGGCGCTGATCGGCACGCTGGTCTTCATCCTCATTGTCGAATTGCTCAACACCGCAATCGAAAAACTGAGCGACCGCGTCACGCTCGACCATGATCTGGTGGTCAAACGCGTCAAGGACATGGGCTCCGCCGCCATTTTGCTGTCGATCGTGCTCGCGGGGGCGGTCTGGCTCTGGGTCGCCATCGAGCGTTTCTGGCCGGCGCCAGGCTGACGCGGGCCTCATCGTCCATAAAGCGCATGCGGCAGCAGCGTCGCAAGCCCGGGGACGGACCACAGTACTACCAGCGCAAAAATCTGGATCAGCACGAAGGGAATAATGCCGACATAGATATGCCGCGTGGTGATCTCGGGCGGCGCCACGCCACGCAGGAAGAACAGCGTCGGCCCAAGCGGCGGATGCATGTAGGACGTCTGCAAATTCACTGCCATCATGATGCCGAGCCAGACCGGGTCGACGCCGGGCATCTTCAACAGCGCTGGCGCGACGATCGGCACCACCACGAAGATGATCTCGAAGGCGTCCATCACGAAGCCGAGCAGGAACATCGCCAGCATCACCGCGAGCAGCGCGCCGTTGACGCCGCCCGGCAGATCGGTGAGCGCGCGCTCGACCATGACGTCGCCGCCGAGCGCGCGGAACACCAGGCTGAACATCGTGGCGCCGATCAAGATGAGAAAGATCATGGCGGTGATCTGTGTGGTCTTCTCCACCACCGGCATCATCAGCCCATGCAAGCCGGCCTTGCGCATGGCGAGCAGGATGGCACCGACAGCGCCGATCGAGGCGGCTTCGGTCGGCGTCGCCACGCCGCCAAGGATCGAGCCGAGCACCGCCAGGATCAGAACGATCGGCGCGACCAGCACCGCGGCGAGCCGGCGCGCGAGAGCAAGACCGCGCGGCGCATTCGGATCGGGCGGGAGCGCGGGCGCGGCTTGCGGGCGCAGCAGCGCGACCGCGATCACGTAGATGAGATAGAGCGCGACCAGCGCGAAGCCGGGCAGCAGCGCGCCGGCGAACAGATCACTGACGGTGACGGAACGCGGCGCGAAGTTTCCTTGCGCCAGCTGCGCCGCCTGGTACGAGTTGCCGAGTTGGTCGCCGAGCAGCACCAGCACAGTGGCGGGCGGGAATATCTGCGCCAGCGTCGCGGTGGCGGCGACGGTGCCGGCGGCAAGCCGCGGGTCGTAGCCGAAGCGCAGCATCGCCGGCAGCGCGATCAGGCCCATGGTTACCGTGGTGGCGCCGACGACGCCCTTCGCCGCGGCGAGCAGCGTGCCGACCACGATCACCGAGATGCCGAGCCCGCCGCGCAGCGTGCCGAACAGCCGGCCCATGGTTTCCAGCAACTCCTCGGCCACGCGCGAACGCTCGAGCATGACGCCCATGAAGATGAACATCGGGATTGCCAGCAGCGTTTCATTGGTCATCACGCCGAAGATGCGCTGCGGCAGCGCGCCGAGGATCAGCAAATCCATCGCGCCGAACGTATGGCCGATGACGGCGAAGGCGAGCGACACGCCGGCGAGCGTCAGCGCCACCGGATAGCCGATCATCAGCGCGGCGATGACCGCGGCGACCATGAGGATGGCGAGGACTTCGGCGAACGGCATCAGCGCGGCCTCGACAGCGCGGCCAGCGCGCGGATCGCCTGCGCCATGCCCTGCAGCGCCATCAACGCGGCAAACAACGGGATCAGTGTCTTGAGCACAAACACCAGCGGCAGGCCGCTCGTCTCCTGCGAGCGCTCGAGGATCGCCCACGAGCGTGCCGCATAGGGCACGCTCAGCCAGATCAGCACGGCGGCGAATGGCAACAGCAAAAGCAACGAGCCGACGAGATCGATAATGGCCTTGGCGCGCGGCGAAGCCTCGGCATAGAACACGTCGACCCGCACATGGCCGCCGGCGCGTAGCGTCCAGGCCGCCGCCAGCATGAACAGCGTGGCATGGGCGTAGATCACCGCTTCGGTCGCCCAGATCGAGCCCAGCGCGAACAGATAGCGCGCCACCACCAGCGCGAATTCCAGCAGCACGACGGCCAGCGCCAGCCACGTCACCGCGCGCCCCACCGCCGTATTCAGGCGGTCGATGCGGTCGGCGAGCGCGGTCAAGGGAGCAAAAGTCATGGCGCGGATGATGGCACACCGGCGGGTGTTTTGCTTATAGTAGGACCATGTCCGAGCACCATCACGACCACGACCATTCCGAACTCTCGGAAACCCAATTGCGCGTGCGCGCGCTGGAAACCGTGCTCACCGAAAAGGGCTATGTCGATCCGGCCGCGCTCGATCTCTTGATCGAGACCTACGAGAAGAAAGTCGGGCCGCGCAACGGCGCCCAAGTGGTGGCCAAGGCCTGGGCCGATCCGGCCTATCGTGCGCGGCTGTTCAAGGACGCGACCACGGCAATCGCCGAACTCGGCTATGCCGGGCGCCAGGGCGAGCACATCGTCGCCTTGGAGAACACGCCGACGCGGCACAACATGGTCGTCTGCACGCTGTGCTCCTGTTACCCCTGGCCGGTGCTCGGCTTGCCGCCGGTCTGGTACAAGTCGGCGCCCTACCGCTCGCGCGCGGTCAGCGATCCGCGCGGCGTGCTTGCCGATTTCGGCGTCACGTTGCCGAAGGGCACCGAGATCCGCGTGTGGGATTCGACCGCCGAGATCCGCTATCTGGTGATCCCGATGCGGCCGGCCGGCACCGAAGGCTGGAGCGAGGACAAGCTCGCCGACCTGGTCACGCGCGATTCCATGATTGGCACCGGGCTCCCGAAGCAACCGGGAGGCGCGACATGATTTTTCCTTTGTCATTCCAGACGCCGAGCGCAGCGAGGCGATCCGGAATCCAGATACAAATACAGAGTACGCTTCTGGAATCCGGGTTCGCGCCTTCGGCGCGCCCCGGAATGACGGGGGACGCATGAACGGCGCGCAGGACATGGGCGGCGTGCAGGGCTTCGGCCCCGTGCAACCCGAGCCGAACGAGCCGGTGTTCCATGCCGACTGGGAGAAGCGCGCCTTCGCGCTGACGCTCGCCATGGCCATGCCGGGCCAGTGGAACATCGACATGTCACGTTTTGCGCGCGAGAACCGCGATCCCGGCGAATATCTGTCGATGAGCTACTACCAGATATGGTTCGCGGCGCTGGAGACCATGTTGAAGGAGCGCGAACTCGTCAGCGACGACGAGATCGCCGTCGGTCATTCGCTGCATGCGGCCAAGCCGGTTAAGCACGTGCTCTCGCCCGATGACGTGCTGAAGGTACTGCATCGCGGCGGGCCGACCGAACGCGAAACCAACACGCAAGCCGCGTTCAAGCCGGGCGACCGCGTACGCGCGAAAAACATCAATCCGCCCACCCACACCAGGTTGCCACGTTATGTGCGCGGACATATCGGCACGATCGAGCGAGTCATCGGCTTTCATGTTTTCCCGGACAGCAACGCGCAAGGCGCCGGCGAAAATCCGCAGTGGCTCTACACTGTGCGGTTTGACGGCCACGAACTGTGGGGGCCGGATGGCGACCCGGCGTCGACGGTTTCGGTCGACGCGTGGGAATCGTATTTGGAGCCTGCCTAATGCATGGCGTGATGGGCCGATCCAAACTCCGTTCATTCCCGCGCAAGCGGGACTCCAGAGCTACGATCGCCGCCAGGGATTTGCTGCTCTGGGTCCCCGCTTTCGCGGGGACGAACGGACAAAAGATGGGGTAATCGGCCGGCGCCTTGTGGATAGCTGAAGATTTTGGGTGCTGCGCTTCAGGCTGATGGTGAAACGAGGTCCGTGTGTGACGGCCTCAAGCATCAGAAGGAGAAGCGTGAGCCATGGACCATTTTGCCGGATTGGACGTATCGGTCAAGGAGACGAGCGTCTGCATTGTGGATGACACGGGCAGGATCGTGCGGGAAGTGAAGGTGGCGAGCGAGCCTGACGCTCTGCTGCAGGTTCTCGCGAAGTCCCGCCTACCGCTTCAAGCGGATTGGGCTGGAAGCCGGGCCACTGTCGCAATGGCTGTTCAGTGGGCTCGCCGAGGCCGGCTTGCCGGTGATCTGTGTCGAGACGCGGCACATGCGGGCGGTGTTGAAGGCGCAGATCAACAAGACCGACCGCAACGACGCGCGCGGCATCGCGCAGATGATGCGGGCCGGACTTTATCGCCCGGTGCATGTGAAAACGCTGCGCAGCCAGAAAGCTGCGGATGCTGCTGACCCACCGCAAGCTGCTGCAGTCGAAGGCTATCGCTATCGACAACGACCTGCGCGGCACCTTACGCAACTTTGGCCTCAAGGTGGGTATGGTCAGGACGGTAAAGTTCGAGGCGCGCATCAAGGAACTGGTCGAGAACCTGCCCGACCTGGCCGCGCTGGTCGAACCGCTGCTCGTTGTCCGGCGGGTGCTTCGCGAACAGCTCGGCATCCTGCACCGCCGCTTGCTGGCCATCGTCCGAGACGATGAGGTGTGCCGGCGCCTGATGACGGTGCCCGGTGTCGGTCCCGTGGTGGCGCTGACCTATCGTGCCACCGTCGACGTGCCGGCGCGCTTTCGTAACTCCAAGTCAGTCGGCGCGGTATTTGGACTGACGCTGTCCACGCATCAATCGGGCGAGGTCGATTGCGAGCTGGCGAATATCAACGCTGCGGGGACGAGATGATGCGGGTCATGCTCTACGAAGCGGCCCAGAGTCATGCTGATGCGTTCCACAGAAATGGTCGTGGCTCAAAGCCTGGGCGATGAAGATCGCCAGGCATCGCGGGATGAAGAAGGCCATCGTCGCCCTGGCGCGCCGTTTGGCCGTCATCATGCACCGCATATGGGTTGACGGCACTGAGTTCCGCTGGACCCGGGAGGTCGCAGCGGCATGAAAACCGCACAGGATCAAATACGATAGGAGAATAACTCGAGATCCACCGAGCGGTGGAAAGATGTCCCTTGCGGGACGATGGATGAGGTGAGTTCGTATGTCCGCTTGAACCCGCCGTTGGTCTTGACGGCAAGGTCGACCAAAAGATTGTTCCGCCTCGTCTTCGAATCCCATGATGGAAGGGCCCTGGTGCCGAGTCCGAAGAGAAGCACGAGCCCGCGAGCGACATCGACACTGCAATGGTGGATAGCCTGAAAAGCGCTTGACCCCAAACGGCCGATTAGAGAAGCGGACGTCATGACCTTGGACTCCACCGCTGCCCGCCGCGCCACGCAGGAAGTGCCAGGCATCCCGCGCGATGCCGACGGGCCGGTGTTCCGCGAGCCGTGGGAGGTGCAGGCCTTTGCCATGACGCTGGCGCTGCACGAGCGCGGGCTGTTCACTTGGCCAGAATGGGCCACTGCGCTCGCCGCCGAGATCAAGCGCGCGCAGGCCTCCGGCGATCCCGACACCGGCGAGACTTACTATTCACACTGGTTGGCGGCGCTGGAGAGGCTGGTGGCGGAAAAAGGCGTAACGACGCAAGAGACCTTGCATCGCACCCGCGACGCCTGGGACCACGCCTGCGACCGCACCCCGCACGGGCAGCCGATTGAGCTGCTTCCGGACGACTTTAAATAATTTCCTTGCGCATGATCTTATCCGAAAACCGGTCCCCACTTTTCGGGATCATGCGCTAGACCCCCACCATCCGCTCGCTCACCATGTAGCCGGTGAGCAGCGCCACGCCGAAGACGATGATAAGTAGCGCGGCCGCGGTCTCCATGCCACGCAGCACCAGCATGCCGGCGCCCGGCTTGCCCTTGGCCAGCCGCCCGGCGAAGCCGCGCGCGCCGACAGCGATGGTAGCAACGACGGCGACCGTGATCGCGGTGCCGAGCCCCATCACGAAGGTCGAGGCGACACCGATCCAGAACAGCCCCTGCGCCAGCGCGAAGACCAGCACGATGATGGCGCCCGAGCAGGGCCGCAAGCCGACCGCGACGATCGCCGACAGGCCGCGCCGCAGCCAGTGCGGACCTTTCAATTCGCTCGGTTCCGGAGCGTGGGCATGGCCCCAGGCGTGCGCTTCGTCGTCATGGTCATGATCGTGCGCATGATCGTGGCCGTGCGAATGACCGTGACCGTGACTGTGCTCGTGATGATGATGATCGTGCGCATGGTCGTGATGATCATGCGCGCGCGGGCGCAGCAGGTGCCAAAAGGCGCGGCCCTTCACCCATAACAGTCTTAGGCCGATCAAAATAATCAGTGCGTAGCTGACCATCTCGATCGCGCGCACCGCGTTGCCCATCACATGGGCGGTGGCGCCGAGCAGCACCGCGGCGATGCCGACGATGGCGATCGCCGTGAAGGATTGCAGCACGGCGGAAGCAAACGACAACGCGATGCCGCGCCGCCAGGTCTCGTCATTGGCCACCAGATAAGACGAGATCACCGCCTTGCCGTGACCGGGCCCCGCGGCGTGGAAAATGCCGTAGGCGAACGAAATGCCCATCAGGCCCCAGGCCGCCGTGCCGTCCGCCTTGGCGGCGCGGATCGCTCCCGACAGCATGCGGTAGAATTCAGCCTGTTTTGCAAACATCCAGCCGGTGAAGTCGCTGAAGGGGCCAAAACCGCCAAACGGGGATGGCGCGGAGCCTCGAGTCATGCCGAAGGGTTGCGCCAGCGCGACGTCGGCGACACCGAGCAGGAGCACCACGCTAAGTGCGACGAGCGCACAATGCGCGAGCGTAAAACGACGGTCGGGTATCATTCTTGCAATCCCTCACGCCGCCCCGCGCGGTTGATGTCTTACGGACAGTGAACCAGAATTTTGTTGGCGAACATCGCGCCCCAGGCCATCGTCGTGTTGGTCTGGTCGGCCGGAATCATGCTCAGCGCCTTGCCTTCGGCATAGGTCATTTCGCGCGGCATGACCACGTCGGCCTTGCAGTGCGGCGCGCCGATCAGGTGCACCGGCTCCTTCTTGGCCCATTCGAAATCGACGAAGATGGTCGGGTCGTAGATCTCGACCTTCAGCTCCTTCGCCTTGATCGGCGTCTTGAACGGCAGCGTAAAATTGAGCGTCAGGATGGAATCGTTGAAGTCGAGCCAGTAGCCGGGCGCCGGATCGGTCAGCGGGACCTTTTTGCCGTCGGCAGTGGCGTAGGTGAAGTAGTCGTATTCCTTCAGCGACTCGACATTGACCTTGGCGAGCGGGGCGAGTTCCTCGCGGGTGAACTTGCCTTTCTCCTTGGTCTCCAGTCCTTGCGTGGCGAAGGCGGAGAACATGTCGTCGAACGCCCAGTGGTGGCGTACGCCGGTAATGCTGCCATCGGGCGCATAGACCAGTTCGGTGTGCATGGTCACCCAGACATGCGGATGCGCGCGCGCTGGCGCGACAAAAGCGATGCTCGCCAGCGCCAGCAGCAGAATACGGAAGAATGCGATCATGCGGCGCACAATATCATGGAGTGCGGCGTAAAGGTGGCACCCGAGGTCAGAGCGTTATTTCGCTATACCAAAGCCTTATTTTCCATCCATGACAGCAAAGATTTATTGAATTATGACCTAACGGCAAATCGACGGGCGGCTGGCTGCCAGGAGCAGAAGCGGCAATGCAATGCGTGCAAAAAGCCGGGCGATACGTGGCGGCTGAGGTGTCTATCGTTGCCGGCTTTTGCTGTTATCTGCTGCCGGAGTCCGCCGCCGCTCATATCATTCAGGGCGCGCAGGGCGGTTTCGGCAGTGGCTTTGAGCATCCGCTGACCGGACCGGATCATTTCCTGGCCATGTTCGCGGTCGGCCTATGGGGCGCCCAGATGGGAGGGCGGCAGGTGTGGACGCTGCCGGTCACCTTTCCGCTGGTCATGGTGATCGGCGGCATCGCTGGGATGGCAGGGCTGCCGTTTCCCGCGGTTGAAATCGGCATCGCGCTTTCGATCATGGCGCTCGGTCTTGCGATAGCGCTCGCTTGGCACCCAGCGGAATGGATTGCGCTGATCCTGATCGCCTACTTCGCGCTTTGCCACGGCTATGCTCATGGCGCCGAACTGCCGCTGTCGACCGACCCGGCCGATTACGCCATTGGTTTTGTGCTCGCGACCGGCATGATCCATCTGTTCGGTATCGGTATCGGGCTAAGCCTCAACAAGCCGGTCGGCGGCCGCCTTGCGCGCGCGCTCGGCGCGCTGATCGGCGTCGGTGGAATCTATTTCCTTGTCCCCGCACTCCTCGCCGCCTGACGCGCGCGCCCGCGTCTTCGCCACGGCGCAAAAGTGGAGCGGCCCGGCCTTGATCGCGCTCGGACTGCTGGGCATCGCCGCCATCGTGCTGCTGGCGAGAGAGAACCCATTCGCCCGATGGATTTTAAGCGACGTATTCGCACCCGAGCGGCTGCTGGCACAGATCGGCCTCGGCGCCGCCTGCGGTCTTGTCAGCGCGCGCATCTCCGGCGCGGTGCTTTTGCTGTTCGGCCTTGGCATCGTCGCCGGCTTTGTGGGGCAGGATTGGCTGCTCTGGGTCCTCTACAATGTGCCGGAGGGCCCGACACACCTTTTCCTGACCGGTCCGATCGCATATCTCGCGATCGGCCTCGCACTCGTGCCCGGCGCGCGGCTGTTGCCATGGCTGCTGCCGGTGGCCGCGGTCGTCGCGGGCGCCATGCTGTCACTTGCGATCATGCTGACCGATCCCAGCCTGCACGACCCGGCTTTCACATGGACGCCCGTGCTGGCCGCATGCTGGATCGCTGCCGCAGTATCGCTGACGCTGCAGGCATTCCGGCGCCGCTGGTTTCCGATCTTCGGGCGCATTCTCGGCAGCTGGCTGGTGGCCATTGGCCTGCTTTATGGCGGCGCATCGCTGATGCCGAGAATCAAGCCGTCACCGCCGCCGACCAACACGATGCAGGAGTCGACACGCGGGGCCGAAATGAACCGGACGATTCCTGCCCTGCCTGTGCCGCAGCAGCCCGGGTTTCTTCCGGGCGGCATAGAACGCCCTCCACAGCCTTAAGGGGGCGGACGGTCCATGCGCCCGCGGCGACGCCGTCGGCGCGCGGATCGTGGCCGCCTGCCAAACTGCCGTTGTCTATTTCGGCGCGATGCCGGCGGCCTTGATCAACTTGCCGTTGTTGGCAAGCTCGCTGGCGACGAATTTGTCCATCTCGGCCGTCGTCATCGGCATCGGATCGACAGCGAGCTTCTTCATCTTCGCCTTCATCTCCGGCGTCGCCAGCACCTTCATGCCGACGGCGTGGAATTTTTCGACGATGTCGCGCGGCGTCTTGGCCGGCATGAACACCGCATACCAGACGATGGTCTCGGCGTTGACGAAGCCAAGGTCGCGTGGCGTCGGCACGTTCGGCAGGTCGGAGGCGCGCGTCGCCGTCGACACCAGCAGCGGCACGACGCGGCCGTCGCGGATCAACGGCAGCGCGGTCGAGATCGGCGTGAACAGGAAGTCGATGCGGCCGCCAAGCAGGTCGGTCAGCGCCTCGGCGCCGCCTTTGTACGGCACATGCGTCGTCTGGATGCCGGCGGCGAGACTGAAGCGCGCGGCGCTGATATGTGTCGCGGTGCCGACGCCGGCCGAGCCGTAGTTGATGGTGCCGGGTTTCGCCTTGGCCGCCGCGACGAGATCTTGCGCCGTCTTCCAGCCCTTCGATGGCACGACGAGCAGGACATTGGCGTTCTGGCCGATCATCAGCACGCCGGAGAGATCCTTGGCCACGTCATAGGGGAAGTTCGGCACGATCCACGGCGCAATGGTCTGTGCCGACGAATTGGCCAGAATGGTGTAGCCGTCCGGCTTGGCGCGCACGACCTCGCCGATGCCGATCGTGCTGCCAGCGCCGCCTTTGTTCTCGACCGTAATTGTCTGGCCGAGTTCCTTGGACATCGTGTCGAACACCGTGCGCGGGATGATGTCGGTCGCGCTGCCGGCGCCGAACGGGATGTAGGCGCGGATCGGTTGAGCCGGCCAGCTTTGGGCCAAGGCGGCGGACGACAACGCGAAGCTAAGCGCGACCAGCGCGATACGGCAGGCGAGTTTCATGACATCCCCTCTCTCAAACCGGCGGCAGATTATCGCCGCATGGTCCCGCACGTCCATGCATTCTATATGCCAGCCGCGCCGCCATCGGCACGCCGGTCGTGGCCGCCTTCCAGCGTCCCGTCGGGATACAGGATGACGGCGCCAGCATGGCCCATGGTGTCGGAATAGGCTTCGTCCAGCACAGCAACGTCGTGGCCGGCCGCCATCAGCCGGTCGACCAGATTGCCGTCAAAGCGCGATTCCAGCCGCAGGTTGGTTTGCGTGGAGCCCCAGGTGCGGCCCAAGAGCCAGCGCGGCGCGTCGAGCGCCTTATCGAGAGGCTGGCTGAACATGACATGGCGGGTGAATATGGCGGCTTGCGTCTGCGGCTGGCCGTCGCCGCCCATGGTGCCATAGGCGATGACGCGGCCGTCCTTGAGCGCGGCGAGCGCCGGATTGAGCGTGTGGAACGGGCGGCGGCCAGGGGCCAAAGCGTTGAGCGCCTTGGAGTTGAGCGAAAAGCTCGACCCGCGGTTCTGCATCAGCACACCGGTCGCGGGCAGCACGACGCCGGAGCCGAATTCCCAATAAAGCGACTGGATGTAGGAAACGACGAGACCGGACGAGTCCGCCGCGCCCATCCAGACGGTGTCGCCTTCGCCGTGCGGCGCCGGCCAGCGCGCGGCTTTCTTGGCGTCGATCTTCTCGGCTTCGGCGTCGAGAAATGCCGGCGACAGAAATTGGCTGAGATCAGCGGTGATCTTGTCGGGATCTGTGACGACGCGGTCGCGTACGCGGAAGGCGCGCTTGGTCGCTTCGACGAGACTGTGGATGTGCTCGAAACTCTCCGCCTGCGAAACGCGCAAGCGGTCGAACAGCCCAAGAATAATGAGCGAAGCCAGCCCCTGCGTCGACGGCGGCGTGTTGTAGAGCGTGCCGGCCTGGACGCGGACGCTGAGCGGCTCGGCGACGACGGCTTGGAGTTTTTCCAGATCGGCGCGCGTCACCGGGCTGCCGATGCGCTCCAGATCGACGGCGATCTCGCGGCCAACGTCGCCGCGATAGAAATCGTCGAGGCCGGCTTGGCTGAGTTGGTCGAGTGTGTCGGCGAATTTGCTTTGCTTGAGCCGCGCGCCAGCCTCCGGCGGTATGCCGTCAATAAGAAACGCTTGAAGGAAACCCGGCGCGGTTTCCAGTTCGGCATACTTCTCAACAGTCAGCCGCGCCTGGCTGCGCGTCACCGTGTAACCCTCGCGCGCGTGCTTGATCGCGCCCGCCAGCAGCACATCGAGCGGCAGCTTGCCGCCTTGCGCTTTCGCCGCCTCACCCGCCAGCTTCCACGCAGCAATCGCGCCCGGCACGGTGAGCGCGGCGAGCGGGCCGCGCGCCGGGATCTCGTGATGGCCGGCGTCGCGGTAAAGCTGCAGCGTCGCGCGTGATCCCGCGCGCCCCGCGCCCATGATGGCGCGCACGCGGCCCGAGGGCTCGCGGATCAGCCAGAAGCCGTCGCCCCCGATGTGGTTCATATGCGGGTAGACGGCGGTGATCGAGGCCGCCATCGCCAGCATCGCCTCGATGGCGTTGCCGCCTTCGGCGAGAATGGCGCGGCCATCCTCGACCGCGGCCATATGCGGGGCGGCAACGACGCCGCGGCGCTGTCCGGCTGTGTACAGGTTCATGCCGGCACGGCGTCGGTAAGCCCGCGCTTCTTCAACAACGCGTCGACCGCCGGCAGCCGGCCGCGAAACGCTTTGTAGGCCTCCGCCGGATCGCGCAGATTGCCGGCGCCGTAGATGAAATCGCGCAGGCGCTGCGCGGTTTCGAGATCGAAGGCATTGCCGGTTTCCTCGAAGGCTTCGAAGGCGTCGGCGTCGAGTACTTCCGACCACATGTAGGAGTAATAACCGGCCGCGTAGCCGCCGCCGGAGAATAGATGCTGGAAGTGCGGCAGGCGGTGACGCATGACGATCTCCGCCGGCATATGGATGCGATCGAGGTCGTCTTTTTCGAACTTGCTCACGTCGAACTTGGCAGCATCGGGCAGCGCGTGGATGTCGAGATCGACCAGCGCGCAGGCGGTGTATTCGACGGTCGCGAAACCTTGTCCGTAGGTGCGCGTCGCCAGCAGGCGGTCGAGCAGCGCTTTCGGCATCGGCTCGCCGGTCGCCGCGTGACGCGCATATTTCTGCAAGATCTCCGGCACCTCCAGCCAGTGCTCGTAGAGCTGCGACGGCAGTTCGACAAAATCGCTCGGCACCGACGTGCCGGCGAGCAGCGGATAGGTCACGTTCGACAACAGGCCATGCAGCGCGTGGCCGAATTCATGGAATAGCGTGCGCGCGTCGTCGAACGACAGCAGCGCCGGTTCGCCGTCCGCCGGCTTGGAGAAATTGCAGACATTGAGGATGACGGGACGGATGTCGCCTTGGAGCTTTTCCTGATCGCGCAGCGAGGTCATCCAGGCGCCCGAGTGCTTGGAGCCGCGCGCGAAATAGTCGCCGATGAATAGGCCCACGTGGGCGCCGCTCTTGTCCTTGACCTCCCATGCGCGCGCATCGGGGTGATAAAGCGGCGCGCTGACGGGCGTGAAGCTCAAGCCGAACAGCCGGTGGGCCGTCTCGAAGGCGGCGTCGACCATCTTGTCTAGCTGGAAGTACGGCTTGATCTCGGCTTCATCGAGATCGTAACGCGCTTTACGCAGCTTCTCGGCGTAGTAACGCCAATCCCATGGCGCCAGCGCGAAATTGCCGCCCTCCTCCGTGATCATCTTCTGCAACGCGTCGCGTTCGGCCGTAGCCTTGGCGCGGGCGCGGCCCCAAACCTCGTCGAGCAGCTTGCGCGCCGCTTGCGGGGTCTTGGCCATCTGATCGTCGAGGCGGTAGTCGGCGTAAGTCGCAAAGCTCAGCAGCTTTGCGCGCTCGGCGCGCAAGCCCACCATCTCGGCGATCAGCGCGCGGTTGTCGGTCGCGCCGCCGTTCTCGCCGCGCTTGATCCAGGCCTGGAAGACTTTCTCGCGCAGGTCGCGGCGCGATGAAAATTGCAAAAAGCTCTCGCACGACGACCGCGCCAGCGTGATGGCGTATTTGCCCGCTTCACCGCGTTCTTGCGCCGCCGCCCGCGCCGCGGCGCGGGCAAAGCCGGGCAGCCCGGCGAGGTCGCTTTCCTCGAGTAGCAGCGCGTAAGCCTTCTCGTCCGCCAGCACATTCTGCCCGAACTGGGTGCCCAAGCTCGCCAGCTGCTCGTTGATGGCGGCCAGGCGATCCTGCGCCAGTTGGTCGAGTGCGCCGCCCGCGCGCACGAAGCGAGTGTGATAGCGATCGAGTAAGCGGGACTGCTCGGCATCGAGACCGAGTTTGTCGCGCCGGGCGTAGAGGTCGGCAATGCGGGCATAGAGCGCGCGATCGAGGTACATCGCGTTGCTGTGGCGGGCCAAGAGCGGCGACACGTCGCGCTCGATCGCCTCGATGGCGTCGGACGTGTCGGCGCCGGCCAGCACGAAGAAGACGTTGGAGACGCGGTCGAGCGCGCGCCCGCTCTTCTCCAGCGCCTCGATGGTGTTGGCGAAGCTGGGCGCCGCCTTGTCGGCAGCGATGGCGTCGATCTCGGCGCGATGCGCCGCCAGCGCCCGGTCGAAGGCCGGACGGAAATGCTCCGGCTTGATCTCAGGCAGCGGCGGCAGGCCGAACGGGCCGGTCCAGTCGGCAAGCAGCGGGTTTTGCATGCCGGAGAGCGATTGCGGGTGGGTCATGCGGCCTATCTAGAGGCTGGAAACAAAAACGCCAAGCTTTAGCCGGCCGAATCGAAGCTTGATTGGTGGCAATGAATTGGCGGCCTGGCGGCTCTGGCGCACCGCCCGAGGCCAAAGCTAATCCAGGCCGGCGCGGCGGAATCCTTCCAAATAGCGCTCGCGATCGGAGTCGAGCTTGAACGGCATTTCACTTGCGATCCAAGCCAGCGAAATATTCGGCTGCGCACGGCGCAGTTCCTGCAGCGCAGACGCGGCGACATCGTCCTCGCCGGCCATGGCCGCGGCGGCTGTGAGCACCCGGTGGCCGCCAACGAAATCGCTGCGCTGGCGGATCGCTTCGCGCGACAGACGTATGGCTTCGTCGTAATTGCGTCCGACAAACTGAGCGTAAGCTGCGACGCCGCAATAAGTCGCCGAAAATGGGTCGCGCGGGCTCAGCCGCAGCGCACGGCGCGCGGCCAGGTCGCCCTCTTCCCAGCGACCGCAGTAAGCCAGCGTCACCCCGTAATAGCCCAGGGCCAGCGCAAAGTTCGGATTGAGCCGGAGCGCGAGTTCGAACTCGGCCAGCGAATCGTCGAAGCGCCGCGCAAACAAGTAGACATAACCAAGCGCGTGATGCGCCCAAGGGTCCTCGCTGTCGGCGCGGATTGCCGCCAGCGCCGCCCGCTCCGCGGTCGGCCCCACCGTTGCCATGTCCTCCCAGCCCATATGGGTGCTGAAGGTATGACTGGTAGCGAGCACGCCAAGCGCCTGGCCATAATTGGCGTCGATGCTGATCGCCTTTTCTAACAGCGCCTGCGCGACCACATTGTCCTGCCGGGTCACGCGCCAATAATGCGACAGCGCGCGCATCACCAAGTCCCAGGCATCCAAGCTGTCCGGCGGCTTGCGCCAGGACCGGAAATTTTCTGCGGCGTACAGGCGCGGCTCGATGGCCGCGACGATGGCGTCGGTGATCTCGTCCTGCACCGAGAACACGTCGGCGAGATCGCGATCATAGCGTTCCGCCCACAGCGTATTGCCTGAGGCGACATCGTTGAGCTGTGCCGTGATGCGCACGCGCCCGCCATCCTTGCGCACGCTGCCCTCGACCATGTAGCCGACGCCGAGTTCGTCGGCGATCTGCTTCATCGGCACGGCGTTGCCCTTGTACATGAACGACGAGTTGCGCGCGATCACGAAGAACCAGCGCAGCTTCGACAGCCCGGTGATAATGTCTTCGCTGATGCCATCGGAGAAATAGTCCTGCTCCGGCTCGCCGCTCATGTTGACGAACGGAAGCACGGCGATGACGGGCCGGTCCGGCAGCGGCAAGCCCATCAGCGACTGATCGAAGGCTTCACCGGGCGACCCGCCCGCGCGTACCGGTTCGGCGCCGTCGCCTTGCGCGTGCACGGTGCCGACAAAGCGCAAGCCCTTGCGCGAGATGGTGCGGATCAGATTCTGGTTCCGCCCACTGTCGCCCACTGCCGTTCGCGCGGCGTTGATGCGGCTGGCCAGAGTCGAATCCGACACGATCCGGCCGCCCCAGACCGATGCCATGATGTCGTCCTTGCTGACGACTCGATCGCGATTCTGCACCAGATAGACCAGCAGGTCGAAGACCTGCGGCTCGACCCGAATTGCCCTTAGACCGCGCTTAAGCTCGCGCCGGGCAACATCAAGTACCTGATCGTCAAAGAGAAATTGCACTTCGAGCGCCCCCGCGGTCGCGGCAACCTGATCCAATAATCAAGGCAATCTCAAGGGTAAATCAAGCTGCCGGCAAAGTCTTCTATCGACGACGTCGACATGGTCAGTCCGATTTTCGCGAACCCCGCGAGTAAAACCTGTTGGAGGACACCATGACGCAAACACACGGCGCGTATGCGCCAAGCGGCAACCATCATTCGCCTCAAGCCCAACCGGGGAACTTTTTCGCCCGCGTCATAGGCTTTGTCTATGGGCTCCCGGCCTACGCCATTTTCCTGGCCAGCTTCCTCTACGCGATCGGCTTCGTCGAAGGCTTGGTGGTGCCCAAGACCATCGATACCGGCACGGTCGTGCCGCTGACCGAGGCGCTCATGGTCAACCTCCTGCTGCTGTCGTTGTTCGCCGTTCAGCATAGCGTGATGGCGCGCAGGCAGTTTAAGGACTGGTGGACACAGTATGTGCCGAAATCGATCGAGCGCAGCACTTATGTGCTGATCTCCAGTCTCGTGCTGGCTCTGCTGTGCTGGCAATGGCGCCCGATGCCGACCGTGCTGTGGCAGATCTACAATCCGCAGATCGCCATGGCGGTGATCGGACTGTCGTTCGTCGGCTTCCTGATTTTGCTGACCCGCACGTTCCTGATCAATCACTTCGAGCTATTCGGCTTGCACCAGGTCGCAAACAATCTCGCCGGCCGCACGATGCCGGCGCCGCGCTTCCGAACGCCGCTATTCTACAAGCTCGTGCGGCACCCGCTCTATCTCGGCTTCGTCATCGCATTCTGGTCGGCGCCCACGATGACCGTCGGGCACTTGCTGTTCTCGGGGGCGACGACGGCCTACATCTTGATCGGCATCGCTCTCGAAGAGCGCGACATGATCGCGATGTTCGGCGACGAGTACCGGAACTATCGCGCGCGTGTGTCGATGCTGGTCCCCTGGCGCAAGCCGACATGATGATCGCGACCCCGCGGCGCCGGCGCCCGTCCCCCTCCCTCCCCCGCCCGGTGCCGCAGGTCATTCGCCAGACATGATCACGCGGCCAAATAAAGCCGCTCAAAGGTTGCAGCGGATCGGCCAATGAACACTCCTCAGACGATCGCAGCAGACTTTCTCGAGGCCGGGTCCGGCCCGTCGGTCATGCTGGCGCACTCGAGCGCGTCGGGCGCCCGTCAGTGGCGCCAGCTGATCGACGACCTGAAGACCGATTTCCATGTCCGCGCCGTGAACCTGTTCGGCTATGGGCGGACGCCGCCGTGGCCAATGGATCGGCCTCAGACCCTCGAGGACCAGGCGCGTCTGGTAGAAACGGCGCTGCCGGTGGGCAATGAGCCGCTCTGTCTCGTCGGCCATTCCTTCGGCGGGGCAGTCGCCATGAAGGTCGCGCTCCGGCTGTCCGGCCGGATAGCCAAACTGGTACTGCTGGAGGCCAACCCGTTCTATCTGCTCAAGCAGGCCGGCCGCGCGAAGGCCTTTGCCGAAGCCATGGCCTTGCGTAATTGCGTCAAAACGTTCGGCGCGCGCGGCGAATGGGCCATAGCAGCCGAGCGCTTTGCCGACTATTGGGGCGGCCCGGGGTCTTGGCAGGCCATGACGCCGGAGCGGCGCGCCACCTTCACTGCGGCGATGAGGCCGAACTATTCCGAGTGGGACGCGGTGATGGACGAAACGACGCCGGTGGCGCAATGGGCCGGCCTGCTGCCCTACGAGACGCTGGTCGCCAGCGACCCGGACACCGTCCTGCCGGTGCGTGCGCTTATGGCGCTGCTGCGCCGCGCCTGTCCGCACTGGACCTATGCGAATGTCACGGGCGGGCACATGGCGCCGCTGACGCGCCCCGACTTGATCAACCCGCTGGTGAAGTCGTTTCTGCAATTGCCGCCTGGCGGCAACGCCGACAGCGCACACGTCGGGACGAGTGCTTTCTCGCCTAGCGGCGAGCGGCCTCAACCACGCAGCGCCCGCAACGCGTTGAAGATGACCGCCACGTCGATCGCCTCCTGCAGCAGCGCCCCCTCGACCGGCGGAAGATAGCCGAGCGCCGCCGCGATCATGGCGAGGAAAGAGAGCCCCATGCCGGCGATCACGCTTTGCAGGGCGATGAAGCGCGACCGCCGCGCGATTCTAATGGCGGGAAGCACGCGGTCGAGTTGATCGACCAGCAGCACTACGTCGGCCGCCTCCGCCGAGGCCGCCGCTCCTTTGGCGCCCATCGCCAGCCCGATATCGGCGGCGGCCAGCGCCGGCGCGTCGTTGACACCGTCGCCGATCATCATCACCGGGCCGTATTTGCGCTCGGCGAGCACCACCAGGATCTTCTGGTCGGGAGTGAGGTCGGCGCGCACCAAATCGATCGGCAGGCCGGCGGCGACCGCTTCGGCGACCTCGTGGCGGTCGCCGGTCGCCAGCACGATACGGTCGATGCCGAGCGCCCGCAACTCACGCAGCATCGTTTCGGTGCCGGTACGCAGCTCATCGGACAGCAGCATCAGGCCGGCGAGCTTGCCGTCGACCGCGATAACGACCGCGAGGGCGCCCGGCGCCCGGTCGCGCGGCAGCATCGACGAGGGAGCGTCGCCGATGATGCCGGCGACGTAATGCAGCCCGCCGACCAGCACCGGGTGGCCGTCGACGCGGCCAGCTACGCCCTCGCCGGGTGTCTCCACCACGTCGGTCGGGATCGCGAGCGCCATGCCCTTGCCGCGTGCCTCGGCGACGATGGTCTGCGCGACGACGTGCTTTGAGACTTGGTCGAGCGAGGCGGCGATGCGCAGCAGTCCGTCGGGCGTGGTACCCTCGACCGCCTGAATGGCGACGATCTTGGCCTGGCCGTGCGTCAGCGTGCCGGTCTTGTCGATGACCACCGAGCGCACCTGCGCCAGCGTTTCGATCGCCTTGCCGCCTTTGATCAGAATGCCGAGCTTGGCCGCGCGCGACAGGCCGGCAACGAGCGCCACTGGCACCGCCAGGATCAGCGGACAGGGCGTCGCCACCACCAGCACGGCCACAGCCCGCACCGCGTCGCCGGTCAGCAGCCAGGCCGCGCCGGCCAGCGCGGCGGTCACCGCCAGAAAGACAATGGCGTAGCGGTCGGCCAGCCGCGACATCGGCGCGCGCGAGCGCTGGGCGGCCTCCACCAGGCGAATGACGCCGGCATAGGTACTCTGGGCGGCCGGCCGAGCGGCCTTGAGATCGAAGGCATCGCCAACATTGGTCGAGCCGCTCAGCACGGCGTCGCCGGGCCGCAACTGCACCGGCAGCGATTCGCCCGTGAGCGCCGACTGATCCAGCACCGCCACGCCTTCGGCGACCGTGCCGTCGGCCGGCACCACGTCGCCACGCCGCACCAGCAGCCGGTCGCCAAGCACGATGAGATCGAGTGCGACCTCCTCCAGCCGTCCGTCGCGGTGGCGGACAGCGGTGCGCGGCACCCGGGACAGCAGAGAGGTCATCTCGCGCCGGGCCGCCCGCTCGGCGTAGCTCTCCAGGAACTGGCCGCCGGCATACATCAGGGCGACGATAGTGGCGGCGAGCGTCTCCCCGACCGCCAGCGCGCCGGTCATCGACAGCGCGGCAACAATGTCGAGGCCGAGGTCGCCGCGGCGCAGGCTGGTGACGATCTCCATGAGCAGCGCCAGCAGCACCGGCACGGTGACCGCCGTCCAGAGGATCGGCGACCAGACACCGAGGCCGGCGAGCCGGGCGGCCAAGCCCGCGGCGAGGCCGAGCGCCACCAGGGCGGCGAGGAACTGGCGAGCATTCTTGAGTGCGCTGGCGATCGACATGGCCAATCCATCGCCGCTTCCAGCGGTCACGGCCATGACCAAAATCAAATGCGAGAGGCCCTCCTATAGACTTGATCTCACACGCGGATTCGTGGACATTGCGGTCGCTAACAGGAGAGTGCCATGGCTGCTCAACGCCGCATCGTCTGGCTCAACGTCATCACCGTCATCAGCGCCGCCATCCTGATCGGCGCCGAGGTGTTTGGCGCCGCCTTCGCCGGCTCGTGGGCGCTCGCCACGTTGTTCGACCTCGGCAACATCGGGCAGAGGATCCTCGACGGCGCCTTCGTGCTCTGCGGCATCGCCATCATGGTGCAATTCATTCGCAACGCGCACCGCATCGAGCCGTTCACGGCGCGCGGCTGATCGCGCACCGCGCCGACGCAGGCCCGCGCTTTGGAAAAAGTTAAGGAAGTTTTGCCTCGCGTGAACTAAACCTCTTGCATCGCGCGAGAAAATTATTTATTTCAACACTGCCCAAATTCGCACGTGCCTGTGGCCGTGTGTCGGTCGGTAGGTAGCGGGACAAGAGGCCCGCCAGCCGCCTGGAGAGAGGAGCCAAAAGCTCTCCAAGAAATCTGACCGACAGCCGGAGGCGAAACCGGCAAACCCTGCTCTCAGCAGGGGACGCGGCTTGAAGCAACGACGATCGGGCTTCCTTGGTCTCTGCCGGTCTCCACCACCGGCGCGGGTCACCGAAGAGGCTTGTTCATCTTTGCCGGCCGTGCGGACGGGGTCTCCCCTTTCCAATCCAAGGCAGCATGAGCGGCGAGTGAGTGTAATTGTCGGCGCGTCCCCATCGCGCGCAGGCAATGCAGCTCAAAAGCCGCGACATCAGGGGCTTTTTGCAAAGCCCCCTAGCCGTGGGGAATAGCGCCATGACTGAGCGCATCCGCGAGTTTCTACGCAAGCGGGCCGACGAAGGGCCCTGCCTTGTCGTCGATCTCGACGTCGTGAAAGACAACTACACCGCCTTCGCCAAGGCGTTGCCCGACACCCGTGTGTTCTACGCGGTGAAGGCCAACCCGGCGCCGGAAGTTCTGGCGCTGCTCGCCATGGTCGGCTCCTGCTTCGACACCGCCTCGGTCGCCGAGATCGAGATGGTGCTCGCCGCCGGCGCCACGCCCGACCGCATCTCCTACGGCAACACGATCAAGAAGGAGCGCGACGTCGCGCGTGCCTTCGCGCTCGGCGTCCGCCTCTATGCGGTCGACAGCAAGCCCGAGGTGGAGAAGGTCGCCCGCGCCGCGCCCGGCTCCCGGGTGTTCTGCCGCATCCTGTCCGACTGCGTCGGGGCGGAATGGCCGCTGTCGCGCAAGTTTGGCTGCGAGCCGGCCATGGCCGTGGACGTACTCGAGCACGCCCTTAAAGCGGGCCTGGAACCGCATGGGGTGTCGTTCCATGTCGGCTCCCAGCAGCGTAACCAGCATGCCTGGGACCGTGCGCTCGCCTCGGCGGCGGCGGTGTTCAAGGAATGCGGCGAGCGCGGCATGAACCTGTCGATGGTCAACCTGGGCGGCGGCTTCCCGACCAAGTACCTGAAGAACGTGCCGACGGTGAAGACCTACGGCAACGCCATCTTCAAGGCGCTGCGCAAGCACTTCGGCAACCGCATCCCGGAGACCATCATCGAGCCGGGCCGCGGCATGGTCGGCAACGCCGGAACCATCGAAGCCGAGGTCGTCCTCGTCTCCAAGAAGAGCGAGGAAGACGATGTGCGTTGGGTCTACCTCGACATCGGCAAGTTCGGCGGCCTGGCCGAGACCATGGACGAGTCGATCCGCTACCCGATCCGCACCGCGCGCGACGCCGATCCCATGGCGCCCTGCGTGCTGGCCGGCCCGACTTGCGACTCGGCCGACGTGATGTACGAGAAGCAGCCGTATCCGCTGCCGGTGAGCCTGGAGATCGGCGACAAGGTGCTGATCGAAGGCACCGGCGCCTATACGGCGACCTACTCGTCGGTGGCCTTCAACGGCTTCTCGCCGCTGAAGACCTACCACATCTGATATCGACGGGAGGCGGGCAGCGTCTGCCTCCCCTTCCCCCTCACCGGACTGAATGCGTCCAGTCAGCGCGCGCCTGCGCGCGCGGTCGGACAGGGAAGGACCTGAGATGATCTCTTTGCGTCAAGAACGGCCGGGCGACGTCGAAGCGCGCGAGGCGTTGCTCGACGAAGCCTTCGGCGGCACCCGCACCCGCAAGACCTCGCAGCGTCTGCGCGACGGCCGACTACCGGCCGAAGGATTTAGCCTGATCGCGACCGATGGAAAGCACGTGATCGGCACTGCCCGGCTCTGGGATGTTGCTTGCGCCAGCGGCCGCGCGGCCTTGCTGCTCGGCCCAGTGGCGGTCGAATCCTACTGCCGCAACTGCGGCATCGGCGCCGCCCTTGTGCGCCGCGCGCTGCGCGACGCACGTCGGCTCGGCCACGGCGCGGTCATTCTGGTCGGCGATGCGCCCTACTACAGCCGCTTCGGCTTTTCGACCGAGAAGGCTGCCGGGATTTCGATACCCGGCCCATTCGAGCGCCGTCGCCTGCTCGCGATCGAACTCGTCCCCGGCGCGCTCGACGGCGCCAGCGGCCTGGTGCAGCCCACCGGCCGTCTCGAGCAAGCGCGCCGAGCCCGCGCCGCCTAGCAGAACCGACAAATTTTCGTGGACGCCGCGATTGAAACCGCGGCGTCACCCTTCCGTTTGCGCGCTGCGGCAGATATCACCCCAAAGTGGCTGGAGGATTTAAGAAATGACCAATTGGCCTGTTCATGCCCGTATCACGGGCCCCGTCGTCATGATCGGCTTCGGCTCGATCGGCAAAGGCACTTTGCCGCTGATCGAGCGTCACTTCAGCTACGACAAGTCCCGCTTCGTCGTCATCGATCCCGAGGACAAGGACCGCCGCCTGCTCGACGAGCGCGGCAACCGCTTCATCCATCAATCCGTCACCAAGGATAACTACCGCCACCTGCTCACCCCGCTGCTCACCGCCGGCGGCGGCCAGGGCTTTTGCGTCAACGTGTCGGTCGACACCTCCTCACTCGACATCATGGAACTCTGCCGCCAGATCGGCGCGCTGTACATCGACACCGTGGTCGAGCCCTGGATCGGCTTCTACTTCGACAGCAAACTCGGGCCAGAGGCGCGCTCGAACTATGCGCTGCGCGAGACGGTGCTCGCCGCGCGCCGCAAAAAACCGGGCGGTCCCACCGCGGTCAGCTGCTGCGGCGCCAATCCCGGCATGGTGTCATGGTTCGTCAAGCAGGCGCTGCTCAATGTGGCCGGCGACCTCGGCCTCAAGTTCAAGGAGCCGAAGACCCGCGAGGAGTGGGGCCGGCTCGCCAAGAAAGCCGGCGTCAAGGGCATTCACATCGCCGAGCGCGACACCCAGCGCGCCAAGAACCCGAAACCGCAGAACGCCTTCGTCAATACCTGGTCGGTCGAAGGCTTCATCTCCGAGGGCCTGCAGCCGTCCGAGCTCGGCTGGGGCACGCATGAGAAGTGGATACCGAAGAATGGCTACCGGCATAAGACCGGCTGCCAGGCGGCGATTTACATGACGCAACCGGGCGCCAACACGCGCGTGCGCTCATGGACGCCGACCGCACAGGCGCAATACGGCTTCCTGGTCACGCACAACGAGTCGATCTCGATCGCTGATTACTTCACGCTGCGGCAGGGCCGCAAGACCGTGTACCGGCCGACCTGCCACTACGCCTATCACCCCTGCAACGACGCTGTGCTGTCGCTGCACGAGATGTTCGGCCAGGCCGGCAAACGGCAGAAGGACATCCACATCCTCGACGAACATGAGATCGCCGACGGCATCGACGAACTGGGCGTGCTGCTCTACGGCCACAAAAAGAACGCCTATTGGTATGGCTCGCAGCTCTCGATCGACGAGACCCGCGATGTCGCGCCCTACCAGAACGCGACTGGCTTGCAGGTTACGTCAGCAGTGTTGGCGGGAATGGTGTGGGCGCTGGAGAATCCGAATGCCGGCATCGTCGAGGCCGACGAGATGGACTTCCGCCGCTGCCTCGAGGTGCAGACGCCGTATCTCGGTCCGGTGATCGGCGCCTACACCGACTGGACGCCGCTTGCCGGCCGGCCCGGGCTGTTTCCGGAAGACATCGACAAGCGCGACCCGTGGCAATTCAAGAACGTGCTGGTGCGCTGACACAAACGGCATCACCGGACATGCAACGGGCAGCCGCAAGGGCCGCCCGTTTTATTTGGTGCCGATCGATCGCCTTTATTTCGGCGGCTCGGGCGGCTTCTCGCCCGGCTTCGGCGGCGGTGCCTTCGGCGGCGGCGCCTTAGGCGGCGGCGGTGGCGCGTGTGCCGCAGGAGGCGGCGGCGCGTGTGCCGCAGGAGGCGGCGGCGCGTGAGCAGCCGGCGGTGGCGGCGCGTGAGCGGCCGGCGGCGGAGGCGCATGCACAACAGGCGGCGGCGGAGCATGTACGGCCGGCGGCGGCGCCGGCTGGTGCGGAGGCGTTGGCGGCGGCGCGACCGGATGAACGACATTCGGCTGTGGCGGCGGCGTACCACCGCCCGCCGGCGGAGTGACGACGCGGCGCTCCTCGTGCCGTTCCGGCGTCTGCACTTTGGGCGGCGGCGAAGTAACCGCCGGCGCGGGGCCGTTCTGCTGGATCGGCGCCGGACCCTTGGGCGGCGGGCCGGCCGGTCCCGGTTTCGGCTGAACCTGCGGCTGAGGCGCGATGACGCCTTGCGCGGCGCGCGGCGGATGGCTGCCGAGCTGGCCGTGCTCACCCTTGCCGAGCGCTTTCGGCGCGGGCGTTCCCACTGTCGGCGCAATCGCCGTGGTGGTGCGCTGGATGCTCACCGGCGCGACGCGCCGGATGTCACCTTTTTTGCGCAGCTCGTCGCGGCGCACGGTGACCGCGCCTTGCACGCCGGTGGTGGCGCCGAAGACGCGCGGGCGCACGTTATAGGCATGCAGCGCCACATGGGTGCGGCCGGCGATGAAGCCGGGGGCGAGACCCGGATTGACCCACAGCCGCCGGCCCTCGATATGCACCGGACGATTGATGATGTGGGTCGCGCGCAGCATGGCCGCGCCGCGCCCGAGCGGCACATAATGGCGTCGCAGTTCGGACTCGCCGATATAGCGCAACGGCACGAACACCCAGTAATCCGGCTCGGAGTCGTAGGCGTCAATCATGTCGTCCGGCGGCAGCGGCGCCCAGCCAATGTCGTCGCCGCCATAGCGCCAGTCGACCCAGGCCGGCGCCCAATCGTCGCCCGGCACCCAGAACCAGCCGATGCGGCTATCGTGGGCCCAGCGGCCGTAGTGGTAAACCACCCAGCCCCAGTCATCTTCGACGTCGTCGGAAACCCAGTACCAGCCCCAGTCGTCGGTATAGACCCAATGGCCGTACTCATAGGGCCGCCAGTCGCGCGGCACGCCGTCCGGTACCCAGACCTTGCCGTAAGGCGCGCGGCTAACCCAATGGCCGTAGGCATCGAGCGCGGCCGCCATGTCGTCGGAGCTTTGCGCCATGGCAGGCGTCAGCGCGCCGGCCGCGATCGGCACCGACACGCCGGCGACAGCGAGCGCAAGCCCCGTCGCCGCGCCGAGCAAGAGGCGGCGCACGATAGATTGGTTGATCATTGAGCGTTCCCCATAGGCAATCGAATGACAGCAGGCAACGGTCGATAGACCGGAAAGTTCCCGAATGTGGAACAACCAAGCTGAACGGCAGCCGAATTGTTTGAACGGAATACCGCCGCAATTAAAACGACAAAGCGCCGGCTTCCCCCGCCTCGGTGCCGAAGGCGAGCATCTGGCCGTTGGCATCCCAGCCGAGCGCGCTGACCGGGCTACCGCCTTCGGCCTTCACGCGAATTAGCGCGCCATCGTCAGTGCGCACCAGTACGACCGCGCCGTCGGCATAGCCCACTGCGACCACCGGCTGGCGCGGATGGCAGGCGACGACGGCAACGCGCGCGGCCGACGGCGCCTGCAGCTTCGGCTGGCGGCCCATCGGGCCGTCCTTGCCGTCGAACGGCCACAGGATGAGTTGCTCGGAGCCGGAGGTGGCGAGGAAGTCGCCGTCGGCGGTCCAGGAGAGTGAGCGCACGCGCGCCGAATAGCCCGACATGCGCATGTGCTTGGCGTCGGCAAGCCGCCAGCCGTGCAGCGTCGGCTCCTGCATGGCGGTGACGAGGAATTTGCCGGCCGGGCTGAAGGCGACGCTGAGATGCGAGCCCTTCCACTCGAGCTTTTCCGGCGGCGCGCCGGCGGCATTGGGAAACCACAGCGTAACGCCGTTGTAGTGCGCCAGCGCGAGGCGGAAGCCTTTGGGCGAGAAAGCGAGACCGGCGACGGTCGAGGGCGCTTCGAGGCTGCGCGCTTCGCCTTTGCCGGTGAGCACATGCGCGGTCTTGCCGGCCGACCAGGCGACGGCGCCGCCCGGCCCGAGCGCGACCTGATCGATCCAGCGCTTCTTGTCGTCGGTGGCGAGTTGTTTGCTCGCGCCGCTTTTGTCGGTGGCCACGAGGCGGCCGTCATCGCCGCCGGTGACGATGCGCTGGCCGTCCGACGCACTCACGAGAATCCCGCCGGCATGGATGGCGACGCGGCGCTCATCATCGCCGGCAAACAGCAGCGCCTCCTCCCCCAGCACGAACACCGGCGTCTTGCCGAGGAAATGCACGCCAACAACGGTGCCGCCCGCCGCGATCGGGCGGACGCGGTCGGCGAGCGAGGGCATGGCGGCGGGGGCGTCGGACATTGCTCTATGCTGTCATCGCCGGGCTTGACCCGGCAATCCACGATGAGATTCAGCGAAGACGGACTTACGTAAGGCTACGCTGCGTGGCAAGGCATCGTGGATGCCATCCGAACTCGGGCTCGCCCGAGTTCGGTCTATTTTATTGCTGCAAGTCGGGTGTACCCGACTTGCAGTGTCAAGCCCGGGCATGACGCCGAGTGAGTAGCGGCACTAAGCCACGCAGCTTTCGAAGCCCTTGCGGATTTTCTCTTCCGGCAGATTGCGGCCGATGAAGACGGCGCGGCTTTCGCGCTTCTCGCCTTCTTTCCAGGCGCGCTGGTGGTCGCCGTCGAGGATCATGTGCACGCCCTGGAACACGAAGCGTTCGGGATCGTCCTTGAACGACAGGATGCCCTTGCAGCGCAGAATGTCCTTGCCCTCGGTCGCCACCAGATCCTGCACCCAGGGGAAAAACTTGTCCGGGTTGAGCGGCTTGTCGGTCCTGAGCGCGACCGACTGCATGTCCTCGTCGTGATAGTGCTTGAGCCCGCCGTGATGGTGATGCTCGTGGCCGTGTTCATGATCGTGATGGTGATCGTGGCCGTGCTCATGGTCATGCCCCTCTTCGGCCTCGAGGAACGCCGGCTCGATGTCGAGGATGCGGTCGAGGTCGAAGGCGTTGCGTCCCAACACCTCGGCGATGTCGATCTTGGCGCGCTCGGTGCGGTGCAGGCGGGCATAAGGATTGATGCCGCGGATGCGCGCTTCGATCTCGGCAAGATCGCCGGCCGAGACCAGGTCGGTTTTGTTGAGCAGGATGACGTCGGCAAACGCAATCTGGTTCTTCGCCTCCGGCGCGTCCTTGAGGCGCTCTTTAAGCCACATGGCGTCGGCGACCGTGACCACCGCGTCCAATTTGGTCTTGGCGCCGACCTGCTCGTCCATGAAGAAGGTCTGCGCCACCGGCGCAGGGTCCGCCAATCCCGTCGTTTCGACGATGATGGCGTCGAATTTGCCCTTGCGCCGCATCAGCCCGTCGATGATGCGCACCAGGTCGCCGCGCACGGTGCAGCAGATGCAGCCGTTGTTCATCTCGAACACTTCTTCGTCGGCGTTGACCACCAGCTCGTTGTCGATGCCGATCTCGCCGAATTCGTTGACGATGACGGCGTATTTCTTGCCGTGCGGCTCGGACAGGATGCGGTTGAGCAGCGTGGTTTTGCCGGCGCCGAGATAGCCGGTGAGCACGGTGACGGGGATTTTGGCGGGGGTCTGCGACGCGTCGGTCATGAAATTAGGGGCTCCGTGAGGAGGGAGATATAGGGGGTCTCGCGCCCAACCACAAAATTGCGGGGCTTCAGCACTTGCAGCCTTGCTGAAGTTCCCGATTTGTTCTAAAATGTTTTATGGAGTTAGTGCCAGAAAAAATTGCCGAGTTGCGGGTGAAGCACCTCGAGATGTTGCAAGCAGTGATTTCGCGGATCGCGGGTCAAGGTGCAACACTCAAAAACTATTGTCTGGCGCTGACGACCGCGGTCTGCGGCTTCGCTATCACGCTGCAAAAGCCGTCTGTGGCCTTGCTTTCGCTCTTGCCCATCGCCATTTTTGCGTTGCTAGACGCGCAATACCTGCGCTTAGAGCTGGGATTCCGAGCCGCGTTTGAGCAGGCGCGTTTGGCAAACTGGGGAACTGCCCCCGACTTAGAATCAGCAGCGATAGCGCGGGAAGGATGTCATACTGGGCGGCGCTTTGGAGTTGGTCGATCATCATTTTTTACGCACCGCTCGCGCTCGCCGTAGTGATCGCGTTGCTAATTGCGAGGTGCGCATATGGCTGATTGGCCTGATAACAAGCTCTACAATCCATTTCTTGGACTAGGCGACCTAGAAAGGCTAGGTAGCACTAACACGCCACGGTTAAAAATTCCCTTGCAGAATTGTTGAGTGGCGCGATCCCACCGAAAAAAAATTCCTTGGCCGATCTAGCCCGAGCGTTATCCCCTCCGCCTGCGCAATCTCCGGAAAATCCGTTATCTGGTCTTCTCGGTCTAGGCACTCCGTTAGCCCCGGGTTTTGGCTCTCCGCTAGCCCCGGGCATTTTTGGTTCACTTGCGCCGCTACAGCCGCCCGCGCTGGCGGTTCAGCCGTTCGCGGCCCCACTAGCGGCACCGGTCAAGCGCAAGGGGTTTTTCTCCTTTCATTTCGACGACCTGTTGCGCGTCAACAATGTGCGCAACGCCTGGAAGATCAGTCATCCAGATCGGCCGTTCATGCGCAACTTCTACGACCGCAGCATGTGGGAGACGAAAAAGCGTGAAAGTGACGACGCGCTGAAAAGCCTCATCAGGGCGGGAATGGAGCACTCATCAGCGGTATGCGTACTAGTCGGCACCGCAACGTGGTCGCGTCAATGGGTAAAATATGAGATCGCGCGTTCAGTGGTCGACCGGCGAGGGTTGCAGGCCGTCCACATCAACAGTCTCAACCATCATCATCGTCGCCAGCCCGATCCCCTTGGCTTCAATCCGATGCACCTGATGGGTGTCTACAAGGCACCGACCGGAAAATTCTATTTGTATGAAAAGAGCCAAGTGGTGATCAATTATTTGACGAACCAGACAGAGTGGCAGTGGCTTCCCTATCAGGACTATACGCAAGCGGTGCGCCTTCCGCGTTACTTGAAAGAGCCGGACGTGGGATACGTCATGCCACTATCATCGGCCATCGATGAATACGATTATGTCGCTGGCGTCGGGCATAAGAATCTCAGCACTTGGATTGATCGCGCTGCCATTCGTGCAGGCCGTTGATCGAAGGCTGGCTGAGGCGCAGTCCTGATTGGGCTAAGCCGACGGGGAGCAACTCGTAGCGAGGATTGGCGCAGCGTAATCCGCCATATTGCGAACGACCTGGCCGATTACGCCTTTCGTCTTCGTCCTTGCGGCAACTGCGGACAAGTCAGCTCACCGACCGTACGCCGTGCTCTTTGCGCTCACGCCGCCGCCGCCGAAGGAACGAGCCACTTGATCATGGCCACCTTTATGCCGTCGTTCACAACCAGGCACGCCACCATCGCGTAGCCCAGGATCACGAGAGATTGCCACCACGGCAGGGGCATGAGGTCGGGCAGACCCACGTACGTCAGGGCGGTGCCGATGAGCGCGTCCAGTGTCAATGCTGCGACCAGTATCTTGCTCGGCATCGTTGCCCAAAACCATCGTCGCTCTCGCGCCGACACGATTGAGAATACGCCGAAATAGAGCAGGGTCTGGAAGCTGAAGGTGTAAAGCGCAATGTCATCGTTCGTCGCTAAACCAAACCTCGGCCAGGCGATAAAGAGAAAAAGGAGCGCTTCGCCGACCATGGCGACGCCCAGCACCGCCGACACCACGATGAAGCCGCCGATGTTCCAGGTCTCCGGGTTCCTGGACGGCTGAACGCGGTCGGTGGCAAGCGAGATTTTCGCGAAATCGGTCATGAACACGAGCAACAGCATCGCGAAGGCGGAGACGACGAACTTGCCGGTGACAATTAAAGCGATGGCGACAAAGGCCGCCTTCAGGATCGTGCGGCTGATCTTGTTGATGATCCAGGTCAGGATGCGCTGGTAGATGGTGCGGCCCTGCTCGACCAGCGCCACGATATTGGTAAGCCCCGGATCGGTGAGGACGACGCTCGCCGCGCCCTTGGCGACGTCGGTCGCGGTGCTGACGGCGATGCCTACTTCGGCCTGACGCAGCGCGGGCGCATCGTTGACGCCGTCGCCGGTCATGCCAGCGACGTGTCCGGCCGCCTGCAGATGCTGCACGACGATATATTTGTCTTCCGGAAAGACCTCGGCGAAACCGTCGGCACCGGCCAACAAGTCGACCGCCTCGTTGCCGGGTTGAGCGCTCGCGGTCTTCAAGTCCGCCACCCGCCGGATGTTCGGCAATCCAACGCCGCGCGCGATTTCCTTCGCGACCGCCAATGCGTCGCCGGTCAGCATCTTCACCGCGACGCCGAGACCGCGGAGCGATGCGATAAGCTGCTTGGCATCCGGCCGCGGCGGATCGTACAGCGTCACGAGCCCGACCAGTGCGGGTACGCCCGTCTCGGGGCCGCGCGCGACGGCCAGCGTCCGGTAACCCTTGAGGGCGGCTTCGGCGACGCGGCCCTCCAGCGCCTCGATCGCGGCGGGCGTCAGGCCACAAGCCTGGGCGATGGTTCGCACCGCGCCTTTCATCAGGCGTAGCCGCTGGCCATTTTGTTCGACCACGGCTTCCGTCCGCCGGTTCTTCGCATCGAAGGGCGCGAAAGAAATCGGCGTGACCGCGGGCACGCCGTCGAAGATGTGCCTGTCTTTCGCCGCGGCCAGGAAGGCCAAGTCGATCGGATCCTGGTTGGCCTGTTGCGACGCGAGCGCGCCGGCAAACAGCACATCGGATTCGGTCGCGCCCTCCAACGGGATCACGCCGGTGACCGCCAGTTGGTTCATCGTGATCGTGCCAGTCTTGTCGACGCAGAGCACGTCCATGGTGGCGGCATCTTCCGCAGCGCTGAGCCGCGTGACCAGCACGCCGCGCTTCGCCAGCTCTTTGGAGCCGACCGCCATGCTCACGGTGAACATGACCGGCAGCGCCACCGGAACCGCGCTCATCAGCAGGACCAGCATGAGCGGAACTATCTCGATGAGTGGCGCGCCGCGGATCAGCGACAAGATGACCACTATGCCCAGCAGCGCGCCAACAATGACGAACAGCCAACGGACCACCTTGGCCACGACCGCCTCAATGTGCAGCTTCGGTCGCGCCTGCTGCACCAGTTCCGTGGTGCGGCCGAAGTAGGTCTCGGCCCCGGTCAACATGACCACACCGTTGCCTTCGCCCCGGCGCACGATCGATCCCGACGACAGCACGTCGCCCGGCGCCCTTTCCACGTCCTTGGACTCGCCGGTCAGCGCCGATTGATCAACGCCCAATGCTCCGCTGAGCAGCTTCACGTCCGCCGGGACGATGTCGCCGGGGCGCACACGGACGATGTCGCCGGGGCGCACACAGCTTCGCCGGGGACCAGTTCGCGGGCGGGGATGACCTGCCAGTTCGATTCGCGGCGCACGCGCGCGCTGACCTGCAATCGTCGCCGCAACGTCTCGACAACGCCAGCGGCGCGGCGCTCCTGTGCGAAACCCGAAACGGCGTTGACGACCAGGAGCGCGCTCACCACCGCAAAATCGGAAAATTTCCGCAGAACCAGCGACAGCACCATAATCATTTCCAGCATCCACGCCGACAGGCCCCAGAACTTCGCGAGAAATGCGCGGACTGGATGCCCTTTCTGCACGGCCACTTCATTGTAGCCGTGCGTCTTCTGACGCGTGGCCGCCTCTGCACGCGTAAGCCCGGTCTCGGGGTTTACATCGAGCGCAGCCAGGGTGTCGGGCATAGAGGCGGACGCGATGTCAGATGCCTTGACATCTGCCACTGGCTTCACGCGCTGGAGTTCGACGCCGGAATTCATTTTGGCCGACTGCAAAGTTACCATCCTCCCGCGGACCCGCTCCGATATACGCGAATAAGTCCACGATGCCAGCCCGTAGGGTGGATTAGCGGAGCGTCATCCGCCATTTCCGAAGACCAGCGGATTACGCCTTCCGCCTTTGTCCTTGCGGCGACTGCGGACAAGTCGGTTTACCCGCCTTACACTCGTCTCTTCACTCCCAGGAGCATCCATGGGCCTGCTCAAACAAATCACCGCGCCGATCCGCAGCCTCGTGCGGTTTCCGCTGTTCCAGCTCGCCGTCGTCGTCGCGCTCATTCTGTTTCTGCAGGCCGCCGATGCGACGTCGGCGTTCGGCCGCGTCTTCAGCGGCCTCGACAAGCTCGTCGGCGCCACCGTGGATATGTTCGCCGCCGTGTTCGACGTGCGCTCCTTCACCAAGTCATGGCTCACATCGGGCTTCTGGATCGGCTATGTCTATCTCGCCTGTCTGCTGATCTTGGTGCTGGCGCGGCTCGCGATCGCACACATCGTCGATCTCGTCGGGCGGCATAACGCGTTCTGGCTGCGCAATGCGATTGCGCGCGAGCGCGGCGTCGCGGCCTACCGCGCCTGGGTGCCGTTCGAGAAAATCAGGCCGCCGCACATTCCGCAGCCGCAATGGGAAGAGACCTTCGCCTGGCCCGCCAACAACAAGCCGCCCTACCCGCCGCTGGCGCAGCGGCTGCTGATCGGAGCGGTCATCAACGTGGCGATGGTTTTAGCCATCGCCATTGCGTTGCAATTTTTGACTCCGTTTCCGGTGCTGACCTGGTTTGGGCAACTGGTCAAATTATTGTTCGGCTAACCTGGGCGGCAGGCCGGATCAAGCCGCCACGTCTTGACGGCGGCAGCGCGCAATCACTTCTTTTGCTTGATCAGTTCATCGCGTTCCTTGGTCAGGCGGTCAAGCTCGGCCTGCTGATCGGCGATGCGCTGCGACATCCGATCTTCGTCGGCGGCGCCGGAAAAAGCCGCCGCCTGTTCGACCAGCTCGCGCAGGTTTTCCCTTACATCCGCGATGCGTTGGTCAATCTCCACCAGCGTCGGTCCAAGGCTCGCCATCGATCCGTCTCCTGTGCGCTTCGGCAACATGGCACTGCGCCACGGCAGCGATATAGCACCGCAAGACGGGTCCGCGAAGCGTCACCGTGTACGCCGACGCCGCGCCCCCGGACGGCGCGGCCGACAGGCCAGCAGCAGGCTAGCGCAGGCGCTTGCCCCGCCGTTACTGCAAAAAGAAAAACGCGAGGATGCCTAAGACAATGACACCGGCGACAACGCCATAAGTCACACGGTCGGCCATGCTCATGGCGGAAGGCGGAGCAACGATTTTCGTCATGTCCAGAACCTTTTCAATAAAACGATGCAGCGCCACACGTCCCGCAGCCGCAAAATGCAGGTGGTCACAAGCACAAAAAAATGAAGAGGTCGTACGCAAGCACCTTGGACATATAGTCACTATAAACACAAGCGCATCAGGCGGACGGACACACCGCCGCGCTGTGCTAGTCTTCCCCCATGCCGCACTCAGACGACACCCCCCTGCCCGCCGTCGGCGTCTTCTGGATCGACGAGGCCGACTACGACGCGGTGCTGAAGGTATTCGACGACCCCGAGACGTTTCCGCCGGCCTGGGCGCAATGGCGCAAGATGGCCGAGGAGATGGAAAAGGGCCTGAAGGCCTATGGCCACCCGGTGATGCGCGTGCGCATCGATCCGAAAACGTTCCCGATCTGGTGCTCAGCCCACGGCATCGCGCCGGGCCGGCCGGGCCGCAAGGCCTTCGTCGCGGCGGCGGTCAAGGAACGATACGGCGATCACACGTGAGCGCTTGCCGCCGCTGTGCCATCCGCTTATTGCACGGCAACCGCGGTTTCCCTAGGCTGAGCGGGTCCAAATTTGGTCATGGGGGCACACTGTGCATCGAATACTTGGAACGTTCGTCGTGCTAGCGGCTTTGGCGCTGGCCGTGCCCGCTTCGGCGCAGACCGGCGCCGCCGCGCCGCGCTGGGATACTTTCGAGACATTGGGCAACACGCAAATGGCTCAGGGCCACTACGCGGACGCGATCGCGTCCTACCAGCGCGCGATCGACCTGGGGCAGAAGGACGCCGGCCAGACCGCCATCGGCCGCGTGTTTGTGTCGATCGGCAATGCCAATCTGAAGCTGAGGAAAGATGACGCCGCCGTTGCTGCCTACACCAAGGCGGCGGCGATCGACCCGAAGCCGGCCGTCGCCTACTTCAATCTTTGCGCGGTCCTGTACAACATGGGTCAGGCCACGGCGCAGACCATCGCTGCTTGCGACAAGGCGATCGCCGCCGATTCGAAAAAGGCGGATGCCTATTTCATCAAGGGCTCCATTATGCTCGGCAACGCCACCATCGGCAAAGACAACAAGACGATCGTGCCGCCTGGCACGGTGGAAACGCTCAGGCAATATCTCGTGCTGGCGCCCAACGGCCCGCATGCAAATGACGTCAAGCAAATGCTCGATTTCGCGAAATAGCCGCGCAAGGACCTGCCGATCCGCCGCGCTCTTCGGTCGTTGCGTATGTGATCGTACGAAGCAAAAAATGGGGAGGTGGGGATGGCAATCAAAACAAAAATAACCGCCGCGTTCGTTGCCGCGCTGGCGATGCTGGCGACGGCAGGCGCCGCCGTGGCGCAAAGCGGTTATCCGGACCACAACGTCAGACTGCTGGTCGGCTATCCGCCCGGCGGCCCGGTGGACATCATCGGACGAATCGTCGCCGACCGACTCAGCCAGATCTGGGGCAAATCTGTGGTGGTTGAAAATATCGCCGGCGCCGGCGGCAACATCGCCGCCGATCGCGCCGCGCACGCCATGCCGGACGGCTATACGCTGCTGGTGTCGACCAACGCCCAGCTCGTGGTCAATCCCAGTCTCTACAAGATGACGTTCGATCCGGCCAAAGACCTGACGCCGATCTCGCTCGCCGTCTACTCGCCGAACATCCTCGTCATACCCAACGACGTGCCCGCCAAGAATGTCAAAGAACTGGTCGAATATCTGAAAGCACATCCGGGCAAGAGTTTCGCGTCCGCCGGCGTCGGCACCACGCAGCACCTCGCCGGCGAGCTGTTCAAGTCGATGGCGCATGTCGACATCCAGCACGTGCCCTATCGCGGCGCGGCGCCGGTGATCACCGATCTCTTGGCCGGGCGCGTCACCCTATTCTTCGGCGCCATATCGCCGCTCATTCCGCTGGTACGCGAAGGCAAGCTGCGCGCGCTCGCCGTCACATCGGCGGAACGCTTTCCGGCGACGCCCGAACTGCCGACCATGATCGAAGCGGGCTTCCCCGGTTTCGTGTCGGTGCTCTCGATGGGTCTGGTGGTCCCGGCCGGCACGCCGCCCGCGATCGTCGAGAAGATTCACCAGGACATGGTCAAAGGCCTGGCCGCGCCAGACGTGCGCAAGAAGTTAAGCAACATCGGCATGGAAGTGATCGGCGATACGCCAGCTGAATTCGCCGCGACGATGGCAGCGGAACGGCCGCAATGGGCGAAGGTCATCAAGGACGCCGGGATCAAACCGAGCAATTAACACGCCGAAGCGCAGCGGCGTGTTTTATGCCGCGTTGAGGCTCGGCTGTGGTTGCGCGCTGTCGTGCGCGGCGGGCGGCGTCATGACGATGCGCGCGCCGCCTTCATAGCTTTGGTCGACCCAGATCCAGCTGCCGTGATCGTTGATGATCTTGCGGCAGACCGTCAGGCCGATTCCGGCGCCTTCGGGATTTGCGTTCACTCCTGCAGTTCGATCAAAGCGTCTTCTGCTTGACGCCGCATTCCTTGCAGGTGAATTCGACGCGCGATTGACCCTTCGGCGCTTTGACACGATTCGGCGCGCCGCATTTTCCGCACTTCGTCTCGATCCGGGTGTCGCCCTGCGTCACCGTGACCGACTTTCGCTCCATCGCCTCTTTGATGAGACGTTCAGTTTCCTCGCGCATCGCCTGCTTCGACATATCGGTCCTGTTTGCTTGATTCCACGTTCACGCGGCGGCATTCTATAGCAGAATTGTGCCCTTCACCGCACCCCCCGCGCAGGGCGGATGGACGCAGCGCGCGATGCCGCCAACCGGCCGCAATCAGCGAAACGTTGGTTCAAACGGCAATCACATCGTCGCGGGCGGAAGCGCTTGCGGTCGTCAGGTCGATGGGGTGGCCGATGAATTGCTCGGCGGCATCGAGGCTGTCGTTGATGACGCGGAAATTGATGACCTTACCGTCGTAATAGCGGATGATATGCGCGACGCCATGCGAGATCAGACGGCCGGTTTGCCGCTGCACGCAGGTGATGCGGCCGAACATGGCCGAGTGATCGCCGTCGACCAGAAGGTGGTCGATATGCAGACTCTTGAAATCGATGATCTTCGGCACTTGGCGCTCGAAGCGGTCGATCACGGCCGCTTTGCCCTGCCAATGACCGCAGACCTGCATCACTTCGGCCGGGCCGGTCACATGCCATTCGACGTCGTCGTCGAGCAGCGCGCCGATCCTTTGCGGATCGCGCGAAATATAGGCCTCGTAGAATGCCTCGACGACGGAACGGGCGACAGGTTCGGTCATAAGGATACCTCTCCCCCGCGAGTGAACGCCGATTTTATTGCGAATGTGTTACCCGCGGTCCCGGTTCCAGAGCGTGGCCCTACGGCCACAATCCAGATTATCGAAATTGATCGCAGGAAGGGTCGGCCGCCGCTATTGCTTTGTCAGCGTATACACGTAATCGTTGAGGCCTACTTCGGCGGTGCGTTCATCGACGAAATGGAAATCGAATTCGCAGCCGGTTTCCAGCGTCTTGAAGTTCGCTCCCTTGAAGCCGAGCGCGGCGGCGAGTTTGCCCGGATCGACCGACTTGTCCTTCGACCGCATCTCATCGAAGGCACCCTGGAAGAACATATCGGCGGGATAGTCCTTGATCGCGTAATGCGGGCCCTTGCAGACAAAGGGCCGCGGGCCGGTGATCGCCTTGGCATTGAAGGCGAGAGTCTTGCCGAGGAGACGCGCGCGCTCTTTCTCGTCGGGCTTGCGCACTTTCGCGTCGGCCCAAGGCGCCACCACGGCGGCGGCGATCGCCCCCTTTCCGAGGTAGAACGGTTCGGCCGCGCAAAGCGGTGACGACGCGAGTGCCACGCCAAACGCGAGCAAGGTGAAGCTGCGCAATTTCACCCCTGCACCACCGTCACATGGGTGCCGACCGGCACGCGGTTGTAGAGATCGATGATGTCCTGATTGAACAGGCGGATGCAGCCGGACGACACCGCATGGCCGATGGTCTCTGGCTCGGTGGTGCCGTGCAGACGGAAAAACGTGTCGTGGCCGTCGCGATAAAGATAGAGCGCGCGCGGCCCGAGCGGATTGTCGGGGCCGCCGTTCATCCCGCTGGAGTAATGCCGGTAAAGCGGGATCGCCGCCATCATGTTGGCGGTCGGCGTCCAATGCGGCCACTTCTCCTTGCGGCCGACAATCGCTTGACCATGGAAATTGGTACCCTCGGTGCGGCCGACGCCGACACCATAGCGGATCGCCTTGCCGCCGGCCTCGACGAGGTAGAGATGGCGCTCCGGCACATTGACCACGATGCTGCCCGGCTTCTCCTTGCCGTGCCAGGCGACCTCGGTGCGCAGCATGCTGGGGTCGACGGCGGTCGTATCGATCGGCGGGGTGATGAAGCCGCCATCGCTAACGGCGCCGTAGTCGGCGGTGACGCAGCCGGCCAGCAACAGCGGCAGCCCGGCGACCAGCGCGCGGCGGCTGAGCATATGACGTGAGTTTTGACGCATGAGTCATCCTGTTGTTCGGCCGCATTGTGCGGAGCATCGCGTCGTCATGCAACAGGACGTTGACGAATTTCGACGCGGGGGCGCTATGCTCTCCACGCCATGCTGAATGCCGCATTTATTGTGCTCGCCTTTGCCGTGTTGTCAGGCTCGGTGCTGGCCGTGCTGCATTTGCGCGAAGGCGCCGCGCCGCCGCCCTGGCCCCTCGGCGCGCTGCACGGGCTGATCGCCATCGCTGGCCTCGCGGTACTTACGTTCGCGCTGCGCGGCCCGCCGCGCGGCGTGGCGCAAGGCGTCGGATCGTTCGGCACGATCGCCGCCGCGCTGCTGGCGCTGGCGGCGCTGATCGGGCTGACGCAACTGGCCGCGCGGCTACGGCAAAGGCGGCTGCCGGGGACCTTGATCGGCGCGCACGCCACGCTGGCCATCGGCGGCTTCATCGTCCTCTTGGTGTACGTGCTCGGCTAGCTTTCGCGACGCCCTCGGCCTCTGTTATCGTCGGCGCGCAACGGAACAGGGCGAGATGTCACCATGCAGCCGCAGCCGGCCTACGACCACACCTTCCACGCCATTCACGACAACGAGATACCCTGGCAGGAGGGATCGAAATCGGTGCTGAAACTGCCGGACGGTGTGCAGGTCAAGATTTTCGCTCACGACAAAGCGATGGGCCGGATCGACATGAAGGTCAAATTTCCGCCCGGCTATGTCGAGCCCGAGCATGCGCACAAGAGCTGGCACTCCATCGTCGTGCTCAAGGGCCGCATGTGCGTGGCCGGCAAGGATCTGCGGCCCGGCGACTACGTGTTCGGCTGGGACGAACTACACGGCCCCTACGAATATCCGGACGGCTGCGAGGTGTTCGTCGTGTTCATGGGCGACAGCGTCGCGCATGAATGGAACGCCGGTAAGCACAAGGCGCATCGAAACATCTGGCAGTCGGAAACCGAAACGGGGCGGCAGGGTGTCGAGCGTCACATCGCGCAGCGCAAGTCTGGTTGATTGCGCGCACACGCGCACAACAATTTATTCTGACTTCGCGAGTTTCGATTTCGCTGAAAGGGCGCGCGTCGGGAACGGCCGAAATGGGGTCTTGCCTGACTGATGCGACCCGCGAGGCCGCTCCCGGCGTGCCGTCCGCAAATTCGCCGCTATGCCGTCGCCCGAACGTTTGCGACGGCAATTGTCGCGGCACTTTGACCCGGTGGTATCATGCAGACCTCCGTGCCTAACGTGCGTATCCTCCGCCCACTTCGCGCGCGCGTCAAGACGAAAGCGCCGTCAGTGTGAATGAGACGTTTCAGGTTCCCGCGAGCGGTAACTACGCCCGCGGCTTCCTGCGCCGCTCGGGCATGGTTTCGAAGCTGATGACGTGCTTGGCGTAAATGCCGCGGTCGCCGCAGCGCGTGCAACGCACGGAAAATTCGTCGGGCAGCGCCTTGAGCTTGTGGACATAAATCGGCGCCGCGCATTTTGCGCAGGCGATCACGCCGCGGTCGTAGGTCGATTTTCTCGGGCGTTGAGTGCGCGACAGCAGCGACATCGGATCCCGTCCCCGGTTTTGCCCCCGCGTGGTGTGCCAGATAATCGCTGTCCGATCGTTAAAGCGGCGGCGCCAATTTCGTGAATAACGATAACCGTCCGGGTGCCGGCCCTTATCGCCATACCATGGCGGTGCAGACCTTGCCGTGCCGTATGTTATAATGTTACAAATCCTGGGGCTGCTGGGGGAACCGCAAAAACAAGGGCTTCGCCACATGAGATACGCCGCTGGACTTGCCGCTTTTGCCCTCGCCGCCTTGACCCTCGCCGCGCCGGCCGCCCGCGCCGCCGACGGCACGATCGCGGTGGTGGCCGCCGAAAATTTCTACGGCGGCGTGGTCCAGCAGATCGGTGGACCGCGGGTCGAAGTGACCAGCGTCATGAGCAATCCGGATCAGGATCCGCATCTGTTCGAAACTTCGCCGGCGGTGGCGCGCCAGCTAGCGGCCGCGCAGGTCGTGGTCTACAACGGCGCAGATTACGATCCGTGGATGCCCAAGCTGCTTGCTGCGGCGTCGCATCCGGGCCGCATCGTGATCGTTGCCGCCGATCTCGTGCAGAAGAAAGTCGGCGAAAATCCGCATCTTTGGTACGATCCTGCGACCATGCCGGCGGTCGCTAAGGCGATCGAACAGGCGCTCAGCAAAGCCGATCCCGCCCATGCCGGCGAGTTCCAGGCGCGGCTGGCGACGTTTATCGCGTCGCTCAAGCCGCTCGACGAGAAGATCGAGGCCGTGCGCAAGAAATATGCCGGCGCTGCAGTCACAGCGAGCGAGCCGGTGTTCGGCTATATGGCATCCGCCCTTGGCCTGACTATGCGCAACGAGAAATTCCAACTCGCGATCATGAACGACACCGAGCCGAGCGCCAGCGACGTCGCCGCGTTCGAGCGCGACCTCAAGGAACACAAAGTGCGCGTGATGTTCTACAATAAACAAGCCTCGAGCAAGATCGTGCAGCATCTTGTCGCACTGGCTAAAGCCGCAAAAATCCCGGTTGTGGGCGTGACCGAAACGGTGCCGCCTGATATGACTTTCCAACAATGGATGCTGAGCGAAGTCACCGACACCGAGAAGGCGCTGGCCGGCCCGAATTCGTGAATCCGGTCGAACTCGATCACGTGACGCTGACGCTCGGCGATCGCACCGTCTTGGCCAATGCCAGCCTCGCCGTCCGCGCCGGCGAATTCATCGGCGTTCTGGGACCGAACGGCGCCGGCAAGACCACGCTGATGCGCGCCATTCTCGGGCTGCTGGCGCCGAGCGCCGGCACAATCCGCGTCTTCGGCCGAGGGCCGCAGCGCGGCGATCCGCATATCGGCTATCTGCCGCAGGTGCGCACGGTGCTACCGGACTTGCGCGTGCGGGGACTCGATTTCATCGGCTCGTCTCTGCACGGCGAGCGCTGGGGTCTGCCGTCGCTGTCGCGACACGACCGCGACATGATTGTCGAGACGCTCGACTCGGTCGGGGCGCGCGATCTGGCCAACCGTCCGCTGTCCGCCATGTCCGGCGGTGAACGTCAACGCTTATTGTTGGCGCAGGCGCTGATCGGGCAGCCGAAGCTCTTGTTGCTCGACGAGCCGCTGATAAGCCTCGACGCGCGCCACCAGGAGGTGGCAATCGACGTGGTGCGCAAGGTATGCCGCGAGCGCGGCATTACGGTCTTCTTCAGCGCGCATGAGCTCAACCAACTGCTCGGCACGCTCGACCGCGTGCTCTATCTCGGCAACGGCCAGGCGGTGCTCGGCACAGTCGACGAGGTGATCAGCGCGCCGGTGCTGTCGCGGCTCTACGGCGCCGATATCCAGGTGGTGCGCGCCGACGGCCATATCTTCGTCATGTCGCGCGGCCGCGACGTGGAGGGTTCCGCCCATCAACACGATCATGACCACGGCGACGGCGGGCATGAGCATCACCATCACTGACATGTTTCAATACGACTTCATGAACAACGCCTTCGCCGCCGCCGGCATCGTCGCGGTGGTGTCGGGCGTCGTCGGCTATTTCCTGGTGATGCGCGGGCAGACCTTCGCCGGCCACGCGCTGTCGCACATCGGTTTTGCCGGCGCGACCGGCGCCGGGCTGATCGGACTCGCGCCGCTTTGGGGTCTGCTCGGATTCACCCTCGCCGCCGGCATCGCCATGGGTGTGCTGTCCGACCGCATCAGCAACCGCGATATCGCCATCGGCGTGGTGTTGTCACTGGCGCTCGGCTTCGGCCTGTTGTTCCTGCACTACTACACGTCGTTCGCGACGCAGGCGACCGCGCTCTTGTTCGGTAACGTGCTGGCGGTCGACCATGAAATGATCGCGACGCTCGCCGTGCTCGGCGTCATCACGCTGGTGGCGCTTGCCGCGATCATGCGCCCGTTGATCTTTGCCTCTTTGCAGCCCGAACTGGCCGAGGCCAAAGGCGTGCCGCTGCGCTTCGTCTCGACCGCTTTTCTTGCCATCGTCGCGCTGGCGGTGTCGGAATGCGCGCAGATCGTCGGCGTTCTGCTGGTGTTCACGCTAATGGTCGGGCCGCCCGCCGCCGCGCAACGCGTCACCACCGGCTTGTGGAGCGGGTTGGTGCTGTCGGCAGCGCTGGCGCTGGGCGAAGCCTGGTTCGGCATAACCATCGCCTATTACACGGACTGGCCGGTGAGTTTCTGCATCGCGGTGCTCAGCGCGCTCGGCTATTTCGCCTGCCTCGGCCTGCCGGCATTGTGGACGAGACGGTCGCAGGGCGGCCGTGCTAATCAGTCGGCATGACCGAATCCGCCAAACGCACGGTGTGCATCGGCGAGGCGCTAGTGGAACTGGCGCGTGGCGCCGACGGGCGTTTTGCGCTGGCGAGTAGCGGCGACACCTTCAACACCGCGATCTATCTTGCCCGTGCCGGCGCGCCGGTCGCCTTCGCGACCGCCTTGGGCGACGATCCTTACTCCGACGCGATCATAGCGCTGGCGCAAGCGGAAGGCATCGCCACCGATTTGATATTACGCGTGGGCGGAAGGCTTCCGGGCTTAACCCTGGTCGATGCCGACGGCAAAGGCGAGCGGCGCGCGCACTATTGGCGCGAGGCAGCGCCGGCGCGCGAGCTGTTCGAATTGCCGCCGTGGACCGCCATGGCGGAAAGCCTGGTCAATGCGCGGCTGATCTACTTCACCGGCATCACCCTCTCGCTCTATTCGAACGTGGGGCTGGGGCGATTGCTGGCGACCCTTGAACTCGCGCGCGACAACGGCGCCAAGATCGCCTTCGACGGAAATTTCCGCCCGCACGGCTGGCGCGGCGATCTCACGCGCACCCGCACCGTGTTCGCGGAGGCCCTCAAGCGCGTCGACATCGCACTGCCGGCCTATGACGACGAGGCGGTGCTGTGGGGCGACCCGTCGCCCGAGGCAACCATCGAGCGGCTGCAGGCTTTCGGCGTCAACGAAATCGTGGTGAAAAACGGACCGAACAGCGCGTTGGTCGCGGCCGCCGGCGCGCGTGATTCTGTGCCGGTGCCGGAAATCGTGGCGCCGGTCGATCCGACCGCCGCCGGCGATGGTTTCAATGCCGGCTATCTGGCCGCGCGCCTCGACGGAGCGGCCGCAATCGAAGCGGCGAACGCTGCGCACAAGCTCGCTGGGCAAGTGATCCGCCATCGCGGCGCGATCACACCGCGCGCCGGCGCGGCGGTGCATTGAACGGGGAAGTGAACCAATGAGGCAGAAAACGATCGCTGGACTGGCCGTGATCGTCGCGCTGCTGGCACTCGGCGCCGGCATGGCGCTCGCTGGACCGATGATGTGCAGCGGCGAGCAGAAGAACTGCATCGCCGTCTGCCAAAAAAATCCGCCCCCGTTGGCGGTGGACTGCATCAACGCCTGCCGTGATCGGTTCAACTATTGCAAGCATACCGGCTGCTGGGACAGCGGCACCAGCCGCTATTGCGGCCTGTTGCGGCAGTAGCCGCGCGCTAATTCACCACCAGCCCGAGCTTCTTGATCAGCGCCGCCCACTTTCCTTCCTCGCGCTTGATATTGGCGGCATATTCTTCCGACGTTGAGGCAACAGGGCCGCCGCCGTCGGAAATGATGCGCTGCTTGACGTCCTCAGAACTCACAATCTTGCGCAGCTCCTTGTTGAGCCGCGCGATGATCGGCTTGGGCGTACCGGCCGGCGCGACCAGGCCGTAATACTGCACGATATCGAGGCCCGGCATTCCGGATTCCGCGGTGGTCGGCACGTCCGGCACCGCCGCCAGCCGCTTCGGCGCGGCCACCGCGATAGCGCGGATCTTGCCGGCCTTGATGTTGCCGATCGCCGGCGGCAGGGTGTTGAAGCCGACCATCACGTGCCCGCCGAGTAGATCGGTGGTGAGCGGACCTGTGCCCTTGTAGGGGACGATGGTCATGTCGGCGCCGGCCATGCCCTTGAACGCCTCGGCGCCGAAATAATTGAGCGTCGGCGCCGGCGGCGTTCCGACGGTGAGCGTGCCTGGCTTCTTTTTCGCGAGCGCGACAATATCCGACATGGTTTTCACCGGCACCGACGGATTGGCCATGATCACAATCGGAATGGACGCGATCAGCCCGATCGGGGTGAAGTCCTTTTGCAAGTCGTAACCGGTATTGGCGGGCAGGCTCGCGCCGGTCACCAGCATCAGGATGGTGTAGCCGTCTGGCGCGGCCTTGGCGGCATCGCGCACGCCGATCACCGAGCCGGCGCCCGGTCTGTTGACCACGATCACCTGCTGACCGAGCGCTTCGGACAGTTTCTGTGCGATCACGCGGCCTTCGGTATCCACGCCGCCGCCGGGCGGGAACGGCACGATTAACTGCACGACCCGGTTGGGATAATCGTCGGCCGCCGCCGTTTTGAACTGCAAACCGAAAAACGCCGCGACCACAAACGCGGCGAAGGCCGCGCGCTTAAATGGTGCCCAATGTGCATGGTGTGCCATCGTATCCTCCCTGATTTTTGTTCCTTGCCGATGATTTTGGCAGGTCTCACCCCGGTTAGGAACGGGGGTGCTCGCGGCCTAAGGCTGCGCTAGCAGCATGGCGAGTGCCGCGGCGATGAACGGCAGCGGCAGCGACACGGCCGCGCGTAGCCAGACCACGCGCGGCGGCATCAGCGGCACTTCCCAGACCACCAGCCGGTGGATGGCGTAGAGCGCCCAGGCGGTGGAATAGGCGATCACCTGCGGCGCGCCTGCCCCGCTCTTGAGCGCCGCCGAGCCGATGGCAAAGCCGACCACCGGCCCGCCCGGCGTGAGGGCGCCGCCGAGCGTCGCGATGACGACGCCGAGAAAGCCCGACTCCGGTCCGATCCAAGAGGCGACCATGGCCTTGGGCAAAATCTCGGCGATGAAGCCGGAGCCGATGACGCCCGCGCCGATGCGCGGGAGCAGGCGAATGAATTCCAACGCGCCGTTGCGCGCGCCCTCGTTGAACAGCACGCGGCCGCGCAGCGCGGCGATAAATGCCAAAGCCGCCACCACCAGCCACAGCAGAATATTGACGGCGAGAAACATCAGTCGCCTTGTTTGAGGGTAACATTGACGCCTGCGCGCACAGCGATGCGCGCCAACAGGCCGGCGATCAGCGGCAGCGGGATCGCCTCGACGATACGCCAGATCACGAAATGCGGTCCGAAGAACGGCAGTTCCCACACCAGCGCGCGGGTATAGCCGCACAGGGTCCAGGCGGTGATGAAGGCGACCACCGCGCCGGCGTCGGCGCCCATGACCAGAAAGGCACCGGCCACCGGATAGATCGTGATCGGTCCGCCCGGCAGCAGGAAGCCGAAGAAGGCCGCGACCATCAAGCCGGTGAAGCCGGATTCATGGCCGACCCAGCGCGCGACGAGTTCGCGCGGCAGAATCATGGTGACGAAGGCGCCGATCAGGCAACCAGCCAATACCTTGGGCAGCATCTCGCCGAACAGCGCGAGGTCACTGCCGAAGATGGAGAGGAAATGTTCGCGCCCGTCCCGCACATAGACGGCGGCCGCGGCGGCAATGGCGACGGCGGCGATGACCGCGGTCGACACATCGAAAGCGCGCCGGCGCGGGCGGGGAGGATTTGATTCGGTCAAAGCGGCACGGACATTAATCGAGCAGCCGCATGTTGTCTGCGGCATTGACCCAGCAATAAACAGCCGATACTTTTAACGCGATGGGGATGGAGTCCCCCAAAACCGCCTCAACAGGCTGATGACTCCTACCGTTGGAATAGCGGTAGGGGTTACGTCCGAAACCCGCCGCGAGGCGGGTTTTTTGTTGTCGGCCGACGAACGGCCCAAGGCGGTGAGGTGAAACATGACAAGTGTCTGGGCACTTGCGGCGCTATGGCTGGGCCTGGCGCTGGTCGCGTCGCTGTTGTCGATCTGGCTGCGGATTTCAACCGCGTTGTCGGAGATCGTCGTCGGCACCGTAGCTCAATTGATCATAGGCGCCGTCGTCGGATCGGCGGTGCTCGGCACAGACGAGTCCTGGATCAAGTTTCTCTCCGGCATCGGCGCCATCGTGCTGACGTTCCTGGCCGGCGCCGAGCTCGATCCGGTGGTCTTCAAGAAAAAGTAGAAAGAGGCCACTACCCTAGGGCTAGCCGGTTTCTTCTTTCCGTTCTTCTGCTGCGCGGCCGGCGCCTATTACGTGCTCGGATGGGACGTGATGCCGAGCTGGCTCGCCGGCGTTGCGCTGTCGAACACTTCGGTCGCGGTTGTCTACGCGGTGATGATCGAGTTCGGTCTGAACAAGACCGAATACGGCAAGACCGTGCTGGCCGCATGTTTCATCAACGATCTGGGGACCGTGCTGGCGCTCGGCTTCATCTTCGCTCCGTTCACGCTGAAGACGTTGATCTTCGCGGTTGGTTCGCTTGCCACATTCGCGATTTTGCCCTGGCTGACGCCGCGATTCTTCCGCATGTATGGGAATCGCCCGTCGGAACTTGAAACGAAGTTTCTTCTCCTTTGTCTGCTCGGTTTAGGCGCATTGGCCGGGTGGGCGGACAGCGAAGCCGTGCTGCCGGCCTATATCGTCGGCATGGTGCTCGCCGGTACCGTCGGCAAGGACCACGTTCTCATTCGCCGGCTTCGCACCCTGACCTTCGGCCTGCTCACGCCGTTCTACTTCATCCGCGCCGGGTCATTCGTTTCGATCCCCGCTTTGGTGGCCGCGCCGTTTGCATTCGTTTTCATGCTGTTAGCGAAAATCGTATCGAAGTTCATCGGCGTCTATCCGGTCACAAGAATCTTCAAGACGCCAAACCCCGAGTCGATGTATACGACGCTGCTAATGTCCACGGGCCTGACGTTCGGCACTATCTCACCGCTGTTCGGGCTTTCGCATGGAATCATCACGCAAGCGCAATATTCGATTCTCGTGGCCTGCGTGATCGGAAGCGCGGTCGTACCGACGATGATCGCCAATGCGTTCTACTTGCCAAAACATCTCCTGCCAAAATCGGACGACGACATGTCCGATACAGAAACCCCGACCGCCGCCGACGCAAGACCGGCCCGCGCTGCCGAATAGCAACAGTGAGCAACGCGATGTTCAAAAAGATTCTCCATGCTAATGACGGCTCCGAGCACGCCTTCAAAGCCTTGTCGTTCGCGCTCGACATCGCCAAGCAAAACAAGGGCGAGCTGCATATGGTGTCGATCGAAGAAATTCCTTCCATGCCGGAATACATCGAAGAGGTCCGTGAGGAAAAGGGCACGGCCGCGCGCCGCTACCATGCCGTTATTCAGCGAGCGAGCGCGATGGCCCAAGCGCACCATGTGAAACTGCAAACGCATATTTTAGCTGGCCATCCGGTGCGCGATATCGTCGAACTTGCCGCGGAACTCAAGGCCGATCTGCTGGTGATCGGGGCCACGGGACACTCGGCTTTCTATGAACGCATGATCGGCAGCCGGGCCGACCGGCTGATCCAGCTCGCGCCATGCCCGGTTCTGGTCATAAAGTGAGCAGCGCGCGAGCGTTGCTAGATGGGGGTGACGATGCAGCTTGTTCGCGATGCCGTGCTGCTCCGCGTCTTCTTCGGCGAAGACGACAAATATGAAAACCTGCCGCTATACGAGGCTATCGTACTCAAGGCACGCGAGATGCACCTTGCCGGAACGACCGTTCTGCGCGGCCACGTTGGTTTCGGGTATTCGAGCCGCATTCACACGACTAAAATCCTGCGCCTGTCGCAGGATTTGCCGATCGTGATCGAACTCGTCGATACGCAAGACAAGGTCGATGCCTTCCTGCCGGTCCTCGACGAAATGATGTCCAGCGGCTTGGTCACGCTGGAAAAGGTGCAGGTCCTGCAATACGGCAAGCCGCCGGTTCGCGCTGCGGCGTCATGACATCGGCCGCAGGCCCAATTTGTCGAGCAGCCGCATGTCGCGGTCGCGCTCGGGATTGGGCGTGGTCAGCAGCTTGGGCCCATAAAAGATCGAATTGGCGCCGGCGAGAAAACACAGCGTCTGCGTCTCCTCGCTCATGTCCTCACGGCCGGCCGATAGCCGCACCACCGAAGCCGGCATCGTGATGCGCGCGGCCGCGATGGTGCGCACGAAGTCGAGCGGATCGAGCTTGGCAGCCGCAGCGAGCGGCGTGCCTTCCACCTGCACCAACATGTTGATCGGCACGCTTTCCGGATGGACGGACAGGTTCGCCAGCGTCGCGATCATGCCGACGCGGTCGTCGAGGCCCTCGCCCATGCCGACAATGCCGCCGCAGCAGACATTGATACCGGCGTCGCGCACATGGTCGAGCGTGTCGAGACGGTCCCGATAGGTGCGCGTGGTGATGATCCCGCCGTAGAATTCCGGCGAGGTGTCGAGGTTGTGGTTGTAGTAGTCGAGGCCGCAGGCTTTCAGCTGCGCCGCCTGCCCAGCCGTTAGCATGCCGAGCGTGGCGCAGGTTTCGAGACCCAAAGCTTTGACGCCCTCGACCATGGCGCAGACGGCGGCAAGATCGCGGTCCTTGGGCTCGCGCCAGGCCGCGCCCATGCAGAAGCGCGAGGCGCCGTTGACCTTGGCCGCGCGCGCTTCGGCGAGCACGGCCTCGACCGCCATCAGCTTCTCGGCCTTGACGCCAGTATCGTATTGCGCCGATTGCGGGCAATAGGCGCAGTCCTCCGGGCAGCCGCCGGTCTTGATCGACAGCAGGGTCGAAATCTGCACCTCGGCCGGATCGAAATACTGCCTGTGTGCTTGCGCCGCCTGGAATATCAGTTCCGGAAAGGGCAAATCGAACAACGCGCGTACCTCCTGCCGGGTCCAATCGTGACGGAGCGCGACCAAGCCAGGATGCGGCGATGCGGCGTGAACAAGCGACATCAGTGACCTCTAGGGACGGAATTCAACATGATTTGAGCAGATTGTAGCGCCAGATGCTGCCGTGATAAACCTCCCCAAAGCCAAATGCTGGGTGCCACCATGAAAAAGCTGTTCGCCGTTACATTCGCGCTCGCCACGTTGACGGGGCCCGTCTATGCGCAAATGTCGTCGCGCCAACGCATCCAAACGCCGCTCCAGATCGACGAGGCACAAAAGAAAAAAGCCGCCGAAAAGGCCGAGAAGGAATACCAGGCTGCAATGAAGAAAACCCAAGGCCAGGGCGGCGACAAGACAGTCGTCGATCCCTGGGCGAATATGCGCGGCGCCGACGATGGCAAAGCCAAGCGCTAGCGGCAGGCGCGGATGAAACGGCTGCTGATCGCTCGCTTCGTTTCGGTGCTGGTCGGCGCCGCCGTTTTGTACGGGGCCTTGCACGGCCTCGGCGTCGCTTTCTATATCGCCTTCCCGATCGCGATCGTCGCCTACCTCGCCGTCAAGGTCGGGCTCGGCCTTTTGCTCGGCGCCGACAAGCCGAGCTGACGCTCATCACCAGTGCCGGCGCCAACCCCAATATGGCCGGTAATAAGGTCCGCCATAATAAACCGGCGGCGGTGGCGCGACGTAGACCTGCTCGTCGTCCTCGACATAGCCGCCGCGCGGCGGATAGCCAGGCCCTGCCGCACGGGGCGGCACCCGGCCGCTCAGGTCGAGCGCGGTCTGGATCGCGAAGCCGCTCTTGTCCTGCCAGGTGACGGCACACCAGCGGTCCGTGCAATTCGCGGCGTCGATCAAGCTGCCGCCGGGAATCTTGGCGACGATCTCGCTGGTCGTGCCGGGCGCGGCACGCAGGTTGACGGTGCTCATGACGTAAGCCGGTTTTGCCAGGGCGCCGGTCGCGGACAACACCAGGACGCCGAGGCCGAATAAAATTCGCGCATGTTTCATGGCGCTGCTCTTTTCTTTCGTTTACGACGCGGCGCGATTGCCGCAAAAAGCCCGGGAATTCCAGCGTGCAAAAACGGCGGCATCGGGGCAGCCGCGAATGCACAAATCGGCCGAGACACCAAGCATTTTCGCGCAATTCGGGCTACGGTTGCAACCATGGACGACGAGGTTTCCGGCGACGACATCGCCCGCATCGAGACGCGCATCGAGGAGCTCGGCGAGGCGATCGAGCGCTGCCGCAAGTTTTCGCTCGCCGCCAAGGTCACCATTGCCGCCGGCGCCGGCTGGATCGCGCTGTCGATGCTGTCGGTGGTTTCATATACCCCCGAGACGACCCTCACTGCGCTGGCGGCGATCATCATCGGCGTCGTGCTGCTCGGCTCCAACCGCACGACCTGGGCGCAAACCGAGACCGCGTTGCGCGCCAGCGAAGCGATGCGCGCCGACATGATCGGCCGGCTCGACATGCGCATGGTCGGAGAACAAAGGCCGACGCTGCATTGACGTCCTAGACCGCCGGGTCCGCGCGTCAGCAACATCGTGCCCCTTGCGGCCATGATGGGTCTTGCTAAAACGACGCCCATGAATGACACGCCCGACGCCCTGCCCGACCGGCTCTGCACCGATCCAGCAAGCCCCTATTACGATGCCGCCGTGCTCGCGCGCGACGTCGGCATCCGCTTCAAGGGCGCCGAGAAGACCAATGTCGAGGAATACTGCATCAGCGAAGGCTGGATTCGGGTCGCGCTTGGCAACGCCAAGGACCGCTACGGCAATCCGCTGACCATGAAGCTCAAAGGTCCGGTCGAGCCTTATTTCAAGACCAAGAAGCCGGAGTGATCTTCGCTCTCCTTGTTCCATGCGGAGAGGCGAAGAAAAGACTCACCGATTTAGTTTTCAAACAACCACTTCCCTTTGTCATTCCGGGACGGCGCGTTTGCGCCGGACCCGGAATCCAGAGCGACACGTTGTGCCTGCATCTCTGGATTCCGGGTTCGCACTTCGCGCGCCCCGGAATGACGAGAAGGCGCGCGTCATCGCCCCTGTTCTTTGCGGCGCGGGGTGCGCCGTATTCCATCCCCGCCGCAAATGGGGCCTCTCTCTTTTGCCCCGGCGCGAAGCCGAGGGGATGGAGCGCCAAGCGGCGCACCAGTCTTTCGTCTAGCCGCGCTCTCTTTCGAAGAGCGCGGGCGCCTCTCGGCGCTCCATCGCGGCGATTTCTGTCCCCGGGGCCGTGCTTCCGGGCGCGGACCCGGGCGACTTTTGGCTCAACCCGATCCGGCGGGCTTTTGCCCGCCTTCGTCCGCGCCGCGTCCAGCCATTCAAGGCAGTCCCCCGTAGTGGGGACGGACGGCGACCCAGGGCCTCCCGAGTGCGAGGTTACGAGCCCCGCCCGCAGGCGCCGCACCCTCCCCCGTCCTCGTTTGCGTCTCATGAGAACGCCCTCGGTATGGGGAGGATGCTGTGGAATATAATCCTATGTCGATTGATTGTCAAGCGGCCTCTGGCCGCTATGTGCTTGCTGTAGCCCGGATGAGCAAAACTAAACCCGTCCTGCCAGCGACCTATCGCCCTTTTTTGGTTTCCGAACGAAACCTGAGCCAGACCACAATGCCCATCACAATCAATGCAGAAGCAAAAATGATGACAAACGTATTGGTATCGAGACTACCCATACCGGCCTCCCACAGCGCCAACAGCGGACGAGTTTCGGCTTTGGCCAAGGAAGCTTACTCCGTCCGCGCGCAAACCGCGCGGCCTATTTGCTAAATTCCGGCTTGGTGAGGCGGACGATCCATGATAGGCGCCCCGCCTCAGGCCTCAAAAATCAGCATCACAAAGGCCGCGAACAGCACCACGTGCACCGCGCCCTGTAAAATATTGGTGCGGCCACTGGCGAAGGTCACCACGCTGACCACGAGCGTCACCGCCAGCAGCATCTCGTTGGCACTGGTAAGGCCGAGAAAGACCTCGTGCGCGGTGAGGTAACTGATCACCAGCATCACCGGTACCGTCAAACCAATCGTCGAGAGCACCGAGCCGAGGAAAATATTGATCGAACGCTGCACTCTGTTCATCCAGGCCGAGCGCGTCGCGCTGATCGCCTCCGGCGTCGCCACCAGCATGGCGATGATGACGCCGCCGAGCGGCGCCGGCACTTTCAGCGTCTCGATCAGGTAGTCGATCGGATGCGCCAGTTGTTCGGCGAGCAGCACCACCGGCAGAATGTATGCGACGAGAAGGCCGGCGTGCCAGGCGAGCCCGCGGCCGCCTGTCGCGGCATGCGCCGGCTCGTCGGCCTCTTCCTCGGTCATGAAATAGCGGCGATGCCGGCCGGTCTGGATGGCGAGGAAGGCGCAATAGAGCCCGATCGAGATGACGACGAGAAACGCCTGCTGCGCGATGGAAAGCGTCGGCCCCGGCGTGGTGACGGTGAAATTCGGCAGGCTCAGCGTCAGCAAGGCGAGCGGGATGATGACGCTCAGGTACGTATTGGCGCTTTGCAGATTGTAGTGCTGCTCGCTGTGGCGCCAGCCGCCGGCGAGCAGGGCCACGCCGACCATGCCGCCCAGGATGATCATGACGATGGCGAACAGCGTGTCGCGCACCAGCGTCGGGTTGTTGTCGCCGTGCAGCATCACCGCGGTGATGCTCATCACCTCGATGGCGGTGACCGACAGCGTGAGCACCAGCGTGCCGTAGGGCTCGCCGAGGATTTCGGCGACGTGGTCGGCGTGGCGGACCACGGCGAGCGCCGAGCTCATCACCGTGCCGAACAGCCAGGCGAAGACGAAGGCGAGCCAGAACGGATTGTCCAGCCGGGCGTATAGGCTCTCGCCAGAGAACGCGAAGACCGCCGTGGTCGTCAGGCTGAAGCCGAGAAACCACTCCTCGCGCCAGATGCGGCCGGGCGAGGTGTCGCTCTTGGCTTTGGTGGTCCTCGACTCGCGCCCCTTTCGTGCCATGCGCCATCATAGCGCAGCGCTGGCTTACTTCACCCTCCCCTGGAGGGGGCTTTGCCCAAGATCACCATTCTGCCCCAAATCTCCCGCGGCTGCCCAAAAGCTCGGGCGGTGGGTCCGGCAGGGCAGCGCGGCGTTAGTTGGCGTCGTTATTATATATGGCTGCATAGGCGGTGACGCTGAAGCGTCCACTATCCAGATCAATGGGTTTACCGCGACTGGCACCAACCGGCTCAAATTCCAAATAATAACAGAAGTTTGTAAACCTAGAGCGCCCGAAGCCGTCCTCATAAAAAACAGTCCCGTATGTATAGATGCGAGAAGTTCCGATAGGAGCCATGGCATCGCCCATCTCGCTGTCCGTCAGCGGTCGATCAGCCAAACTGTCATGGGTGGTGTTATCTCCGGGACCGAGCACAATTGCGATCTGATCCGGTATATTTGGGACGCTGAAATCAAAATCCCGATCAATTGGATGAGCAATGAGTCGAGTGGCGGAGATGCATTTCAATTTGTGAGCAGGAGTTTTCCCGGTGTTAATGATTTTGAGAACAAGGGCAGTTCGCTCGCTTGGCGAATCTTGGGACTCAATATCATCGATTTTAACGATGACGTAGGCTCGCAATTCTCTTTCAGAGTGAATTTCCCCGGCCTTCCAAAGTCTGCTGGTAGACCACCACAAGGTGAGCGTGAAACACGCAATCATCACCGTGCCGAAAGCAAGGATGTTGTCGTGAGTGGCGTTCTGCCAAAAGAAATTCAGAAACCGGAAGACCGCTTCATGCACGGGGGCGCAGGCCTGATAGCCGGTTTCGTTATTGGGCTGCTGTTCTTGGCTTATAATTATGCAAGGGGAAATCTCTGATGTTCGCCCCAAGCTCGATAGTTCAAGAAATAGGAAATACGCTGTCCAAAGCGTGGTCAAAAATTGCCTGTTTTTATTTTTCATCGTTAGCGTGCGTATGTGTACTCGGGATATTCGCATGTCCTGAATTGGCTCATTCCTGGCCGGCGTTCGGCGGGGGGAATGTATTTCATGCAGAAGCCAAGTTTACCGGATCGCAGCGATGGGTATCCAGTTTCGTATTCTACAAATCCGTAGAACCAAAGTGGGATGGTTCCATCGAGCAGCCCCTTTATGAAGGCGCTATCGCCAACGGGTGGTTTCACCCTATGGGCTTCAGCGAGGGCCGTAACCTCCGAGTCCGGAGCGATCGGGGGAATGACGTACTTCGTATTGAGACTTTTATGTTCAGCAAGAATTTCTGGAAGATTCTTTTTGATAACACCATAGATGGGGGCGGCTTCCATTTTCCCGACTTTGGAGATGTGTTTTCCAACATTGCGGAAAACGACCGTAAAATCACGCCTACTTTCCATATTGATCGGATCTCCATATGCGAAACTAACATCCTTCAGGATCAAAAATGCGCGTTCGCTTTCAACAAACGAACTCCATTGCAGGTAAAATATAGCGAGCGTACCAATTCCAATGAAAACCAAACCGCGCGTCCAATTTCCGACTACCTTCGTCCATCTTGCTATTTCTTGATTGGGGTCGGGTGCCTTTTCATTGGCTGGATTCTCGTCGGGTATGCGTTGCGGCGGGACAGTTGGGTTGCTTGTTTTGGGCTCCTCTTGGCCGCCTTGGGGAGTGTCCTGCAAGGGATTTATCTCCTGTTTGGCGCGGCGTTAATCTTCATATTCAGTCACAACTATCTCCGATGGGGCGGCGTATTAGCCCTCGTCTGTTACGTTATGTTGGCTGGCAGCCTCGAATTGAAAGCCAGCAGTTTGGCTAGCCACGTCAATAGCATTCCAATTTCCTTGCTGAGCCAAGAGAACCGCTTCGTGCCAGCCAGGAAAACTAAAGCAAAATGTATTCCAGCGTTCATGACCAAAAGCATCTCGGTAGTCGAGACGACCAAAGAAATAAAGTCGCTTTCCCCCGGCAGGGACTCCTTGGAATATCTCAATCCACTCAGCCTGAGTGAAATTCTGAGTAGCCAAAATATTTCCAAGGAAAGGGATACGAGGAGGCAATGTAGATCGGCTTGGACGCTCTTTTGGTATTTCGGGGAAAGGAAAATCTTCTGGAATTGGATGATCAAGAAGCAAAATAACGCCGCTATGATTGGCGGCATAAGCAGGAGTTTGACCGCCGTTCAATTGCATGAATGTAAAAGCCAATTTTTTGTCTGGTCCAATTTGAGAAATCCTAGATGGAGTAATTGCAACATAAGCCCGCAATTGTCGTTGGGCGGTGTCTCGCATCGCCACTACACTGTCTTTAGTAGCATCGGCCGCTTCTTTCGCCGCGTCGGCGGCTATTTTGGCGTCAGTCAAGCTCTCGCGAATGAGACGAAGTTGGACAAGAAACAAGATGACTTGCGCGGCACTAGTAGCGAAAAGGAAAAAAGTAAACAAAGCCAGCAACCCAGTATAAAACCCCAACCGCCCATCGACCGCCGCTTTTTGATCGCGTTCGCGGCGATCTGCGGCTATTTCAGCAGCGTCCTTTTTGGGGGGTACTACATCTACAATAAGAGGTTGAGATTTGGTGCCGCGTTGATCGGTGCCGGTTGGTTGTTGGCTGTATTTGGTTTGGGGCTGTATTGGCTGACTTTGTTCCCTCAGACGTGGGAGTGGCCCCTGTGACTCTACGGTCTGCTGTTGGTTTGGAAACATGGTTGACGAGACCACCGTCCCCATTGCGAAAACTGCAATTGTCAGCAGCGCACCTAAAAATATTTCGGGGATACGGAATCTTATTTCCATTAGACGCCTGCTATCGCCGCTCCGAAAATGTCGATCAAATATCTTCTAATCTGACGGTCTGCGCCTCTATTGCAACAAGCGACGCCAGCAAGAACGTCGCCGAGAATGTTCCTCTGCTAATCTTATTGGCGATAGATGCCTCTGTCTCTTTCATGCCGTGCTTTTTGAGCCGTTCGGCCAATTCCCGATACCCGACGCCAGCCCGCGCCAATTCGGCCTTTAGCAGCCGTTTGGCCCGCTCTTCCCAAGAAGGGGGTTTTGTTGCCATAGGAAACCTCTCATATTTGCGCAAGACCTATTATAAACGATATTTTCCTCTTTACAAGTCTCCCATTTATGATATGATGCTCCCAGATAAGGGAGTAGCAGTCATGTTGGATGTGTTCGGGGAATCTCGCCAGCAACGGGGTCTGGAAATCGCCGCGGTGGCCAAGATCGAGCGGAAAGGGGCGGCTTGGCTTGTCCCCTCTCAGTCCGGCAAAGGCCGCTACACGGTGCTCCCAGACGATGAAGCGCCCCATTGCTCGTGCCCGGACCACGCCGACGGTGGTCACAAGTGCAAGCACTTGTTCGCCGTCGAATATGTGCTGCGCCGCGAGAAGAACGCGGACGGATCAACGACCGTCACCGAAACGATGACGGTGCAGAAAACGGTGCAGCGCGTGTATCGGCAGGACTGGCGCTCGTACAACGCGGCGCAGACGAACGAAAAGGCCCGGTTTCAAGAATTGCTCCGCGACCTATGCAGCGGCGTTGTCGAACCGCAGCAGACATGCGGACGAAAGCGGTTGCCAATTCAAGATGTGATTTTTGCTGCGGCGTTCAAAATCTATTCGACCGTATCGGGTCGCCGCTTCATGACGGACCTGCGGGAAGCGCAGGCCAAGGGCTACATCACGAAAGTCCCGCACTACAATTCGATTTTCAACTATCTGGAAAACCCCGCGCTCACGCCAATCCTGCGCGAATTGATAACGGAAACCAGCTTGCCGCTAAAAGCCGTTGAAACTGATTTTGCATGCGACTCGTCCGGCTTCACAACGTCGCGCTTCCATCGCTGGTACGACCACAAGTATGGCGTTCGCCAAGAGCATGAATGGGTTAAGGTCCATTTGATGTGCGGTGTCCGAACCAACATCGTGACTGCCGTCGAAATCAAGGACAAGAACGCCAGCGACACGAAATTGCTCCCGGCGCTGGTTGATGCGACGGCGGAGAATTTCAAGCTCAACGAAGTGTCGGCGGACAAGGGCTATGGCAGCCTGAAAAATTACAAGGCCATCCAGTACCACGGTGCCACGCCCTACATCGCCTTCAAGAGCATCCACACTGGGCGCGGCGGCGGTCTGTGGGCCAAGATGTTCCACATGTTTCAATTCAAGCAGGCGGAATTTGCGGCGCACTACCACAAGCGCAGCAACGTCGAATCGACGTTCTCAATGATCAAGGCCAAGTTCCGCGATCACGTCCGCAGCAAGACGGACGTGGCGATGGTCAACGAGGTCCTCTGCAAAATCCTCTGCCACAACATTTGCTGCCTCATTCAAGAATCCTATGAACTCGGCATCAGCACGGCTTTTTGGGCAGAAACTTCACCTGCCCAAAAACAGGAGCTAAACTAATGGTTCTTGGGCAAAGCCCCTGGAGGGTAAGAACGTGGATTACTCCGCCGCTTCCATCCGTGGCTTGGCCGCTTCCAGCTTCGCCGCGCAGAACTTGAATTCCGGAATCTTGCCGAATGGATCGAGCGCCGGATTGGTCAGGATATTGGCCGCCGCCTCGACGAAGGCGAAGGGGATGAAGATCACCCCATCGGGAATGGCGTCGTCCTGCCGCGTGTTGAGCTCGACTTCGCCGCGCCGCGTCGTCACGCGCACCATGTCGCCCGGCTTGATGCCGAGCTTCTGCAACGTGCCGCGCGACACCGACGCGACCGCGCTCGGCTCGAGCGCGTCCAGCACGGTCGCACGGCGCGTCATCGCGCCGGTGTGCCAATGCTCGAGCTGGCGGCCGGTGGTGAGGATGAACGGATAGTCGTGGTCCGGCGTCTCGTTCGGCGGCGTGAGCTTGGCCGCCACCAGCTTGGCCATGCTGTTCGGGCGGGGGAAGCCCTTGTCGAACACCACGTCGCGGCCGGGCACGTCCGGCCCGTCAACCGGATAAGTGACGTGGTCCTCGCGCTCGACGCGGTCCCAGGTGATGTTGTCGAGCGCCGGCATCAGCCGCGCCATCTCCTCGAACACTTCGCCCACGCTCTTGTAGTTCCACTTCTCGCCCATGCGCTGGCCGAGATCCTGGATGATCCACAGGTCCTGGCGCGTGTCGCCCGGCAGCGGCAGCGCCTTGCGGCCCATCTGCACCTGGCGATTGGTGTTGGTGACGGTGCCGTCCTTCTCCGGCCAGGCGGAGGCCGGCAGGATCACGTCGGCGTAAGAACAGGTCTCGGTGAGGAAGATGTCCTGCACCACCAGATGTTCGAGATGGGCGAGCGCGGCGCGCGCGTGGTTCAAGTCGGGGTCGGACATCGCCGGGTTTTCGCCCATGATGTACATGCCCTTGATCTCGTCGGCGTGCACGGCGTCCATGATCTCGACCACGGTCTTGCCGCGCTTGGGATCGAGCTTCTTGCCCCAGGCCTTTTCGTATTTCGCGATCATCTCCGGACTTTCCACCGACTTGTAGTCGGGGAAGAACATCGGGATGAGGCCGGCGTCGGAGGCGCCCTGCACGTTGTTTTGCCCGCGCAGCGGATGCAGGCCGGTACCGGGACGGCCGACCTGGCCGCAGATCAGCGACAGCGCGATGAGACAACGCGCATTGTCGGTGCCGTGGGTGTGCTGCGACACGCCCATGCCCCAGAAGATGATGGCGCTCTCGGCGCGGGCGTAGGAACGCGCCACCTCGCGCAGCGTGTCGGCCGGGATGCCGCAGATCGGCTCCATCTCCTCCGGAGTGAAATCCTTCACATGCTCGGCGAGCTGGTCGAAGCCTTCGACATAAGTCTGCACATATTGCTGGTCGTAGAGCTTCTCGCCGACGATGACGTTGAGCATGGCGTTGAGCATCGCGACGTCGGTGCCGTTCTTGAACTGCATCATCTGCCAGGCGTGGCGTTTCAAGGCCTGACCGCGCGGGTCCATCACCACCAGCTTGGCGCCGCGCTTGGCCGCCTGCTTGAAGAAGGTGGCGGCCACCGGATGGTTCTCGGTCGGGTTGGCGCCGATGACGATGATGAAATCGGAATTCTTGCACTCGTTGAAGGTGGCGGTCACCGCCGCCGAGCCGACGCCTTCGAGCAACGCGGCAACAGAAGAGGCGTGGCACAGCCTGGTGCAGTGATCGACATTGTTGGAGCCGAAGCCGGTGCGGATGAGCTTCTGGAACAAATAGGCTTCTTCATTGGAGCCCTTGGCCGAGCCGAAGCCGGCGAGCGCGCGTGGACCGTCGCGGTCGCGAATTTTCTTCAAGCCGGAAGCGGCGCGTTCCATCGCCTCTTCCCAGGTGGCTTCGCGGAAATGCGTCAGGGGGTTCGACGGATCGACCAGATCGTCGGCGGCTTTCGCCACGCCGTCCTTGCGCACCAGCGGCTTCATCAGGCGCTGCGGATTGCTGATGTAGTCGAAGCCGAAGCGGCCCTTCACGCACAGCCGGTTCTGGTTGGCCGGACCATTGCGGCCGGTGACCGCAATCAACTTGTCGTTCTTGATCTGGTAGGTGAGCTGGCAGCCGACGCCGCAATAGGGGCACACGCTATCGACTTCGCGGTCGGGGAATTCGGTGCGCACGTTCTTGGCATCGACCAGCGACGACGGCATCAGCGCGCCGGTCGGACAGGCCTGCACGCATTCGCCGCAGGCGACGCACGTGGAAGCGCCCATCGGGTCGTCGAAGTCGAACACGATCTTCTCGCTATGGCCGCGGCCGGCCATGCCGATGACGTCGTTGACCTGCACCTCGCGGCAGGCGCGGACGCACAGATTGCACTGGATGCAGGCGTCGAGATTGACCGCCATCGCCGGATGGCTGCGGTCGGGCTCAGGCACCACCTCGCGCTCGCGCTTGGGGAAGCGGCCGGCGGCAACGCCCTGCCGTTTCGCGGTCTTCCAGAATTCGGATTCCGGATCGTGCGCGACCTCGATTGCCGGCTGGTCGGTGACCAGCAGTTCGGCCACCATTTTGCGCGCGGTCTTGGCGCGGTCAGTCGCCGTCTTGACCTTCATGCCTGGCGCGGGCTGGCGGATGCAGCTTGCGGCGAGCACGCGCTCGCCTTCGATCTCGACCATGCAGACTCGGCAATTGCCGTCGGCGCGGTAGCCGGGCTTGGGCGAGTAGCACAGGTGCGGCAGCTTGATGTCGAGGCGGCGCGCGGCGCGGAAGATCGACTCGCCGGGACGAATATCGATCTCACGATCGTCGATGGTGAAAGTGTTGGGCTTGGGTTCTTTGCGGTCAGTCATAGGTCACCAAGTGCCCAGCGGTTTCGTGAGTTCCTCGGGGAAATATTTCAGCACGCATAATAGCGGATTCGGCGCCGCTTGGCCGAGGCCGCAGATCGACGCGTCGCGCATGGTGGCGGACAATTCCGTGAGCAGGCTTGCGTCCCACGGACCCCGAGCCATCAGCTTGACCGCCTTCTCGGTGCCGGCGCGGCATGGCGTGCACTGGCCGCAAGATTCGTCCTCGAAGAACTTCAGCAGATTGAGCGCCACCGCTTTCATATCGTCCTTGTCGGACAGGATGACAACCGCGTGCGACCCGACGAAGCAGCCGAATTTTTCCAGGGTTCCGAAGTCGAGCGGCTCATCGGCCATTGAGGCCGGCAGGATGCCGCCGGAGGCGCCGCCGGGCAGATAGGCCTTGAAGGTTTCGCCATCGACCATGCCGCCGCAGAATTCATCGATGAGCTCGCGCGCGGTGACGCCGGCCGGCGCCAGCACCACGCCCGGCTTCTTTACGCGTCCGGACACAGAGAAACTGCGGAAACCTTTGCGCTCGCGGCGCCCCTGCCCGGTCATCCAGGCCGCGCCCTTCTCGATGATGTCGCGCACCCAGAATAAAGTCTCGACGTTCTGCTCCAGCGTCGGGCGGCCGAATAATCCCACCTGCGCAACATAAGGCGGGCGGTGGCGCGGCAGGCCGCGCTTGCCTTCGATCGACTCGATCATCGCCAACTCTTCGCCGCAGATGTAGGCGCCGGCGCCGCGGCGCAGATGCAGCTTGGTATGCGGCGAAAGGCCCGCCGCCTCGACTTTGGCCATTTCCTCGGCCAGCATCAGCCGCAATTCGGGATATTCGTCGCGGATATAGATGTAAGTTTCGGGCGCCTCGACGACCCAGGCGGCGATCAGCATGCCCTCGATAAAGCGGTGCGGGTCGCGCTCGAGATAAAAGCGATCCTTGAAGGTGCCGGGCTCGCCCTCATCGGCATTGACCGCGAACATGCGGGGCGCGGGCTCCGCGCGCACCAGCGACCACTTGCGGCCGGTGGGAAAGCCGGCGCCGCCGAGGCCGCGCAGGCCGGCGTCGCTGACGATCTTGATCAGTTCGTCGCGCGTGCGCTGGCCCGAGAGACAATCCTTCAGGAGCGCGTAGCCGCCGGCTTGTCGGTAGGCGGCGAAGTCCGCCGTCGGCTTCCAGGCATGCGCGTGGTTCTTCGCCTTGACGTCGGCGGCGATGGTGTCGGTCGTCGCCTTGAAGGTCTGCAGATGCCCGACCGCGGCGACGGGCGCGCGATCGCACGCGCCCATGCACGGCGCGCGCACCACGCGCACATTTTGACCGAGCTTGCCCGGCAGCGTGGCCAGCAATTTCTCCGCGCCGGCCATGGCGCAGGAGAGCGAGTCGCACACCCGCACGGTGATCGCCGGCGGCGCGGGTCCGTCCTTCGCCACGTCGAAATGCGAATAGAAGGTGGCGACCTCGTACACTTCCGTGAGCGCGAGCTTCATCTCCGCGGCGAGCGCGGTGAGATGCGCGGCGGAGAGATAGCCGTAATGATCCTGGATCAGATGCAGGTGCTCGATCAACAGATCGCGCCGGCGCGGTCGGTCGGTAAGCAGCGCCCGCACTTCATCGAGTGCCTGCGGGTCGATCTGCCGGCCTTTGGGCGTTCGATTGGGCTTCCGCCTGCCGTCGCCTTTACCGCGGCCGTTCGAGCGCGGAGGCGTATGCATATTCATTGGGGTCTCCCAGACGTTGATTTGAGGCCGTTCTAAAGACCAGACAACCCCGTACTCAACATGACTTGATAGGTATTTTCTATCAATGGTAAGCTAGTTGCTGCTTAGTTATTGAGCGAGCCGGGTGCCGGCGAACCCGCTAATGATTTGAGATTAAAGGAATAACACCTTGATCGACAAGCTCGAGTTCATCCTGGCGCTGGCGCGGGAAAAGCATTTCGGACGCGCCGCCGAAGCCTGCGGCGTGACCCAGCCGACACTATCGGCTGGCGTGAAGCAGATCGAGGAAAATTTCGGCGTTCTGCTGGTCAACCGCGGTTCGCGCTTTCAGAGCTTCACGCCCGAAGGCGAACGCGTGCTCGACTGGGCGCGACGCATCGTCGGCGATGCCCGCGCCATGCGTGAGGAGGTGCACGCGCTCAAGCACGGCCTCACCGGCCGCCTGCGCATCGCCGCGATCCCGACCACGCTGGCGATGGTAGAGAAACTCACCACGCCCTATCGCGCGCGGCACCCGAATGTTCAATTCACCATCTATTCGCGCAACTCACTCGAGATTCTCGATCTCCTGGAAAATCTCGAGATCGACGCCGGCATCACCTATGTCGAAAACGAGCCACTCGGCCGCGTCGGCACCGTGCCGCTTTATCGCGAACGCTACCGGCTGCTCACCTCGTCCGATGCGCCGCTCGGCAACCGCGACAGCGTGACCTGGGCGGAGGTGGCGCAGGTGCCGCTCTGCCTGCTCACGCCCGACATGCAGAACCGGCGCATTATCGACCACCTGCTCAAAAGCGCCGGCAGCGAAGCGCGGCCGACGCTCGAATCGAATTCGATGATCCTGCTGTACTCGCATGTGCGCACCGGCCGCTGGGCGAGCGTGATGCCGGCGAAGATTGCCGACACGCTCGGCCTCACCGATACCATTCGCGCCATCCCGATCACAAACCCGGAAGCCGTGCAGACCATTGGCCTCGTCGTGCCATCGCGCGAACCGATGACGCCGATCACCGCCGCGCTGGTGGCGGAGGCGCGCCGCGTTGCGGCGTCGTTGGATGACTAATCGACGGGATTAGCCATTAGTCGTAGATGCGCGACGTAGCATTGCCGTGCGAGCCATATTTACATTCCAAAAAAGTACCCTCGGGGGTAGCTTCGAACCCGCATAGTCGTTCGCTATTGCGTCATTTGAATTTCCTATTGGGTCATAGGAACACTTTTATTGATTCAGCAAATTCCCACCCGCACTCTGCAAACAGCGGACTTGGGCGCGCTGGGTCTGTCAAAAAAAATGAACAATGGGAAACACAAGGGGAGACGACGCGATGAGCTTGCTCTCGATACTCGATCGCAACCATACGATCGCAAAACCTGGCTTCAGCCGGTGGATGGTGCCGCCGGCCGCGCTTTGCATTCATTTGTGTATCGGGCAGGCTTACGCGTTTAGCGTGTTCAATCTGCCGATGACCAAGCTGCTCGGCATCACGCAGTCGACGCCGGCAGATTGGAAGCTCACCGACCTCGGCTGGATTTTCTCGATCGCGATCTTCTTTCTCGGCGCCTCGGCTGCCGTACTCGGCCGCTGGGTCGAGGAAGGCGGACCGCGCCGTGCGATGTTCACGTCCGGTTGCTGTTTCGCCGGCGGCTTCTTCATCTCGGCAATTGGCGTCTATGCGCACAGCCTCTGGATCGTTTATCTCGGTTATGGATTCTTCGGCGGCATCGGCCTCGGCTTGGGCTACATCTCGCCGGTGTCGACGCTGATCAAGTGGTTCCCCGACCGCCCTGGCATGGCCACCGGCATGGCGATTATGGGATTCGGCGGCGCGGCCTTCATCGCTTCGCCACTTTCGGTCTGGCTGATGGCGAAGTTCTCCACGCCGACCCATGTCGGCGTCGCCGAAGCCTTCATCGCCCTCGGCTGCATCTATTTCGTCTTCATGATGGTCGGCGCGGCGATGGTTCGCATTCCTGCGCCCGGCTGGAAACCCGCGGGCTATACGCCACCGGTAGTGGCGCAGAAGCTCGTCACCAAGAACGACGTCTTCGTCTATGACGCGATCAAGACGCCGCAGTTCTGGCTGATCTGGTGGGTGCTCTGCCTCAACGTCACCGCCGGCATCGGCGTGATCGGCCAGGCCTCCGCCATGACGCAGGAAATGTTCCCCGGCCACGTCTCCGCAGTGGCGGCGGCGGGCTTCGTCGGGCTGCTCAGCCTGTTCAATATGGCGGGGCGCTTCTTCTGGGCTTCAACGTCCGACATCATCGGCCGCAAGAACACCTACTTCTGCTTCTTTGCGATCGGTACCGTGCTCTACGCGCTGGTGCCATGGACCGGCTCGATCGGCAGCGTCGGATTGTTCGTGCTCTGCTTCCTGGTGATCATCTCGATGTATGGCGGCGGCTTCGCGACCGTGCCGGCCTATCTCAAGGACATGTTCGGCACGCGCTATGTCGGCGCCATCCACGGCTGGCTGATCACGGCCTGGTCGATGGCCGGCATCTTCGGCCCGGTGCTGGTGAACTACATCCGCGAATACCAGATCGGCCACGGCGTGCCGAAGGCACAGGCCTACAACACCACCATGTACATCATGGCGGGACTGCTGGTGATCGGCTTCATCTGCAATCTGATGATCAAGGCCGTGCACCACCGCTTCCACATGAAACCCGACCATGAAGCCGAACGCGCGCAGGTGGCTGTCGCCGCCGCGGGCGAACCGGCCGGCGCGTAAAGGAGAACAACCATGCAAAACGCAGAAACGTCGATGGGTCTGAAGCTCGCCCTGGCCTGGGGCTTCGTCGGCATCCCGCTCGCCTGGGGCGTGATCGAGACGATCATCAATGCGATGAAGCTGTTCCACTAGTCGCAACGCGTTGAGCGGGCGCCGTCTCCCTAAAAAAGGGGACGCGGCGCCCGTTGATTTTCAAGGGGCGCCGCCATCAGCTGGCAGCCGATCGAGCTGGACTAGATTCGGGGGGCCGCGCCGACAGCTGACGCCGACGCAAGCGCGGCCGGCTGTTTCTTTTTCGCGCCCTTCGCGACCGGTTTTGCCGTGCGCACCTTGTCGACATGCGCCAGCTTACGCTTGCGCAACTCCATGCGCCGCCCGTAGAACTTGACGATATTCCGCGCGGTTTCCTCGCTCAGCATCTTGTATCGCTCGAAGGCATTGGCGAGATCGTCGGGCGTCAATTTCCGTCCGGCGGCCCGCATCAGCGTCAGTTCCCGGGCCGTCGTCCAGGAGCAGCCGGCGGCTTTCGACAGAATGAGGATCATATCCTCGTGCTCGTCGAGCAGCGCGCGTTCGACCAGATCGAGCGGGAAATTGCCGAGCTTCGACAGCGCGACCACCGCTTTTTCGAATTCCTGCGTGCGGGCGGAGCCGTGGACATTGGCTTCCACCACGGGGTGCGTCCTGAAGCGGAAATAAGCGTTGCGGGCGGCGGCGGCGTGCTCAGGCGATGCCGCGCGGACCTCGTGCTGGATAGAGGTAGCGACGTCATCGACGGCGTCGCGGATTTCGGCGGCGGCGCGCGGGTTAAGGGCTTCCAGCTTGGCGCGGACGGAAGCCGACGCGCTTTCGAGCAGCTTGAGAAAATGCTGGCGCGGAATATCGCCGCGTTGTCCGAGGACCATCATCAGCTTGCGGTCGTGCTGCGCGCGGACCGTCAGCCGGCCATAGCCCGCGAGCGAGAAGTGCGCGCCCTTGTTGCGCGCGACCTTGTGCACGACGCGGTGATCGCCGCGCTCGACCAGGACGTCGGTGACCTGTTCGCTCAGCTTCAAACGCTGGGCGATGGCGAGCAGATGCTCCTGACTCTTGGTGCTGGCGTTCTCGATCAGGTCCGCATCGGTCAGCCGCTCCGAGCGAATGAGCACCGGCGCGGCGACGGTGATCTCGTCGTCGAAGGCGAGCGAACGGGTCAGCTTGGGGGGCGCGTTGCTCACGCCCGCCAGCTGGCTCGCGAGCTTGGCGCGCGCCTTGACCTCGATATCGGCCGAAAGCTGCTGCAGCACGTCGTCGAATACGGAAATCTGCTGGTCGGAATAGCCGCGCGATCCGGCCACGAACAAGTCGGTGACGCGCTGAAGGATGCGCAGGCGCTCATGCACGCCGCCGGTGGCGACCGTGCTCATCACCTCATCTATGAGCGACCGGCTCTCGGCCGGCGCAGGAGCGTTGGGCAACGTGGAAATATTGGACATGCGGCACATTACTGATGTGGGCGGCGCAATGAGTTCCACCCGGGATCCGAACGTGCCGAGACTTTAGTGAAAAGGTGCGAAGAACCGTTGCACATGCTGCCCGCAAAAATACGAAAATTTTAATCAATTGCGCCACAACCGTGCGTTGGCGGAATGCGGCAAAAAAGCGAATTTGCCTCAATTTTCCTGGGTTTCTGCGCACCCGTGCCCCACGCGGCGGGCCGATTGCCAAATAACCTAAATTAAATTGTTGAATTAAATTGAGTGTCGTTTCCCGGGCGGGCGCGCCGATCCCGGATTCCCCGAGATCGGCGATCCGATTGGCCTACGCCACCTTGACGTCCAAGTGCTTGAACATGGCGCGCTTGGCTTCCTCGTCGAATTCGGTCTTGAACTTGTGCTTGGTACGCAGCTCGTTGGCGCGCGCCGCTGCCGGCCGCGCCGAAATCTCGTCCACCAGCCGCTTCAGGTTTGGAAACTTCGCCCAGTATTCCTCGCCCAGCGCGTTCGGAATGAGCCGCGCCCAACCCCACACCGCCATGTCGACGATGCCGTAAGCGTCGCCGACCATGTATTTCTGCTTGGCGAGGTGCGCTTCCAGAATGCCGTAATGGCGCTGCGCCTCGAACATATAGCGGTTGAGGGCATAGGGGATCTTTTCCGGCGCGTATTGGCGGAAATGCACCGACTGGCCGGAGAACGGTCCGACTCCGGAGGCGACGAACATCAGCCATGACAATAATTCGCCGCGCAGCTTCGGCGTGTTCGCCGGCATGAATTTCCCGGTCTTCTCGCCGAGATAAAGCAGGATCGCGTTCGAATCGAACACGGTGGCGTCGCCGTCGACGATCGCCGGCACCTTGGCGTTCGGATTGATGGCGAGAAATTCCGGCGTGTGCTGTTCGCCCTTGCGGGTGTCGACCGGCACGGCCTCGTAAGGCAGACCGGTTTCCTCGAGCATCAGCGCGACCTTCATCGGATTGGGTGCGCCGCTGTAGTAGAACTTGAGCATTGGTCACTCCCTATTTTGCACCATTCTCTTTCGTCATGCCCGGCCTCGTGCCGGGCATGACGGGTTCCTAGAACAACCCGACGATCTTGCCGTCGGCGCCGACGTCGATCGAATCCGCCGCCGGCACCTTGGGCAGGCCGGGCATGGTCATGACCTCGCCGCAGATCGGTACCACGAACTCGGCGCCGGCCGAGATTCGAACTTCGCGCACATTGATGGTGTGATCGGCCGGCGCGCCCTTGGCGTCGGGATTGGTCGAAAAGCTGTATTGCGTCTTGGCCATGCAGATCGGCAGCTTGCCGTAGCCCATCTCTTCCCAGGCCTTGAGTTGATCCTTGACCGACTTGTCGGCGGTGACGTTTTTGGCGCGATAGATTTCGCGCGCGATCGTCTCGATCTTCTCGAACAGCGGCATGTCGTCGGGATAGAGGAACTTGAGCTTGCTCTTGCCCGCGTCGATCACCTTGACCACCGCCTTGGCGACGTCGGCGGCGCCTTCGCCACCCATCGCCCAGTGATCGGCCATCAGCGCCTCGACGCCGAGCGCCTTGCACTTGTCCTTGACCAGCGCGATTTCGGCGTCGCTGTCGGCCGAGAAGCGGTTGATCGAAACGACAACCGGCAATCCGAATTTCTTCACGTTCTCGACGTGGCGCTGCAGATTGGCCATGCCGGCTTCCAGCGCCTTGAGGTCTTCCTTCTTGAGATCGTCCTTCTTGACGCCGCCGTGCATCTTGAGCGCGCGGATGGTGGCGACCAGCACCACGCAATCCGGAGTAAGACCCGCCTTGCGGCACTTGATGTCGATGAATTTCTCACCGCCGAGATCGGCGCCGAAGCCAGCCTCGGTCACCACGTAGTCGGCGAGCTTGAGCGCAGTGGTGGTGGCGAGCACCGAGTTGCAGCCGTGCGCGATGTTGGCGAAGGGACCGCCGTGGATGAAGGCGGGCGTGCCCTCCAGCGTCTGTACCAGGTTCGGCGCCAGCGCCTCCTTGAGCAGCGCGGTCATCGCGCCGTGCGCCTTGAGGTCCTTGGCGAGGACCGGTTTGCGGTCGCGGGTATAGGCGACGATGATCTTGCCGAGGCGGTCCTTGAGGTCGTCGAGGTTCTTGGCGAGGCAGAAGATCGCCATGACTTCGGAGGCGACGGTGATGTCGAAACCGGCCTCGCGCGGATAGCCGTTGGCGACGCCGCCGAGCGAGCAGACGATCTCGCGCAGCGCGCGGTCGTTCATGTCCATGACGCGGCGCCAGGCGACGCGGCGCGAATCGATGCCGAGGCTATTGCCCCAATAGATGTGGTTGTCGATCAGCGCGGACAGCAGATTGTGCGCCGAGGTAATGGCGTGGAAGTCGCCGGTGAAGTGCAGATTGATGTCCTCCATCGGCACCACTTGGGCATAGCCGCCGCCGGCCGCGCCGCCCTTCATGCCGAAGGACGGCCCGAGCGACGGCTCGCGCAGGCACAGCATCGCCTTCTTGCCGATGTAATTGAGCGCGTCGGTGAGGCCGACCGTCGTCGTGGTCTTGCCCTCGCCCGCCGGCGTCGGCGTGATCGCTGTGACCAGGATCAGCTTGCCGTTCGGCTCCGACTGCAGCGATTTGACGTAGTCCATCGAAACCTTAGCCTTGTAATGGCCGTAAGGCTCAAGATTTTCCGCCGCGATACCCAGTTTTTCCTTGGCGATGTCAAGGATCGGGCGTTTGACGGCGGACTGGGAAATTTCGATATCGGATTTCGGTTTCTGATGCTGCGAGGCGGGCATGGGTGTTTTCCGTTTAATAAAATGCGGGTGAACCGGCGATTTTGGGATTTGCTTGCAGGGTAATCAGGTGAACCTCGCCCCAACGGCGACGTTGGCGGATTTGGTCCACTCGGATGCGTCGATCTTCTTAGCCCCGTCCGGCTGCACGCGTGTGACCCTGAAGCGGCCGTCGGCGCAGACGACGGTGAAGCCGTCGGCGTCGATCGCGACGATCTCGCCGAGCTTGCCGGCGATGCCTTTCGGGTCCTTGGCCGGCAGCGGCTTGGCGTCGAAAATCTTGACGGTCTTGCCGTCGAGCGTGCACCAGGCGCCGGGCGCCGGATTGCAGCCGCGGATGAGGCGGTCGATCTGCTCCCACGGCTTGCCCCAGTCGATCTTGGCATTGCCGGGGCCGCAGCGGCCTTCGTAGGTTGCAAAAGCTTCGTCCTGTTTGATGCGCGGCGCCTTGCCGGCCTTCACCAGATCGACGCCTTCCATCATGGCCTCGACGCCCATCGGGAACAGGCGGTCGAAATAGACGGTGCCGAGCGTGTCGGTCGACGAGATCGGCGTCTTCTTCTGAATGAGGACGTCGCCGGTATCGAGGCCGTTGTCGGGCCAGAAGATCGATAGGCCGGTTTCCTTCTCGCCCTTGATGATCGGCCAGTTGATAGCGGAGGCCCCGCGATAGGCCGGCAGCAACGACGGATGATACTGGATCGAGCCGTGCGTCGGCGCGTTGAGGAATTCCTCCGGAACGAACAGCGTGACGAAAGCCATGACTTGAAGGTCGGGCTTCATAGCCTTGAACTCGGCCAGCACTTCCGGCGTCTTGTAGGATGACGGCTGCATCACCTTGAGGCCGGCGGCGAGCGCCGCTTCCTTGAGCGGATCGGCTTTGGCGCCCTCTTTTTCCGGCGCGACATAGACAGCGATGACTTCCTCGCCGCGTTTGAGCAGCACTTCCAGCACCGCCTTGCCGAAGGCCTGCTGGCCGTGGACTACGATACGCATAAATCGACTCTCCCCGTATTTTCTTACTTGTCCCGGGCGCAGCGCGAAGCGGTGCGCTGCAGAACCGGGACCGTAACAGGCTCCGCGTGCGTAACGGTCCCGGATCGGCGGTGCATCACTTCGTGCTGCACCGCGTCCGGGACGAGAATGCTGTTAAGCCGCCGCCTTCGACTTGTCCGGCGCGGTGATCGCGCCCGACCTCTTGATGTCGGCAATCTCGGATGACTTGTAGCCGAGCACCTTGGACAGAATTTCCTCGGTGTGCTCGCCGAGCAGCGGCGAGCGTTCTACCTTCGCGGGCGAATCCGACAGCTTGATCGGGTTGCCGACGGTCAGGTACTTGCCGCGGGTCGGATGGTCGACCTCGACCACCGTGCCGGTCCTGCGCAGCGACTCGTCCTCGGCAATCTCCTTCATCGACAGGATCGGTCCAACCGGAATATCGACCGCATTGCAGATGTCCATGACCTCGAACTTGGTCTTGGTCATGGTCCATTCCTCGATCCGCGCGAAAATCTTTTTCAGCCGCGGCAGCCGCGCCTTCGGCGTGGCATAGTCCGGATCGGTCTTCCAGGTCGGCTCGCCGATCAGGTCGCAGATCGCGCCCCACACCGGCGCCTGGGTGATGAAATAAATGTAGGCGTCGGGATCGCTCTCCCAGCCCTTGCACTTGAGCAGCCAGGCCGGCTGACCGCCGCCGGAATCGTTGCCGGCGCGCGGCACCGCCTTGCCGAATGGCACGCCCTCGCTGTACTGGCTGTATTCGGTAAGCGGGCCGTGCGCGAGACGCTGCTGATCGCGCAGCTTGACGCGGGCGAGATTGAGCACGCCATCCTGCATGGCGCAGAGCACCTTCTGGCCGCGGCCGGTGCGGATGCGCTGGTAGAGCGCCGAGACGATGCCGAGCGCGAGATGGAGGCCGGTGCCCGAGTCGCCGATCTGCGCGCCGGTTACCAGCGGCGGACCTTCGCGGAAGCCGGTGGTAGAGGCGGCGCCGCCGGCGCATTGCGCGACATTCTCGTAGACCTTGCAGTCTTCGTACGGGCCAGGGCCGAAGCCCTTGACCGAGGCGACGATCATGCGCGGGTTGGTCGTGTGGACGTACTCCCAGGTCAAGCCCATGCGGTCGAGCGCGCCAGGGGCGAAGTTCTCCACCAGCACGTCGCAGGTCTTGATCAGCCGGTTAAGAATTTCCATGCCCTTGGGGTGCTTGGAGTCGATGGTGATCGACCGCTTGGTGCCGTTGAGCATGGTGAAATAGAGGCTGTCGGCGTTGGGCACATCGCGCAACTGGCCGCGCGTGATGTCGCCGGCGCCCGGGCGCTCGACCTTCATCACGTCGGCGCCCATGTAGGCGAGCAGCTGCGTGCAGGTCGGTCCCGACTGTACGTGGGTAAAATCGAGAATGCGCACGCCCTGCAGCGCCAGGCCGGCCTGCCCGTAGGGCTTGCTGCTCGGCTTCGGCAAGCCATTCGATTTGCCATTGCCATTTGTCTTCTTCGCCGGCTTTTTCGCCGCGAGCTTCACCACCTTGCGGACTGACTTCTTAGCCGCGGCACGACTTTTTGCCTTTGGACGTTTCGTTTTAGCCATTGTCGATCCCTCCACAGAACTCAAATTTGGATGGTGCGGCGGGCGGCGCGAAGGCCGCCCGCATGAGATTTCATTTTTTCTTCAGGGCACTTTGCGGATTGAGGTTGCCGATGCGGCCGCTTTCGCTGCCGGCCGCCGGGTCGAGCACCGCGTTGATCAGCGTCGGTTTGCCCGAATCCATGGCCTCGTTCACGGCGCGCTTGAGCTCGTCGGGCGAGGTCGCATTGACGCCGACGCCGCCGAAGGCCTCCATCATCTTGTCGTAGCGCGAGCCCTTGACGAAGACGGTGGGCGCGGGATCCGCGCCGCCGCCCTTGTTGACGTCGGTGCCGCGATAGATGCCATCGTTGTTGAAGATGACGACGCAGACCGGCAGCTTGTAGCGGCAGATCGTCTCCACCTCCATGCCGGAGAAACCGAAGGCCGAGTCGCCTTCGATTGCGAGCACCGGCTTGCCGGTCTCGATGGCGGCGGCGATGGCATAGCCCATGCCGATGCCCATGACGCCCCAAGTGCCGACGTCGAGCCGCTTGCGCGGCTGGTACATGTCGATGACGCCGCGCGTGAGATCGAGAGCATTGGCGCCTTCGTTGACCAGGATGGCGTCCGGCCGCTCCTTGACGATGGTGCGCAGCACGCCCAACGCGCCGTGATAGTCCATCGGCACGTTGTTGTTCATCAGCCGCGGCGCCATCTTGGCGACGTTCTCTTCCCGCTTCTTGCCGATCGCGCCGGTCCAGTCGGCCGGCGGCGCCGGCCACTTGGCGCCCATGCCGTCGAGGAATGCGGCGACGCAGGAGCCGATATCGCCGACCACGGGCGCGGCGATTTCGACGTTGGAGTCCATCTCTCTGGGCTCGATGTCGACCTGGATGAACTTCTTCGAGTGCGGCTCGCCCCAGTTCTTGCCCTTGCCGTGCGACAAGAGCCAGTTGAGGCGCGCGCCGATCATCACGACGACATCGGCGTCCTTGAGCACGGTCGAGCGCGCAGCACCCGCGCACTGCGGATGCGTGTCGGGCAGCAGGCCCTTGGCCATGCTCATCGGCAGGAACGGAATGCCGCTCTTTTCGACGAAGGCTTTGATCTCGTCGTCGGCCCGCGCGTAAGCCGCGCCCTTGCCGAGGATGATCAGCGGGCGCTTGGCGCTCTTGAGTAGGTCAAGCGCGCGTTTGACCGCGGCCGGAGCCGGAATCTGCGCCGGTGCCGCATCAATGACCTTGACCAGCGACTTCTGCCCGGCTTCCGCATCCATAACTTGGCCGAACAGCTTGGCCGGCAGATCGAGATAGACGCCGCCCGGGCGGCCCGACACCGCGGCGCGGATCGCGCGCGCCAAGCCGATGCCGATGTCGGCGGCATGCAACACGCGGAACGCCGCCTTGCACAGCGGCTTGGCGATGGCGAGCTGATCCATCTCCTCGTAGTCGCCCTGCTGCAGGTCGACGATCTCGCGCTCGGACGAGCCCGAGACCAGGATCATTGGGAAGCAGTTGGTCGTGGCGTTGGCCAGCGCGACCAGACCGTTGAGAAAGCCGGGCGCCGACACCGTCAGGCAAATGCCGGGCTTTTGCGTCAGATAGCCGGCAATGGCCGCCGCGTTGCCGGCGTTCTGCTCGTGGCGGAACGAGATGACGCGGATGCCCGCGGCCTGCGCCATGCGGCCGAAGTCCGTGATCGGAATGCCGGGCACGCCATAGATCGTTTTGATGTCGTTGAGCTTCATCGCATCGATGATGAGATGAAAGCCGTCCGTCTGTTCGCGCTCTGCTGCGTCAGCGGTCGCCGGTTTCTTTTCTTGTACTGCTGCATCAGCCATGGGAATCCTCCCTTCACGTCCTGTAGTCGGGTCTTTCAGTCCAAATAGTCGGCATACCGCGCCACGTGATCGGCGAGGCCCAGCGCGTGGTCGCGCACGAGTTCCTCGGCGCGGTCGGTGGCGCGCGCCTCGAGCGCTTCGATGATGCTGATGTGGTCGCGGATCGAACGGTCGGCGCGATCCTTCTCACCGATGGTCTTGCGACGGATCATGCGCATATGGGTGAAAAGATTTTCCGCCAGGTCGATCAGCACGGCGTTGCGGCTGAGCCGGATGATGGTCTGGTGAAATTCTATGTTAACGTCGGAGTACTCGTCGAGATGGGCGCGCACCTTGCCGTTGTCGAAAGTGGCGAACATCCGGCGCAGGCCGGCGATTTCCTCCTGGGCGGCGACTTCCGTCATCAGACGCGCCGCCATGCTTTCGAGCGCAGCCCAGACGGTGATCATCTCGATCACCTCGCGCTTGGTCTTGCGCACGACATAGATACCGCGGCGCGGCACCGAACGAACGAAGCCTTCGCTCTCGAGCTGGGCCATCGCCTCGCGCACCGGCGTGCGGCTGATGCCAAAATTCAGCGCCAGCTTGCGCTCGTCGAGGCGGATATCGTCGCGGCTGCGGTAGATGTCCATCGCGACGATGGCATTTTTCAGCGCGGCATAGGCCTTATGCTTGAAGCTCGGCGTATCGTTGATCGACATCAGCGCCGGGTGCGGCGCGGCCGGCGCCTTTTGCGGCGACGGCCGACTACGGACACGCGGACTGGCGCGACGGATCGAATGATCGTGGGTACTCATGACTGGTATACAATATGCCAGATGACCCGACGCGCGCAACGACCTTCTCGGCGGGTCACTCCGGTACCGCCTGTTCATGAAACGAACCCGGACAAGCGGCTGCGCGCGGCGCCCCGAAAAAAACAAGGCCTCAAAGGATGAGGCCTTGTTCGAGGTTTTAACGCTGCGAATGAAGATGCAGCGGCATTTTTTCAAGTCAGGTCGCGTGGGCGAGCTTGGCTTCGCCCGTCGCGATCTTCGTGCGCATCGGCTTGAGCACGAACAGCGCCAAGGCGACGACGACCAGGTTCATGGTCGCGGTGACCACGAAGACCATGTGCCAGCTGCCGGTCGAGGCCTTGATCAGGTTAGCCACCGGGACCAGGAACGCGGACGCGCCCTTGGCCGTATAGAGCAAGCTCAGGTTCACGGTCGCGAACTTCGGCCCGAAGCTGTCGGTACAGGTCGACGGGAACAGGCTGAAGATTTCGCCCCAGGTCAGGAAGATCAAGGCAGCGAAGACCACGAAGGCCCACGGTTGCGTGCCGGCCGAGCCCAGCAGCCAATAGGCCACCGCGCCGAGACCGAATGCGATCGCCATGGTGTATTCGCGGCCGATATTGTCGGACACCCAGCCGAACAGCGGGCGAGCCGCGCCGTTGCAGACGTTGTCGACGATCAGCGCCACCGACAGCGCGGTCGCGCCGCCGAGGATCGCCACATTGGCGATATTGTAGTCTTTCGCGATCAGCGCGATTTGCGCCGTCGCCATCAGGCCCGAGGCCGACACCATGATGAACATGATGTAGAGCACCCAGAACACCGGCGACATCAGCACCTCGCCCGGCGCGTAGCTGCGCGCCGACTGCGGCACCTTCGGCGCCGCGAGATCCTTGAGTTCATCGGCCTCCGGCGCGCGCAACAGCCACGCCAGCAAGAAGACGATCACGCCCTGCACGAGGCCGAACCAGAAGAAAGCCGCCTCATAGCCGAAGTTTGCGATCACTTCGCGGATCGGAACCACGGTAAGCGCAGCGCCGGCGCCGAAGCCTGCGGCCGTGAGACCCACCGCGAGACCGCGGCGGTCGGGAAACCATTTCACCGCTTGGCCGACGGCTGTGGCGTAAATCGCGCCGCCGCCGATACCGGAGACCACCGCGCCGAAATAGAGCATTTCGAGCGAGCCGGCTTTCGAATTGATGATCCAACCGAGCGCGATGAAGACGCCGCCGAAGGCGACCATCAGTTTTGGCCCGTTGCGCGGACCGATGCGATCGACGATCCAGCCTTCGATCGGCGTCAGCCAGGTTTCGAGCGCGACGAAGATGCTGAAAGCGACCTGAATGGCGGCGATCGACCAACCATGCGCGGCGTTGATCGGGCGGACGAACAGCGTCCAGCCGTATTGCAAGTTCGCGATCATGATCATGCAGATCACGCCGGCGATGAGTTGGGTCCATCTTTCGCGATTAATCGATGACGTTGCGGCTTTATCAGCCATTTGTTCTCTCCTTGGTTTCCCCGTTTTACTTGTCGATCTTGTTGATCGTCGGCATTGCCGAGTGCGCAGGTGCGGGAGCTGTTATTCCGGTCCTCCCCCGATCGCTTATCCTTGCAACTTCCTGCCAGTCTCCATGGCCGTTTCGTCGAATTCGCCTCGCCGGCCACGCCGTCGTCCTCCGTCGGCTACAATAATCCATCAAAATCGCCCTTAGCTATAGATATCTTCAACAAAAATACGCAAAACATTTACCGCAAAATCAATGGGTAAAGTCGGCTGTCTTAGTCTGGCACAGGTGTGCAGCGCACAGGATTTATGCAATGTGCGCTAACGACCGGCGCGGTTCCATCCGACATAGCCTTCGCCGGCGCGCCGATAACATGCGCATTGAATTCGCAAATGTCCTTGCATCGGCGCCGTCGAGGTTGTTGTAAGCATCATGACCGACGCAGCCGAGACGCCTGGACCGCCGCAGCGCCCCGCCGCATTTCTCGATCGCGACGGCGTGCTCAACGTTGATCATGGCTACACGTTCAAACCCGACGATCTCGAACTGCTTCCGACCGCGGCCGCGGCGGTGCGATTGTTGAACGAGGCGGGATACACCGTGATCGTCGTCACCAATCAGTCCGGGGTCGCACGCGGACTTTATCCCGAGGCCGCGGTGAAGCTGTTCAACACGCATCTGCAAGACGCCTTGCTAGCCGACGGCGCGCGGATCGACGCGTTCTATTATTGCCCGCATCACCCGGAGGGTACGGTCAAGGAGCTGGCGATCCGTTGCGAATGCCGCAAGCCGGCGCCCGGCATGCTCGAACAGGCGGCGCGCGACTGGCCGATCGACCGCAGCCGCAGCTTTCTCATTGGCGACAAGGACCACGACCTCGCGGCGGCCAAGGCATTCGGCATCCGCGGCGTCAAGTTCGATGCCGCAGCCGGCACGCTCGAAGGCATGGTGCGCAAGACGCTTGCGGTGGGCGTCGCCTAAGCTTTGGCGATCGCTAAGTAACGCAGTGCTTGCGAAAGGCCTCGGCGACTGCGCCCGGCGACAGATGATGCGAATCCATGTGCCAATCGCCGCTTGCAATGCCATCGCCTCGATCCGACAGCGCATAAACGTCGAGGAAACCCATGCCGGCAGCCAGCGCGCGTTCCTTCAATGTCGCATTGAAGATTCGGAGGAGGTGGACAAATTGGCCGGCCTCATCTTTCGACAGCCTGTCCATCTGAATGTTGGTGGCAGGCACGCCGGCGACAATCAGCCGAACATCAGCGATGTCAAAAACTCGCCGAAAAGACCGCTCTGACCGCCTCGGGCCATAGGCCCAGGGCGCCACAACGGTTCGGCGGGGCTTACCTGACTAAAGCGAGGAATGACGCGCTTTTTGATGG
>CAWGFC010000006.1:0-1139688 GCA_963821785.1 uncultured Alphaproteobacteria bacterium | reverse complement strand
CCGAACGGCAACGACGCGGTCGTGCTCAACTTCATCACGCCGCATCAGAAGTGGGGCATCCACTCCACCTACACCGACAATCTGCTGATGCTGACGCTGTCGCGCGGCGGGCCGATCGTGTGGATCAGCGAAATCGACGCCAAGAAGGCCGGCATCGTCGACAACGACTGGATCGAGGCGTTCAACACCAACGGCGCGCTGGTCGCGCGCGCAGTAGTATCCCAGCGCGTCAAGCAGGGCATGTGCATGATGTACCATGCGCAGGAGAAGATCGTGAACGTGCCGGGCTCCGAGATGACCGGTCAGCGCGGCGGCATCCATAACTCGGTGACCCGCGCTGTGCTCAAGCCGACGCATATGATCGGCGGCTACGCCCAGCAATCCTACGGCTTCAACTACTACGGCACGGTCGGCTCTAACCGCGACGAATTCGTTGTCGTGCGCAAGATGTCGAAGGTCGATTGGCTCGACACGCCGACCGCCGATCAACCCGCACCGCTCCCCGTCGCGCCCAAAATGGAGGCCGCAGAATGAAAGTCCGCGCGCAAATCGCGATGGTGCTCAATCTCGACAAGTGCATCGGTTGCCATACCTGTTCGGTCACCTGCAAAAACGTGTGGACCAGCCGCGAAGGTGTGGAATACGCCTGGTTCAACAACGTCGAGACCAAGCCGGGCATCGGCTATCCGAAGGATTGGGAAAATCAGAAACGCTGGAACGGCGGTTGGCGCCGCAAGAAGAACGGCAAGATCGAGCCGCGCATCGGTTCGAAATGGCGGGTGCTGGCCAACATCTTTGCCAATCCCGATCTGCCCGCAGATCGACGACTACTACGAGCCGTTCACGTTTGACTACGAGCACCTGCAGAAATCGCCGGAAATGACGGCGATGCCGACCGCGCGTCCGCGCTCGCTGATCTCCGGCGAGCGCATGGAGAAGATCGAGTGGGGCCCGAACTGGGAGGAAATCCTCGGCGGCGAATTCGGCAAACGCTCGCAGGACTACAATTTCGAGGGTGTGCAGAAGGACATCTACGGCCAGTTCGAAAACACCTTCATGATGTATCTGCCGCGGCTGTGCGAGCACTGCCTCAACCCGGCCTGCGTCGCCGCCTGTCCGTCCGGCGCGATCTACAAGCGCGAGGAAGACGGCATTGTGCTCATCGACCAGGACAAATGCCGCGGCTGGCGCATGTGCGTGTCGGGCTGCCCGTACAAAAAGGTCTATTACAACTGGTCGAGCGGCAAGTCCGAGAAGTGCATCTTCTGCTATCCGCGCATCGAGGCCGGCCAGCCGACGGTGTGCTCGGAGACCTGCGTCGGGCGCATCCGTTATCTCGGCGTCGTGCTCTATGACGCGGACCGCATCGAGGAAGCCGCCAGCGCCAAGAACGAGCAGGATCTCTACGAGGCGCAGCTTTCGATTTTCCTCGACCCCAAGGATCCGCAGGTGATCGAACAGGCGCGCGCCGACGGTATCGCCGAGAACTGGCTGGAAGGCGCGCGGCGCTCGCCGATCTGGAAAATGGCAATGGAGTGGAAGGTCGCTTTCCCGCTGCATCCCGAATACCGCACGCTGCCGATGGTCTGGTACGTGCCGCCGCTCTCGCCGATTCAGTCGGCGGCGGCCGCCGGCAAGATCGGTCACGACGGCGAAATGCCCGACGTGCGGTCTTTGCGCATTCCGCTGAAATATCTCGCCAACCTCTTGACCGCCGGCAAGGAAGAGCCGGTCGCACTCGGCCTCGAACGCATGCTGGCGATGCGCGCCTATATGCGCGCCAAGACCGTCGACGGCGTGATCGATGAGGCCATCGCCAAGCGCGTGGGACTGACGGCACTGGCGATCGAAGACATGTACCAGACGATGGCGATCGCCAATTACGAGGACCGCTTCGTCATCCCGACCGCGCATCGCGAGACCAACGAAGACGCCTACGATCTGCGCGGCTCGTGCGGCTTTTCCTTCGGCAATGGCTGCGCCGGCGGCACCAGCGAAGCCAATCTGTTTGGCACGCCCAAGCGCGCCAAGACGCCGATGGAGGTCGCGTGATGATCAAGGCCTTAAAGGCGCTGTCGGCGCTGCTGACTTATCCTACCGCCGAATTGCAACAGGCGGCGGGCGAGATCAGCGAGGCGATCGAAAACGAGCCGGCAATCACCTTTGCCGTGCGTGATCAATTGCACCGCCTGTTAAAGGAGCTTGCCGCCGACGATCTTTACGACTTGCAGGAACGCTACGTGCTTCTGTTCGACCGTACGCGCTCGCTGTCGCTGCATCTATTCGAGCACGTGCACGGCGAAAGCCGCGACCGCGGCCAGGCCATGGTCGATCTCAAGGCGCAATACGTAACGGCCGGGCTGGAACAGGACACGCCAGAACTGCCGGATTTCCTACCGCTGTTCCTCGAATATGCCTCGACGTTGCCGGCGGCGCAGGCGCGCGATGCGCTGGCGCAGCCGGCGCATATCTTTGCCGCGATGGCGGAGCGCCTGCGCAAGCGCCGCTCGGCTTACGAAGCCGTGTTCCGCGCGCTGGTCGCACTGTCGGCGGCAAAGCCGAAGGAGACGGAAGTCTCCGCGCTGCTGGCGCTGCCCGATCCGGACCCCAACGACCTGAAGGCGCTCGATGCCGCCTGGGAGGACGAAGAGGTCCGCTTCGGACCCGGGGCCAGCGACGGCTGCAAGGACGGGTTGATCGCCCCTGTCCGTGGTGGCCTGCGCCCCGCGCCGGACATGCCGGCCGTGTCTCGCCCCAATCCGCCGCGCCATTGAGGAAAAGATCATGCGCGAATTGATCAACTACATCGTCTTCGGCTGGTATCCCTATCTCTGCCTGACCGTGTTCCTGCTTGGCAGCGTGCTGCGCTTCGACCGCGAGCAGTACACCTGGCGCAGCGGATCGAGCCAGTTGTTGCGCCGCCGGCAACTGACCTGGGGCTCCAACCTGTTTCATGTCGGCATCCTGGTCATCTTCCTCGGCCATTTCGGCGGCCTGCTGACGCCGATCTGGATTTTTGAGGCGCTCGGCATCTCGCACACCTTCAAACAGTGGATGGCGATCGGCGTCGGCGGCGTTTCCGGCGTGATGTGCTTCATCGGCATCACGCTCTTGGTGCATCGCCGGCTGTTCGACGCGCGCATCCGCACCACCTCCTCGTTCGGCGATATCGCGATCCTGCTCATCCTTTATGTCCAGCTTACGCTCGGCCTCGCCACCATCCCCGTGTCGCTGCAGCACCTCGACGGTCATGTGATGGTCACGTTCATGACTTGGGCACAGGGCATCCTGACACTGCAACCCGGTGTCTCCGTGCTGATCCTCGGCGTGCCGGCGATCTTCAAGGTGCACCTCGCGCTCGGCATGACGATCTTCCTGCTGTTTCCGTTCACCCGCCTGGTGCACGTCTGGAGCGCGCCGATCTGGTATCTCGGCCGGCGCGGCTATCAGGTGGTGCGCACGCGGGCGGTGCGCGGCCTGGAACCGGCGGAGTAGGGCGATGACAACCTGCTCGGCGCACGCGCAAATCCCGGCGGGAAAGCCGGCAGCGGTCAGCGTCAACGGCGTCGCCATCGCCCGCGACGCCATTCAACGCGAAATGCAACACCATGCGGCGGCAAAGCCGATCGCCGCCTGGCAGCAGGCCGCGCGCGCCTTGGTCGTGCGCGAGCTTTTGATGCAGCGGGCGCGGCTTCTTGACGTAAAGCCTGAACCGGTCAGCGACGCCGACGGCCGGCGCGAGACCGACGACGAAGCCGTCACGCGGGCGCTGGTCGAGCGCGAGGTGACGGTTCCGGAACCGGACGATGCGACCTGCCGGCGATTCTACGAGCACAATCAACGCCGCTTCCGCTCGCCCGACATCTACGAGGCCTCGCATATTCTTTTCGCGGCCCTGCCGGCGGACCGCAAGGCTTACGAGCTGGCCCGCGCCGAGGCAGAAGCCGTACTCACCGAATTGCGCGAACACCCGGAGCGGTTCGCCGAACGCGCCAAGGCGTATTCGCGCTGTCCGTCGGCGGAACAGGGCGGCAATCTCGGCCAGATCACCGCCGGGGAAACGACGCCCGAATTCGAGCAGGCGCTGTTCGCGCTCGCACCCGGCCAACTGTGCGAGGCGCCGGTCGCCACGCGCTACGGCTTCCACCTCATCCGGCTTGAGCACAAGCACGAAGGTCGCACGCTGCCCTACGAACTCGTGGCCGACCGTATCGCCGACTACCTGCGCGAGAGCGTGTGCCGGCGGGCCGACGCGCAATACATCGCGCGGCTTGTTTCTGCGGCGCGCATCGAGGGCATCGAGCTTGCCGGCGCCGACGCGCTGCGCGTGCATTGAGGGGACCTATGCTCGGCGATCTGCTGGCCCAATTGACCGACGAGACCGTGGCGGTCGAGACGCTGCTGCAACTCGGCGATCTGGCGCTGTTGGAGACGGCGCGCACGAAAGCCGCCGCCGAGGGGATCGATCTCGCATCTTGCGTGACGCAAACCGTGCAGCGCTATGCGGCGACCGCCTCCGATGAGGAATGGGTCACGCTGATGGGCATGCTCAACCGCTCGCCCGATCCCGGCGCGACCTGCCTCAAGCGGGCCTTCGGCTGCGCGCAGCCATGAGCCCGGTTCCGCGCCTCAAGGACTATCGCGGACCGGCGCTGCTGTCCTACGGCTTCCGGCCGTTCTTCTTGCTCGGCGCCGTCTATGTCGGGCTCGCCATCTTGGCCTGGCTGCCGATCTTCAACGGTGAGTTGGAACTGTCGACGGCTTTCGGCCCCATCGATTGGCACGTGCACGAAATGCTCTACGGCTATGTGCCGGCGGTGGTGACCGGCTTCCTGTTGACCGCAATCCCCAATTGGACCGGGCGGCTGCCGATCCAGGGCGCGCCCCTGCTCATTCTGGTCGCGGTGTGGCTGGCGGGCCGTGTGGTAGTGACGTTTTCCGCCGAGATTGGTTGGCTGCCGGCCGCGATCGTAGACGTCGCCTTCCTCGCTTTGGTCGCCGCCGCCGCCGCGCGCGAGATCGTCGCTGGCAAGAATTGGCGCAACCTGCGCGTCGTCGGCCTGGTCACGCTGCTGCTCGCCGGCAATATTGCGTTTCATCTCGAAGCACATTTCGATGGCAGCGCCGAATACGGCGCCCGCATCGGCATCGCCGCCACGGTATTGCTTATCGTGGTGATCGGCGGGCGCATCATTCCGAGTTTTACCCGCAATTGGCTGGCGCGTGAAAACCCCGGCCGGCTGCCGGTGCCGTTCGGACGTTTCGACGTCATGGTCATTCTATTGAGCGCCGTCACGCTGGCGCTGTGGACCGCGCTACCGTCTGGAAAGATTACCGCGGCGGCACTCGCCGTTACCGGCGCCCTGCATATGGTGCGGTTGGCGCGATGGGCCGGCGACCGCACTTTGCGCGACCGTCTGGTGCTGATCCTGCACGTTGGCTACGCCTTCGTACCGCTCGGGTTCTTGCTCGCCGGTGCGGCGGCCATAGACCTGGCGCCGGCGGACACTGGAATCCATGCCTGGATGGTGGGCGCGGCTGGGACGATGACGCTGGCGGTGATGACGCGCGCCAGCCTTGGTCACACCGGCAATGCGCTTGTCGCCTCGGCGGGAACACAGGCGATCTATGCGGCGGTCGTCATAGCCGCGCTGGCGCGCATCTGCGCGTCGCTCCAGCCCGGCTGGAGCGAGCTGCTGTTGCAAGTCTCGGTCGCCGGCTGGGTCGTCGCCTATTTCGGCTTTGCCGCTGTCTACGGGCCATTGCTCGTCAGGGCACGGCAATAGGCCCTTCGGGTAACTTCGAGTGCCGGGAACGGTTGGTTTGGTTTGCCCCTTTCCAGCCGTTGCCACACGGGGAGCCCCAGCGGAAACGCTGGGGCCTCTTCGTTTGCGTTTGCCAATGAGATTGGCCGCCAATTTGAACATACCAACGAGTGTCGACAAAGGGGTAGTTTAAGACGGTTTTTGGCACTCAAAAAGTATCAACTCACTTAGAAATATCTAGCTTTCCCCATAGCCTTCCAAGCTGATGGCTCACACCCAAGCTTCGAGTCCACAAAGTGGAGCGGATCAAGTCAGAATGCCCAGGGCTGTTTGGCCGGGATGCGCCGCACAGCTGACCCCAGTTGTCAGAACGGCTATCAGTATCTTCAATGAGTTGTGGTAGGTTCGAATCCTGCCGCTCCGACCATGTAACTAATTGATATTAAAGCATTTTCTGTGCTGTTCTGACGGAATCGCGCATTGCGACTGCAGGGGGTTGTCGGTCTTGGTTCATGAGGCGGTTATGTGTGTCACGGAGCCGGTTCCACACCGAATAGGACATCCGCAATTGGGGGGTGCTGGATCGGATATTCAGTGTCCGCGGGCCAGGGCAATGCCGTGGCCACATCATCAATCCCCAGTGCAGCGAGTTGGTGTGGCACACCGTTCCCGTATTCAATATGGCCACTGCCCATGATGCCGACGACCAACGGCTGCAGTGAATCGCGCCGCGCGCCAGCGATTGCCTCGGCCATGGCGCGGTCCCAGAACTGCTGCGCACAGACGAAACGTTCAAACCGTTCCGAGACTACCCGGACGCCCTGACCAGCAGCGGGGTGCTTTTTGAACCACTCGAATAGCCGGTCGCGATAAAACGAAGAGGCTGGCGCAGGATCGCCGACGCCCTCCCGCTCGGAGCTCGGCACGGATGCTAATCCTTGTGCCGCAATCCGACGGTTGGTGGCCCGATCGATATTGAGCGCCAGCATCGGCAAGCGATGCATGCGGGCGAATTGGAATAGCGGCAGATAGAGCTTGTCGGCGAAGCCCCAGATCTGCGGCCAATCGATTTCGCGGAGGAAGTCGGTTTCGTCAAGTTCGCTCTTGGACCAGCGGTCGAGCACAGGCTGGACTCGCCGCGGGAACATCTCGAAACCGAGGACCATGTCGGGTCTGTGGCTGAACAGCGCCGTGATCGTATCAAGCTGCCAGCGATGGTGCTCGGCCTGGTCGTGCGACTCGCCGAGCAGCACGACGCCGCGCTTGGCAAGCGTTATGAGCGCATCGTCTGGTTTTTCGTTGCCGCGAGGATAGACCCATGTGCCCACAGGCACGCGCCGAGCGGACTGCGCTGCACGGACACCGGGTGGTCCCACTAGGTTCGCCATTACGAGACTCGACGTAAACAGCACAAGTGAATTGGTGTGGCGCTCATCAAACCCGTCTGTATACCGAAAACCTCATCCGGCAAGGGTGGAAAACTTGGCGAGGAAGTATTTAGCCGCCACATGTCGTGGTTCTGGGGCACCGTCGCGCGTTTTCCCAACAAAGTGAACTCGCCGGTGCTCGCCGGCGCGCCCCGCAGACCTCCGCGTCATGCAGGTGGTGAATAGCAACGAGGGCATTCATGTCATGTTCGACGAGCGCTATCTGACACGCGATCGATCCAACCGGCGCCCCCTCCACGTAAACGCTATTGATCAAATCGGTTGGAGCGCTTGCCGTCGCCGTTTCGATTTTGCGGGGCGCGTTGATCAGCTTGGGCTGAGCCGGTAACCGCGGTCGCAGTGACGACTTTGTTCATGGGGATCTCCTCTCCTTGCCGCCCGGTCTAGATTTTGAATACGAAAGTCGCAGCCACTTTCGTTGGCTGCTTTAACCCAGCTCCGACGTGCCGGATCGTGCGTTTCGTTCACGCTCGCCATTTTTCTTAGCAGCGATCAGGCGCTGAGTTGCGGCTCGGCGCGGAAATTGTAGATGCGTTTCCAGTCGTCGACCGCGGCGCGCTGCGGCCGCTGGTAGAGCAGGCGTTGGCTGGCCCCCATGCCGATGCTCTTGCTGAGGTCGGCCATCGCTTCGGTCGTTTTGAGCAGCACGGCGTTGCAATCCATGATCAGCGCGCCGTCGACTTCCTTGAGATTTTCCCGGCGGATGATCGCATTGACCGTCGCGCAGGCGGCGAGGATCACTTCGGCGCCCTGCTTAACGAGGCGGCGGGATTCAGCGATGAACCGCTCGCGCATCTCGCCTGGGCTGGAGAAGCCGTTTTGCACCTCGTTGAAATCGATGCCGAGGTCGCCGAACGGAATATGACGCGAGCCCAAGCCGTACTCGAAAGCCTTGCGGTCGTAGTATTGCGACTGCTTGGCGTGGAACGCGACGCCGGAAAACTTGTAGCCGTACATGCAGGCCGCCAGCATCGACGTCTCGCCCAGGCCGAACACCGGAATCGACAGCATTTCGCGCGCTTCCTGCATCGCCGGATCGAGGAAGCAGCCGATAGCGATGGCGTCGTAGCCCTTCTCGCCGGCCTGGATCATCTTGTTGAGCACACCGCCCGGCGCGAAGCTGTTCATGGCGACGATGGCGTTGTAGTGCAGGTCCATCGAGCCGTTGTCGACGCCGTTGATGTGGATCTCGGTGTCCGGACGCTTCACGCTGTCGAGATGCGCGGTCAGCGTGTTGCGGTAATCGTGCAGCTTGTGAATCGGCGTGCTGCTCTGCCACCATATTTTCATGTTTCATTCCTCGCCTGTTTTGGGGTTCACGAAATTGTCGCCGGGGTTTGCGGGACTCGACCGGCCGCATAGGGCCGGGCGTCGGGATTGAGCCGCACGTAGCGCAAAATCATATCGAGGATATGATTTTCCCGCTGCCGCAGCCGTTTCGGATTCATCACGTCGATATGAAACAGCGCGTGCAGCGTGTGTTGGTGCGCGACGTAATAGGCGGACAGGCTGGAAATGGAGATGTAGAGATCGATCGCGTCGATGCCCGACCGGAAAATGCCTTGCTCGACTCCCTTTTGCAGCAGGGCGTTCAGGGTATCGACGAGCTGCTGATACATCTCGCCGATGAGTTTCGAGCGCTTGACGTGTTTGCCGCCGTGAAAATTCTCGCTCGCCAGCAATTTTCCGTATTCTGGATGTTCGACCCAGATCGACATCAAGAGATGCACGAGCTCGCGCACGCCTGTTTCGGGATCCATCTGGCGCGCCAGGAAGTCGCGCTGGCGCTCGCGGATGGTCTGGTAGGTCGCCTCGATCGCCGCCGTGAACAGCCGGTCTTTGTTGCCGATGTGGTGATAGAGCAAAGTCTTGTTGATGCCCGAGCGCCGAGCGACCTCGTCGACGCGCGCGCCGTCTAACCCCTTGAGGGCGAATTCGGCAATGGCGGCCTTGAGGATTTTCTCTCTGGAGAGAGCCGCCGTGCGGCGCACCCGTTTGCGCGGTGACTTCTCGGTCGCTCGTTGCCTCATCCAATCATATTGCTATAGACCAACTAGTTAGTCTATAGCTGCTGGAGTGGAAATGCCCACGCCAATCCTTGCGGAGATCACGTCCATGAAGCCTGTGCGCACCGCGCTGTTTGCTCCCGGGATCAAGGAGCGGGTGATGACCAAGGCGCTGGAGAGCGGCGCCGATGCGGTCATTCTCGATCTCGAGGATTCGGTGCCGCTGGCGTCCAAGGCCGAGGCCCGCGCACTGGTCGCCAAGGCCATTGACACCGCCGCAGCGGCGTCCTCGCGGCCGTTGATATATGTCCGCGTGAACGCCGCCAGCACCGGACTGCTGTTGGACGATCTCGCGGCTGTGACGCGTCCCGGACTCGACGCTGTGCTGCTGTCCAAGGCAGAGGCGATCAAGGACGTGCTGCAATGCGTCGCCGCGCTCGAACGCCACGAGGCGCAGCGCGGCATGAAGGCCGGCGCTGTCTCAATCATCCTGCAGATCGAGAACGCGCTCGGCGTCTACAATTGCTTCAACTTGATCAAAGCCTCGCCGCGCGTCGGCGCGACCTGCTTCGGCAGCGCCCGCGACGGCGATCTGCAGAGCGATCTCGGCTGCTCCTGGTCGATCGAGGGCACAGAGTTGCTCTACGCGCGCTCCAAGGTGCTGCTCGACACGCGCGCCGCCGGTAGTCACGTCTTTCCGCTCGACGGCGTGTTCGCCGATCTCAACGACGAGGCGGGGCTCATCGCCGACTCCCGCCTGTCGGCTCGGCTCGGCTACATCGGCCGCACCGTCATCCATCCCAAGCAGATCGCGCCGGTGAAAACCGCATACGCCGTGCCGGAGGCGGAGGTCGCCTACTACACGAAAATCTCGGCCGAGTTCGCTGCTGCGGAAAAGGCCGGCGTCGCCGCCATCGCGGTCGACGGCAAGCTGGTCGATTACGCTATGGCGCAGCGCGCGCGGCGCGTGCTGGCGCTTGCCAACCTCGACGCCCCGCGGTGACGCGATGGATTTTTCCTTCACGCCGGATCAGGAAACGCTGCGCACCCACATCAAGGAATTGCTCGACCACGTCTGCCCGCCGGACTACGCCGAGCGCTGCGACAACGAAACGCGTCCGCCGCTTGAGGCCTATCAGGCGCTCGCCAAGCACGGCTGGTTCGGCCTGCCGATCCCGCCCGAACATGGCGGCACCGGCGGCTCGGCCATTGATCTCGCGATTCTCTTGGAAGAGACCGGCCGGCATTTCGAAGAGCTGGCGATGTGGCTGTTCCGCACGCTTACGTACGGCGGCTACGCCGTGCTGCGCGACGGCACGCTGGAGCAGAAGCGCGACCTGCTGCCGAAGGTCGTACGCGGCGAACTATCGTTCTGTTTCGGCTTGACCGAGCCGGCCTCCGGCTCCGACGCTGCGGCGCTGACGACCCGCGCGACCGCGACCAACGAAGGCTTCACCATCGACGGCCAGAAAGTCTTCACCTCCGGCATGGACATCAGCGATTACTGCCTGCTGATCACCCGCACATCAACCGGCGAGAAGAAGCAGCAAGGTATCACTAATTTCCTGATCGATACCAAGCTGCCCGGCATCGAGGTGCGCAAGATCGCGACACTCGGCCAGCGCGCCATCGGCACCACGCAGGTCTTCTACAGCAGCGTGAAAGTGCCAAACTCGGCCGTGCTGGGAAAAATCGATCACGGCTGGGAAGCGGTCGATTCCTACCTCTGGTACGAGCGGCTTTGTCTTTCCGCCGCGCGCACCGGCGCGGCCTCGGCGGCGTTCGACTATGCGCTCGACTACGCCAAGAAACGCGAGCAGTTCGGTCGACCGATCGGCCAGTTCCAGGCCATCTCGCACAAGCTCGCCGACATGAAGGTGATGCTCGACGTGTCGCGTACGCTGGTCTATCGCTTCGCCTGGCTCTTGTCGCAAGGCCAGGCGACGCGCAGCGACGCCGCCGTGCTCAAGCTCTACACCGGCGAAACCTATAAGGCCGTCTCCGACCTCGGCCTGCAGATCCTCGGCGGCTACGGCTATTGCATGGAATATCCGATGCAGCGCTTTTTCCGCGACTCGCGGCTCGCCGTCATCGGCGCCGGCACGTCCGAAATCCAGCGCAACATTATCGCCCGCGGCCTGGGGCTCTGATCGATGTCGTATCCGCTCGAAGGCGTCAGAATTCTGGAACTCGGCCAGATCATCGCCGGCACCTACGGCTGTCAGGTGCTCTCCGACCTCGGCGCCGAGGTGATCAAGATCGAGACGCCGGACGGCGACCTCGGCCGCATCCCCTCGGTGGCGCCTTATCGCGGAACGAGCGGACTGTTTCTGACGTTCAACCGCAATAAGCAGAGCGTCGTCATCAACCTCAAGAGCCCGGCCGGCCGCCAGCTGTTCTATGACCTGGTGAAGATTTCCGACGTCGTGCTCGACAACTTCCGCCCGGGCGTGCTCGAACGCCTGCAGATCGACTATGAAACGCTGAGTAAAATCAATCCGCGCATCATCCAATGCTCGGTCACTGGCTTCGGTGGTTCCGGCGAATACAAGGACCTTCCGGCGCTCGATCTCAACATCCAGGCGATCTCAGGCCATATGGCCGTTACCGGCGAGCCTGGACGGCCGCCGGTGCGCGTCGGCATTCCGCTCGCCGACATCAGCGGCGGGATTTATTCGAGCAAGGGCATCCTCGCCGCGTTGTTCGACCGCGAACGGACCGGCAAGGGCCGGCGCATCGAGATTTCGATGTTCGACACCATGCTGCACCTCATGACGTACATGGGCACCATGTGGCTGACCAACGGCGAAGTGCCGAAGCCGCCGGGCTCGGCGCACGATTATTCAGTGCCGTGGCAGGCTTTCGCCACGTCGGACGGCTACATCGTGGTAGCGACACGGCAGGAAGGATTCTGGAAAAAACTTTGCGCCGTTCTCGATCATCCTGAGCTCGCCGACGACCCGCTCTATGCCGACAACGCGACGCGCGTGAAGAATCGCAAAGTGGTGGTGCCGCGCCTGGAGGAAATCTTCCGCACCCGGACCACCGCCGATTGGCTCATGCGGCTGCGTGAAGCCGATGTGCCGGCGGCGCCGGTGAACAATCTCGACGCCGCTTTTGCCGAGCCGCCGGTCGCCGAGCGCGAGATGATCGTCGAATACGACCATCCGCAGGCCGGCAAAGTGCGGCTGCCCGGCAATCCGATCAAGATGGCGGGCATGGGCAAGACAATTTCGAAGCCGGCGCCGATGCTCGACGAGCACACCGACGCCATCTTGCAGACATTGTTGAATCTGTCCGCCGATCAGATCGCGGCGCTGCGCAAGACCGGCGCGGTCGGTGAAAAGAAATCGACGAAAGACCCCGGTTCAATAAAGGAAAGCGCGTGATGCGAGGGCTCTACTGGGAAGAATGGGACATCGGCGCGGAATTCGAAAGTCCGGCGCGCACCGTCACCGAGGCCGACATGGTCATCTATGCCGGCTTGTCCGGCGACTACAACCCGCTGCACGTCAATGAGGAATACTGCAAGACGACGCCGTTCGGCACCCGCATCGTGCACGGACCGCTGGTCTACGCCATCGCCGCCGGCCTGATCTTCCAGCTCCACCTTTATGACGACACGCTGATCGCCTTCCTTGGCTTCGATAGCCTGAAGTTCACCAAGCCGGTGAAGCCGGGCGACACCATCCATGCCCGCATCAAGGTGCTGGAGAAGCGCGAGACGTCGAACCCCGAGCGCGGCGTCATGAAACGCGAACTCAAAGTGCTCAATCAGCGCGGCGAGGTGGTGCAGGAGGCGCTGCAAGCCTTCCTGCTCAAGCGCAAGTCGGCGGCGTGAACGCTGAAAGCAAAAGACCCGAAAGCTATCAACGCGTCAACAATGGGTATGGAGGAACGCAATATGACAAGGCTCACGATCAGGCGAAATCGCGATGAACGCATCTCGTCACCCAAACTATTTTCTAGCAGGAGCCCTGAAAAGGCGGCCGGGCTCACGCGCCGGCGCTTTAATCGCGCATTGATGACCATTGGCGCGCTTGCTGCTTCGCAATCGATATCGATAAGTTCTGGGCTTGCCGTTGAGCCGATCAAGATTGGATTCGGCATGGCTCAGTCGGGTCCACTTGGTGGTAATGGAAAGGCGGCATTGCTCGCAATTGAGATGTGGCGTGACAATATCAATGCCAGAGGAGGGCTGCTGGGACGACCGGTTCAGCTCGTCTATTACGACGACCAGACCAACCCTGCATTGATCCCCGGCATCTACAGCAAGTTGTTCGACGTCGATAAGGTTGATTTGGTGCTTGGCGGCTATGGCACCGCGGTGCAGGCCGCGGCCCTGCCGATCGTGATGCAGCGCAAACAGGTGCTGATCGGCACTGGCGCGGTCGCTGTGAACGAGAAATACAAATACGACAAATATTTCCAAATGCTGCCGAACGGGTCCACGGCGCGCACGTCGACATCGGAAGGCTTCTTCCAGGCGGCGATGACGATGGACCCCAAGCCGAAGACCGTCGCGATCGTCGGCGCCGTTACCGAGTTTTCCCGCAACGTGATCTTGGGGGCGCGTGAAAACGCGGAGAAATACGGGCTGAAGATCGTCTACGACGGCGGATATCCGTCCAACCAAATGGAATTCGGATCGATCCTCCGCTCGGTCCAGGCGGCCAACCCGGAAGTGGTCTTTGTCGCGTCGTATCCGCCGGATTCTGCCGGCCTCATTCGCACCGCCTACGAGCAGAAACTGCAGACGCGCATGTTCGGCGGCGCGATGATCGGCCTGCAGTATTCTGAGCTGAAACAGCAGCTCGGTCCGATGTTGAACAATGTATTGTGCTACGAATTCTACGTGCCGGCGCCAACCACGAATTTCCCCGGCATCAAGGAATTTCTCGCGACGTATCAGGAGCGAGCCAAAAAAGCCGGCGCCGATCTCTTGGGCTTCTATCTACCGCCTTACGCCTATGCCGGCATGGAGGTTCTCGAAAAGGCGGTGACCGCAACGAAGGGCTTGGACCCAAATGCCATCGGTCGCTACATCCACGCCAATACCTTCGATACGGTGGTTGGCAAAGTCACGTTCGCACCCAATGGCGACTGGGCCAAGCCGCGACTTCTCTATGTTCAGTATCAAGGGATCGTCGGCAACGACCTCGAACAGTTCAAACGGATTGGCACGCAGGTCATCACCGAGCCGCAGGAGTTCGCCTACGGCAAGCTCCACTATCCCTTCGCCGCGTCCGGTCATTGATTGGGCGGACGGAACCGCCGCACGTTGCGCGCGATCGATGTAATCGGTGGAGCCCGCCAAGATGGTGACGTTCAATCTTCTGATCAATGCAGTGGTCACCGGCATTCTGCTTGGCGGGTTCTATGCGGCGGTTACGATCGGAGTCACCATCGCCTTCGGGATGCTCGATATCGTGAATATTGCGCATCCCGTGTTCATCATCATGGGGTCGTTCGTCGCGTATTTCGTGAACCGACATTTCGGCCTTGACCCGATTGTGACGGTCATCGTGGTGGCACCGCTGTTCTTCCTGCTCGGCATCGCGATCTTTCGGTTCTATTACGCGGCATTTGAAAGCAGCGGAAAAGGATCGTTGCGCGGACTCGCCTTCTTCTTCGGCATCATGTTCGTCATTGAGGTGACGTTGTTGCTGGCATTCGGCGTCGACTACCGTCTGGTGCAGACGTCCTATATCGGTCCGAATATCGGCTTCGAGCATATCGATCTGCCATTACGCATGGTGGTTCCGTTCGTCGGATCCATGGCGCTGGTGTCGGGGCTCTATATTTTTTTCGGATACACTTTCATCGGACGAGCGATCATGGCGGTCGCCCAGGATGAATTCGCTCTCAGCCTGATGGCGGTAGATACAGTTGCGGTGAAACAACTGGCCTTCGGCGTCGCCATTGCGACCGCAGGGATTGCCGGAGGGTTTCTCATCGTCATCCAGCCTGTCGATGCTTCCCTCGGCCGCGAGTATATCGGTCGCGTCTTTGCAATCTGCGTGCTCGGCGGCTTGGGTAGTATCACGGGAACCGTGATTGCAGCGCTAATCCTTGGTGTTGTTGAGACGATAACGTCCACAATCTTTGGGCCGTCATGGGCGCCGGCGGTCTCTTTCGCCGCGCTGCTGCTCACGCTCGCCATCCGGCCTTCGGGCATTATGGGACGATGACGTCATGAGACGGATTCCGTCGTGGATCTGGCCGGTTTTAGGTGCCCTCTTCGTTTTCGCGCTCAGCCGCGTGGTGAAGAACGAGTATTATATGTTCGCCGGCTACGTCGTTCTGCAATACATCGTGCTGGCGAGTGCCTGGAACATTCTCGGCGGCTATTGCGGTTACGTTAATTTCGGCTCGGCCGCTTTTTTTGCAATCGGGGCCTACGGGACGGTGGTTCTCGACAAGTTGTGGCAGCCGCCGCTCGTGGTGGCGATCGTCTTCGGCGGGATCGTCGCGAGCCTAGTCGGATTGGTGACCGCTTATCTGACGCTTCGCCTGCGCGGAGTGTTTTTCGCCATCGCGACGTTGGCACTCGCGATTGTCTTGCAGACACTAGTGATGAACTGGGATTTCGTCGGCGGCCCGCTCGGCTATTACAGCGTCCGGCCCGACTCGATCGCCGGCTTCCCGAGTTACGTCAATTATCTGTTTGTCGTTATGCTCGGTCTGGCGCTGATCGCGGTGCTGGTGGCACGTGCAATCGAATTGTCATTCATCGGGCGTGGTCTCGCGGCCATTAGGGACAATGAACTGGCGGCGGAGTGCTGCGGCGTTCCCACTTTGCGGCTCAAGGTGTTCGCCACCATGGTGAGCGGTGGCCTCATGGGCATGGCCGGTGCGCCGTTTCCCTATTACATCACCTATCTCGATCCCAACTCCGCCTTCAGCCTAGCCTACGGTATCAACAGCATCGCCATGCCGCTTATCGGCGGCATGACCCACTGGATCGGGCCGGTGATCGGCGCCGTCCTGCTTGCCGTTATCCAGCAGGTCGCAACGGTAACGATCTCGTCGGAACTCAATCTCATGATCGTCGGGGTGCTGCTGATTAGCTTCATCACGCTCGCGCCGAATGGGATTGTCGGTCTGTTCGAGCGTTATCGGCAGAAAAAGCAGCAGCGCTCAAGCACATGACAACGAAAGCCCCCCTTCTCGATGCGATGTCAATTCGCAAACGCTTCGGCGGCTTCGTCGCACTCGATGCCGTCGATATTGCCATTTGGCCGGGCGAGCGAGTCGGGCTGATCGGACCCAATGGCTCAGGGAAAAGCACCCTGGTCAACTGTCTGAGCGGTGCTATCAACTCCGATACCGGCACGATCCGCTTCGACAGTCGCGCCATTGAGCGGCTGCCAGCGCACCAGCGCACACGGCTGGGCATTGTGCGCACTTTTCAAATCCCGTTGCCATTCACCAGCATGACGGTGATCGGCAACTTGATGATTCCACTGCGCTTTGCGGCCCGCCAACATGCCGTTGGCGGGGCGACCAGCGACGTCGAGCAGGCGCTACTGATTCTTGAAGACGTCGGCTTGCGCGATAAGGCCCATGAACCGTCGGCCGGATTGACTCAAGTCGAAATGCGTAAACTCGAGCTGGCGCGCGCCGTTGCCGCCCGCCCCAAACTTCTCATCGCCGACGAGACCATGGCGGGATTGTCCAATTCCGAAGTCGACGAAATCATCGCACTACTGTTCAAGCTCAACGAGCAGGGCATCGCGATCATCATGATCGAGCACATTATGCGGGCGGTGATGGCTTTATCGCAACGCGCGATTGTCCTGGTCGCGGGGAAAAAGATCGCTGACGATACCACCGACGTTGTCATGAACAATGCTGAAGTCGTGAGAGCCTACCTTGGCGAATAGCATCACCATAGAGAACTTGAACGCCGGTTATGGCGCCGTTCGAGTGCTAAATGGCGTTTCCATGCGCATCGGGTCGGGTGAGACGGTCGCACTGCTCGGCACCAACGGCAACGGCAAAAGCACGATCATAAAATGCATCATGGGGGCGGTCACCCCGACCGCAGGCCGTGTGACGATCGAGATCGATGGACACCAATACGATCCATCGGCCATGAAAACCAAGGATATCGTCGATCTAGGCGTGGTCTTGGTGCCGGAAGGACGGCGGCTGTTTCCGAAGCTCACCGTCGAGGAAAACCTGCTACTCGGCGCGTACCGGCGCACGGCGCGCCGGACGATCACCCGAAGTCTGGAATATTGTTACGCGACATTCCCACGGTTGCGCGAGCGGCGGCGCCAGTTGTCCGGCAGCATGAGCGGCGGCGAACAGCAGATGCTGGCGTTGGCGCGCGGGCTGATGACTGCGCCGAAGATTTTGATTGTCGACGAGCCGTCGGTCGGCCTCGCGCCAATTATGGTGCGAGAGGTTATTCTAAAAATCGGAGAGCTTAAGAAAGAGCAACAGCTTACTGTTCTAATGGCCGAACAGAACTTCAATCAAGCAACTAAGATCTGCGAACGTGGCTACTTCATTGTGCATGGTCAAATAGCTTTTGTCGGGAATTCGCATGAAGAACTAAGCAATAACGAATTGGTTCGCAAAATTTATCTAGGCGCGCCGGTAAAAATGTAGCCCGTTATAAACAACAGCTAATTGACTGAATATGAGTCTGTTTGAAGGACGTTGGCCAATTGTTAATTGTAAGATTTCGAGGCCCTGGGGGCTGAGAACCTTGCAATTTCGATTTTCATTCTACGCGTAACACGATTCCGCGGTTTAGGTGTATTACGCGCCGAGCGCGGCGGCGATCGAGCAGCGCTTCGCCTGCGGCATCGCTTGGGGTCGATCGCACCATCGGTGGCGTGATCTTCGGCGGTTGCGACGTGGTCGAACCGGGCGTCAAGCAAGCAGAGAATCCGATGATGCGGCTGATCCTCGGCCATCCCGACGGCCGGAAATCGCAGAACCTCGAAGTGCTCGGCGCGTATCTGCGCGCCGAAGATTTCACTATCGAGGTGACCGAGCATATCCGTCGCGTCATCTGGTCGAAGCTGCAGATGGTGTGCTGTTCAGGACTGTTCGGCTGCCTCACTGACATGGCGCCGAAATGAGCCTACGCAGACCCTGCCTGTGAACTCGGCGTACGCCGCCTAGTCGCCGAGATCGGTGCAATCGCCGAAGCGATGGGCTGCGCAACTGGTGTCACAGCTGACAAACCTTTGGCGACGGCGAGCGACCAGATGCACAAAGCGAGCATTGCTCAGGATCTGGTGAACAGCCGCCCGATGGAATTCGATGCCATATTCGGTGGCCCGCTCTAACTTGCGTGGCTGAAGGACGTGCCGACCCCGACTTTCAATTTGCTGGCCGCGCTCGTGAAGCTCCGCGCGACGGCGGCGGGATCTTATGCCGGCTAAGATGTAGTTCAGATTGAAATCTGGGGCTGCGTTGTAAAAATGCGGGGAGTTTAGGGCAGTTTTAGGCCGCCATTTGACACAATGGTCATTTAAATCATTGGGTGTTCCTACAATCTTCCAAGCTGATGCTCCCACCCTAGCCGCGAGCCTACAAAGCGGCGGATCAAGTCAGAATGCCCAGGGCTGTTGGCCCGGGTGTGCCGCACCGCTGACGCTAGTTGTCAGAACGGCTATCAGCATCTTCAATAAGTTGAAGTAGGTTCGAATCCTGCCGCCCCGACCAGCTAACGTGTTGATTCATTGTGTTTTCCCTCAAGTGATTTTGACAACCGGTTCTTACGGCGTCCCCGGCCGTCGCGAAGCAAACCATTTGCGCGCCGCTTCAATTCGAAACGCCATAATTGGATGAAGTCACTGCGCTCGTAGCGCATAACTATTTGATTCTATTATATTTTAGCTTGCGGTGCGCAGATGGGTTTACGACGGTAATTTTTTCTTTGAAGCTGGGAACTCCAGACGGCCTTCGGAATTCTTTGTTCCGAGGGGTTCCGGGGGAGAAAACACTTATGCAGCGCACGACCGAGTCCGCCGCCAAGGGGTCAAGAGCCTCGGCGGTCACCAATGGCATATCTGCCGCCAAGGCAACCGACCACGTATCGCCGGTGTTGCCCGAACTTCTCACCGCCCTTCAGGCCATGCGGAGTGGCGACTTTTCCATCCGCATGCCCGGCGATGGCGTCGGCATCGAAGGCAAGATCGCCGATACCTTTAATGACATCATCGCTGCCAATCAGCGCATGGCAACGGGGCTTGAGCGCGTTGGTGAGGTCGTCGGCCGCGACGGAAAGACCAAACAACGCGTCAAATTCGGCGTCACCAGCGGCGCCTGGGGCGAGATGGAAAACTCCATCAACACCCTGATCGACGACTTGGTCTGGCCTACCACCGAGGTGACCCGCGCCATCACCGCGGTCGCGCAAGGCGACCTCCTCAAGACCGTCCCTCTCGATGTCGATGGCCGTCCTCTCAAGGGCGAGTTTCTTCGCTCGGCGACGATCGTCAACACCATGATCAAGCAACTCGGCGTGTTCACCTCCGAGGTGACGCGCGTGGCGCGCGAGGTCGGCACCGAGGGCAAGCTCGGCGGTCAGGCGCAGGTGTCGGAAGTCACTGGCGTCTGGAAAGATCTGACCGAAAGCGTGAATTCGATGGCGAGCAACCTCACCGCGCAGGTCCGCAATCTCGCGGAGGTGACGATCGCGGTCGCAAACGGCGACCTGTCGAAGAAAATTACCGTCGACGTGCGCGGTGAAATTCTTCAGCTGAAGGAAGCCATCAACACGATGGTGGACCAGCTCCGTTCATTCGCCTCGGAAGTGACGCGCGTGGCACGCGAAGTCGGCACCGACGGAAAGCTCGGCGGCCAAGCCGTCGTTCCCGGCGTTGCCGGTACCTGGAAGGATCTCACCGACAACGTCAACTCGATGGCGAGCAACCTCACCGGTCAGGTCCGCAACATCGCACAGGTGACAACCGCCGTGGCGCGCGGAGACTTGTCGCGCAAAATCACCGTGGATGTCCGCGGAGAAATTCTTGAGTTGAAAGACACCATCAACACGATGGTGGACCAGCTTAACGCGTTTGCTTCGGAAGTAACCCGCGTCGCGCGCGAAGTCGGCACCGAAGGCAAGCTCGGTGGCCAAGCCGAAGTGCCCGGCGTGGCCGGCACCTGGAAGGATTTGACGGACAACGTCAACTTCATGGCCAGCAATCTGACGGCGCAGGTTCGTAACATTGCCGACGTGGCGACGGCGATTGCCGGCGGCGACCTTTCCAAGAAGATCACCGTGAATGTCAGCGGTGAAATTCTACAATTGAAAGAAACCATCAACACGATGGTGGATCAGCTCAACGCCTTCGCCGGCGAAGTCACGCGCGTCGCGCGCGAGGTCGGCACCGAAGGCCGGCTAGGCGGCCAAGCCAACGTGCTCGGCGTGGCCGGTACCTGGAAGGATTTGACCGACAGCGTCAATTCGATGGCGAGCAATCTGACCGCGCAAGTCCGCAATATCGCGGAGGTTTCAACCGCCATCGCCAGCGGCGACCTGTCGAAGAAGATCACGGTCGACGTACGCGGCGAAATTCTCGAGCTCAAGGACACCATCAACACGATGGTGGACCAGCTTAATGCTTTTGCCTCCGAGGTGACGCGCGTCGCACGCGAAGTCGGCACCGAAGGCAAGCTCGGCGGCCAGGCGCAAGTGCCCGGCGTCGCCGGTACCTGGAAGGACCTCACCGACAACGTCAACTTCATGGCCAGTAACCTGACGGCGCAAGTCCGCAACATCGCCGAAGTGGCGACGGCAATCGCGGGCGGCGACCTATCGAAGAAGATTACCGTCGACGTGCGCGGGGAAATCCTGCTGCTCAAAGACACGCTCAACACCATGGTCGAGCAGCTGCGCTCGTTCGCCGGCGAAGTGACCCGCGTGGCGCGCGAAGTCGGTACCGACGGGCGCCTTGGTGGCCAGGCGGTGGTGCCGGGCGTCGGCGGAACCTGGAAAGACCTCACCGATAACGTCAACCTGCTCGCGGGCAACTTGACCACGCAAGTTCGCAACATCGCCGAGGTGACGACCGCCGTGGCGCGCGGCGACCTATCGCGCAAGATTACCGTCGACGTGAAGGGCGAAATTCTCGAGCTGAAAAATACCATCAACACGATGGTGGACCAACTCAACGCCTTTGCTTCGGAAGTGACCCGCGTGGCGCGGGAGGTCGGCACCGAAGGTAAGCTCGGCGGCCAGGCGCAGGTGCCCGGCGTCGCCGGAACCTGGAAAGATTTGACCGACACCGTCAACGTGATGGCGGCCAATCTGACCGAGCAGGTGCGCGGCATCGTGAAAGTCGTGACCGCGGTGGCTGACGGCGACCTCAAGCAAAACCTGACCGTGAAATCGAAGGGCGAAGTCGCAGCGTTGGCCGAAACCATCAACAACATGACGGACACGCTGGCGATCTTCGCCGACCAGGTGACGTCGGTCGCGCGCGAGGTCGGCGTCGAAGGCCGTTTGGGCGGTCAAGCCGCGGTGCCAGGCGCCGCCGGCACCTGGAAAGACCTCACCGGCAACGTCAATCTTCTCGCCGCCAACTTGACCACGCAGGTTCGCGCGATCGCCGAGGTCGCGACGGCTGTGACAAAAGGCGATCTCACTCGCTCCATTCAAGTCGATGCGCGCGGCGAAGTGGCCGAACTCAAAGACAATATCAATACGATGATCGACAATCTTCGGCTCACGACCGATCGCAACACCGAACAAGACTGGCTCAAGACCAACCTCGCGAAATTTACCAGTATGCTGCAGGGCCAACGCGATCTCACGACAGTCGGCCGACTGCTGCTCTCCGAACTGACGCAACTCGTCAACGCTCAGCTTGGCGTTATCTACCAGATCGAGAATGAAGAAAGCGGCGTTCTGCGATTGCTGTCGGCCTACGCAGACGATGGAAGTTCGGGCCATCCGCAGGTTCTGCGGATCGGTGAGAGACTGATAGGCCAGTGCGCTGCCGAAAAGCGAAGAATGCTGATTACGGAAATTCCGACACACGCCGTCCCCATCGGTTCGGCGCTGTTCAAGGTTGTCCCGCAGAACATCATTGTTCTGCCGGTGCTGTTCGAGGATCAGGTGAAGGCCGTAATCGAACTGGCGTCGGTATCATCGTTCACGACGCTGCAGATTTCCTTCCTCGAGCAATTGACGACGAGTATCGGCATCGTGCTGAATTCCATCGAAGCGACGATGCAGACCGAAGGCTTGCTGAAACAATCGCAGAATCTTGCTGCCGAACTGCAAACACAGCAAACGGAACTGCAGCAAACCAACGATCAATTGGAGCAGAAGGCGCAGCAACTGGCGGAACGCAACGTGGAAGTCGAGCGCAAGAATCAGGAAATAGAGCAGGCCCGCCGCGCGCTAGAAGAAAAGGCCAGCGAGTTGGCGCTCACTTCGAAATTCAAGTCCGAGTTCCTTGCAAACATGTCGCACGAATTGCGGACACCGCTCAACAGCATCCTCATTCTGGGTCAACAGCTTGGCGAAAATCCTGACGGCAATCTAACGACCAAACAGGTGGAGTTCGCCCGCACCATCCACGGTGCCGGCACCGATCTGCTGAATCTCATCAGCGATATCCTCGATCTCTCCAAGATCGAATCCGGCACGGTCACGGTCGACGAGGAAGAGATTTCGCTGCCCAGCTTGCTCGACAGTATTGCGCGTCCGTTCCGTCACGAAGCAGATAACCGGAATCTGTCGTTCGACGTCCGGATCGACCCGCATTTGGGCCGCAGTATCACCACCGACACCAAGCGCCTGCAGCAGGTACTCAAGAATCTGCTGTCGAACGCATTCAAGTTCACCAAAACTGGCGGTGTCCAGCTTAACGTATCGGCCGCTATCGGCGGCTGGAGCCCGGAACATGGGGTGCTTAGTCCGGCGCCCGCCGTGGTCGCATTCGAGGTATCCGACACCGGCATCGGCATTCCTGCCGAGAAGCAAAAGATCATCTTTGAGGCCTTCCAGCAGGCCGATGCCAGCACGAGCCGAAAATATGGCGGCACCGGCCTGGGTCTCGCCATTAGCCGGGAACTGTCGAATCTGCTGGGCGGCGAAATTCAACTCCGCAGCACACCCGGCCAAGGCAGCACGTTCACGCTCTATCTGCCGATAAAATATGTCGGTCCCTCAACGGGCATCAGGCCGCCTGCAAGCGAAGTCCCGAAGCTGGCAATTCAAGCCCCGGCGCTTTTGCCTCCTGCGACCACCGATCGCGTTGTCGAGCATATCAGCGACGACCGCCTTGAAATCGAGCCGGGCGATTCGATCTTGCTAGTGGTCGAAGACGATCCCCATTACGTTCGTGTCATCAGAGATTTGGCGCGCGATAAAGGCTTCAAGGTCTTGATCGCTACGCGCGGTGCCGACGCGCTTAACCTTGCGCAACAGTTCCAACCGTGTGCGGTGTCGCTGGACGTATTCCTGCCCGACATGCTCGGCTGGACCGTCCTCAATCAGCTTAAACAGAACCCGCTCACGCGCCACATTCCCGTGCAAGTTATTACCTTGGACGAGGATCGCCAGCACGCGTTGGCGCGTGGCGCATATTCCTTCGTTACCAAACCGACAACGGCGGAAGGCGTCAATGACGCTCTGTCGCGCATCAAGGAATATGCGCAAACGCGTCGACGGCGTCTACTCGTCGTCGAAGACGATCCATCCGAGCAACTAAGTATCAGGGAATTGCTCGGGCACGACGATATTGACATCATCTCCACCGATTCGGGCACGGACGCGTTGCGGCTCCTTCGCGAGCAGCCGTGTGATTGCGTTGTGCTCGATCTTCGCCTGCCTGACATGTCCGGCTTTGAAGTGCTTGAAAGCATCCGGGCCGATAGCGCGATCGCTGATATTCCGGTCGTCGTTTTCACCGGACGCGAATTGTCGCCCGAAGAGGACGCCGAACTGCACGTCATTGCGCGCAGCATCGTCGTTAAAGGCGTCGAATTGCCGGAACGGTTGCTCGACGAAACCGCGCTGTTCCTCCATCGGGTGGTGACCGATCTGCCGCCCGAAAAACAGCGAATGCTTGAGCGGCTCAACAATTCCGACGAAGACCTGCAGAATCGCACGGTGCTTCTGGTCGACGACGACGCTCGCAACATCTTCGCGCTCAGCAGCGTGCTGGAACGGCGCGGCATGCGCGTGCTCACGGCCACGACCGGCACCGAAGCCATCCATCTCGTCGCATCGACGCCCGATCTGGCGATCGTGCTGATGGATATCATGATGCCGCAGATGGACGGATATCAGACCATGCAAGCGATTCGGCAAAGGCCCGAGTTGCGGCGGCTCCCGATTATCGCGTTGACGGCAAAGGCGATGAAGGGTGACCGGGAAAAATGCCTGGAGGCCGGTGCCTCGGATTATCTGGCGAAGCCGGTCAATACCGAACAACTGTTATCGGCGTTACGCATGTGGCTGCATCGTTGAGTTGAGAAAGCGCCATGACCGGGCATGAAAAAGTCAACATTCTTCTGGTGGACGACCAGCCCGCGAAATTGCTGAGTTATGAAGCCATTCTACATGGCCTCAATGAAAATCTGCTGAAGGCGAGCTCGGGCCGCGAAGCCCTCGAACATCTCCTCAAGTCGGACATCGCCGTCGTGCTGGTCGATGTCTGCATGCCGGATCTGGATGGGTTTCAGTTGGCCGCCATGATCCGTGATCATCCGCGGTTTCAGAAAACCGCGATCATTTTCATCTCCGCAATTCTGCTCAGCGAAATGGACAGCTTGCGCGGCTATGAAATGGGCGCGGTCGATTATGTTCCCGTCCCCGTCGTTCCCGAAGTGCTACGGGCGAAAGTCAAGGTATTCGCCGAACTCTACCGCAAGACGCGCGAACTCGAACAGTTGAATCAGCAGCTGGAGGCTCGGGTCGCGGAACGAACCGCGGAATTGGAGGCATCGACCGTACAGCTGATGCAAAGCGAACAGCGACGAAGTCTCGCATTGGCAGCCGGAAATATGGGGTCTTGGGAATGGGATAGCGCCACCGACCGTTACCTGTGGGATGAAGGGCAATATCGAATTTTTGGCGTCGATCCAGCCGATTTTGTGGTCGCGCCCGAAAGTATTCGTACCCGGATCCATCCCGACGATTGGCATAATCTGCAAAGCGGACTTGAGCGAATGGCCAAGGACGGTCATGCGCATCAACTCGAATTTCGGGTCTTGCGTCCCAATGGCCAGGTCCGTTGGTGTGTTGGAAGCGCCGCGGCCACCCTCGACGGCGGCGGTCAAATCGCACGTGTGAGCGGCGTAACGTTCGACATTACAGACCGCAAGGAGGCCGAGGAACGCCAGACGCTGTTGGCACGCGAAGTCGACCATCGTGCGAAAAATGCACTTGCGCTCGTGCAATCGATTTTGCGACTTACGCGCGCGAAAACTTTGCCTGCTTACGTCGCCACGGTGGAGGGGCGCATCAAGGCGCTGTCGCGCGCGCACGCGATCCTATCGCAATCGCGTTGGCATGGCGCCGACTTGCACGGCCTCGTTGACGAGGAGTTGGCGCCGTACCGGGTCGGCAATACGGAGCGGATCAAGACCACCGGCCCCGAAGTCCTCCTGCAGCCCGGGTCGGCGCAAACTTTGGCGTTAGCACTTCACGAGCTTGCAACGAATGCCGCGAAATATGGCGCGCTGTCGTCGGAATCCGGAAAATTGAAGCTCAGTTGGGTGTCGAGCGATGGCAAGCTTAGTCTCGACTGGAGCGAAAGCGGCGGTCCGGTCACAAAGCCCCCGAGTGCAAAGGGCTTCGGTACGAGAATTATAACGGCCAGTATTGAGCGCCAGTTGTTTGGCCATGTTGCATTCGATTGGCGCCCGGAGGGTTTGCGCTGCATGATTTCAGTGCCCCTCAGCAATACGATGGGAGGCACTGAATTGTCGGAGTCGCGCGGCGACGTCGATTCCGCAACCGCCGGTGCTCGTATCGCTCTCGCCGGCGATTCCATCATGCTGGTGGAAGACGAAGCAATCGTCGCGCTGGCACTGAACGACTCACTGACCGATATGGGCTTTTCCGTCGTTGGGCCCTTCAGCCGCATTTCGGACGCTTGTCGGGCACTGCAAGATAATCACGTCGACGGCGCCATTCTGGACGTCAATCTGGCCGGTGAGACGGTTTATTCGCTGGCTGAGATACTCACCGCGCGAAAAATCCCATTCGTGTTCGCCACGGGATATGGCGCTGAGAGCATTGAATCGCGATTTGAACACATCCCCGTTTTGCAGAAGCCAATCGAGAAAGACATGTTGACCCGGGTGTTCGTGCGGTCGGACACGGCACAGACCCCCCTTGTACGAGAGTCGGGCATCTCGCCGGAACATGGCGAGGCCAATGCCATGTAAGATCGTCGAGGGCGTTCGCTTTTGGCGTCAGCGAGATTGTGCCGCCCCGACCAATCAATCCACTGTTTTCGCAGCGGTATCGGCGTCTTCTTGCCAGTGTTCCCGGCCGGGCCTATACGGACGCTGACCAAAGCCAACCGGTTCGCATCCCATGACAGCGCGCATTTACCAGCCAGCCAAGACCGCCATGCAGTCGGGTCTCGCCAAGACCAAGGCCTGGGTGCTCGATTTCGAGCCTGAGACGCCTCGGACCGTGGAGCCGCTGATGGGCTGGACCTCCTCGGGCGACATGCGCCAGCAGGTCCGCCTGAGCTTTCCTAGCAAGGACGAGGCGATCGCTTATTGCGAGCGCCATGGTATCGCCTATGAGGTGACCGAGACGGCGCGGCCGGTGCGGCACGGCATGTCTTATTCGGACAATTTCTCGTTTAAGCGCCGCGACGCCTGGACGCACTGACTGCGCATGACCCAGAAGTGCTTGTCCTCGACTTGATCGAGGATGGGGAAGGGCGTTCGGCGACCGACCGGCAAGACGGGCCGAACCCCTAAAATCACGAAAGAAATTTGGCGACCCCGGCTGGATTCGAACCAGCGACCCCCAGCTTAGAAGGCTGGTGCTCTATCCGGCTGAGCTACGGGGTCATGCCCAAGTATCAGGTTTACCCGTGCCGGCGGTCTATTGAAAGGTGCGCGGCGGGATTTGCGCGGCTAACGTGGACGAAGACCGCGAGGACCCGCGATGGCCGCCATTGCCGATCTGACCTGCGTCGATTTGACGGCGGCCTACCGGCGCGGCGAACTCTCGCCGGTCGACGTCGCGCGCGATTGCCTGGCCCGGATCGACGCGAATGCCGCGCTCAGTGCCTTTGTCATTATCGATCCGGAGCGCGCCTTGGCGGCGGCCGCCGACGCGCAGGCGCGTTGGCGGGCGGGTCATCCGCTCGGTCCGATTGACGGCGTGCCGGCCACCATCAAGGACAACATCTGGGCCCAGGGCCTTCCCACCCGGCGCGGCTCGACCACGACCGACCCGACACCGGCGCCAGTGGATTCGCCGGCGGTGGCACGCCTGCGCGAGCAGGGCGCCGTCATTCTCGGCAAGACCTGCATGCCCGAGCATGGCTGGACCGGCGTCTGCCACAGTCCGTTGACGGGCATCACGCGCAATCCGTGGAATCTCGAACACACGCCCGGCGGCTCAACCGGCGGCGGGGCGGTGGCAGCGCTACTCGGCCTCGGTGTGTTGCATCTCGGTACAGACGGCGCCGGTTCGCTGCGCATTCCCGCCGCATTCACCGGCGTATTCGGCATGAAGCCGAGCTTCGGCCGCGTGCCGGTCTATCCGGCGCTGATGCTCAACGTGCTCTCGCACCAGGGGCCGATCGCCCGCACCGTTGCCGATGCCGCGCTGATGCTGTCGGTCATTGCGCAGCCGGATGCGTGCGACATGGCGGCTTGGAATACGCCGGCGCCCGATTTCAGCGCGCGCCTCGATGACGGCGTGCGCGGTCTGCGCGCCGCGTTTTCGCGGCGGCTCGGGCATATCGCTACGCTCGACCCGGACATCGAGGCGGCGTCACTCAAGGCGGCGCGTGCGCTGGAAGAGCAGGGCGCGATTGTCGAGGAAGCCGATCCGCCGCTCGCGCGCGCGCCCGATCTGATCCGTGCCATGTGGTGGCCGGTGGCGACGGCGATCGTCGAAGCGGTGCCGCCGGCGCGGCGTACCGAGATCGATCCAGGCTTACTGGCCATTGCCGAACGCGGGCGGGCGTATTCAATCGGCGACTATCTTGCCGCCTATGCCGCCCGCGCCGAATTGCACAACGCGATGCTCCGCTTCCATGAGCGCTACGATCTGCTGCTGACGCCGACCATGCCGGTCACCGCGCTCAAGGTGGGGCGTCTGGTGCCGGACAGCGGCGATTTCGGCGACGATTGGATCAACTGGTCACCGTACACTTATCCGTTCAACCTGACGCAGCAGCCGGCCGCCTCGGTGCCCGTGGGGCTCGCCGCGAATGGCCTGCCGATGGCGGTGCAGGTCGTCGGGCCGTTGCGGGCCGATGACGTGGTGCTGCGGGCGTCGCGGGCGATCGAGCGGGCGCTGCCGATGCCGCGACCATCGCCCAAGTAGATCGGTTTTCTGTAAGTATATTAGTATGTTAACGTCGATCGCTCCAGCAATTAATCAAATTTCTTAGAACTTTCGACTAGCCGCATGATCAAACGTGCCGTTACGCTGTCAGGCAACGCCGTCACCCCGTCACTCGCGTGAGGTACTGGGCCGGCCAATATACGTTCACGCCGTGGCCACGACCTCGACACCTTCAAGCGCTGAACTAATAGTGGCAGCCGACGACTAACAAAGACGACCTGTCGCCACACTGGGAGGCTTCCTCGATGGTCACGTCCGTCCGCGCCGGCCTTGCCGCCGCGCTCATCGCCCTTGCCATTCTCCCGGCTATGGCGGTCGACAAGGCTTTCAAGCGCGGCGATCTCGACGACGCGGCCATCAAACTCGAAGCGCGGATCAAGAACGACGCCGGCACGGTGACCAAGCCGGCCGCCACACTGCGGCGCGACGCCGATGCCGCCTTCCAGAAAAACGATTTCCGCACCGGCATGACGGTGCTTGGCCAGCTCGTCACCGTCGCGCCCACCGATGCATCGAACTGGCTGCGCCTGGCGCGCATCGTGCTGCAGATCCGTCCGCGTGACGACCGCGAAAAGGCACTGCTGCTCGATCGTGCCTCAACCGCGGCTTATATCGCTTACCAGCGCGCGACCGCACGCGACCTCGAAGCCGACAGCCTGGCGGTTCTCGGCAAGACGCTCGCCGACCGCAAGCAGTGGCGCTCGGCGCTCGATTCCATGCGGCTTGCGCTCGATCTGCGCGAGAGCGCCGACCTGCGCGGCCAATACGAGCGGCTGCGCAGCGAATACGGCTTCCGCATGCTGGATTACTCGGTGGATTCCGACGCCGTTACGCCGCGCGTCTGCTTCCAGTTCTCGGAGGAATTGCCCGGCAAGCGCACCGATTTCTCGCCATATGTTGCGGTGGTGGGCCAGGACAAGCCGGCAATCTCGGCGAATGACAAGCAACTATGCGTCGAAGGCCTCAAGCACGGCGAGCGCTACGAGATCACGCTCCGCGCCGGTCTGCCGTCGGTGGTACGCGAGACGCTGGCGAAATCGGCCGACTTCACCATCTTCGTGCGCGACCGCAAGCCGTTTGTGCGCTTTTCCGGCAAGGCCTACGTGCTTCCGCGCACCGGCCAGCGCGGCATTCCGGTGCTCAGCGTCAACACCAGCGCGGTCGTGCTGTCGGTCTATCGCATCGGCGACCGCAATCTGCTCGACACCGTGCTGGGCTACGATTTCCAGAGAAACTTGAGCCAATACGAGGCCGAGCGGCTGGCCAGCGAGCGCGGCGCCAAGGTGTGGACCGGCGAACTCGCCGTCGCGCCCAAGCTCAATACCGAAGTTGCGACCGCATTCCCGGTCGATCAGGCGCTCGGCGAGCTCAAGCCCGGCGTCTATGTGATGACGGCAACGCCGAAAGATGTGGTGGCAAACGACTATGGCCAGCGCGCCAGCCAATGGTTCATCGTCTCCGACCTGGGATTGACCGCCTATAGCGGCCACGACGGCATCGACGTCTTCATCCATTCGCTGGCGAGCGCCGAGCCGATGGGCCAAGTCGGCGTCCGTCTGATGGCGCGCAACAACGAGGTGCTGGCGAACAAGACCACCGACAAAGACGGCTTCGTGCATTTCGAGGCCGGGTTGACGCGCGGCGAGGGCGGACAGGCGCCGGCCGCAATCGTCGCGGCCGACAAGGCCGACTATGCCTTCCTCAGCCTGAAGTCGGCGGCTTTCGATCTCTCCGACCGCGGCGTGGCCGGCCGGCAGGTGCCGACCGGGCTCGACGCGTTTGTCTATACCGAACGCGGAGTCTATCGCAGCGGCGAAACCGTGCACGTGACCGCGCTGTTGCGCGACGCGCTCGGCATTGCCGCCGCCGCGCCTCTTACTTTGGTGATGGAGCGGCCGGACGGCGTCGAATATCGCCGCGCGCTGGTTCCCGATCAGGGCCTCGGCGGCCATAGCTGGAGCGTGCCGATCGTCCGCTCCGCCTCGACCGGCACCTGGCGCATCGCCGCCTATACCGACCCCAAGCGTCCGCCGATCGGCGAAGTCAATTTCCTGGTCGAGGACTATGTGCCCGACCGCATCGAATTCGAATTGAAATCGGACGCTAAAGTCATTCCGCGCGGCGCGCCAACGCAACTGAGCGTGGACGGCCATTTCCTCTACGGCGCGCCGGCCTCCAGTCTCGATCTAACCGGCGCAGTGACCATCACGGCCGCCAAGGAGCGCCCTGGCTTTGCCGGCTATTCGTTCGGGCTTGAGGACGACGACGTCACGGCCGTGCGCCAGGAGCTCGACGATCTGCCGGCGACCGACGCGACCGGCAAGGCGACATTCCCGGTCACGCTCGATAAGATCCCGACCACCTCGCGCCCGCTCGAGGCGACCATCACCGTGAGCATGGCGGAATCCGGCGGCCGCGCGGTCGAGCGCAAGATCACGCTGCCGATCGCGCCCGACGCGCCGATGATCGGCGTCAAGCCGGCGTTTTCCGGCCGTTCGCTCGCCGACGGCGCCAATGCCGATTTCGACGTGGTGATGGCCGGCCCCGACGGCAAGACGCTGGCGCAAAGCGGTCTGCACTACGAGCTGCTGCGCGTCGAGACGTCCTATCAATGGTACCACCACAACAGCAATTGGGAATTCGAACCGATCAAGCGCACCGAGCGCGTCAGCAACGGCACCGTGGACGTGAGCGCGGACAAGCCGGCGTGGATTTCGCTGCCGGTGAAATGGGGCCGCTACCGGCTGGAAGTGTCGTCGCCCGGCCAGAACGGCTTGCTTACCTCGCTCACCTTCGATGCCGGGTTCTATGCGGAATCGAGCGCCGACACGCCCGACCTTCTGGAAGTGGCGCTCGACAAGAACGACTTCAAATCCGGCGACACCATGAACGTGTCGGTGACCGCGCGCACCGCCGGTCGCCTCACGCTCAACGTTTTCACCGATCGCTTGGTGGCGTCGGCCTCGCAAGACGTCAAAGCGGGTGCCGTGCATATGCCGCTCACCGTCGGCAAGGACTGGGGCACCGGCGCGTACCTCGTTGCGACCTTGCGCCGTCCGCTCGATGCGCCGGCGCAACGCATGCCGGGGCGCGCCATCGGCGTGCAATGGTTCTCGATCGACCGCGCGCAGCGCACGCTCGCGCTCGACATGAAATTGCCGTCCACCATGCGGCCCAACAACGCGCTCAACGTGCCGATCAAGCTCGCCGGGCTTGCGGCCGGCGAGGAGGCGCACGTGGTCGCCGCCGCCGTCGATGTCGGTGTCCTCAATCTCACCAATTACAAGCCACCGGCGCCCGACAAGTACTATCTCGGCCAGCGCCAGCTCACGGCCGAGATCCGCGATCTCTACGGGCAATTGATCGACGGCATGCAGGGCGTGCGCGGGGCGATCCGCTCGGGCGGCGACAGCGGCGCCGAATTGGCCGGGCCGCCGCCGACGCAGGCGCCGCTCGCGCTCTATTCCGGCATCGTCAGCGTCGGCCCCGACGGCACGGCACAGGTGAGCTTCGATATCCCCGCTTTCACCGGCACCGTACGCGTCATGGCGGTCGCCTGGAGCAAGAACAAGGTCGGCAAGGCGTCAGGTGACGTCATCGTGCGCGATCCCGTGGTGTTGACCGCGACGCTGCCCCGTTTCCTGCGCACCGGCGACCGCGGCAATGTCCAGCTCGAACTCGACAACGTCGAAGGTGCGGCCGGCGACTACAATATTGCGGTCGAGAGCGACGGCACCGTCAAGTTCGACGGCGGCAAGCCGGCAACGCTCCAGCTCGCCGCCAAGCAGCGCGACCATGTCTCGGTGCCGGTATCGGCGGCGGGGGCTGGCGCGAGCACGCTCAAAGTCAGCGTCAGCGGTCCGAACGGCCTTACACTCGAGCGCGCCTACGCGCTCGACGTGCGGCCGGCGAACCAGATCCTGACGCGGCGGACCGTGCGCGCGCTTGCGCCGGGCGAGACGCTGACGCTGTCGAAGGACATGTTCGCCGACTTCGTGCCGGGAACCGGCCGCGTCGGCCTGTCAGTCGCTATCTCGGCTTCGCTCGATATCGCGACACTGCTCAACGAGCTCGACCGCTATCCGTTCGGCTGTTCCGAGCAGATCACCAGCCGCGCGGTGGCGATGCTCTATATCAATGAGCTTGCCGCGCAGGCCAAGCTCGCGCTCGACGGCGATATCGACCAACGTATCAAGGACGCCATCCAGCGTCTTTTGGCGCGGCAGGATTCGAACGGTTCGTTTGGTCTGTGGACGGTCGGCGGCAACGATCCCTGGCTCGATGCCTACGTCACCGACTTCCTCACCCGGGCGCGCGAGCGCAATTTCGAGGTACCGCAGGCGGCGTTCACCCAAGCGCTCGACCGGCTGCGCAATTACGTGGCGAGCACGCCCGATCCGAGCAAAAACGGCGGCCGCGATCTCGCTTATGCGCTCTACGTGCTGGCGCGTAACGGCGTGGCGCCGGTCGGCGACCTACGGTACATCGCCGACACCAAGCTCGACGACATCGCAACGCCGATCGCCAAGGCGCAACTCGCCGCCGCGCTCGCCATGCTCGGCGACAAGACGCGCGCCGACCGCGTCTATCTCGCCGCGCTCGACGCGATTTCACCGCAGCCCAAACTCGAGCTCGATGTCGGCCGCGCCGATTACGGTTCGACCTTGCGCGATTCGGCCGCGCTGGTGACGCTCGCCTCGGAAGGACGGGCAACGCAAAGAACCATCGATGATGCGGTCGGGCGCGTCGATGCCGCCCGCGCCATCACCAGCCGGACCTCGACGCAGGAGGACGCCTGGCTGGTGCTCGCCGCACGCGCGCTGGTCAAGCAGGTCAACGCCATCTCGCTGTCGGTCAACGGCGAGACCCGGCAGGGAACTTTCTATCGCAGTTTGCGCGCCGATCAGCTCGCCGCGCCGCTGGCGGTCAGCAACAAAGGCGCTGGCAACGTGCAGGCGGTGGTGTCGGTGAGCGGCTCGCCGCTCACGCCGGAACCTGCCGCCGAACGCGGCTTCAAGATCGAGCGCAGCTATTTCACGCTCGACGGCGAACCGGCCAATCCTGCGAACACCAAGCAGAACCAGCGTTTCGTGGTGGTGCTGAAGATGACTGAGCCGAACCTACAATACGGCCGGGTGATTGTTGCCGACTATCTGCCGGCCGGCTTCGAGATCGACAATCCGCGCCTGGTGTCGTCGGGGGATACCGGGACGCTTTCCTGGATCACCGACGCCGTCGAGCCGGCGAACAGCGAATTTCGCGACGACCGCTTCACCGCGGCGTTCGATCGCGACGCCAATTCGCCGCCGGTATTCACGGTGGCCTATGTAGTGCGCGCGGTATCACCCGGCCACTACGTACTGCCGCAGGCGATTGTCGAGGACATGTATCGGCCCGACCGCTTCGGGCGCACCGCAACGGGAACGATCGATATCACGGCGGGCAAATGAAGCACTGGCGATTGATCCTGGGCAGTCTTGCCGGCGCGACCTTCTTGGTCGCGCTTGCCGCCTGCGCCTGGGTCTATTCGCTCGGGCGGCCGCCGCTCGGCCAGGACATCGAGACCTCGCACGTGGTGCTCGACCGCGATGGGCGGCTGCTGCGTGCCTATGCCACCGCCGAAGGGCGGTGGCGCCTGCCGGCGACGGTAAAGGACGTCGATCCTCGCTTCCTCAAGCTGCTCTTCGCCTACGAGGATAAGCGCTTCTACGAGCATGACGGCGTCGATGTTCTGGCGCTTGGCCGTGCCGCATTCCAGCTTGTTACGCAGGGGCATATCGTCTCTGGCGGATCCACTTTAACAATGCAGGTCGCCCGATTGTTGGAGCCGCGCGAGCACCGCAGCTTTGACGCCAAGCTGCGCCAGATCACGCGCGCACTCGAACTCGAACACGCGCTCAACAAGCAGCAGATTCTGGCGCTCTATCTGACGCTGGCGCCCTACGGCGGCAATCTCGAAGGAATCCGCGCCGCTTCGTTGAGCTATTTCGGCAAAGAGCCGCGCAAGCTGTCGCTGGCCGAAGCCGCACTCTTGGTGGCGTTGCCGCAGTCGCCTGAATTGCGCCGGCCGGATCGCTTTCCGGAAATAGCACGCGCGGCGCGCGACCGCGTGATTGACCGCGCCGCGGCGGCAGGTGTGGTGCCGCGCGACGAAGTCGTTCGTGCGAAACAAGCCCCGGTTCCGCACGAGCGCAAGCCGCTTCCGGTGCTCGCGCCGCATGCCGGCGATCAGGTGGTTGCTGCCGAGCCCGACCGCCGCACTCACCGGCTCACCATCGACGCCGGCCTGCAGAAGACGTTGCAGGATTTGGCGCGCGAGCGCGCGCATGCGTTGGGCCCCAAGATTTCCGTCGCCATCGTCGCCGTCGACAACGAGACTGGCGAGGTACGCGCGCGCGTCGGCTCCGCCGATTATTTTGACGAGCGTCGCGCCGGCCAGGTCGACATGACGCAGGCGCTGCGCTCGCCCGGCTCGACCCTGAAGCCGTTCATCTACGGTCTTGCCTTCGAGGACGGCCTGCTGCATCCGGAAACGCTGATCGACGACAAGCCGGTGCGCTATGGCAACTACGCGCCGGAAAATTTCGATCTCACCTTCCAGGGCACCGTCACTGCGCGGCGAGCACTGCAGATGTCGCTCAATGTTCCGGCCATTGCGGTGCTCAACAAAGTTGGGGTCAGCCGCCTGAGCGCGCGGCTGACGCAAACCGGCGCTGCGCTGGTGCTGCCCAAAGGCGAGGCGCCCGGGCTCGCCATGGGTCTCGGCGGCGTCGGCATTAAGCTCACCGATCTGGCGATGCTCTATACAGGACTTGCCCGCCAAGGCGCGGCGCTGCCGCTGCGTGAGCGCGAAAGCGCGGTTATTCCGTCGGCGCGCCGGCTGCTCGACCCGGTCGCCACCTGGTATGTCGGCAACATCCTGATCGGCGCGCCGCCGCCGGACAATGCCATGCCGGGGCGCATCGCCTTCAAGACCGGCACGTCCTATGGCTACCGCGATGCCTGGGCGGTCGGCTACGAAGGCCGCATGACCATAGGGGTCTGGGTCGGGCAGGCGGACGGAGCGCCGGTGCCCGGGCTCTACGGCCGCGGCTCGGCGGCGCCGATCCTGTTCGATGCGTTCTCGCGCACCGGTGTAACGCCGGCGCCGCTGGCGCACGCGCCCAAGGGCGTCGTCTTTGCGTCGACCAACAAGTTGCCACCGCCGCTGCAACGCTTTGTCCCCGATGGTGCCGTTGGCGCCACGTCGGAGCCGCCGCGCATCATGTTCCCGCCGGACGGCGCACGTATCGAGCTGGCCAAAGGCGCGACCCCGGATCCGGTCGCGCTCAAGATTTTCGGTGGCGCCGCGCCGTTGACCGTTATGGTCAACGGCGTGCCACTGCCGCCGCAAGGAAGCCGGCACACGGTGTTCTTCGAGCCCGACGGCCCCGGCTTTGTGCGGCTCACGGTCATGGATGCCCGTGGCGCCACCGACAGCGTCAGCGTCCGACTGCAGTAACGGGGCCGAATGACAGAGCGGTGGGCTTGTGCTTATGGTCCGGGCCGAGGCGCGGAATTGAGACAGAAACGACCCGATGAGCACGGCCACCAATAACGCGCGGCAATCGCTGCAACCGGGGCGCGGTCTGTCCGCGGCGCTGGACTATGCCGGAGCCTCGCACCGGCGTGCGTGCGGATTGCTGATCGTCTTTTCGCTAATCGCGTTTCTGCCGGGTTTTTTCCAGATTCCGCCAGTCGACCGCGACGAGGCGCGTTTCGCGCAGGCCACCAAGCAGATGCTGGAAAGCGGCCAATACATCGACATCCGCTTCCAGGACGAGGTGCGTTACAAGAAACCTGTTGGCATCTATTGGCTGCAGGCGCTCGCCGTGAAAGCGGGCGAGGCGGCCGGGATCCCGCAGGCGCACACCACCATCTGGCTCTACCGCCTGCCGTCGCTGTTCGCCGCGATCGGCGCAGTGCTGCTGACCTATTGGACCGCGCTCGCCTTTGTCACACGCCGCAGCGCGCTTTTGGCGGGATTGATGATGGCGAGTTCGGTGTTGCTCGGGGTCGAGGCGCGACTTGCCAAGACCGACGCCACGCTGCTGTTCACGTGTGTCGCGGCGATGGGCGCGATGGCGCGGATCTATCTTATGAGCCGGCGCACGCCGGACCTCATCGTCGGCTGGCGCTTGCCGGCGATTTTGTGGACCGCGATGGCGACCGGTGTGCTGATCAAGGGACCGCTGATCCTGATGTTCGTCGGGTTCACGGCCCTCACGCTGTCGATTGCCGACCGCTCGGGCCGCTGGATCTGGTCGCTGCGACCGGTCGCCGGCTTCGCGTGGCTGATCGTGTTGGTGCTGCCCTGGTTCATCGCGATCATCGTCAAGTCCGGCGGCAGTTTCATTACACAGTCGGTCGGCGAGGACATGCTGGCCAAGGTGATCGGCGGCCAGGAATTGCACGGCGCGCCGCCGGGCTACTACTTCCTGCTGTTCTGGTTGACGTTCTGGCCGGGCTCGATTCTGGCGGGCGCGGCCGCGCCGCAGGTGTGGCGGGCGCGGCGCGAACCGGGCGCGCGCTTTTTGCTGGCGTGGCTGCTGCCGTCCTGGGCGGTGTTCGAGGCGGTGATCACCAAGCTGCCGCATTATGTGTTGCCGCTTTATCCGGCGATCGCGATTTTGATTGCCGGCGTCGTCGAGAGCGGCGGGCTGGTGACCTGGCGCTGGCTGCTGCGCGGCACGGCTGGCTGGTTTGCCTTTCCCGCGGCGGTCGCTATCGGGGTCGTCGTGCTCTTTATCGTTGTCGGGCGCGATCTCGGCATTGTCGCCTGGCCCTTCGCCGCGGCGGCGGCGATCTTTGGCTTGTTCGCCTGGTGGCTTTACGACGTCGACGGTCCTGAGCGCGCGGTTTTGCGCGGCGTGCTTGCGTCGGTGTTCATCGCTGTGACGGTCTATGCCATCACCTTTCCCTCGCTGCCGGCGCTGTTCCCGAGTGCCTTAATCGCTGAGGATCTGCGCGGCAGCGGTTGCGCTGCGCCGCACGTCGCTTCGACCGGCTATTATGAAGAGCCGAGCCTGGTGTTTCTGCTCGGCACCGATACCCGCTTTACTGACGGCGCCGGCGCCGCCGAATTCTTGCGGAACGGGCCTTGCCATTTTGCCCTGGTCGACGCGCGCAGCGAGCGCAGTTTCGTGCAGCGGGCCGACGCGATCGGCTTGCGCTATGCGGTCAGCCAGCGCGTCGACGGTTACAACATCAGCATCGGGCGGCCAGTGATGCTCACCGTGTTCCGCTCGACGGAAAAGCCATGACCGCGGCCAACGGACTTAACCGCGACAAGGGCACGGCTCAAACCATGCTGCGCCAGTGTGCGAGCAATGTGGCCACGGCAATCGCCACGCTGGCGCGCCCGGTGCGCCGTTACGAACGAAATCCTTGGCCGATTGATCCACAACGGCTCACCATCGCGGCCGGCGTGGCAGTGGCGATTATTCTGGCCGTCATGTTTCTGTTCGACGTCGTCGCGATCGACGGGGTTGGCCATCTGCCGCACTGGATCGTTTGGTCGTTCGACCAGATCACCGACTTCGGCAAATCGGGCTGGTTCCTGTGGCCGCTTGGCATTCTGTTTTTGGGCCTCGCTGCGCTGCCCAGCTTGCCGCACGTGCCGCAGCTCGTGCTGGCCGCCATCATGGTGCGCGTCGGCTTTCTGTTCGTCGCCATCGGCGCGCCCAGCCTGTTCGACACCATCGTCAAACGCATGATCGGCCGCGCGCGGCCTTTGGTCACCGGCGTCGCCGATCCTTACGTGTTCAGCCCGTTCAAATGGACCGCCGAATACGCCAGCCTGCCGTCCGGCCATGCCACCACGGCTTTCGCCGTCGCCGTTGCTTTCGGCACGCTATGGCCGCGCTGGCGCACCGTCTTGTGGGTCTATGCCTTGCTGATCGCGGTGAGTTGCGTCGTCCTGACCGCGCATTATCCGAGCGACGTGCTGGCCGCCGCCGTGGTCGGTGTGGTGGGTGCCCTCCTGGTGCGCCGCTGGTTTGCCCTGCGGGGCCTGGGCTTTTCCATCGCGCCGGACGGCGTTTTGCATCAAAAATCGGGCCCGTCGTTGCGTCGGATCAAGGCGGTTGCGCGGGCGCTGTTGGCTTAATAAGAAGCACGCGGATTGCCGGCCGCCCCGGCCGACGGGACCCCAATAATGAACGCTAACGATCCTGCGGTTTCCGTCGTGGTGCCGGTGCGCAACGAAGCCGGTAATATCGAGCCTTTGGTCGAGGAGATCGCGCAAGCGCTTGCTGGCCAATGGCCGTTCGAGGTCGTCTACGTCAACGATGGCTCGAACGACGGGACAGAATCCGAACTCAAGCGGCTGATGGCGCAATATCCCTGGCTGCGCCACATCCGGCACAAGCAGTCCTGCGGCCAGTCGGCGGCGGTGCGCTCGGGCGTGGCGGCGGCGCGCGCGCCGCTGATCGTCACCCTCGACGGCGATGGGCAGAACGATCCAGCTTTCATTCCGGCGCTGCTGCGCGTGCTCGAAACCGGTGCGCCGCGCATTGGGCTGGTTGCGGGTCAACGCGTCAAACGCAAGTCGGGCGGCTTCAAGAAATTTCAATCGCGCATCGCCAATGCGGTGCGCGGCGCGGTGCTGCGCGACGGCACCCGCGACACCGGCTGCGGGCTCAAGGCATTCCGCCGCGATGTGTTCTTGGCGCTGCCATATTTCGATGGCTTGCATCGGTTTCTGCCGGCGCTGGTCAAGCGCGAGGGTTACGCGATCGGCTATGTCGACGTGGTGGACCGCCCGCGCGGCGCCGGCGTGTCGAACTACGGGATGTGGGACCGGCTGTGGGTCGGCATACTCGATCTCGCCGGCGTGTGGTGGCTGATCCGGCGTAAGAAACTTGTTCCGGAAATCGTAGAGGACTGAACCAATATGCTCATCGATATCACGCGCGCCGTCGGCGGCTATCTGCACGATGTGTTCGTCGGCAATACCGATTGGGGAATCCTGATCGGTTACATCGCGCAGGGGTTGTTCGCCATGCGCTTCGTGGTGCAATGGATCGCCTCGGAGCGGGCGGGGCGCAGCGTGGTGCCGACCGCGTTCTGGGTATTTTCGATCGGGGGCGGTCTGATGCTGCTCGGCTACGCGCTCTATCGCAAGGATCCGGTGTTTATCATCGGGCAGGCGTTCGGCGTGTTCGTCTATCTGCGCAATTTGCAGTTTGTCATCCGCAGCGGCGGGGCGGCGGCGATCTAGTCATCTGGAATTGAAGTTCGCCACATTATGCGAGGGGGCTTTATCGCGGATGCAGTGGTTAGAGGCTGGCGCTGAACGCGCATGAAGGGGCGAATTTGGAGAGGCACTGTTTTGCAAGGCAGTCCAAATGGACCAAATCTGCCGACCAAATCGTTGCCACCGGTGACGCTCCTACTACAAAGCACAGCAAACATTATGCGGCGAACTTTAGATTCACGTGACTAGGGCGCGTATTCATAAATCGGACTTGGTGAACGGCATTTTACTTACCAATGCCGCTATTTTTCTAAATGCGGATATTCGCTTGCGCTCCCGGCAAATCGCGGCTCGATGCCGAAACCGGATGGTCAGTATTTTACAGACAATTTTAGCGATCCGGCTGAACCAATCTTGAACTTATTGGTTCATGCTTTTTGCCGTGTCGATGACCATCGCCACCGAAGTCCAGGGCGCTCCATGAATTCAAAACGATATAGAAGCCAATTGGCCGAAACGACCGACGACGATCTCCGCTACGAGTTTCTGCGGCTGCTCGCGCAGGAAGGGCGTCTGCATTTTATGGGGCAGATCGCCGAAAATAGTGTCAGCGATCCCTCGGGGTCGTGCGCCGCTCCGGTTCTGTCGCGGCAGAGCGGAAGTTGACTAAAGCGCGCACCGACCAAACGAATGGGTCGGGAGCCGTTTATCCGGGGATTCGCAATAAGGGTGTCGGGAGATGAACGAGCAAGCCGTGGCGCAGGACGCAAGCATCGCTCAGAACACGCAGCCATTTTCGGGGGCGGGCGACGCGACCGTTGCCAACGCCACTCAGTTCATTAGTTTCGCCATTGGCGACGATCACTATGCCGTCGATATTATGGCGGTGCGTGAAATAAAAGATTGGACGGCCATCAGGCATCTGCCGCATCAGCCGGACTACGTGCGCGGGATATGCAGCCTGCGCGGCGCGTTCATACCAATCGTCGACCTGCGTTGCCGCTTCGGCGAGGGGCTGACGGAATTGACGCCGTTTCACGTCTTCATCATCGTTAAGATCGGCCAGCAGCAGGTCGGCCTGCTTGCCGACCGCGTTTCCGATATCATTTCCGTCGATCCTGCCAATATCAAGGAAGTACCCGAAGTGGGACAAACGAAGGGCCGCGGCTTCCTGTCGGGGCTCGTGAACATCGACGATACGACGATCGGGCTGATCAACCTGGACAGTATTTTGGTCGCGGCGCCAGAAGCGGCCGAAGAAGATACATCGGCGCCCGCTCATTGAATGCCCGTTTCGGCCGGTGACCTTGTCTTGACGACTGCACGCATTCATTCACTTGGCTGAGGCGAGCGCTGCAAAGCCGCGCTCGAGATCGGCGATGAGATCGTCGGGATCTTCCAGTCCGACGTGAATGCGCAGCGTCGGCCCGCCCGGTGCCCACTTCGTTGCGGTGCGATACTCGCTGCAATCGAACAGGATCACCAGACTCTCGAATCCGCCCCACGAGAAGCCCATGCCGAACAGCGCCAGTTCGTTCAAGAGGGCGTGCACGGATTTGTCGGACGTCGGCTTAAGCACGAGGCTGAACAGCCCGCAGGCGCCGGAAAAATCGCGTCGCCAGATTTGGTAGCCGGGATTGCTTTCGAGCGCCGGATGCAGCACGCGCAAGACTTCCGGACGGCTCTCCAGCCAGCGCGCGACACGAAGGCCCGACTCGTTGTGGCGCGCAAGGCGCACAGCCATGGTGCGCAAGCCGCGCAAGGCGAGATACATATCGTCAGGCCCGACGCACAGGCCCATTGTCTGCATGACGGTCTTGAGTGCGGGCAGTGTCTTGGCATTGGCCGACACGCAGCCGAACATGATGTCTGAATGGCCGCCGATGTATTTGGTGCCGGCCTGGATCGACAGATCGACGCCTTTGTCGAGGGCGCGGAAATAAAGCGGCGTCGCCCAGGTATTGTCCATCAGCACCACCGCGCCTTTGTCGTGGGCGACCGCGGCGATGGCGGGAATGTCCTGCATCTCGAAGCTTTGTGAGCCGGGCGCCTCGACGAAGACGGCGCGTGTATTCGGCTTGAACAGTTTGGCGATATCGGCGCCGATCAGCGGATCGTAATAGGTCGTCGCGACGCCCATGCGCTTGAACACGCCTTCGCAGAAATTACGGGTCGGGCGGTAGACGCTGTCGCTGACTAAAATATGATCGCCAGCGTCGGCAACCGAAAGCAACGCGGTCGAGATCGCGGCCAGCCCCGACGGCAGCAGGGCGACGCCGGCGCAACCGTCGCCTTCGATGGCCGCGAGCGCTTGTTCCAGCGCTTCCGACGTCGGGGTGCCGCGGCGGCCGTATTGATAGCGGGAGCGGTGCGCGACCAGATCTTCGGCGGTGGGGTAAAGCACTGTCGAGGCGTGATAAACCGCCGGATTGACGAAACCGTGCTGGCCTTTGGTATCGCGGCCGGCGGTCACCAGGCGGGTTTCTGGCTTGATCGGGCTTTTGGGAGGCTTCGCCATGGGAGGTCGGCAGGTCCACGTTAGCGGCGCGCGGAACCACGGCGCCGGGTGGCCATATACGGCTGCATTGGCGCGAAGCGTCAACCCCTTGACCTGGGAACCCGATCGTTCTGAGATGCTGCTCATCGAGGGCTTGGGAAAGCGGCCAGGAGTTTGCATTTTCTCCGTGTCGGGGTTTTAACCCGGCGGCGGAAATGTTCATCCGATCCGCACGATCCCCTAACCGAATTTGAGTCAAAGAGGTTGCGTCATGAAACGCTTCGCCAGCATGCTCGCTCTTGCCTTCGTCGTTATCGCGCAGAGCGCATCCGCCCAGACATTGAAGGCGGTGACCGACCGCGGCATTCTCAATTGCGGCGCCAACGGCACGCTGGCGGGCTTCGGCTTGCCGGACGCGCAAGGCAAATGGACCGGCCTCGACGTCGACGTTTGCCGCGCCATCGCCGCGGCGCTGTTCAACGACGCTAGCAAGGTCAAGTTCGTGCCGCTGTCGGCGAAGGATCGCTTTACCGCATTGCAGTCGGGCGAAGTCGACGTGCTGGTGCGCAACACCACCTGGACCTCGTCGCGCGACTCATCGCTTGGCCTGAGTTTCACCGGCGTCGACTATTACGACGGCCAGGGCTTCATGGTGCGCAAGTCGCTCAAGGTCAATTCGGCGCTCGAGCTTGGCGATGCTTCGGTGTGCGTGCAACAGGGCACCACGACTGAACTCAATCTCGCGGATTTCTTCCACGCCCATAACATGAAGCTGAAGTCGGTGACCTTTGCGACTGCCAATGAAGCGGTGAAGGCTTACGACGCCGGCCGCTGCGATGCCTACACTACTGATGCCTCCGGCCTCTACGCCGAGCGATTGCGTCTCGCCAACGCCAACGACCACATAATCCTGCCGGAGATCATCTCCAAGGAGCCGCTCGGTCCGGTCGTGCGTCAGGGCGACGACAAGTGGTTTACCATTGTGAAGTGGGTGCTGTTCGCCATGATCAACGGCGAAGAACTTGGCATCACCTCCAAGAACGTCGATGAGATGGCGAAGTCGACCAATCCGGACATCAAACGCTTCGTCGGCACCGAGGGCAATTACGGCGAGCAGCTCGGCCTGCCCAAGGACTGGGCAGTCCGCATCATCAAACTAGTCGGCAATTACGGCGAGGTGTTCGAACGCAATGTCGGGCAGGGCTCGCCGCTCAAGATCGACCGCGGTCTGAATAAATTGTGGAATAAAGGCGGCATCCAATACGCGCCGCCCGTCCGCTGACCGGTAATTGAAAAGCCGCGTCGCCGGGGCCGTGCGGCCTGGGCGGTTCTGCGGTCGACGCCAGCTGGGGGCGTCGCGAGGCCGACGAGGGGTAAATGCCGATAGACCTTCCGACGGGGTCATCCCCCGCGCGGGTTGCGTTCTACAACGACCCCAAGATCCGCAGCATCGCCTATCAGGTCGCGCTTTGCGCGATCGTCGGATTTCTCGTTTTCGCAGCCGTGCGCAATGCCGTCGACAACTTGGAGCGTGCGCATATAGCCTCCGGATTCGGCTTTTGGAACAACACCGCCGGCTTCGACATCAGCCAGACGCTGATCCAGTTCGACTCAGCGACTTCCAGCTATGGCCGCGCCTTCTGGGTGGGGTTGCTCAATACCCTGCTGGTCGCCGGGCTCGGCATCGTGTTCGCGACCGTCCTCGGCTTTACTATCGGTATCGCGCGGCTGTCGAAGAACTGGCTGGTGGCCAGGACCGCTACCGGCTACGTCGAGACCATCCGCAACATTCCGCTGCTGCTGCAATTGCTGTTCTGGTACAACGCCGTGCTCAAGGCCCTGCCGGCGATCCGGGAAAGCCTCATCATTCCGGGCGGCATTTATCTCAACAATCGCGGGCTGTTTCTCCCGCTGCCGCTTTTCAAAAGCGGCTTCGGCTTCGTGCTAGCCGCGCTCGCCGTCGGCGTGATCGGCGCCATCGCCTTTTATGTGTGGGCGCGCAAGCGGCAGGAGCAAACCGGCCAGCAGGCGCCGGTTTTTACCGCGGTCGTGGCGCTGGTGATCGGCCTGCCACTGGCCGTGCTGGCGCTTGCCGGATTTCCGCTCGGGTTTGAGTATCCGTCGGCCGGGCGTTTCAACATCAACGGCGGGATCGAGATCCTGCCGGAATTCGCCGCCATGCTGTTCGGGCTGACGATCTACACGGCGGCGTTCATTGCCGAAGTGGTGCGCGCCGGCATCGCGGCGGTGTCGCGCGGCCAGACCGAGGCGGCCTATTCGCTCGGCCTGACGCCCGGTCCGACCTTGCGGCTGATCGTGGTGCCGCAGGCCATGCGCGTCATCATCCCGCCGCTCACCAGCCAGTATCTCAACCTGACCAAGAATTCCTCGCTGGCGGTGGCGATTGGCTATCCCGACCTGGTGCAGGTGTTCACCGGCACAGTACTCAACCAGACCGGCCAGGCGGTCGAAGTCGTGGCGATCACCATGGCGGTCTATCTCGCCATCAGCCTCGCCACGTCGTTGTTGATGAATATCTACAACAGCCGCATCGCCCTGGTGGAACGGTGAGGGCGACGCCATGACCATGTCCGAAGGCGATCTCGCCGTCACCGAAATCAAATTTGTGCGCGGCGCCACCCTCGCGCCACGGCCGGCGCCGATGGCGATGACCGGCGCGATCGGCTGGCTGCGCGCCAACCTGTTGTCGAGCCCGTTCAATATCGCCTTGACCATCCTGATCGCGCTGCTGCTCGCCTGGGCGATCCCCGAACTGGTGAAATTCCTGCTGATCGACGCGGTCTGGACCGGCACCGACCGCGACGCCTGCCGCGAAGTCGTGCAGCACCGCGAGATCGGCGCCTGCTGGCCGTTTGTGTGGGAGCGCTGGTCCTACTTCGTTTACGGCTCCTATCCGATCCCCGAACGCTGGCGGGTCGATGTGTTCTTCGCCATGCTGGCGGCCGGCGCTTTTTGGATGCTGTGGCTGGAAGCGCCGCGGCGCGATCTCGGTTCGGTTTACTTTTTCGTGGTGCTGCCGATTTGCTCCTTCATCTTGCTTACCGGCTGGCGCGCAATCGGCCTGGAGCCGGTCGATACGTCGCTCTGGGGCGGCATGCTGGTGACGATCGTCGTCGCCTCGGTAGGCATCGTGCTCTCGCTGCCGCTCGGCATTCTGCTGGCGCTCGGCCGGCGCTCGCGCATGCCGGCGGTGCGGCTGTGCTCGGTGATCTTCATCGAATTCGTGCGCGGCGTGCCGCTGGTGACGGTGCTGTTCATGGCGAGCGTGATGCTGCCGCTGTTCGTGCCGGAGGAATACTCGCCCGATAAATTGGTGCGCGCGCTGGTCGGCATCGCGCTGTTCGCCTCGGCCTATATGGCGGAAGTGGTGCGCGCCGGCCTGCAGGCGATCCCGAAGGGGCAGTTCGAGGGCGCCATGGCGGTTGGCCTCGGCTATTGGCAGATGATGCGGCTTATCATCCTGCCGCAGGCGCTCAAGATCACCATCCCCAACATCGTCAACACCTATATCGGCCTGTTCAAGGACACCACGCTGGTGTTCATCGTCGGGATTTTCGATTTCCTGCGCACCGTGGAAGTCGCCCGCATCGACCCGAAATGGGCGACGCCGGTCACCAGCACCACCGGCTACGCGGTGGCCGCGATCTTCTATCTGATCTTCTGCTACGCCATGTCGCGCTATGCCCGCGCGATGGAAGCGAGACTCTCGCAGGGCGACAGACGCTGAGGTGATGTCATGAGTATCACCGCAAATTCGACGCCCCGCTTGAAACCGACCCAGCTCAACACGCCGGTAGCGGTCGAGCTGATCGGTATGAACAAGTGGTACGGCGAGTTCCACGTGCTGCGCGACATCAATCTCAAGGTGATGGGCGGCGAGCGCATCGTCATCTGCGGACCGTCCGGCTCCGGCAAATCGACCATGATCCGCTGCATCAACCGGCTGGAGGAGCATCAGCAGGGCCGGATCGTCGTCGACGGCGTCGAACTCGCTAACGATCTCAAGAAGATCGACGAAGTGCGCCGCGAGGTCGGCATGGTATTCCAGCACTTCAACCTGTTTCCGCATCTCACCGTGCTCGACAACTGCACGCTGGCGCCGATCTGGGTGCGCAAGATGCCGAAAAAGGAGGCCGAGGAAATCGCGATGCACTACCTCGCGCGGGTCAAGATCCCGGAGCAGGCCGCCAAGTATCCCGGCCAACTGTCGGGCGGCCAGCAGCAGCGGGTAGCGATCGCACGCGCGCTCTGCATGAACCCGAAGATCATGCTGTTCGACGAGCCCACCTCCGCGCTCGACCCGGAAATGGTCAAGGAGGTGCTCGACACCATGGTGGGCCTCGCCGAAGACGGCATGACAATGCTGGTGGTGACGCACGAAATGGGCTTCGCCCGCCAGGTCGCCAACCGCATCGTGTTCATGGATCAGGGGCAAATCGTCGAGGCCAACGTGCCCGAAGAGTTCTTCGCCCATCCGCAGCACGAGCGCACCAAGCTGTTCCTGAGCCAGATCCTACACTAATGCACCAGCGGGCCGCCGGCCCGCTTCCAGGCGTCGACGCCGCCCTCGACATGCAGCGCGGCGAGAAGGCCGGCGTCCTGCGCCGCCTGCACCGCCATGGCCGAGCGCTCGCCGTAGGCGCAATAGAACACGAGGCGCTTGTCGGTCGAGCGGGCGAGTTCGTGCAAAATTCCGCCGCTGCCGATGTTGTCCTGCAGCTCGACGTAAGGCGCGTGCAATGAGCCCGGGATGCTGCCGTGCTTTAAGCGCTCGCCCGCCTCGCGCAGATCGATGAAGGAGACGTCCGGCCGCCCGAGCAGCGCGATCGCTTGCGGCGCCGAAAGCGCCCAGCCGCGCCGCGCGATCTCCTGCTGCGCCATGCCGATCTTCATGTTGGACGGCACGGCGACGTCCATCATCTTCGGGTTCGGCAATTTCAGGTTGGCCATCAGCGCGACGTAGTCGTCGATCGACTTGACCTGCAGGCGCGGATTGTAGCGCTTCTCCTCGCCGATGGTGGAGACGGTGTCGCCTTTGTAGTCGTGCGCCGGGAACACCAAAGTCTCGTCCGGCAGGCGCAGCAGCTTGCCGAACAGCGATTCATATTGCGCGCGGGAGTCGCCGTTCTGGAAATCGGTGCGGCCGGTGCCGCGGATCAACAGCGTGTCGCCGGTGAAGACGCGGTCGCCCATCAAGAAGCTGTAGGAATTGTCGGTGTGGCCGGGCGTGTAGAGCACGTCCATGCTCAGCCCCTCGATTGTGAGCTTGTCGCCCTCGGCGAGCCGCATCGATACCACGTCGGCCTTGGTGTTCTCGCCCATCACGGTGACGCAATGGGTGCGGTCGCGCAGCGCGCCGAGGCCGGTGACGTGGTCGGCGTGCAGATGCGTGTCGACCGCCTTGACCAGTCTGAGGTCGATCTCGCGGATCAATTGCAGATAGCGGTCGACCTTCTCCAGCACCGGATCGATGATCAGCGCCTCGCCGCCGGCGCGGCTGGCGAGCAGGTAGGAATAGGTGCCGGAAACGCTGTCGAACAGTTGGCGGAAGATCATGGCAGCCTCGCGCCTCTGCGGTGATTCATATGCTGTATTTTATATATAATTGCCGATGGCGGTCATGCCTAGAGCGCGGCGGCGGGAACCCGCCCGCGCACCTTCGGCCAATTCTCGCGAAAGATTGATATTTCGCAATGCGGCGCCTTGGGTCGGGGCGACGATACGACCATGGGCGCGACGGATGCCGATTTTCGAGCGCTGTACGATGCGAACCGTGGGAGCATCCGTGGACTTTTGGCGCGCATGGCGGGCCCGCAAAACGCCGACGACCTGACGCAGGCGACTTTCGCCAAGGCGGCGAGGGCGATGGCGGGCTTCCGCGGTAACGCAGAAGCGGCGACGTGGCTCCGTCGCATCGCGATCAACGTGGCCTTGGATTGGCTGTGCAGCCGGCCGATCCACGAAGCCGCGCTGAGCGTTCCGCTCGACTTGGCCGACGCCGAAAGCGTGGCGGCGGCGGTCGAGAGGCCGGCCTCGCCGGAGCAGGAGGTCGCGGAAAAGGACATGAAGGCGTGCTTTCGCGGCGAGATCGCCAAGCTGCCGGCGACCTATCGCGATGTCCTAACGCTGAGCGCGCTGGGCGAACTCGACGACGAAGAAATCGCCAAGGCGCTGGGCATCAGCCAAGCCAGCGCCAAGGTGCGGCTGCACCGGGCGCGCAACGCGTTCAAGAAAATCATCGCGGCGCGTTGCGACTTTTATAGCAACGAGCTGTCCTGCAAGCCCAACTCGCCGCAATGCTGCGCGCCCGCGCCGTCGGCCGGCGCCGCGCACTAGTCCCCCCTGCCTCTGTAACTTTCTCCTGCCGCACACCGTCTAATTGATTGGCAAGGACAGGAGCCGCCCCAGGGCGGCTTCGCCGTCCCGACGTCGGCCGCGCACAAGTGCGGCCTGCCAGACATGGAGAAAGACAATGAGGACAGACCTTTGGAAGTTTCTCTCCGTTAGCGCCATCGCGGCGATGCTGCCGCTGCGCGCGATGGCGCAGCAGCAGCCGGTTGCGCCTTACGGGCCCTGGTTCATGTGGGCCGACTGGTCGCTTTGGTGGATCTGTCCGCTGATGATGATCGTCATGATTCTGGTCATGATGGCGGCGTGCCGGTTCATGTGCTCCTGGCACGGACACGGCGATCGCCACCCGTAGGGGCTGGCGAGGGCTCGCACGACTTAGCGACGCTGCGATCGTTTGGTCGCAGCGTTTACAAGTCCGCCCCCTAATCCTTCACCACCGCCAAATCCGGCCGACCGCCCCATTCCGCCCAGGAGCCGTCATAGATGCGCGGCAGCGGCTTGCCGAGCGCGTCGAAGCCGAGCGCCAGCACCACGGCGGTGACGCCGGAGCCGCAGGTGGTGATGGCCGGTCTGTCGAGATCGACGCCGCCTTTGGCGAAGGCCGCGGCGATTTTTTTGCGCGAGGCGAGGCGGCCGTTCTCCAGAATGTCGGCGAAGGGCACGTTGAGCGCGCCCGGCATGTGGCCGGGGCGCAGGCCCGGCCGCGGATCGGGATCGCGGCCGACAAAGCGTCCGGCCGCGCGCGCGTCGACGACTTGCACGCTGCCGTCGTTGAGCGCGACCTGCACGTCGGAGACCATGGCGACCGCGCCGGTATCCATCGTCGCCTTGAACTTGACGGGCGGCCGCTTCACCGCGCCGGCTTCGACCGCGCCGCCTTGCGCCTTCCATGCCGGCAGGCCGCCGTCGAGGATGAACGCGTTCTTGGCGCCGAAGATGCGGAAGGTCCACCACACGCGTGGCGCCGAATAAAGCCCGGTGCCGTCATAGACGACGATGGTGTCGGTGTCGGCGATGCCGAGCGCGCCCACCGCCGCAGCAAACTGATCGGGCCCCGGCAGCATGTGCGGCAGGTCGGTGGATTCGTCGCAGATGCCGTTGAGGTCGAAGAACACCGCGCCCGGGATGTGTGCTGCGGCGTATTCCGCCTTGGCGTCGCGGTTCTGGTTGGGCAGAAAATAGGAGGCGTCGACGACGACGAGATTGGGCTTGCCGATTTCGCCGGCGAGCCATTCGGGAGTCTTGAGCCATTGACTTGAAGATTCTGGGCTCGCGGGGGTGTCGGTCATGGGGCGGTCCTACCTTTTTTCTCCGCTCGTCCCCGCGAAAGCGGGGATCCAGGGTACCGGTTGAGGGCTTCGCATCCTTGGCCCTCTGGGTTCCCGCTTGCGCGGGAACGAACGGAATATGGTTCGTGGCAATGCCTCACGCCAGCGCCAGCCGCACGCGGCGGTTCTGCTTGCCCTTCTTTTCGATCTGCGTCACCCGCACCGCGCCGATTTCGCCGGTAGCGCGCACGTGCGTGCCGCCGCAGGGTTGCAAATCGAGGCCGGCGATCTCGATTAGACGTACTTTGCCGGTGCCCATTGGCGGTTTGACCGACATGGTCTTGACCAGGCCGGGATTGGCGTCGAGCTCGGCGTCGCTGATCCAGCGGCTGGTGACCGCGGCATCGGTCGCGATCATCTCATTCACTTTGGCAGTGATGGCGTCCTTGTCGAGGCCGGCTTCCGGAATGTCGAAGTCGAGCCGGCTTTCGCTGTCGCCGACCGAGCCGCCGGTCACCGCATAAGGCAGCGCGGCGGAAAGAAGATGCAGCGCGGTGTGCATGCGCATGCGGGCGTAGCGTTTGTCCCAGTCGATCGCCGCGGTCACCGCGTCGCCGATCTTAAGGGCAGGGGAGCCGGGCGCCGGCAGGTGTGCGATCTCGCTTTTCGCCGCGTCGGTGTAGATCGCGTTGTCGATGGCGATGCGCGAACCGTCCGCCGTGGTCAGTGCGCCGGTGTCGCCGGGCTGGCCGCCGGAATTGGCGTAGAACACGGTGCGGTCGAGCACGATGCCGCCTTGCTCGGTCAGCGCGACCACGCGCGCATCGCACTGCTTGAGGTAGGAATCGTCGCGGAACAGGCAATCCGTGGCCATGGCACGCTCAGGTTTTTTCAAATGGAATCGAAATATCCGTCTTGCGTTCAAGCCATTCCGGCACCGGCAACTTCTTCGAGCGCAGGAAGTCGGGGTTGAACAGCTTGGACTGATAGCGTGTGCCGGAGTCGGCGAGCACCGTGACGATGGTGTGGCCGGGGCCGAGGTCTTTCGCCAGACGAATGGCGCCGGCGACGTTGATGCCGGAGGAGCCGCCGAGGCACAGGCCTTCGTGCTCCATGAGATCGAAGATGATCGGCAGCGCTTCCTCGTCGGGGATGAGATAGGCTTTGTCGACGATCATTTCTTTGACGATGGCCGTGACGCGGCCGAGGCCGATGCCTTCGGTGATCGAGCCGCCGTCGCTCGCCTTCGCCTCGCCATGCGCGAACAGATTGTACATCGCCGCGCCGCGCGGATCGGCGACGGCGGTGACCACGTCCTTGTACTTCTCCTTGAGATAGCGCGAGACGCCGGCGAGCGTGCCGCCCGAGCCGACCGCGCAGACGAAGCCGTCGATCCTGCCGCCGGTGTCGTCCCAGATTTCCGGCGCGGTCGAGGTGTAGTGCGCCTTGCTATTGTCGAGGTTGTTCCACTGGTCGGCGAAGATAACGCCGTTCTTCTCGGTCTTCTTCAATTGCTCGGTCAGTCGTCGCCCGATGTGCTGATAATTGTTCGGATTGCCGAACGGCAGCGCCGGAACTTCGATCAGTTCGGCGCCGAACAGGCGCAGCGCATCCTTCTTTTCTTCGCTCTGCGTCTGCGGAATGACGATGATGGTGCGGTAGCCGCGCGCATTGGCGACCAGCGCGAGGCCGATGCCGGTGTTGCCGGCGGTCGCCTCGACCACCAGCCCGCCGGGGCGCAATTCGCCGCGCTTTTCCGCCTCCAGGATCATCTGCCGGCCGGCGCGATCCTTCACCGAGCCGCCCGGGTTCATGAACTCGGCCTTGCCCAGAATGGTGCAGCCGGTCGCCTCGGACGCGCGCTTGAGCTTGATCAGGGGCGTATGGCCGATGGCCTCAACGATGCCGTCGCGGAATTGCATGGCGCGACCCTAGTAGACCCATTTTGGGCCGACAAGACCGGCCGCGGGCACTGCCAGTGGAAACGGCAAAAGCCCGTTTGGCGTGCATTATCGGCCGCTCAATTCAATTGCGACGTTCTTCGGATACCTCCTCGCAACCATACCGGCGCATTGGCCGCGGGTCAGGGAACACATTCACCACTTTTTACCGCGCCGCGGTCTAATCGTCGGGATAAGGGACGCGGCAGAAAGCAGGCCCCGAGCGCAGTTTGGGCGGTTTCAACCGATGAGCCTCGACGTCAAAACCCTCTTCATGGTGACAATCTATGTCGAGGCGATTCTCGGCTTGTTGCTGCTGTTCGTGTGGGTGCAGAACACGGCAATCCGCGCCGTCGCCTGGTGGGGTTTTGCCCATCTGATCCGCGCCGCCTCGATCGTGCTGTTCGGCATGTACGGCTCGGCGCCCGATCTGATCACCATCGATTTGGCCAACGCGCTGCTGTTCACCTCCTTCGCCGTGACCTGGACCGGCGCGCGTTTGTTCGACGGCCGCCCGGCCGAGCCGGTCTATTTGGTGACCGGCGCGGTGCTCTGGCTGCTCATTTGCCGCCTGCCGGTGCTCGCGCAAGCTGTCGAGGCGCGTTCGCTGATCGCGACCGGCATCATCACTGCCTATACATGGCTCACGGCTTACGAATTCTGGCGCGGCCGCAGCGAAGCGCTGGTGTCGCGCTGGCCGGCGATCTTCATGCTGTTCGCGCACGGCTCGCTGTTTCTGCTGCGCACACCGCTCGTCACGGTGCTGCCGTGGTCCGTCACCAACCGCGTCTATGGCAGCGTGTGGCTGACCGTGCTGTCGTTCGAGGCGCTGTTGTTCACGATCTCGATCGCCTTCATCCTGCTGGCCATGGCGAAGGAGCGCACCGAATTGCGTCATCGCACCGCCGCCATGGTCGATCCGCTCACCGGCATCGCCAACCGCCGCGCGTTCATGCAAGACGCCGCGCAGCTGGCGAAGCGCCATATCGCCAATCCGCGTCCGACCGCGGTTCTGTTGATCGATCTCGATCACTTCAAGTCGATTAACGACCGCTTCGGCCACGCGCTCGGCGACCGCACGTTGGAGATTTTCGCGCTTGCGGCGCGCCATTCGGTGCGTTCGACCGATCTGCTCGGGCGTCTCGGCGGTGAGGAATTTGCGGCCGTGCTTGCCGACACCACGCGTGAAAAGGCGGCGGCGGTGGCCGAACGGATTCGCTCGAGTTTCGCGCATGCCGCCCTGGAGGTCGACAATCACGCGGTCGGCGCGACCGTGAGCATCGGCGTGGTGCATTGCCAGGATGTCGTGCTCGACGTGCACGAGCTGTTGGCGCAGGCCGACCAAGCGCTCTACTGCGCCAAGGAAAACGGGCGCAACCGCGTCGAGATCGCGTCGCTCGACATGATCCTCAAGCGCAAGGCCGAGCATGACGCGGCGGCGTCCGCAGCGTCGGCTGATGCTATCGCCGCCAAGTCCGCCGCCTAGGGCGGATGACGATCCAATCGAACGCAAGCCCTTCACTGCCGTTGTTGACGTTTGGGACCGACGTGGGCACTGCCCACGGCGATCAGCGATGCCAATGCATTGCGTTTGGCGGGTCATGCAGGCATAGCGATGGCGGAAAACCGTGAAGAGCCGGGCCCCATGAAGCGCAGCAGCAACCGCATTCTTACCACCCATGTCGGCAGCCTGATCCGGCCGCCGGCGTTGCAGGACTTCCTGCGCCTGAAGCAGGCCGGCAAGCCTTACGATGCGCAGGCTTATGAGAGATGCCTGCGCGAGAGCGTCGCCGGCGTGGTGCGCGAGCAGGCGCAGACCGGCATCGACGTTCCGAGCGACGGCGAATTCGGCAAGTCGATCAGCTGGTCGCAATACGCGCTGGAGCGCCTAAGCGGCTTCGAACGGCGGCCGATCAAGCATGACGCCGCCAATCCGTTCAAGCGCGGCGCCGACCGCGAGCGCTTCGCGGAATTCTACGCCGAGCTTGACGCGCGCGAAGGCGTCGCCACCACCACGGAGGCGATTTGCGTCGGGCCGATCAAATATACCGGGCAGGCGGAACTGCAGCGCGACATCGACAACTTCAAGGCGGCGCTGAAGGACGTGAAAGTCGAAGAGGCCTTCCTGCCAGTGGCGGCGCCGGCAAGTGTGATCCCCGACCGTAAGAACGAATTCTACAAAAACGACGAGGATTTGCAGGCGGCGATCGCCGCGGCGATGCGCACTGAGTACAAGATGATCATCGACGCCGGCTTCCTGGTGCAGCTCGACGACGCGCGCAACGCGGTTACTTACGACCGCATGGTGCCGCCGGCGAGCTTTGCGGACTATCGGCACTGGCTTAGCGATCAGGTCGACATCATCAACCGCGCCATTGAGGGGCTTCCCGCCGACCGCATCCGCTATCACGTCTGTTGGGGCTCATGGCCTGGCCCGCATGTCAGCGACGTGCCGCTGAAGGATATTGTCGACCTGATCCTGAAGGTGAAGGTCGGCGCCTATGTGATCGAGGGCGCCAATCCGCGCCACGAGCACGAATGGCATGTCTGGAAGAACGCCAAATTGGGAGCCGGGCAGGTGCTGATCCCCGGCGTCATCAGCCATGCAACCAATGTGGTGGAACATCCCGAACTGGTGGCCGAGCGTATCGTGCGGATGGCCAAGATCGTCGGCCGCGAGAACGTCATCGCCGGCACCGATTGCGGTTTCGCGCAAGGCCCGTTCCACCGCCGGGTGCATCCCTCGATCATGTGGGCAAAACTGCAGGCGCTGGTCGCCGGCGCCCGGCTTGCGAGCAAGGACCTCTGGTCCTAGTCTGCCGATCGACCGGTCGAAGAACCAGGCGATCAGGGAGCCACGCCATGAATGTCAACGCTCAGCCGCAAGGCGGCCTGGCAATTCCGTTCGATCACGCCCGCCTCGACCGCCTGATGGATGCTGGCGGCATCGACCTCCTGCTCGCGACTTCCAAGCACAACGTGCAGTATCTGCTCGGCGGCCACCGCGCCAATTTCTTCGATTACATGGATGCGACCGGCGTCACCCGCTATCTGCCGGTGTTCGTCTATCCGAAGGGCGCGCCGGAAAAGGCCGCCTATGTCGGCCATCGCCTGGAAACCTTCCAGCATCAGGCGAAGCCTTTGTGGACGCCGGAGACGATGACGAACGCCAACGGCTCGGTCGAGGCCATGCAGAAGGCGGTCGACTATGTGCGCAAGGCTGGACTTAAGCCGAAACGCATCGCCACCGAATTTGGCTTCCTGCCTTATGACGCCTCCAAAGTGCTGCGCGCCGCGTTCCCCGACGCCGACTGGGTCGATGGCCTCTACGTGATGGAGCGCCAGAGGCTGAAGAAATCCCCGGCCGAACTCGCGATGCTGAAAATCGCGTCGGAAGCGGTGCTCGAGTCGATGCTGGCGACGATTTCAAAATCGGCGCCAGGCACGACCAAAGCCGACGTGGTCGAGACGCTGCGTCGGGAAGAGACGCTGCGCGGTTTGACCTTCGAATATTGCCTGATCACCGCCGGCACCAGCATGAACCGCGCGCCCTCCGACCAGAAATGGCAGAAGGGCGACATCATGTCGATCGACTCGGGCGGCAACTATCACGGTTATATCGGCGACATTTGCCGCATGGCGATCCAAGGCGAGCCGGACGCCGAGCTCAACGACTTGCTGGCCGTGATCGAAAGCATCCAGCGCGCCGCGTTCAAGGCGACGCGCCCGGGCGCGCTCGGCCGCGAGATTTATGCCGCTGCCGAGCCGCTGGTGATGAAGTCGAAGCACCATAACCAGATCGAGTTCCTGGCGCACGGCATGGGCATGGTCAGCCACGAGGCGCCGCGGCTCACCGACCACGGGCCGGTGCCTTATCCGGCCGACGATGCCAATATCCCGCTGGAAGTCGGTGCCGTGGTGTCGGTTGAGACGACGCTCAAGCATCCCTCGCGCGGCTTCATCAAACTCGAGGACACCGTGGTGGTGACCGAGGGTGGCCACGAAATCTACGGCGAGGGCGCACGCGGGTGGAATAGAGTGGGGACGGCGCTTTAATCCGCTCGTCCCCGCGAAAGCGGGGACCCAGTGCAACACGGAAAGTTTCGAGATTGTGGCCCTGGATTCCCGCTGGTGCGGGAATGAGCGGAGATTTATCGCCGCGTCTTTGCGTCGATTTGTTTGGCCATCGCGCTGAGCGCGTCCGCCACGTTAACCGGATAGTCGAAGCCTTGTTCGAGTCGCGCCAGCGGCCCCGGCAGGAGGGCGAGATCGGCTGCTGCGCGCTCCCGGATTTGTTCGAGCGTCGGCGCCGGCGCGATTCGCTCACCCGCGCGCATCACCGGCACGATGAGCGCTTCGCCCGGCTGCTTGTCGGTTTCGAGCGAGAGAATATCGCCGCGCATGCGGCAGTCCGCGTCGTAGGCGCGCCACACTTGTTTGCGGCCCGGCCAGGTTGCCTTGCCTTCGGACAATTTGCGTTTCGGCGTGCCGGCATATTCCTGCAGCTTGTAGGCGCAGTCGAGCGCCGGCACGTCGACCGAGGCGGCGAGATTGACGCCGATGCCGAAGCCGTCGATCGGCGCTTTCTCTTTCATCATCTGTTGCAGCACGTCCTCGTTGATGCCGCCGCTCACCAAAATGATGACGTCCTTGAGGCCGCCGCCGTCGAGGATCGCGCGCACCTTGCGCGCCATCGCCGTCAAGTCGCCGGAGTCGATGCGCACGCCGCGGATGGCGATGCCGTCGGCTTTAAGCCGCGGCGCGAGTTCGACCACTTTGCGCGCGCCTTGTTCGGTGTTGTAGGTGTCGATCAAAAGGATCACGCCCTGCGGCCGCGCGCGCGCGAAATTCTCGAACGCGGTCATTTCGTCGTCGTGCACCTGCACGTAGGAGTGCGCCATGGTGCCGACAATCGGCACGCCATAGCGCTCGCCGGCGAGCACGTTTGCGGCGCCGGCAAAGCCGGCGAGGTAACTCGCCCGCGCCGAATAAAGCCCGGCTTCGGCGCCGTGCGCGGTGCGCAGGCCGAAGTCGGAGAGGATCTTGCCCGGTGCCGCCAGCACCATGCGCGCCGCTTTGGATGCGATCAGCGTCTGGTAGTGCAGGATGTTGATCAGCCGGGACTCGACCAACTGCGCCTGGGGCAGCGGCGCGGTGATGCGGATCAGCGGCTCGTTGGGAAAGCAGACGCTGCCTTCGGGAATTGCTTGCACGTCGCCGGTGAAGCGGAAGGCTTTGAGATAATCGATCAGGTTGTCGCGGAAGCGGCCGGTGCTCTCGAGCCAATCGATTTCGGCGGCGGAAAACTTGAGCGTTTCCAGGTAATCGAGCGCGTCCTCGAGCCCGGCGGCGATGAGAAAACCGCGCCGCGGCGGCAGCCGCCGCACGAAGAATTCGAACACCGCCTCCTTGTCGTCAGCCCGATCCAGATAGGCCTGGATCATGTTGAGTTCGTAGAGATCGGTAAGGAGCGGACTGGTCGAGGGCATCATGGCCTCTCGCAAGGGCGAGGCGTTTAGAATGTCGGACGGGAAAGATGGCTCCTCGGGCTGGGATCGAACCAGCGACATTTCGATTAACAGTCGAACGCTCTACCGCTGAGCTACCGAGGAACAAGCCGGTTTTGACGCATCGGGCCTATAACAAAGCTGCGATTGGTTTGCAAAGCATGAACGCCGGCCGGAAGCCCGGCTAGGAGCCGACGCCGCGGGGAAGTCTCGCCCGCCGGCGCTGCGCCAGGGTGAGTGGAGGCCACGGCCGGAATCGAACCGGCGTGCGCGGATTTGCAGTCCGCTGCGTAACCACTCCGCCACGTGGCCATCAGAAGACGCGGCCCCCGCGTGCGCGGGCCGCGCGCTTCCCCAGAAGGCAAAGCCTATATAGGAGCAAGCGCCTAACGACAACGCCGCCGGTTCGCTTGCCTTTTGCCGAAGCTTGCCGCACAAAGCCTCGCATTTTCCCGCTTTCGCGGAGGTTAACGATGACCGATTTTGCAGCGGTGCGCCGCCATATGGTCGACGGCCAGATACGCACTACCGATGTCACAGATCTGCACTTGATTTCCGCCATGCTGGAGGTTCCGCGCGAACGGTTCATGCCGCAGGCTTCGACCGCGCTTGCCTATCTCGATCTGGACGTCCCGGTAGGGGGTGGCCGGCGCCTGCTCAGGCCGATGGTGCTCGCCAAGCTGATTCAGGCCGCCGAATTGGAGGCTACCGACCGTGTGCTCGATGTCGGCTGCGCCACCGGATATACTGCCGCCGTGCTTGCCCATATTGTAAGCCAGGTGGTCGCGCTCGAACAGGATGCCGGCCTCGCCAAGGCGGCGAGTGATTCGTTGTCGGCGCACCGCAATGTCGACGTGGTCAGCGGCGCGCTCGCCGCCGGCTGGGCGCAAGGCGCGCCTTATGACGTGGTGGTACTCGAAGGCGCCACCGAGGTGGCACCGCAAGCGCTCTGCCGTCAGCTCAAGGATGGCGGGCGGCTGGTCTGCGTGCTCGGCTCGGGTCCGGGTTCCAAGGCCATGCTATACACCCGTAGCGATGGGGAAGCGGCCGGCCGGCCGATCTTCGATGCCTCGGCGGCCCTACTGCCGGGCTTTGCGAACGCACCGGCTTTTGCGTTCTGACGCCGTCACCGGTTCCAAAAGTGGCTGAAAAACCTCAGCTGTTGCCTTTTAGGTGGGCGGCGGCCGTCAGGGGGTTTTAACGGCACGCCGGGACGAATAAGGTTCCAACTGCCTCGGAATCACTCGAGGGGGTGCCATGCGCCGGTCGCGCATCGGTCAGGGTGAAATGTTGCACGGTTCTCGGTGCTTTTGGGTTGGCGGATGTGCGGCCGGTATGGCCGCGTGCATAGCGTTGTCGCTGCCGCTATCGCCGGCGCGGGGCGAGACGCTGGAATCGGCGCTGGTGCAGGCGTACCAGAACAATCCCTCGCTCAATTCGCAACGGGCGGCGACGCGCGCCATCGACGAGGGCGTGCCGCAGGCATTGGCGGGCTACCGCCCGAAGGTCACGGTGACCGGCAGCGGCGGCGAGCAGACCTCGTCGACGACGTCAAAGACGGTACAAGCCGGGGTGGGGACCTGGAGCACGCTCGCCGGCTACAACTCGCCGGCTTCGGTCGGCGCCACGGTCACGCAGACGCTCTACAACGGCTTCCAGACCGCCAACAAAACGCGCCAGGCCGAGAGCGCGGTGTTGGCCGCGCGCGCGACGCTGCGCGTCGCCGAGCAGACGGTGCTGCTCAACGCCGCGACCGCCTACATGAATCTGCTGCGCGACAGCGCCATCCTCGACCTGCAGCGGCGCAACGTCGAGGTGCTGCAGGAGCAGTTGCGGCAGACCCGCGACCGCTTCAATGTCGGCGAGGTGACGCGCACCGACGTGGCGCAGGCGGAGTCGAGCCTGGCCGCCGGCCGCTCGCAGGTCTTGCTGGCCGAAGCCAATTACACCGCTTCGGTTGCGACCTATCGGCAGGTGATCGGCGTCGAGCCGGGCAAGCTGGCGCCGGCCTCGCCGGTCGACCGCTTCTCGCCGCATAATCTGCCGGGCGCCGTTGCGGTGGGCACGGCCACCAATCCGGCGGTCGCCACCGCGGAGTACAATGTCGATGTGGCGCTGCAGGCGGTGAAAGTGGCCGAGGGCGCGCTTTATCCGACGGTCTCGGTGCAGGGCAGCTACGCGCAGAATTGGTTGTCCACCTCGAGCCTTAGCGTCATGAACGAATACAACGCCTCGGTGCTGGGCACGCTGAGCGTGCCGATCTATCAGGGCGGCGCCGAATATTCGCTGATCCGGCAGAGCAAGGAAACGCTCGGGCAGAAGCGCCTCGATCTCGACACCGCGCGCGACCAGATCCGGCAGAATGTCGTGCAGGCCTGGGGCCAGCTCGACGCGGCGAAGGCCAATATCGACGCCACACAAGCCCAGGTGCAGGCGGCCGAGATCGCGCTCAACGGCGTGCGCGAGGAGGCCCGCGTCGGTCAGCGCACCACGTTCGACGTCTTGACGGCGCAGCAGACTTTGGTCAACGCGCGGGTGGCGCTGGTTACCGCCCAGCACGACCGCGTGGTGGCATCCTACACCTTGCTGTCGGCGGTCGGCCGGCTGTCGCCGCAGGTGCTAGGCCTGCACGTCCCGGCCTACGACGCCACGATCCACTACCAACAGGTCCGCGACAGCTGGGCCGGCGTGCGTACCCCAGACGGGCGCTGAACGACGCCGGCCGGTCTGGCGCGGGTGTCCACAGGACATTGCGTTCTGCCGCATTTCGGCCTGCCAAACCTGCATGTCCCTGGCGTATAAAAGAAACTCAGGCGACAATTCGCTGAGGTCCGGCGACGGTCGGGCCGCACGGCGGGCAGGATGCGCAGGCTGCGGTCGGGATTACTTGTATGAGCCAAACGGCAAAGGTCCAAGAGCCGTCGATGGAGGAAATCCTGGCCTCCATCCGACGCATTATTGCCGACGACGACGCCAACAAAACGGCTAAACCGGCCGCGCCCGCGCCGGTGATTTCGACCCGTCCGGCACTGCCGCCGGCGCCGTCACCGGCCGCCGCCGCCAATACCCAGGACGAAATCGATGCCATGCTCGCCAAATTCGACGTCCGCTCCGCCGAGGCGCCGGCGCCCGAACCGCCGGCCGATGTGCTCGATTTGACCGAGGAGATGGCCGCACCGGCCGCGTCAAGTCAGGCGGCGTTCCGCACGATCGACGCGTCGTCCGACGTTGTCTTCACCGACCGGCCGCCCGACCCGGCGCCGCGCATCGTCGAGGAGCCGCGTCGCGCGGCTGCCCCGCCGCCGCCGGATGCCGCGCTGATCTCGGCATCGACCGTCGCGGCGGTGGATAGCGCGTTCAACGCGTTGGCGCACACCGTGATCGGGCAGAACGCGCGCACGCTCGAGGACCTGGTGAAGGAGATGCTGCGCCCGCTGCTCAAGTCCTGGCTCGACGACAATCTGCCGGGCGTGGTCGATCGCATCGTGCGGGCCGAGATCGAGCGCGTCTCGCGCGGACGCTAGTTGCGCGCGGTGGCGCGGCGCTTGAGCAGGCGCGCGAAGACAAGACCCAACAGCAACAGCACGACGGCGGCGCCGACGAAGAGCGGCACCGCGGTGAACCGGTCGAACACGACGCCGCCCAAGGCGACGGCGGCGGTCTGTCCCAGATAAAGCGAGGCAGAGAACACCGACACCGCGGTGCCGCGCGCTTCCGGCGACATTTGCGTGGCGTTGGTCTGCAGCGTGTTGTGCAGCATGTAGAAGCCAAGCCCGATGGCCACAATGGCGAAGGGCGCGATCCAGTAACGCGGCTCGAAAGCGAGCGCGACGTAGGCAATCGCAAGAAGTACGCCGCCGCCCGCCGCAAGCCCGGCTTGGCCGAACCTGTCGAACAGCACGCGCACGCACAGACTGTAGGTCAAGCCGCCGATGGCAAAGGTGCCGACGAACAGGCCGACCAGCGTAAAGCTGACGCCGAAACGTAAGTGCAGATCAGCGCCGACATAGGTGAAGGCGCCGAACATCGCGCCGAACTCGATGAAGGCAATGACAATGATGGTCAGCGCCCACGGCGAGCGCAGCACCAGCGTGTAGTCGGCGATAAAGCCGCGGCCCGGCTGCGCCGTCGGGTGGCTCGCATGCGTGATCGGATTGCGCCACAGCTCGTAGAACAGACTGAGCGTGGCGGCCGCCAGCAGTCCGGCGAGGATGAAGAACACGTTGCGCCAGCCGAACGCATCGCCGAGCACGCCGCCGGCGGCCTGGCCGAACAATTGTCCGAGGATCTGCCCGGACAGGAAGCGGCCGAGCACCTGCTGGCGGCGCTCGTAGGGGATGATGTCGCCGATGAAGGCGAAGGCGAGAGGGATGATCCAGCCGGTGGCAAGTCCGCTGCCGAGCCGCGCCGCGACCAACAGCGGCAGCGACGACGCCAGCCCGCACAGCGCCACCATGACTGTGGCGGCGGTGGCGGCAAGCGCGACGCAGAGGTACTTGCCGAAGCGGTCGCCGATAGGCCCGATCACCAGCTGCACCGAGCCGTGCGCCAGCAGATAGAAGGTCACGATGACCGAGGTCGCGCCCACGGTGACGTTGAGATCGGCGGCGATCTGCGGCAGCAGCGAATCAGTCGAGCGCACCATGGCCTGGGCGGCAAAACCGGCAACGGCCAAGAGCGTGATGGCGCTGGTGGCGCTGCCGCCCGTTTTCGATGGATTTTCCGGCAAAAGTTGACACTCGCTGGTGTGGCGGGTTTTGTACCGCGCCACAGGATCAAGACAAACGACAATGATCGATAAGACCTATCAGCCCTCGGAGGTCGAGGGCCGCATCTACCGGACGTGGGAACAGGCGGGCGCCTTCAAGGCCGGCCGGCCCGAACGCGCGGGCGCGCCCGCGTACTCTATCGTCATTCCGCCGCCCAACGTCACCGGCTCATTGCATATGGGCCATGCGCTCAACAACACGCTGCAGGACGTGCTCGCCCGCTTCGAGCGCATGCGCGGCAAGGACGTGCTGTGGCAGCCCGGCACGGACCACGCCGGCATCGCCACGCAGATGGTGGTCGAGCGGCAGATGATGGAGCGGCAGGAGCCGTCCCGCCGTGAAATCGGCCGCGACAAGTTTCTTGAGAAGGTCTGGGCGTGGAAGGCCGAATCGGGCGGCACCATCGTCAATCAGTTGAAGCGTCTCGGCGCATCCTGCGATTGGTCGCGCGAGCGCTTCACCATGGATGAGGGGCTGTCCAAGGCCGTTCTTAAAGTTTTTGTAGAACTTTATCGTGAGGGCCTCATCTACAAGGACAAGCGGCTAGTCAACTGGGACCCCAAGCTGCTGACCGCGATTTCCGATCTGGAAGTGATCCAGGTCGAGACCAAGGGCCACCTGTGGCACCTGCGCTATCCGCTTGAAGGCAAGACCTTCAATCCGGAGGACAAGTCGACGTATATCGTCGTCGCTACCACGCGGCCGGAGACGATGCTGGGCGACACCGCGGTGGCGGTGAATCCGGACGATGAGCGTTACAAGAAGCTGGTCGGTAAGAACGTGATCCTGCCGCTGGTCGGCCGCAAGATTCCGATCATCGCCGACGAATACTCCGATCCGGAGAAGGGCTCGGGCGCGGTGAAGATCACGCCGGCGCACGACTTCAACGATTTTGAGGTCGGGAAGCGGCACGATCTGCCGCAAGTCAACATCTTCACGACTGAAGCCAAGCTGTTCGTCAGCCACGCCAATGATGCGTTCTTTACCGGATTGCCGCCTTCTGCAGAGTTGGACGAGACAGTTAAACTTGACGGTCTCGACCGCTTCGCCGCCCGCAAACAAATCGTGGCGCGGCTCGAAGAAAAAAACATGGTCGAGAAGATTGAGCCAAACAGCCACGTCGTCCCGCATGGCGACCGCTCGAATGTGGTGATCGAGCCGTTCCTCACCGACCAATGGTACGTCAACGCGAAAGAGCTGGCGAAGCCGGCGATCGCCGCCGTGCGCGCGGGCAAGACCAAGTTCATCCCGCAGAATTGGGAGAACACCTACTTCAACTGGATGGAAAACATCCAGCCTTGGTGCATCTCGCGCCAACTTTGGTGGGGCCACCAAATTCCTGCGTGGTACGGGCCGATCCTTCGCGATGGCGTACTACACTACGGTCCGGGCGACGAAAAAATCTTCGTTGCGGTGAGCGAAGCCGAAGCTCTAGCCGAAGCTCGATCCTATTACGCGCAATATGCGGCGCCCGTGGAATTAGTGCCCTTCAATAAGCGGTTCGACTATGGCCTTGCTCTAGTCGGCGGAGAGGAACGAAGACCGACAAGAATTCCTATCTGGCGTGACGAAGACGTCCTCGACACCTGGTTCTCCTCGGCGCTGTGGCCGTTCTCGACGCTGGGCTGGCCGGACGAAACCAAAGAACTCAAACGCTACTACCCGACCACGGCGCTGGTCACCGGCTTCGACATCATCTTCTTCTGGGTCGCCCGCATGATGATGATGGGCCTTCACTTTATGCAAAAGGAGCGCCCCGGCGCTCCGTCTGAACAATGGGTGCCGTTCCACGACATCTATATCCATCGTCTGGTGCGCGACGCCCAAGGCGCCAAGATGTCGAAGTCGAAGGGCAATGTCGTCGACCCGCTCGGCGTCATCGACGAGTTCGGCGCCGACGCGCTGCGCTTCACCTTGATGCGCAATGTCGCGCCGGGCCACGACATCAGGCTCGGGCCGCAGGACGTCGAGAATAACCGCAATTTCGCGACTAAGCTGTGGAATGCGGCGCGCTTCGTCGAATTCAACGGCGCCGCGCGCGTCGAAGGTTTCGATCCGAAATCGGCGAAAGAGACGCTCAACCGCTGGATCGCGCATGAAACGGCGAAGGCGGCCGCCGAGATCACCCAGGCGATCGAGAGCTACGGCTTCAGCGAGGCGGCCGGCGCCGCCTATCGCTTCGTCTGGAACGTCTATTGCGACTGGTATGTCGAACTGTCGAAGCCTTTGCTGACCGGCCTCGACGGCGCGGCCAAGGACGAGACGCGCGCGATGGCAGCCTGGGCGCTCGATGAAATTCTGAAACTGCTGCATCCGTTCATGCCGTTCATCACCGAAGAGCTTTGGACCGTGACGGCGGAGCAGGGGCCGAAGCGTGCCAATCTGTTGGCGCTGTCGCCATGGCCGCAACTCGACGGCCTCGCCGACGACAATGCCGAGGCGGAAATCGGCTGGTTTATCGACCTCGTTACCGCCATTCGCTCCTTGCGAACCGAAATGAATATTTCAGCAAACTCTCTGCTCACGCTAGAAATGGTGAAGCCATCCAGAGAGACTTTCGAACGCGCGAGATTCTGGGATACGACCGGATCATTCAACCGACTAGCTCGTGTCGGAGGGACCACAAATGTGCCTGCGCCGTCTCGTGGTGCGGTTCAGTTGGTCGTACGCGGCGAGACGTTTGCACTTCCACTTTATGGAGTGATCGATCGTGCCGCAGAGCGCGCGCGGCTCGCCAAGGAAATACAAAAGGCCGACGCCGACATCGCCCGCAGCGACGCCAAATTAAACAACCAGAAGTTCATGGAACGCGCGGCTGAAGATGTGGTCGAGGAGGAAAAGGAAAAGCGCGGGGAGGCGGTCGCGCGCAAAGCGAAAATCGCCGAGGCGCTGGAGCGGCTTAAGAACGCAACATGACCTTGACAGGTTAGGGCGCTGGCGCAGTATCAATTAGAAAAATCAGGGGGGACGGCATGCGGGGCGTCATTTCGGGGATCGTGCCCGACGGAACTTACGGGCAGATCGCGGCCGACGACGGCCAGCGCTACAGCTACTGGTCCACCGAGGTTCGCAACGGCCAAGCAAGGGTCGGCCAGACTGTCGAATTTCAGATGTGGGAAGGCCAGCCGGTCGACATTTTTGTCGTCGACAATCCGCCGCCGAATGCTGCACCGCCGCAACGTTCGGGCATACCGCAGCAGAGGTCTTATACATCTGCCGCGCCGGCAGGCCGCGCCGCCATGCCGGCGAGCGGCGTGACCGGGCCGGCGGGATATGCGATGGCCATGAGCGGGGCCGATGCGTTTCCGTCCGGGCGCGATTACTGGATCAAGCTATTCACCTCGCCGTCGGGGCGCATCTCGCGCAAACAATTCTGGCTGCACGGCGTGCTGCCGATCGTCGTCGCCAGCATCGGACTCGGCTGGATTCCGGTCATCGGCCAAATCCTGTCGCTGGCGTTTTTGTGGGGAAGCATCTGCATCGCCTTCAAGCGCTTTCACGATCTTGGCTATCCCGGCTGGTATAGCCTCGTCTATTTGATCCCAATGATCGCCGCGGGAATCGTGCTCGGCGTCGGCTTTGCGGTGACGACCTTTTTCAGCCTGGCGTGGCTGCTGGCGAAGATCCTTTGGGGCGTCGGAGGGCTGATCGCGCTCGCGCAGTTGATCTTCGTCTATATCCGCGTCGGCCAAGAAGGGCCGAACGAATACGGGCCCGATCCGCTGGCGCTCTGACAGGCGTCCCGCGCTTCGCGTCCGCGCCTTAGAGCAATGGATCAGCGAAACGGCTTGCTCAGAAACCGCGAGCCTTTCAGTCCAAACCGCCAAGCGTGATCGATCGCCTTGGTGATGCCGATGCGCGGGCCGACCGCGATCTCCGGCGTCTCCTTCCGCGCACGCAAGTCGAACGGCGGCCGGTCGAGGGCCAAGCCGTCGTGGCGATGGGTGACGCCGAGCGCCTCGCACAATTTGCCAGGCCCCGAGCAGAGCGTCCGCTCATCCGGCATGCCGCGCCTTCGCCGCATTGCAGCAATTCCTGCGGTCGGCTCCAGTGCCCGGATCAATACGGCGCTGGCGCTGCCTTCTTCCTCGCAGACGAAGTTGAGGCACCAGTGGATGCCGTAGGAGCGATAGACGTAGGCGTAGCCAGGCGGCCCGAACATCACGGCATTGCGCTCGGTCGGGCCATTATAGGAATGCGCCGCCGGATCGGTGTGGTGATAGGCCTCGACCTCGACGATCCGGCCGCCGACGCCGTTAACCAATAAAATGGCGCCGATCAGGTCGGGCGCGACCTTAAGGACCGGGCGGTCGAAGAAGCCTCGCCGCAGCTTTGGGAGCAGGGGCATTTTCGGGGCTGTGGCTCAGGTGCAACACGTTTAGAACATTTAAGCTTTACCCGATCATCATCCCCGTCGCGCCGCGATTTGGCCATACCCTTCCACGACATCGAAGGACGCCGGGCGGCGGCACAAACCGTTGCAGGGCTTTAAGGTTTTAATCCCGGGCCGGGGGGCCTTGGAAGAATAAGCCGGATCGATCCGGCGGCATTTGTTAGGCGGGGGCACGACAAGGTTATGGACGCCAAACTCGATAAAAAGAGCAATCTGAAAGCCAAGCTGCCGAGCCGGCACGCCACCGAGGGGCCGGATCGCGCGCCGCATCGCGCGTTCTATTACGCCATGGGACTGTCGGCCGAGCAGATCCACCAGCCTTTCGTCGGTGTGGCCACCTGCTGGAACGAGGCCGCGCCCTGCAATATCTCGTTGATGCGCCAGGCGCAGGCCGTGAAGCTGGGCGTCGCCGCGGTCGGCGGCACGCCGCGCGAATTCTGCACCATCACCGTCACCGACGGCATCGCCATGGGCCATGCCGGCATGAAGGCCTCGCTGCCGTCGCGCGAGGTGATTGCGGATTCGGTTGAGCTCACCATCCGCGGCCACGCCTATGACGCGCTCATTGGCGTTGCGGGATGTGATAAGTCGCAGCCCGGCATGATGATGGCGATGTGCCGGCTCAACGTGCCGTCGATTTACATTTATGGCGGCTCGATCCTGCCCGGAAAGTTCAAAGGCAAGGACGTCACCGTGCAAGACGTCTACGAAGCGGTCGGCAAGCATTCGGTCGGCGAGATGTCGGACGAGGATCTGCTGACGCTGGAAGAAAACGCCTGTCCCTCGGCCGGCGCCTGCGGCGCGCAGTTCACCGCCAACACCATGGCGACCGTTTCCGAGGCGATCGGCCTGGCGCTGCCGTACTCGGCGGGCGCGCCGGCGCCCTACGAAATCCGCGACAAGCTCTGCATGCTGGCCGGCGAGATGATCATGGATTTGATCGTCAAGAACATCCGGCCGCGCGACATCGTCACCCGCAAGGCGCTGGAAAATGCCGCGGCCGTTGTCGCCGCCACCGGCGGTTCCACCAATGCCGCGCTGCATCTGCCGGCGATCGCGCATGAATGCGGCATCGAGTTCGACCTGTTCGACGTCGCCGAAATCTTCAAAAAGACACCGTATATCGCAGATTTGAAACCGGGCGGCCGTTATGTCGCCAAGGATATGTTTGAAGCTGGCGGCGTGCCGAATTTGATGAAGACGCTGCTCGACTACGGCTATCTGCACGGCGACTGCCTCACCGTGACCGGGCGCACGATTGCCGAGAATCTCAAGTCGGTGAAATGGAACCCGGACCAGGACGTGGTGCGTCCGGCCGACAAGCCGTTGCTGGCGACCGGCGGCGTGGTCGGCTTGAAGGGCAACCTCGCCCCCGCCGGCGCGATCGTGAAAGTGGCCGGCATGACGTCGTCGCTCAAATTCACCGGACCGGCGCGCTGCTTCGACAGCGAGGAAGCCTGTTTCGAAGCGGTGAAGGGCAAGACCTACAAGGAAGGCGACGTACTGGTCATCCGCTACGAAGGGCCGAAGGGCGGCCCCGGTATGCGCGAGATGCTCTCAACCACGGCCGCGCTCTACGGCCAGGGTATGGGCGCGAAAGTAGCCCTGATCACCGACGGCCGCTTTTCCGGCGCCACCCGCGGCTTCTGCGTCGGCCATGTCGGGCCGGAAGCGGCGGTCGGCGGCCCGATCGGCTTGCTGCGCGACGGCGACATCATCGAGCTCGATGCCGACAAGGGCACCATCAACGTCAAGCTTTCGGACGACGAATTGGTCAAGCGCAGGAGCCAATGGAAGCCGCGCGAGGGCGAATACGGTTCGGGCTATTTGTGGAAATACGCCCAGCAGGTGGGGCCCGCGGTCAACGGCGCAGTCACCCATCCGGGCGGGGCGGGCGAGAAGGCGTGCTATGCGGATAGCTGAGTTCCTGTTGCGCGTGATGGTGATCGGCGCCGGCTTGATAGCCGCGCCCGCCTTCGCGTTCGACGGCACCAAATCCACCAACGCGATGGCGGCCGCGCCGCCATTGACGGCGATGGAGGCGTTCCGCTCCGGCGCACAATGGCTCAAGGCCGGCGAGAAGGCCAAGGCAATCCATTCGCTCGAATATGCCGCCGAAAAGGGCCACGCGCTGGCGCAGTGGAAGCTCGCGCGCATGTACGCCGAAGGCGACGGCGTCGTGCAGGACGACCTCAAGGCGTTCGAATATTTCCGTGGCATCGCCGACAGCCATGCCGACGACAACCCGGACACGCCGCAGGCGCGCTTTGTCGCCAATGCCTTCGTGGCGCTCGGCCACTATTACCTCGACGGCATCGCGAAGACGGCGATCAAGCGCGATCCCGACCGGGCGCGCGAGATGTTCGGCTATGCGGCGTCGTATTTCCGCGATCCGGAAGCGCAGTATTTTCTGGCGCGGCTCTATCTCGACGGCATCGGCGCGCCGCATGATCCGCGCCAGGCCGCGCGCTGGTTCGGCCTCTCGGCGCAAAAGGGGCAGTGCCAGGCGCAAGCGATGCTGGGCGCCATGCTGTTTGCCGGCGACCACGTGCCGCGCCAAGCGGCGCGCGGGCTGATGTGGCTGACGCTCGCCAAGGACAACGCCAAAGACGGCGCCGGCGCGGACCAGGAATGGATCAACCGGCTCTACGACAGCGCCTTCCGCCAGGCGACCGAAGACGAGCGCGCGCTGGCGCTGGTCTATCTCAAGCGTTGGCTGGAAACGCGGCGCGAGTAGCCGGCGTTCGGCGCGCATTTTGTTTCGCGCGATCTTTTCCGAAAACCGGTTCCCACTTTTCGGGATAGCGCGCTAGCGCCCCTCGATATCGAGATCCACATAGACCGGCACGTGGTCGGACGGCTTGTCCCACGAACGCACGTGACGGTCGATGCCGGCGTCGAAGAGCCGGTCGGCCGCCTGCGGCGACAGCAGCAGGTGATCGATGCGGATGCCGTCATCTTTGGCCCAGGCGCCAGCCTGATAATCCCAGAAGGTGTAAAGATCGCCGGCGTCGCTGACCGAGCGGATAGCGTCGGCGAGGCCGAGATTGATCAGCGCGCGGAACTTCTCGCGCGTCTGCGGCAGAAACAGCGCGTCCTTGGTCCAGGCGGCCGGATTACGGGCGTCGGCCGCGGTCGGGATGACGTTGTAATCGCCCGCCAGGACAAACGGCTCTTCCAGCTTCAGCCGCTCACGTGAAAATGTAATAAGCCGATCCATCCATTTGAGTTTATAAGGATATTTATCTGTATCTGGCGGGTTACCGTTGGGCAGATACAGACTGACGACGCGTAGCGCGCCAGCCTTGGTCGATACCAGCGCCTCGAGGAAGCGGGCCTGCACGTCGCCGTCATCGCCGATCAACCCGGGCGCCACCTCGTCGAATGGCAGTTTGGAAAGCAAAGCCACGCCATTGAAGGCTTTCTGGCCATGCACGGCAACGTTGTAGCCAAGGCCTTCGACCGCCTCGCGCGGGAAGGCGTCGTCGACGCATTTGATTTCCTGCAGGCAGACGATGTCGGGCTGCCGTTCCTTCAGCCAGGCCAGCAGGTTGTCTAGCCGCTGGCGGACCGAATTGACGTTCCAGGTGGCGATTCTCATGACGTTAAGGTCCGAATGGTATGAATAAGGCCTGTCCTGGCGGGTTTACCTGAGAAGCCGCAGGGATATGCACTGAGATACGTTTATATGCTAGGTGAACCGCTAACGCGGTTCCGGACTGGTACATGAGACAAGATTCCGCGGAATAGGGAGCGCCTGGACAGGGTCGACAACAGCCCAGGCCGATAAATCGCAGATGACGAAGCGAAAGTGGCTATTTGGGGTGGCGGCGCTCGCCCTGATTGGCGGTGTGTTGCTTGTCCGCGGATTGTGGACCAGCGACGGCGCGGCGGCGCGCTCGCAGGCGCGCGCGCGCGTGGTTCCGGTCGAGGTCGCCACCGCCGAGCGTAAGCCGATGCCGGTGCGCCTGCAGTCGCTCGGCAACGTCACGCCGATCGCCAGCGTCGCCATCAAGGCGCGGGTCGATACCACGATCACCGCCGTGCATTTCCGCGACGGCGCCGAGGTGAAAAAGGGCGACCTCCTGTTCACCCTCGACGGCCGTGCTATCGAGGCGCAGATTGCGCAGACCGAAGGGATGGTAGCTCGCGACAGGGCGCAGCTTGCCGGCGCCGAGCGTGACGTTGCGCGCTATACCGACCTGGTCGCCAAGAGCGCCACCCCGGTGGTCAATCTCGACAACGCCAAGACGCAGGCCGATGTCTTTCGCGCGGCGATCAAGGCCGACACCGGGTTGCTGGAAAATCTGAAGGTTCAACTTGACTATTGCACCGTCACCGCGCCGATCGACGGCCGCATCAGCGCGGCCGCCGTCAAGATCGGCAATTTCGTGCGCCAGGCTGACACCTCGCCGATGGCGACCATCAACCAGATGGCCCCGGTCTATGTCAGCTTTACGGTACCGCAGAAGGTCCTGCCCGAGATCCGCCAGGCGCTGGCGGCGCAAACCGCGACCATCGAGGCGATCATCCCCGGCGATACCAAACACGCCAGCGGCCAGGTGACGATGATCGAGAACAGCGTCGACCAGGCGACCGGCATGGTCACCATCCGCGCCACCATGCCGAACAAGGACGAATTGCTTTGGCCCGGTACCTTGGTCACCACAGAACTGACCTTGCGGGTCGAGCCGCAGGCGGTGGTTGTACCGTCGACCGCGGTGCAGGTCAGTCAGAGCGGCAACTTCGTCTTCGTCGTCACCGACGACGTCGCCAAGGTGCGGCCAGTGAAGGTTGAGCGCACAGTCGGCGGTCAATCGGTGATCGGAAGCGGGCTTAACGGCGACGAAACCGTGGTCACCGACGGTCAAATGCAGCTGTCGAACGGCGCGCGCGTCAACGCCCGTAAAGCCAAAGTCGCCGGCGGCTGATCGATGAACATCTCGGAAACCTGTATTCGCCGCCCGGTGCTGACGACGCTGCTGACGGCGTCATTGATCGTATTCGGTGTCTTCGCCTACCGCCTGCTGCCGGTGGCGGCGCTGCCGGCGGTCGACTTTCCGACCATCCAGATCACCGCGCAGTTGCCGGGCGCGAGCCCGGAGACGATGGCGTCGTCGGTCGCTTCGCCGATCGAGCGGCAGTTGTCGACCATCGCCGGCATCTCGTCGATGAGTTCGTCGTCTTCGCTCGGTCTGACTCAGATCACCATCCAGTTCGATCTTGGCCGCAACATCGACGGTGCCGCGCTTGACGTGCAGACCGCGCTCGCGGTCGCCGCCAAGAATCTGCCGATCGAAATGACCACGCCGCCGAGCTTCCGCAAGGTCAACCCTGGCGACTTCCCGGTGCTCTACGTGAGCATGCGCTCCGATACCCTGCCGCTGTCGGCGGTCGACGATTATGCCGAGACGGTGTTGGCGCCGAACATCTCGCAGATGTCGGGCATCGCCCAGGTGCTGGTTTACGGCGCCCAGAAATTCGCCGTGCGGGTGCAGGTCGACCCGGTAGCTGCGGCGGCGCGAGGCATTTCGCTAGAAGATGTCCGTGGCGTCATCGCCTCGACCAATTCTAACGCCCCGGTAGGCACCCTTCAGGGCGAACAGCAGGCGGTCACGCTGCTCGCCACCGGAGCGATGCGCCGCGCCGCCGATTATCGCGATGTCGTGGTCGCCTACCGCAACGGTGCTCCGGTCAAGCTCGACCAGGTCGCCAACGTGATCGACAGCGTCGAGAACGACAAGATCGCCACCTGGTTCAACACCGATCGGGCCATCGTGCTGGCGATCCAGCGCCAGCCCGACGCCAATACTGTCGCGGTGGTGGACGAGGTGCGCGACGCCTTGCCGGTGCTGCGCGCGCAGGTCCCGCCGTCGATTCAGATGCAGCCGCTGTTCGACCGCTCGATCTCGATCCGCGCCGCGGTGACCGACGTGCAGTGGACGCTGGCGATCGCGATTTCGCTGGTCATCATGGTGATCTTCCTTTTCTTACGCAAAGTGTCGGCAACCATCATTCCGGCGCTGGCGGTGCCGGTGTCGCTGATCGGCACCTGTGCGGCGATGTATGCCTTCGGCTTCTCCATCAACAATATGACGCTGCTGGCGCTCACGTTGTCGGTCGGCTTCGTGGTCGACGACGCCATCGTCATGCTGGAAAACATCGTGCGCCATATCGAGGGCGGCATGCGCCCGTTCGAAGCGGCACTGAAAGGCTCGCGCGAGATCGGCTTCACCATCGTGTCGATCACCTTCTCGCTGATCGCGGTGTTCATCCCGGTGCTGTTGATGGGCGGCATGGTCGGCCGCGTGTTCCGCGAGTTCGCCGTGACCATCGCGGTCGCCATCATCACCTCGGGCTTTGTCTCGCTGACGCTGACGCCGATGCTGTGCGCGCGCGTGCTCAAAGGCCATCACGGCGAGGAGAAGCAGAACTTCGTGCTGCGCTGGTTTGAGGCGCTGTTCGAGCGCATGGCGAGCTTCTACCAATGGTCGCTCGAATGGGTGCTGCGCTACAAGTCGATCATGCTGATCGTGACGCTGTTCACCATCGCCGGCACCGTCTGGCTCTATATCGTGGTGCCGAAGGGCTTCTTCCCAACCGAAGACACCGGCTACGTCATCGGCATCACCGAAGCCAATACCGACATCGCATTCCCGGCCATGGTCAAGCTGCAGCGGCAGGTCGCCGATCTAGTGCGCAAGGATCCGGCGGTCGCCTACGTCAATTCGACGGTCGGCGCCGGCGGGCCCAATTCACTCGGCAACAGCGGCCGCATGCTGGTCGCGCTCAAACCGCAGGACGAACGCGGCAAGCTGCAGACGGTGCTGGCGCGGTTGCGCAAGAACGTCAACATCATTGCCGGCATCGAAATCTTCTTCCAGCCGATCCAGAACATCAACCTCGGCGGCAAGCTGCAGAAGAGCCAATATCAATACACGCTGCAATCCAACGACACCGACGCGATGTACCGGCTGGCGCCTGAAATGCGCGACAAGATGGCGAAGCTCGACGCGCTGCGTGACGTCACCACCGACCTCTACATCAAGAATCCCCAGGTCACCGTCGAGGTCGACCGCGAGAAATCCGCAGTCTACGGCGTCAGCGTCGATCAGGTGCGCCAGACGCTGTACGACGCATTCGGCGACCGCCAGGTCGCCACCATTTACACGCCGGCCAACGACTACGAGGTCATCCTGGAGACCAAGCCGGAATTCCAGCAAAGCCCGAACGACCTCAGCCGCGTTTATATCAAGACCACCAACGGCACCGTGGTGCCGCTGTCGGCGGTCACTCGGTTCGTGCCGTCGGTCGGGCCGCTGCAGATCAACCACCAGGGCCAGCAGCCTTCGGTGACCATCTCGTTCAACCTTGCGCCCGGTTCCTCGCTTGGCCAGGCGGTTGATGCCATCCAGGGCCTCGAGCGCGAGGAGCGGCTACCGGCCTCCATCACCACCGGCTTCCAGGGTACGACGCAGGTGTTCCAGGAGGCCCAGAAGGGACAGATCATTTTGGTGCTCGCGGCAATTTTCGCCGCCTATGTGATCCTTGGCATCTTATATGAAAGCTTCATCCACCCGATCACCATCATATCCGGCCTGCCGTCGGCCGGCATTGGCGCCATCCTGACGCTGTTGCTGTTTCGGATGGACCTGTCGGTGATCGCCATGATCGGCATCGTCATGCTGGTCGGCATCGTCAAGAAGAACGCGATCATGATGATCGACTTCGCCATCGAGCGCCGCCGCGTCGGCCTGTCCGCCGAGGCCGCGATCCGCGAAGCTGCGACGCTGCGTTTCCGCCCGATCATGATGACGACGTTTGCCGCCATCTTCGGCTCGCTGCCGATCGCGCTCGGCACCGGCGCCGGCGCCGAGCTGCGCCAGCCGCTCGGCGTCGCGGTGGTCGGCGGCCTGCTCCTGTCGCAGCTTCTCACGCTCTACATCACGCCGGTGATCTACGTCTATCTCGACCGCGTCGATCGCATGATCAAGCGCCGGCTCGAGCCGCAACTGGAAGAAGTGGCCGAAGCGCCGCCCGCGGTCGCGGCGGAGTAGGCTTGTTTAGTTGCGCGTAATCTTGTCCGAAAACCGGTTCCCACTTTTCGGGATCACGCGCTACAGCGCGAAACTCGTGCCGCAGCCGCAGGAGGCGGTGGCCTTCGGGTTCTTCACCTTGAACGAGGCGCCGATCAGGTCGTCGACGAAGTCGATCTCGGAGCCCGCCATATAATTCACCGACACCGGGTCGATCAGCACCACGGCGCCCGCGCGCGCGATGACGATGTCGTCGTCGGCCCTGGTGCGTTCGACGCCGAATTTGTACTGGAAGCCGGAGCAGCCGCCGCCTTCAACGGAGACGCGCAGCATCGAGCCTTCCGGCTCGCTCTTGAGGATCTCGCCGATCCGCCGCGCCGCCCGTTCGCTGACTGTGACGCTTTCGCTCATCTAACCGTTATCCTATTGGCAGGCGGCCTTCCGAATAGTTAAGTGCGCTGAACCGCAAGGTCAATGAGCCGATGGCGATCGAAACCGGGCGCGAGCGCGCCGTTTATGCCGCCGATCCGGCCACAAGCCGGGGCCGGCGCTATGCCGAACCGGCAAGCCCGACCCGCAACGCCTTCCGGCGTGATTGCGACCGCATCATCCATTCTAGCGCCTTTCGCCGGCTGGCGCATAAGACGCAAGTGTTCGTCTATCACGAGGGCGACCACTATCGAACGAGGCTCACCCATACCCTGGAAGTCGCCCAGATCGCCCGCTCGCTGGCGCGCGCGCTCGGGCTCGACGAGGATCTCGCCGAGGCGCTGGCGCTGGCGCACGATCTCGGCCATCCGCCGTTTGGCCATGCCGGCGAACGCGCGCTCGACGAGGCATTGGGCCGCTTCGGCGGCTTCGACCACAACGCGCAGGCGCTGCGCATCGTCACCGAGCTGGAACGCCGTTACGCCGCCTTCGACGGCCTCAATCTGACCTGGGAAACCCTCGAAGGCCTGGTCAAACACAACGGCCCGCTCACAGACCGCGCCGGCCAGCCGGTCGCCCATTATCGCGAACGCGGCGTGCCGGTGGCGATCCTCGCCTACTCGACAATTCAGGACCTGGAGCTGTGGTCGCAGCCTTACGCCGAGGCGCAGGTCGCCGCGCTGTCCGACGACATCGCCTATGACGCGCACGACATCGACGACGGCTTGCGCGCCGATTTGTTCACGCTCGACGACATCGCCGGGGCCGGCATCGTCGGCGACATCGTGCGCGAAATTGACCGGCAATGGCCCGGCCTCGAGCCGGCGCGCCGCGTGCACGAGACGGTGCGCCGCCTGATCACCCGCATGATCGAGGATGTCATCGCCGAAACGGAGCGGCGCGCGGTGACGCACAAGCCAAGCTTGGCCGAGTTGCGCCTCGCGGTGGGGCCGCTGGTGGCGTTTTCGCCGGCGATGCAAAAAGCCGACGCGGCTATCAAGGGGTTTCTCTATCCACGCATGTACCGGCATGACCGCGTCATGCGGGTGATGGGCGACGCCGAAAATGTCGTGCGCGACCTGTTCGCGCATTATGTCGAGACGCCCGCCGACTTGCCGGCGGAATGGGCGGAGGGAATTGACGCCGCCGACGAGGGCGCCCGCGCCCGCCGCATCGCCGATTACATCGCCGGCATGACCGACCGCTACGCGCTCATCGAGCACGCCAGGTATTTCAAGGCAACTCCGGAATTGCGCTGAGGTGGCGCGCCCGGATGCGCGTGCTATCATCACCGTGCATGGCGCGGTTGGCTGGGAAAGTAGCGTTTATCACGGGCGGAGGCGCCGGCATCGGCCGCGCCACTGCGGAGCGTTTCGCCGAGGAGGGCGCCAAGGTCGTCATTGCCGAGATCGATGCGAAGACCGGCGAGGCCGCCGCCCAGTCGGCCCGCGCGCGCGGCGGCAATACGGGTGGCGACGCGCATTTCGTGCGCTGCGACGTCTCCGACCGCACAAACGTCGAGGCGGCTTTCGCCGAGACCATCAAACGCTTCGGCCGGCTCGACATCCTGCACAACAATGCCGGCGGCGCGACGCCGGCGGACGGCCCGGTGACCGAAGCGCCGGACGAGGAATTCTGGCGCGCCATCAAGCTCGACCTGTTCGGCACTTTCCTGTGCTCGAAACTCGGCATCCCGCACATCATCAAGGCGGGCGGCGGCTCGATCATCAACATGTCGTCGATCGTCGCTCTCAAGGCGCTGCCGGGCCGCGATTGCTACACCGCGGCCAAGGGCGCGATTGCCGCGCTCACGCGTTCGATGGCGGTGGAATATGCCCCGCAAAAAATCCGCGTCAACGCGATCGCTCCCGGCGTCGTGCTGTCGGAGCGGGTCAAGAAACTGATGGAGGGCTCCAAGGATATTTCGAAGCTTGCCTCGACCAATCTGCTCGGCCTCGGTCTGCCGGCCCATATCGCCGACATGGCGGTGTATCTCGCCTCGGACGAGTCAGCGATCACGACCGGGCAGGTAATATCGGTCGATAGCGGCGCGACGGTCGTTTAGCGATACGGTGCAATCATTCGGTACTTTGACTTAACTCGCGATTTCCATTACCCGCAGCGCCACCATGGCATCTCCGACCAAACGCAAGCGCAAAACCAAGGCGAAGGCTAAGCCAAAGGCCAAGCCAAAAGCCAGGGCTCGCGCCAAGGTGAAGGCGAAAACTTCACGTAAGTCCAAGAAGGCAGCGTGTAAGACCAGGCCGAAGGCCACTTCCAAGCCGAAGGCCAAAGCGGCGCCTAAGCTTGCAAGCGGCTCCAAGTCTACACCCACGCCCAAACCGGCCGCCGCGGATCAGGCCCAACACCTCTTCGCCACCATGCTCGCCCGCGTACGCGCCGCGACCGCGCCGCTCGCGACCGACACCGACCTCGCCCGCATCGTGGTCGAGCCGCCGCGCGATCCGAGCCATGGCGATATGGCGACCAATGCCGCCATGGCGCTCGCCAAGGATGCCGGCCAGAAGCCGCGCGATTTGGCGGAGAAGATCGCCGAGCGGCTCCGCGCCGACGATCTCGTCGCCAAGGTGGATGTCGCCGGGCCCGGCTTCATCAACCTCACGCTCAAGCCGCATGTCTGGGGCGAAGAGCTGCGCGTCGCGCTGGCGGCGGGGAAGGATTACGGCCGCAGCGACTTGGGTAAGGGCGAGAAACTCAACGTCGAATACGTCTCGGCCAATCCGACCGGGCCGATGCATATCGGACACTGCCGCGGCGCGGTGTTCGGCGACGCGCTCGCCAATCTGCTCGCCTTCGCCGGCTATGCCGTCACGCGCGAGTATTACATCAACGATGCCGGCGCGCAGGTCGATGTCTTGGCGCGCTCGGTGTACTTGCGTTACCGCGAGGCGCTGGGCGAGGACATCGGCGCCATCCCCGAAGGCCTTTATCCCGGCGACTACTTGCGCGAAGTCGGCGGCGAGCTTGCTGCCGACCATGGCTTCAATCTCACCACCATGCCGGAAGCCGAATGGATGCCGATCGTGCGCGACCGGGCCATTCACGCGATGATGGCCGATATCCGTAACGATCTGATGCGCCTCAGAGTCGTGCCGGATGTGTTTTTTTCCGAGCGTTCGCTGATCGAAGGGGAAGACGGCGATTTGTTTTTCCCCGCGGTCGCGGCCGCCGCGCCCGAAGCCGAGAAAGCGAAGGACATCGTTGCCGAGACGATCAAGGACCTGCGGGCGCGCGGCCTGGTCTATGAAGGCCGCCTGCCGCCGCCCAAGAGCGGCAATCTCGATGATTGGGAGGATCGCGAGCAGACTTTGTTCCGCTCCACCGAATTTGGCGACGACGTTGACCGGCCGCTGTTGAAGTCGGACGGCAGCTACACTTATTTCGCCACCGACATCGCCTATCACAAATCCAAGTTCGACCGCGGTTTCCGCAAACTGATCGACGTCTGGGGCGCCGATCACGGCGGCTACGTCAAACGCATGCAGGCGGCAGTGAAGGCGGTGAGCGAGGGCCAGGCCGAACTCGATGTGAAGCTGGTGCAGCTCGTGCGGCTGTTGCGCGCCGGCGAGCCGGTGAAGATGTCGAAACGGGCGGGCGAGTTCGTCACCTTGCGCGAGGTCGTCGAGGAAGTCGGCAAGGACGCGGTGCGCTTCGACATGCTCTACCGCAAGAATGACGCCGTGCTCGATTTCGACCTCGCCAAGGTAATCGAGAAGACGCGCGAGAACCCGGTGTTCTACGTGCAATACGGCCATGCCCGCGGCCAATCGGTGATCCGTAACGCGCGCGCGGAAATTCCCGGCTTGCCGACTGCGGCGAATGAGCGCGCGCAATCGCTCAAAGATGCGCCGCTCGATCGGCTGACCGATTCCGGCGAACTGTCGATCCTCAAGCGGATCGCGCTTTTCCCGCGTCTCGTCGAAGCCGCAGCGCAGGCCCATGAGCCGCACCGGGTTGCATTCTATCTATATGAACTTGCAAGTGAATTTCACGCGCAATACACGCGCGGAAATGACTTGCCTCATTTACGCTTCATTATCCAGAATGATCCAGAAACCACCGTGGCACGGCTCGCTTTGGTTCAGGGCATCGTCACCGTGCTGGCCTCCGGACTGGCATTGCTCGGGGTCGAAGCACCTGATGAAATGCGCTAAATTTTGTCGGGCTGGATGCGGCGCAAGTCGGCCGGGAGATTGAGCCAGCGGGCGAGGGGACGACCGGGGACCGAATGGCAGACGACCAGAAGCAGCGATTGTATCGTTCGAGTGAAGCGCCGGCGCGTGGCACGCCGTCCACGGTATCTCCGACCGGCAGCGACCCGCTCGCCGAATTGGCCCGCCTGATCGGACAGACCGATCCCTTCGCCGAATTCGATCGGCAAAACGTGCGCCGCGCCGCCGCGCCGCCGGCAGCGCCTGCCGCGCCGCCGCCGCCGAGCTTCGGGCCTGCCGACTATTTCGATGCGCCGAATGCGCCGCCGCCGCATCCAGCGGCGCTGCAGCCGCCGGCTTATGCGCCGCCTCCGCTTCCGCCCGGCCGCGCGCGCCAGCCTTTCGCTGCCGGCGATCACTATGCGGCCGAGAGCGAGGCGGGCGGCCATGCCGCGGACGAACACGGCGGCTTCGATCCGCCCGCGTATCACCCGGGCAATGCGCAGTTCGGGACCGAGGAAGATGGCTACTACGAGGATGGCCATCCGCCGAAAAGGCGCATGGGCATCATGGCTATCGCCACCGTCTTTGCCTTGGCGGTGATCGGGACCGCCGGCGCCTTTGGCTATCGCGCGATCTTCGGTGGTTCGCGGTCTTCTGGCCCGCCCCCCGTCATCAAGGCCGATACGGCGCCGAGCAAAATTGTGCCGGCGGCCGCGAGCAAGACGCCCAACAAGTTGATCTACGATCGGGTCGCCGACCATGCCCAGGACGAGAAACTGGTGTCGCGCGAAGAAAAACCGGTCGACATAAAATCGGCCGAGATCAAAACCAACCCGGCCATTGATGCGATACCGCTGCCACAAGGCGGCGTCGCGCCGCAGCCGGCGCCCGGCAGCGGGGTCCTCTCGACTGAGCCGAAAAAAGTCCACACCATCGCTATCCACCCAGATCAGCCTGGCACGGGCGCCAACCAGCCGATGGCAACTGCATCGGCTCCCCCGCCACCGATGCCGCCTCTGGCTCCGGCCAGACAGGCGCCACCGCGGGCGGCCAGCAATCCGCCGCCTGCCGCTAGTCAGCCACCGCCGCTGCCGCCGCGTCCGGCGGAAGCGCAACCCGCTCCGCCGGCGCAACACACGGTCGCGGCGGTTTCTCGTAACGCGCCGCTATCGCTGAACCCGAACGCAGCGCCCGAGCGGACCCCGATGCGCACCGCCGCGGTAGCCCCGGCTGCGGCTGCGACCACCCATTCGGGCGGCGGTTATGCCGTGCAAGTATCGTCGCAGCGGAGTGAGGCCGAGGCCCAGGCCGCCTTCCGCAGCCTGCAAGCCAAGTTCCCCAAACTGTTGGGTGGCCGGCAAGCCTTGATCCACAAAGTGGATCTCGGCGCCAAGGGCACCTACTACCGCGCCATGGTGGGCCCCTTCGCTAATGCCAACGAGGCGGGCGAATTGTGCAGCGGCCTCAAAGCGGCCGGCGGACAGTGCCTTATCCAACGGAATTAGCCTGCCTTTGCTTGAACTTAACGCGGGCACGGGCTAATCCGCGCCGATGGCGGCGCGCGCATTCATCATCGGTCTGAGCGGGCTCACGATCACCGCCAATGAGCGCGCGTTTCTTCGTGAGGCCCGACCTTGGGGGCTCATTATCTTCAAGCGAAATGTGAGTTCTCAACAACAAGTTACTGAACTAACTAGTTCATTTCGTGACGCTACTGGCTGGAACGCACCCGTCCTGGTGGACCAGGAAGGTGGCCGTGTCCAGCGGCTCGGCCCACCGCAATGGCCGGCCTATCCGCCCGGCGCGCGGTACGGGACGCTGTACGATCAAGATGTTTCGCGAGGTCTTTCGGTTGCCAGGCTCGGAGGTCAGTTGATCGCGGCAGACCTCGGCGTTCTTGGCATCGACGTCGACTGCCTGCCTCTGGCCGATGTTCTGACACCCGTCGCCGACCCGGTGATCGGCGACCGCGCTTATGGCTCTGAACCGGGCAAGGTCGCGGCCATCGCCGGCGCGATCGCGGAGGGCCTGTTGGCAGGCGGTGTCTTGCCGGTGCTTAAGCACCTGCCCGGCCATGGCCGCGCCACCGCCGACAGCCACCTCAAGCTGCCGGTGGTCGATACCGACCGGGCGACCTTGGAAGCGACGGATTTTGCCGCGTTCCGGCCGCTCGCCGGCCTGCCGCTCGGCATGACCGCACATGTTGTGTTTTCCGCCATCGACCCTGATGCACCGGCCACCACTTCGGTCACAATGGTGCGCGAAGTGATTCGCGGGTTTATTGGGTTCCGAGGCCTGCTGATGAGCGACGACGTCTCGATGAAGGCGCTGTCCGGCACGATCGAGGAACGCAGCCGCGCCGCATTTGCCGCGGGCTGCGACGTTGTGCTCCACTGCAACGGCGACCTTGGTGAGATGGCTGCGGTCGCCGGCGCGGCGCCGACGCTCAGCGGCGAAGCGGGCGAACGCGCCGAGGCGGCGCTGGCGCGACGCAAGGCGGCGGAAACGTTCGATGTGGATGCCGCGCGCAAGATTTTCACGCAGATGGTGGCCAGCGAGCAGCCGTCGGCGCAACGGAAGACCGGTTCATGACGCCTGAGGACTTTGACGCCACGCTGGAGACCGATCGCGGCGCTACCGAGCCGGCGATGATCGTGGACGTGGAGGGTTTCGAGGGCCCGCTCGATCTTTTGCTGGCGTTGGCGCGGACGCAGAAAGTCGATCTGGCGAAGATATCGATCCTGGCGTTGGCCGACCAGTATCTCAGTTTTATCGAAGCGGCGCGGCGGGTGCGGCTCGAACTGGCCGCCGATTATCTGGTGATGGCGGCCTGGCTCGCCTACCTCAAATCGCGCCTGCTGCTGCCTGAACAGGCCACCGGCGAGGGGCCGAGCGCGGAGGACATGGCGCTGGCACTGTCGCATCGCTTGCGCCGGCTGGAGGCGTTCCGCGACGTGGCGAGCCGCCTGATGGGACGGCCGCAACTCAACCGCGATGTCTTCGCGCGCGGTGCGCCCGAACCGATCGACGAGGTTAAGCAATCGGAATGGACGGCGACGCTGTACGACCTGCTCAGCGCCTATGCCACGCAGCGCGCGAAAAGCGTGCTGTCGCGCGTGCGCTTCAAGAAGCGCGCGGTATGGTCGCTGGCCGAGGCGCGCGCGGCGCTCGAGCGGATGATCGGCATGTCGACCGACTGGTCGCGCATCGATTCGTTCCTGATTTCCTACGTGGTCGAGCCCGGGCTCGCCGCGACCGTGATGGCGTCATCCTTCGCGTCCGCGCTTGAGATGGTGCGCGAAGGTCACGCCGAGATTCACCAGAAAGAATCGTTCGCGCCGATCTACATGCGCAAGCGGGTTGGCATGAACGGAAGTGCTGCGACGCATGACGCGCAAGAAAACGCATAAGGAGACGGAGTCGATGCCGAGCGTGGCCAAGAAGCTCGTTATTGTCCAAAACAACGATGCACCGGCCGCGGAGCCGGTCGCTGCGTCGCCGCCGGTCGAACCGGCCGCGCGGCCGGAGGAGCTGCGGCTGCTCGAAGCGCTGCTGTTCGCCGCCGGCCAACCGCTCGACGAGGCGACGCTGTCGCGCCGCCTGCCGGACGGCGTGAACGTGAAAGAGGCGCTGGCTGCGCTCAAGGCCGAATACGCCACGCGCGGCGTCAGCCTCGTGCGCGTCGGCAGGAAGTGGATGTTCCGCACCGCCGACGATCTCGCCTGGTTGCTCACCAAGGAAACCGTGGAGACGCGCAAGCTGTCGCGCGCGGCGATCGAGACGCTGGCCATCATCGCCTACCATCAGCCGGTGACGCGCGCCGAGATCGAGGAAATTCGCGGCGTGGTGACGGCCGCCGGTACGCTCGACGTGTTGCTGCGCACCGGCTGGATCCGTCCGCGCGGGCGGCGCAAAGCGCCGGGCCGGCCGATCACCTATGGCACCACCGAGCAGTTTCTCACCCATTTCGGGCTGGAGGAGGTGGGCGATCTGCCCGGCCTCGAGGAGCTCAAAGGCGCGGGCCTCTTGGAAGGCACCATGCCGTCCGGCTTTGCGGTGCCGATGCCGTCCGACGACAGCACGTTGCGCGACGACGAGGAACCGCTCGACCCGGGCGATCTCGACTTAGGGTTGGCGCCGCTGCCCGCACGCGAGCGCTAACCACCTGGAATCCAAGGCAAATATCGCCGCAGCTGCGACATGAAGGCCACATTACAAAGGCCCGAAGTCCTTGTTTTTGCCGTCTGCGAAGCCTAGTTTCAGGTCAAATCACAGGCGGGACACGGCACCGAAACGAAAGTCGCCGCCGCGGAGGGTTAGCCAATGGGTTCTTTAAGTATCTGGCACTGGATGATCGTCATCGTCGTGGTGATGCTTCTGTTCGGCGGCCGTGGAAAGCTGTCCAACCTGATGGGCGACTTCGCTCAGGGCATCAAGGCGTTCAAGAAGGGCATGTCGGAAGACGACACGGTACAGGCCAAGCCCGAGCCGGCCAAGAGCATCGAGGCCGGCACCGCAGCGCCGAAGACGGAAACCGAGCGCGCGCGCTCTTAGTCGCGGCGGCGACGTAGAGTGGGAACGGGCGTCAGCATTTTTGCTTGCGCATGATCTGGTCCGGAAACCGGTTCCCGTCCCCGTTCTAATCGAGGACGTGCCTTTCGGGATCATGCGCTGGAGTTGACCTATCCATGTTCAATTTTGGTTGGGGCGAGCTCGTCGTCATCGGCATCGTCGCGCTGATCGCGATCGGGCCCAAGGAGCTGCCGACCGTTCTACGCACGCTCGGCCAGTGGATGGGCAAAGTCCGCCGCATGGCCAATGAATTCCAGGGCCAGTTCAACGAAGCGCTGCGCGAGGCCGAATTCGCCGACCTCAAGAAGCACGCCGACGATATTTCGAGTTCGGTGAGCGAGATCGGCCAGATCGATCCGATCGGCGATATGCAGAAAGACGTCGAGCGCACCTTCGACGAAACGCCGCCCGCCGAGGCGGTTGCCGAGGCGACCACCGAAGGCGCCGCAACGCCGGCCGCTCTGCCGGACGCGAGTCCGGCGCTGCCGAAGGTCGAGGTGCCGCCGCCGGAGCCGCCGGTTGCCGTGACCTCCGAGGACATCGCAGCCGCCACTGAACCACCGCCCGCCGAGAAAGCTGGGAGCGGGGCATGAGCGAGCAGGATGAGGCGGAGATCGAGGCCAGCAAAGCGCCTTTGCTCGACCATCTGATCGAACTGCGCTCGCGCCTGATCAAGGCGCTGGTCGCTTTTGGCGTGATGTTCGGGCTCTGCTTTGTGTTCGCCAAGGACATTTACAATGTTTTGGTCTGGCCGTTCGTGTGGGTGGCGGGGCCGGAAAATTCCAAATTCATCTACACCGCGCTGCTGGAATATTTCATCACACAACTAAAGCTGGCGATGTTCGGCGCCGCCTTCTTGTCGTTTCCGGTGGTGGCGGCGCAGCTTTACATGTTCGTCGCGCCCGGGCTTTACCGTAACGAACGCAAGGCCTTTCTGCCCTATTTGATCGCGACGCCGATCTTTTTCACGCTCGGCGCGCTGGTGGTCTATTTCCTGGTGTTCCCGATGCTGGTGCGCTTCTCGCTGCACATGCAGCAGCCGGGCGACGCGCACGACGCGACCATCACGCTGATGCCCAAGGTCGGCGAATATCTGTCGCTGATGATGACGCTGGTGCTCGCCTTCGGCGTGGCGTTCCAGCTGCCGGTGATCCTGACCCTGCTCGGCCGCATCGGGCTGATCACCTCCGATCAGCTCAAGTCCAAGCGCCGCTATTTCATCGTCGGCGCCTTCATCGTCGCCGCGGTGCTGACGCCGCCGGATGTCTTAAGCCAGATGTCGCTCGCCGTGCCCTTGATGCTGCTGTTCGAGGGCTCGATCTGGTCGGTGCGCTTCGTGGAGAAGAAGGTGAGGGCCGAGGAAGCGGCCAAAGCCGCGGCCGAGGCGGCCGCGGGAAAGCCCGCGGAGTAGCTGATTTATCGCTCGTCCCCGCGGAAGCGGGGGCCCAGCGCTTAAGGGCGGCATCGTAAGGACTAGATGCCCGCTTTCGCGGGGACGAGCGGAAAACAGATCCTCACTTCCGCATCCCCCCGATTCCGACTAAAAGCGCCGCCATGTATGACATCAAATGGATTCGCGAGCATCCGGACACCTTCGACCGCGGCTTGAAGCGGCGCGCGATCGAGCCGTTGGCACAGTATCTTGTTTCGATTGACGAGCGCCGGCGCGCAATTATCCGGGTCCTCGAAAGCTGGCAGGCCACGCGCAATTCAGCCTCGAAGGAGATCGGCGAGGCCAAACGGGTGAAAGACGAAGCTCGGGTTGCGGAGCTCATGGCCAAGGTCGCGGAGGCCAAAGAGTCGATCCCAGAGACTCGAACGTGAGCAAAAAGAAGTCGAAGAGGAGTTGAAAAAAGCGCTTTCGGAAATCCCCAACACGCCCGCCGACGACGTGCCGGTCGGTATGGACGAGCACGCCAATGTCGAGCATCACAAGTCGGGCGTTAAGCGCGATTTTGCGTTCAAGGCCAAGCAGCATTTCGAATTGGGCGAAGCACTCGGCCAGATGGATTTCGAACTGGCGGCGAAACTCTCGGGCGCACGCTTTGTAATCCTGCAGAAAGGGCTCGCGCGCATGGAGCGCGCACTCGGGCAACTATTTCTCGACACGCATACCAGCGACAAGCACGGTTATACGGAGGTCAGTCCGCCGCTCCTGGTGCGCGACGAGGTGATGTTCGGCACGGCGCAATTGCCCAAATTCGCGGAAGATCAATTTCAGGCGATTCACGAGATTACCTATAACGAGTTTGTCGACCGCTTCATGAAGAAGTACCGCGACGAGTTTTTCGCGCCGAAAGAGGCCGGAGCGGCGCAGAGCGATCATCAACCCGACCCCGACAGCCTCAAGGCCGAAATCCTGCGCGATACGGCGGATCGGTTTTGGCTCATTCCTACGGCCGAAGTACCGCTCACCAATCTGGTGCGCGAGTCAATCGTCGAGGAAGACAAACTGCCGATGCGGCTGACCGCCTGCACGCCGTGCTTCCGCGCCGAAGCGGGCGCCGCAGGGAAAGATACCCGCGGCATGATCCGCCAGCACCAGTTCACCAAGGTCGAACTCGTGTCGATCACCACGCCCGAACAATCCAAAGCCGAGCACGAGCGCATGCTCGCCTGCGCCGAGGAGGTACTCAAGAAACTCGACCTGCATTACCGCGTTGTGACGCTGTGCACCGGCGACATGGGTTTCGCCTCGCAGAAGACCTACGACATCGAGGTCTGGCTGCCGGGCCAGAACATGTATCGCGAGATTTCATCGTGCTCGAACTGCGGCGAGTTCCAGGCGCAGCGCATGAAGGCCCGCTACAAAGGCAAAGACGGCAAAGTGAAGGGCTTCGTGCACACCCTCAACGGCTCCGGCGTCGCCGTCGGCCGCGCGCTGATCGCGGTGATGGAAAACTACCAGGACGAAAACGGCGCCATCGCCGTGCCCGATGCGCTCAAGCCCTATATGGGCGGCATGACCAAGATCGAGCGCAAGGACCTGCCAAAGTAATGCGTATCCTCATCACCAATGACGACGGCATCCATGCGCAGGGCCTTGAAGCCTGCGAGAAAATCGCGCGCGAATTGTCGGACGAGGTGTGGATCGTCGCGCCGGAAAGCGACCAATCCGGCGTGTCGCATTCGCTCTCACTCAACGATCCGCTGCGCCTGCGCGAAGTGGCCGACAAGCATTTCGCGGTCAAGGGCACGCCGACCGATTGCGTGATCATGGGCGCGCGCCACATCATGAAAGAGATGCCCGACCTTGTGCTGTCGGGGGTCAACCGCGGCCGCAACGCCGCCGAGGACGTCACTTACTCGGGCACGGTCGCCGGCGCCATGGAAGGCACCGTGCTCGGCATCAAGTCGTTCGCGCTGTCGCAGGCCTACGCGGCCAGTACCAAGCGCACGCCGCATTGGGAGACCGCGATCAAATTCGCGCCCGATCTGATCCGCCGCGTGCTCAAGACCGGCGTGCCGCGCGACGTGCTGGTCAACGTGAATTTTCCCGATTGTCCGCCGGAAGAGGTCGCCGGCGTCGCGGTCGTCACCCAGGGCAAACGCGATCAGGAACTGTTGCGTATTGACGCGCGCCACGACGGGCGCGGCAATCCCTATTACTGGATCGCGTTCGGCCGCGGCGGCACTGCCGGGGCGGCGGCAGGCAGTGATCTCTACGCGCTGAACGAGAAGCGCATCGCCATCACGCCGTTGCGGCTCGACCTCACCGACGAGCCGTTCATGACCAAGCTGGCAGATGTTTTCGGTTAGGAGGCGCTGGCGAGCAATCCCGCGAGCGCGGTTTCGAGCTGCTTGGCCTCGAACGGTTTCTGCAGTGCCGGATGGCCACGATAGGGTTCGGGCAGGCCATGCTCGCCGTAGCCGGTGACGAATACGAAGGGCAGGCAGCGTCTGGCCAGAATTTCCGCGACCGGAAAGATCTCCTGGCCGCCAACATTGACGTCGAGAATGGCGGCGGTGAAATCGCCGGTAGCCGCCTGCTCGCGCGCCTCGGCCATAGTGCCGACCGCCGCGGCCACGTCGTAGCCTAGGTCGGCCAGCATGTCCTCTAGCAGCATGCGGATCAGATACTCATCCTCGACGACAAGAAGGCGCGTCATCGCTCTCGATGCTTCGTTCATCGCCATGTCCCGACCCAGAACGCCTATGCGCGGCGCCGGGTTCCATTGAAAGACCGCGCCGCGGCCGGGAAGCTTACATGAATCGCCGGCAAACGTGCTAAATTCGCGCAAGGGCAAGGGGTGGGCCGTGGCGACTGGACCCTATTACGGGCAAGACGAAAACCGCATGGAATTCCTGCTGACGCTGCGCCGGCGTGGCATCAGCGACCAGGCGGTTCTCCGCGCAATGGACGAGGTGCCGCGCGGCCAGTTCGTCGAGCCGGACTTCGCCGACCGCGCCTATGCCGACCAGGCGCTGCCGATCGAATGCGGGCAAACCATCAGCCAGCCTTACGTGGTGGCCTACATGACGGAGCAGCTGGCGCTCAGGCCGCATCATCGCGTGCTGGAGGTGGGTACCGGCTCGGGCTACCAGGCCGCGGTGCTCTCGCGGCTGGCGCGCGAGGTGGTGAGCATCGAGCGCTACCGCACGCTTGCCGAGCAGGCGAGGTCGCGGCTAGCCGAGCTCGGCTATGACAATGTCGAGGTCGTTACCGGCGACGGCTTTGCCGGGGTTCCCGAAAAGGCGCCTTACGACCGCATCATCGTTACCGCCGCCGCCGAGGACGTGCCGCAGACTTTGTTCGATCAACTGGCGGATGATGGCGTTATGATTTTACCGGTCGGGCCGCATGACGGATCGCAACACATTATCAAGCTTACCAAATCGCAAACGGGAACTTCTTGCGAAAACTTAATCGCGGTGCGTTTCGTGCCGCTGTTGCCCGGACAAGCGCAAGAACTCTGACATTTGCTCCGTTGCGCCTGATATTGCCACGAGCCGGAGTGCGCGCGCACTGTGACATTAATGTTTGCACGCGAAGCCGCGTGTAACGATCCGGTAATTCTTAAAACCTTATTTACTCGCGGCTGCTTTATTTCGAAGTCTACCATTGTTGCGTATGAGTGAGTAACCACATGCAGCGTTCTAACGTGCCGTCTCGCTCGCGTGTCTGGCTGCGAGTGGCGGTCCCCGCTCTTTTGGGCATCGCCGCCGCCGGTTGTTCGAACTCCGCGCGCTTCGATTCCAACCCTTTCGACAGCAATCGTTCGGCCGTGCAGCAAGACACCACCGGCTCGATCGCGACGCGCCCGGTGTCGCGCGTTGACGCGCAACCGCTGCCGGCGCCGAGCCGCTCCGCGACGGTTGCAGCGACGGGCTATGCCACCGGCTCTCAAGGCCTCGGCGCTTACCGGCCCACGACGCCCGAATACACCGGATCGGTGGTCGCCCCTCGCGCACCGGCGCCGCCGCCGACCGGGCACTGGACCTGGGATGGCGGCTCGCCGGTGACGGTCGCTCGCGGCGAAACGATTGAGAGCATCGCGCGCAAATACGGCGTGCCGGCGTCCGCCATCAAGGAGACCAATGGCTTCCGCGACGGCGCCCTGCTTCGGCCGGGTCAGCGCGTCGTTATTCCGCGCTACGTCACGGCCGGCGTGGCCGATGCGCCGGCGCCGCAGGCGGCGGTGATGCCGCGTGTCGCCGAAAGCGAGCATGTGGTCGCTCCGGGAGAGAGCCTGATCGGCATCGCGCGCAAGCATGGCGTTACGCTCGTGGCTCTGGCGCGCGCCAACAACATCCAGCCTTATGCCAATGTCAGCATCGGCGATCACTTGAAGATTCCTGGCGGCCGTCGCATCGCCGAACGCCAGCCGGCGGTGCCTGCGCCGCACGTGGCGCAGCCGCGCACGGTTCCGGCCACGAAAGTGGCCAGTGCACCGGTCGAAAATGCACGCATCGCGACTCCTGAGACCCACACCAGCACGGAACTCGTGACCAAGAGTGCGGAAGCGGTCGGCGCCATGCCAAGCTTCCGCTGGCCGGTGAAGGGCCGCATCATCGCCGCTTTCGGCCCGCGCCCAAACGGCGGGCAGAACGACGGAATCAATCTGGCAGTGCCGGAAGGCACGCCGATCAAGGCGGCCGATGACGGCGTCGTCGCTTATGCCGGCAATGAGCTGAAGGGCTACGGCAATCTGGTGCTAATCCGCCACGCCAACGGTTTCGTGTCGGCCTATGCCAATGCGAGCGAACTGCTGGTTAAGCGCGGCGACACCATCAAGCGCGGGCAGGTGATCGCGCACGCCGGGCAGACCGGCAACGTCACCTCGCCGCAGCTACACTTCGAGATCCGCAAGGGTTCGACCCCGGTCGATCCGACCAAGTATCTCGGCGGCGCGTAATATCCAAACCGAATTCTGCGTAATGCTCGGCCTCACGCCGGGCATTGACGTTTTGGATCAATCCTTCAGCGCGACGTCTAAGCGTCCGGCCAGATCCTGCACGAACTGCCAGGCGACGCGGCCGGAGCGCGAGCCGCGCGTGGTCGACCATTCCAGCGCGTCATGATGCAACGCTTCGCCGTGCGCCGGAATCTTGTAGTGCGCGATATAGCCATCGACCATCGCGAGATATTCGTCCTGGCTGCAGCGGTGGAAGCCGAGCCACAGACCGAAGCGGTCGGAGAGCGAGACTTTCTCTTCCACCGTTTCGCTCGGATTGATCGCGGTCGAGCGTTCGTTTTCCATCATGTCGCGCGACATCAGATGGCGGCGGTTCGAGGTGGCGTAGAAGATCACATTATCCGGCCGGCCCTCGATGCCGCCTTCCAGGAGCGCCTTGAGCGATTTATAGGTGGTGTCCTCAGCGTCGAACGACAGGTCGTCGCAGAACACGATGAAGCGATAACTTGAGCCGCGAATAATGCCCATCAAGTCGGGCAGGCTTTCGATGTCCTCGCGGTGGATTTCGATGAGCTTGAGCGGGGCGCTCTTGCCTTGGCGCGCCAGCGCGATGTTGACGCCAGCATGCGACGCCTTCACCAGCGACGATTTGCCCATGCCGCGCGCGCCCCACAACAGCGCGTTGTTGGCGGGCAGACCCTTGGCGAAGCGTTCGGTATTCTCGACCAGCACGTCGCGCACGCGGTCGATGCCCTTGAGCAGCGACATCTCGACGCGGTTGACGCGTTTGACCGGTGCAAGCCGGCGCCCGTCCGGATGCCAGACGAAGGCGTCGGCGACGGTAAGGTCGGGCGCGGACGTACGTTGCGGCGCCAGCCGCTCCAATGCGTCAGCGATGCGCGCCAGGACGGCGCCGCCGTCTGCCGGCCGGGCGGCGGATGTCTTGGCTTTAACCTTTGCCGGCGGTTTGGACTTCGATTTGGCCATGGAAGGTACTTTCGGAAATTGTGCTGCTCTTAGCGGGGCGGCGTTGCCGCTGCAAGCGGGCAGACACGAAAGCGGCCAAAAATGGCCGGTTTTAAGGGGTCTTGCGGCGTTGCAATTGGAGCGGCGGCCGCTATAGTCCGCGCGAAATTACGATTGATGCCGGGCCGGAAATGCGCGCCTAGCGTCCTCCTGAAAACCAAGCAAGGGAAGCTTCGATGTTCATTTCGACCGCGCTCGCGCAAGGATCGCTGTTCGGCGGGGCAGGCGGCGATAGCGGCAACATGGTGATGTCGCTGCTGCCGTTCGCGCTGATCTTCGTCATCATGTACTTCCTGATCCTGCGTCCGCAGCAGAAGCGGGTGAAACAGCACGCGGAATTGGTCAAGAATGTCCGGCGGGGCGACACCATCATCACCAATGGCGGGCTCGTCGGCAAAGTCACCAAGGTGATCGACGACGATCAGATCGAAATCGAGATTGCGGACGACGTGCGCATCCGCCAGGTACGGTCGATGATCACCGACGTTCGCGCCAAAGGTGAACCGGTGAAGGACGAAGCGGCGGCCGGCTGATTGCCGGGCCGCAAGGTCTCAACGTTCGTTTTCCGGATCAAGTCGGGACGTCATGCTCTATTTCACGCGTTGGAAGGCGGCGGCGATCGTTCTTACGGCATTGTTCATTTGCCTGTTCGCCGTTCCTAACTTCCTACCCGAGAAGATGGTTGCGAGCTGGCCGAAATGGGCGCAGCGCCACGTCGTGCTCGGCCTCGACCTGCAGGGCGGCTCCCACATCCTGCTCGAAGTCGACACCAAGGCCGTGCGCAAGGAGATGCTGCAGTCGCTGCTCGACGACATGCGCCGCGTGCTGCGCGAGGCGCGCATCGGCTATACCGGTCTCGTCGTCAAGGGCAACAGCGCCGAGGTGCACGTCCGCGAGGGCTCGAACGCCGACCTGGCGCTGGAAAAACTGCGCACGCTGTCGCAGCCGCTCGGCGGCATCCTCAGCGCCACCGGCCAGCGCAACATCGACGTGACCACCGAACCCGGTAACGTCATCCGGCTCACTTACACCGACCCGGCCATTGTCGAGCGCGTGCGTCAGGCGGTGGACCAGTCGATCGAGATCATCGGGCGGCGCGTCAACGAACTCGGCACCGTCGAGCCGCTGATCCAGCGCGAGGGCACCGACCGTGTTTTGGTGCAGGTGCCCGGCCTGCAGGACCCGACCCGGCTTAAGCAATTGCTGGGCAAGACCGCCAAGCTCGATTTCCGCATGGTCGATAGCGGCGCGTCGGTGCAGCAGGCCCAGGAAGGGCAGGTTCCGCCGGATGACGAGCTTCTGCACGGCACCGGCAAGGATGCCGCCCAGACTTACCTCGTAGAAAAGCGCGTGCTGGTTTCGGGCGCCGACTTGACCGATGCGCAGCCCGGCTTCGACCAGCGCACCAGCGAGCCGATCGTGTCGTTCCGCTTCAACACCTCCGGCGCGCGCAAGTTTGCCGAAGTGACGCAGCAGAATGTCGGCAAGCCCTTCGCCATCGTCCTCGACAATGAAGTGATTTCCGCCCCCGTGATCCGCGAGCCGATCCTCGGTGGCTCTGGGCAGATTTCCGGCAGCTTCACGGTGCAGAGCGCCAACGATCTCGCGATCCTGCTGCGTGCGGGCGCGCTGCCCGCGCCGCTCACCATCATCGAAGAGCGCACCGTCGGCCCCGGCCTCGGCGCCGACTCGATCGCCAAGGGCAAGATTTCGTCTTACGTCGGTGCGGCCATGGTCATCGTCTTCATGCTGGCGACCTATGGGCTGTTCGGGCTGTTCGCCAATATCGCGGTGGCGATCAACGTCGCCATGATCTTCGGCGTATTGTCGATGCTCAACGCCACGCTGACGCTGCCCGGCATTGCCGGCATCGTGCTCACCGTCGGCATCGCGGTCGACTCCAACGTGTTGATCTACGAGCGCATTCGCGAGGAAGTGCGCGGCGGCCGCACGCCGATCAACGCCATCGACGCCGGCTTTACCCGCGCGCTCGCCACCATCCTCGATTCCAACATCACCACCTTCATCGCCGCCGCGGTGCTGTTTTATATCGGCACCGGCCCGGTGCGCGGCTTTGCCGTCACGCTCGGCATCGGCATCATCACCACGGTGTTTACCGCCTTCACCCTGACGCGGCTGATCGTCGCCACCTGGGTGCGCTGGCGGCGCCCACAACGCGTGCCGATTTAGGGGGATTATCCTTGCGCCTGCTTCGCATCGTCCCCGACAACACCAAATTCGATTTCATGCGCTTCCGGCGCATCAGCTTTCCCATTTCCGCTTTGATGTCGATCCTGGCGATCTCGCTCTATTTTTTCCACGGGCTGAATTTCGGCATCGACTTCAAGGGCGGCACGCTGATCGAGGTGCAGAGCAAGGCCGGCAACGCCGACCTCGCCAAGATGCGCGCGACGCTGGGCGGGCTCGGCCTCGGCGAAGTGCAATTGCAGCAGTTTGGCGCCCCCAACGACGTGCTCATCCGCATTGCCGAGCAGCCCGGTGGCGACGCCGCCCAGCAGAAGGCCGTGACCAAGGCGCGCGCCGCATTGGGCGACGCCTACGACTATCGCCGCGTCGAGGTGGTCGGCCCCCGTGTGTCCGGCGAACTGTTGTCCTATGGCGTGATTGGGCTTGGCTTGGCGATCTTCTGCATTCTTATTTACCTCTGGTTCCGGTTTGAGTGGCAGTTCGCGCTCGGCGCCATGATCGCCAACGTGCACGACATTGTGCTCACCATCGGCTTCATGTCGGTCACGCAGATCGATTTCGACCTCACCAGCATCGCTGCGCTGCTGACCATTCTCGGCTATTCGCTCAACGACACGGTCGTCATCTACGACCGAATTCGCGAGATGCTGCGGCGCTACAAGAAGATGCCGATGCCGGATCTGCTCAACGCTTCGGTCAACCAGACGCTGTCGCGCTCGGTCATTACCCACGTAACCGTGTCGCTGGCGCTTTTGTCGCTGCTGTTGTTCGGCGGCGAGGCGATCCATTCTTTCACCGCCACCATGATGTTCGGCGTGGTGCTGGTCGGCACCTATACGTCGGTGTTTATCGCCTCGCCGATCCTGATCTATCTCGGAGTCGGCCGCGGTGGCGACGCTCTGACCCGCGCGTCCGAGGCGGCGAAAGAAAAGCCCTGACGATGGCGGCCGGCGTCGATGCCCCGCATCTGCCTTATCCGGTATCGATCGATGCCTATGGCAATGGCGGTTTCCGTTTTGCCACCATGTCGCACCGCGGCTCGCTGCTGTGCCTGCCGGACGGCATTTGGGCCTGGCCGGTCAAGACCGTGAACGAAATCACCGAAACGGCCCTGGCGCCAGTGTTCGAGAGGGCGGACGTTCTCGACCTGTTTTTGATCGGCGGCGGACGCGATCCATTCGCGCTGCCCGAGCCGCTGCGCGCGCGCTTCCGTGCTTTGTCGATTTCGGTCGATTGCCTGGGTACGGGGCCCGCGGCGCAGACCTACAATATTCTGCTGGGTGAAAAGCGCCGCGTCGGGGCGGGACTGATCGCGGTCGAATGACCTAGACTGATCCAATGAGCAATTTCGAGCACTGCGCCGCGTTGGTGCGTGAAGCCGACCGGGACCGTTATCTCGCCACGCTGTTCGCGCCGGCCGAGTATCGCGGCGCGCTGTTTTCGCTCTATGCATTTAACGTCGAAATTGCGCGGGTGCGCGACCTTGCGCGCGAGCCGATGCCGGGCGAAATCCGCTTGCAATGGTGGCGCGAGGCGCTATCGGGCGAGCGCGCGGGCGAAGCGGCCGCGCATCCGATAGCCGCCGCGCTGCTCGAGACGCTGGCGCGCTATGGGTTTGTAGCTGCGCCGCTGCTCGAATTGATCGATGAGCGTGTATTCGATCTCTACAACGAGCCGATGGCGACCATCGGCGCTTTGGAATTATACGCCATCCGGACGCAATCGCCGATTTTCGCCATGGCAGCCGGAATTCTTAAGACCGGCGCCATGCCGTCCGAATTGTTTACGCTGGACGTGAGCGTCGCCTCCGCAATTGGCGGAATCCTGCGAAACTTTGGCCTGCACGCATCGCGCCGGCAGCTTTACGTGCCGCTGGATGTGCTGGAGCGGCGTCAGGTCCGGCCGGTCGATATTTTTGCCGAGCGCACGAGTGCACCGTTGCTTGCCGCGCTTGCCGAGATGCGCGCCATTGCTGGCCGGCATCTTGCCGCGGCGCAAGAAAAATTTAGGTCGGTACCTGCGGAAATCCTGCCGGCGTTTCTGCCGGTGGCGTTGGTCGGTGTGCAGCTCCGTCGCATGGAGCGGGTTGGCTATCGGCCGTTTGCGTCCCAGCAGATTTCGCCTCTGCGCCGGCAATGGCTGCTGTGGCGTGCGGCGCGCGATCCAAGCCGGATCTTCAGGGCATGATTACTCCGCTGCGGCGGCCGGCAACTCGCCGGCGATCCAACTTTCGAGATCGGCCAGTGCGCGCTCGCTCAGCGCCGATTTGCGCGCCAGATTCTTGGCCGAGCCGCGGCCGAATTTGCGGCCCTCGGGCGCTACGGGGGCGGCGATCGGCGGAAACAGGCCGAAATTCACATTCATCGGCTGGAACGAGGAGGGGCCGGCATCGATGGTCTCGATATGGCCGCCGGTGATGTGCACGAGCAGCGCGCCATGCGCCGTGGTCGGCGGCGGGGCGCTCGCCATTTCGCCGCGGCGCTCGGCGGCGGCAAAGCGCGCGGCGATGAGCCCGATAGCGGCGGATTCGACGTAACCCTCGCAGCCGGTGATCTGGCCGGCGAAACGCCAACGCGGATTGGCCTTGAGGCGCAGCGTCTCGTCGAACAGCTTGGGCGAATTAAGGAACGTGTTGCGGTGCAGGCCGCCAAGGCGCGCAAATTCGGCATTCTGCAGGCCGGGGATGCTGCGGAAGATGCGGACCTGCTCGCCGTGCTTCAGCTTGGTCTGGAAGCCGACCATGTTGAACAGCGTACCGAGCTTGTTGTCCTGGCGAAGCTGCACGACAGCATAGGGCTTCGCTTCGGGTGCGCGCGGATTGGTCAGGCCGAACGGCTTCATCGGCCCGTGCCGTAAAGTCTCGCGGCCGCGCTCCGCCATCACCTCGATCGGCAGGCAACCGTCGAAATAAGGCGTCGAAACTTCCCAGTCGTGGAACACGGTCTTGTCGCCGGCGAGCAGCGCGTCGATGAAGGCGTCGTATCGCTCGCGCGACAGCGGGCAATTGATGTAGTCGGCGCCCGAGCCGCCGGGCCCGGCCTTGTCGTAGCGCGACTGGAACCAGGCTTGATCGAGATCGATGCTGTCGCGGTGTACGATCGGCGCGATGGCGTCGAAGAAGGCAAGGGCGTCTTCGCCGGTGAGGGCGCGGATGGTCGCCGCGAGATCGGGCGACGTAAGCGGGCCCGTGGCGATGATAACACTGTCCCAGTCTTCCGGCGGCACTGCGACTTCGCCGCGCGCGAGCGTAATGAGCGGGTGCGCAGCCAGCGCCGCCGAAACGGCGTTAGAAAATCCGTCGCGGTCGACCGCCAGCGCGCCGCCCGCCGGCACCTGATGGCTATCTGCCGCGCGCATCACCAGCGAGCCGAGCCGACGCATCTCCGCATGCAGCAGGCCGACCGCGTTGTGATCCTTGTCGTCGGAGCGGAACGAGTTCGAGCAGACCAATTCGGCGTAGCCGTCGGTCTTGTGCGCGGCAGTCGCCCGCAGCGGCCGCATCTCATGCAGCACGACGGGCACGCCGGCTTGCGCGAGTTGCCAGGACGCTTCGGAACCGGCGAGGCCGCCGCCGATGACGTGGACGGGTTTCAGTGTCATGCGGCCAAACCTAGGCGTCAGTGCCGAGTACGGCAACCACGCGCGCAGACGAAAACGCCCGCGGCGAGCGCGGGCGTTTTTCAGACAAATTTGGGAGCGCTTAGTGCGTCTGCACGGCGTTCCAAGCCACCCGATGGATGTCAGAACGGCTGATGCCGATGTCGGCGAGTTCGCGATCGCCCAAGCGAGACAATTCGGTCAGGCTTCGGTTGTAACGCTTCCACTGCCGGATCAGGCGGACAAGATTGGCAAACATAGCAACGCTCTTTCTGGTGAATCCGGCCAAGGCCGGTGCTTTGATTTGCATACAAAATAGAGATGTTCCGGCAGATGAAAAGCAATAATGTTGCGCTGCAGCAATGCGAAAATCGCATACCTTAAGCAACTGATTATTAAGGGGAACGCTGTTTTGAGGGCATTTCAAGCTTTCCTTCCAGTGGCTTGCTCTGCACTGACGGTATTCCTGTCTTCCAGGGCGTCCAACCCGGGCCGCTTCGTGTAAATTGCGGGCGCGACCGGGGAGGAATGCCATGAAAATCCATCTGCTCAGCGCAACCGTCGCGGGGTTGCTTGCGCTTGCGGCCGAGCCGACGGCAAACGCGGCCGAGATCAAGGTGCTAACCGCCGGCGCCTATAAACAGGTCGTGCTGGCGCTGGTGCCCGACTTCGAGAAGCAGACCGGCCACAAGGTGACGGTCGACAACGGCACCACAGGACAGTTGAAGAAGCGCATCGCCGGCGGCGAGGCCTTCGACATCCTGGTGATCACGCCTGCGGCGATCGACGAATTGACCAAGGCCGGCATGCTCGCCGCCGGCAGTGAGGTGAAGCTCGCGACCGTCGGCATCGGCGTGGTGGTGAAAGAGGGCGCGCCCAAACCTGACATAAGCACGGTCGACAAGTTCAAGCAGGCGCTGCTTGCCGCGAAATCGGTTGCCTATATCGATCCGGCAAGCGGCGGCTCGAGCGGCATCTATATCGACAAGCTGCTGGTGAAGCTTGGCATTGCCGACCAGATCAAGCCGAAGGCCAAGCTTAAACAGGGCGGCCATGTCGCCGATCTGATCGTCAGCGGCGAGGCTGAGCTCGGCATCCACCAGATCAGCGAGATCGTGCCGGTGAAAGGCGCGGCGCTGGTTGGGCCGCTGCCGAAGGAAACCCAGCACACCACCACTTACGCCGTAGCGCTGAGCGCAACGACCAAGGACAAAGACGCCGCCAAGGAGCTGATCGAATATCTGTCGGGCCCCGACGCCGCCGCGGTGCTCAAGTCCAAGGGCATGGAGCCGGCGAAATGACTTTGTCATGGCCGGGCTTGTCCCGGCCATCCACGCCTGATTTTTCCACTGCTGCTTTCAGAAAGACGTGGATGCCCGGCGCAAGGCCGGGCATGACAATGATAAATGGTCGCTGAAGCCGCATATCCGCTCGATCGCCGCGTCGTCATCACCGCGCTGGGCGTCGCGCAAATCCTCGCCTGGGGCACGTCGTTCTATTTCCCCGCGATCTTCGCCGGGCCAATCGTCGCGGATACCGGCTGGTCGCTCGGCTGGGTGGTCAGCGGCACGTCTATTGGGTTGCTGGTCGCCGGTCTGATCTCGCCGCAAGTCGGCCGCATCATCGACCTGCACGGCGGGCGTCCGGTGCTGCTGGCGAGCTCATTGTTCTATGCGGCGGGCTTGATCGGCATTGGGCTGGCGCCGGCGCTGCCGGCCTATCTTTTCGCCTGGGTGCTGCTCGGCATCGGCATGGGCACCGGGCTTTATGATGCGGTGTTCGCCGCGCTCGGCCGCATGTACGGCGGCGAGGCACGCACGCCGATTACCAATCTCACGCTGTTCGGCGGCTTTTCCAGCACGGTGTGCTGGCCGCTGAGCGCCTTCATGATCGAGCATACCGGCTGGCGCGTCGCATGCTTCATCTATGCCGCGCTGCATCTTTTCGTCGCGTTGCCGTTGCAGATGACGGTGATCCGCCGCGCGCCGAAGCCGGCCGTCGCCGCCGCACCGAACGAGCCGGTGACGTCCAAGGCTGGGGCGCGTATCGCCAACGAAACCTTGATCTTCGCGCTGCTGGCGCTGGTGCTCTCGCTCGCCGCCGGCATCGGTTCGATCGTGGTGGTGCACTTGTTGATCTTCCTGCAGGCGAGGGGTGTGGACTTCGCCGTGGCGGTCAGCCTCGGCACGCTGTTCGGCCCGGCGCAGGTCGGCGCCCGCGTCATCGAGCGGCTGTTCGGGGCCCGCTACCACCCGATCTGGACCATGATCGGTTCCTGCGCCTTGATGGCGATCGGCTTGCTGCTGCTGGTTGGCCACTTTCCACTGCTGGTGCTGGTCATCCTTCTCTACGGCGCGGGCTACGGAATTTCCTGGATCGGCCGCGGTACGTTGCCATTGGTGCTGTTCGGGCCAATTCGGTTTCCACGTCTGATGGGAAAACTGGCGTTTCCCAGCCTGATCGTGCAGGCGCTGGCGCCATCGTTGGGAGCGCTGGTGATCGAAACGAGTGGAGCCGATTCGACCATCGACGTATTGACGCTGCTGGCGCTGATCAATGTGCTGCTGATCGGCCTGCTATGGGCGGTGTGCCGGCCGCGGGCTTTGGGCGCGTGACGATGCTGACTTTACAGACGCTGCATTTCGAGGATCTCTCGGTCGGCATGACCGAGCGGCTCGCCAAGACCGTGGCCTCGTCCGACGTCGTCGGTTTCGCCGAGGTTACTGGCGACCGCAACCCGATCCATCTATCGGAGCATTTCGCCGCCAAGACGCCGTTCGGCACGCGCATCGCGCACGGGCTCTATACCGCAAGCCTGATTTCGGCGGTGCTCGGCACGCGGCTGCCGGGACCGGGCGCCGTTTATATTTCGCAGACCTTGAATTTTCGCGCCCCGGTGAAGATCGGCGACACCGTCGAAGTGAGCGTGATGGTTGCGGAACTGATGCCGGAGAAATTCCGCGCACGACTGGCTTGTACCTGCACGGTCGACGGCGAGACCGTGCTCGACGGCGAAGCCTGGGTGAAGGTTCCCTCGCGCGCCGCCGGCGGCCGGCCGTTGCCGCGTTTATGAGTGCAGACGCCGTTTGCGCTAGATCAATGCCGGCACGGAAATTGCGATGAATATAGCTCCAAACTACCGGAGCTATCGTCGTGCCGATTTTGCAACCTCAGAAGGTCCGGGCGGACAATCGGCGGACGAAGCGTGTGCCGGCGGTCGAGGCGACCGAATGGGTCGGGCTGTGGTCGGTGCCGCTCGGGATTGCGGCTGTGCTGGTCGCCGCCATTGTTTATTTCGCGGGACGCGACAGCGTGGGCGCGTCTTTCATTCTTTTCGGGACCGCAGCCATGGTGGCGCTGGTCATGCGCGCCAGCGCCAATCCGAGCGCCTAGCCGATCATTCAGCTTCCCGACGGCGGCGCGAAGAAGCAGCGCGGCGACCCGTCTGGCCGCTTGCAGCGCCAATAGGCGCCATCGGGCGACGGCAGCGATTGGCTGTAGGGCACGACCTCGTTGACGTTTTCCTGGCGCGTCGGCCCGTCTGCTTCATTGCCGGTCACGCCCACGCCATAGGTGACCGGGCCCCGCAGCGAATAGCCGCCAACGCCGGCTTTGACGGCGCCGGGCGCAACCACGCCACAGTCTTCGGCGCCACAGCACCATTCGCCGGCAGGATTTTTGTATGCGCCACGACTGATCCAGACGTCGTGGGCCAGCGCGGCGAAGCTGAACACGGACAGAGCGAGCACGAGCAGTGAGTGTACCAAGTTTCGCAACATCGGTGGCCTCCTCGAAGTGGCCCGGCGCGGCGTAACTCTCGGTTTCTTTTCTGCTCCTCCTTCTCCCGTAGCGGTCGCCGGCATTGTCCGGTGCCGGCACACTCATTGCGCCCAACCTTGTGAACGGTTGTGACGAATCGAATGAACTGAAAAATGGTAGCACGGTCTCCCAGCAAGGGGTGATAACATTGTGCAGCGCGGTATGACTGATATGCAGTTAGGGCAGCGGCGAAATTGGGCGGGTTCCCGGGCTAGACGCTCGAATCTTGGGCAGTGGCGACGGAGCTTAACCGCGCAGCGGCGTGTGAGACGTGCGTCATGACGTCGTCCTGGCAGCTTTGGCGTGACAGGCGCGGCCGCTTGTCGCCGTTGCGCATCGGCGCGCTGGCTCTGCTGTTTTTCCCGCTGGCGAAGGCGCTGGTCGATGGGCAGGCCATCGCCCATGGCGCGCGGCCGCTCAACGACATGATCCATCGCGCCGGCTTCTGGGCCTTGGTGTTCCTGGGCACGACCCTGGCGGTGACGCCCGTCCGGCGCATCGCGCGCTACGGCAATCTGATCGACGTGCGGCGCATGCTCGGCGTCGGCTCATTTTGCTATATCGCTGCGCACCTGAGTTTGTTTTTCACCGATCATGGCTTCAGCCTCACCAAGGTCGCGCACGAGATCAGCCATCGCTGGTATCTCATTGTTGGCGGTACCGCCTGGCTCGGATTGGCAACGCTGGCGGCGACCTCGACCGACGGCATGGTCAAGCGTCTCGGTGGCCTACGCTGGCGGCGGCTGCACCAGATCATTTACGGCATCGCGCTCTTGGCGCTCATCCATTATTTCCAGCAGACCAAAGCCGATGTGACCGTGCCGGTCTTTGCCGCCAGCCTGTTCCTGTGGCTGATCGCCTACCGGCTGGTCGCCTGGTGGCGAGGCAGCGGGGAGCTGTCCACCGTGACGCTGCTTTTGTTGAGCATTGCGGTGTCAGCGCTCACATTCATCGGCGAGGCGGTTGGCATCGGCATCGCCTTCCATGTGTCGCCGATGCGGGTGCTCGAAGTGGCGTTCGATTTTTCCGTCGGTCTCAGGCCGGGATGGGAAGTGCTGGCCGCAGGACTCGTCGTGGTCGTGGTCGATTTCGCGCGCGCGCGCTGGATCGAGCACTGGCCGCGCCCGCGCGCCGTTGCGGCGGAATAGGGGCGGGGACATGGCTACCTTCGTCGTTGCGCACGGCGCCTGGAGTGCCGGTTGGGCTTGGAAGAAGATGCATCCGCTGATGACCGTGCGCGGACACCGGCTGGTCACGCCGGCCTATACCGGGCTTGGCGAACGCGCGCATCTGGCGCGTTCCGAGATCGATCTCGACACCCACATCGCGGACATTTTAGGCGTGCTCGAATTCGAGGACTTCGCCGCGGTCAACCTGATCGGCCATTCCTATGGCGGCATGGTCGCAACCGGCGTCGCCGACCGGGCGCGGACGCGCATCGCGCGGCTCATCTACATCGACGCCTTCGCGCCCGATGACGGCGACAGCGTGCTCGATCTGCTGCCGGCCTCTGCGCCGGCGCAACGCAAGCCGTCGGCCGACGGCTTTATTCCACCCGTGGATATGCCGCCCGATACCGCGCCGGAAGACCGCGCCTGGTGTGCACCATTGCGGCGGCCGCAACCGGCCAAGACCTTCGAGCAGAAAGTAAAATTGCAGAACGGTGCGCTCACGCTGCCGCGCCACTACATCTATTGCACGCGGAATGCGCCCGACGACCGCTTCCGCCGTTTCTACGAGCGAGCGATGCGGGACGGCTGGGGCGTCACGGCAATCGATTCAAGCCACAATCCGCACATCACCTGTCCCGAGGTGTTGGCGGATCTGCTCGACCGGATTGCGGGCTAGTTCGGACATCAGGTGCAAGTAAAATTGCCTAAGCCGACTTCCGTTCGGTCACCGGCATCGGCGCCGCCTCGCGATAGCGGCGCGTCAACAGCGGCCGGATGTGGCCGGCGGCATTGATTAGCGGCGCTACCAGTTCGCCCTTGACCGTGTGCGCATCCGGATGATCGGCTAAGCCGAAGGTGAGCGCCTCACGCTCCTTGCCCGGAACGTAGAGCGTGCCGAACATCCAGTCCCACACTGCCAGGCAGCTGCCGAAATTCTTGTTGAAATGTTTCGGGTCGGCCGAGTGATGCACCTGATGATGGGCGGGCGACACAAAAATGCGGCCGGCCAGGCCGCGGAACGCAATCCACATGTGCGAATGCTGCAGGTGGACGTAGGCGTGGACGAACAGCACCAGGATGATGTTGGTGTCGGAGAGCGCATATTGATAGGCGGTCGTGCCGAACAGGTAGTTGCCCAGCCCGTTGGCGACCGCCGCCGAGAGCGCGAGGACGTTGGCGAAAAACCAGCTATCGAACGGATGGACGCGGTAATTGGTGAGCGGCGTCAGCACTTCCGCGGTATGGTGCACTTTGTGGAATTCCCACAGCAACGGCACCTTGTGGCTGAGCCAGTGATGGACCCAGTAGCCGAGTTCGTAGGCGAGGAACAACATCAACGTGATGACCGAGCGGCTGACGTAAGGCGACAGCGTCGAGGGCTTCACCGGGCCAGCGAGTGCGACCAGCCCGGCGATGATGCCGTTCGAGATGAACTGATAGGACAGTACCGCCCAGCCGAACGCCAGGCTGAAAACGAAGACGTTGAAAAAAAGGTAGCCGATGTCTGCCTCGTTCGAACGGCTGCGCAGGATGCGCCGCGGGAACAGCGCGCGGGCGATCGTTCGCCAGCGGATGCGGCGGCCGCGCCTTCGGCGTCGATAGACGAGGAATAGGGTAGCGATGATCAGCGCCGCGGTCAGCGACGTGAGCGAGAAAGACGAGCCGAGCGAAAAGAACAGCCTGCCCAGCTGGCCGAAGAAAAAAGATATGCCGGCCGAAAGATCCAACGCGAACTCCTGACACAGGGCAGCCGGCCCAATGTCTTACCGAAGGGTAAAGATTGCGTTGCTCTCTTCGCTCTTCCGGCGCGGCGGGAAGAAGGCAAATATCAACCCAGCAAATCGGCGTATTCCGGGTGCTTGGCCATGTAGCTGGCGACGAATGGGCAGAGCGGCTTCACCTTCAGTCCTTGCGCGCGGGCGATGTCGAGCAAGCCGCGCACCAGCGCCGAGCCGATACCGCGGCCGTTGAGTTCCGCCGGCACTTCCGTATGCATGATGGTGAGGCTGGCGCCGTCGCGCCGGTAGTTCGAAAATGCCGTATGACCGTCGGCATCGAGTTCGAAGCGGTGGCGGGCGGCGTTGTCGCGAACATTATTGGACATGGTCACAATCCCTGCACACTCTAGGCACAGTTATAACGTTGTTTGGAACCATCCCCTTTGCAAGGTGTCCCATGGCAGATCTCACGCTCTATCACGCCGCGCCGTCGCGCTCCTCCGTCGTCTTGTGGATGCTGGAGGAACTCGACCAGCCTTACGACCTCAAGCTCTTGAGCCTGAAGCAGGGCGACAACCTGAAGCCGGACTATCTCGCCATCAATCCGATGGGCAAGGTGCCGGCGCTCAAGCATGGCGACACCATCATCACCGAGCTGGCGGCGATCTGCACCTATCTCGCCGACGCGTTCCCGCAAGCCAGACTGAACGTGCCGATCGGCACGCCGCGTCGCGGCATCTACCTCAAATGGCTGTTCTTCGGGCCCGGCTGCCTCGAGCCGGCGGTAATCGATCGTGCCGCGCCGCGCAAGGAAGAGGCCAGGCGCGCCATGCTCGGCTACGGCGATTTCGACACCACCATGAACGTGCTCGCCAAGGCCGTTGAGAAGGGGCCTTGGTTGATGGGCGAGCAGTTTACCGCCGCCGACGTGGTCATCGGCGCCAATATCCGCTGGGGCATGATTTTCAAGATGATCCCCGAGCGCAAGGAATTCTCCGACTACGCCGCGCGCATCGCGGCGCGCCCTGCGGCGCAACGCGCGGAGGCGAAGGACAAGGAACTGGCGGCACAGGCGGCGTAACACTTCGTCTCGCCGACGGTGTCTGAAGACCAATCGTGCTGCGGCGCACAAGCGCGCGGTGTTAGTCGCGCGAAATCGCCACCGACGAGCCTATGTCGGAACAAATGTCGGGTTGCTTCGTTCAGGGCGCATTCACATCGCACGGCCGATAATGCGGCATCGTGGGTTTATTCCGGGACAAGAGCCGCCAGCAATTCGGCTGTGGGCCTTGCAACCAAAACTATACCCCAGCCCCGAGAGGAGCGCCGATATGCTGAAGAAGATTTCGCTCGTTTTATCCGTGCTTGCTGCGATCGGATTCGTGTTCGCGGTTGCCAGCCCGGCCAACGCGAAAGATAAAGACGAAAAGAAGGTTCACGTCAACAAGACCGTACATGTGAACAAAAACGTACATGTGAATAAGAACGTGCACGTGAACAAGAACGTTCACGTCAACAGGGCGGTTCACAACAACTTCGTGGTCGGCAGAACGTATAACGGCCACATCTGGTACGGCCACCACCGCCACCGTTGGCATGGCCGCTGGTACGACTACGGCGTCGGCCCGTGCTGGATCAATGTTGACGGCGAATGGTTCTGGAACATCGTGGCGTGCCCGAACTGAAAATCTGACTGGCGGCGTCAGCCGCCGCGCGCTCGAGCGCCCAAGCCGGTTGCCGCCGGCCTGGGCGTTTCATTTTTGCGTCCGGCGCGCGATTTTATTTGCCGTGGACGAGGCCGACGCCGCGCACGACTGCAGCCAGCGTCGCGCTTTGTTCGGCGTTCAGGTTCTTCGAAATCAATTGCGTTTCCGTCGCCCACAGATCCTGAGCCAGCGGAATGATCGCCATCTTGACGTCGAGCGGGGTGCCTTTGTCGTTGGTCATCTGGGCGAAGAAGGTCTGCCCGCCGTAGCCCGAGATGACGCTGGCTTCCTGCCGGCTGGAAAATCTCATGTTCGGCTGCGCGCCGATCGCCAGCGCCACGTCGCGCAATGGCTTGCCGGTATATTGGCCGTCGCGCACGAACGATAGATAGACCAGGCTGCGGTGGTCGGGCGACACCAATTGCAGGCCGTTGAAGTCGTCCTCGTGCGTGGTCCAGCCGGTCGGCAGGTTGATGACGAAGGCGTCCGGCCTCGTTTTCGGGAAGCGGAATTCGGCCGCCTGCGCGGAGGCGGCCAGCAGACAAGCCGCCATGATAAACAAGGCGATGATGTGCCGGCGCATTTTTGCCCCTGAAGCGACGGGGCGCCAGGCGCCGCCGGTCGCGGCTGAGCGGCGCATCGCAGAAGCCCGCGCGCGCAGCCTAGCGATTTTCGCGCAGTCGTCAAAGACGGTTGGCCGCCGCCGCCGGGCGGATTACGCTCGCGCATCCGCGTAACGCGCTTCGATTCGTTGGAAGGAACGGCCTCGATGAAAATGCTCTGCACCCTCGTCGGCATCGCCCTGATCGTGATCGCTGGAATCTATTTCGTGACGCCGGCGGGCACGCTGCCGGGCTTTTTCCCCGGACACGAGGCCGGCGTGATGCGTGCGCACATGAAGCACGGCATTGTCTCGGGCGCCGCCGGCATTGTGTTTCTCGCGCTCGGCTGGTGGTTCGGGCGGCGCTGAAGACGCGCCGGAACGCGCTTCTCATCGGGGCGCCCGGTTTGCTACCCTGACGTGTATCGATGCGCGGGGGGCGAGACCGGGGGATGGCCCGAAAGAACCGCACCATTAATCTGCCGGCGCCTTATCTCAAGCGCCTGTGGCTCGAAACCGAGCGCGTCGCCGACCGCGACAGCTATCCGTTCTGCTTGCCGTTCCTGCGCGACGGACCGGATCTTTCCTTCGAGCACGCCATCACCATCATCGTCGGCGAGAACGGCACCGGCAAATCGACACTGCTCGAAGGCATCGCCGCGCTCGCCGGTTACGACGAGGCGGGCGGCGGCGAGGGCTGCATGCCGGTCGACCATTCGCAGGCGCTGGAGAAGATGGACGGCGCGCTCGCCAAGGCGCTGCGCGCGAGCTGGCTGCCGAAGATCACCAATGGCTGGTTCTTCCGCGCCGAAAGCTTTTTTACCGTGGCGCGCTATCTCGACGAAGCGGCGCTGACATCCGGCGGCCGGCCGCCCGATTTTCTGTCGCACTCGCACGGCGAGGGTTTCCTGCGCTTCTTTGCCGAGCGCTGCCAGCGCCAGGGCATTTTCATTTTCGACGAACCGGAATCGGCGCTGTCGCCGGCACGGCAGATCGAATTCCTCAAGCTGCTGCGCGCCATGGAACGATCCGGCATCTGCCAGGTGATCATGGCGACGCATTAGCCGCTGCTGATGGCCTATCCGGGTGCGCGGCTCCTGCAGCTGACGCAAGGAGGGCTCGCGCCGGCGGGCGTCGAAGACACCGAGCACTACCGGCTGATGCGCGGGTTCTGAGCGGACCCGAAAACATTTATCGAGACGATGCTGGAGACTTGAGGCAGGCAAAGGTATAGGGAACGCGCCGTGGCGGGCTGGCGTTGAAGGCGGGGCCCGTCGCGTTTGTGGAGACCGGATAATGCGAAGATTGCTCATGGCCGCGGCCGTGCTGCTGGCGTCGGCCGCCGCACCCGCCGTGGCGGCACCGCGCCCGCTGCCGGGCCCGCATGGACCGCCGGACATTCCCAACCCCTACGTCTGCAAGGTGCTGCCGCGCGACGGCGGCGGCCAATGCACGACCGTGCCTTATCCGCGGCTCGGCGCGCCGTGTACCTGTGAAGGCGAGCGCGGCCCGCGCCGCGGCGTGGTGTCGACGCGCTAGGCGGTATAAATTCAGTGTCATTCCGGGGCGCGCCGTAGCCGCGAACCAAAGTTTCCGTGGCGCGTTGATGGGGCGGGGCGAAATGGAGGCTTCCATGACCACCGCCATCAGAATGATCGGCTGGTCCGCGGCGCTGACCTTGGCGCTCGCCGCGGCGGCCCCGCTGCACGCGGCCATCACTCCGCAATTGGCCAAGACCTGCCGGGCCATGATGATCAAGGCGCACCCGCTCGAGGTGTTCGGCCCGACCGGTTCGGCGGCGGCGCAGCGCCACTATTTTGCCGAATGTGTAGCCCGCAACGCTGACATGCCGAAAGCCAACGACGACAAGGCCGCAATTGCGCACCCGAGCACGTCCGGGCAGGGGCAGTAGCGGCTTTCGGCGCCGCAGGGGTGCGACTTCGCCGGGCCAATCTCCGGCGCCGCTGGCGTTATCGTGTTGGCGGTGATCTGGTCTATGGGAAAAGGAAACTGACCCATGCCGAACCGCTGGCTGATCGCCGCCGCGCTGATGGTGCTGCTGCCCGCGTCCGCACAGGCGGGCTGCCTGTACAAGACTTTTGATTTCCACCCGGAGAAGAACGACGGCGTGGTGATGGACGCGATCGTCGACGCCGGTTCGTCCTGCACGCACAATTTCGCCGAGGGGCCGGGCTACAAATTCAACGGTATCACCTTTGAGCACACGCCGGACCACGGCAAGCTGGTGAAGACCGGCGTCAACCGCTTCGTCTACACGCCCGACAAAGGCTTCAGGGACAAGGACGCCTATATTTTCAAGATCTGCGCCATCAAGGGCGCGCAGAAGGGCTGCTCGGCGGTCGCCTTCGTGCCGGAAGTGAAATAGGGCACGCGCCGTAACCCACCGTGGGACTCGCGGCAACGTAGGCGGTGGGTTACGCGCCAGGGCCTGCGCCCGGACGGCGCGAAGCGCCGATCCGGGTGGCGCTAACCCACCCTACGCGCTTTACTCGATCTGCCGCAGCGACTGCACGCCTTGCCAGGCCGCGCCAGGCGCGAGCGTGACGGGGTGCGCGACGGTCGCCGCCTCCACGGCGAACATGCGCCGGTAGCCGTCGGGCTCCATGTCCGGCATCTTGGCCGTACGCTGCGGGCCGGGATTCCAGATCACGCAATCGCGGAAGCCGCTTTGCGCGATGTCCAGCGCGCGGCTTTTGTCCGTCAGCCGCAGCGGCGGCGCGATGTCGGTGTAGACGCGGTCGATTTCCTGCGTGACGGCCATCGACGCCGCAGCCTCGCGGCCCGGCGCGTCGTTGTCGGCGCGGTCGACATAGGCGCCGCCGGCAAGCCCGTCGAGCCGGATCGCGGCAATATCCGACACCGAGAGATAAGTGTGCAGCGCGGCGGTGAAGGCGAATTCGCGCGCGCCGGTGTTGCGCACCTGCAGCGCGAGGCCGAGGCCTTGGCCACCGATATCGACGGCCAGCGCGGCGGCGAAGTCGTGCGGCCACAGCGCCCGCGTCTGCGCCGTGCTGTCGAGGCGGAGGCTGACGCCGCCGTCGCGCTCGTCCGCGACGCGCCAGGTTTGCGTGCGGGCGAAGCCGTGCTGCGGCAGCGGCCCATAGGTCGCGAACTGCGGAAACACCAGCGGCACGCCGCCGCGGATCGGCTCGCGTACGCGGAACGGGCTGCGCGGGCTGACATAGAGCCAGTCGGTGCCGCCGGCCGGAATCCACGACACGACATGCGCGCCTTGCAGCACGATCATCGCGCTCGCGCCGTGATCGGCGGCGAGGCGCACCGCCGGCAGGCCGTGGAAGGAGGTGGGGGAGAGCATTGGGGACGGTGATCCTGAGGTAAGCGAGGAATCCAAAACTAAAGGTTAGTGACCGGGTTATTCTGCTGCTGCATGAACGCGGCGCCGAGTGCGCAACGTATGACGAATTAGATGATTGGCTGAGTCCTAAAATGCGCAAGAATCTCAGGCGCACTCTTGAGCAACTAGAGCATGATCGCGCACTCATTCATTTCACCGGAAAAGCGTATCAAATCACGGAATCGGGCATGTGGGATGTTGAGGACCGTAAGCTCCACGAATGGAAGAAGTAAACCAAGTCAATCATCACTGGGCTGAGGGATGATCAAGGCTCCGACGGACATTCCACTAGCGCGGCGCGCTCGCGAAACGTTGGAAAAATATAAAATTCCAACTGTTGTAAAACGTGATCAGACGCCAGCATTTGAGAGAAACTTCCTTAGCAAGAAATGGATCGAGAGAGTCGGATGGGAAGCTGGCAATTATCCGATCTATGGCACCACACCAGGAGGTGTGCTTGCGCTGGAAGTCAATATTCTCTTCAAAATACTTCACGACGCCGATGCGGTGCCGATAGAGCTTTCCGGAGCGACAAACCTCTTGGAGGAAAAGGAAATCCTTATTGCCGCAATTGAAAAGAGAAAAATCGAGCGTCGGCTTTGATCGCAATTTTATCAAACCATTTCCTCACTCCGCCGCCTGCTGCCCCTTCTTGCGTTTGCTTTCCCGCCCCATCCGCCTTCGCCCTGCAGGCTACGGAGGACAAGACGCGCGACCCGCAGAAGTTACTTCGCCGCGACCGGGGTCAATTCAAACACGCGGCCGTATTTCGCCGCTTCGGCAACATCGCCGCGGCGCAGGGCGAGGCGACTTGTGTCGAGATTCGTCACATCTGCCGGCGACAAGTATGGCGACCAGGCGGTGTCGTCCTCGATCAGTTCGACCGGGACTTCGGCGGTGTATTTGCCTTCGTGAATAAATTTCAGCCGCTTTCGCGTCACGATTTGCTTTTTTGCTCGCGCAGCACCTCGCGCATGCTGTCGGCGACGATCTTCGGCATGTCGGTGCGAAGTCCCTTGACGTCCCGCTCGATCCGATCAAACCGGCCGTCATGCTCCCGCAATTTATTATCGATCCCTTCGAATCTCTCTTCGGTTCTAGCCTCGAACCTGAGCAAGTCCTTGTGTACGCCCTTGGCCTGCTCGGTCAGGAATCCGAACGAGCCTTCGAGTTCGCCAACGCGGCGCTTCAGGTCGCGAATCTCGGCTTCGACGTCCATGGTCATGGTCTCACGGTAACATAAACGGATCAAAAAAGCAGCCGTGCCACGCGGTCCTGGATTCCGGGTTCGCTCGCTCCGCTCGCGCCCCGGAATGACCGGGTGCTCACTCCGCCGCCTGCTGACCCTTCTTGCGCTTGCTCTCCCGTCCCAGCACCGGCTTCAAAAACTGCCCGGTGTAACTGCGCGCCACCTTCACAATATCCTCCGGCGTGCCCTGGGCAACGATCTCGCCGCCGCCGTCGCCGCCTTCGGGGCCGAGGTCGATGATCCAGTCGGCGGTCTTGATCACTTCCAAATTGTGCTCGATCACCACCACCGAATTGCCGGTCTCCACCAGCTCGTGCAGCACGTCGAGGAGCTTCGCCACGTCGTGGAAGTGCAGGCCGGTGGTCGGCTCGTCGAGAATATAGAGCGTGCGGCCGGTGGCGCGCTTGGACAGTTCCTTGGCGAGCTTGACGCGCTGCGCCTCGCCGCCCGACAGCGTGGTGGCCTGCTGGCCGACATGGATGTAGTCGAGGCCGACGCGGTGCAGTAGCGCCAGCACGTCGCGCACGCGCGGCACCGCCTTGAAGAATTCCAGCGCCTCTTCCACCGTCATGTCGAGCACGTCAGCGATCGACTTGCCCTTGAACAGCACTTCGAGAGTTTCTCGATTGTACCTCTTCCCTTTGCAGACGTCGCAGGTCACGTAGACGTCGGGCAGGAAGTGCATCTCGATCTTGATGACGCCGTCGCCCTGGCAGGCCTCGCAGCGGCCGCCCTTGACGTTGAACGAGAAGCGGCCGGGCTCGTAGCCGCGCGCCTTGGATTCGGGGAGCGCCGCGAACCATTCTCTGATGGGCGTGAAGGCGCCGGTGTAGGTGGCCGGATTGGAGCGCGGCGTGCGGCCGATCGGCGACTGGTCGATGTCGATGATCTTGTCGATGTGCTCGAGGCCCTCGATGCGGTCGTGCGCGGCCGGCGCGAGCGAGGCGCCGTTCAATTTGCGCGCCACGGCGTTGTACAGCGTGTCGATCAAGAGCGTCGACTTGCCGCCGCCGGAGACGCCGGTGACGCAGGTGAACAGGCCGAGCGGGATCTCGGCGGTGATGTTCTTGAGGTTGTTGCCGCGGGCGTTGACGATCTTGAGTTGGCGGCGCGGGTTGCGCGGCTGCCGCTCGGGGACGGGCACGCTGAGTTCGCCGGAGAGATATTTGCCGGTCCATGAGCGCGGCGCGGCGATGAGGTCGTCGACGGTGCCTTCGGCGACGACGTGGCCGCCGTGGATGCCGGCGCCGGGGCCGATGTCGAGCACGTGGTCGGCGGTTCTGATGGCGTCTTCATCGTGCTCGACCACGATCACGGTGTTGCCGAGGTCGCGCAGCCGTTTCAGGGTTTCGAGCAGCCGCGCGTTGTCGCGCTGGTGCAGGCCGATCGACGGCTCGTCCAGCACGTAAAGCACGCCGGTCAGCCCGCTGCCGATCTGCGAGGCGAGGCGAATGCGCTGGCTCTCGCCGCCGGACAATGTGCCGCTGGCGCGCGCAAGCGTGAGGTAGTCGAGGCCGACGTCGACCAGGAACTTCAACCGCTCGCGGATTTCCTTGAGCACGCGCACGCCGATTTCGTTCTGCTGCGCGTTGAGCTGTTTGGGAATCTCAGTGAACCATTCGCCGGCGCGGCGTACCGACAGCTCCGCGACTTCCGAGATATTCTTGCCGCCGATCTTGACGCACAGCGCCTCGGGCTTGAGCCGCGCGCCGTGGCAGACGTGGCACGGCGTGTCGGTGAAATATTTTGCCAGGTCCTCGCGCGCCCACTCGCTCTCGGTTTCCTTGAAGCGGCGCTCGAGATTGGTGATAACGCCCTCGAACGGCTTTTTCGTCGTGTAGCCGCGCAGGCCGTCATCGTAGACGAACTTGATTTCGTCCTCGCCGGAGCCGTAGAGGATCGCGTCCTGCGTTTTCTTCGGCAGGTCCTTCCATTTGGTGTCGAGCGTGAAGCGGAAATGCTTGGCCAGCGCGTCGAGCGTCTGGATGTAATAGGGCGAGCTTGATTTCGCCCAGGGCGCGATGGCGCCCTTCTTCAGCGTGGCGTCGGGATCGGGGATCACCAAGCCGGCGTCGATATGCTGCTCGACGCCGAGCCCGCCGCATTCCGGGCAGGCGCCGAACGGATTGTTGAATGAGAACAGCCGCGGCTCGATTTCCGGAATGGTGAAGCCGGACACCGGGCAGGCGAATTTTTCGGAGAAGATCAGCCGCTCGGCATTGGCGTTGCGGCCGCGGTTGGCGGTGGCGCCGCTGCCTTTGGTGTCGGCGAGTTCGACCACCGCGAGGCCGTCGGCGAGCTTGAGGCACTGCTCCAGCGAATCCGCCAGCCGTGTGCCGATGTCGCCTTTCACCACCAGTCGGTCGACCACCACGTCGATGTCGTGAGTGAATTTCTTGTCGAGCGGCTTGACCTCCTGGATCTCGTGGAAGGCGCCGTCGATCTTGACGCGCTGGTAGCCCTTGCGCAGGAACTCGGCGAGCTCCTTCTTGTATTCGCCCTTGCGGCCGCGCACGACCGGCGCCAGCACATAGATGCGCGTGCCTTCCGGCAGCGCCAGCACGCGGTCGACCATCTGCGAGACTGTTTGACTCTCGATGGGAAGCCCGGTCACCGGCGAGTAGGGCACGCCGACGCGCGCCCACAACAGGCGCATGTAGTCGTAGATCTCGGTGACGGTGCCGACGGTCGAGCGCGGGTTTTTCGACGTCGTTTTCTGCTCGATGGAGATGGCCGGCGACAGGCCGTCGATCTGGTCGACGTCCGGCTTCTGCATCATCTCGAGGAATTGGCGGGCGTAGGCCGACAGGCTCTCGACGTAGCGGCGCTGGCCCTCGGCATAGATGGTGTCGAAGGCGAGCGACGACTTGCCCGAACCGGACAGGCCGGTGAACACCACCAGCTGGTCGCGCGGGATGGCGACGTCGACGTTTTTGAGATTGTGCTCGCGCGCGCCGCGGATGGCGATCACGCGGGGATCGTGGCGGGCGGGTCGTTGGGGGCGTTCGGGCATGCCGCCGGAACGTAGTGAGAACGCGGACGTTTCGCCAGTCCCCGCGGCGGCGCGCCGGCGCAATGGGGATAACCGAAAAACAAAGGGCCGGCGCTAAGGCCGGCCCCGCTCAGTCCCCTCAGGCGTGCCGTTTAAAAATGATAGTTCACGCCGGCGCGCACTATGTTGGTCTTGAAGGTCACGTCATTGGCTACGCCGCACGTGGCTAGGCCGCAGCTCGCCTTGCCGAGATCGGCATAAAGATATTCGATCTTGGCCGACCAGGCGCCGCTGAAGGCATATTCGACGCCGCCGCCGGCGGTCCAGCCGACTTTGGTCGCCGTTTGCGATGAGCCGAGCGCGTTCATCTTGACGTCGCCGAAGGCCGCGCCGCCGGTGACGAACGGCATCCAGCGATCCATGGCGAAGCCGAGGCGGGCGCGGGCCGTGGCCAACCAGTCGTTTTTGGTCTGACAGCAGCCGGTGGCGTCGGTGCCCTTGATCCAACTGGCGTCGATGTCGCCTTCGGCGCCGACGACCAATTGGCCGATCTGCAGATTGTAACCGGCCGTACCGCCAGCCAGCGCGCCGCTGATATTGAAGTCGCCGGTGGTGGCGCCGGTCGCCGTGTTGGTCCAGCTCGATTTGCCCCAGCCGTAACCGCCGTTGATGCCGACATAGAAGCCGGTCCAGTTGAACGGCGCGGCGAAAGGAGGTGCTGCCTTGAAGGCAGGCCGGGACAGATCGGCGGCTAAGACGGGCGCTGCAACGGCGATTGCCAAGAGGCAGGCGCATACCGCAAGAGGGAAACGTTTCATCAGGGGCCTCCAGAAAATTTCCGCCGCAGCGGAATTGCGCAGACCCTATATGTTGTGGATGATTCGAACTGTTACTTTTGCGCCACAGAAAATGCGTTTATTGAGCCGAATCAGTTGCCTAAATGGTTAAAATCGATTAGAACAAAAAAAGAACAAGATTGTGTCCGGATAATTCGCTGCAACCCGGACGCCACTAAAGAAGCCCTGTGGATTAAGGCCGAACGAGCTTGCCGCATGGGGGCCGAGGTCTAGGGTGCAAAAGTTAATTTCGGGGCCGCGTGCGGCGGGCGGCCCTTTACCGGCGAGCGGCGGCGGCTTCGAGAGCGAGGCCGCACGACCGGCAATCGCCACGCGGAGAGCATCATGGCAGGTAGTGTCAACAAGGTGATCCTGATCGGCAATCTCGGCAAGGATCCGGAAATCCGCCGCACTCAGGACGGGCGGCCGATCGCCAATCTCAGCGTCGCCACCTCGGAAAGCTGGCGCGACAAGACCACCGGCGAGCGCAAGGAAAAGACCGAGTGGCACCGCGTGGTCATCTTCAACGAAGGCCTGTGCAAGATCGCCGAGCAGTATCTCAAGAAGGGCTCGAAGGTTTACCTGGAAGGTTCGCTGCAGACGCGCAAATGGACCGACAAAGACGGCCACGATAAATATTCGACCGAAGTGGTGCTGCAGGGCTTCAATTCGCAGCTTACCATGCTCGACACGCGCAGCGGCGGCGGGGCGAGCGCCGATAGCGGCGACGATTTCGGCTCCAGCGGGCCAAGTAGCGGGTCTGGCGTTGCGCGCGAGCGCAGGCCGGCGATGGCAGCGGCGGGCGGCAAGTCGGCCGACATGGACGACGAGATTCCGTTCTGAGGCTGGCTGCGACGCTCGGTTCTATCCGCCGTCATGCCCCGGCCTTGTCCGGGGCATGACAAGCAATTGTTCACCCCACCAGCGCCGCGCGCACGCCATCGATGACGAATTGCACGGCGAGCGCGGCCAGTAGCACGCCGAGCAGCCGCGACAGCACGACATTGGCCGTGGTGCCAAGCATCGCCGCGATGCGCGCGGCGAGCAAGAACACGACAAAGCACAGCGTCAGCACCGCGGCGATGACGCCGAGCAGTACACCCAAATGCACGGGATTCCCTCTGGCGCGGCCGGCCAGCAGCACGGTCGCGGTGATGGCGCCCGGACCGGCCATCAGCGGAATGGCGAGCGGGAAGGCGGCGATGTTGCGCACGTGCTCCTCGATTGCTTCCTCCGCCTGCTTCGATTGCCGCACGATGCGCAGGCCGAACACCATTTCCGAGGCGATCGAGAACAGCAGCAGGCCGCCGGCGATGCGGAAGGCGGGCAGACCGATCGCCAGCGTGCGCAGCAGCCAGTCGCCGATCAACGCGCTGCCGGCGAGGATTGCTGCCGCGATCAGACCGGCGCGCAGCGCCACGTTGCGGCGCGAACGCTCAGGCAGTCCGTGCGTGATGGCGAGGTAGCTCGGCACCAGGCCGAGCGGATCGACCACGACAACCAGCGTGACCAGCGCGGAGATGAGAAATTCGAGCGGCATAGACTTCGCCTAGCGGGCGCTGCCCGGCCGGTCAAATGGACAGCGCAGCCGCGACGATTTGCGGTCATTTTGCGGCCCGCCGCACGGCTTGGACCACCCATTATAAGTTACTGAAAAATAATATGAAAATAGCCGGTATTGGGCTCTATTTCAGGTGGCCAAGCGAGGGTGAATCAGTTAGAAAAATTGGTTCGTAGAACACGCCCAGGAAGCAGCCTTTGGCCGACACTGAAAATCCCAAATCGGGGGACGGACCTCCCTCCGATACGCGCCCGGTTTCGATCACCGAGGAGATGAAGCGCTCGTATCTCGATTACGCCATGAGCGTGATCGTATCGCGGGCGCTGCCGGATGCGCGCGACGGCTTGAAGCCGGTGCACCGGCGCATCCTCCACTCGATGAACGAGCAGGGTCACACGCCCGACAAGAAATACGTCAAATCGGCGCGCGTGGTCGGCGACGTGATGGGCAAATATCACCCGCACGGCGACCAGGCGATCTACGACGCGCTGGTGCGCATGGCGCAGGATTTTTCCATGCGCCTGCCGCTGATCGACGGGCAGGGCAATTTCGGTTCGGTCGACGGCGATCCGGCGGCGGCCATGCGCTACACCGAATGCCGGCTCGACAAGGCGGCGATGGCGCTGCTCGACGACATCGACAAGGACACCGTCGACTTCCAGGCCAATTACGACGGCAACGAGCACGAGCCGGTGGTGCTGCCGGCGCGCTTCCCTAATCTTCTGGTCAACGGCGCCGGCGGCATCGCCGTCGGCATGGCGACCAATATTCCGCCGCACAATCTCGGCGAACTGATCGACGCCTGCGTAGCGCTGATCGGCGATCCGGCTTTGAGCATCGACGACCTCAACGCGATCGTACTGGGTCCGGATTTTCCGACCGGCGGCATCATTCTCGGCAAGGCCGGCATCCGCTCAGCCTATCAGACCGGCCGCGGCTCGATCATCATGCGCGGCAAGGTCGGCTTCGAGACCATCCGCAAGGAACGCGAAGCCATCATCGTCTCGGAAATTCCCTATCAGGTGAACAAGGCCTCGATGGTCGAGCGCATCGCCGAACTGGTGCGCGAGAAGAAGATAGACGGCATCGCCGATCTGCGCGACGAGTCGGACCGCGACGGCTATCGCGTGGTGATCGAACTCAAGCGCGACGCCGAGCGCGACGTCGTGCTCAACCAGCTCTACCGCTTCACACCGCTGCAATCCTCGTTCGGCGCCAACATGGTGGCGCTCGACGGCGGCCGCCCGCTGTTGATGAACCTGAAGGACCTTTTGGTCGCCTTCGTCGCCTTCCGCGAAGAGGTGGTGTCGCGGCGCACCAAGTTCCTGCTCGGCAAGGCGCGCGACCGCGCGCATATCCTGGTCGGCCTCGCCATCGCCGTCGCCAATATCGACGAGGTGATCAAGCTGATCCGCGCCTCGAAGGACGCCAACGAAGCGCGCGACGCCTTGATGGCGCGCGAATGGCCGGCGACCACGGCGGCGACGCTGATCGAATTGATCGACGATCCGCGCCACAAGGTTTCGTCCAAGGGCACCGCTCGGCTTTCGGTCGAGCAGGCCAAGGCGATCCTCGATCTGCGCCTGCAGCGCCTCACCGCGCTCGGCCGCGACGAGATCAAGGCCGAACTCGACAAGCTCGCTGCCGAGATCGCCGATTACCTGGAAATCCTGCGCTCGCGCGCGCGCATCCAGACCATCATCAAGGACGAACTGGCGGCGCTGAAAACGGAATTCGCCACGCCACGCCGCACCGTGATCGCCGAGCAGGAGGCCGAAGTCGAGGACGAGGATCTGATCCAGCGCGAGGACATGGTCGTTACTGTTTCGCATCTCGGCTACATCAAGCGCGTGCCGCTCTCGACCTATCGGTCGCAGCGGCGCGGCGGCAAAGGCCGCGGCGGCATGCAGGTGCGCGAGGAGGATTTCGTCTCGCGGCTATTCGTCGCCTCGACGCATACGCCGGTGCTGTTCTTCTCCTCGCAGGGCCAGGTCTACAAAGAGAAAGTCTGGCGGCTGCCGCTGGCGGCGCCGCAGGCGCGCGGCAAGGCGCTGATCAACATCCTGCCGCTCGATCCGGGCGAGACCATCACCACCATTATGCCGCTGCCCGAGGACGAGAAAACCTGGGGCGAGCTCGACGTGATGTTCGCCACCACCAGCGGCACGGTGCGGCGCAACAAGCTGTCGGACTTCGTCGACGTGCGGCCGTCCGGCATCATCGCCATGAAGCTGGAGGAGGGCGAAGCGATCGTCGACGTCGCCATCTGCACCGAGAAGGACGACGTGCTGCTCACCGCCAACGGCGGCCAGTGCATCCGCTTCGCGGTGCCGGAGGTGCGCGTGTTCTCCGGCCGCACCTCGCGCGGCGTGCGCGGCATCACGCTCGCCGACAAGGATCATGTGATCTCGCTAACCATCCTGCGTCATGTGGATGTGACCGCCGAGGAGCGTGCCGCCTATCACAAGCGCGCCAGCGCCATCCGCCGCGGCACTGGACCGGAGCTTGAAGCCGCGCTGGAGGTCGAGGAGGCCGCCGAAGCCGCCGTCAACGGCGGCATTGAACTCGGCGAGCAGCGCTATGTCGAATTGTCGGCGGCCGAGCAATTCGTGCTTACGCTGTCGGAGCGCGGCTTCGGCAAGCGCTCGAGTTCTTACGAGTACCGCACCACCGGGCGCGGCGGCAAAGGCATCGTGGCGATGTCGCTGACGGGAAAGACCGGCAAGATCGTCGGCTCGTTCCCGGTCGAGGAGTCGGACCAGGTGATGCTGGTCACCGACCAGGGTAAGCTGATCCGCACGCCGGTCGCCGGCATCCGCATCGCGGGGCGCTCGACGCAGGGCGTGATCGTGCTCAACACGGCGGAAGACGAGCACGTGGTGTCGGTCGAGCGGCTGAGCGAGGAAGAGGACGAGTAGTCTCCGTCATTCCGGGGCGCGAGCGTAGCGAGCGAACCCGGAATCCAGGGCCACGCCTGTGCTAGTTGCTCTGGATTCCGGGTTCGCGGCCTTCGGCCGCGCCCCCGAACGACGAGGAATGCCATGAACACCCAGCTCTTCTCCGCCTTCCTGCTCATCACCTTTGTGCTGGTGATCGTGCCGGGTCCGATCGTCACTTTGGTGATCTCGACCGGCGCGACGCGCGGCACGCGGGCGGCGCTGATCACGGTCGCCGGTTCGACCACCGGCAACGCGCTGCTGATCAGCGGCATCGCGCTGGGCTTAAGCATCGTTATCCAGTACGCGGCGGCGATTTTCGAATATCTGCGCTGGATTGGCGCGGCCTATCTGGTCTGGCTCGGCATCCAGGCATGGCGCCACGCGGGGGAGGGCGCAACCGTGGCGCCGCCGCGCGGCCACGTCTATTTCCGCCGCGGCTTTCTGGCGGCGATCACCAACCCGAAAACGATTGCGTTCTTTACCGCGTTTCTGCCGCAGTTCGTCGATCCGGCGCTGCCGGCCGGACATCAGCTGGTGGTGATGTGCGCGGTCGCGATCGCCATGGCGACACTGACCGATTGCGCCTGGGGCGTCGTCGCTGGCGCCGGCCGCAGCTTCTTCCTGCAGCGCGTGAGCACCAAGTGGCTCGGCCGGCTGTCCGGTACGGTGCTGATCGGCGGCGGCATCTGGCTCAGCCTGGCGCGCCGGCCGGGCTAGCCGCGCTCACTTCGGCTTCAGATTGAGCGCCTGGACGATCGGCTTCCACTTCTTGGTTTCGCCCGCCATGTGATCGGCGAGTTGTTGCGGTGTGCCGCCGCGCGGCTCGGCGCCGAGCCTGGCAAGCGTGCTCTTCATCGGCTCGGAATGCAGCGCGGAGTTGGCGGCGGCGTTGAGCTTGGCGATGATGGCCGGCGGCGTGCCCTTGGGCGCGAGCAGGGCGGTCCAGGCGCCGACGGTCAGCGACTGGTAGCCGCTTTCTGCCATGGTCGGCACGTCCGGCAGCGCGGCAACGCGCTTGGGCCCCGCGACCGCCAGCGCGCGCAGCTTGCCGCTCTTGATCAATTGCAGCGACGTGGCGACCGGGTCGAAGGTCATCTGCACTTCACCCGCCACCACGCCGGTCAGCGCCGGGCCGCCGCCTTTGTAAGGCACGTGCACGATGTTGGTGCCGGTGGTTTTTTTGAACAGTTCGGCGGCGAGATGCGGCAGCGTGCCGATGCCGCCGGTCGAATAGTTGAGCTTGCCGGGATTGGCCTTGGCATAGGCGACGAGGTCGGCGACGGATTTGAACGGCAGCTGCGCATTGATCACCAGTAGCTGCGGCGTTTCGGCAATCAGCGCGATCGGCGCAAAGCTCGACGCGTCGTAGCCCGCGTTCTTGTAGATCATCGGGCTCATGATCAGCCCGCTCGCCGCCGACACCATCAGCGTATAGCCGTCGGGCGGCGCGTCGGCCGCGATCTTGGAACCGATGATATTGCCGGCGCCTGGTTTGTTCTCGATGACGACATTCTGCGCGAGTTTTGCCGGCAGCGCCGCGGCGACGAGCCGCGCCATCACGTCGACCGGGCCGCCGGCCGGCGTCGGCACGATGATGCGGATGAGGTGGTCCGGATAGGATTGGGCGAAAGCAGGTGCCGCCAACAACGTCGCAAATACAGGCAGCACAAACCGGCGCATGACGTCCTCCGTGCGGGATCTTGGATGTCCCTGGCGGGAGAGTCTAACGCGCCGGCCGCCGTGCGGCTAGTTGAGCCGGTCGGTGGAAACCAGGCGGATATGTGGGTTGCCGAAGGCGGTGCCGACGCAGCGCAAATAGGGCCAGGCCCGTTGCGCGCAGGCGGTCATCGGCGCGGCCGAGGCGGTCGGCAGCGGGTTGGCGTTGACGTGGGTGGTTGGCGTGGACAGCGCGGTGACGGCGGCGGCGACAGTCGCGGCGACCATGACGGCGGTGGTTGTTTTCAGCATGACGGCCCCCTGTTTTACGTCCTGCGAATTAGTCGTAGGTGCGCGGCAGCAGGTTCATTGGATGAAGTCCGCGGGCGGACTAAAGGTTCAGGGGCTGCCGGTAACGGTCTTGCGAGCGGCCGGGGGCCGGGTTAGACCCCGCTTATGTCGCGGATTGCCCTTTACGCCGGGTCTTTCGACCCCGTCACCAACGGTCATCTCGACGTGGTCCGCCACGCCGTGCGGCTGGCCGACCGGCTGGTGCTGGCGGTCGGGGTCAATCCCGGCAAGGCGCCGCTGTTTTCCGCCGACGAGCGCATGGCCATGCTCAAGGAAATCTGCGGCCCGCTCGCGCGCGAGGCCAAGTGCGAGCTCGATTGCGTGACCTTTTCGGGTCTGGTGGTGGAGGCGGCAAGCAAGGCGGGCGCCACGGTGCTGGTCCGGGGCCTGCGCGATAGCACCGATTTCAACTACGAAATGCAGATGGCCGGTATGAACGAGGCGATGGCACCAGGCATCCAGAGCGTGTTCCTGCCGGCCTCGCCGACGGCGCGCCCGATCACCGCCACATTGGTGCGCCAGATCGCCGGCATGGGCGGCGACGTTTCCGCCTTCGTGCCGGCCGCCGTGGCCGAGCGGCTGAAAAAGAAATTCGCGCGTTAAGCGCCAACGCATGATCCCGAAAAGTGGGAACCGGTTTTCGGACAAGATCATGCGCCATCGAATAACAAACCGGGAGCTACCATGATCCGCATTCTCGCTGTCGTCGTCGCGCTCGTCTGCGCCGCACCCGCCTTCGCGCAGGTGAAACTGCCGGCCGGGCTCGACCCGCAGAACACCATCCTGCTCGATACCAAATACGGCCGCGTCATCATCAAGTTGCGCAACGACATCGCGCCTAACCACGCCGCGCGCATCAAGCTGCTTTCGCGCGACGGCTTCTACAACAACGTGCCGTTCCACCGCGTCATCGCCGGCTTCATGGCGCAGACCGGCGACGGGCAATTCGGCAACGGCACCGGCGGCTCGAAATATCCCGACCTGAAGGCGGAGTTTTCCAACGTCCCGTTCAGGCGGGGCGTGGTCGGCATGGCGCGCACCCAGGATCCAAATTCGGCCAATTCGCAATTCTTCATCATGTTTGCCGAGAACTCCGGCCTGAACAGCCAATACACGGTCGTCGGGCAGGTGGTGTCCGGCATGGAGGCGGTCGACAAGCTCAAGAAGGGACCGGAATCCGCCAACGGCGCGGTGACCAATCCCGACAAGATTTTGAAGATGCAGGTCGCCGCCGACGCTAAGTAAAGGGCCTTGCGATGCGGCCGCCTTACGCGCTCCTTGGCGTTGCCGCATTGGCGACCATGAGCGCTGCTTGCCCGCAGCCGGCAACCGCAACGGTGGACTTTCTTTTGTCGGCGCAAAATACAGAAGTCCAGCCGAGAGCCGCGCCGGTAAGACCGACGCATGAGTTGAATACGCTCAAGGACATTTATGACGCCGTGCGCCGCTGCTACCGGCCGCCGAGCCTGGATCAGGCGTTCCCCGGCATGCGTATCACCGTGGAGTTTGCCTATACACGCGCCGGCGATCTCTTCGGCAAGCCGCGTATCTTGTTCGAAACGGCCGGCATTTCGCCGCAACACCAGTCGGCCTACCGCGCGGCGGTGGCGGCCGCGCTGGTGTGCTGCGCTCACCTTCCCTTCAGTGACTCGCTCGGCGGTGCCGTTGCTGGGCGCATTCTAGCCATCCAATTCTTCGATGATCGCAACCTCAAACGAGCGGAGTACACGACATGGCCAAGCCCGAAGACACGCTGACGCTGGAAACCACCCAAGGGCCGGTGGTAATCGCCATGCGCCCAGATCTCGCACCGGGCCACGTCGCGCGCATCAAGGAACTGGTCAAGGAAGGTTTCTACGACGGCATCGTGTTCCACCGCGTCATCGACGGCTTCATGGCGCAGACCGGCTGCCCGGAGGGCACCGGCACCGGCGGCTCGGGGCAGAAGCTCAACGCCGAGTTCAACAAGGAGCCGCACGTGCGCGGCACGGTGTCGATGGCGCGCGCGCAGAATCCGAATTCGGGCGATAGCCAGTTCTTCATTTGCTTCGACGATGCGCGCTTCCTCGACGGCCAATACACGGCCTGGGGCAACGTCATCGAGGGCATGGAAAACGTCGACAAGATCAAGCGCGGCGAGCCGGTCGAGGACCCGGACAAGATCGTCAAAGCGACGATGGGGGCGTAGTTCCTTCTTACCGCGCCTACCGCACGTCGTCGGGCCGCCGCCACAAAGTATGGCGGCGGCTCCATATGGCATAAGCGGCCAGGGCGAAGGTTGCAGCGGCGCCGGCGTCCGTGACGGCGCCAAAAAACTCAAAGCCGCGGCCGAGCGCGCTGAACGCTGCGGTCGCAAGACCGACGGCAACGCTTGCCACCATGGCCGGACCGAAACGCAGAATGTCATTCCGCGCGCGGATCGTAATGTGAACAAAATACGCGATCACGAGCGACGCAAAAACCGCCGTTGACGCACTCATACTCACATCTCCTCCGCAACGCGGCGGGGATTGGACGACCGACTATGCCATATATGGCCCGGCGCCGGCTAATGCCCCCTTACTTTCCGCGATCGGATTGGAAACTTTGGTGGTTCCGCGCCTGAATGCCGAAAAACGGTTTGGTTTCGGGGCCTTAAGTGGCGTTGCAGTTGCCTGTCCCGACCGGCAGTGGCACTGAGTGTTATGCGCACCGATTTGTTCGATTTTGACCTTCCGGCTGACCGAATCGCCTTGCGACCGGCGAGCCCGCGCGGCGTCTCGCGGCTGCTGGTGGTGCGGCCGGGCGGGGCGCCCGAGTGGGAGGATCGTGCCATCGCCGACTTGGCTGGCCTCCTGCGACAGGGCGATTGCCTGGTGGTCAACGACAGCAAGGTGATTGCCGCTCGGCTGACCGGGCGGCGGATCGGGCGGGGTACGACTGAGCCTTCGATCGAGGCTACCCTGCACAAGCGCCTCGACGGCTCGCATTGGCGCGCCTTCATTCTCGGCGCCAAGAAAGTACAGGTGGGCGACACCCTGCGCTTCGGCGCCGAGGGCAAGGTCTGTTTCCTCGGCGAACTCGATGCTCAAGTTTCACAGAAAGATGAGGGAGGTGAAGTAACCCTTTCATTTTCCTTCCATAGCCAGGTGCTGGACCAGGCCATTGCCGAGCGCGGCGCGATGCCCCTGCCGCCCTATATTGCCGCGCGGCGCGAGCCGGACGACCAGGACCGCACCGACTATCAGACGGTTTTTGCCCATGACGAGGGCTCGGTGGCCGCGCCGACGGCGGGCCTGCATTTTACGGATGAACTTCTGGCGCGGCTGCAAGAACGCGGGATCGGTTTGCATAAAGTGACGCTGCATGTCGGCGCCGGAACTTTCCTGCCGGTGAAGAGTGACGAAATCGAAACACACAGGATGCACGCCGAGTTTGGAACAGTTTCGCGTGAAACAGTTGAAGCTCTTAATGCAGTACATGAAAAGGGCGGACGCATCGTGGCCGTGGGCTCGACGGCGCTGCGGCTGCTGGAAACGGCGGCCGGCGAGGACGGCAAATTGCGCGCCTTTGCCGGCGAAACCGCGATCTTCATTACGCCCGGCTACAAGTTCCGCGCCGTCGACCTGATGCTGACCAATTTTCACCTGCCGCGCTCGACGCTGTTCATGCTGGTGGCGGCGTTTAGCGGCCTGGACGTGATGAAACGCGCCTACGCTCACGCGATTTCGTGCGGCTATCGGTTCTACTCCTACGGCGATGCCTGCCTGCTTTATCCGGAAAGCCGATGAGCCAGCTTTTTTCCTTCACTTTGCTTAAAACCGACGGCGCGGCGCGCCGCGGCGAAATCGTCACGCCGCATGGCCGGGTGCAGATGCCGGCCTTCATGCCGGTCGGCACGCAGGCGACGGTGAAGGGACTGCTGCCCGAAGCCGTGGCGGCGACCGGCGCCGAAATCGTGCTCGGCAACACCTATCATCTGATGTTGCGCCCGGGCGCCGAACGCATTGCCACCCTCGGCGGCCTGCACGAATTCATGCAGTGGCCGGGACCGATCCTGACCGATTCCGGTGGCTTCCAGGTGATGTCGCTGTCAGCGCTGCGCCGGCTCGAGGAGCATGGCGTCACCTTCCGCTCGCATCTCGACGGCGCCATGGTCGAACTCACGCCGGAGCGCGCCATCGAGATCCAGGCGCTGCTCGGCGCCGATATATCGATGCAGCTCGACGAATGCCTGAAGCTGCCGACCAACCGCGATGAGATCTCTCGCGCCATGCAATTGTCGCTGCGCTGGGCCGAGCGCTCGAAGCGCGCCTTCGAAGGCGTGCGCGGCGGGCGGGCGCTGTTCGGCATCGTGCAGGGCGGCGACGACCTCGCGCTGCGGGCGGAGAGCGCCAAAACGCTGATCAACATCGGCTTCGACGGCTACGCCGTCGGCGGCCTGGCGGTGGGTGAGCCGCAAGAGGTGATGCTCAAGATCGTCGCCGAAACCGTACCGGGGCTGCCGGCCGACCGGCCGCGCTATCTGATGGGCGTCGGCACGCCCGACGATCTACTGCAGGCGGTCGCGCGCGGCATCGACATGTTCGACTGCGTGCTGCCGACCCGAAACGGCCGCCACGGCATGGCTTTCACGCGCTACGGCGCGGTCAATCTTGCCAATGCGCGCCACGCCAACGACAAGCGCCCGCTCGACGAACAAAGCACGCACCCGGCGGCGCGCACCTATTCGCGGGCCTATCTGCATCATCTGACCAAGGCCAACGAAATCCTCGGTCAGGTGCTGCTCTCAACCATCAATCTCGCCTATTACCAGGCGCTGATGGCCGGCATGCGCGAGGCGATCGCCGCCGGGCGTTTTGCCGATTTTCAGGCGGCGACACAGGAAGGCTGGGAGCGGCGAGACATTGCCGCATTGTGAGATGGCATCCAGGGTTGTCAGGGTTTATGGTCTTGGGTAAAGCCAGCCCATGAACGTACAGCCAGCCTTTCTCGCGCGCCGTCGCAAGCCGCTGTTCAAATTACCTCCCGGCGCGACAGACGCGCATTGCCACGTGTTCGGCCCGGGCGACAAATTCCCCTATGCGCCGAACCGCCGCTACACGCCGGAAGATGCGCCGAAGCAGATGCTCGCCGCGCTGCACGCCCATCTTGGTATCGAGCGCGCGGTGATCGTGCAGGCAAGTTGCCACGGCACCGACAACCGGGCGATGCTCGACTGCATCGCCTCCGATCCCAAGCGCTATCGCGGCGTCGCCATCGTCGACGACGGCTTCACCGACGCCGACTACGACAAGCTCCATGCCGGCGGCGTGCGCGGCGCGCGCTTCAATTTCGTCAGGCATCTTGGCGGCGCCCCCGACATGGCTGCATTCAACCGCGTCATCGACCACATCAAGGGGCGCGGCTGGCACGTGGTGCTGCATCTCGACGCGCCCAGCATCGTGCCGCTGTCGGACACGATGCGCGCGCTGCCGCTGCCGTTCATTGTCGATCATATGGGCCGCGTACCGGGCAAAGACGGTATCGACCAGCCGCCGCTCAAGGCGCTGCTCGATCTCGCCAAGCTGCCCAATTGCTGGATCAAGGTGTGCGGCGCCGAGCGCATCTCGTTTCCGCCTTATGCCGAAGCGGTGCCGATCGCGCATGCGATCGTCGAGGCGGCGCCGACGCGGGTATTGTGGGGCACCGATTTCCCGCATCCGAACGCAACGCACGAGGCCGATGAGGCTGATCTGGTCGATCTGGTGCCGCAATTTGCCGCAGCCCCGCTGGCGCAACAACGCCTGCTGGTGGACAATCCGGCCCGGCTTTATGGTTTTATGTAATCAAGAAGAAACGCGGAATTTCCAGGGAGGATCGCAATGAGAAAAGCATTTTTCGCGCCGCTGGCAGCGTCGGCGGCTTTGATCGTGGCGCTGGCGTCGGTCGGCCAGGCCCAGGCGAAATGGCCGGAAAAGCCAATCAAGCTTGTCTTACCGTTCGGTGCCGGCGGTGTTGCCGACGTCACCTCGCGCATCATGGCGACCAAACTGTCCGACAAGCTCGGCCAACAGGTCATCATTGAAAATATGCCCGGCCCGGGCGGCATCAACGCCGCGCGCACGGTGATAACGGCGCCGCCGGACGGCTACACCCTGGCGCTGGTCACCAACGGCACCTCGATCAGCGTCGCCGCCTTCAACAAGCTGCCGTTCGATCCGGTGAAGGACCTGGTGCCGGTGTCGATGGTTGGCACCTTCGATCTCGTCTTTGCGGTCGACGCCAAATCCGAATTCAAGACGCTGCAGGATTTCATCACCGCGGCGAAGGCCAATCCCGGCAAATTCAACGTCGGCACTGTGCTGCTCGGCGGCACGCAGAACCTCGGCGCCGAACTGTTTAAGTCGATGACCGGACTGAACTTCCAGGTCGTTGTCTACAAGAACTCGCCGGATATCGTGGTGGCGCTTTCACGCAACGATGTACAGCTGATGATCGATTTTCCGCCTGCGGTGCAGGGGCAGGTTAACGCCGGTAAGGTCCGGCTGCTCGCCACGTCGTCGCCCGAGCGCACGGCCCTGCTGCCGAATTTGCCGACCGTCGATGAAGCCGGCGTGAAGGGCTACGAGGTGATCTCGTGGAACGCGGTCGCCGCGCCCAAGGGTACGCCGAAAGACGTGATCGAAACCATGAACAAGGCGATGCATGAGGTGCTGGCGAGCCCGAAGCTCAAGGCGCAATTCAACAAAGTGGGCGTCGAGCCGCACGCCTCGACGCCAGAGGAGCTCGAGGCGCGCCTGACCGGCGACATCAAGAAATGGGACGCGGTGATCACCAAGGCCCACATTCCTAAGAAGTAAGCCGTGCCCCGGACGCGCGGCCGCTTGCACTGAAAATTATCATCCTGGCTTTTGAATGGGCGCCGCGCCGCCGGAGGCGCGCGCTCGGCTATTTTATGACCGACGAAAACTTTGTGCAGTCGAACGGAAGAGTCGGACTGCTGATCCAGGCGAGCGTTGGCCAGTGATTATTGGCGGCGCAGTAGAAGTAGGTGCCTAGGACGCTCTGTCAGCCGGTGGCATAGTGGTTGTCGTCGGCCCATTCCGAAGCGGCGTCGTTCGTCGGCACCGACGGCGCGCCGGCAGATGTCGAACATACGTACGCCCAGTCAGTGGTGATAGGCGGCTGTACGTTTGGATCCGGTGTCGGCACCGGGCATGCCGAGCACGTTCCGGCGCAGCTCGCGCTGCCGAGCGTGTAGTTGGTGATGTGAAATGGACTACCCATAGGATTGTTTTTGTAGCTTTCCATCAAGTGGCGGACGCGGTCAGCATCCCCCAAAGATAGCTCACGTGAAGGGCCTTCAGTTTGTTCTGAAGTTTTGTATTGTAGGTGGCGCGAAAAGTTTTCTTCTGTTGCGTACTGCCATATGACTGCGGCAGACCGACAACAATAATGTATTTTGCGTGATTGCCATTTTGCGTCAGCGCGTAAATCTCGATCGCAAGCGCGTAGGCGACCTTCTGTAGATAGCGCTTGTTGCCCGGGTGCTTGAGCGCAAATGCTACGTCGTTATCGCCGGAACTGATTACGTACAAAGCCGTGCTGTTCGCGGTGTGATGTGCGAGATACCTTTTCATCTGGGTGACGGTCGGCACCGCGCCCGGGAAGCCATCGCCCGGCATCGTGTTCTTTCCGACGTTTCTCGCACCGCCGGTCGCATAGTTCGTGCCTTTGGTCTGGTCCGCCGGGGTGGCCATGACGCCGAGCGCGGCCGCGAGAACTTCAACCGATACCAGTCCCGGGCTCGTGGTCGGCCTGCCGACGCCCAAGGTCGTCTTATACATATAATGGTCGTAATTCGGCTCATCGCTCTTGCGGTTTATGTACCAGCCGGTGTCGACCGTGCTGTCGCCAAAGATCCATAACGCGGTGAAGGGCTGGGCTGCCGCCAAGCCTCCGGCGCACAAAAGCAACACAGGGACGAGGACAATCTTGATAATGCGCATCATGCCATCCTCCTTGGCAGCGGAGTGAGCCTTGCTCGCACACGGTCAATCCGTTGTCCGCCTAACCACCCCTCGCGCGCCTGATGCAATCGGTAAAAGCTTGATTTGGCATCGCGTTATTGTTGGGACTATGACCACAGACAGCATACCAATTGTTGCCGTCGCCCGAAATGCAGCCGCCGTTATTCAAGGCGCACGTGCAGGCGAGCTGATCGCGCATCTTCAGGCATTCGCGGCGGATTTTTTGTGCCTGCGCCGCGATCGGCAGCGCGACGGCAAGGATGGTGGCAAAAGTCAAAAGGCGCCTCACCATGGGTCGCTCCTGTCACGGCCCGTCGTACAGCCACGCGATTCCGTCATAGGCCTGTTCCGGCGTCCGGCCGCCGAGCGCCATGTCGCGCAATTCGGCGGCGACGCCGCGCGCGTGGTAGAACTCGCCATAAACGCGCGCCATGATCTGCACGCGGCCGGTGCGCAGATAACGTTGCTGCTCGTAGGCTTTGAACGCCGCCGGCAGGTTACCGGGCGAAGCCGCCACTTTTTCCGCCAGCGTGACAGCGTCCTCGACCGCCATGCAGGCGCCCTGCGCGAGGTATTGCAGCATCGGATGCGCCGCGTCGCCGAGCAAAGTGACGCGGCCTTTCGACCATTCCCGCACCGGCTCGCGGTCGCACAGCACCCACATGCGCCAGGTCTCGATGCGCTCGAGCATGCGCAGCACTTCGGGACGCTGGCCCTTGAAGTGTTGCCAGAGCAGCTCCGTGCTGCCTTCCGCGTCCCAGCCTTCCTCGTAGCGGTCGGAGTGGAACACCGCGACCAGATTGTAGAGTTCGCCGCGGCGCAGCGGGTAATGCACAAAATGGGTACGCGGGCCGGCCCACAGAACCACGTCCGGCTGCCACAGGTCGGCCGGCACATCGGAGCGATTGAGCACGGCGCGATAGGCAATATGGCCGGACACTCGCGGCTTATCGTCGCCGACAATCCGCTCGCGGATTCCCGACCACATGCCGTCGCAGCCGATCAAAGCGCGGCCTTCGGCCTCTTCGCCGTTTTCGAGCGTGACAACGACGCCTTTCCCCCGTTCCTGGAAGCCGTCGACGCGCCGGCCGGTTTCCATGATGATCAAATCGTTGCCGAGGCAGGCGTTTAGCAAGACCGCGTGGATGTCGGCGCGATGCGTGACGGCATAGGGCTGGCCGAAGCGCGCCATGAATTCGTCGCCGAGCGGAATGCGGGTGATCAGCTTGCCGTTGAGTGCGTCACGCATCTCCTGCGCCGGCGGGAGGTGGGAGTCGCCCAGCACAGCCTCTTTCAGCCCGATCTTGTCGAGCGCGCGGAAGACGTTGGGGCCGAGTTGGATGCCGGCGCCGACCTCGCGGAATTCGGACGCCCGCTCGAGAATGCGCACCGGGAAACCCTGGCGCGCCAGCGCGAAGGCCGCTACCAGGCCGCCGATGCCGCCGCCGGCGACCAGAATGGGCGCCGCGTCACCATCGTAATGGGCCATAATCGCTCCTTCAGGCGTGGGTGAGGAATGGTGCCTCGGCACAAAGGTTTAAACGGCGCCATGCCTGCCGCCAAGAGCGGCGATCGGTAGGACAATGAAAAACCCGCCAGTCTCGCGACCGACGGGTTGTTCGTTCCGGTTTACGGCCGCAGCCGGCCGCTTGCGGCGGACTATTTCGTCAATTGGCCGCGGATCTCACCGCCTTTATTGGCGGCGGTATGGACGTTGACGTACATGTCGCCGTCCATCAGGGCCTTGGCCTGGGCGTCATTGAGCGTGGCCGAGCCTTCGAACGAAGGTCCGTTCGGGCTGATCGGGATCATCACCCCGGCGTTCTTGCCGGGGCCGGCGGGCCCGTGGAAATGGGCGGCGGTCGCCGGACCCGTCAAGCCGCTATAGCTGCCTTTCCAAGTGATCTTCTTGGCATCGGTGTCATAGGTCACGGTCACCGTGCCGGTGCCGGCGGTGGCATTCGCGGGCACCTCGCTCTTGCCGTTCATAGCGGCTTTGAAATTCATCATGGCCGCCATCGATGGCGTGGCAAGGGCCATAATGCCGACGAAGGTTATCGCAGCCACCGTGGACCGCAGAATGGTGGATGTCATGATTGCTCCTCCCCTTGGATCAGGCTTTAGTCAGCCTGCTCCTGGTAACACCGCACCCTAGCACTTATTCCGGATGAATACACTCAATGGGTCGTGAGCGGGAGGGCGGTAATGGAAAATTCGCTGCAGGCCTCGCATTCCCAGTGGTGGCGGATTTCGCCGCCCTCGACAAACTCAGACACGATTGGCGCGACCATCCAATCGCCGCAATGAGGACAGCGGACCGGCGACGCAAAAGCACGGATACCAGCGGACTTGGCCGTATGGGTCTCGAGCAGCATGGTCTGGAGTCTCCTGTGATCAGCGCCCACGCGACCGGTATTAGGCAGCCATCGTGGCAAGGGCGCGACCCTTTGGTGAAACTGTGGTGGCCGCCGCGTTAAAGTTTTGCAACAAATCGCGATGCCGCGGCGCCGCATAAATCGAATCGGCGCATCACGGCAACAAAAATACGAAATGTTTACGAGATGAGCGCTGTCAGTTTAGGCGCTGTCGTTTGAGCTTTGCCGTCAACATGGCGAGATGCCGCCGCAGATCGCGCAGCGATGGCCGCTGCTGCATCGACAGGACCACGGCCGCCAAAGCAACCGCGAGCGCCGCAGCGGCGCTACGCGAACTTACCGTCAAATGCCATTGGGTGTGGCTGGAGAGAGCCTCGAACCACAATACCGTGACGAGGAGCGGACTTGAGAGCCACAGGGCGCGCCGCCAATCGATGCGCGATACCGTCGCGGCATAGTGGCCGAGGGCGATCGCCAAGACGACGGGAATGACGACGCCGACGTGGCTGAGCGCCCGCAGATAGGCGCGCAGCGTCGCCGCCAGGGGAAAGAGATAGACGCCGTTGAACGCGCCGACCGTACGAAATTCGACCGCCGTGAGAACGTCCGAAAAGACGCCGGCCGAGCTCGGCATAGCGAGATAGGCCAGCAGCCATTTGGCGAGCCACGTTTCCGCGTAACCGCCGAACCAGGCGATCACGCTGGCAAGTGCGAGCAGGCCTGCATCGCGGCGGCCGTCCAGCAGCACGAAGAACGCCATCAGCATCGGCATCATCGGCGGGTTGATGAGAAAATCGATGAAATTGAAGCCGCTGCCCAGCGCGGCGGCGAAGACGATCAGGCTGCTAGCGCGCCAATTCCGGTCCAGTACGCCAGCGAACAGGCAACTGCCGGCAAGGATATAAGCGAGGCTCAAGCTGTGCGTCGACGTGCGCCAGATGAACAACGCGTTGCTCAGGCAGAGAAAAGTAATGAGGAAGATTACGGCTACCGCCGCGCCGCCGCGCTTGCACAGCACGCCGCACAACGCCACGCAGGCAGCGGCGACGATGAGCAGATTGAGGGTTTTGACAAACCACAACGGAAACAGCGCGACCAGCGGCGCCAGGATTACCCGATAGCCGTGCCAATAGCGGAAATAGGGCTGCCAGGAGGTCGGCTCGCCCGCCACCGCGTGGTGCAGGCCTGTGCACGCATGTGTATTGCCGGCCATCGGATAGGCGCCGGTAATCGCGGTCTGCCAAGGGCTCTCGGCCTTGTCGAGGCCGATGCCGAGTGAAATGCATTCGGTGAGTTGCTCGCCGCCCTTCCACAGCAGCGGCCCCGGCGCGCCGCTATCGGCCAATACGCCTTGCTCGAACGCCGTGCTAAGATGTTCGACGGTCCGCTCGCGCGGCGCCAGCGTGCCGAGCGAGGCCAGCGATAAAAAATAGATCGGCTGCAGCAGCACAACGACCAGAATCGAAGCGCAAAGCGGCCAGAATGCGAGGCGGAAGAACCTTGCGATGGTTTCTGCCATTCGGCCCATGAGGTCCTGTTGCGCGCGCCATCAACTTTTTAGATAGACGATAGCAAGAATGCAAAGACCGCCGAACGCCAGACTAAATCCCGTGACGAACAGTGCGTTGGCTGAGATCAATGGTGTGTCGAGGCCGGACCTTTTCTTGCGCGAAGCGAGAATAAACAGCCCTCCGACAACCATTATTGCGAGGGCGAGATAGTCGGACAGCGGCACGTTGGTGTTTCCGTTTGCTCGGCGAGACGAGCGGTTTTATAAGACATTGCAAAAGGGCTGCAATAGCGCATTTCGTAGATTAGCCAATTTCAATGAAATATGCCGTCACTATCGTTTCGCCGTCTGGATATATGTTCTCAGCGGCTTTCCAAGAAGTTGCTGAAACGATCCACTATGGTTTGAAATCGCTTGGACACGAGTTTGTCATCACGAGGAAAGGTATGTTGTCGGGTAGGCGCCACATTGTCCTTGGCTCCAACCTGTTGCCAGATTATGCGCTGCCGATCGGCGCCGACGCCATATTGTATAACCTCGAGCAAATTACGCCTGGATCTCCCTGGCTGAGCAACGATCTGCTCGCTCTTTTTAAGCGCTACACAGTCTGGGATTATTCATCCCTGAACGCTGCGGCTCTGGCAAAGCTCGGCATCAATGTCCAACAGGTCGTTCCGATCGGCTACGTCAAACAACTCACGCGAATTAGGAAAATTGCCGACCCGGATATCGACGTGCTGTTTATCGGATCGATCAACGAGCGGCGCAAGGCGGTTCTTGATCGGCTCATCCGTGCCGGGCTGAATGTGAAAGTCGCCTTCGGCGTTTTCGGCGCGGAGCGTGATCGACTTATTGGGCGTGCGAAATTACTGCTCAATATGCATTTCTACGAATTGAAGGTACTAGAGGTCGTTCGCATCAGCTATTACCTGGCCAATCGATGCGCGGTTCTGTCCGAACGCAGCGCGGATTTAAGAGAGGACGAAGATTGGGAGAACGCGCTTGCCTTTGCGGACTACCAGGATCTTCCCGAGCGCGCTGTCGAATTGTGCAGGAATGCGGATGAGCTTAAGCAGTTGGCTTCACGCGGTTATGACGTCATGGGGGCAAGAGAGATCAATGGGTACCTGAATTCAGCATTAACCGATGAACCGCCAACGCGCGCGGGACTTCTCATTACCTAGTATCCGACTGGGGCGAATTCGTTCAGCTTCTATCCGGCCAAACACTTGTCCCTTCTCCGCCGGCAGTCTCTTAGTAAAGCATTCGGTATTGGATCAGAGAATATCCACTCAATTCGGCGATTCGGTTCCGTTGCGAGAATTCGATACATGCCTTAAAAATGTTTACTGGGTTTAGTGTCAAACAGCGATGCACCGATGGTGAAAAAAACTGTCGTTCTCTACCACTATTTTGAGGCGTCCGAAGATTACAAGAAAAACTTGCATACGTTTCTCCAGCTTGGCTACAGAGCGGACGTCGACTACATCATTATAATCGCTGGCGGTTGCTCGATAGAGCTGCCGAGGTTGAATAATGTTAAGTATGTTTATGCGCCAAATTTTCAATTCGATTACGGCGGATATTCCCTCGCAGTACAATCCGCCCTTGATGTGCACGCTTACGACTATTTTTTGTTCGTCAATTCATCGGTTCGCGGGCCATTTGTGCCCGACATTGGAACGCGAGCATGGACAGAGATATTTACCGGCCCGCTGTCAAGCGGCGTCAAGCTGGTCGGGTCGACAATCAATATTCTGGATCCGCAATCCCCCTACGTCAGCGCGTTTAAGACTCAATATAATTTCGACGGCCCGTTTTCGCACGTCCAGACTATGGCGTTCTGCATGGACAAAGAGGCGTTATTGCATCTGATCGACTACGGGTTCTTCGGCAGACCGATAGGAGCTTCAAAAGACGACGCTATCATCCACTATGAACTATTATTGTCCCAACTCATATTGCGGAAAGGCTGGAATATCAGTTGTGTCGTTCCGGAATACCGTGCGATCGACTACAGAAAGGAGCATGTCGACGTGAATCCGACGTCCGTGCACGGCGACCCCTGCTATCCAGGGGCTTATTTTGGCCGAACTCTTCGACCGGCTGAATTGATTTTCGTTAAAACAAATCGGTCATTAATCGACAGCTCAGCGCTGGTTGACCTGGCCAACCGGCAACTTTCGACCGCTGCCGACGCAGCGGATGTCTTTCGCTTGAGCGATATTGACCGGTATCTTAGGAGTATTCCGAGCGCGTGGCGGGGACATAAAAATTTCGCGATCTGGCTCGTCAATGAGTTGAAGCCAAAGGTCACGGTCGATCTTGGCGTCGACTATGGTTACTCAACGTTTTGTCTTGCTGCACCGGGAATAGGCGAGGTCTACGGAATCAACTCGTTTGAAGGAGACAAACAAGCGGGGCTCAGGAACACTTATCAGGATGTTGTCGCGGCGACACGACAGCTAGGCATCAATAACATTACTTTTCTGAAAGGGTATTTTCAGAACGTTGCGATGGATTGGAGCAATCGTATCAATATTCTTCATATTGGTGGCCTTCAGACATATGAAGCAGTGAAGCTGGATTTCGAGACTTGGGTGAAGTTCGTCGAGGACGATGGCGTTGTGCTTCTTCACGACACATGTGTCTCCGATTTCGGGGCGCATCGGTTATTTGTCGAGCTCAATTACCCGAAGGTGAATTTCAAACACGCAGGCGGACTTGGCGTGATTTCCCGAAGTGTTGGGATTGTGAATAAGATTACGTCGATATTTTCGACGTTGATATCGGCACCTCCATTGAACATACGACGGAATGACCCGTGTTTTTGTGGTTCGGGGAAGCGATTTAAGAATTGCCATGGTCGTCAGATGGCAAATTGATACGACAGATTCGAAATTTGAGTTAAGCTGCCCAGCAAGCCAAAGTATTTCTGCTAAAGTTTATCATTGGGGGATTTGACCGTTGCGGTTCTCCCAACTTCGCCTGCGTTGGGCTTATTAATAGCACCGCCATCAATGAGCTAGCGAGCGCGGAGAACGGCGGCGGCGCAAGCTATTTTCGAGGCAGATTTGCGGGCATAAGGCGTGATAATTTTAGTTTCCGTTCCTATCAAGACGAGTAAAATTAAGCTACCCGGGAGGATCGCAATGCAACGTTCAGAAACGCGGCGGCCTTTGCTGGCTCGAATAACACATAGTAGAGGCTTTAAGTGTTTGCCGCCAATCGCTTGCGCAGGTTGCTCTTGGATGAAACGGTAGGTAAAATTAAATTTGCAGGTTGCTTCGGGTTCGCCGCCGGAGAGCCCCTTCTCAATCGCCAGCGAGAGATCAAAATGTGAATGAGTTATTTTTCGTATCGTGCACCAGAGGCAGAAAGGAGGAAACGGCTCTCTACCGCTCGTTACGCAAGCTTGGGACCGATCGCTTTCAATTCTTCGAAAACAATCAGAAGGGGCTGCCGACTTGCTATAATTCTGTGCTTGATGAACGAGGTAGCCGCGACGATATCGTCATTTTCGTGCATGATGACGTAACCATCGGCGATCTTTTCATTCGGGAGAAGCTCACTGCAGGGTTTGACCACAATGATTACGCAATCGCTGGTTTAGCCGGAAATCCAATCTTTACAATCGATTCACGCGCAAAAATAACACCGTGGTGGACGCCCCCGCAGGAATGTCATTCCGGGGCTGTAGAACATTGCGGGTCGGACTCCTCCCCCATAATGGCCGTCTTTGGACCGACACCCAGACGCTGTGTCGTACTTGATGGACTATTCTTGGCCGTCGATCTCAAAAAAGCCCGGCACTTACGCTTCGATGAGCAGTTTGATTTTCACTTCTATGATCTAGATTTTTGTTTGACTGCTCATCAGGCGGGACTCGTTCTTGGAACTGTCAACGTATACGTCACTCACCACAAGCTCGAGGGAGACTATGTCTCCCAGGCATTCAAGGATGCGCAAACGAAGTTTCGTGCCAAATGGAAAAGCGGGCAATATCGAGCCGACCTTCCCGTGGCGTGGCAGGAAGCATTGCGCGAACTGCCGTTATGCTTGCCGCAGTCGGCATGGACGGGGCATATTTCTTTTATGTTTCTATTATTCAAGCTTGCGGAACCGCGTACCTATGTCGAGCTTGGCGTCGATTTGGGTGCAAGCTTTCTTGCCGCCTGCGAGGCTGCCCGGCGATTTCATATCGGAACGCGGTGCTTCGGAATAGATACTTGGGTTGGCGACGAGCATGCCGGCTTCCGCATCGGAGATGCTATCTTCGGACCTTTGCAAGAGTTCGTGGCTGCTAGGTATCCGTCTTGCGCACTCCGTCGTCTAACGTTTGATCAAGCCGTCACACAATTTGAAGATAAGAGCATCGACGTGCTTCACATTGACGGGCTGCACACCTATGACGCTGTTTCACATGATTTTGCTACGTGGCAGGCGAAATTGTCGGATCGATCTATCGTTTTGTTCCACGATACCGAGGTGAAGGAAAGGGGCTTCGGCGTTTACAAGTTTTGGTCTGAACTCAAAACAAGATACAGACATATCGAATTCAAGCATAGTTCGGGTCTTGGAGTCCTCGTGACTGGAACGTCGGTTCCACGCGAAGTGGACCTTCTGGTCGAGTTTATATCCGCGAATGCGGAACAGGCTGCGGCGCTGCAAGATATTTGCAAGGCAGCGGGGGACGCCATCCAACACCGGACGTTGGAGCGTGGACCGCCGATGATCGGCGAGAGTGCGCTCATCAAGAACCTTGTTACGCACTATAAACCGGACGTCCGTTTGTCGCCAGCCAAGCCCCGCCGAAACGATTTGTGTTATTGCGGTTCTGGACGCAAATATAAGCATTGCCACGGGCAAATTGCCTGACCGACCGTCAAGTTAAGGGAAGAAGCGTCTTAAGTGTCCGAGACGATTGATCTTTCGTGTAGGGTATCTCGGTTCATTTTGACCCGCTCGGTGCGGTGGCGGCACGCCTTACGTGCTGCATTGCATCCAAGTATCAAAGCAAAGTGACGTTGTGGGTCGATGCTGTCGAAAAAGTCTGTATTTTCGATTAGGCAAGGCCTCTGAAACGATTTGAGTGGGCCACCCGATGAGTGCCGGCTTTGACGCGGACGCGACTGGCAAACTCAACACTGACGCTCACGCAAATGATGCGCGTTGGCGGTTTGGAGGGGTCGGAGGGTTCGGAGCGCCAGGGTCTTGAGGTTCTGGACGATGGCTGCCAGGTGGAATTCGTCGCGCGCACCCGAAAGACCTCGCAACCGCATGCGCTCGAAGCCGTGGTGTATCTTTAAATGAGCAAAGCGCATCTCGACGCGTTTGCGTTCGTCGCGTGACTTAAGGAAGGCCTTCGTGCGCATCAGTCGGCGCGCCACATCGCGAGCGTCTTCTTGCAGATCGCGGGGAACATGGCGCGCGAACGTTTTGGGACAGCACTTCATCTTAAACGGACAGACATCACAGTCGAACTTTGAAGCGCGATAGCGTAGCAAGGTGCGATCGTACACGGTGCCGGTAGTACGCAGCACCTTGTTGTTGGGGCAGACGTAAACGCCTCGGCGCCGGTCCCAACGAAAGTCACTGCGAGCGAAGGTACCATCGTCGCGCTCGCTGGCATCGCGGACCGGGATATGCGGTGCGATCCGGCGACCGACCAGCCAGCCCAGAAAACGGCCCGTTCCGTAAGCCGTATCTGCGACGAGCCGCTTTGGCTTCAGGTGGAGGCGCCGCTCGGTGCGATCGAGCATCGTCTTCGTGGCTTCGACCTCGTCATAGGTGCGCGCTGGCGTTGGCTCAACGTCGATAATAACCGCGTTCTCGATGTCGATGAGATAATTGAGCCCATAGCCGAACTGAACCCGCTTATTGGCTTTCGCTGTCCAGGCTGAGCATGGATCGCTCGGCGATATCACCTTCGGCGGCTGACGATCTGGATTAGGTTCAATCTCGGCTTCAAGTGCGGCGAGATATTCTTTAACCGAACGCGTCTGGCGCTCAGGTAACGCCCATTCAATCTCGTCCGGCGTCTTGCCGTGGTAGCGGCTGGCATTGGCTTCCATCACGCTCGCATCGACGGCAAATCCCTCGCCTTTGACCAGGCCGGAGGTCATACAGGCGGCAACGACGCGCTCAAATATGTGGCGAAAGACATCACTCTCGCGGAACCGGTGTAGCCGGTTCTCCGAGAAGGTCGAGTGGTGCGGGACCTTGTCATCGAGATCAAGCCGGCAGAACCAGCGATACGCCAAATGCAGTTCGACTTCCTGAGCCAGCCTGCGTTCCGAACGTAGTCCGTAGCAGTACCCGATGATGAGCATCCGGATCATCAGCTCGGGATCGATCGATGGCCGGCCGATCTCGCTGTAGTAGGGCTCAAGCTGATCGTGAATATCGGTAAGCACCGATGTCACAAAGACGTCGATGCGCCTCAGCAGGTGGTCCTTCGGCACCCGGTCATCGAGCCGAAACTCATAGAAAAGACTTGCTTGATCGCCCCTCCGCCGACCCATCATCGCCGCCTCCAAGGCCGTGAACCTCAATCAGAGGAATCACTGTTCGGCGATGTTCTCAAGCCTTTTTCGACAGCATCGGTCATAAGCAGACAAACCGCGATGTCGATCCCATGTCCGCATTACCCCTGAAAGCAGACATCCTCGATCTTTATGCAGCCACCGGATCAATCAGCGTCGGATCATCGCCCGGCGCCCGCGAGGAATTCACGCGCGGCGAGACCGCCCAGGCTTGCAGATAGCCATCGGCCGCCGGCTTGAGCACCTCGACGCCTGCCAGGCCGGCAAGCCATGCGTCAAAATCCTTCGGCTTCAATAGCACCGGCATCCGGTCATGGATTTTGCCAGCGAGGCCGTTGGCGCCGGTGATTATCATCGTGCACGATTTCAAAGGCTCGCCGGTCTCGACGTTTTTCCACTCATCCCATAGGCCGGCAATGCTCAACGGAGAGCTGTCGCTCGCAGTGTAATAGTAGGGCTGCTTACCGCCTGGCGTTGTCGCCCACTCGTAATAACCGCTCGCCGGGATCAGACACCGCGTCCGCTTGAACGCGGCGCGGAACATAGGCTTCTCAGCTACGGTCTCGGCGCGCGCGTTGAACGTCGATGGCGTTTCTTTCGCGGTCTTTTTCCACCAGGACGGTATCAAGCCCCAGCGCATCGGCACCAACTCGCGCTTGCCGTCGCGTTCGATCACCGCGTCGATAGTGGTAGTCGGGCAGATATTATAGCGCGCCGGTAGATTGCGCTCAGGCGTTGCCGGCGCGGTCAAACGGTACCGCGCCACGATCTCGCGCCACGTCAGACGATTGGTGTAGCGCCCGCACATTCCGGCTTACTAATCGCTTACTAATCGCTTACTAATCTCAGGAGCCAGGTTACCATCGGTAACCAGTAGATACTAAATTGCCCATTTAGATCAGTCATTATTTGGTGAGCGCGATGGGACTCGAACCCATGACCACCTGATTAAAAGTCAGGTGCTCTACCAGCTGAGCTACGCGCTCGTCACTTTGCAGTGGCGCATCATCTTATCCGAAATCCGACCCCAGTTTCGTGCCGGGGACAGGCTTTTTCGGGCCGATGCGCAGGCGAGGGTGTAGGGGCGGCAACCCGTTCGGTCAAGCGCAACCGCCCGCCAAAGCGGCACTTTGCGTCCTTTATTGAACTCGCGCGTGCCCCCGGACGTTTGCTACACTAGCGCTTTACAGGAGCCTTCTCATGCCGATCGTTAACCGCGTCGCCGACCTCGCTGCCGAGATTACCGAATGGCGGCACGATCTGCATGCTCATCCCGAACTGCAATATGACGTCAAGCGCACGGCCGGCATTGTCGCCGACAAGCTCAAAGCCTTCGGTTGCGACGAGGTGGTGCCGGGCTTGGGCCGCACCGGGGTGGTCGGCGTCATCCACGGCCGCAAGGGCAAGTCGGACAAGGTCATCGGCCTGCGCGCCGACATGGACGCACTGCCGATCGAGGAGGAAACCGGACTGCCTTACAAGTCGACGGTTTCCGGCAAGATGCATGCCTGCGGCCATGATGGCCACACCGCCATGCTGCTCGGCGCAGCGCGCTATCTCGCCGAGACGCGCAATTTCGCCGGCACCGCGGTCGTCATCTTTCAGCCTGCCGAGGAGGGCGGCGCCGGCGGCAAGGCCATGGTCAAGGACGGCCTGATGACGCGCTTCAAGATCGACGAGGTCTACGGCATGCACAATTACCCCGGCATGCCGGTCGGTCAGTTCGGCATCCGCGCCGGCGCCATGATGGCGGCGACCGATTTCGTGTCGATCGACATCGAAGGCGTCGGTGGCCACGCTGCGCGCCCGCATCTCGGCATCGACACGATCCTGGTCGGCGCGCAGATCATCAATGCCATCCAGTCGATCGTCTCGCGCAATGTCGATCCGCTCAAATCCGGCGTGGTATCGATCTGCATGTTCCACGCCGGCAATACAGAGAACGTCATTCCGCAGACGGCGCAGCTGCGCGGCACTGCGAGGAGCCTCGCTGAGGACGTGCGCGTGCTGTTGGAGAAGCGGCTGCATCAGGTGGTCGAGTCGACCGCGGCGGCCTACGGCGCCAAGGCCAAGCTCACCTATGTGCGCAATTATCCGGTGCTGGTGAACCATGAGCGCGAAACGGATTTTGCCGCCTCGGTGGCCAAGCAGATCGCCGGCACCGACAAGGTCGACACCGCGCTGCCGCCGATGATGGGCGGCGAGGATTTCTCCTTCATGCTCAACGAGCGGCCCGGCGCCTTCATCTGGGTCGGCAACGGCGACAGCGCCGGCCTGCATCACCCGTCGTATAATTTCAACGACGACGTCATCCCGCTCGGAACGTCGTACTGGGTGAAGTTGGTCGAGATGGCGCTGCCGGGGTGAGCACGTCATTCCGGGGCGCGAGCAAAGCTCGCGAACCCGGAATCCAGAAACAAATTCGGTGTAAATGTCTGGATTCCGGATCGCCGCTTCGCGGCGTCCGGAATGACCGGATTACGGCACCATCTCGCGGCGCTCGGTGACAACCGGCGCCGGCGCAGGTTGCGGCCGCCGGGCGACGAGTTCGCGCGCGCGCGTCTCGATCGCGCGCCAGGTGGCGAAATCGTTGAACTGGGTGCGCTCGAGGACAGCCAGCCCCGCCGCCGCGATGAACGGCAGGCTCTGCACCAGCAGCACGATGGCGAAGATGTTGATCTCGTGCACTTCCTTGTAGTTGGTCATGTAAAGCAGTGCCGCGCCGAGGATCAGCAGGCATGCCAGCACCGCTTCCCAGAACGCGTGGAAATCGGTCGAGCGCCGCATTCCGCCCTTGGCGGTGCGCACGAAGGGCAAATGATCCTTGATCAGGCCGAAGCTGACCGCGCGCGCCACCGTCCATTGCACCGACATGGCGGCGAAGACGGAGGTCAGCAATTGGCCCGGCTTGGTGCGCACGCGCAGCCGGTACAGCGTCACGAAATGCAGCAGCGAGACCATGAAACTCGCGAGGATAGGGATGGTCAGAATCCGGTCGGGCACGGCGATGTCGAGAATGGCGACGAACGGCACCCAGACAATATTCAGGATCGCAACGGCGACGCCGAGGCTTTCGGCGCCGAGCCAATTGAGCCAGCCGAGCGCGAATTCGCGCTTCTGGTCGCGGCTCAGGCGGCTGGCGCCGGGCAAGAAACGGCGCCAATGCTTTTTGAGGATTTGGAACCCGCCATAGGCCCAGCGGTGGCGTTGCTTCTTGTAGGCCTCGAAGCTGTCGGGCAGGAGGCCGTAGCCGTAACGCTTATTGGTGTAATGCGCGCGCCAGCCGAGTTCGAGCAAAGTGAGGCCGAGATCGGTGTCCTCGCAAATCGTATCGCTCGACCAGCCGCCGGCGGCTTCGAGCGCGGAGCGGCGGATCAGGCACATGGTGCCGTGCACGACGATGGCATTGACTTCGTTTCGCTGCACCATGCCGATGTCGAAGAATCCGGCATATTCGCCGTTCATGGCATGGTGCATGACGCTGCGCTCGCCGTCGCGGTGATCCTGCGGCGCCTGCACCAGCGCGATCGTGGGATCGGCGAACAGCGGCACCAGATCTTCAAGCCAATCCGGCTGCACGACATAGTCGGCGTCGATGACGCCGAGCACCTCGGCGTCGGCCGCCGTGTGCACCATGGCAAGCCGCAGTGCGCCGGCCTTGAAGCCTTGCAGATTTTCGGCATTGACGAACTTGAAACGTTCCCCAAGCTCACGGCAGTGATCCTCGATCGGCCGCCACAACGACGGATCGGGCGTGTTGTTGATCACCACCACGCATTCGAAATTCGGGTAATCGAGCCGCGCCACAGCGTCGAGCGTCTGCTTGAGCATCTCCGGCGGCTCGTTATAGGCCGGGATGTGGATCGACACTTTCGGCGCCGCCGCATCGGGCGCGAGCGGAGGAGCCCCGATCAGCCGCAACGGCTTGCGGCCGAAGGCGATCGCCGCGAGTTCATCGATGCGCGCGAGCGCGATGACAGTCAGCGGGATCAGCAGGAGGAGGCCGAGACCGAGCGCGAAGACCGCGCCGGGAACGAAGTAATGTCCGTTCCAGAAGGCGAACACGGCGGCCGACCAGGCGCCGACCACATTGGCGGCGGCGGCGAGCGTGACCGCTTGCCGGAGCGTCACGGCGTTCATCGCCAAAAGCGGCAACGACAGTAGCAAGCTGACCAACAAAGCGAGGCCGGCGAGCTTCCAGTGATCGGGATCGCTGATGGGGCCGGTCCAGTCGAATTTCGGCTGACGCGAGGCGTCGAACAGACCCCAATAGGGACCGACGCCGCCTTCATTGGTTTTCCAAGGCTGGTCGATCGCTTCGACGATGTTGTAATCGATGCCGTAGGCCTCGGCGCGGGTGACGAAGTCGCGCAACACGGTAGCCTGCTCGACGCGTCCCGGAACGGCGTTGTGCATGTTGTATCCCGCGCTCGGCCAGCCGAACTCGGCGATGACGATGCGCTTGCCGGGATAGGCCGCCCGCAGCTTGTCGTAGATCAGGATCGCCTGGTCGACCGTCTGCTTGGCCGAGAAGCCTTCCCAATAGGGCAGAATGTGCGCGGCAATGTAATCGACTTGCGACACTAACTCCGGATGCTCGATCCACACGTTCCAGATTTCGCCGGTGGTGACGGGCACGTTGGTCGAACGCTTGACCTGCTGAATTTTCTTGATCAGTTCGGGAACGGTCTGATCGCCCCGGTAGATGGTTTCGTTGCCGACGATGATGCCGTTGACGTTGCTGTGACGCTTGGCAAGGTCGATCACCGAAGCGATTTCGCGATCATTTCGATCCTTATTCTTGTCGATCCAGGCGCCGACCGTGACCCGCAGGCCGAATTCCTGGGCGATGCCGGGCACCAGTTCGACCCCCCCGGTGGACGAATAGGTACGGATGGCCCGCGTCATCGGCGCGAGCATCTGGAGGTCGGCGCGTATTTGAGCGGCTTGCGCCTGGGTACCGGAATCGGGGTGGGCGGCGCCGCCAAACGGCGCGTAGGAGACGCTGGCGAGTTGGCCATCGAAATCGGGAGCGCTCGTCTGGCGTGACGCAAGAGCCCACAATCCGGCTTGCACGCACGCCACGAGGGCGATCACGGCAGCGACGGAGCGCATTGACTTACAACCAAATGGGGCGGGATTTCAGACCCTTGAGCCCGTCCCCTGGGCTCAGCCGATGCTGTTTCTGCGGCAACGCAGCATAGATCGGCATTAGGTGTCTTTTCAAGTAAATAGCAGACATGGCAATTCCTTGACGGACGCATAGCAACACGAAGAAATTTTCAGTTGCGCCAAATCAACTCGGTCAGTGCGAACCGGTTCCGGCTGAAGCGGGCGGCTGGACGACCGCCGCAGGCGTCGGGGCAAGACCCGGATTGAGCCAACAGGCGTGCACCCGGCCGTTGAGGCTGTCTTGGGCTTTGGGATCGATGTGACCCTGGCGTACCACGCAGCGGAAAGTGGCCTGAATATGCGAACTCGGGCAGCCGAACCGGTCGTAGAGGTCGAGGTGGCGGAAGGCAGTATCGAGGTCGTCGCGCCAGAGGAGACTGACCACGCGGCGGCCGAGCCAGACGCATTCCGGGTTGCCGGCCGGGCCGGTGAGGACGCGCGCCGCCTCGGCAATCTCGTCGATGCTTTTCTGGCCGTCTTTGGCGGTATCGGCGGCCGGCCTCTGTTCTGGCGGTTTGGGGCTACCGCTCTGGGCGATAGACGCGGTCGCGCTAAAACTCAGGGCCACGACGCACAGCGCAGCACGGAATAGACGCAAGAACGAGATGAACGGCATAGTCCCGCCGGTTTTGATGAAGGCCGCCCGCCCGATGTCCGGTCTGCTATGGGACCGGATTGGGACACGATTGCGGCGCTTTATGCCGGCCGCTCCGGCGATCGTTGTCTTGAAGATACGCACGCTCGACCCAAACTGCCGTCTTGGACGGAGTTTCCCCGGCGCACGACTTGGCCCGAACGGCCCGCTTTTGTCCAGCATCTCCGCGCGTCGTCGTTAAGACCGTGGCTTGGCAGCGGCAAAGCCCCGCTATAAGCCGGTCCGGTCGTTCGTCCTGCCGGAACGGATTCAAGCCGATGCGCCTTGGTCTAGCCTGTCTCGCTTTGTCGGCGTCGGTCATCGCGGGGTTTTGGGTCTGGCTTGGCGCGGCGGTGCCGATGCCGCAATCCCCGCTTGGGGTCGGCGAAAAACTCTACTGCCTATCCTATTCGCCGTTCCGCGGCGGGCAGACGCCGCTCGATGGCAGGACGCAGATTTCCGCCGCTCAGATCGAGAACGATCTGGCCCGCTTGGCCAAGATCAGCGATTGCGTCCGCACCTATTCGACCGAGTTCGGACAGGACCAGATCGCCGGGATTGCCGCCCGCCACGGCCTCAAGGTGCTGCAGGGGCTCTGGCTCTCCGGCCATGCCGACAAGAACCGCCAGCAGATCGAAACCGCGGTGGCGCTCGCCAATCGTTATCCCGACACGATCCGCGCGGCAGTGGTCGGCAATGAGGTGCTGTTGCGCGGCGAAATGTCGCCGGAGGATCTCGCCGCCACCATCCGCGCGGTGAAGGCGCGGGTGAAAGTGCCGGTGACTTATGCCGACGTGTGGGAGTACTGGTTGCGCAATCGCGACGTCGCCTCCGCGGTCGATTTCATCACCATCCATATCCTGCCTTATTGGGAGGACTTCCCCATCGCGGCGCGCGATGCCGCCGCCCATGTTGACTCGATCCGCCGCCGGGTGGTGGCTGCCTTTCCCGGCAAGGAAGTGATCATCGGCGAGGTCGGCTGGCCGAGCGCGGGGCGCATGCGCGAGGGCGCGCTGCCGTCGCCGGCGAACGAGGCGCGCGTCATCCAGGATGTGCTGGCGCTGAGCAAACGCGACAATTTCCGCGTCAACGTCATCGAGGCATTTGACGAGCCGTGGAAGCGCGCGCTCGAGGGCACCGTCGGCGGCCATTGGGGTGTGCTCGATGACGCCAGCCGCGCGCCCAAATTCGTTTGGGGTGAAGCGGTTTCCGATCATCCGCTGTGGCGGTGGCAGGCGGCAGGCGGAATTCTGTTCGCGCTTTTCGTGTTCGGCGCCGCCTTCGCCGCGCGGCGCGAGGCGCCGCATAGGCTTTGGCTGGCGGTGGCGGTAAACGCAATTGCTGGCGGCGCGTTGATCGGCTGGAGCATCGCCAATGTGCCCGTTGAATCCTTGGGCTTCGGCGGTTGGTTGCGATCGCTTGCCTACGTTGCCGTTGCGCTGCTGGTGCCGCCAAGCATTAGCGCGGCGGCGATGCGGGGTGTGGCGCCGCCGCGGTTTTCGCGCCTGCTCGGTCCCGCCGCCGAGCGTGTCGGCGAGCCGCTGGCGCGGCTCATCGGCGCGCTGATGATCGCGACCGTGCTGCTCGCGATCTTGGCCGCGTTCGGCTTGGTGTTTGATCCGCGCTATCGGGATTTTCCGTTCGCGCCGTTGACCGCGGCGGCGGCGCCGTTTTTCATGCACAGTATGACGATGCCGCGGCCGTCCGGCGCGCGTGGCGCGGCCGAGCTTTTGGGTGCGTCCATGCTTGGGTTGTCAGTGCCCTATATCGTGCTCAATGAAGGTTTCGCCAACTGGCAATCGCTTTGGCTGTGCGGCGCCCTCGCATTGCTGGCCTTCACTCTGGTTCGGGTGCGCGACGCGCAAAGCTGAGCGCCAGCAATCCGAAGGCAAGCGCCGATAGCTGGATGTTGTAGAGCACGATTCCGAAGCAGGCGATGGCGAGCGCCAAGCCGAATAAAACCAGCGACGGCCGCAGCAGGTTGAGCGCGGCGACGGCGAGCGCGGCCCGGCCGAATACAGTGTTGTCGTAGAGCGCGATGGCGATGCGGCGCGAAAAACACAGCCAGGTGTCGAGCCCCGCGGCACAGGCCAGGCCGACATTGACCTGCTCGATCGCCAGATAGCGGATGTAGAGTGCATAGCCGAGCGAGCAAAAACCGACGATCAAAAGATAATTGGTCGCGCGGGCACTCGGCAGGAACAATTTCATGAGGGCGCCTTACGAAGTGTCAGGATTATGCCCCTCAAGCGGCGCGCCGACAATCAATGCTCGGCCAGTTGGGTGCCCGTGAACTTGGCGGGATGACAGCCGGTGCGCAGGCCGGCGAAACGAGAGCAGAGGCGCGCCGCATCCTCAGCGCTCGGCAGCGGCCCTGCCAGCAGCCGATACGTGTAACCCGCCGGAAGCTTCAAGTGCTGCGACACGACCGGATGCAGGCCCTTCAGCAACGGCGCGTATTTGGCCTGCAAGCCCGTCCAGTGGCTCCGCAAGGCTTCAATATTGGCGGCCGCCCCGAGATCGATGGCGAACTCATCTTTGTCCGGCGGCGGCTGGTTCGCCGACACGGCGGCGATACGGACCGGCGGTAACGGGACCGGCCCGGTGATGGCGTCCACCGCTTCGGGCGGCACAGGAGGTTCCGCCGCTTGCGGCGTTCGCATCGCTACAAACCAGGGCAAGTTGGCTGGACCGGACGACGGCGTCGTTTTGAGGATCACCACCGGTGTGGTCGCTGGCGCGCTCGGTGCTGGCGGCGGAACATTGGCGGCGCGCGCCGCGGCGATCTGCTCGCTCTGGCGCCTAATCGAGCCGGTCATGTCCTCGAGACTGTGCTCGAGCGAGGCAATTCGCGCGGTCAGCCGGTCGCGGTCGGCGGTCAGGTCGTGCAGTTGGCCGGTGAGGCGTTCGGTCTCGGCTTCGACCTCGGCCGTGCGCGGCGAAAACCTGGTGATCACCTGTACGGGCGCGCCGGGAGCGGCGAATGCAAGCCGCAGCCGTTTGCCGCCGGCTTCCGTTTGGCTGGTGAGGGCGACGGCAGCAAGCGCGAGGCATGCGGCGCTGCCCCATCCGAACAGCCGCCAAAGGGCGTGCCGGCGAAGGCGTTTGAAGAAACTAGACGAATCGGGTTCCAGCGGCGTGATCTCGTTCGCCATGGGCAGCCTCTGCGGGGGCGAATCACATCATTGAAAACGTTAGCAGAATGCGGCAAAGCTGGCTTTCATTGCTTAGTGCGAAGGGTAAGCAGCGAAGCCGGACCGCGACGGCCGGCTGGATGTATCGACAAGGCCCCATGGTGGCAACCTCGTGAGTGGAAAAAAGACACAACGACGAACGTGCCTTGCGATTGTGCTGGCGGCCGGCGAGGGCACCCGTATGCGCTCCGCCATGCCGAAGGCGCTGCATACGATCGGTGGACGCACGCTGCTCGCGCATGTGCTCACCGCGGCGAAACAGGCGGGTGGCGGCGATATCGCCGTGGTGGTCGGACCGGACCACGAGGCGGTTGCCGCGGAAGCGCGTGCGCTCGCGCCCGACGCCGAAATCTTCGAACAGGCGCAGCGGCGCGGCACCGCGCATGCGGTGCTCTCGGCACGTAAAGCAGTCGCGCGGCGGCCCGACCATATCCTGGTGATGTTCGGCGATACGCCGTTGGTGCGGCCGCAGACGCTGCGCGACCTTCGCGCGGCCTTGGGACGGGGCGCCGCCGTCGCGGTGCTGGGTTTTCGGCCGGAAAATCCCGCCGGCTACGGGCGTCTGATCACACGCGGCGACGAACTGCTGGCAATCCGCGAGGAGCGCGACGCGACTGCAGAACAGCGAACGATTACCTTATGCAATGGCGGCTTGATGGCGCTTGCCGGCGAAACGGCGCTCAAGATCCTAGACCGCGTCGACAATAAGAACAGCAAAGGCGAATTCTATCTCACCGACGCGGTTGCCATTGCCCACGATATGGGCTTGAAGGCGGTCGCGATCGAAACCGGGGAAGATGATATGCGCGGCATCAATACCAAGGCGCAGCTCGCCGAAACCGAGGGCGTATTGCAGCAGCGCCTGCGCGCCGCAGCGCTCGAAGCCGGCGTCACCTTGATCGCGCCGGAGACGGTGTTTCTGTCGGCCGACACCAAATTCGGCAAGGACGTCACCATCGAGCCGAATGTGGTGTTCGGCCCCGGCGTCACGGTCGATGATGGCGCGCTGATCCGCGCGTTTTCCCATCTGGAAGGGGCGCATGTCGGCAAGGATGCGCGTGTCGGACCCTTCGCGCGGCTGCGGCCTGGGGCCGATCTTGGGCCGGACGTGCATATCGGCAATTTCGTCGAGGTGAAGGAGGCCAAGATCGAGGCCGGCGCGAAAGCCAATCACCTCAGCTATATCGGCGACGCGCGGGTCGGCGCGGGTGCCAATATCGGCGCCGGCACCATCACCTGCAATTACGACGGCGTCGCCAAGCATCGTACCGACATCGGCAAGGGCGCCTTCATCGGCTCCAATTCGGCGCTGGTGGCGCCGGTCAAGATCGGCGCCGGCGCCTATATCGGCTCCGGCTCGGTGGTGACTAAGAACGTGCCCGATGACGCGCTGGCCATCGCGCGCGGGGAGCAGACCGTTAAGGCTGGCTGGGCTAAACGCTTGCGGGCGCTCAAGAGCTTGGGCAAGAAGAAAGAGAAAAAGCCCAAGAAATAGGCCTTCAGGCCGCATCCGCCGCTGTCATATGGCGAAATGCGTTTTGATTTCCATATGTTTGGCGGTGCCGGTTAAACCAGGATCGCAGGGATAGGGGCCATCCAAACGGATGTGCGGGATCGTCGGAATCATTGGACGCGAGCCGGTTGCCGGCCATCTGATCGAGGCGCTCAAACGCCTCGAGTACCGTGGCTATGACTCCGCCGGTGTTGCCACCTTGGATCATGGCGCGCTCGGCCGCCGGCGCGCCGAGGGCAAGCTCGCCGCGCTGGAAAAGCGCCTGGCGAAGGAGCCGCTCGCCGGCAATATCGGCATCGGCCACACCCGTTGGGCGACGCACGGCAAGCCGACCGAGAGCAACGCGCATCCGCACGCCACCGACCGCGTTGCGGTCGCCCATAATGGCATCATCGAGAATTTCCGCGAGCTGCGGGAGCGCCTTGCCAAGAACGGTTCGAAATTCAACAGCGAAACCGACACCGAAGTGGTCGCCCACCTCGTCACCGACGAGATGAAGAAGGGCAAGAAGCCGGTTGAAGCGGTCGCCGTCGCGCTCAAGCAATTGCGCGGCGCTTTCGCGCTTGCCTTCCTGTTCGCCGGCGAGGACGACTTGATGATCGGCGCGCGCAAAGGCTCGCCGCTCGCCATTGGTTACGGCAACGGGGAAATGTATCTCGGCTCGGACGCCATCGCATTGGCGCCGTTCACCGACACCATCAGCTATTTGGAAGACGGCGACTGGGCGGTGATGACGCACAAGGGCGTCGAGGTGCATGACGAGCAGGGCCGCAAAGTCGAGCGGGCGGTACTCAAATCCACGGCCTCCGCGCAGCTCGTGGACAAGGGCAACCACAAGCACTTCATGGCCAAGGAAATCCACGAGCAGCCGGAAGTGGTCGGCCATACGCTCGCTCATTACATCGACATGACGACTGAAAAGGTTGTCTTGCCGGGAAAATTGCCGTTCGACTGGAAGAAAATCAAACGGCTGTCGCTGTCGGCTTGCGGCACCGCTTTTTATGCCGGGCTGGTGGCCAAATACTGGTTCGAACGCTTCGCCAAGCTGCCGGTGGAGATCGATATTGCGTCTGAATTCCGCTACCGCGAGGCGCCGCTTGAAAAAGGCGATCTCGCCATCTTCATCTCGCAGTCGGGCGAAACGGCGGACACGCTGGCGACGCTGCGTTACGCTAAGGAGCACAAGCAGCACGTCTTGTCCGTGGTAAACGTGCCGACATCGACCATCGCGCGCGAAAGCGACGTGGTGATGCCGACGCTCGCTGGGCCGGAGATCGGCGTCGCCTCGACCAAGGCCTTCACTTGCCAATTGGCCGTGCTGGCGTGCCTGGCGCTCGCCGCCGGCCGCGCGCGCGGCGAATTGTCGGCGGAAGACGAGCAGAACCTGGTGCGGGCGCTGATCGGGGTGCCGCGTCTGATGGCGGAGGCGCTGGCGCTCGAGCCGCAGATCGAGAAGCTCGCCGAGGGGCTCGCCAAGGTGCGCGACGTGCTCTATCTCGGCCGCGGCACCAGCTTCCCGATCGCGCTCGAAGGTGCGCTCAAGCTCAAGGAGATCTCCTACATCCACGCCGAAGGCTATGCCGCCGGCGAGTTGAAGCACGGGCCGATCGCGCTGATCGACGAGACCATGCCGGTGATCGTGCTCGCGCCGTTCGACCGCGTGTTCGAGAAGACCGTGTCTAACATGCAGGAGGTCGCGGCGCGCGGCGGCAAGATCATCCTGGTCACCGACCCCAAGGGCGCCAAGGAAGCCCCCATCGATTCGACCGATATCATCGTCCTGCCGGATATGGCCTCGACCGTGACGCCGCTGGTCTATGCCATTCCGGTCCAGCTGATCGCCTATCACACAGCGGCGGTTATCGGCACCGACGTCGACCAGCCGCGCAACCTCGCGAAATCGGTCACGGTGGAATAATATGCGCATGACCCCGAAAAGTGGGCACCGGTTTTCGGATAAGATCATGCACAATAGGCAAAGTTGCTGAGCCATGGCCGATTTCGACCCGAAATTGCGTGACGCGCCGGCAGCCAGTGTGGCGCCGCAGACCAGCCTTGCCGGCCGCATCCGCAATTATTTCCTCACCGGCCTGGTGGTCGCCGGGCCGCTGGCGGTCACCGTCTGGTTGATCTGGTCGTTCATCAATTGGGTCGACAGCTTCGTGACGCCGTTCATCCCGCCGACGTACCGGCCGGAGACTTATCTGCCGTGGCCGATCCCCGGCACGGGCCTGGTGATCGCCATCGTCGCGCTGACGCTGCTCGGCTTCCTCACCGCCAATTTGGTCGGCCGTTCGCTGGTGGAGCTGGGCGAGGGCCTGCTCAACCGCATGCCGATCGTGCGGCCGATCTACAAAACCATGAAGCAGATTTTCGAGACGCTGTTCTCCAAGACCGGCTCGAGCTTCCGGCAGGTGGCGCTCGTTGAGTTTCCGGCGCCCGGCATGTGGTCGCTGGTGTTCCTGTCCCAGCCGCCGAGCGGCGATCTCGAGGAGAAGCTGCCGGAAGGCGACCATGTCTCCGCGTTCCTGCCCTGCACACCTAACCCGACCACTGGCTTCTTCTTCTATGTGAAGCGCAAAGATCTCGTCGTGCTCGACATCTCGGTGGAGAACGCCATGACGCTGCTGATCTCGGCCGGCATGGTGCAGCCCGACAGCGGCGAGGGCGCGCAGAAAAATCTCGCGGCGCTCGCCGCCACCGCGCGCACGGCGCAGGCGGCGAAGAAGACGGAAGCGGTGGAGTAGGTCGCTAGCCCGACCTGATCAGCTTGATCGCCTCGTCCTTGCCGAACAAATAGAGCAAATGGCGCAGCGCCTGGCCGCGCGCGTCCTGCAAAGTTGGATCGCGCGACAGGATGAGCGCCGCATCGTCGCGCGCGGCGCCGAGATATTTGCCATGCGTCTCGATGCGCGCGATGCGGAAGCCGGGCAGGCCGCTCTGCCGCGTGCCGAGCACGTCGCCTTCGCCGCGCAGTCGCAAGTCTTCTTCGGCAATGCGAAAGCCGTCTTCCGTCTCGCGCAGCACGGCGAGCCGCGCCTTGGCGGTTTCGCCGAGCGGGGCTCTGTAGAGCAACAGGCAGGTCGAGTGGCCGGTGCCGCGACCGACACGCCCGCGAAGCTGGTGGATTTGCGCCAGGCCGAAACGCTCGGCGTGCTCGATCACCATGATGGTCGCTTCCGGCACGTCAATGCCGACCTCAATCACCGTGGTGGCGACCAGCAACTGCGTCTCGCCGGCGGCAAAGCGCGCCATGGCGGCGTCTTTCTCTGTGCCCTTCATGCGGCCATGCACCAGATCGACCTTTTTGCCGAAACGCTTGCGCAACTCGTCGAAGCGCTCCTGCGCGGCCGCGAGATCGATCTTTTCGGATTCCTCGATCAGCGGGCAGACCCAATAGGCGCGCTGGCCGTCGCTCATTGCGCGGCCGACTGCCTCCTCGACCTCCTCGATGCGCGTGAGCGGAATGGCGCGGGTGTCGATCGGCTGGCGGCCGGGCAGCTTTTCCCGCAACTCGGACACATCCATGTCGCCGAAGAACGTCAGCACCAGAGTGCGCGGGATCGGCGTCGCCGTTAGCACCAGCACGTCGACCGCTTCTCCCTTCTGCGCCAGCGCTAGCCGCTGATGCACGCCGAAGCGGTGCTGCTCGTCGACGATAGCGAGCGCGAGATCGTGGAACGCGACGTCTTCCTGAAAGAGCGCGTGGGTGCCGATCAACAGGTCGATGTCGCCCAGCGTGAGACGATCGAGAATGCTTTCGCGCTCGCCGCCGCGCTCGCGCGCCGTGAGAATGGCAACGCGCAAGCCGGCGGCCTCCGCCAGCGGTGCGATGGTCTTCAGATGCTGGCGGGCGAGGATTTCGGTCGGCGCCATGAAGGCGGCCTGGTGCCCCGCTTCGATCACCGAAGCCGCGGCGATCAGCGCCACCACGGTCTTGCCGGAGCCGACATCGCCTTGCAGCAAACGCAGCATGCGTTGCGGGCGGGCGAGATCGGCGACGATGTCATCGACCGCCTTCTGCTGCGAATGGGTCAGCGCGTAAGGCAGCGCCTTCATGACGTGCGCGCGCAGGCGGCCTTCGCTGGCCGAACCGCGGCCGGCCTGCCGGCGCATGTGCGCGCGAACGAGTGCGAGCGCGAGCTGGCCGGCAAGCAGTTCGTCGTAGGCGAGCCGCGTCCAGGACGCACTCTCCGGCGCGATGTCGTGCGGCTCGGCCGGGCGGTGCAGATGGCGCAGCGCGGCAGCGAAGGCGGGAAAGCGCTCGCGCGCGATCCATGCCTCGTCCTGCCATTCCGCCAGATCGGGCAGGCGGGCAAGCGCGCCGTCCATCGCGCGCCGCACATTGCCGAGCGCGAGGCCCTCGGTCAGCGGATAGACCGGCTCGACCAGCGGCAAATTGGCGAAGCCTTGTTCGTCGACCACGCGGTCGGGATGCACCATCTGCAGCGTATTGTCGTAAAGTTCGGCGGTGCCGGAGACGTAACGCGTCTCGTCCTCGGGCAAAAGCTTGCGCAGATAATCCTCGCGAGCGTTGAAATAGGTCAGCGTCAGCGTCTGTCCCGTGTCGTCGCTGGTGACGATGCGGTAGGGCGCGCGCGGGCGGTTGCGCGGCGGCGGCCGGTGTTCGTCGACGGTAACCGCGACGGTGACCACCTGGCCCGCCTGCACTTCATTGAGTTTCGGCCGCGCGCGGCGGTCGATAACGCCGGAGGGCAGGTGAAACAGCAGATCGACAACGCGCGGCGCCTCGCGGTCGAGCAACCGGGCGTAGAGCTTTTCCAGCTTCGGCCCGACGCCGGGCAGGCTGGTGAGCGAGGCGAACAGGGGGCTGAGCACGAGCGGACGCATCGAGCGCATGCTGGCTTGCGCGTCCGGCGGACGCAATGCTGGGCTGTGCAAAGCAAACGCTGACAGCAGTCCTCAAGCCCTCTATATAAGCCCCGCCCGGCCCCGTCCGGGTTTTTGGCGTTGGAGGGATATGATGACCGGAACGCAGATTTCGAGCGAAGGACTGGATCCGCGCCGGCGGCGCCTGCTGTTCCGCTCCTGGCATCGCGGCATCCGCGAGATGGACCTGGTGCTCGGCCGCTTCGCCGACGCCCATATCGCCAAATTGAGCGACACCGAACTCGACGAGTACGAGCGCTGGCTCGAAATCCCCGACCAGCGGATTTTCACCTGGGTCAATGGCGCGCAAGCGGCGCCACCCGAGTTCGATACCGCTTTGTTCCGCCGCATGCGCGAATTCCATCTCAGCCATGGCCATAGCTAAGTCGCCCGCCGAATTGCTGCAGGCGGGTGAGCCGCTCACGCTGGCGCAAGTCGCCGACGGCGCCGAAGGGCTGGTGCTGGCGGATCTCGCGCGCGCCATCGCGGCGCGCCCCGATGCGCCGGCGATCTCGCTTGCCGTAATCTGCCGCGACGGCCAGCGCATGGCCGCCTTGTCGCGGGCGCTGGCGTTCTTCGGACCCGAAATACTGACCATGGAATTCCCGGCCTGGGATTGTCTGCCTTACGACCGGGTGTCACCCAACGCGTCGGTGGTGGCGCAGCGCATGACGGCGCTGTCGCGTCTCGCCCGTGTCAAAGGCCGCGACAAGCCATCGGTGCTGCTCACGACTGTCAACGCCGCGTTGCAGCGCGTGCCGGCGCGCGAGTTCGTCGCGACGCACGCGCTGTCGGTCGCGCCGGGCAACGTCATCGGCATGGCGAGCATCGTCACCTGGCTCGAGCTCAACGGCTTCACGCGCGCCTCGACTGTGCGCGAGCCGGGCGACTACGCAGTGCGCGGCGGCATCCTCGATCTGTTTCCGCCCGGCCTGGACGTGCCAGTGCGGCTCGATTTTTTCGGCGACGCGCTGGAGACCATCCGCGCCTTCGACGCGCAAACGCAACGCAGCGAAACGGAATTGCGCGGGCTCGACCTGGTGCCGGTGTCAGAATTCCAGTTGATCACCGAAACCATCCGCCGCTTCCGCACCGGCTATGTCAAAGAGTTCGGCGCCGCCACGCCGGACGATCTTCTGTACGAAGCGGTGAGCGAGGGCCGCCGCTATCCGGGCATGGAACACTGGCTGCCGCTGTTCCATAATTCGCTAGAGACGCTGTTCGATTTTCTGCCCGGCACACCGCTGGCGCTCGAGCACCTGGCGGAAGACGCGGCGCATGAACGTTTCACGCAAGTGTCCGATTATTACGATGCGCGGCGCGACGCGCTGAAGGACGGCGTAACGCCGCCGTACAAGTCGCTGCCGGCGGATCGGCTTTATCTTGGCGAAGCGGAATGGAAAGGCCGGCTCGCCGCTGCGGCGCTGGCCAAACTGACGCCCTTCGCGGTGCCCGATACGCGCGCGATCGATGTCGGCGCGCGCGGCGGCCACAATTTCACCGCCGAGCGTGCCGCGCCTAATAGCAACGTGTTCGAGGAAGTCACCCAACACGTGCTGTCCTTGCAGTCCGCGGGCAAGCGGGTGGCCATCGCGCTGTGGAGCGAGGGCGCGCGCGAGCGCATGAGCCACGTGCTCGCCGACCACAAACTACTCAATCTCAAGCCTGTCGCATCGTGGCCCGAGGCTTTGAGCTTGCCCAAGCCGGCGGTGGCGCTGGCCGTGCTTGGTGTCGAATCCGGCTTCGAGACTGCCGACACGGCCATCATCAGCGAACAGGATATTCTCGGCGACAGACTTGTGCGGCCGCGCCGCGCCATGCGCCGTGCCGACAATTTCATTGCCGAGGCGACCAGCCTCGCGCCTGGCGATCTGGTCGTGCACGTCGATCACGGCATCGGGCGCTTTGCCGGGCTGCAGCCGATCCACGCCGCCGGCGCGCCGCACGATTGCCTGGAAATCCATTACGCCGAAGGCGCCAAGCTCTATCTGCCGGTCGAGAACGTCGACCTGCTGTCGCGCTACGGCGCCGAGCAGGCCAACGTCGATCTCGACCGCCTCGGCGGCGGCAACTGGCAGGCGCGCAAGGCGCGCATGAAGAGCCGCATCCGTGAGATCGCCGGCGAACTGATCAAGGTCGCGGCCGAACGGCTGACGCGCGAAGCGCCGCGCTTTTCCGTCGGGCCGGGCGCCTATGACGAATTCTGCGCCGGCTTCCCCTACGAAGAGACCGACGACCAGCTTTCCGCCATCGACGCCACCATCAAGGACTTGAATTCCGGCCGTCCGATGGATCGGCTGGTCTGCGGCGATGTCGGTTTTGGCAAAACGGAAGTGGCGCTGCGCGCGGCTTTCATCGCCGCCATCAACGGCAAGCAGGTGGCGGTGGTGGTACCGACGACGCTGCTGGCGCGGCAGCACTTCAAGACTTTCTCCGAACGCTTCCGCGGCTTTCCGGTGAATGTGGCGCAGGCTTCGCGGCTGGTGCCGGCGGCGGAACTGAGCAAGGTCAAGGGGGGCCTGGCCTCCGGCAACATCGACATCGTCATCGGCACCCATGCGCTGCTCGGCAAGGGCATCGCCTTCAAGGATCTTGCGCTCTTGGTGGTGGACGAGGAGCAGCACTTTGGCGTGGCGCATAAGGAGAAGCTCAAGACGCTGCGCTCGGAAGTGCACGTCCTCACGCTCACCGCGACGCCGATCCCGCGCACGCTGCAATTGGCGCTTACCGGCGTGCGCGATCTGTCGATCATCGCCTCACCGCCGGTCGACCGGCTGGCGGTGCGCACTTTCGTGTCGCCGTTCGATCCGATTACCGTGCGCGAAGCGCTGCTGCGCGAGAAATACCGCGGCGGCCAGGCCTTCTATGTCTGCCCGCGCATCGAGGACCTCGCCGGCGCGAAGGATTTCCTCGACAAGAACGTGCCGGAGGTGCGCGTGACGGTCGCGCATGGACAGATGCCGCCGACCGTGCTCGACGACATCATGACGGCGTTCTACGACGGCAAATACGATGTGCTGCTGTCGACCACCATCATCGAATCCGGCCTCGACATTCCGACCGCCAACACCTTGATCGTGCATCGCGCCGACCGGTTCGGACTGGCGCAACTGTACCAGCTGCGCGGCCGGGTGGGGCGCGCTAAGCTGCGCGCCTATGCGTTGCTCACGCTGCCGGCGCAGCAGAAGATCACCGCGCAAGCGGAGCGGCGGCTCAAGGTGCTGCAATCGCTCGACACGCTCGGCGCCGGCTTCCAGCTCGCCTCGCACGATCTCGACATCCGCGGCGCCGGCAATCTCTTGGGCGACGAGCAGTCCGGCCACATCAAGGAGGTTGGTTTCGAGCTTTACCAGCAGATGCTGGAGGAGGCGGTGCTGAGCCTCAAGGCCGGCATCAGCGCGCCGGTTGCCGACCGCTGGTCGCCGTCGATCACCATCGGCACCGCGCTGCTCATTCCGGAAGATTATGTCACGGACCTTTCGGTGCGGCTCGCGCTCTACCGACGGCTGGCCGAAATCGAGGACGAACGCGACATCGACAGTTTTGCGGCGGAATTGGTCGACCGCTTCGGGCCGCTGCCGGGTGAAGTCGAGCATTTGCTGCAGGTGGTGGCGATCAAGGCGCTATGCCGGCGCGCCAATGTCGAGAAGCTCGAGGCCGGGCCGAAGGGCGTGGTGCTGTCGTTCCGCGACAACATCTTCGCCAATCCGGAAGGGCTGATCGCCTTCATCCGCGAGCAAGGATCGTCCGTGCGCATGCGCGCCGATCCGAAAGACGCTAAGAACCAGCAGCTCGTGTTCTTCAACGACTGGGAGAAGCCGGACGATCGGCTCAAAGGCACCGCGGCCATTCTGCGTAAGCTCGCCTCGATCGCCGAGCAGGCCAAGGCGGCGTAAAAAATCCGTTCGTCCCCGCGAAAGCGGGGACCCAGGGCAACACATTCTGATTTACGGCTTGAAGAACTAGATTCCCGCTTATGCGGGAATGAACGGATGCGGTTGAGGCGTCATCTACTCCGCCGCCTGCTGCGCCTCGGCCGCGCGCGCGATGGCCTCGGCGAGATATTCCGGCGACTGCGCGCCCGACACCGCGAACTTGCCGCCGAAGATGAAGCAGGGCACGCCCTCGATGCCGGCCTCCTTGGCCGATAGCGCCTCTTGTTCGACCTCGGCGACGTCCTTGTCGCTGTCGAGCGCGGCGCGCATGTCTTCAGGGTCGAGGCCGACGTCGCTGGCTGCCTGCACCAGCACGGCGTGGTTGGTGAGATCGGCGCCCTCGGTGAAATAGAGGTCCATCAAACGCTGCTTCATCTCGGCCGCCTTGCCGATGCCTTCCGCCCAGCGGATCAGCCGGTGGCAGTCGAGCGTGTTGGGCTGCCGCTTCATCTTGTCGGCCGCGTAAACCAGTCCTTCTTCCGCCGCTGCGGCGCCGACGCGCTGGGCGATGCCTTTGTAGCGCTCGGGCGAGCCGAATTTGGTGGTGAGATATTGCTCGCGCGCCATGCCTCCGCGCGGGATCCAGTCGTTGAGGAAATACGGGCGCCAGTGCACCTCGACCGGAATGCCAGGCGTCAGCGCGAGCGCCTTTTCCAGGCGGTGCTTGCCGATGAAGCACCACGGACAGACTACGTCGGAAACGACGTCGATGCGGACGGGCTGTTGCTGAGACATGACTGGCTCCTCGAATTTTGTCATTCCGGGGCGCGAGCGGAGCGAGCGAACCCGGAATCCAGACAGTAGCAAAGGAACCTATATCTGGATTCCGGGTCCGGCCCTGACGGGCCGTCCTGGAATGACGACTAGGGAGAAGCTATGCCCGCGTTCGCTTGGCGGCAACCACCCGGCCGCCGTTGACGCGGCAGGTGCGTCAATAGAATTACCGAGATCAAGCAGCCATGCCGCGCGGGCGGAATGCGCCGGCGATCAGGGCATTGACGCCGCGCGCTTCCAATGCGGCCACGATCGCCGCGGCCTCGCGCGCGCTGCCGGCGAGGCGCTGGCCGAGCAGGGCGTCCGGCAGCGCGACAATGACGGCCTCGGCGTCGGCGGCCGCAACCACGTCATCGACCGCGCTCTGGCGGAAGCGATAGAAGCCCGACGTGGCGATGCCCGCGGGCGGCGCGGTGATCACAAGGGTGCGGTTGGCGCGCGCAATCCGGCAGGCAAAGCCGGTATCGAAATAACCTGCCGCCGCGTCCCGGTCTTCTTTGCTCTGCTCGCCGCTGGGCGGAAACGGCTGCGTCGGCACCATTGGACCGCGCAACGCCAAGGTGCCGGTCTTGCTGCGCACCGTCTCTGCCACAGTGACGGCGTCCGGAGCGCCGCGCGGAACGGCGAACGCGCCGTGCGGGATCGCGACTGGCTGGCCGTCGGGCCCTCGCTTGGCCGGCAGCAGACCGATTTCACCAAAACTCGCGATGTCCACCAGCGCCGCGCCGTGGTGCCAGGGCGCGTCGGCGGCGAGTTGCTCGGGCGCGCGCCAAAGGCCGAGAATTGTTTTGATCGGGCCGCCCAGCAGTCCTGCATCGGTGAGCGGTGTCAACGCGGGGCCCGGCAGCACCACGACGGCGGGTCCGTGCGCGGCGGTCTGCTCGGCGAACGCGGCCGGGTCGAAGCCGTGATGCAGTGCCAACGTCCCGCCGGCAAGCAGCCACGGCAGCACCGTGAGCGCGAGCCCGGCGAACGATCCGATCGGGATCGCCGACAGAATTGTCGCATCGCGCGCAAGGCCGCCTTCCAGAAACACCGCGAGCCCGCCCGCGATCAGCTCGCGATGGCTGCGCGCGACTGGCACCAGGCCGTCGCTCGTGACATCGAAAGTCACGACGGCGACATGGGCCGCGGCATCGCCCGGCCGCACTGACGGCTGGAAGAATTCGGCCGCTGCCGGAGCGCCAGTCTCGTCGAGCGGCACGATGCCGTCAGGCAGATTCTGGCCGAAACCGCAGACGTAGCGGATCGGAAACAGTTCGGCCGCCACTTGCATGGCGATGTCGGCCTGCGCGTGCGCGCCGATGCGCGACGACGTGATGATCGCCTTGGCGCCGATGGGCGAAAGCGCGGGCACGATATCCTGCATGCGCCAGAGCAGCGGCACCAGCGCTGCGATCATGCCGGCGCGCAGGACGCCGAGCAGGGCGATGATGCTGTCCACGCTGTTGGCGAGTTGAATGGCCACCACGGCGTCGGTCTGCAGCCCGAACGAACGCAGTTTGGTGGCCAGCGCCGATATGGCGCGGTCGGCTTCGGCATAAGTTAGTCGGCGCGGCGACCGGCCGGTCAAGGTTTCGCAATCGGGCGGATCGGCGAGCGCGAGTGCGTCGGCGTGGCGTACGCCGGCGCGGCGGAACAGGTCGTCGAGCGTGGCGCGGTTACCGTCGGTCTTTTGCGTGGCGCTCAAAATCATTTGGCGTCCCCATGCCACCACGTTTCCGGCAGATAGCCGAACAACGAGGTCTGAGAGGGATGCTTGATTCGCGTCCAGCGCGCTATCCATTGTTTGGGCGGGAAATAGAGCGGTACCACGTAGAAACCTGATAACAGCACGCGGTCGAGCGCGCGGGTCGCGGCGACAAAGTCAGCCCGCGTGGTGGCTGAGAGCATGGCGGCGATCATGGCGTCGACCGCTTTCGACTTGACGCCCATGTAGTTGCGGCTGCCTTCCTCACCGGCCGCCGCCGAGCCCCAATAGAACATCTGCTCATTGCCGGGCGACAGCGACTGCTCCCAGCGGTATTGCATCATGTCGAAATCGAAGCCGATGCGCCGGCGTTCGAACTGGGTGGCGTCGACGCTGCGCACCTGCGCGTCGATGCCGGCGCGCTTGAGGCTGCGCACGAAGGCAAGCGCCACGCGCTCTTGGTCGCGGGTGGTGGTGAGGATTTCGAAGGCAAACGGGCGGCTGCTCGCTGTATGCACCAGCTGCGTGCCTTTGAGCGCGTAGCCGGCCGCGGCGAACAGCGCAAAGGCCTTGCGCAGTCCGGCGCGGTCGCGGCCAGAGCCATCGGTGACCGGCGGCGCCCATGTGCCATCCATGATGTCGGCGCGCACGACGCCGGGAAACGGGGCCAGCAGCGCGCGTTCGCGCGCGTCGGCGGCGACGCCGTGCGCCGAGAGATCGCAGCCGTCGAAATAGCTCGCCGTGCGTTTGTAGAGGTCGAAGAAATAGGTGTGGTTGATCCATTCGAAATCGAACAAATGCAGGATCGCCTCACGCACGCGCACATCGGCGAAGATCGGCCGGCGCGTGTTGAACACCAGGCCGTCCATGCCTTTCGGCAGGCCGTAGGGGAATTCCTCCTTCACCACTTGGCCGTCGCGCAATGCAGGGAAATCGTAGGCGGTCCGCCAGCGGCCAGGATCGGTTTCGTTGCGCGCGTCGTAGAGGCCCTTCTTGAAGGCCTCGAAATGGGTGTTGCCGTCGCGATAATAGTCGAAGCGGATGGATTTGAAATTCCAGAGGCCGCGGTTGATCGGCAGATCGCGTCCCCAATAATTTGCGTCGCGCGTGAAGGTGACGCTTTCGCCCGGCCGGACCGCGCTGACGGTGTAAGGTCCGCTGCCGAGCAGCGGCTTGAACGTCGTCTGCTCGAAGGTGGTGGGATCGATCGCGTGCCTGGCCAGCACCGGCATCAGGCCGAGGATCAGCGGCAATTCGCGATCGTCGGCGTCGGTCAAATCGAAGCGCACGGTGCGCTCGGCCGTCGCCGTCGCCTTGACCACCTTGGCGTAATAGATGCGGTAATTCGGCCGGCCTTTGTCGCGCAGTAACTGCCAGGAGAATATCACGTCACCGGGCGTCACCGGTTTGCCGTCGGCAAACCGCGCCGCCGGATTGAGAGTGAAGGTGACGTAGCTGCGCGCGGCATCGGTCTCCACGCTGTCGGCGAGCAGGCCGTAAAGCGTGAACGGCTCGTCGTAGCCGCGCGCGAGCAGGCTCTCTATCGCGTAGCTGCGGATATTGGCCGCCGGCAAACCCATGACGATGAACGGATTGAGGCTGTCGAAGGTGCCCAGCACGCCTTGCACCAATTGGCCGCCCTTGGGTGCCGCCGGATTGGCGTAAGTCGGATGGTCGAAGTTGGGCGCCCAGGCCGGCTCGCCGTGCATCGCGATGGCGTGGTGTGCATCGGCCGCCCGCGCCGGCGACCGCGCGAGTCCACTGGCGGCGATGAGCGCGCCAAGCATCAGCGTGCGCCGGGATGCCTGCCATTGCATCGGCGCGTGGGCGGTAAAGGGAGGCGCGGACAGGTCTCGAATGCGATTCGTTTCCGGTTTTGCGCAATTTACCACAGGGACGTGACCCTGAGCGGCCCCGCATTTTCGGCACATTCGTGGCTTTATTGCAGGACCAATATCGGCTATCAGGCAGCCCGACAGTCACGCTCCCGCCCCATTTCGCGGGGAGAGAGCCAGGCGAATTGACGACCGTTCGTTTGCGCGCAAAGCCGCGGGCGGTGCGGGGAAAAAAGGACAAATTGCAATGGTTTATCGGATCGCATCGGGCAGGCCCTGGGGACGGGCGCTGACCGCCTCATTCGCCACGGGACTGCTGGCAGCGGCGATGGTCACCGGAGGCCCCGCATTCGCGCAACAGCCGAAGCCGGCCAAACCTGCCGCGCAAAAACAGCCGGCCAAGCCGGCTGCGCCCGCGCCGGCAGCACCCGCTCCTCAGGCTGCCGCCGCGCCGCCGCAACTCATGTATTCGCCGTGGATCAAAGTTTGCGGCAAGGGCCCGGAAACCAACAACAAACAGGTCTGCGTCCTCACCAAAGACGGCCGCCTGGAAAACGGCATGCCGGTCGCGGTCGTCCAGCTGTTCGAGCCGGAAGGCGAGCCCAAGGTGCTGCGCGTTACGGTTCCGCTCGGCATGCAATTGCAGCACGGCACTCGCATGATCATCGATCAGGGCCAGCCGGCGCAGGAGCCCTACAAGATCTGTTTCCCAGTCGGCTGCATGTCGGACTACCCGGTCACCGACGACATGATCGCCAAGATGAAGAAGGGGCAGCAGATCGTGTTGCAGGCGATCAACATGCAGGGCACGCCGATCAGCCTGCCGCTGCCGCTCAACGATTTCGCCAAGGCCTATGATGGCCCGCCGACCGACCCGAAGGTGGTCGAGGAACAGCAACGCAAATTGCAGGAAGAGCTGCAGAAGAAAGCCGAAGAGGCGCGCAAGAAGCTCGAGGCACAACAACCGGCAGGAACTGCGGCGCCGGCGCCAAAGCAATAATTCATCGGCGTTATTGAAATTGCAAAGGCGCGGCTGCAGCCGCGCCTTTCGCTTTTGTAATCCGTCTTAATTCAGTTGGCTATTGCGCGGGCGATAGGCGCCGCTGTCGTCTTGCACGAACACTTCGTTGACCTGCGGATGGCGCAACGGCTTGTCCGACGTGTCTGGCAACAGGTTCTGCTCGGAGACGTAGGCGATGTATTCAGTCTCCGCGTTCTCGGCGAACAGATGATAGAACGGCTGGTCCTTGCGCGGCCGCACGTCGGCGGGGATTGACTCCCACCATTCGTCGGTGTTGTCGAACTCTGGATCGATGTCGAACACGACGCCGCGAAACGGATAAAGCCTGTGTTTGACCACCTGACCGATTTGGAATTTAGCGATGCGTATCTTGTCCATGTCAGCAACCACTTAGTATATCGCGGCGGCCTTCGCCAGACCTCCGGTCACAACGCATAACGGGCGCCCATTTCAGGGTCCTTGGCGGCGACCAGTTTCGCCAGATCGAGCAGAACCTTGGCCTGTTTCCAGGTGGCGTCGTCCTGCATCTTGCCGTCGATCATCACCGCACCCGCGCCGTCCGGCATGGCGGCGACGATCTTTTTCGCAAAAGCGACTTCGGCGGGGTAAGGCGAAAACACCGTCTTGGCGATGGCGATCTGCGAAGGGTGCAGCGACCACGCGCCGAGGCAGCCCATCAGAAAGGCGTTGCGGAACTGCGCCTCGCAGGCGGCGGCATCGGAAAAATCGCCGAACGGGCCATAGAACGGCTTGATGCCGGCGGCGGCGCAGGCATCGACCATGCGCCCGACGGTGTAATGCCAGAGGTCTTGCTGGTAAGCGGCGCGCGGTGCGTCACCGTTCGCATCCGCTAACACTTTGTAGTCGGGATGACCGCCGCCGACACGCGTGGTTTTCATCGCACGCGAGGCGGCGAGATCGGCGGGGCCCAAACTCATGCCGTGCATGCGCGGCGAGGCGGTGGCGATGGCCTCCACATTGTTGACGCCTTGCGCGGTTTCGAGGATGGCGTGGATCAAAATCGGTTTTTTGATCTTGTGGCGCGCTTCGAGCTGCGCCAGCAACTGGTCGAGATAGTGGATGTCCCACGGCCCATCGACTTTGGGCAGCATGATGACGTCGAGTTTGTCGCCGACGCTGCCGACGATTTCGATCACGTCGTCGAGCGCCCAGGGCGAATTGAGCACGTTGATGCGTGTCCACAAACCGGTCGCACCGTAGTCAACCGCTTTGGCCATTTCGATGAAGCCTTTTCGCGCGGCCTCTTTCGCCTCGACGGGAATGGCATCCTCAAGATTGCCCAAGACGACATCCACATGGCGCACCAGTTCCGGCACCTTCGCGCGCAGCTTGTCCAGATGCGGCGGCACGAAATGGATCATGCGCTCGAGGCGGACCGGCAAGTCGCGCATGGGCACGGGCGCGCCGATAGCGAGGGGGGCGAAAAACTGGCGCGGCAGCTTCAAGGCTTGGGTCCTTCCAAATGGCCGTTCTGCCCTTTAGAGGAATGCAAAGGCCGCGCCAAGTGGCCGGTTTTCGGACGGCCGGGACCCTTGCGGATGATCGACGTTCTCAACCTTGCGCTGCCGTTTTTCGGGCTGATTTTCATCGGCTTTGCCTGTGGCAAGCTTAAGCAGATTCCCGATACCGCGCTGGCCTGGATGAATTTTTTCATCCTCTACGTCGCGCTGCCGGCCTTGTTCTACCGCATCCTGGCTCAGACCCCGCTGGAGAAGCTCGCCCAGGTCGATTTCATCTTCGCCACCACACTGGCGACCTTCTGGGCTTTTGCGGTGTCATTCGCCATCGGTATGGCGATCCGCCGCGGCAATATCGCGGAAGCCGCGATCGCCGGGCTCGCAGGCGGATACGGCAATATCGGCTTCATGGGCCCGGGCCTGGCGCTGGCGACGCTCGGCCCCGCGGCGGCGGTGCCGGTGGCGCTGATCTTCTGCTTCGACAACATCATCCTGTTCACCATGGTGCCGTTCCTGACGGCGCTGGCCAAGCCGCAGCGCGCCAGTCTCGCCGCGACGGCGCTTGAGGTGGTCAAGCGTATCGCCTTGCATCCGCTGATCATCGCCAGCGCGCTCGGCGGCGCCTCGGCGGCGGCGCATTTCCAGCCGCCGGTCGCGCTCGAACGCTTGATGCAGTTCCTGCAGAACGCCGCGGCGCCCTGCGCGCTGTTCACGCTCGGGGTAACGGTGGCGCTCCGCCCGCTGAAAAAGATGCCATGGGAGGTGCCGTTCCTCACGCTGGTGAAGCTCGTACTCCACCCGTTTCTGGTATTTTTTCTGATGTCGATCTTTGGGCCGTTCGACCAGATCTGGGTCTACACGGCGGTATTGATGGCGGCGCTGCCACCTGCGCTCAACGTCTTCGTGTTCGCGCGGCAATACGATGTCTGGGTCGAGCAGGCCTCGAGCGCGGTGCTGATCGGAACGCTGGTGTCGGTGGTGACGCTCACCAGCGTGATGTGGATGGTAAAAACCGGTACACTGCCGCCGCTTCTTTTTCGGTGACGCTCATGCAGCCGCTCGCGGGCCTTCTCGTTCTGGATTTCACTACGCTGCTGCCGGGGCCGCTCGCGGCGTTGATGCTGGCAGAAGCCGGCGCCGAGGTGATCAAGATCGAGCGGCCGGGCGGCGAGGAAATGCGCCGTTTCCCGCCTATCATCGACGGCGAAAGCGCGGTCTTCGCCATGCTCAATCGCGGCAAAGAAGTCATGACGCTCGACCTGAAAAGCGACGTTGAGCGCGAAAAGCTGATACCGCTGATTGCGCGTGCCGACATTCTGATCGAACAGTTTCGTCCAGGCGTGATGCCTCGGCTCGGTCTCGGCTACGACGCTTTGCGCGCGATCAATCCACGGCTGATCTATTGCTCCATCTCAGGCTACGGGCAGAGCGGCCCGCGCGCCGACGAGGCCGGGCACGACATCAACTATATCGGCAATACTGGGCTGCTCGATCTGCAGCCGGGACCGGCCGCGGCGCCGGTGGTGCCGCCAATGCTGGCCGCCGATATCGCCGGCGGCAGCTTCCCGGCGGTGATCAATATCCTGCTGGCTTTGCGCGCGCGCGACCAGAGCGGGCAGGGCTGCTTTATCGACATCGCCATGACCGACGCGATGTTCACCTTCGCCTGGTACGCGATGGCGGTCGGAACGGCGACCGGCCGTTTTCCCAAGCCGGGTGAAATGACGCTGGTTGGCGGTTCACCGCGCTACCGTTTGTACCCGACGAAAGACCGCGAGATCGTCGCCTGCGGTGCCATCGAGCAAAAGTTCTGGTCGGCGTTTTGCAAGGCGATCGGATTGGCCGACAAGTTTGCCAACGACTTCCGCGCGCCCGCCGCGACATGCGATGCCGTCGCCAGACTGATCGGCGCGCGTACGTCCGACGAATGGCGGCCGATCTTTGCCGCGGCCGATTGCTGTACGACGATCGTGGTGCCGCTCGAACAGGCGATGCGCGATCCGCATTTCGTGCAGCGCGGATTGTTCGACCACACCGTTGAAAGCGCTTCAGGCAAGACCATACCGGCGCTACCACTGCCGATCGCGCCGGAATTCCGCGAAAGGCCAGGGGCGAAGAGAGCGCCGAAGCTCAATAACCCATAATCCGTTCATCCCCGTGAAAGCTGGGACCCAAGGACAACAACTGGGACCTGGAGATGAAACACTGGATTCCCGCTTACGCGGGAATGAGCGGTTGTTGTGAGCTAAAGCACTTCGCCGCGCATCAGCCTGGGTTGCGTGGCGGCCGGTTGCACGCCTTCGCGCATGACCGCGCGGCGCAGCGGACCGATACGGTCGATCATGTAGAGGCCCAGCCCGCGCAAGCCTTGCACCGGCAGAAAATCCGTGAGCAGCGTGCGGTTGAGCAGGTCGATGGCGAGCGTGCGGCTGGAGACGTCGGCACGGCGCATTTTTTCGTAAGCCGCGAGCACATCGCCGCCGCCGATATCGCGGCCGTCGCGTTCGGCGGCAATTGCGATCTCGCTGATCGAGGCCGCATCGCGCAGACCGAGGTTCAACCCTTGGGCTCCAATCGGCGGGATCACATGGGCGGCTTCGCCGATGAGCGCGATGCGGTTGGCGCCGAAATGTTTGGCAGTCGCTACCGACAGCGTAAACTGTCCGCGCCCCGGCTCGACCGTGGTCTTGCCGAGGATCGAATGCGAGGCCAGCTCTATCTCCGAACCAAGCTCTTCGTCGCTGAGGTCCTTAATCCGATCGGCCTCTGCCGGATCGAGCACCCAGACCAGGCTCGAACGCAGTCCCGGCAGCGGCACCAGTGTGAACGGACCATGCGGCGTATGGAATTCGGTCGAGGTGTCGCGGTGCGGCCGGGTGTGTTTGAGGCAGACCGTGAGCGCGACCTGCGGGTAGTCGCGTTCGTCGAGTTCGATCCCGGCCGCCTCGCGGCACAGAGAACGCCTACCGTCGGCGGCGATCACCAGCGGCGCGCTTAAGACGTCGCCGCCCTTGAGCGTGACCGCGACCAGGTCATCGTGCGGCGCGATGCTGCTCACTTCGGCCTCGACAATGCCCAGATTGGTGAGGAAGGCAGCGCGCTGCTCCAGCGCCGCGACCAGGTGGAAATTCTCGATATTGTAGCCGAAGGTATCGAGATCGATTTCGTCCGCTTCGAATTTCACCTCTGGCGCCCGCCACAGCCGCCCGGTGTCGTCGATAATGCGCATCGCCCGCATCGGCGCCGCCTGCGCCGCGCACAGTGGCCACACGTCCAGCGTCTCCAGGGCAGTGATGGAACCGGCGAACAATGCAGTGGTGCGGTTGTCAGGGCGGACGGGGCGCTTTCCCACAAGGACGGTGGCAAGGCCCGCGCCGGCGAGCGTGATCGCCGCGGTCAGGCCGGCCGGCCCGCCGCCCACCACGATGACCGAAGGCTTCTCGCCATTTTTGTCCGGCATCAAAGCGCCTGATCCTGTTGAACGGTAGCAGGGATTAGCACGCGCCGGGCTGGGGCGGAAATCGCCCCTTAGGTCGGCTACGCGTAATGCGCTAAGCACTTATGGGAGACCGATGACCGAGACGGCCCGCCACGATTTGCCGCATCTAGCACCCGCCGCGAGCCGGCTCGGCGCCGTGTTCGCGCGACCGAAGGTGTTGGCGGTCGTATGTGTAGTGACGTTGGCGGGGTTGGGATGGCTGGCGCTCGGCCTGATGTATTCCAGCCTTGGCGCGTTCGAGGCGCTATGCCGGCCGCTCGCGATATCAGGCGCCACCTGGGACGCGAGCGGCTTTGCCATCGTCGCGCTGATGTGGACGGCGATGACGCTCGCCATGATGCTGCCGAGTGCGGCGCCGATGATCCTCACTTACGCCGAAATTGCCGATACCGCCGCACGCAAGGGCGAGCGCATCGTCTCGCCCTTCGTGCTCGCCGCCGGCTACACGCTGGCATGGCTCGGCTTCGCGGCCGCAGCTACCATCGCGCAATACGCCTTCACGCGCGCCGCGCTCCTTGATCACGGCATGGCTTCGGCGAGCGGGCTGTTCTCCGGCGCGATCTTTATCGGCGCCGGCGTCTACCAGTTCTCGGCGCTCAAGCACGCCTGCCTCAAGCAATGCCAAAGTCCGTTCCCGTTCTTCTTCGCCAACTGGGCGACCACGCCGCACGGTGTTTTCCGGCTCGGCGTCAAGCAGGGCCTCTACTGCCTCGGCTGCTGCTGGGCGATGATGCTGGTGATGTTCGCGGTCGGCGTGATGAACGTGATCTGGATGGCGGCGCTCGGCGTCATCATGACAATTGAGAAGATCGGTACCGGCAAGCGCTTCACTTACATTATCGGCGTTGCATTGATCGTCGGCGGCGTTGCTTTCATCGTGTCCGCGTGCGAGGCCCATTGGCCGGTACACGCGATTTGAGGTAGATAACGAAAAAAGCGGGAGGAACGCGGTGGCCGAAAGCTGGACCTTGAAAGGCGAGATGGCGCTGTCGTGCAGCTGCACGGTGTTCTGTCCCTGCGTGTTGTCGCTCGGCGAGCATCCGCCGACCGAAGAGCGCTGCCAGACCTGGGCCGGCATCCGCATCGACGACGGACACATCGACAGCGAAGATCTGTCCGGACTGAATGTCGGCCTGATGATGGATCTGCCGGGTATCATGTCGCGCGGCAACTGGACCGCGGCGCTGTTCGTCGACGACAAGGCCTCGGCGCTGGCGGTGAAAGGCCTCACGCGCATCTTCACTGGCCGCGTCGGCGGCACCACGCATCTGCTCTCGATCCTGGTCGGCCAATTCCTCGGTGTGCGGCAGATACCGATCTCTTACGAGACGCAAGGCGAGACGCGCATCATCAGCCTGGAAAAATACGGCGGCGGGGCGATCAGCCCGGTGCGCGGCAAGGAGCAGGGGCAGAACGTCGTCATCCGCAACAGCGAATATTGGATCGGGCCCGACGTCATCGTCTCGCGCGCCGACAAGTCGCGCTTCCGCGGTTTCGGACGCAATTGGAATCTGGCCGGCCGTTCGGCCGAGATCGTCAAATTGGATTGGGGCAATCAATAGCGCACCCTTTTTCGCTCATCCCCGCGAATGCGGAGATCCAGACCAAGAATCGCTGGCCGTTGTGGGGAAAGCACTGGATTCCCGCTTAAGCGGGAATGAGCGGTGCTAGGATCGGCTAACTGGGAAACACCTTACGTGTCTAGTTTCAAAACATTCTGCGCTTTCGCGGTTCATATCTTCACCGCCTGCGGCGCGGCGTTGGCGTTGCTGGCGTTGATCCTGGCGACCGGCGGTCATTGGGCGGCGATGTTCTTCTGTCTCGGCCTGGCGTTGGTGGTGGACGGCGCCGACGGTCCGCTGGCGCGTGAATTCAGAGTGGCGGAACTTTTGCCGCGCTGGTCGGGCGAGACGCTCGATCTCATCGTCGATTTCACGACATACGTGTTCGTGCCGGCTTACGCGATTGCCGCCAGCGGCCTGCTGCCGAAAGCGCTGGCGATCCCCTCCGGCGTCGTCGTCGTGATCACGGGCGCGCTTTATTTCGCCGACCGGCAGATGAAGACGGCCGATAATTATTTTCGCGGCTTCCCCGGGCTGTGGAATCTGGCCGCGTTTTATCTCTATCTGCTCGAACCGCCGGAATGGCTGGCCGCCGGCCTCATTGTTGCGCTGGCCGTGCTGATTTTCGTGCCGCTCAAGTTCCTGCATCCGCTGCGCGTCAGGCGTCTGCGCTGGCTCAATATCGCGTTGCTGGCGGCTTGGGCCGTGCTGGCGTTCATTGCTGTGATGCACAATCTTGCGCCGGGGCCCTACGTAACCTGGCCGCTCATCGCGATTGCGGTTTATTTTTTCGGGGTCGGGCTGTTGCGCTCGCCCGATTGATCGTGCTGGTTACGGTCTGAACCTTCCGGGAGTTTTTCATGGCGCGACCCGTTCTGCTCATCGCCGGCGGCAGCCGCGGCATCGGTGCCTCCACCTGCCGGCTCGCTGGCGCGCGCGGCTACGATGTCGCGGTCAACTACAAGAGCAACGCCAAGGCGGCGGCGAATGTGGTCGAGGCGGTGAAGGCCGCCGGCGGCAAAGCGGTCGCCATTCAGGGCGACATGATCGACGAGGACACGGTCGAGCGTGTGTTCGATCAGGCGGGGAAAGACCTTGGCCCGATAACGCGCTTCGTGCACAGCGCCGGCATCGGCGGCAAGAATTCGAAGCTCGAAGCGGCCACCGCGCAAACGTTGCGCGAGGTGATCGACGTCAATCTGTACGGCGGGCTGTTGTGCGCGCGTGCGGCGGTGCGCCGCATGTCAACCGCCAAAGGTGGGCCAGGTGGGTCGATCGTGCTGATTTCGTCGATTGCGAGCGTGACCGGCGGCGCCGGCGAATACGTGTTCTACGCCGCCGCCAAGGGCGGTATCGACGCGCTGACCAACGGGCTGGCGCGCGAAGTGGCGAAGGAGGGCATCCGGGTCAACGCCATCCGGCCGGGGCCGAGCCGGACAGACATCCACGAACCCGGGCGCCTGGAGCGCATCACGCCGCTTTTGCCCATGGGCCGGCCGGGCGAGCCGGAGGAGATCGCCGAGACGATTTTGTTCCTGCTGTCGGACGCCGCGTCCTATGTCAGCGGCGCCGTGCTCAATGTTTCGGGAGCGCGGTAGACTTATTTGTTCGCGCATGATCTTTTCTGAAAACCGGTGCCCATCCCCGATCGCGTCGGGGACAAGCTTTTCGGGATCATGCGCCTTGTGTTCGCCGTTTGGCTGCCTATGATCCCCGCCGAAACTTACCCACATAACAACCTAGTCTATTGAGGGAGTAAAACGATGGTCGCGGCAGTGCGCGTTCACAAAACCGGCGGTCCCGAAGTTCTGACCTACGAGGACGTCGCCATTCCGGCGCCGGGCCAGGGCCAGATCAAGATCAAGCAGCACGCTTGCGGCGTCAATTTCATCGACTGCTATTTCCGCAACGGCAGCTACCCGGCGCCGTCGATGCCGTTCATCGCCGGCAACGAGAGCGCCGGCGAGGTGATCGCCGTCGGCCCCGGCGTGACCGATCTCAAGGTCGGCGACCGCGTTGCCTATGTCGGGCCGCTCGGCGGCTACGCAGCCGAGCGTGTCTTCGCCGCCGACCGCGCGGTGAAGCTGCCCGACAACATCACCTATGAGCAGGCCGCCGGCATGATGCTCAAAGGCATGACCGTGCAGTACTTGGTCAATCGCACCTACAAGGTCGGCAAGGGCACCATCTGCCTGGTCCATGCCGCCGCCGGCGGCGTCGGCCTGATCGCCTGCCAATGGGCGAACCATCTCGGCGCTACCGTCATCGGCACTGTCGGCTCCAAGGACAAAGCCGAGCTCGCGAAAAAGAATGGCGCGCACCACACCATCCTCTATCGCGACGAGGATTTTGTGGCAAAGGTGAAGGAGATCACCAGCGGCAAGCTGTGCGACGTGGTCTATGACGGCATCGGCAAGGATACGTTTCCGGCGTCGCTCGATTGCCTGCGTCCGCTCGGCTATTTCGTCAGCTTCGGCTCAGCGTCGGGACAGATAGCGGCGTTCAACATCAACGTGCTGCAGGCGAAAGGTTCGCTGTTCGCCACGCGGCCGACCCTCAACCACTACGCCGCGAAGCGCGAGGACCTGGTCAGCATGGCGAACGACCTGTTCAAGGTGGTCGGTTCCGGCGCAGTGAAGATTCCAACCCACACCTACGCTCTCAAGGACGCGGCCAAATCGCACGCGGACCTCGAAGGCCGCAAGACCACGGGCTCGGTCATCCTGGTGCCGTAAGAGCATGAAAGCAGCGCTCGCGCTGCTGGCCACGACAATTGCGACCACGCCGAATACCTCACCCGCCGGCGTGGTCGGCGATGCCGAGGCACTGGCGATTACGCACAAGCATTGCGTCATGTGCCATGCGGCGAAGCCATCCCATCCGGCGTTCGATGCGGCGCCGAACGGCGTCACGCTGGAGACTCTCGCCGACCTGAAGAAATATGCGCGCCGCGTCTACTCCCGGACCGTGCAGAACAGAGCGATGCCGCTCGGCAATCAGACCGGCATGACCGAAGACGAACGCGCGGCGCTCGGCCGCTGGTTGAAGGCGTTGCCATGAATGACGAGATCAAGCCTTTGGGTCGTGGCGCGACTTTCGCATTGGGCGTATTCGCGTTGCTGGCAGGGCAATTGGTGGCGTTGTTGGCACTGACCTGGTGGTACGGCGAAAGCCTCGGTCACTTGCCGAATTTCAGCGGCGACGGCGCCGCCATCACGCTGATCGTTGCGGTGTCGACTCCGGTCGAGCTGGCGCTGCTCGCCCTGTTTGCCGGCCGCACCGGCGCGAGCGCCGCCGCCTATCTCGGAATGATATGGCCGAAACGCGGCGAAGTAGTGTTCGGCGCCGCCGCCATGGTGGCGATGATCGTCACCGGCGATGTGCTGAGCTGGCTGCTCGGGCACAATCTGGTCACGCCGTTCCAGCGCGACATTTATACCACGGCGCGCGCGGGCGGCTGGCTGCTCTGGCTGTGGCTAGCCATCGTGGTCTTGACGCCGATCGGCGAGGAAATCCTGTTCCGAGGCTTTCTGTTTCGCGGCTGGTTGCGCGCGCCGCGCGACGCGTGGCCGGTTATTATCGTTACCTCACTGCTGTGGGCGCTGATCCACGTGCAATACGACTGGTATGTGATCGGTCAGATTTTCATCTTCGGCCTGCTGCTCGGTTGGATGCGCTGGGCGAGCGGCTCGGTCATCCTGACCATTCTGCTGCACGCGCTGATCAATACCGAAGGCATGTTCGAAACCTTCGTCGACCTGAAATGGCTGAGCTGAGGCTGCCGACGCGCGACTAAAGCAACGCCGCGATTTTGGCGAAGGCCGGATGCTGGTTGATGCCGCCCGGCAGCCGCGGCAGGCCGACCACGCCCGCACCATGCGCAAAGCGCGCGATGCTGGCGACGGTGTCGTCAAGTTCGACCGGATTGCGCTCGCTCTCGCTCACCACGATGGCGGCGACCTTAAGATGCCGCGTTGCCAATACGTCGAGCGCGGTGAGGGTGTGGCTGATGGTGCCGAGATAGCCGCCGACCACCAGCAGCAATGGGATTTGCAACGCCGCCATCCAATCAAGGACTGTACGTTCGGCGTCGAGCGGCACCATGATGCCGCCGACGCCCTCGATGAACAGCATGCCGGTTTCCGCGTCGACCGCCTGGCGGCTGAAGGCGACCAAACCGCCGAAATCGATGCCGCGGCCTTCGCGCGCGGCGGCGAGATCGGGCGACAGCGGCGCGCGGAAGCGCCAGGGCGCGATGGCCTCGACCTCGTCGGCTGAAACCTGCCGCCCGAGCGCGGAGAGCAGCACCGCCGGGTCGCTGGTCTCCACCACCGAAGGATCGTAGCCGCTCACTACCGGCTTGAGTGCGTGCACCGCTTGCCCCGCCTCGCGCAGATAGCGGATCAGCCCGGCGGTGACGAAGGTCTTGCCGATGTCGGTTCCGGTCGAGGTGACGAAATAGGCGGCCATTAGTTTTTCAAAATCTTGTCGCGCACGAGATCCGCAAGGCGCGCGATCTGCTCGTCCGGATGCTGCGCGGTGAACGTCAAGCGTAGGCGCGCGGTGCCGGCCGCGACGGTAGGCGGCCGGATAGCGGCGGCGAGGTAACCTTCATCGGCGAGCAGGCGGGAGGCCGCGAGCGTTGCTTCTTCCTCGCCGATGATCACCGGCACGATCGGGCTTTGCGCGTCCGGCAGGCCGGCGGCTTTGGTGAACGCCTTGGCCTTTTGCACCGGCAGCGCGGCATAGCTTGGCTCGCGCTCGATCAGGTCGAGAGCCGCGACCGCGGCGGCCACGCATGATGGCGGCAGCCCGGTCGAGTAGATCAGCGTGCGCGCGCGATTACGGATCAGATCGATCACCGGCGCCGAGGCGCACAGATAGCCGCCATAGGCGCCGACCGCCTTCGACAGCGTGCCCATCTGCAAGGGAACCGGGATATGAGTGTTGCCGGCAAAGCTCGAGCCGCGGCCGCCGCCGACCACGCCCAGCCCGTGGGCGTCGTCCGACATCAGCCAGGCGTCGTGTTCGTTGGCGAGCGCCAGCAGTTCGGCGAGCGGTGCCAGATCGCCGTCCATGGAAAACACGCCATCGGTGACGATCAACGCATGGTCGTGTTCGGCGCGATGCTGCTGAAGCAATTCGCGCGCATGAGCGACGTCGTTATGGCGAAACGTTATCACGGTGCCGTGGGACAACTGCGCGCCGGCGAACAGGCAGGCGTGCGACAACTCATCCGCCAGCACCAGCCCGTCGCGGCCGATCAGCACCGGGATGATACCGGCATTGGCGAGATAGCCGGAGCCGAAGACCACGGCGGCCTGCGTCTGCTTGATGCGGGCAAGCCGAGCCTCCAGGTGCGCATACAGCGGGTGGTTGCCGGTCACCAGGCGCGAGGCGCCGGAGCCGGCGCCATAGGTCTCGATCGCGGCCTTCGCCGCCTGCTTGATGGCCGGGTGCTGGGTTAGGTTGAGATAGTCGTTGCAGGAAAACGACAGCAGGCGGCGGCCGTCGCGCTCGACCCAGATGCCGTCCTCGCGCACAGTCTCGGCCAGCGCGCGGCGCAGATGGCGGCGCTGCAGATCGTCGAGCTTCTCTTGCGCGAATTGATCGAGCGAGGACATGGTGGCCTTAACTATCACAACGGGTTAAATGCCGCTGGATTCTGAGTGAGGGAAACGCCAAATGGCGGGCGACACCAGCAAAATAAGCGAGCCGCCCGGCTGGTATGCGGAAGGCCTCCGCAACATCTGGCTGCCTTATGCCCAGATGAAGACCGCTACCCAGCCATTGCCGGTGGTCCGTACGCAAGGCTCGCGTATCACGCTGGCCGATGGCCGCGAGCTAATCGACGGCGTCGCCAGCTGGTGGACCGCGTGCCACGGCTATAACCAGCCGCACATCCGGCGCGCGGTGACGAAGCAACTCAAGCAGATGCCGCATGTGATGTTCGGCGGGCTGGCGCACGAGCCGGCGCTGACGCTGGCGCGGCGGCTCTCCGCGCTGCTGCCGGGCAATCTTGACCGTGTGTTCTTTTGCGATTCCGGTTCGGTCGCCGTCGAGGTCGCGCTCAAGATGGCGGTGCAATACTGGATCAACCGCGGCGCAAAGGGACGCGCGCAGTTCGTCGCTTTCAAGGGCGGCTATCACGGCGACACCACCGGCGCCATGGCCGTGAGCGACACCGACGAGGGCATGCACGCGCTGTTCGCCGGTCTGCTGCCGCAGCACCACATCGTCGATCTGCCGGGTGATGACGCCAAGGCCGCCGCGCTCGACACATTGCTGCGCACCCGCGCCGACACAATTGCAGGGATTATCATCGAGCCTTTGGTGCAGGGCGCCGGCGGCATGAAATTCCACGACGCAAACGCGCTCAAGCGCCTGCGCGCGTTCGCCGACAAATACGACATTTTGTTGATTTTCGACGAGGTGTTCACCGGTTTCGGCCGCACCGGGACCATGTTCGCGTGCGAAGCGGCCGGCGTCGTGCCCGACATTATCGCCCTGTCGAAGGCGCTCACTGGCGGCACGCTGCCGCTCGCCGCGACGGTCGCAGCCAAGAAAGTCTTCGACACCTTCTGGTCGGACGATCCCAAGAAGGCGCTGATGCACGGACCGAGCTATATGGCCAATGCGCTGGGCTGTGCCGCCGCCAACGCCTCGCTCGATCTGTTCGACAGCGAGCCGCGGTTGCAACAAGTTGCGGACATCTCTTCGGCGTTGTTGCAAGGTCTCGCGCCCTGCCGCAGCATGCGCGGCGTCAAAGAGGTGCGCGTGAACGGCGCCATCGGCGTGGTCGAAATGGAGCGGATCGGCAGCCTCGACGGCTTGCGCGTGCGTTTCGTCGAGGAGGGCGTATTCGTGCGCCCGTTCGGCAATATCATCTACCTTACACCCGCCTTCACCATCGCGTCGGACGAACTCAAGACATTGACCGACGCAATCGTTAAAGTCGTCAAATCACTGAATCAATAACCGGGGGAAACATGGCCGCCTACATCGGACCGGTGATCGACACCCACCATCACATCTGGCTGCGCCACGACATTCCGTGGCTGGCCGATCCGCCGATCCCGCGCATGTACGGCGAATACTTCGGCCTGCGGCGAGACTACCCTGTGCAGGAATGGATGAACGACGTCACCCCCGATGGAGTGAGTAAATCGGTGCACGTCACCGCCATGTGGGGCGTGCCGCGCGCGCTCGACGAGACGCGCTGGCTGCAATCGATCGCCGACAAGCACGGCTTTCCGCACGGCATTGTCTGCCAGGCCGACATGACCGATCCCGATCTCGACCTAAAGCTGAAGGAACAGACGCAGTTCCCTAACCTGCGCGGCGTGCGCCATCAATTGCATTGGGACAGCCATCCGCTGCGGCAACCCAACCCGACGCCCGATCTCTGCAACTCGCCGGCGTTTCGCCGCGGTTTCGCGTTGTTGGAAAAATACGGACTGCATTTCGAATTGCAGGTCTTCGCCGGCCAGGCCAAATACGCCGTCGAACTGATCAGGGCGTTCCCCCATGTGCCCATGATCCTGCTGCATTCCGGCATGCTCACCGAACGCTCGCCACTGATGATCGAGCAATGGCGCGCCGCGCTAACCGCGATGGCGGAATTTCCCAATGTGCGTGTGAAGCTGTCCGGGCTCGGCATGTTCAACCAAGGCATCACCGTGCCGCAGGCGCGCCAAGTGATCCGCGAACTCGATCCAGATCTTCGGTATCGACCGCACCATGTACGGCAGCAATTTCCCGCTGGAGAAACTGCACGCGAGCTACGCCGATTTCTTCGCCGTGTATCGCAAGGTCATGTCGGAATATACCGAAGCCGAGCAGCGCAAGGTCTTTCACGACAATGCGGTGATGTTTTACCGGTTGTGACCGGTAGGCGTCGTCCCCGCAGATGCGGGGACGACCATTTGGCTCAGCGATAGATGTACTCGACTCGCCTGGTAGACGGTTCGACCAGAACCGGCTGATTGTTGACGTAGGCATATTGGTAGCCGTAGCCGGGAACCGGGGCGAGTGCGACGTCTTCGGGCAAGCCGACGCCTTCGACGACTTCGCCGTTCAAATAGACCGGTGCGACCGGGTGGCTGGTCACGTAACTGCCGACGGGCGGCGGCGGCGTGATCGCCAGCGGCGCCCCGACCGGCGGCGCAATCAGCGTGCCGGTTATCATCGGGGCTGGAACGGCCGTGCCTACGGTTTCTACCGGCGCCTGGTAGGTAACCGCCGGCATTGTGCTCAAGCTTTCGGCGACCGCCAAAGAACGACCGGACAAATTCGCCGTCAGGTATTGCGAGTAGGCCCAGCCTTGCCGGCCGTTGTAGCTCACCTGGCACCACAAGCTGCCGCGGATGCAGCCGATCACGGTCGCTCGGCCGCGATCGGGGATGGCGCCAATGATGTTGTATTGCGGTCCCGGCCCGCTACGCATGTTGAGTGGCGTGGTAGCGGCGGCGATTGTTGCCGCCGAGGCGGCGGCCGGCAACGCGGCTGCGGCGGTGAGTGCGGTAATGAAGATCGTACTTTTGAACTGCATGACCCATGACCTCCTTGTTATGTTGATGCTTGCGTAACGCGCCGCGCGCATGCGCGTTCCGAAGTTGCACGAAGGGAACTGGAACTTTAGACGGAAACGCGGCGAATTATTGCGGGTGAAAAGTTCAGAAACCGACGGCAGCGCCGTGCAGGTCGTATTCGTCCGCGCGTTCGATCTTCACGGTCGCGATTTCGCCGACGCGCAGTGGCCGCCGGCTCGCCACGTAAACCGCACCGTCGATTTCCGGCGCGTCGGCCATCGAGCGGCCCTTGGCGGCTGTCGGCCCCGCCTCATCGATGATGACCTGCTGGCGGGTGCCGACTTTGCGCTTGAGCCGGCGTGTTGAAATCTTCTGCTGCGCCTGCATGAAGCGGTGCCAGCGCTCGTCCTTCACCTCATCCGGCACCGCCGCGGCCAGATCGTTGGCGGCGGCGCCGCGCACCGGCTCGTATTTGAAGCAGCCGACGCGATCGAGCGCGGCTTCGTCGAGCCATTGCAGCAAATACTCAAAGTCGGCGTCAGACTCGCCGGGAAAACCGACAATGAAGGTTGAGCGCAGCGTCAGGTCGGGACAGATCGCGCGCCACTTGGCGATGCGCTCCAGCGTCTTTTCCTGCGCGGCCGGGCGCTTCATGCGCTTCAAGACGTCGGGCGCGGCATGCTGGAACGGGATATCAAGATAAGGCAGCACCTTGCGCTCGGCCATCAACGGAATGACGTCGTCAACGTGCGGGTAGGGGTAGACGTAATGCAGCCGCACCCAGACGCCCAATTCGCCCAGCGCGGCGCTAAGATCAATGAACTTCGCGCGCACTTCCTTGTCGCGCCATCGGCTCGCCGCGTATTTGATGTCGAAGCCGTAGGCGGACGTGTCCTGTGAGATCACCAGCAGTTCTTTCACGCCGGCGGCCACGAGTTTCTCGGCCTCGCGCAGCACATCAGCGGCCGGACGTGAGACGAGATCGCCGCGCAGGCGCGGGATGATGCAGAACGAGCAGCGGTTGTTGCAGCCTTCGGAAATCTTCAAATAGGCATAGTGCCGCGGCGTCAGCTTGATGCCCTCAGGCGGCACCAGATCGAGGAACGGATCGTGTTGCGGCGGCACCGCGCGATGCACCGCTTCGACCACGCTTTCATATTGCTGCGGGCCGGTGATCGCCAGCACTTGCGGATACGCCGCCGCGATGCTCTCCGGCTCCGCACCCATGCAGCCGGTGACGATGACCTTGCCGTTGTCCTTGAGCGCGTTGCCGATGGCGGTCAGCGATTCCGCCTTGGCGCTGTCGAGGAAGCCGCAGGTATTGACGATCACGACGTCGGAGCCGGCGTGCTCGCGCGTGAGTTCGTAACCCTCCGCGCGCAGGCGCGTGACGATGCGTTCGCTATCGACCAGTGCCTTCGGGCAGCCGAGCGAGACGAAGCTCACCTTGGGGGCGGCGGGTTTATTGTCCGGATCAGGCATGCGGGCATGGAGCTAACCGCGAACGCCCGCTGGCGCAAGGGCGACCGGCCTAACGATTCCGCCAGGCCGCGGCCTCATCGTAAAACTTCTTTTCCCAAGCCTTCTGGTTGTCCATGCCCTCCCGGATGAAAGACGTGAACACGGCGAGACTGAGCAGCAGCCAATTGAAGAAATTGGCCGGAAAGCCCAATGGCTTGCGGAAATCGACGAACAGCACCACGCGGGTGTGCGGCGTGCGATTCCAGGCCTCATGCTCGTAGGCGTCGTCGAAAATGACCGCTTCGCCTTCCTGCCAACGATAGACGTCGTTCTCGACGCGGATGCCGAGCTGCTCGCGCGGCTCCGGCACGATCAGACCGAGGTGCAGCCGCAGCACGCCGTTATAGGGCCCGCGATGCGGCGGCAGATGCTTGCCCGGTTCCAGGATCGAGAACATCACCGTGATCAGGCCGGGGATGTTCTGGCAGATGCGCCAGGTCTCGGGGCACAGCGCGATGTTATTGGCGGAGCGGAAACCGTAGCCGCACAGGAAGAACGTTTTCCAGCCGCGGTCCTGGCTGATGACGGAAACGTCGGTCGACAATTTCTGGAAACTAGGCAGCTCGTCTTTGCGGGTGAGCACGCGGTCGAGCTCGGCGCGGATCGCGCGCCACTCGCGCTCGATTGCTGTTGTCCAGGGGAATACTGCGTTGTTGTAGATCGGCGGATTGCCGACCTTGCTGTATTTGAGATTGAGCCGCTCGACGAAGGCCACCACGGCCATGAAGGCGCGCGTGACGAGTCCGGGCCGGTTCAACGGTTTGACGCCGGCGGTGCCGAAGGTCTGGATGGGCGTGGTTTCGACCGGCGGCTCTGCGATTGTACTCAACCGGTTGCTCCTGCGAGCGACCAAAATGTCCGCCCCCGGACGGCACGAAACACTGTCACACTAGCAACGGCGGCCGGAGAGCGGAAGTTCCCGGCTGGCGAGTCACCGATTGGCGTCCCGGCGCGAGAGGACTATGCTGGTGGTCTCGGAAAACCGCCCATGAAGCCCCACGCCATCGTTTTTGCCTTGTTGCTCGGTGCGCTGTCGTCGCTGCCCACGATGGCCGGCGACGGGCAGGTCTGGCGCTACAACAAGACCGATCCGGCGCCGGCATTCCCGCTGAGCGGGCGAGCGGAATCGGTCTGGGCCTCGGGCACCTGCTGGAGCGAGTGCGGCTCCACCACCACCTGGAATTTGGCCACCTGCGTGGACCGCGACGCACAAGGTCGCTGCCTCAAGCACGCCGACGCCGGCGACCGCGCCTGCCAGCGCGCCTGCCGCACGCGCGGCGGGCCGTTCCTGTCCATCGATACTTTGTTTCCGATTGGCTTTTGAGTGTTGACGGAAGGGGTGTCTATCATAATGCATTGATATTATTGTTATTTTAGCATTTTTATTTTATAGACCCACGGCTTTGCCCAGGCCGCACAGCCGGCTTTGGGCGAACGCTCACGGACATTTGATCGTGAGCGGGTAGTCTGAAAGCGCTTGACCCCAACCGGGCGCTTAGAGAAGCGGACATCCGTTGGTACGTCCGTCTTTGTTGCCACGATTTAGCGAATTGAGACGGCGCGGCGAGCTGTAGCCATCTGCGTCAACTGCTGCAGGTACCCGATCTTCTCATCCACCGTGCGCTGAATATGAACGACCTGCTCCTCGCTGAGATGTCGGTATTTGCCAATCAGCTTGAGATAATCCGACACCGGCTCCGGTCGCTCGACCGGGTGGGTGAAACGTAGGCCACTCGCAGGGTCGTACTCCCACAGCGCGATGAAATTGGTGCGCACCTGCATTCGGCATACTTCCGTCGTCATGGATGACGGGAAGCGCCAGCCGGTCGGGCACGGCGCGTACACGTGCAGATAAGCCATGCCGGTCTTCGACACCTCGATCGCCTTCTGAAGTTTTTCGTAATAATCCTCCAGAAACGCGGTCGAGGCGGTGGCGACGTAGGAGCAATTGTGCATGGTCATAATGAGCGGCAGGTTCTTCGCCTCGGTACGCTTACCCTGCATCGCGCCACCGACGGGCGTGGTCGAGGTCCATGAGCCGTACGGCGTCACGCCGGACGACTGCATGCCCGTGTTCATGTAGCCTTCGTTGTCGACGCAGATGAACAAGATGGGATCGTTGCGCTCGGCCGCGCCCGATACCGACTGAAAGCCGGCGTCCGATGTGCCGCCATCGCCGGCGAGCGCGATGGCCGTGACGTTCCTGCCGACACGGTTGTACTGCATCTTAACTCCGGCCAGCATGGTGGCGGTGTTGGTCAGCAGCGAATGGAAGATCGGTATCTTAGCGCCGGTCTGCCCGTTGTAGCCGACCGTGCCCATGCCGGGGATGCAGCCAGGCGGCGCCGCCACCACCGAATCAGGTCCAACTTTGCGCATGGTGTGGCGGATCAACAGCTCGGAATTGCAGCCGTGGCAGGCGGCGAGCCCGCGGCAAAACAAGTCTTCCTTGTCGGCATAGTCGTTGAAGATGCGGGCCTCGGTGCGATATTCGAGCGCGCCCTTCTCGCACGCTTTAACGCAGGCCGGGTCGCCGTCGCAGGTGTCGCACTTCGTCACGTGGCCGACCTCGGCCTCATAGACGATGCCGGCATAGCTGCAACCGGCGGTGCACAGCAGGCAGTTGACGCATTTGCCGTCGGCCCAGTCGATCACTCCGGTCTCGGCGTTCTTGGTTAGCGCGCCGGACGGGCAATTCGCCACACAGATCGGGTCGGCACACTGTCGGCAGAGCGCGAGCTCGACGCCGTTGCTGTCGGGCATAATGCGGATGCGCGACTGCGCCAGGTTGTCGGTACCGGATTTCGTCTGCGCGCAGGCGATCATGCAGTCGTTGCAGCCGTCGCAGCGCTCGGCATGGAATTGCAGTGTGGAGAAGCAAGTCGCCATGCGCTACCGCCAGTGCTGCGACATCAATTGTCGCCCGGTGAGTTGCGGATCGGCGAAGAACGCCTCCTTGACCGCGGAGAGATCGGTGTGGCGCAGGATCAACTGCCACATGATGCCGGCATCGACGAAGTCGTTGATGGTGGAGATACCGACTAGCCTTCCGTCCTTCAGGACAATGTGCCGGTAACTGTCGTCACCGCCGCCTTCAGCCACCTCAGAGCCTGGACCGCCGGAGCGGCCGACAGAAATTGCCTGCTGTCCGAAGAAACTGTAGGTGTTAAGCGGTACGGCGCCGGAGAACGGCTGCACGCCGGTATCTTCGGCCATGTCGGCGCCGGCGATGCGGCCCTGCTCGACTGCGTTCGGCAGGATGCCATTGACCACTTTGTCGCCCCAGAAGCCGTGTGCCTGCGCCACGTCGCCGGCGGCCCAGATGCTCGCAACATTGGTGCGCATGCGGTCGTCAACGAGAATGCCCGTCTCGGTGTCGATGCCCGAGCCGTTGAGGAAGCCGATATTCGGCTTGACCCCGGTGCAGACTAGCAACAAGTCCGCGGCGACCATGGAATTGTCGTCGAGTTTCGCCGTGATTCCTTCGCCGGCGCGCGCGACACTGGCGAGCGTGCGCCCCATCAACATACACACGCCGTGCTCGGAAAAGGCGCGTTCGATGATGGCCGACGCCTTAGGCTCGAAATAGCTCGACAGCGCAAACGGCTGCAACTCCACCACCGTGACATCGATGCCGGCCTTAGCCATGTTCTCGGCCGCGTGCATGCCGATTAAGCCGGCGCCGAGCACCAGCGCCGACTTGGCCCGCTGCATCGCCTGACGCAGTCCAACCGCATCGTCGAGCGAGCGCAGCACGTGGAATGGTACATCAGACAAGCCGACGACCTTCGGCAGGCTGGGTGCAGCGCCTGAGGCGATGAGCAGGCACTCGAACTGCCAATACTCGCCGGACGCGAGACCCAACATTGATTGCGTCGGATCGAGCGAAACAACCTCCGCGCCGGATACGAAATCGATGGCGTGGGCGCGGAAATATGCCGCGTCGCGGAGCTGAACATTGTCGGGCTGCGAGCGGCCCGAAACCACGTAAGGCAGAATGGTCGGCGAATACGGCAGATGCGCGTCGCGTGTGAGCAGCGTGAGCGTGCCCCGAGAGTCGATCATGCGGATGGCGGCGGCTGCTTCGAGCGCCGCGTGGCTGCTGCCGACGATGAGGTATTTGCTTTCCATGCTGCGCTCAGTCGTTCTCGTTCAGCCAGATCGGCTCTTGCGCGCCGCCCCATTTTGTGTCGCGCGTCAGCGCGATGGCACGGGCGAAATGCCCGTCGGTGATGTCGGCGCCGGCCAGCCCGCCAATGAAACTGACGGCGGGGATCGATTTGCCGGTGTGATAGAGTGCGCCTAGCGTCTCCTGGTAGACTGGCCCGGAATTCCAGCCGAAGCTGACTGAGCGGTCGACCACGCCGACACGGCTGACCTTGGCGAGCGCGCTCGCCATCGCCGCGAGCGGGAAAGGCCGGAACGTCTTGACCTTGATCAAACCGACGCGTTCGCCCTGCTCGCGCGCGATATCAACCGCGTCCTTGGCGGCGCCGGTCATGCTGCCGATGGTCACCAGCGCATAGTCGGCATCATCGAGGCGATATTCCTCGACCAGCGGCGCGTGGTAGCGGCCGAAGCGCTCGCCCCAGGCGGCGTGCACCTCGCGGATGACGCGCAGCGAATTCTGCATGCCGCGGCACTGGCCCTTGCGGTAGCGCACGAAATTGCGCGGGCCGGGACCGCCGGCGCCACCGGTGAGCGGATCGACGCCCATCGGCCGCTCCGGATCGAGCGCGATGTGCCAATTAATGTTCGGCGGCCCGAGGAACTCGTCCACCGCCTGCTGGTCCGGCAGCTCGACGCGAGTGACACCAAATGAGAGATAGTTGCCGTCGTGGCAGACGTTCACCGGCAGCATCACGTCATGGTGTTCGGCGATCTTGTAGGCCATTACCGTGGTGTCGAGGATTTCCTGGACCGTCTCGCAATACATTTGGATCCAGCCGGCCTCGCGCACGACCATGGCGTCCTGCTGGCCGCCCCAGACGCATTGGGGGCTCAACAGATCGCGCGTAACCAGCGTGGCGACCATCGGCAAGCGCAGGCCGGGCGTGCGCACATAGGGCTCGAACATGAAGGCGATACCGGGTCCGCAGGTGGCAGTGAAGGTGCGGCCTCCGGCCAGCGCCACGCCTTGCAGTCCGTTAAGCACCGCGTGCTCACCTTCGACGTTCATCAGATCGGCTCGCAGGCGGCCGTCTGCGATCATCTGCGAGAGATGCTCGACCAGCGAAGATTGCGGCGTGATGGGATAGACCGCGACCACGTCCGGACGCGACAGACCGACGCCGATGGCGGCTGCTTCGTTGCCTTCGCACACGACATAGGCCGGCTTGTTGTTGCCAGTCGTTACAGCCGCAGTCGTCATCGCCCGACCTCCTCGACCATGCTGATGGCGCGTTGCGGACATTCCTGCGCGCAGACGCCGCAGCCCTTGCACACGGCAAGGTCGAATTCGAACCAGCGCGGCTTCTCGGTCACGCACTGAACGGGACAAAACAGCCAGCAGAGCGAGCACTTGACGCATTTGCGCCGGTCGATCACCGGACGCAGGCTGCGCCAGTCGCCCGGTAGCATCTTGCTGAGCACGGTGGCGATCGGCGCGAGATCGTCGGGAATCGTCGACGCGTCGAAATGATCACGCGACTGCCGCTGCATGAGCCACCTTGCTGAGGTCATAGACCTGCGTTTCGTTGTAGCCGCGTTCGGCGGCGTCAAGATTTTGCGTCAGGCCGGCGTCGCGGAAATCCATCTGCTGTAACGCCTCCTTGAGCGCGGTGAGCGACAGCAGGCCAGTGGTGCGCGCGAAGGCGCCAAGCATCACCGCATTGGTCACCGGCTTGCGATAGATCGGCAGCGCAATGCCGACCGCGTCGCATAGTCCGACGCGCGCGACCGAAACGGGAAGATTCAGTTCGTCTAGCTGCGCCTTCGTGGTGAGCACAACGGTGCCGCTAGGCTTCATGCCGGCGTAGATATCGATTGTTCGATGCACGGTCGGGTCGATGCAGACGACGCAATCGGGATGATAGACATTGGTCATCGCGCGGATCGGCGCGTCAGAGAAGCGAAGGAATGCGGCAACTGGAGCGCCGCGGCGTTCGAAGCCAAAGGAGGGGATCGCCACCGCGTGCTTGCCGTCGTCAATCAGCGCTTGCGCCAATATCGAGCAGGCCAGCACCGCGCCTTGGCCGCCCCGCCCGTGAATGCGCACCTCGTGCTTTTGGTACACGGAATTGCCCCGAATGGCCCGGAAAACCGGTAGAATCTTAAGCGTGATTGGCGCCGATCACATTCAGCCCGTTGGTCAGTTTAACGCCTTGACCTTAGTCAACCCCTCATTGTGATGTCTTTCGAAGCCGATATGGAGGTCCTATGAAAGGGGCGACGATCGCAGCGAAGAAGCCGTTTTGTCTCGAAGAGGCGACGATCGACGAGATGCACCGGGCAATCCTGTCCGGAGAGATCACGGTCGTCGAAATCGTTCAACACTATATCGCCCGCGCTCGTGCCTATAACGGCGTATCGAGCGTACTCGTGACGGAGCATGGCGATCCGGTACCGCCAACGACGGGTACGGTGCGGGCAGGGGTACCCCTCCAGTTTCCGACCGCGACCGTGAGCGCCTCGACAATCCTGCCTAATCTCGACAGGTACAAAGGCAAGCCGCTCGAGTACGGCCGAATGGAGCCGACCAGCTCGGATCCAGGCGTGCAGCAGCAGTTCGGAATGATCACCGGCATTGCCAATTCTGGTCAGCTCAATGCGCTCGCGACTTTCAACATCCGTGGTGAGCGCTCCGCCACGTGTCGCGGCGATTACGACCAGCATCCCTTGGAAGGCCCGCTGCCGCCCGGTGCACCGGCGGTGTGCGAGGTTTTCCGCCGCCAGCCCGACGCGCTTGAAACCGCCGCTGAGCTCGACGCCAAATACGGTCGCGATCCCGACCTCGAGAAAATGCCAATGTACGGCGTTGTGTTTTCGTTCAAGGATTCGTTCGACATCAAAGACATGCGCTCGACAGGCGGCGGCGACGCGGCTTACGACATTGACTTCCCGGCGCGCGACCACACGCTGGTCGAGCAATTGCGCAACAGGGGTGCTATTATTTTCGCCAAGGCGCTATGCACTGAATACAATGGCCGCGCAGGCAATCCGGGCGGCCGTCACCAACCCGACAAGGTGCTGCCTTCGACGCTCGGCTATCAGCGCAGCACTTGGGGCGGCAATCCCTCCAACGTCTATGATACTGCGCGCTCCGCCTCGCTCGGCTCCAGTTCCGGCTCGGGCTCGTCGGTCAGCGCCAATCTGGTGATGGCGAGCCTCGGCGAGGAAACACGGGCGTCCTGCCGCGGACCCGCCAATCACAATGCTGTGGCACTAATCCTGCCGCACAAGTCGATGCTAAGTTTCCACGGCGGCGGTATCGGGGCCGACATCCATGTCGACCGCACCGGAATCCTATGCCGGTCGATCGTCGACTGCGCCAAGGTGCTTGACGCCCTGAAGGATCCGCAGGCGGGCTATTACGATTCGCGCGATCCCTGGACCGCCGTGCCGCGATCATCCGTGATTGACGCGCCCTATGCCCGCCATGCTGCCATGCCCGGCACCAAAGGAGCGCTCGCCGGCATGCGGATCGGCATCATCCGGGAATCGATGGTTTATCCCGAAGGCTCCAAGACCGAAGAGCCGATCGTTACCGCGGCCGCCAGGGAGATTAAGTCAATGCTCGGCAGGCATCTCGGTGCGACGCTGGTCGAATCGTCCGATCCGCGTTGGATACCGGACCCTGACATTGAGCAGATGACAGTCGATTTCCGCCGGGCATTAGCCAGGCTCGTTCCTCTGATCATGCCAGACATCCTTTATCGGCTCGGCACAGACGGGCAGCCGGTGTTCAAAGAATTCGCTGCGGCCATTGTGCCGACCGAGTTCGCGCCCGGCGAATTATTCGGTAGCGGGTCGATGCAGCCAATTGACTACATGGTCGCGCTGGCCGACGGGCGGGTAGCCCCGCCATCGAACCTCAACATTGCGACCGTGCAGCACCAGGTTTTGGCGAACGGGTTTCGTTTCCATATTTCGCAATATCTGTCGGGTCGAGCCGATGACTGGAACGCTAGGGGATTCACTGAGACGCTCACCGATTGGACTGCATTAAATGCGCGGTCGAAATTCTGGGGCGATGATCAGCGCGCTGCGTTTCAGAATTGGGAAGACATCGCCGATATGCGCAACCCTCTCGGGCAGCGCCAGGGCGTGAATGAACGGATCATGCTGCGCGAACTGTTGCGCCGCGTTGACATGATGGTGATCCTAGAAAACCGTCTCGACGGACTCGTGCGGCTACACACGCCATGGCCACCAGGCCTGATCGGGGGGGCGTATCAGTACAATATCGTTTCCAACCTTCGGCCTGAAACGTTCAACGGTCCAAATGCTGGATTAACCGAAGTGCTCATTCCGGCCGGCTACGTGACCACCGTGTACGATCCAGTTTTCGAGCTGAGTGCCGATGGCGCGCGGTATGTCTCATTGGCGTCAAATAAGCCAACCGCCATCCCGGATCCGGGGCTACCATTCTCACTTGTGTTCCGCGCCGAACCCGGCAAGGAAGACGTGCTTCTGAAAATCGCATCGGCTTATGAGGCCGCGTCGAAAAGGCGCATTCTACCGCCGGCCTTCGGTCCGCTGCCGCGCAGGTAAGTCGAGTAGGCGGCCATATTGTCACGAGGGACTCCGATGATCCCACGCGCAGCATCCGATACTGACGACTCCACTCTGGTAACCGCAGCGCTTCAGCGCATGGGCCTCATCGCCGAAGGCGAGGGCGTACGCTGTACACCGCTGACCGGCGGCGTTTCTTCCGACATTTGGAAGGTCGAGACTGGCCGACGGGTCATGGCGGTGAAGCGGGCGCGCGGGCAGCTCAAGGTCGCCACCGAATGGCGTGCACCGGTCGAGCGCAACGCATATGAGGTCCAATGGTTTCGGGTGGCAGGCGCCGCGGTGCCAAACGCGGTGCCGAAGATCCTCGGCGAGGACCGTGAGGCCGGTCTGTTCGCCATGGCCTATCTTGATCCTGCCCAATATCCGATCTGGAAGAGCGAGCTGCGCGATGGTCGCGTCGACCTTCCCCTCGCTGCCGAGGTGGGCCGGCGGCTCGCCCGCATCCATTCGGCCACCGCACTCAACACGAAGATCGCCGCCGAGTTCACTACCGACGCGACCTTCCACGCCATCCGCCTGGAGGCCTATCTCGAAACGACCGCGCGCGGCCATCCAGAAGTGGCAGCGATTCTAATGGAGTTGTCACGGGTGACATTGGCGACTAAGCGCACGCTGGTGCACGGCGATATCAGCCCCAAAAACATCCTTGCCGGTTCCCGCGGCCCGATTTTCCTCGATGCCGAATGCGCCTGGTACGGTGACCCGGCGTTTGATCTTAGCTTCTGCCTTAAGCATCTGTTGCTGAAATGCCTTTGGACGCCGGCGTCGACGGCCGCTTTCCTAGCCGCCTTCGATGCGCTCGCCAACAGCTATCTCGCTGGGGTCGACTGGGAGCCGCGCTGTGGGTTGGAGCAGCGCATTGCGCGGCTGCTGCCTTGCCTTTTTCTTGCCCGCGTCGACGGCAAGTCGCCGGTGGAGTATCTCGACGAAGTTGGCAAGGATCATGTACGCCGGGTGGCGTTACCTCTGATCGCGGCTCCCCCGCCGCACCTGCGCGATATCCGTGCCCGATGGGCGGCCGAACTCGGCGCGGGGGTCTGGTCATGACGGCGACGAGCATCGTGGCGGTACTTGGCCGACGGGTGTGGGATTCGCGCGGACGGCCAGCAGTGGAGGCCCAGGTGGTGCTTGAAGGCGGCGCCGTCGGCCGCGCCATCGCGCCGGCCGGCGCCTCCACCGGCTCGGGCGAGGCAGTCGACCTGCGCGACGGTGGTCCAGCCTTTGGCGGTTTCGATGTGACGCGCCCGATCGCCCACATTGCGGGTGAGATCGCATCGTCTCTCCACGGCCTAGACGCCACTGACCAGGTGGTCGTCGACCACGCGCTGATCGAGAGCGACGGTACCGCCAACAAGTCGCGCCTCGGTGGCAATGCCCTGATCGCTGTGTCGATGGCGGTCGCTCAAGCCGCCGCGGCGGCCGCCAACGTGCCACTTTGGCACTGGCTGTCCGGCGGCGTCGCCGGCCGACTGCCGCTCCCTGAGATCCAAATCTTCGGCGGCGGCGTGCACGCGGCGCGGCGCGTCGATATCCAAGACTTCATGGTGATGGTGCCGCGCGCGCGCTCTTTCGCGGAGGCACTCGACGTTACCGCCGAGGTCTATCGCACGGCCGGGCTATTACTCGCCGAAAACGATTTATTACAGGGCGTTTCCGACGAGGGCGGCTACTGGCCGGCCTTCGCCTCCAACGAGGAAGCGCTCGATATGCTGGTACGGGCGATTGAACGGGCCGGCTATACGCCTGGTGTGGATGTCGCCATCTCGCTCGACATCGCCGCGTCCTCCTTCGGCGCCGGCGGGCGCTACCAGCTGACGCTCGATGATCTGGTGCTCGACACCGACGGCCTCATCGAGATGCTATTGGGTTGGATCGCGCGCTATCCAATCGTGTCGGTCGAGGACCCCGTCGCCGAGGACGACAGAGAAGGCTTCCGCCGCTTCACCGCGGCTGTGAATGAGCGAGTACAGGTCATAGGCGATGACTTCCTAGTGACGAACGCTGCCCGCGTGCGAGCTGCTGCGGCCGCACGCTCTGTTACCGCTGCATTGATCAAGCCCAACCAGGCCGGCACGCTGACTGAGACCAAAGCCGCGTTAGATGCGGCGCGTGCGGCCGGCCTTGCTACCATCGTATCGGCGCGTTCAGGCGAGAGCGAGGACACGACCATCGTTCATCTCGCGGTCGGCTGGGACGCCGGCCAACTCAAGGTCGGCTCGTTTGCCCGTTCCGAACGGATGGCCAAATGGAATGAAGGCCTTCGAATCGCGGAGGTACTCGGGTCGCGCGCCCGCTTCGCCGGCATGGGCGCCCTTGCCCTACGCTGAAAGGAAGCCCGTCGTGTCTAGATCAGAGCGCTGTCGCCTCCGATAACGGCAGTTATCGGACCTATATAGCGACGTGCGTTGTCGGGGTAGAGCGGATCTATGCTGAACCTCGCGGCATGTCCGTATATGACCAGACAGAGCAGTCGTTAGATATTGAGGTGATGGCAAATACGACGTCGGATAATACGGTCAGAAACCCCATGACAGGGTGCCGACGTTGGAGGCACCCTCTAGCGTCGCGATGGAATTGAATACGACCGCAGGCCGGTTTTGCCGCAGGTCGGCTGTAATCGTCTCGAACTTCTCGCGCAATCCGGCGCGGTCCAACGGCTGCTCGGGCATGCCGGGAAAATGGTCGAGCTCCTCCAGCAGCTCACGACGGTCCTTCAAGCGGACCGTCACGCGGCTCGCCAATGGATTCTGCACAGTCTGTTGCTGGCGCAGTTCGAGCTTCACGTTCCGGCAGAGCTCTCGGATCGCCCGATCTTCGAGCGCCCTTTCGGAAAACGCGCTTGGATCGCGCGGGTCCAAGTAGCATGCGAGCGCCACACAGAACGGCGTGCTGTACTGCGCCATGGCCATGTCGCGCGGCTCGGCAATATTATGGTGGCTCAGCATTTTCTCGCTGCCCGCGATCGTCACACCCTCGACGTCGCCGCCCGCAAAGCCGAAGCGGCTCTTCAGCCGCAGAATGGCGGTGACCGGCACGTGCGCCGTGATGTGGCAGGAATAGCGCTTGAACATGATGCGCGTCGTCTTCCACGCCTCGCCCAGGCCCGCCGTGAGACGGTTCGCGTCGCGATCCCGGCAGAAGACATTGAGATATCCGAACTTGCCTTCAAGGATGGTCGCCGGGCCGGAAAAGCCGTCGCGCGCGAGCATCGCCGCCATTACGCCGGATTGCGCGCCGTGTCCGAGGTGCAGCCGCTTTACTGTGCCTCCGCCCGACTTCGCGAATTCCAGCAAGCCGGACGACAGCGAGCCGGCAATCCCCAGCGCATTAGTCATTTGTTCGGCGTTCAATTTCAATAACCGACCGGCGGCAATGGCGCCGCCGAACGGTCCGGTCAGCCCGGGGGAATGGAATCCATTTTTCTCGGCCGTCTCCAGCGCCGCGTCGCCGATCCGGTATAGTACCTCGAAGCCGGCGACAAAGGCGGTGATGAATTCGCGCCCCGAGGCTTCTATCTCCTGCGCCACGGCGAGCGCCGGCGGCAGCAACGACGCACCCGGGTGCACGCCCACGCTCGGCGACACCAGATTGTCCATCTCGAACGAGTGCGCGAACACGCCGTTTGCGAGCGCCGCCATCGGCGCATGCACCTTGAGCGACGTCCCCAGGACGGTGCTGCTTCCGCCTTTTCCATACTGCTCGGCAAAGGCGAGCACGGGCTTCGACGAGGCCACCGTGCTGCCGAACGCGCACACCCCGACAATGTCGATGATGCAATCCTTTGCGCGCTCGACGACGGCTTGCGGAATTTGCTCGAATTGCAGTTTTACCGCAAAGTCGGCGAGCGTTTGAGCGGCGGTGGTCATGGATGAACTCTCGTTACAAACGACGGCGGGGGCGCGCCACACCGCCGCTTCAGGCACACAGCTCGATAACGACCTCGTCGCCTTGCGGCGCGAGCCTGCTGCCAAGCTTCTTGGTGCCGGCGGAAACCTGACCGAAGACCTCGCCTTCGTTCTTCAGCAGGCAGAGTACGGACTTATTGTTGTCATTGTGGCGGGCGAACTCAAACGTCGCCTTTTTCACCGCGGTGCCGTCGAAGATGACTTTCGCGAGCATGCCGACCCAATCGCCGTGCTTGATACCGCCGTGCCCGGTATGAAAGGAGAAGCTGCCGAGGCCATAATAGATCGGCTTACCGCGATAGCTTTCGACCGGCAGCGAGAAATGCGGCCCGTGGCCGAAGACGATGTCGGCGCCGGCGTCGATCGCGGTATGGGCGATCTCCTGCATGTACTTGAAGACCGTCTGATCCACCCCCCAGTGACACGAGGTGATGACAATGTCGCACTTGGCCTTAAGCGCGGTGACGTCGTCGCGGAAACGCTGTAACGACGGCGGGTCGACCCAGGTGAGGATCGCCGGCGGTACGCCAGGCCGGTTGAGCGGGATCGCGCTCGGCCCGGCCCGAAACATCGGCACCTGATACGCCGTATGACCACGGATGGTGGCAACGCCCACCGCATTTTCGGCCGCTTCGTGGTCGGTCGTCCAGTATACCGAGGTTCGCTGCAGCATGCCGATGCGCAGACCCTGCCGCTCCAGTACTACCGGTTCGCGCGCCTTTTGCAGATTGACGCCTGCCCCCGTATGCGGAACGCCCAGTTGATCCAGCCGCGCGATCGACGACAAGATCGGGGCGGTGCCGTAATTGACGTTGTTGGCGATGCCGACCGCAGCAATGCCCGCGATCTTCAGCGCTTCTGCCGACGCGAGCGGCGCAAAAAATCCCTCACGGTCAAGTGCGTGAGCGGCGTCCGGCTCGTAAAAACAACATTCGAGATTGCTCAAGACCAGATCAGCCGACTTGAACTCCGCCGCAACCTTCGCGAACGGCACGGACGGATCCGTGACATTCATCAGGTTGACGTCGCCAGTGAGAAGAATTTTCAAGGGACATCACTCCGGCTTGATGTTGTTCGCGCGAATGACCTTGCGCCACTTGTCGGTGAAGTCGACGATGTACTTGGCGAAGTCGGCTTGTGAGGTGACAAACGGTTCGAGTGTGAGTTCGGCGAGTTTTGCTTTGAATCCTGGATCCGCCATCGCCGCGTTCACTTGCGTATGGAGGATCGCGATGACCTCGGGCGGGGTTTTGGCAGGCGCGCCCAACCCGACCCACCCGCCGGCCTCATAGCCTTTGACGTATTCGCCGAGCGACGGGATGTCCGGGAAAATATTCGCGCGCTTTGCGGTCGTGACGCCGAGTGCGCGCAGCTTGCCGGACTTGATGTACCCGATCACCGAGGCGAGCGAGGTAAAGACCACCTCGATGCGGCCGGCCAGCAGATCGGTGAGCGCCGGTCCGATGCCGCGATAATTCACGGTGACAAGATCGAGCCCCGCCATCGACTTGAAGAGGACGCCGATGAGCTGCGATGGGCTACCCGGCCCAAGTGAACCGACATTGAGTTTGCCCGGATTGGCCTTGGCGTAGGCAATGAATTCGGGAACGCTCTTCGAAGGGAACGAGAGGTTCACCACCAACACGAACGGCGCGGTGACCAGGCTGGCCACCGGGGCAATATCGCGGACAAAATCGAAACTGAGATTGTCGTAGAGCGTCGCATTGTAGCAATTACCGTCGCCGATCTGCAGCAGCGTGTAGCCGTCGGCCGTGGAGCGCGCGACGAACTCGGTGGCGATGTTGCTGCTCGCGCCGGGGCGGTTCTCGACCACGTACTGCTGGCCGAGTTTGTCCGAAAACCAGGATGAAATCAGTCGCGTCGTGATGTCGGTGAACCCGCTCGGCGGAAAACCGACGACGACGCGCACCGGGCGCGTCGGATAGTCGATAGCCCACGACGTGCCGGAGACTGTCGGCACGGCGGCGGCGCCCGCGGCAAGCTTCAGGAAATGTCGGCGAACAAGGTCCATCGCAAGTCTCCCGTATCGTTTCAAGGATGTCGAGAATGCCGGGCACAAAACCCGCCCGCGAAAATACCTCATGCTCCTATACTGGAATAACTCTATTTTTGCATCGATATACAGCAATCCTGCTATGGGATTAGCCGACGCAAGGCCGTTCCGCTGAACATCAGCTCTTGGGTAAGCGGACGCGACGCGATCCACGCAAAGGCGATTTATTCTGCCGCTACGGGCGCGTGTAAAATCAACGATTGCCTCTGCTTTGACGATATTCTCGAATACTTTATGGAACAGGACAAGCGTGGCAACAACCATTGTGGTCACGTCCAGAGGCTAGCGTCATGCAGTGTCGAAACATTTTTCAGGGAATTGTGGGAGCGGTTCTCGTGGTCAGCGCCACACAGGCAGGCGCGACGATCAGGCTGACCCAAGAAATGATTGCTATGTACGCGGAGGCCGGAATATCGCCGCCGACAGGGGCGAGAATGACGGTGTGCTATGGCTTTGCGTGCCGGCTTCGCATGGACCTCGCCTTTACCGCCAAGGAGCGCGCAACTCTTATGGGCATCGTCGCACAGGGTCGAGCGTCGCCCACGGCCGAGCGCCAAGCCATTCAGCGCGCTTTTGTCTGGTTCGATCGCAGAGTGGGCACCGAAGTTGGCACCTCTAGGCGAGTTGCAAATGCCGATATCCGAGCCTTCGATGACGCGCACAATTTCGATTGCCGGGATACGACGAGCAATGATACCGGCCTGCTGCTGGTGTTGCAGGAATGGGGCGCCTTACGCTACCACACCGTGAGCAACCCGCGGTATCGCGGCAATATTCTCGTTGGTCAGCTGCCGCACAACACTGCCGTTATCACGGAGCGAAAAAGCGGGACCAAATGGATTGTCGATATGTGGACAACGGCTTACGGGCAAGTTCCCGATGTAACGCCGCTCGCGAAATGGCTTGAAGAAAAGTAACCACGTCTAACCTATAAAAATAGAACGGCGGGAATCGCATTTGATGTCGATGCGCTGCCAAGACAGCCTCTTAATTACGACAATTGATGGATTAGATTCCGGAACATGCTTCGCGTGGTGCAGCGCAATAACGACTAGCAGCTAGTGCAATGTCGCCTTCTGGCACTTCGCGTCAGTCGCCGCGACGCAATATTTTCGGTCGCTATTGGGGACACAGCAGACATTGACCGGCACGGGCGCTAGTTGGCTCGGTCGCTAATGACCCAACTGCGTCAATTCACGTCATTTCGCCATCGTCAAATGACGCGCTGCATCATAGGCTGCTTTCTTGTTATGCGATTTTGGAATCTATGGTGCGGACATTATTGCCCGGCCCAAGTACCTTCCCGGTCTTGATCTCGATGCGCCGCTGCCGCCTACCGCCCCCGTGCTCTACCGCTTGTACGAGCTGGTGATGCTCCACGGCCCGGCCTCGGAGGTGGGGAATCCTGGCTTTATTAGCCGCTCGCTTACCGAAAATTAAACAGATGACAACGATTGATAAATATTTTGGCGCCAAATACGAGGCATTGCATGGTGTTTGACCGCCTATTTGTCTTCCGTAAGAGCAACCAGCGGCCAATGGTGTTGGTCGGAGCCGTCTGTTTTACGGCAGTCGTCGGAATGCTAACGATATTAAACGTTGATTGGCTTGCCGTCACCTTTGTCACCAGTCCGCAAACCGCTTTTGTGATTCTTGTTTGTTTGGTCGGCGCTCTTCTGACCAGCTTGCTGTCCAACAAGCATTTGCGCCACGAAAACACGCAGATGCGCACAGCATTCGATAGTATGGCTCAAGGTTTATGTATGTTTGATGCCGCAGAGCGGCTTATCGTGTGCAATTCCCAATATTCCAAGATGTATGGATTGGCATCCGATGATGTGAGACCCGGAACAACGCTATCCGAAATCCTGGCAAAGCGTGTTGCGAAAGGCACGTTCGCTCGCGACCCGGAGCAATACAGGCGAGAGTTCTTGAGTGAGATTGCGCGTGGTTGCGCCATGGTGCACGAGGTCAAAACCATGGACGGGCGAGCGCTCCTGGTCAAAAATCATCCGATGAAGGGTGGCGGTTGGATCGGCACGCATGAGGATATTACCGAGCGCCGCCAGACCGAGCAGGACAAGCGCGTTGCCACCGAGCGTGAAGCTGCACTGGAGAACATGGCGCGAGAATTTGAAGAAGCCGTGGGCGGCATCGTAAAAGCCGCAGTTGCCGGCGATTTCTCACGGCATATCGATCTCGCAGGCAAGACTGGCATGGTGCTCAATATCGGTACTGCGCTCAATTCACTTTGCGCCGATATCGCTAAGGTCATCGATGATCTCATCGATATGCTCGACGCCCTTGCAAATGGCGATCTGACACAGAGGATGACCACTGATTACAAAGGAAAGTTCGCCGTCCTGGCTGACAACGCCAACAAGAGCGTCGAGCGCATCGGCGCGACCATTGCGGAGATCAAGGCCTCGGCCCGTGAGGTGACCAATGCCTCGGCGGAGATATCGACCAGCACGACCGATTTGTCGCAGCGCACCGAGGAGCAGGCGGCAAGCCTGGAAGAAACCTCGGCGTCGATGGAAGAAATCTCGGTGACCGTGAAAAGGAATGCCGAGTACGCGCAGGCCGCCAATCAGTCGGCGAGCGGGACCCGCGATGTCGCCGATCGCGGCGGCCAGGTGGTCGCCAAGGCGGTCGAGGCCATGGCCAAGATCGAAGAGTCCTCGCGCAAGATCTCCGACATCATCGGCGTCATCGACGAGATCGCCCGGCAGACGAACCTCTTGGCGCTCAACGCCGCTGTCGAGGCAGCGCGCGCCGGCGAGGCCGGCCGCGGCTTTGCCGTGGTGGCGTCGGAGGTGCGCAGTCTGGCGCAGCGCTCCTCGCAGGCGGCCAAGGACATTAAGGACCTGATCACCAACAGCAACGACCAGGTCAAAGGCGGCGTCGAGCTGGTCAATCGCGCCGGCGCGTCGCTCACCGAGATCGTCGACTCGATCACGAAGGTGGCCGAGATTGTCGCCGACATCGCCAATGCCAGCAACGAGCAGTCGACCGGCATCGAGCAGGTCAACAAGGCATTGACCCAGATGGACGAGGTGACGCAACAGAACTCGGCGCTGGTCGAGGAAAATGCGGCCACCGCCAAGACGCTGGAACACCAGGCCAAGGCGATGGACGAGCGGGTCTCTTTCTTCAAGCTTGACGCCGCGGCCGAAGCTCGGCCTGTGGCGAAGCCTGCGGCAAAGCCCACGCGCGAGCAGCGTCCGGCGGCCGCGCCACCGTCACGCGGCCCCGCCGCAGCGAAGCAACCGGTGATGCCAAAACAACAACCCGCTGCGGTGCCTAAGCGCGCCGCCTCGGCAACAAATGCCGGCGGACCGGTCCGCCGCATGCAAGCCGCGCTCGCAACCGCCGTCAACAGCGAGCCGGATTGGAAGGAATTCTAGCGACCGCAGATTCCCGAAAGGATGCGATGCGTCCCTTCGGGAAGGCAATACCGAAATCTCGATAAGGCCATTTCCGTCGGCGAACGGTCGCTATTGGCACTTAGCGACATTTCGCTGCGGCGAAAATTTCGGTCGCTATTGCGTGCACAGCGGACACGCCCACCTGCAACTCTCACACCAAGGGGTGTCGGGAGCCAACTGCCTCCGATAAGCGCGATTCTCGGGCGTTTGAACGGGGTAGCCCCGACAAAAGGGCTGAGCGATGGCCCAACGGAGATCTGCATCTTGCCGCTATGCCGAGGCGCCTCCGTACACGTTCGCGCAGCGTGTCGTTTGGTACAGTTGCCGGGAGCCAATCAGCGTAGACAGCGTTTCCGCTTCTTAGCGAAAACGCGCGATGTAATAGGCGAGATCGACGATCTGCGCGTCGGTCACCGGCGCCAGCACTTCGGCCATGGTGCCGTCGTAGCCGTGCCGCGTGTTGTTTTTGTATTCGCGCAGCGTCTTGACCAGATAGTCCTCGCGCTGATCGGCGATGCGCGGAATATTGTCGCGTCCCGCCAAATCCAGATTGTGACAGCCGTTGCAGCGGTTCTGCGTGATCAGCGCGGCGGCGCGCTGCACGCGCGCGGCATCGCCGGCATCGGCCGGCGGCTTCGGCGGCGGCAGCGTAGCGATGAAATCGGAGAAAGCGCGCAGATCGTCGTCGGTGAAGCTCTTGGTCATGTCGTTCATGACCTCGATCACGCGCTGCTTCTCGCGAAACAGATAAAGCTGGATTAGCGCGTAGGGCGCGGTCTGCCCGCCGAGCGAGGGAATTTCCGGATTTTCCGATTGGCCGCTCGCGCCATGGCAGACGAGGCACGGCGCCGCGCGTTCGGCGATCGTTTCGGCATGCAACGGCCCAAGCGCGGCGCCTAACGCCAGCGCAGCGGCAAGCAGCCGCTCATAGGGAATTGTTCGGGGTACTGTCATGGTAAAAAACGCCGGGAACGCGCAAAGCGTTCCCGGCATATTCCGTCAGCGGCTGGCCGTGTGCGCCTTGCCGTAGGTGATGCGATAGATCGCGCCGTTCCAGTCGTCGGAAACCAGCATCGAACCATCCTTCATGATCTCGACGTCCACCGGGCGGCCGACATAGTTATTGTTCTGCAGGAAGCCCGAGAGGAACACCTCCGAGGACTTCACAGTCCCGTCCTTGTTGAGATGGATGGCAAGGATGTCGCCGCCGAACTTCTTCGACCGGTTCCACGAGCCATGACGGGCGAGGAAGATCGCGTCCTTGTACTTCTTCGGGAACATCTTGCCCGTGTAGAAGCGCAAGCCGAGCCCGGCCGAATGCGGACCGGTCAACATGATCGGCGGGACGAATTCGCTGCAAGAGTGACCCCAGCCGAATTCCGGATCGAGGATATCGCCCTGGTAGCAATAGGGCGCGCCAAAATCCTGACCGATCTTGGTGACGCGGTTGAGTTCGTCTTGCGGCAGGTCTTCCGACATCCAGTCGCGGCCGTTGTCTGAGAAGTAGAGTTGCTTGTTCACCGGATTCCAGTCGAAGCCGACCGAATTGCGCACCCCGAGCGCGACGGTTTCGCGGCCGGTGCCGTCAAGGTTGATGCGGCGGATCTGGCCGTGGTCCTTGTCGTGCAGCACGTTGTTGCCCGGCTGGCCGACCGGAATATAGAGCTTGTTGTCGGGACCGATACCGATGAACTTCCAGCCGTGCGCCTCGTCCTTCGGCAGATCGGTGTAAATGACCGTCGGCTTGTTCACCTTGTCGAGATTGGCGTCGACATTCTCGATCTTGGAGATCTGCGACAGCTCGGCGATGTAGAGTGTGCCGTTATGGAAGGCGAGGCCGTTCGGGCGATAGAGGCCCTCGGCAATGACCTTGTTCTCGGTCTTGCCGTCTTTCTTGACGACAGCGGTCACCTTGTTGCCGAAGCGGGTGCCGATGAACAGCGTGCCCTTGTCGCTAAGACGGATCGAGCGCGCATTGGCGATGCCGCTGGCATAGACCTCGATGTTGAAGCCGGGCGGCAGCTTGAGCATCGCCGTAGGCAGCTTGTCGGCCGCCGTGGGCAGCGGCGGCGCGGCGACCGGCGCGAGTTTGGCGGCAGCCTCATTGCCTTCGGGACGGCCGATCAGCGGCGAGCCGGGCGGTAGCGCCGGCTTGGCAGCTACGGCAGCAGGCGGGGCGGCGGCCGGCGGTTGCTGGGCGAAGGCCGGCGCGGTCAACAGAAGGCCGGCAATTGTGCCGGCGAGCAAAATGCTGTGCCGGGCGGTGACACGCGGAATCATCGAAGTCCTCCCTGATGCGGAGGCACTTGACCCGCGGGGTCCGATCGAGAACGGCCCCGGAGCGCGCCCCCATCAGACGCAAGTGTCCACCATTTGGACCGCCGGTGGCAATCGGGGGGTCATGCAATTTTCCGTGTTGTGGACCGCAGTCAGGAATGCCGGTAGCTGTAGGGAATGTCGTCCCGCACTGCGGCCAATTGTTCGACCAGCCCATGTTGAGGCGACAGGTGGCAGACCGGATCGGCGGCGCGCGCATCGCCGGCAATCAGGAACGCCTGGCAGCGGCAGCCGCCAAAGTCCTGCTCGCGGCGCTCGCAGCTTTTGCATGGCTCCCGCATCCAATTGGTGCCGCGGAACGCCGTGAAAGCGGGCGAGGATCGCCAGATGTCGCCAAGCGAATGCTCGCGCACATTCCAGAACTCCAGCCCCGGAATGACCTCCGCCGCATGGCAGGGCAGCACCCGGCCGGCCGGGGTGACGTTGAGCGAGCGGCGGCCCCAGCCGCCGACGCAGGGTTTGGGGAATCGCGCGTAATAGTCGGGCACCACAGCGTCGATAACGATGCGTCCGTGATACTTGGCGCGCAGCGCTTCGACCTCGCACACCGCCTGCTCGACCTGTTCGCGTGACGGCATCAGTGCGGCACGGTTCTTCAGCGCCCAGCCATAATATTGCACATGCGCAATCTCGACCCGCGCGGCGCCGAGGCTCAGCGCCAGTTCTACCATCGCCGCGATCCGGCCGATATTGGCGCGATGCACCACCATGTTGATTGTGAGCGGTAGGCCGAGTTTCACGACTTCCGCGGCGAGCGCGCGCTTGCGCGCCGAGGCGCTGTCATAGCCGGCGATGCGGTCGGCGGATTTTTCCTCGCTGTCCTGGATCGAGATCTGCACGTGATCGAGGCCACCATCGGCGAGCGCGGCCAAGGTCTGCGGCGTCAGGCCGACGGCCGAGGTGATCAAATTGCTGTAGAGGCCGGCGTCGCGGGCGGCCTTGACGAGGCTGGCAAGATCGCGCCGCGCCGCCGGCTCGCCGCCGGACAAATGCACCTGCAGCACGCCCAAAGCGGCCGCTTCGAGGAACACGCGAGCCCAGGTCGCGGTGTCAAGCTCGTCGACACGCGGATCGAGCGCGAGCGGATTCGAGCAATAGGGACAGCCGAGCGGGCAACGATGCGTCAACTCGGCCAGCAGGCCGAGCGGTGCGGGTAATTTGTCCGGCGCCAGCACGGCTAAAGCTCCAGCAACTTTTTGTCAGCCAGACCGACAAGCAGTTTCACTACGTCGGCATGGATACGGTCGCGCGGTGCGTTGAAGGTTTTAGCGAGATCGTCGACGATTTGCTCAATCGTCGCCTCGCCGGTACAGCGCGTGAGGATTTCATGCGAGATCGCATCGGCCTTGAACACGCGCTCCGGCGCGAGCAGCAGCCAGCCGCCCTGTGCCTCATTGTATGTGAGCCGCACGCCGCGCGGTAGCCGCGGGATCGCGCTGTCGGCGATCTCAGTCATGTGTTGTCCAGCACGAAGACGCCCGGCGGCACGTATCCGGGCGACACGTAGGCATAATAGAGTACGTCGAGCATCGACCACAGCACGCTGCATTTGAATTCTAGCGCGGCGAGCACCGTCTGCTGCTGTTCTGGCGTCTTGGCATTCTGCTTGACGTAACTGAGTGCGAAATCGGCATCGCGCTGGGCTTGCGGCGGGCGTTTGTCGAAGTAGGACAGCGTCTCGCGGGTGACGAAGGGATAGTTCGCCAGCATCCCGGACATGCGCTCGCCGATGATGACCGGCGAGAACATCTCGGTTAGCGACGACGCGATCGCCTCCAGCAGCGTCTTCTCGCGCACAAAATGCACATAGGCCTCGACCGCGAAACGCGTGCCGGGCAACAGACCGCGAAGCGAGGTGACGTAATCGCGGTCGAGCCCGAGGCTATCGGTGAGCTTGAGCCAGCGCGCGACGCCGCCGTCGCCGTCGCGCTCGCCGTCGTGATCGACCAGGCGCGACCGCCATTCGCGGCGCACCGCGCTGTCCTCGCAGCGCGCGATCAGGCTCGCGTCCTTGATCGGGATCATCGCCTGATAATAGTAGCGGTTGAGCGCCCAAGCCTGCACCTGGCCCTTCGTGCACTTTCCGCCGTGCAGCAGGTCATGGAACGGATGCAGCCGGTGATACCGCTTGGCGCCGATGTCGCGCAGCGTGGCTTCGAGTTCGTCGGGGGACAAATACTTCATAAATCGCTCCGCGCAATCCCGGTCATCCTGACGTGGCCGCTAAGCGGCCCTCGAAGGATGAACGGCCCGGGCCGGCGCCCTTCGAGGCTCGCTTCGCTCGCTCCTCAGGGAGACGGAACATCACAACACGATCTCCATGCCGTCCTCGGCCACCTGCCAGCCGGCGGCCTCGACCTTGGTGCGTTCGGGCGAGCTGTCGATCAGGATCGGATTGGTATTGTTGATATGCACGAAAATGCGCCGTGCCTTGAGGCCTTGCAAGGCCTGCAAGGTTCCGCCCTCGCCGTCGATCGGCATGTGGCCCATGCGGCGGCCGGTCTTCTGTCCGGTGCCGCTGCGCAGCATTTCGTCGTCGGTGAACAGCGTGCCGTCGAATATCACGGCATCGGCGCGCGCGAAGCGCTCGCGCATGGTGTCCGTCACCGCCGCCGCGCCCGGCACGAAGACGAGCCGCGCGCCGTCGCGCTGCAATTCGATGCCGACATTGGCCGCGCTCTCGCTGTCGGTCTGCGGATCCTCGTCCTCAAGATAGAGCGGCACTTTGCCCGGCACCATGAACAGACTCGCATCGATGCCGCCGGACAACGCAAAGCGCTCGCCCGGATTGACTGCCTTGCGCGTCATCGCGCTCATCGCGTCGAACATCGCGTTGGCCTTGACCGCGGCGTGGCTCGCCGGCGTCGCGTAGAGCGCGAACCGCGTGCTCTCGCGCAGCGACAGGAGGCCGGCGATCTGATCGATCTCTGTGCCGGTCAAAACCACAGCGTCGATCGGGCTGCCGCGCAAACCTTCCTGGGGGTGAAGCGCTGGCGTCGCGCGAATCTGCGCGCCGAGATCGGGCGAGGCGTTGATCAGCGTCCAGCGGCCATCGCCGCTCGAGACCGCAAGCCCAGCCTGCGTCCGCGGCCGCACACGCTTATCGCCGGCCCAGGCGAGCGCGCACGCGGGACAGCGGCAATTCCATTGCGGAAAACCGCCTCCAGCCGCCGAACCAAGCACAGTGGCGGTAAGGCGCCCCATTTAACGGGGTTGCGAATGCACTGCTAGGAAATCAAAACTCGGCCGGCAGATAGCCGTTGATCTCCAGTCCGATGCAAATCTCGATAAGGGTCGGGGTCGTCCAAGTCATGGCGTTTCCTTTCGACCGCTTTTGTCCGGCGGTTCCGAACCAAGATTAGCGTAGCGCCAAAAAGCTGCAAGGGGGTAAAAAGTTCGTCATGGTTGAGAATCATGCAGCGGCAATCGTCGCAGCTAGTTGGTGGTGCGCCAAGACCGCATTCAATGCCTCTGCCTCGGCTAGTTCGTTTAACCCGATTTCGAAGACCGCGGCGGACGTAGCCGCAAAACGACCAAAAATAGACTCGTTTCAATTGTTTGCGCCGATAATTGTCATTATCGGAAGTAGCCAACGATCACTAAATGTCGTCGGAAGGTCGGAAGGGATGAGACGGAAACAGTCTCGGCCGTAAGCGGTCGCTTTCGCGCGACTCCTCCCGGCAACAGCCTCAAACAATTCTTGGTGTGAATGTTTGGTGACGATCGTTGTTGCGCTGCGACAATTATCTCCTATACGGCAGATTGGCGCCTGAAACCGTAAAAATGGCCACCCGTTGCCAAACTGCCATTCAGCACGACCACGAAAGGCCTTGCGGTGGGAACTGTTATTGTTTTCGCCCGCGATTGTTGAATTGGAGTAATCTGATTACGATTGGCCTACTTCAGCCTAAGCGGTCGGCGCTGAGTTACAACAAATCGACATTAGGGAGGAACTTAGAATGGTTCATCTAACCATCAACGGAAAATCGCATAACGTCGACGTCGAGCCGGATACGCCGCTTTTGTGGGCCATCCGGGATAGCATCGGCATGACCGGTACCAAGTACGGCTGCGGCATCGCGCAGTGTGGCGCGTGTACGGTCCATATCGATGGCGTCGCCACGCGTTCGTGCTCGGTTCAAGTGAGCGACGCTGTTGGCAAGAAGATCACCACGATCGAAGGACTCGCTCACAATGGTGTCCTGCACAAAGTTCAGAAGGCTTGGATCGACAATGACGTGCCGCAATGCGGTTATTGCCAGAGCGGCATGATCATGGCGGTTGCCGCGCTCTTGAAGAAAAACCCGAATCCGACAGACGCAGATATTGATCGTGAGATCACAAATATCTGCCGCTGCGGAACATATCAGCAGGTTCGTACAGCAATCCACGCTGTGGCCAAGGCGTGAAAGGGAGGTAAGGCGAAATGACTTACATTTCAAATTTAGATCGTCGTTCTTTCCTCATCAGCTCCGCTTCGGCCCTTGGCGGCCTGTCCGTTGGATTCAATATTCCATTCGGCGACGAAGCCGCCGCCACGGAAACGATGCCAGAAGTGAATGCTTGGGTCGTGATCCAACCCGACGAAACAGTGATCATTCGGATTGCGCGTTCGGAGATGGGTCAGGGAACGCTGACTGGCCTTGCGCAACTGGTTGCCGAAGAACTGGAATGCGACTGGTCAAAGGTCACATACGAATTTCCTACTCCCGGTCAGAATATCGCCCGCAAGCGCATATGGGGAAACTTCTTTACTGCCGGAAGCCAAGGGATTCGTACATCGATCGAACTTGTTAGCAAAGGTGGCGCGGCGGCGCGCATGATGCTCGTTCAGGCTGCGGCAGATGGCTGGAAAGTTCCGGCATCGGAGTGCGTCGTGGCCAATAGTGTCATCACACACAAGGCTTCGAATAGGCGCACCACCTATGGAAAGGTGGCGATAGCCGCTGCCAAGGTCGAGCCGCCGAAAGAGATCAAACTCAAGGACCCGAAGGACTGGAAAATTGTAGGCAAAGGTCTGAAACGACTTGATACGCCGGACAAGACGCAGGGTAAGACGGTATACGGTATAGATATCAGACTACCCGGAATGCTCTATGCCGCAATCAAGGCATGCCCTGTCGTAGGCGGCAAGGTGAAGAGCTTCGATGCTGCCAAGATCGCAAGCCGCAAGGGCGTAAAAAAAGTCGTTCAGGTTGAGGGCTATGCCGTCGCGGTCATCGCGGACAGTTGGTGGCGCGCGAAAACAGCCCTCGATGCTCTGCCGATCGTGTGGGACGAGGGCGACAATGCCAAGGTTTCGAGCGCATCGATTGCCGCCTGGCTGAAAGAAGGCCTTGACGTCGACCAGGCACTCGTTGGCAACAAGGGCGGGGACGTGAAAGCTGCGCTTGGGAGCGCAGCCAAGAAAGTCGAAGCGGTCTACGCCTATCCCTATCAAAACCACGCGCCCATGGAGGTTATGAACGCCACTGCGCGTTATACGGCCGACAAGTGCGAGGTGTGGTGCTCGACACAGAACGGCGAAGCCGCTCTTGCTACGACGTCCGAGGCGAGCGGTTTGCCGTTGCCGAAGTGCGAAGTCTACAAGACTTTCCTCGGCGGCGGATTTGGCCGCCGTTCAACTTCACACGACTATGTGCGTCAGGCAGTTCTTATCGCCAAAGAGGTTCCTGGCACACCCGTAAAGCTGCTCTGGTCTCGCGAAGAGGATATGACGCAAGGCTGGTACCATCCAGTCACACAATGCAAGATCGTTGCCGGCTTTGATGCGAACAATAACTTGACCGCCATCCATTACCGGATTTCGGGTCAGTCAATTCTCGCCACCGTGGCTCCGGCTCGCATGCAAGAAGGCCGAGACCCGGCAACCTTCTCTGGCTTCTATGCCGGGGGAGCGGAGGCGGCGTTCGGCTATTCGATCCCGAACATCCTGGTGGATCATTCGATGCGCAACCCGCATATCCGCCCGGCATTCTGGCGCGGGGTGAACATCAATCACAACGCCATCTATATCGAATGCTTTATGGACGAGCTTGCCAAGGAAGCGGGCGTGGATGCGCTTGAGTTCCGACGCAAGCTGATGGGAAAGCATCCCAAGCATCTAGCTGTCCTCAATGCGGTTGCGGAAAAGGCCGGTTGGGGCAAGCCGGCCTCGGCTGGAATCCATCGTGGTCTCGCCCAGGCCATGTGCTTCGGCAGCTACGTTGCCGCCTGTGCCGAGGTTTCGGTAGACGGCAAAAAGGTGAAGGTCCATCGAATCGTGGCCGCTACTGATCCTGGACATGCGGTGAATCCTGCTCAAATTGAGCGTCAGGTTGCGGGTTCCTTCGTGTATGGGCTGACAGGCCTGTTCCTCGGCGGGTGCTCCGTTAAGAATGGCCGGATCGAACAGGAGAACTTCGACACTTACGAGATGATGCGCATCAAGGAGATGCCGAAGGTCGAAACCATCCTGATGCCGTCGGGCGGGTTCTGGGGCGGTGTCGGTGAACCAACGATCTGTGTCGCTGCGCCAGCGGTGCTCAACGCTATCGCGGCAGCGACCGGCACGCGTTATCGAACCTTCCCGCTCAGAGACCACGGTCTCACGCTGGCATGAATTGTCAGGGTGGCGGTTCGTGCCGCCACCCTTGATATAATCGGACGCATTTGTTCTTCCCGTCGGGGGTGCAATCTGTTTCGGATTGATCCGACCCCGACGGGCTTGCGCTTCGAGCGGAATCCGAAATGACGGAACCCGGCAAAAGTCGCCGCCAATTCTTGAAGTCTGCGACAGCGGCCGGTGTTTTGTCAGCGATATTCCCGTCGCCTCTGCTCTCGCAGGGAGCGAGCCCGCATGTGATCGTCATCGGCGGCGGGTTTGCCGGCGCGACATGCGCGCGGGCGGTCAAGAAGGCCGCTCCGCATCTCGCGGTGACGATGGTCGAGGCTAATCCAGTATACACCGCGCCGCCAATGAGTAACGCGGTGATTGCCGGTCTGCGGACGCTCAATCTTCAGCAATTCGAGTACGCTGGAGTTCAGCGAGACGGCATCAGGCTCGTCTTGTCGGCCGCGACGGCGGTTGATCCGCAGGCACGATCAGTGACGCTCGGCAACGGGTCAAAGCTCAATTACGACCGGCTTGTGATTGCGCCAGGCATCGACTTCCGCTGGGACGCGATCCAAGGCTATAGCGAGGCCGCCGCTGCCGTCATTCCCCATGCCTGGAAGGGCGGAAGCCAGATCGCCTTGCTGCGGCGCCAGCTTGAAGCGATGGAAGATGGCGGCACGGTCGTTATTTCTGTGCCCGTCAATCCCGCGCGCTGCCCGCCGGCGCCCTATGAGCGTGCGAGTTTGATCGCGCATTACCTCAAGACCAGGAAACCGCATTCCAAGGTGATTGTGCTCGACGCCAAGGATGGCTTCACCATGCAGCGGCTGTTCGAGGGAGCTTGGAAAGAGCTTTACCCCGGGCTGATCGAGTGGGTGTCGATATCGGATGGCGGGTCGCTCACCGCAATCGACGTGGCGAGCCGGACGCTCGTCACAGATTTCGACAAGTACAAAGCCGCTGTCGCCAACATCATTCCGCCGCAGAAGGCGGGCCGCTTGGCGGGAATTGCCGGCGTCGCTGACCGTACAGGCTGGTGTCCGGTTGATCCGGTTTCGTTTGCCTCCAAGTTGCAACCGAATATCCATGTCATTGGTGATGCGGCGATTGCCGGCGCCATGCCGCGCTCGGCATCCGCGGCCAATTCGCAAGCGAAGATCTGCGCCGCCGCGATCGCCAAGTTGATCGTCGGCGAGTTGCCTGGCACGCCAACCTTGAACAGCTCCTGCTACAGCTTGATCGCGCCTGATTACGCGATCTCTCAGAGGGGAACCTACCGGCCCGTCAGCGGCCAGTACGTTGAAGCCGAGAACGGTGCGATCGTTAGCCCGCTTGCCGCGCCCTCGTCGGTGCGTCGGACGGAAGCGGAGGAAGCAGGCACTTGGTACCAATCGATCACTCGCGAGGTGTTCGGATGAGGACCCTGACATCGGCGGCGCTTGCGGTCATTGCGCTGTGCTGCGGGCCAAGCCATGCGGACGAGCCGCTGCGGCCCTATGTGATCGTCGGCGACGCAATTCCGGCGTCACTGACAGGAGTCAAAGGCGATGCGGGCCGAGGCCGTAAGATCATTACAGCGCGCCAGATCGGTCTCTGTCTGCTGTGCCATTCGGGCCCGTTCCCGGAAGAGCGATTTCAGGGCAATCTGGCGCCTGATTTGAGAGGCGCCGGCACCCGTTGGTCCGAAGGCCAATTGCGTCTGCGTATCGTCGATGCCCGCAAATTGAACCCTGACACGATCATGCCACCATATTATGTAGTCGATGGGCTCAACCGGGTTGCAGCGCCTTTTCGCGGGAAGCCGATTTTGACAGCAGAGCAGATCGAGGATGTCGTCGCGTTTCTGACGACATTGCGTGAGTAAGACAACGCGAGAGATGCGATGAGGGATGTAACCAAGAGGCCAACGCGACGCGACCTTCTCGGCGCGATTGCCAGTGCAGGACTCGTCTCGGTGATTTGCGTCGAACCTTCGCGTGCAACCCCCGCATCGATGAAGGCCGCGATCCGCAATGTAGTTGGCGAAGCATCGGTAAAAAAGGGAAGGGTGCACATCGACGTTCCGCCGCTGGTCGAGAACGGCAATTTAGTGTCTCTGACGATTGACGTGGACAGCCCGATGACTCCGAAGGATCACGTCAAAGCGATCCATGTTTTCAACGAGCTGAACCCGCAGCCCAATGTTATCAGCGTCCATATCGGGCCGCGCGCCGGACGGGCCAAGATTTCGACCCGCTTCCGCCTCGCCGACACACAAACCGTTGTCGCGATCTCCGAGATGAGCGATGGCTCATTCTACTCAGCTTCGGCTGACGTGGTAGTGACTCTCGCCGCGTGTCTGGAGCGATTGTGATGGCACGCGCGCTCATTAACGTTCCGAAGACCGCTAAGCGTGATCAAGTCATCGAAATCAAAACGCTGATCTCGCATATCATGGAGACCGGCTTCCGTCGCAACGACGTCGGCCAACCTATTCCTCGTAATATCATTACCAATTTCGTATGCACCTATAATGGCGACGAGATTTTTCGCGCCGATCTTTACCCCGCAATCTCGACAAACCCATTCATCACCTTCTTCACGGTTGCGATAGACAGCGGTACGATTGCGTTCAAATGGACGGGCGACAACGGATTCGACGAAACAGCGTCCGCAGAGATCGTCGTCGAATGACCGGGTACGCAGGCCAATTGCGATGGCTGGCGTATGCGACCGCGTTGACGGGTCTCATCGCTGCAGCCGCGCTCTCCGCACGCGCTGAAATTCCATTGTCCGAGCGGCGTTCCGGCTACGCCGATCTCGGCCATGATACCAAGGCGATGCAAGACGACGATTCCATAAACCCCGCAACGCTTTGGGTATTGGATGGCGAAGCGCTGTGGAATACCAAGGCCGGCACAGCAAATCGCGCCTGTTCCGATTGTCACGGGTCGGCGGCCAACAGTATGAATGGCGTTGCGGCGCGATACCCCGCCTATGATGCTGCCCGGAAAGGTCCGGTCGATCTCGAGCAGCGGGTCAATATCTGCCGCACGGAACACCAGAAGGCCACACCGTTTAAATTCGAGAGCAAGGAAATGTTGGCGATAACTGCCTATGTCGGACGGCAATCGCGCGGCATGCCAATTGAAGAAAGCCACGATGCGCGGCTCAAGCCATTCATCGAAGCGGGGCGCAAGCTGTTTTTCGAGCGTCAGGGCCAGATCAACTTGAGCTGCGCACAATGTCATGACGACAACTGGGGCAAGCATCTTGCCAGCAGTCTAATCCCGCAGGGCCACCCGACCGGTTACCCGCTTTACCGGCTTGAATGGCAGAGCCTCGGCTCGCTGCAGCGTCGGTTACGCAATTGCATGATCGGCATGCGGGCGGAGCCCTTCGCCTTCGGCGCGCCGGAGCATGTGAATTTGGAATTGTTCCTCAAATGGCGCGCTCGCGGGCTAACTGTCGAGACCCCGGCGGTACGCCCGTAACGTCCTGTCAGCCTGTCGGTCTTTTGCGTGCGTTAATCGGCGAGAGCATCGCGGCAAGGAGTGTCGCCCTTTTTGTCACCTGCGCGAGCAGGTCGATCATTGCCTCCGATAAGATGGGTTATCGGAAGTAAGTCACAACGTTTGGAGGTTGTAAGCCCGCGACGTTCCTTGTCACTGCTGCCGCGGGGGTAGGGACAGGGGTACGGTAGTCCGCAATCCAATTCGCTTAAAATAAACAACGGCTATTGGCGGAGGGAGCATCCGCCGAGGAATCACAGGCGGGAAGTGCGGGCAATGACGTGGGCAATATTTGCGCAAAGCGCTAGCGTTGACCTGACCGGGTTTTTTTAGATCACTGTCCGACATCAGCGCCTGTGAGACAGATTTAGCGGCTTGAGGAAGGGAGGATTTCTGGCTCATCGTAACCATCAAGGAGTGGAGATGAGACAGAAATCCGAGCACCCTGAATCGCCGTCCGAGCGGCTGGTGAAGAACATCCGCCGGGCAACCCGCAAACGCCATTCGTCTGAAGAGAAGATCCGCATCGTTCTGGACGGCCTGCGTGGCGAGTCCAGCATCGCCGAGCTTTGCCGCCGGGAGGGCATTGCCGAGAGCCTTTATTACGCATGGTCGAAGGAGTTCCTGGAGGCCGGCAAGAAGCGGCTGGCCGGCGACACGGCACGGGCGGCGACCAGTGGCGAGGTCAAGGACCTGCGGCGTGAGGCGCAGGAACTCAAGGCAGTCGTGGCTGAACAGGCTCTCGAACTGCGCCTGCTTAAAAAAAGCATGATCGCGGATGGGGGAGACGAGGCATGAGATACCCTGCCTCCGAGAAGCTGGAGATCATCCGCCTGGTCGAGCAATCCCACCTGCCGGTACGGCGGACGCTGGCGAAGCTCGGGATCCAGCCGGCAAGGTTCTACCGCTGGTACGATCGACTACAGACCGGCGGCCCCGAAGCACTGGAAGATAAATCACCAAGGCCGAAGCGCGTCTGGAACCGCATCCCTGAAGGCATACGAGAGCGGATCGTTCAGTTGGCGTTGGATGAGCCCGAGCTATCGCCCCGGGAACTGGCCGCGCGCTTTACCGATACGGCCGGCTATTCTGTGTCAGAGGCTTCGGTCTACCGGCTGCTCAAGGCGCATGACCTGATCACCAGCCCCGCCTACATCGTCATGAAGGCGGCCGATGAGTTCAAGGACAAGACGACGGCGCCAAACCAGCTCTGGCAGACCGACTTCACCTATCTCAAGGTGACCGGCTGGGGCTGGCTCTACCTCAGTACGGTCCTGGACGACTTCTCGCGCTACATCATCGCCTGGAAGCTGTGCACGACAATGAAGGCGCAGGACGTGACCGACACGCTGGATCTTGCTCTTACAGCCTCAGGCTGTGACCAGGTACGGATCGTCCACAAGCCGCGCCTGCTCAGCGATAATGGTTCCAGCTACGTCTCGGCTGAGTTGGCAGATTGGTTGGATGCACAGAACATGGGCCACGTTCGCAGCGCGCCCTACCATCCGCAGACACAGGGCAAGATCGAACGCTGGCATCAGACGCTCAAGAACCGCATCCTCCTGGAAAACTATTATCTACCAGGTGACCTTAAGGCCAGCATTGGCCGGTTCGTCGATCACTATAACCACCACCGCTATCACGAGAGCTTGAGCAATCTAACGCCGGCCGACGTTTACTTCGGGCGCGGTCAAACAATCCTGCTGGAAAGAGAAAGGATCAAACGCAACACAATCCGAAATCGACGCTTGCAGCACCAAAAGAAAGCCGCCTAAACTAAAACCAGATGAGCCGGTCCATCCCGTAGTTCACGCCGCAGTCTCTCGCAAATGATCTGACGACGGACAATTACCCCATCTTGTGGCACTTAGCCGACAAACGAACTCAGCCGTCGAATGGTCGCTATTAGGAGTAGAGCGGACATAAGACACGGTTTTCAAAACAATTAGGCGACCGCTCTGTGCACCGCGGAATATAACAACAACAACGGCGTGGCTTTAGCGGAATTTTGAAAGTCGATTTCTAAGAAATGTTTGAGAGCTTTTCATGCAGGAGGGGCCCGCTGCAAAACCTACATCCTAAGCTCCATGAGCCGTTTTGCGACCTGATCCAGACCCAACGAGCGTCTCCAAGAAGGCACGAAGTTCGGCGGGCGTGAACGGCTTTTGCAGTAATGGTACTTTCTCATGGCGCGGATCGACGAGGTAGTCGTAGCCCGTCACAAAGCCGAACGGGATGCCTTTGGCCTTTAGACGGTCGGCAGCCTTCGGGAGGCACTGTCCACCAACGCTGACGTCCAGCAGGACGGCTTCAAAGTCTTGTTTAGCAATTTTATTCTGAGCCATTTCTACCGTATGCGCTACAGCCGAAACCCTGTAACCTGCCTGTCGGCACATTTCTTCGATCATCAACGCGATCAAAAGCTCGTCTTCGACAATCAGAATACGGGGCGGCGGGCTGGCGTGGGCGGCTTGAGGCGTTAGCTCAAGTCCGATGGCGGCAGTCCCAAAGACGGTTTGCGGGTAGGAGCGCAACATAGCGGGGCACCCTTCGCGGTGGCCTTCCCAGCTTGGCAGAAAACGCAATGCCCTACGTAAAGTTCCAGACGCTGGCCGCATTTCTGTTTCTAGCTGTTTTTCCCTGTAACTGATCGCGAGTCTTTGGCGGTTAGCTCGTCGATAATGCTCCCAATCCACAGGAGCCCTGTCGATGAACCCATTCAAACCCGACCCGGAAAAGAAACTTGCCCACGACCTCGATGCTGCGCGCGCCAGCCGCGACGCTCTTGTCATTCGTCTTAAAGCTGCCGAGTTGGCCGTTACCGAACGGCGGACGGCGGCACAGCGTTTGGCGCGCGATGGTGCCGACGACGCCATGCTAGATGCAGCCGAGGCCGACCTTCGCCGTGCGCAGGATCGTGTTGCGACGCTAACTGCCGCGCTGGGCGAGATCGAGCAGCAAGTAACAGAGTTCGAATGTGCACGCGACGATCTCGCTGGAAAGAAGCTCCGCGCCGAAACTGCCGCCGCCATCGAGAAGCTGGCGCAGGAACTTGCGCAGGCCGCTGCAGCATTCGATACCGGGTCGTCGCAATTGGCTGAAACCTGCAACCGGATCGCACCTATCGTGCTCGATTGTTACGGGCTTCAAGCATTCGCCATGAATGCCCGCGCCGAAGTTCCGGCAGCGGTAAAGATGATCACTGGCATCCTCAAGGATCGCGCTCGCGCAACCCTCGACGGCAACGCACCCGCCACGCTGCCGAAGCCTGCGCCCGATGTCGCGCCCGAACAAATGGTACCGCCGCCTAAAATCGTGACGGTGTTTTTTCTTCGCGCCACGAAATGGAAAGACAGCGAAGGTAAGACTCGGCTTATCCCGAAATTCTCTGACGGAGAATTGCCGCCCGCTGTTGCGGCGCGTGCGCTCGCGGTCGGTGCTGCCGTGGCGGTCACCGACGAACGCCGGAAAAAATACGGCAGTCAGTCACTGCCGCCGCCGAACGAGGAATGGTGTTTTAATCTTGATGACGCCACCGAGCCATCGCGCGAGCCGGTGCAACATTCAGCTTTTGAAGTTGTCGATAGAGGAAAACCTTACGCCCTCAAAGTCGCGCGGGGCACGCCGTCATGATGATGCAGCTTGAAACGAGATTGTTGGATTTGTCGCCGGTGTCGTACAACTCGGAATCGCGAACGGTGGATGCCATCCTGTCTTGCGGATCGCCGGTTACGCGGTTCTATGGCACGGAGGTTCTAAAAATATCGCGGGATGCTGTTGATCTCGGCCGCGTGTTTGGGGCCGGAGTGCCAGTTTTAGATTCGCACCAACAGATTGGCCTGAGCAATGCGTTGGGGCGCACGACCAACGCCTGGATTAGCAACGGCATGCTGCTGGGCACATTGACGTTCAACGACACCCCAGAGGGCCGCAAAGCCGAGGGTATGGTTTCGCGCAAGGAAGTGAACGGCATTTCCATCGGATACAGAGTCGCCGATTGGGTCATTTCCGATGGCGAAGGCAACGTCATTGATCCCGCTATCGACCACATGCGATGGGACGAAAACGATTTAACATTCACTGCGAGCAAATGGGAACTCTTGGAGATCAGTCTATGCAGTGTGCCCGCTGACGCTGCTGCTGGCGTTCGCGCCTATGGCGACCGCGCATATCCGCCGCCGCCCAAGTTCATTACCGATGCGCACGCCCGCATGGCGGCTAGGCAGCGGATGTATGAGCGCGAGCAAGCGATGCGTCGAAAGTGCGACGGCGCAATCTGATCCGCGCGAAAATGTAAAACGATCCGAAATTTGGGTAGGGTCCTAATTTGTGGAACCATATTGCCAGCAGTGCTGTTTAATCATCAGCAGCGCCCAGCCGGGGAAATCCCCACAAGCAAAAATAGCCTGGACGCCCGGAGAGCCCTAGCTGCCCTGCTAGGGCTCTCTCTTGATTGTGGTGGAATGGCTATCTCGTCTTTTGCTCCGCCACGATAGCCGCCCGCACCGCCTTCACTGGCGACGTGATGGCCTGCACATTAGGCAAACATCCGCAATTGACGGAACGATTAAGTCTCGCTTAGGCACCAGTAAGCGAAGATGTAACTGTCGCCCAAGGATGCAACTAGAGGCCGCCTTGGTTGGCGGCCTCATTCATTTTCAGGCCGTAAAGTGATCTAGACGAGGCACAGTCAAGCTATGGCTGATTGTCCTGCCTTCCTGCGCAAGAAGACGTTAGAAGAACTAAAAGCCGAAGCGTTCGCTCAACTTGAACACCGCGGCTATGAAGTTCGCGGTAAAACACCAGCTCAAATTAGACAAATACTTAGGCAGCGCCCTGGAAAGCCAAATTCAATAGCCTCCAAACTATCCGGCGGATTGCAATCTCGCGAGAAGCTCTGATCTCTAGTGTGCCCTAAATATCCTCTCGTCTGATGGGCTCGCATCCGATGGCCGCGAGGGATGCCAGAAAAAACGCCTTCGTAAAATTGCCCCTACTGAGCTTATAAGCGACGCTTCCTTTTGTTTCGTCTTTAAATCCCTGCTTCTTGAGAAGATTGGCCAGTCCGTCATAAGTAATCCCGGCAGTTTTTAGCTCCGCCTTTAGGTGCCGGGATGCCCCTTTAGCCCATTCCGCTTCAGTCATCGGAACCCATCCACCCTCATTAGTGGTTCGCATTCAGCAACAGCTTTGGCTACTTCCCGCTAAATGGGCTCGATCAGTCGCTCGCCGCCGCTGGCTATCAAAAATGGCAAAGAGCTACGGCAGTACAGGATGAAAAAAGGTGAGGACACAGATTAAAAATGTAACCGCCCCAACACCAACAAGTGCGCAGATGGCATATCGAGCCAAGCGTCGCCATAAGGGCTCGATTAAATATACGTGCGCGGTGCTGAGTATTGGACGCCCCCTGCACACCGGAAGACCAACAGTACTTAATAATTTCAAGCGACAAGCGGGCCGCCATGATCTGGATCAAGGAATTGGCAGTAAAGTGCGGCCTACGATTGCCTGTCTGGCATCGCCGCCTGATCAAATAATCTGATCTGATTTTGGAGAGTCCGCCGCGTTGGCGGTCTTTCTGACTCAGTCAAAGAGTAAAACGCGCACCCATCGCGTCTTTCTGATGTCGGCGGACTTGATATCGCGTCTCAATTAAGACCCCACACCAAAATTGAGACAATGACTTATTTTCGGTCATCGAACGGCGCTTTGATTGACAGACCGATGGAGGGGGTCGTCCGGTCCTTGGTGTCTGACGTATAACCTGACATTTGGTCGTCAGCATCCTGGGGCCTAGCTGGTCGCAGATCTAGCGTTGAGCCCTGCGGAATAACTGGGACAGGCAAAGGGTCTAACGGCACGTTTCGGATGTAAGCATCCTGCGCATGAATACCCTGATTTGTAAGCGTTCCGAGCGCGACCCCGACCAGCACTGACAATGCAACAATGTGGCAGGTTTTCATTGTCACCTCCCAATACCGGCAATTTTGCCGGTTGACTGGAAACCTACCACCAGTCGCACCTGCGGTTAATACCGAAACGCTGGGGCCGAGGCCTAAGTTAGTGATCGCGTGCGACAGTTGCGGCACTGTGGTCGATCTCGACCTGCGCGTGAAGCGGCGCGATCCCGATGCTTCCATCCACGTCGCACTCGGCGACGTACGCTGCCCGCGCTGTAACGGTCACGGTCGGCCGCGCATAGTCGCGCTGGCGCAGCGGCCATCGATTTGAGGAACTATTCCACCAAAAATCTGACTAGCCTGTAACTATTCCAAGAATATTCATTGTGTGCGGAACATAACATAGCGTTTGCCGTTCACTTTACATGAGCCCTAACGACGCCGAGTCATTACGGCACCGCACCGTCAACCGTGCAATTGAGTTACCATTAGCTCATCTGGGCCAGCGATAAGTAAAAAATAAATGGATCAGACCCATGCGCGACGCACAGCATCTTCGCGCTCAAGCGGAGCTTTGTCTCAAAATCGCTGGCCAAATGAGCGACCGAAGGGCGGCCGACGATCTACAAGCAGAGGCAGCGCACCATTACGCTGAGGCTGCTGAGATTGAAGCTGGGGAGCAGGTAGGATCAAAAGATAGTCCAGCGCGGAAATGATCTCACCAACGGGCGACTGTATGGGGCCGCCTAATCGGGCACCGCATCGGATTCCATAATTTCCATAATCGCCTGTGTTGCCTCTAGATCGGCAGCAAGCTTATTCCAAGTATTTGCCAGATCGAGAAACTTGGCTTTCACTTGCGGCGAGCTTGCCGTCTTTGCGAGCGCAAGACAGCGCAAAGCGTGTTCACGACATTCCCTGGGATCGCCGGGCATGGTTGACTCCTGACCGAAAAAGCGCCCTTCCGAATAATGCATATGAACTTTGGGAACCTAAACTAAAAGGGGCCACCTTTGTTCCCAAAAAGCCCCGGCACACGGAGACGCACCGCGACTACGTTGAAGCTCCTGCCAACCCGTCCATTTTGCGATCTTGTCATCCTATGGGCCGGGTCACTCTCACAACACCCAACGGCAGGCGGCTCGATTTAACGCCGCGCACCCCGCGCGACCGTATCGTGCACGGGCTATCGCTCACGCTCGCCTCGATCTTGAGCCTAGCAATCTGGGCCGTGCTCTTATGGTCGCTACTGCCGAGACCAGCCGTCGCGCAATCCGACCATGACGCTGCCAACGCGATCATCCGCGAGTGCGCCGCAATCTATCACGCCACGGGGCATCCCTGCGCCTGTCCCGAAGACCGCGCGCGCAATGGGAGCCGGTGCGGAAAACGAAGCGCGTACACCCGGCCGGGAGGGGCCACGCCGCGCTGCTACGTTAGCGACGTAAGCGCGCAGGAGATCGCCGACTATCGAGCCGGTAAAAAGGATTTTTCCGCCGACTGCGCGCCCGGTCGATAACGGAAGTGCGGTGCGAGCGTGGTGCCGGCCGGCTGAGGTTGGCGGCGGCCGGACGGCCCTAGGCAGCGCCGGATGTCGCTATTGGGGGGTATAGCGGACAAAGTTGGGTTTTGGCCTAGGGACGATTTGTCTGCTTTTCGCTACCCAGAACGGACAAAATAAACAAACCATAAATACCAATGCCGATCGCGCTCCCCTACGATTCGTTTTGGCGGATAAATGGTAGTACAGGGATACTCAATTCTTGGTGCTCGGCGGGGGATGCCGATGCCATTCGCGCTTGGTTTTCAAATCTATCCGTGGGTCGAACGCCTCTTGCGGGTGAGGCAATACCCGTTTGCCGCCTACGGATTGGCATTGGCAATGGTCGCGCTTGCGGTGTTCGTGCGCGGGCTCGTCGCGGAATTTGCCGGCGCAGCAATGCCGTTCGTCACTTTTTATCCGGCGATTATCGTCGTAGCGCTCATCGGGGGTATTGGGCCAGGTATCCTTGCTACCGGTCTTTCAAGTGTGGCGGCCTGGTACCTTTTTATTCCGCCCTTTTTTGCCTGGACGTTGAGCGGACGCGAACTCACAGAACTTTTTCTGTTCGTCTTTATCAGCGGCGTCGATGTGGCTATTGCCGTCATCGTCAGTGCAGTGGTTGATCGCCTGATCATTCAGCAACGAAATATCCGCGTTCTTCTTGAATCTGCGCCGAACGGTTTCGTGTTGGTGGATGAGCGCGGAACGATCAAGCTCGTCAATGCGAGTACGGAGAGGCTGTTTGGTTATAGCCGCGAGGAAATATTGGGAAGGAACGTGGAGGTCCTGGTACCGGAGCGGCAGGTCGGCGATCATCGCAAGCTGCGCGCCGCGTATCAGGAAAAGCCGGAAGTGAGATTGATGGGTCTTGGACGCGATCTCAGCGGCCAACGCAAAGATGGCAGCGAATTTCCCGTCGAGATCGGACTTAATCCAGTGGGCCGGGGCGAGCGACCGGGAGTGCTGGCCACGGTGATTGACATTTCCGCTCGCAAACAGGCGGAGGAACATCAGCAATTAGTCATCGGCGAATTGAAGCACCGGACGGGGAACTTACTTTCCGTTGTTCAGGCCATTAGCACCAATACACTCAAGAATGCCAAGACGGTTGCGGAAGCTGACTACGTCTTGAATGGCCGACTGACAGCACTCTTGGGGGCTTACGCGGCGCTTGCCGACCGGGCGTGGGAAAACATATCGCTGGCTAAACTTCTTACCAGGCAGTCTATACTCAATTCCGGACGTGTCAGCATCGAAGGTTGCGAAATCGTCATTAAACCACGGGCCGCACAGCAATTCGCCATGATCACCCATGAGCTTGCAACAAACGCGCTCAAGTATGGGGCTTTATCTGTTCCCGACGGCCGCGTTTCAATCTCAGGCAAACTTGATCGGTCCAATGGCAGCGAATCGTTCTTCTTTTCATGGAAAGAAACCGGTGGTCCGAAGGTGTCTCAGCCGACAAGGAGGGGTTTCGGAAGCGCGATCCTGGTGGAATCAGCCGAGGAGTTCGGCCACGCCACCGTGAAGTATGAGCCGGAGGGTTTGATCTACGAGATCAAACTCGATTTGACGACTATCGAAATATCGAAAACGTCATAAGGCTGCTTCGATAGAGCGATTGCGCGCCTGACTTCGAGCTATATCCTCGCTTCGATCTATTCGAAGTATGGACGAAATGTTTCCCCTCCGGTTCCCGCGGGGTGAACGTCTTTATTTTGCCGAGCGAAGTTCCACGATTAATTTATCGTAATGAAACGCGTGCGATTGCCCGGCGTTGACAATTACGTTCCTCGATTTGAGAGGAGGTCAACATGAGAAAACTTTGGCTTGGAGTTGCTGCCGCTACAGCGATGCTCTTTGCCGCAGCGCCAGCTTATGCACAAGTTTATCTCGGCGCGGAACCAGGCGGTGTCGGCGTGCAGGTCGGCCCGCTCGGCGTTGGCGTCGGCCCCGATTACTGGGGCTACCATCATAGGTATTGGCGGGACTACGCCTATGAGCCCTACTGCCACATCGTTCGTACACGAATCGTGACGCCGCACGGCAACGTTATCTGGCGAACACGCCGCGTGTGCGATTAGCAAACTGACGCGGGCGCCCCCCATCCCCCGAAACTACGCGCGCCTCGTCAGGGGCCCGCTCTCGAAAATGGGAGCGGGGTTTTCGTTTTGTGTTCCATTGATGGGGTAATCGGCCGGAGGCTGTGGATAGCTGAAGATTTTGGGCGCTGCGCTTCAGGCTGATAACAAAGTCCGTGTGTACTCACCGTTGTTGTCCAATCGCGTCCTAAATGATGCCGCACCGCAAACGCACCGGTGTGCTGTGCATAGAAGCAAATCACCACTTGCTCGGGGGGAACTCAACCAAGCAGAAGCGCGTTTTGTCTGCATCGCTTTCTTGGAATTGAGGAGGGACACGCGATGAAAATGACCGTTGTGATCAGCGCCGCAATCTTGGCTGCCGGCGTATTTGCCGGAACTGCTGGTATAGCCGCCGCACAATCTGACAGAACCCTGGGCATCAATTGCACCGTCGCGGGTCACGAACACTGCGGTGAAAACGGGCCTATCGGCAGTTCATATGATTGGCGTTACCGTCACTGGCACCATGGCTATGGTGCTTATGCAAGTGACTGCCGCGTGATCCGTCAGCGCATTGATACGCCCTCCGGTCGCGTGATCTATCGTTCGCGGCGAATTTGCGGCTGACCGACGATTCGTTCGGACACAGCAGGCTGCCAGACAAGCTGCCCTCGCCACGACGTGCAAGGGCGAGAGGTCGGCAGGATGTCCGCATTGCCACCTGAGAGCGGACTCTCGGTCTTTATGCAGCCACCCGATCAATCAGCGTTGGATCGTCGCTCGGCGCGCGTGAGCTATTCACCCGCCGCGACACAGGCCACATTTGCAGCATGTCTTCGGACGCGGGCTTGAGCACGTCCGCACCAGCCGTGCCCGTAAGCCACGGCTCAAATTGCGCGGGATCGACGATCACCGGCATCCGATCATGGACCTGCCTCGCAAACTCGTTCGCGGCCGTCACGATGATGGTGCAGGACTTCACCGGCTGGCTGGTTTCCCGATCCTGCCACTCATCCCACAGCCCGGCGAAGGATAGCGGTGCTCCGTCCGCCGCGCTGATGTAGTACGGCTGCTTGCCGGTCGGTGTCTTTTTCCACTCGTAATAGCCAGAGGCCGGGATCAGGCACCGCGTCCGCTTGAATGCGGCGCGGAACATCGGCTTATCGGCGACGGTTTCGGCTCTCGCGTTGAAGGTTGAGGGTGTTTCCTTGGCCGTTTTCTTCCACCAGGACGGAATGAGGCCCCAACGCATCGGCACCAACTCGCGCTTGCCGTCGCGCTCGGTCACCGCGTCGATAGTTTGCGTCGGGCAAATGTTGTACCGCGCCGGCAGATTGCGCTCAGGCGTTGCCGGCGCGGTCAAGCGGTACAGCGCGACGATCTCGCGCCACGTCAGGCGATTGGTGAAGCGACCGCACATCGGGCTGTATCCCCCGGTGTGGGATCGTATGGTATGGCGCAGGCAAGGACCACCGGCATTCAATGACCGCATTTGTGGCTCAGCCGTAGTGCGGGACAAAGCCTATTATCGGCGGTAAAACCTCTAGCTGTATTAAAAATCCAGGGAGGCGACCATGACCATCGAACTCGGCGGAGGATGGTACAGACCCACTCCGCCTACCACGCCTGTTCCGGTGCCTACTGATGCCAATCCTAAGCCTGAGATCACTGGGCACGCCGTCATCTTTGTCTTCCACAACGGCACCGGCTCCGAGTTCGACGACCTTCACTTCTACACGTCGCCAGCGAAGACAGGTGATGTGCCGGACTTTCCGGGAAGCCATTCCACGCATCGACAAGTCGAGGGACCGAAGATCAAGGGGATCACCATCTCTCTCGTCGATGACAAAGGAAAGGAAACGGGGAAGCTGAACCCCGATCCCGCACCGCAGTTTGGTGGCGGTGTTCACGAGATCGATCTCAAGTTCCCGAGTAAGATCGCGCACTGCACCAATTTCAAGGTCGAAGTCACGTTCGACTCGCCGGGAAGCGGATTCTGGGGCCTCGGCATGTGGCCTACCTTGGGCGGCACCAGGATCGTCGGCGAGGACCCGTCCTACGGGTCCGCGCCCACGCCGTCCAAGCCCAAATAGGAGCACTCACGCTTCAGCGGTATGTAGTGCTGGGTGAAACGGGCCGCACATAGCTCGTTCGGCGCGTCAGGCCGGGAATATCGCCTCGGCGCTGCCTTTGTCTAAGACCTTGCCTGCGGCATCGAGCGCCTGCACCACCCAGCGATAATTGTGGCGCTCACCGCGCGGCGGGCATGGGCCGATATAGCGAATCCTGCCACGGTTCACCGCATCACCATCATACGCGATTGTTGAGCCACCGTGGTGAAATGTCGGCACATTCAGATCAGTCATTGTGAAGCTCAAGCGCTTAGTACCGACAGGGACACCACTGAGGTCAAAAGCTGGCGAGATCGAGGCGCACGCCGGGATGCCCGCCCAAGAAAAGCGCACAGACATGGCATTGGCAACCGTGGGCACCACTGCCGCTGCGAGAGCGAGGATAGAAACCGCCGCAAAGGACAGTGTTCGCATTCTGGCCTCCATCTAGTTCCACGTGTAGCACCAGGGTGAAACGGCCGCATACACCAAAATCATGTCGCAGGCCCCGTGCCGCCTATAACCGGGCGGTCGGGAGGTCCCGTGGCCGATAAAGTGGCCATTGTCACCTAAAAGATATCGGTGTATCCTACGGCGGTCACCGGGACGCTCCGCCCATGCGCATCATCGATTTCAAAACCTTCATGGCGGCATGCGGCCTCACTGTCGAAAATCTGAAGGCATACCGCCGTCGCGACCAGATCGCGCTCGCATTTGGCCGTCGCGATGCTTACGCCTCATTGTCTTACATCGAGCTAGACCCTACGGCTGTCATACTCACCGACGAGCTAGCGGCCTCATTTGGACGAAAAATCGCCGCGCAGTTGGTGAGGGTGTGGTGCGATGAATGGGGGAAGGTTGTCGCGGTTTCCGAGGCAACGAAAGCCCCAAGTTATTTTTGGGTTGTCGAATTTGAGAAGGGCGGCAAGCGGTCGCACAAGGTGGCGGGCACGACCACCAGCGACGTGAATAAAATCCGGCAGGCGATGCAGCCGCAGGCGCGCGGCTACCAGTTCATCAGGGCTATCCCGGTCGATGTCACCGGTATCATCGCCCGCGTACGGGCGAACGCTAAGGTTGCTGGTTTCGATCTTTCCGATCCATTCCTGCCCGCACCGACCAGCAAGACGTTCGCTGGCATATTCGGGCCCTATACCGAAATCCGCGACCGCGCAGTCGCCAACATCAAAAACCGAGATGACGATCAGACACGCCGCGCGGGCCTGCTCGCACGCGCCAACGTGGAGGCCACAATCTAACGAGCCAAAGGTTGCGTAATTGGGTTCCAATATGACCGGCGAACAAAACCGAAGGGAACGGCTGCAAGATCAGTTCGCCTATCCGCCGCGCCTGATGTCGATTGAGCGCGCGGCAGCCTATGTCGGCTTCGGGTCGACCAAGTTCCATGAGTTGATCGCGGACGGCAAGATGCCGCAAGCGATTGATGTCGACGGTAGCCCGCGTTGGGATCGAATCGAGTTAGATGCAGCGGTCGACGATCTGAAGGATCGCCGCCGCGACCCGATCAAGCGAAGCCAAGACAGGCTAGAACAACGGTTGCGAGAGCAGGAACGGCAACAATGAAGATCAAGTTCAAATACATCGACGAGCCATCGCCCGGCTACTTTCGGTTTCGGCGCGGCGCGGCGCAATTGATGTTGCCGGGCGTGCCGGGCACGCGCGAATTTCAGGACGCCTATGAAGATGCTGTGAGCCAGCACGCGCCCGAACTGCGCAAGCGGCCGAAGGGCAGGGGCGCGCTTAAGGGCACGCTCGATTGGGCGATGATCGAATTCAAGAAGAGCGATCACTGGCTGAACGTCCTCTCAGACAGCACGCGCGAGGTTTATCAGCGGCGCTTCGATTGGCTGAGCGAAAACTACGGCAGTGAGTTGCTGGCGTCGTTCGACCGGCGCATCATCAAGCGCATCCGCAACTTGCCTGAGTTCAAGGACAAGACATCAGTGGCCGATGCGATTGTCGACCGGCTCGGCGCGTTGTGGAATTTCGCCCACAATTACCTCCCCATAGAATTGCCGGGCATCAATCCGACGCTTGGCATTGCCTCACTGCATCAAGGCGGCGAAGCCGCGCCCGCGTGGGCATCCGATCTGTGCACTGCGTTCGAAGCGCAAGAGCATAAGCGCATGGTGACGTTCTACATGCTCGCCCGCTACACCGGGCAACGGCGCGGTGATTGCTGCGCGATGCGCTGGTCGGACATTGACCAAGCGGGCAAGCGCATTCAGGTGGTGCAGGAAAAAACCGGCACCAAGCTGTGGGTGCCTATGCATGAACGGCTGCGCAAGCATCTGGCGGGCCTGCCGCGCGAGAGCGAATTCATCCTCACCTCGCCCAAAGGCGGCGCTTATCGCAAGACGGCGGTGACTTCGATTGTAATCGCGATCACGGCCGAGTTGGGGTTCAAGGGATATTCGCCGCACGGCCTGCGGCATCTGGCGGGCAGTGCGCTCGCCGAAGCCGGATGCTCGGTGCCGCAGATCATGGCGATCCTCGGCCACCTCACCATGAAGCAAGCGATGCATTATGTCGCGCAGGCGAACCGCACCAAGCTTGCCGACGATGCCATGGCGATGTTGGAGCGCGCCGACGCCATCGCGGATGCTGAAAACGTGGTGCCGTTGCGTGCGCCGCGCGTGTCGAAAAAGCGAACAGGTGCGAACAAAATTGCCAAAACCAACTGCCAAAAGAGGGGTTAAACCATTGCAAACCCACAAAACTGGCGGAAGGGGTGAGATTCGAACTCACGGTACCCTTGCGGGTACGCCGGTTTTCAAGACCGGTGCCTTAAACCACTCGGCCACCCTTCCGCGATGCCATGCCGCACGGCGTAATCCAATGGTCGATACGCTTCGCCCTTGCAAGCAGGCCAGCCTTTGGGGTATCCGGTTGTGGCGGCCGTGTGGCAAATGTGGCAGTGGAACCAAGTATTTACCACCCCGCACGCCAGGAGTTCCCGAAACGGCTGCCGCAGGGTAGACTAGTTACTTCGCATTGGGGATCAGGGGAGCATGGGCGGATTCGGGGGCCACAGTGGACTCTGCCTGATCGCGCGCCTGTTTGGCGTTGCGGCCGCAGGCCTCGCCCTCGCCAGTTGTTCGGGCGGCGTGTCCGGCAGACTCGATCCCCGCTACGGAGTCGCCTCCAGCGAACGCGTCATCGAGCCGGGCCAGCCGGTACCCAAGGGCGGCGGCGTCTACCGGGTCGGCAAACCCTATGTCGTGGCGGGCCGCGAATACGTGCCGCAAGAAGACGTGAATTACAGCGCTGTCGGCCTGGCCTCCTGGTACGGCGACGATTTCCACGGCCGCTATACCGCCAATGGCGAAGTCTTCGACATGAATTCGATCTCGGCGGCGCACCCGACCATGCCGCTGCCGTCTTATGCGCGCGTCACCAATCTTGCTAATCACCGCTCGATCATTGTGCGCGTCAACGACCGCGGACCTTATGTCGGCAACCGCGTCATCGACCTGTCGGTGCGCACCGCGAAGCTCTTGGGCTTCTACGGTAACGGCCTTGCCAAGGTGAAGGTCGACTATGTCGGGCGCGCGCCGCTCGCGGGCTCCGACGACCGCAAACTTGAGGCGACTTTGCGCGAGCCGGGTATGGCCGCGCCGGTGGTCCAGGTGGCCTCCAACAAGGGCTATGCGCCGACGTATTTCGACAACCGGCCGCTGACGCAACTGTCGGCCGATGTCCCGGCGCCGCCCGACCGGCCGTACCGGCTGGGCGAGGGCGCCCGCGACGTCCCGGCCGTGCCGGCACACACGGTCGAGCTGGCCGCCGCCGCCCGTCCACAGGCCACGCGGCCCTTCGCGCGGGCCGAGCTTCCGCCGGCCGAGCCTGAGGTTTCGCCGGTTTCCGCCTATGCCCCGGTGCGCTATGATAGCCGCGCGGGATTGCTCAGCGGCCGCGGCCTTTACTGAGCCACAAATTTCCGTCTAATCCCGCCAATCAAGTCATGGTGCGGGGCCGTCCGCGTGACGGCAGCGATTTTTGACGATGGCTTTTCGATATAGCGTAGTTGGAAGGCTTCTGGCCGCGGCGGCGCTGTTTGCCGCCCTGGGCGCGCTTGCCTATGCGGCGCCCAAGCACGAGGTGAAGCCGGCCAGGCCCGCCGCGGTTGCGCCGAAAAAAGAGCCGCCCAAGAAGGACGAAGCGGGCATCATGGCGCCGCACGCCATCCTGGTCGATGCCGCCAATGGCGGCGTGCTGTACGAGCGCGATCCGGACAAACTGATCTTCCCGGCCAGTTTGGCCAAGTTGATGACTGCCGAATACGTCTTCCACGAGCTTAAGGAAGGCCGCATCAAGCTCACCGACGAATACCCGGTGAGCGAGAACGCCTGGCGCAAAGGCGGGGCGCCCTCGCACAGTTCCACCATGTTCGCGGCGCTCAACAGCAAGGTATCGGTCGACGACTTGCTGCACGGCATGATCATCCAGTCCGCTAACGACGCCTGCATCGTGCTGGCCGAGGGGCTCGCCGGCACCGAAAATGAGTTTGCCGAGAAGCTGACCCAGCGCGCGCGCGAGATAGGCCTCCCCAAATCGGTGTTCACCAATTCCAACGGGCTGCCAGATCCGAACGAGTTCGTCACCACGCGCGAACTGGCGATCCTCGCGCGCCATATCATCGTCGACTATCCGGAGTTCTATAAGATATTCGGTCGGCCTGATTTCACTTGGAATAAAATCCACCAGCAGAACCGCAATCCTCTGCTCGGCCTGGTCGACGGCGCCGACGGCTTGAAGACCGGCTTCACCAAGGAGGCCGGCTACGGCCTCGTCGGCTCGGCCATCCAAGGCGGGGTGCGGTTGATCGTCGTGGTCAATGGCGAGAAGAGCGCCAAGGAGCGCGCCGACGAAGGCAAGAAACTGCTGGAATGGGGTTTCCACAATTTCGAGGACCGCAATTTGTTCGCGGCCGGGCAGACGGTCGGCTACGCCAAGGTCTATGGCGGCGCCAGCGGCTCGGTGCCATTGCAGGTCCCGGGCCTGGTGAAATTGATGGTGCCGAAAGCCGGTGGCGAAAAGCTGATCGCGCGGATCGCCTATCAGGGTCCGGTGCCGGCGCCGATCATGCAAGGGCAGCCGATCGGGTTGCTCAAGGTCTGGCGCGATGACAAGCTGGTCCTGCAGGTGCCGCTCAAAGCGGTCGAGAACGTGGCTAAAGGCAATATGCCCCAGCGCGCCATGGACGCGGTGACCGAAATGGTGATCGCGCTGTTCCGCGCCGGGGCCGAACGGCTATAGTCGTATTTTCACCGCCCAGACAGGACGAGATGCGCGGACGTTTCATCACCTTCGAAGGCGGCGAAGGCAGCGGTAAATCAACCCATGCGCGCTTGTTGGCCGACCACCTTAACTCGGTGGGCATCGAGGCGGTGCTCACGCGCGAGCCCGGCGGTTCGCCCGGCGCCGAGATCATCCGCCATATCCTGTTGTCCGGCGTCGCCAAGCCGCTCGGGGCGGAAACCGAGGCGATCCTGTTTGCCGCAGCGCGCGACGATCACGTGCGCGCCACCATCCGGCCGGCGCTGGAGGCGGGCAAATGGGTGATTTGCGATCGCTTCATCGATTCCACCCGCGTCTATCAAGGCGTGCTCGGCAAGGTCGACGCCAAGCTGATCCGCAGCCTCGAACGCGTGACGGTCGGCGCTGCCATGCCGAACCTCACCTTCCTCCTCGACGTTCCGGCAAAGATCGGCCTGGCGCGGGCGACGCACCGCCGCGGCGCCGGCACAACAGATCGCTTCGAGTCGGAATCGATCGAATTCCACGAGGAACTGCGCCGCGCCTATCTCGCGCTCGCCGAAAGTGAGCGCAAGCGCTGTATCGTCATCGACGGTCGCGCACCACGCGACGTGGTATCGGAACGCATCTGGACTACGGTCGAGCAGCGCCTGCATCCGACTCTCCATCAAGTCGCGGCGGAGACAACCACATCGTGAGCAGTGACGAGGCCGAGAGCGACGTCCGTCATCCGCGCGAAACTGACGCGCTGTTTGGGCATGGCGAGGCGGAGCGCGCGCTGCTCGACGCCTACAAAGGCGGCCGCATTCCTCATGCCTGGCTGATCGGCGGGCCTCCGGGCATCGGCAAGGCGACGCTGGCCTATCGGCTGGCGCGCTTCGTGCTGGCGCACCCCGATCCGCGCCTGCCGGCGGTGCAGAACGCCGACTCGCTCGCCATCGATCCCGGGCACCCCGTGGCGCGCCGGATCGCCCTTGAGGCGCACAGCGATTTCTTGGGAATCGAACGTGTCATCAATGAAATGACCGGCAAATTGTTCACCGAAATTCGCGTGGAAGACGTCCGGCGCAGCGTTGCGTTCTTCGGCTCGACTGCGGGCGAGGGCGGTTGGCGCATCTCCATCGTCGATTCGGTAGACGAACTCAATGCGGCTGGTGCGAACACCTTGCTGAAGGTGCTGGAGGAGCCTCCGGCGCGCGCCTTGTTACTTCTCGTCAATAACGCGCCGGGCCGCGAATTGCCGACCATCCGCTCGCGTTGCCGGCGCCTACTGTTACGGCCGCTATCGCCAGACGAGGTGGCCCGCGCGGTCGCCGCGGCGACCGGACGCAACGCGGACGACACTGAGGTGAAAGACGCTGCCGCGGCCGCCGAAGGCAGCGCCGCCCGTGCCATCGGTCTGCTCGATGGATCCGCGCTCTCATTGCGCCAGCGTGTGCTCGAGCTGTTCGCGCAATTGCCAGATCCCGATCCGCGCGCGCTGCACGCGCTAGGCGACGCGCTCGGCGGCAGCGAGCCGAAGACGCTTGCCACCTTCATGGACCTGGTCAACGGCTGGCTGTCGGCACAGGTCACCGATGCACGTCCTGCGCGCCGCTTGGCGCGCACCGCCGAGGTCTGGGAGAAAGTCAACCGCGCCGCGCGCGATGTCGAGACTTACAATCTTGAGCGCAAGCCGCTGGTGTTTGCAGTGTTCGGCCTGCTGTCGGAAACGGCGCGGGCGGGCGCGTAATCACTTCGCCGAGCGCCAGTATGCGAGCAGCCGATTCACGCAATCGCGATGCGCCGAAGAAAGCGCACAGGACCGATCAAGTTCGCCAGCTGTATGGACGCTCGTAGCCCATAATTCCATAGATTCTTCTGCCGCATTGCGTTGTATCAAAATACCAGCGCAGACCGGCCGCGCATTTATACTGGGATTGTGCACTGCGTTTTTGATCAAGATCAGTTTCCCTCCCCCGAAATCGATCTAAAAATCGTCGAAATGCCGATCCGTCGGGTTGTTCGGCGGTGCCGGCCACGAGTTATGGGTTTGTTCGGTCGCGCGCTTTGGATGTCTTCGTGCTTCGTGTATGGTCAACGCATGCGGCGCGTATCCTCGGGGGAACAGGATGAGCATCTCGGAAGATTTTTTGAAAAAGGAGGATCTTCGGTCGCAGCTTTTTGGCGAGACGTGGCGAACCTTGATCCCGGAAGTCTTTCGGGACGTGCCGACCTACTACGACAAAGGCAATGCCGTCGCCTCGCTTGGCACTTGCGCGTGCTGGAGCGGAATCTTCGCGAAGGCGATCCATAACCACTTGGCGCCGGGCGCCAAAGTGCTCGACGTCTGTTCGGGCATCCACGAAGTTCCGCTCAAGCTGCTGGCGCTCGATCCGACGCTAGAGATTCACAGCGTCGACGGCAGTCCGCATATGACAGCCGAGGGCCAGCGGCGCGCTCGCGAGCGCAAGCTGACCATCCATGCCCAAGTCTGCGACGCTCATGTGCTGCCGTTCCCGGACAATTCGTTCGATGCGGTGACGCTGCAATTCGCCTCGCGCCATCTCGAGATCATCCGGGCGTTCAAGGAAATCCACCGCGTACTCAAGCCAGGCGGCATCTTCTGCCATGACGACATGTTGCGGCCGGCCTCGCGCATCGTCGAGATTCCATATCTCGCATACTTGCGGTTTTCGGTCTGGTTCACCGCCAAGCTATTCGGCAGTTCCGCCGAGAGTATGAAATGTGTCCGCTATTTCGCCGACGCCATTCACCACTTCTACAAGCCGCGCGAGTTGGACGACCTGCTCAAAGGCGTCGGCTTCGTCGACATCGAAAGTCGCAGCTTTCTCACTGGCGTGATGTCCTACCACATCTCGCACAAGCCGCGGCGCTAGGCCGCCCGCCTGCGTCCTATCATTCGCCAGATGAGCGGGCGGCGCGTTCGCGCTCGTTCGCACATTCACCAGGGGGCCTCCATGAAACTGAAGTCTATTGTTGTCGCATTCGTCATCGCCGCCGTGCCGGTTTGCGCACAGGCGCAGAAGCCCGCCGCCAAGGTCACCAATGCGGGCGCGCAAAAAGTCGTCAAGATGATCAGCGGCGACAAGGCCAAGACGCAGACCTATTGCGACATGAACAAACTCGGCGAGCAGATCGATCAAGCCGACCAGAAGAAGGACACCAAGAAGGTCGACGAGTTGTCGAAGAAAATGGACGACATGAGCCAGAAGCTCGGCCCCGAATACGCCGCATTGATCGACGGCATGCAGGGCCTCGACCCGAATTCCAAGCAAGGCCAAGAGATCAGCGCGACGCTCGATGCGCTCGACAAGCTGTGCGGCAAATAGCGGCGACCGGCTTAAATCTGCGCCTCGTCGAAGGCATTCACCCACATGGCGCAGATGCCTGAGCGCACGATGTCGGCGCGGGTGAACTCGATCACCGGCACCGGCAGGTTCTGCGCCTCGATCATGCCGATGACCGTCCGCAAGCCGCTATCCCTGTCGAGATCGCATTGGCTGACGTCGCCGTTGATCACCACCGTGCAGTCTTCGCCGATGCGGGTCAAAAACGTCTTGATCTCGGCCGGTGTCGCATTCTGCGCCTCGTCGAGCAGCACGAAGGCGTTCTTCCACGAGCGTCCGCGCATCACCTCGAACGGCACCAGCTCGATGCCGCCGTTCTTGAGGGCGATTGTATAGGCCGCCTTGCCGATGCGCTCCTTGATCGCCTCCGCGACCGGCGCCGCCCAGGGCGCGAACTTGTCTTCCAGCGAGCCGGGAAAATAGCCGAGCGAGCGCCCGCACGGCACGTTGGGCCGCGTAAGGATGATCTTGTCGATGCGGCGGTTGCGGTAGAGGTCGGCGGCATGGGTGGCCGCGATCCAGGTCTTGCCGGTGCCCGCGGGCCCGAGAACGATCACCTGGGGAGCTTTGCGAAGGGCGTCGAGATAGTCGGCTTGGGTCGGGTTGAGAGCCTTGATCGGGGGCAGCGCGCGTTCGATTTCGAATTTTGGATCCAGGAGATTTATGATCTCGGCGGATTGGAACTGACGTTCATGGCGGCGTCTTTTCCGATTAAGATTCTTACCCAAGGGTCGACTCCTTCTGGTGGACTACAGGGTGAACGCGCACGCCGGCAAGCCGCGCGTAAGCGCGGAACCGTCGGGAATGAAAGTGGAGAGGTTTGTGCGCGAGGCGGCGGGCCGAGCGGCATTCGGGAACGTTGCGGCCCCGAAGACCCAGACTTCCGATCGATCCGTAACTGACGAACCGCCATAGGGAGACAGGCTAAGTGATTCGCGTGACAAAATTCTAAAAATTCTTGCGGGGAACCCTTATGTCTCCCCGGCCTTCGCGGGAACCGCGCCCGTCTGCCGCGCGCGCCAGATCGCCACCGTCATCCAGCCGGTCGAGGTGCCGACGAAGCCGCCGCCGATGACGTCGCCGAGAAAGTGATAATTGGCGCCGATCAGCCCGACCGCGACCGCCAGCACGATCGCGCCGTAGAGCGGACGCCAGGACGGATACATGATCCACAGCACGGAAATCACCGCGCAAGTCGCCGCCGTGTGCCCGGAGGGGAACGAGGCATAGCCGGCGCCGCCGTGAAAGAAGTTGAAGCCGTAGGCGCCGTCATGAATGAACGAGGGGTTGTTCAGCACCCAGGTGTCCGGCCAATAGCGGCCGAAGACGAATTTGAGCTGGCTCTTGATCGCTTCCGCCACGATGAAGCTGATGCTGGAGAGCGCGCCGGCCGCAACGATCCTGGTTACCGGCCGCCCGGCCAGCACCCACAGGCCGAAGATGACGAAGACGATGGCGGCGCACGGATTGAGCAGGTCGGGGATATGGGTGAGGCGCGCGAAGGTCTCGCGGTGTGCGTTGTAGGTATGCGCAAGCAGCGCCAGCGGCCGGTCGACCCACAGATAGCACACGATCACCACCGCGGTGGTAAGCAGCAGCGCGATCAGCCAGCGGTTAAGGGAGGTCATCGATTGGGAATTCCGTCTCAGGTCAGCCGCCCGTCGCCTGCGCCGCGAACGCTTTGAGCGCCCCGCTCAATGCGGCGACCGCGGGTGGCGCCCCGCCGCCGGATGCGTGGCGCGCGGCGATCCAGGCCGGATCGTTATAGCCCAGATTGACCGCGCCGCCAGCGTCTTGCCACACCAGCGCCTTCAACGGCAGGTCGATGCCGGCGGTTTGCTCAGCCTGCATCAGTGGCGTACCGGCGGCGGGATTGCCGAAGATCACCAGCGTCGTCGGCCGCAAGGGGAGGCCGACGCTCGAAGCACCGGCCGCATGATCGACACGCGCGAACACGGTGACGCCTTTCGCTTCGAGCGCTTTGAGCAGCCGGTCGAGCGTGGTCGGAAAATCGTGCGCGCTGCGCAGGGTGACGAGTCCGTCCGCCATGGCTGTGGATCTCCAAGCCCCCGCTCAGTTTAGGTCGGGACGGGCGGAGCGCTCCAGCCCTTAGTAGCCTCTGCGGCGGACCTTTTTGGCGGCCTTGCGGGCGGCGTAGCGGGCATCGCGCTCGGCTTTTTGCTCGGCGGCGAGCGCCAGCGCGCGTTCGGCCGCTTCGGCCTTGGCGAGCGCCTCGGCTGCTTCGGCTTCACGGGCGGCCTGCGCGGCGATCTCGGCCTCACGGGCGGCCTGCGCGGCCAGTTCGGCCTCCCGCACCTTCCTGGTGGCATCGCGTTCGGCCATGCGGGCGTCTCGCGCCTCATTGATGGCGGTTCGCTTGAGGCGCTGCTGCTCGGCTAAAACGGGGTCCTGCGTGACGGCGCGAAACTTGTCCAACATCGCCTTTTTGACGGCGGCGGCATTATTGCGACGTTCCAAAACGTCGGGCGCTCGAAAGCTCATTCATGCTCCTGAGGGAAGGGGTGACTCGACGGATATATGGCGTATCGCGACGATTTGCACAACGTTGCCCGCGCAATTCTGCGGGACCGGAAATATGCCGGTAGTAACAGCCCACTGGCTGCATTTGTCGCGATCTACCAGCACGCGGGCGGCCGTTTACACCTGCTTAATATTACTTACTGCATAATTTTTCCGCCGCCTGACGTGGGGTGGGCGGTGCATGGGGATACCGGGGTCAAGTCCGTTTCTTCCACGCGTTTTGCGACCGTCTGACGCGCCTCAACCGGCGCGCGCGGCCGTGGCGTCGATGTCAGTACTCGTGTGTGAGTGGCGTAAATCATGACGGATGCGACCGCCGCATTCTACGACGTCCGTTCTTTCGACGGTCGCGGTTTCTCTTCCGGCGCTTTCAGCCGGGCTCTTCGCGCTATCGCCAACTTTGTTGCCGCCGGCATCGCGGCGGTGGGCGCCGTCGGCCTGCTCATCGTAACCATTGCCTTGACCGCGGCCTGGATCGTCAACAACGTCATTGCGACCAATCCGGTTATCCGCGCGAGCGCGCCGTCAGCGCCGGGAGCGCTGGCGCTCGTCCAAGCCGACGCGACCTTGGCCGGCGCACCGGCGATGAGCTTTGCCGACAAATGGGCGCACGCAACGGCGTCCTTCCAGGTTGCCGCCGTGCCGGTGCTAACGCCGCAAACGCAGGTCGCCGAACTCACGCCGGCTCCGATCCCCGTGACGGTCACCCCGCTGCCGCCAGTGCGACCTGCCAAAATGGCGAACATCGTGCCGCTGCCGCCAGCGCGGCCTTATATCGCCCAGCCGGTCGTCGCGGCCGCCACGGTGAACGAAATCGGTGCGCAAATAGGCGGACAAGTCGCGACCCAGGTCGCCGCGGCCATTGCGCCGCCGCCCGCCGAAAAGCGCGTTGCGCCGGTGCAGGAGGCCCACAACAGGCCGCCGGTGCTGCCCGGTCCCGACAGCCACACCGCCGTCTACGATATCGCCGCGCACACCGTCTATTTGCCGAACGGACAGCGGCTCGAAGCGCATTCCGGCCTGGGCGACAAGATGGACGACCCGCGTTTCGTCAAAGTGCGGATGCGCGGGCCGACGCCGCCGAACGTCTACGATCTCACACTGCGCCAGGAAATTTTCCACGGCGTGCGCGCCATTCGCCTCAACCCGGTCGACGACGACAAGATGTACGGCCGCGCCGGCATGCTGGCACATACTTACATGCTCGGCGCCAACGGCCAGTCGAACGGCTGTGTGTCGTTCCGCGACTACGACAAGTTCCTGCACGCCTTCTTGAAGGGCCAGGTCGATCGTCTTGTCGTGGTGGCCCATCTCGACGGTGCGTCGTCGCGCGTCGCCTATGAGCGGCGCGGCCGCGGCGAGCGGTTTGCGGCGAACGATTGAGCGCTTTTGTATCTCCGCCTAATGGGGAGGGCCGTCGCGCTACCGGAGGCGAGGGCGTTGCGGTATACCCGATCCTCATGGTGACGCCGCCTGAACTCAGCGATTTCCCCGACGCGGGCATCGTCTGGCTGAAATGGAACGCGGAGACCGAGGCCGCGCTGGCGCAACGCGAGCGGCCCATTCTGCTGTTCGTGGCCGATCCCGACCCGATGGTTTTCCCGTTTCTGCGCGCGGTCTTCCAGGCGCTGCCTAAGAACGTGCGGCTACGCGAGCTGCTGCACGACGAAATCCCAGCGCTTTACGTCGAGGCCGGTGCGATCGCCGAGGCACTCTCCGCCTTCGGCGCCGGTCGCCAATACCACATTGCCGTGTTGTCGCCCTACGGCCTCAACCCGCTGGTCGTGTTCGACCCGGTGCACGGCGACGCTTCTGCGGTTGTTGCCGAGATCGTTGCCGTGCTGGACCGCCTGCTGCCGGCGTGGCGGTGACGCGCGCGAGGAGGCGGGCAGTCGTCTTCTTTTTCCTCTCCGCGCTAGCGGGGGAGCGTCGGGCGACCGGATAAGCGCTATATCTGCGCGGTCACCGGCTTTGCCGGCGTATGCCGGATTTCGCGCATATCGCCGTGGTGCACTCGGGCCACCTTCCCATTGTCCCAGGCGATGGTGACGGCGTCCCAGCTCGTTTCCGTGATGCAGCCGCGGTCGGCGGCATCGCCTTGCCAATAAACCCGGTTGCCCTTCTTGAGGGCCTTGGATTCGGCGTTGTTCATCGATCTGTCCTTATTCTGCCTTCGCATCGTCGGTTGAGCCTTTATCGTCGGCTGAGCTCTTAGTCTCGCTCAAGCGTTCGGCTTTGCGCAGCGCGGACTTTTCCTCCCGCTTGCGCAGTTTTGCCTCGTTGCGGGCCTGCGCCGCGCGGTTGCGGTCATTGCGCTGCATCCCGTAATTCGGCCTGAAAGCCATGCGGTTTCCCTTCGGAATGGACTGGTCTGCAATTGAGCGAGTGGCCGGCTGGGCGCTTTCGGCGCGAACGGCTCAGGGGACTATACGCGCTTAATTGCTCTTAGAGTCCGATTTCGAAAAAGCCTGCGGTGGCCTTGAATCCCGAGACGAGACTTGGTTTCCGCTCGCTTGCCCTTGTTCTGTGGGGTTGATACCTAACCCCTGCCTCGTCATGGCCGGGCCATTCCCGGCCATCCACGTCTTTCAAAAAGTCGAAAATGCCGGCCAAAACGCCCTTCTACATTACCACCGCGATCTCCTACCCGAACGGCGCGCCGCATATCGGCCACGCCTATGAGGCGATCGCCACCGACGCCATCGCGCGCTTCATGCGGCTCGACGGCTACGACGTCTATTTCCTCACCGGCACCGACGAGCACGGCCAGAAGATGCAGCAGACCGCGACCAAGCTGGGCTTGACCGCCCGCGCGCTGCGCGACCGCAACGTGCCGCTGTTCGAGAAGATGGTCGAGCGGCTGGAATGCTCGAACGACGACTTCATCCACACCACCGAGGAGCGCCACCACCGCTCGTCGGAGGAAATCTGGCGCCGCATGGAGAAGAACGGCGACATCTATCTCGACAAATACGCCGGCTGGTATTCGGTGCGCGACGAGGCCTATTACGCCGAGAGCGAAACGCATCTGAACGAACAGAAGGTGCGCGTCGCGTCCAAGACCAGCACGCCGGTCGAGTGGGTGGAGGAGGAGAGCTATTTCTTCCGCCTGTCGGCCTATCAGGAGAAATTGCTCAAGCTCTACGAGCGGCCGAATTACGTACTGCCGAAGGAGCGGCTCAACGAAGTCGCGAGTTTCGTGCGCGGCGGCCTGCAGGACCTGTCGATCTCGCGCACCACCTTCGACTGGGGCATCCGCGTGCCCGGCAACGACAAGCACATCATGTATGTGTGGGTCGACGCGCTGACCAATTACATCACCGGCGTCGGCTTTCCCAACGACCAAAGCGAGAAGTTCAAGCGCTACTGGCCGGCGGCGCTGCACATCATCGGCAAGGACATCGTGCGCTTCCACGCCGTGTATTGGCCGGCCTTCCTGATGTCGGCCGGCATCGCGGTGCCGCGGCACATCTTCTCGCACGGCTTCCTGTTCAATCGCGGCGAGAAAATGTCGAAGTCGGTCGGCAACGTGGTCGATCCGTTCACGATGGCAGACGCCTACGGCGTCGACCAGCTGCGCTTTTTCTTTCTGCGCGAGATCCCGTTCGGCCAGGACGGCAATTACAGCCACGAGGCGATCGTCAACCGCATCAACGCCGACCTCGCCAACGATCTCGGCAATCTGGCGCAGCGCTCGCTGTCGATGGTCGGCAAGGCCTTCGGCGGCGTGCTGCCGGCGCCTGGCGGGTTCACGGCCGAGGACCAGACGATCCTCGCCGCCGCCGACGGCATGATCGGCATCGCGCGCGAGCACATGAAGACGCAAGCGCTGCACCATGTGCTCAACGCCATCTGGGCGGTGGTCGCCGACGCCAACCGTTACTTCGCCTCCGAGGCGCCCTGGGCCAAAGCCAAGACCGATCCGAAGCGGCAGGGGACGATCCTCTACGTGACGGCGGAAGTCCTGCGTCAGGTCGCGATCCTTGCTCTGCCGTTCATGCCGAGTTCTGCCGCGAAACTGCTCGATCTGCTTGCCGTGTCGGCGGCGGAACGCAGCTTCGCCGAGCTTGACGGCAGCAAACGCATCGCTTCCGGCCGCCAATTGCCGCCGCCGGCGCCGGTGTTCCCGCGCTACGTCGAGCCCGAAGCAAAGGCCTGAAAATGCTGGTGGACAGCCACTGCCACCTGGACTTTCCCGATTTCGCCAGCGAGCTCGACGCGGTTGTGGCACGGGCGCGCGCTGCCAGCGTTCGCCGCATGGTCACGATCTGCACGCGCGTGCGGAAGTTTCCGCAAGTGCTTGCCGTTGCTGAAAAATTTCCCGAGGTGTTCTGTTCGGTCGGCACCCATCCGCATAACGCCCATGAGGAATTGGACATCGACGCCAAGGCGCTGATCGCGCTGACGAAAAATCCAAAGGTCGTGGCGATCGGCGAGGCCGGCCTCGACTATCACTACGACAACTCGCCGCGCGACGCGCAAGCGCAAAGCTTGCGCCAACATATTGCGGCGGCCCGCGAAACCGGGCTGCCTTTGGTGATCCATGCGCGCGACTGCGACGCCGACATGGCGCGGATTCTGCAGGAGGAAACGGGGAAGGGCACCTTCCCGGCCGTGCTGCATTGCTTCACTGGCGGCCGCGATCTGGCGTTCAAAGCCATCGAATTGGGTCACTACGTGTCGTTCACCGGCATCCTCACCTTCAAGAATTCGCAATGCCTGCGCGACATCGCCGCGGCGCTGCCGGGCGACCGCATTCTGGTCGAGACCGATGCGCCGTATCTTGCGCCACTGCCATACCGCGGCAAACGCAATGAGCCGAGCTATGTGGCGGAAACCGCCAATGTCTTAGCGCAGACACGCGGCGTTTCGCTGGAAGAGATTGCGCGCGATACCACGGAGAATTTCTTCCGCCTGTTCAATAAAGTGCCGCGCAGTTTGGCGCGTGCGGCATGAGCTTGACCTTCACCATTCTCGGCTGCGGTTCCTCCATGGGCGTGCCGCGCGTCGCCCTCGGCTGGGGCTCGTGCGATCCGAACAACCCGAAAAACCGCAGGCGGCGCTGCTCTCTTTTGGTGGAACGCGTGCAGGGGCCAGGAAGGGCTACACGCGTTCTTGTCGACTGCACGCCGGATCTGCGCGAGCAGCTTTTAGGCGCAGAGGTGGACTGGCTCGACGGCGTGCTGATCACCCACGAGCATGCGGACCACACCCACGGAATCGATGATCTGCGTCCGCTTTTCCTGCACAAGCGCCGCCGCGTCGACGTCTACCTCGACGAGCCCACGTCGCGCGCGCTGAACGCCCGCTTCGGCTATTGCTTCATGACGCCGCCCGGCAGCGAATACCCGCCGATCTTGAGCGAGCACCGGCTCGTGCCCGGTCAGCGCGCCACCGTCGACGGGCAGGGCGGCGCGATCGAAGCCGTGCCGGTGCTGCAAAACCACGGCGACGTCCCGTCCCTCGGCTTCCGCTTCGGCAACGTGGCCTATTCCGCCGATATCAAAAGCCTGCCCGCCGGCAGCCTAGCGGCCATGGCGGGGCTCGACGTCTGGATCGTCGACGCGCTGCGCCGGCCGCCGCATCCCAGCCATTTCAATCTCGACGAGGCGCTCGATTGGATCGCGCGGGTCAAGCCCAAGCGGGCGATCCTGACCAACCTGCACGGCGATATGGACTACGCCGCGCTGCGCTCGAGCCTCCCGGCGGGCGTCGAGCCCGGCTATGACGGGATGACGTTCGAGGCTTGATTTGAATTGTCAGTACCTGGTTGGAAGAGTTTGAAGTAACTTAGGAAAATACTTTTGAGGCCGTCGAACTACACAATTGATCGATTCTGTAAATACAACAGTCTTTTCAATTCGCTGGATGAAACTCTTAATGTGCGTACCATTGGGTGCGTCAAGTGTAACATCGCCCATAAATAGGCGATGTTTCACTTCACGTCCCCAAGCCCAAGGGGTATGCTAGATGCTTAAACTAGCAACCGCCGGGCTGGAAACTCATGATCCCGCACATCGGGATACCCACCGGCTTTGGAGCCTGTGGGAAATGCTTGTCCCCTATAGCGAAGCGTTCTTCTACTTGGGTCGATGGATTTGCGGCGTGCGGTCGCTTGTCATGTATCGCACCGTCTTTGAAGACAGTCTGTTTGGTAATCTTGCAAAACGGACGGGTCTAGGTCGCTTTAAAGACGAGCGGATGCCATTTCCGCAGGAAGACGTCGAAAAATATCTTCAGTCGTTCTTGAGCGCCGCCAAACTGATGGGGCTAAACTCGGTCGTTGCTCAAGTTGAGCGGATACAAAATTTGATGGCTGGTCCCTATAAATTTGAGCAATTAGAGCAAGCCACTGCGGAGTTAGACAACCGGATTCAGGACGCTTTGACAAACGAGTGGTTCCTGCATGTAACGCCAACTCTTGTTCCTTATTATCAGGACCAAAAGTTGTTTGGCGCGGACGTGGAATTAAAATTTCCAACTATGTCGGAAGATATAGCGGAAGCTGGGAAATGCCTCGCATTAGGACGCCATACCGCAGTCGTATTTCATCTTATGCGCGTGATGGAAATCGCGGTTCAGGACTTTGGAGATAAGCTCGGAATTGCGCTGGTTTCTGAAAAGAATTGGCACACAATCCTTGAGGAAGTTAACAAGGCCATCAAAGGACTGGATCAAAAATCCCCTCAGACAAAAGCGTATGCCGAGGCGTCGGCGCACCTCTACAATGTCAAACTATGCTGGCGAAATGAGGTGATGCATCCAAAGCAAACGTACACAGAAGAGGAAGCACGCGCGATCTTTTCAGCGGTGGAGACATTCATTTGCGATTTGGCGGGCGTACTTTAGTGCGTTGTTTAGACCCAACAACTTTGTTGAAAGCGCGATCCGCGCCCTCTTCCGTTTCATCGGCTTCCGCAGCGCGGGCAGCATTGATGAATCGCTTCGATTGTGCGGGATCGTCGCGCTTGCGTTCTTTTTCCATAGCCCGACGATACCAGATTCAGTCATCAAATGGCAGGGCTAGTTGCCGCCATTCAACAGTGGGTTTCTCCTTTTTCTCAGCGAGGCGTCGCAAAGGTCAGCCGCTTGCCCTTGAAGCCCGCAAGCGCGATGTCAGCGCGTTCCACGTCATTGATGCCAAGCTTGGCGCGATTGTTCTGCCGAAAATCAAATTCGGCCAAATAGCGGTCGAGGTGCCGCTTATCGACGTGCTGGTAAGTGCCGACCAAGCCGCGTTTCAGAACGCTGAAAAACCCTTCCAGCGTATTCGTATGCACGTCGCCACGGGTCCATTCAAATTTGGAATGGTCCACGCTTTCATGGCTGGCGACGGGCGGAAACGCGTAATGCTGCGCCTTATCGGTCACGAGGCGGCTATCCTTGTGGATCATGCGGCGCAGATGCTTGGTGACGCCGTTGTGGTCCAAGGTGACAGACCGGATATTGCCACCGCGTTCTACAAGCGCCAGCACGCGCGGATTATCGCTGCGCCGATGGCCCGCAGGCCGCTTGGTCTTACGCGACTTGGCCAATTCAGTTTCATCCGCTTCCACGGTCTTGCCGGAGCCGCCCAATGGGCCAACGCCCGGAAGCGGGGTCATAGCTTCCCGAATCCGATGGCCAAGATGCCAAGCGGTTTTCAGGCCGCAGCCCAAGGTCCGCTGAAGCTGGCGGGTCGAATGGCCTTTCTTGCTGGCGCAAAGCAGGTGGATTGCTTGCAGCCACATGCGAAGCGGCAGGTGGCTATCCTCGAAAATGGTGCCGATCCGGACCGTAAAGGGCTTGCGGCAGGCGTAGCACTTACGCAGGCCAGCGCGGCTGGTTTTGCCACTCAGGCGTCCAATTTTCTCGCCAGTGGCCCCGCAATGCGGGCAGACCGGGCCATTGGGCCAGAGCCGGGCTTCGACGTACTCGAAAGCGGCTTCCTCACAATGGAACTGGGGGGCGGAAAGTGCGGATTTAGCCATGACTTGCCTCGATTTGTTGAAGCAAATCTAGCATTTGTGGGTGGGGATGTCAAGTGAAACATCGCCCATAAATATTCCATAATATGTCTTATGCGAATCAGATATGTAGACGCCAGATAGAGAAGTCACCGTTGGCCCAGATAGAGATGTCACTCTCCGCAACTTCAGTTGGGGAGTATTGGGCCGATGACGGTGATTACGATGAGCCGGACTGAGATCGACCGGATGGGCGTATTGCACGATCTGGCAGATGGCAGGATCAAGATTGCCGAGGCGTCGAGGTTGATGAGGCTTGGCCGGCGTCAGGTATTTCGGCTGGCGAAGGCATACAGCAAGTATGGCCCTGAGGCGCTAGTCTCCCGACGACGCGGCAGACCGAGCAACCGCTGCTACCCGACGGCTTTGCGTGCCGAAGTCATTAGCATCATCAAGGACCGTTATTCCGACTTTGGTCCGACGCTGGCGGCGGAGAAGCTTGCGGAACTGCATGGGATTCATCTTGCATGCGAGACGCTCCGGCAATGGATGATGGCGGCCGGGTTTTGGAAGGATCGCAAGCAGCGGATGAAGCCGGTTCATCAGCCGCGCAATCGCCGCGAGTGTGTTGGTGAGCTGATCCAGATCGATGGCTCGCAACACTGGTGGTTCGAGAGCCGTGGGCCGCAATGCACCCTGCTCGTCTACATTGATGATGCGACCAGCCAGTTGATGCATCTGCAGTTTGTCGAGAGCGAGAGCACTTTCGATTATTTCAAGGCGACACGGACCTATTTGGAGCAGCACGGCAAGCCGGTCGCCTTCTATTCCGACAAACACGGCGTATTCCGGGTCAACAGAAAGGATGCCGCCGGCGGGGATGGCATGACCCAGTTCGGCCGGGCATTACATGCGCTCAACATCGACATCATCTGCGCCAATTCCTCGCAGGCCAAGGGGCGTGTGGAACGAGCGAACGCGACGCTGCAGGACCGGCTAGTCAAGGAGATGCGACTTCTGGGCATCAGCAGCATGGAGGCCGGCAATGCCTTCCTGCCGGCATTCATGACCGACTACAACGCTCGCTTTGCCAAGCCGCCCTTCGGCGACAGGGATCTGCATCGTTCCTGCGCCGACCATGACGATCTGGACGATGCCTTCGCCTGGAAGGAAGAACGGTCGGTGTCTGTGAACCTGACGCTTCAATACGACCAGGTGATGTTCATTCTGGAACCGAACGAGATCACCCGTCCGCTGGCGCGCAAGCGGGTGATGGTGATTGACTATCCCGATGGCCGGCTGGCAATCCGGCATAACGGCGTCGATCTGCCCTATCGGGCTTTTGATAAACGGCCGCGGGTCAATCAGGCGGCGATCGTTGAGAACAAACGGCTCGGTCCGGTTCTGGCCTACATTGCCGAGAAGCAGAAAGAACTTGATATGTCCCGTTCGGCCAAGGCCCCCAGGCGTCGTGGCCAGACAAATCACATGTTCAAAGTCGGATAGGCACAAGGAATTCCGAACAACAACCAGGAAAGGCGGCTATCTTACCTCCCTAGGGGGTGACATTTGAAACTGGCTCAGAAAGTGACTTCCCTAAATGGTGCCGACAAGATAGCCGCCATCGCGACACGGGGCGGGCTTTGCTACGGTCGATCCCTACCCGCCGAAATGAGCCCGCACAGCCCGTGAAGCCTTCCCGCGATATTGCCCGCCTGATCGAGATCATGGCCGCCTTGCGCACGCCCGGCACCGGCTGCCCCTGGGACCTCGAACAGAACTTCCGCACCATCGCGCCCTATACGCTCGAGGAAGCCTATGAGGTGGCCGATGCCATCGCGCGCGGCGATCTGGACGACCTCAAGGACGAGCTCGGCGACCTGCTGCTTCAGGTCGCTTTCCACGCCCGCATGGCCGAGGAACAAGGCGCCTTTGATTTCGGCGGCGTGGTCGAAACCGTCACCGCCAAGCTGGTGCGCCGACATCCGCATGTCTTTGCCGACGGCAAGACGGCGAAGGCCGTCGAGGGCCTGTGGGAACGCATAAAATCCGAGGAAAAAGCCGAGCGCGGCGAGGCGGGACCAACGACCGCCCTGGCAGGGGTGCCGGTCGCCCTGCCCGCGTTAACGCGCGCCCTGAAACTGCAGAACAAGGCGGGCCAGGTCGGCTTCGATTGGAACGATCCCCGTGCCGTGCTCGCCAAAATTCGCGAGGAAGCCGACGAGATCGAAGCCGAACTCGATCGCTCGGCAAACGGCGAAGCGGCGGCCGAGGTCGGCGATCTTTTGTTTGCTGTCGTCAACCTCGCCCGTCATCTCAGCGCCGATCCGGAAGACGTCTTGCGGCAGACCAACCTGAAATTCGAACGCCGTTTCGCGGCCATCGAACGGGCCTTGGCCGCGCGCGGCAAGGCGCCCAAGGACGTAACCTTGGCCGAGATGGACGCGCTCTGGGACGAGGCGAAGGCGGCCGAGAAGGCCGCCTTCGCCGAACGATAAAGGTCCCCGCCGCTAGGCCGTCGCCACCTGCTTGGCGCCCACCAGCAGGCTCGATGGATGCGAGGCCGTCCCCTTGATCGCCGCTGCTGAGGCAGTGCTCACCAGCGCGGCGAACACCACATAGGCGCAGAGATACCAGGGCTGATTGCCGTTGGCGGCGATCAGATAGGTGGCGACGATCGGGGTAATGCCGGACGCGAAGATGCCGGAGAACTGATAGACGAACGAGATGCCGGTATAGCGCACGCGGGCATCGAACAGATCGCAGAACAGCGCGGCTTCCGGCCCGTAGCACATCGCATAAACGATCCCGAACGGGATCACCATGCCGATGAAGATGGCGACGATATTGCCGCCGCTCATCAGCCAGAACGCTGGAAACGCCGATATGGCGAGCAGGATCGAACCGATGGCGTAGGTCTTGCCCCTGCCCCACTTGTCGGAAAGATGCCCGAATAGTGGAATGAACGCGATCATGACCAGCGCCGAGGCGAAGACGGCCCATAGCGCCGTCGTGCGGTTGATGTGCACCGTATTGACGAGATAGGCGATGCCGAACACGGCGAACACGTTGAAGAAAACGCCGTCGATATAGCGCGCGCCCATGCCGAGCAGAATATTGCGCGGGTATTCCCGCAGCATGCTCATGAACGGAATGCGCACTTCCTGCCGCAAGGCCTTCAACCTCGTGAACTCTGGCGTTTCCATGATCTTCAGGCGGATGTACAGGCCGACGATGACCAGGACGATGCTGATGATGAATCCGACGCGCCAGCCCCAGGCGAGGAACTGTTGTTCGGGGAGGCTCGACGCCAGCGCGACGACGCCGGCGCTCAGGCACAATCCGATCGACAAGCCGATCTGCGGGAAGCTCGCGTATAGTCCACGCTTGTCTTCGGTCGCGTATTCGTAGGTCATCGAGACCGCCCCGCCCCACTCGCCGCCGAGGCCGATGCCCTGCAGCACGCGAAGCACCAGCAGCAGGATCGGCGCCGCGGTGCCGATCTGCTGGTAGGTCGGCAGCAGACCGATCGCCACAGTGGCGACGCCCATGATCAAGAGCGTCAGTACCAGCATGTTCTTGCGGCCGATGCGATCGCCGAAGTGGCCGAAGATCAAGCCGCCCACCGGCCGCGCGACGAAACCGATGGCAAAGGTCGTGTAGGCCAAGAGGATCGAGACCAACGGATCCTTGGCCGGGAAATAAAGCTTGTTGAACACAATGCCGGCGACGGTGCCGTAGAGGAAGAAATCGTACCACTCGATGGTGGCGCCGATCAGACTGGCGGCGACGACACGCCTCAGATCGCGATCCGATAAGGTTGAGCTTGCCATGACGTTCTCCCTTGATGTTGTTCTTCGTTGTCTTCCAAGATCATGTCGGCGGCCTTTTCCGCGATCATCATCGCGGGAACGTTGGTGTTCCCGGAAACAAGCGTCGGCATGATGGAACAGTCGACCACCCACAGGCCGGCGACGCCGCGCACGCGCAGGCGCGGATCGAGGACGGCGTCTTCGTCGGAGCCCATGCGGCAGGTCCCGGCGGGATGGAAAATGGTGGCGCCGCTGCGACGCGCGAAATCGAGCACCTCGCCGTCCGTGCGTATATCGGGGCCAGGCGTCACTTCCGCCTCAACAAGGTCGGCGAGCGGCGCGGTGCCCGCCAGCTTGCGCGCGAAACCGATGCTCTGCACGGCGTAGTCACGGTCGATCGCGGTCGCCAGATAGTTGGCAAAAATACGCGGCCGCGCCAGCGGATCGGATGAGGCCAAGGCGATGTGGCCGCGGCTTTCCGGGCGCAACTGGCAGACCGAGAGCGTGAAGCCCGGGAAATCGTGCACTTTGCCGCCGGCGATGTCGGCGCTGAGCGTGGCGACATGAAACTGGATGTCGGGTGTCTTTGCATTCGCCATCAAGCGCGCGAACATGCCGCCTTGATTGATGCCGACGGCGAGCGCGCCGGTGCGGAACAGCAGCCATTCCAGACCGAGCTTGGCGCGCCCCCACAGCGTGCGTAGCGCGTCGTTGGTGGTGATCGCCTTGGCGCACCGATAAATCAGCCGGAACTGCAAATGATCCTGCAGATTCTGTCCGACCGCGGGCCGGTCGATCAGAACCGGCACGCCGTGTTCCTGCAAATGCTTGCCCGGGCCGATGCCCGACAGCATCAAGAGTTGCGGCGATTGGATGGCGCCCGCCGACAGGATCACGCCGCGGCGGGCTTTGACAACGCGGGTTGTCTCGCCGGCGCGGCAAGCAACGCCGACAGCTTGCCGGCCCTCGAACAGGATGCGCAGAACCTGCGTGTCGGTGAGCACGCTGACATTGGCGCGCTTTGCGGCGGGCCGCAGATAGGCGTCCGCCGCTGACATGCGCCAGCCGTTGCGCGTGGTGAGTTGAAAGTATCCGGCGCCTTCCTGGGTACGGCCGTTGAAATCATCCGTGCGCGGCACGCCGTTTGCCTCGCCCGCGGCGATGAAGGCTTCGATCAATTCGTGGCGGCGGCCGATGCTTGAAACCGGCAAGGGACCGCTGCTGCCGTGCAATTGATCGCCGGCCAGATCGGCATTGCTTTCGATCTTGATGAAATAAGGCTGCACCTCGTTCCACGACCAGCCGCTGGCGCCGTTGCGCGCCCAGCGATCATAGTCCTCGAACTGCCCGCGGATGACGATGAGGCCGTTGATCGAACTCGATCCGCCGAGCACGCGTCCGCGCGGCCAATAAATCCGGCGCCCATCCATGTTGGGTTCCGGTTCGGTTTGGAATTTCCAGTTGACCGCCGGATCCCACATGGTTCGGCCATAGCCGATCGGCAGATGAATCCAGAAGCTGGTGTCGCGCGGCCCCGCCTCGATCACCGCGACGCGGGTGCTGCCGTCGGCGCTCAGGCGGTCGGCAAGCACGCAACCGGACGAGCCCGCGCCCACCACGACGTAGTCGAATTCGGTCTCCGAACCGCCCATGCCCCACCTTCTCCTCCGAGGAAAATGGTGCGGGCGGCTTCTGCTTTAGTCAATGAAATTTGAGATGAAATGTCCCATACTGCGGGATGAATTCCCGGGATTACACGGGATGTCAGAATTTTCTTCTTGGGAGAACGCCGACCATGGAAGGCAGATCGATTCCGCCTGCGGCACAGGACAGGCCCGACGGCAGCACGGTGGTGACGCGCGCGTTGCAGCTCCTGGAAACAATCACGGCGTCGGAACGGCCGCTGGCGCTGCCCGAACTTTGCGCGCTGCTGGAACTGCCGAAGGCCACCACGCACCGACTTTGCCAACAGCTCGAACGCAGCGGCTACCTCGCGCGCGAGCCGGGCGGACGGCGCTATACGCCGGGCGCGCGTCTCTTGCGCGTAGGATTTAACGTCCTGCGCTCCGGTCTCACCGCCGAGCGCCACCAAATCCTGGCCGCGCTGGTCGACGCCATCGGCGAAACCTGCAACTTCACGACGCTTGCCGGCCAGGAAGTGATCTATCTCGATCGCGTGGAGTCGCGCTGGCCGTTGCGGCTGCATTTTGAAATTGGATCGCACGTGCCGATCCATTGCACCGCGAGCGGCAAGATCCTGCTGGCGGCGATGAAACCGACCGAACGGCGCCGCATCGTCGACGCGGTCGGTCTGCCCGCCTACACGCCGCATACGATCACCTCGCGCGCCGAATTCGACGCCGAGCTCAGCCGGATCGCGCAGCAAGGCTACAGCCTCGACCGCGAGGAATTTTTGCTCGGCATGGCGGCGATCGCGGTGCCGGTGATGGGGTTGGACGGCGACGTCATCGCCGCCGTCGCCTGCCACGCACCAAGCGTCCGATTCAATGTCGAACGGGCAAGAACCCATCTGCCCGTGCTCAAGGATGCGGCCCGCAAATTGTCGGAGACGATGGCGCGTTGAGACAGGCATGGAGCCTCGGGAGACGGCCCTGCGGGACAGCGCCTATCAAATTCCGAACTTCGCCCTCACCCGCGCCGCCTTGTCCGCATCCGCGCGGATCGTCACCGCGAGCAGCCCGTCGTCGCGCATGCCTTTCGACAGCACTTCGGCGTGACGGTAGAGCCAGCTTAGGCCGGCGCCGTCCGCCGGATCGATCGCCAAGTCGAGGGTTTGCCGCTTTTCGTTCAGGCGGGCTTCAATCGCGGCGACCAGGCGCTCGATCCCTTCCCCGCTCAGCGCCGACACCGGGATCGGACGCCGCGCCTCAGACTGGCGCTCGGCCAGATTGAACAGCCGCTCGCGGGCTTCCGTGTCGAGCCGGTCGATCTTGTTCCAAACCTCGATCAGCCGCGGATCGGCGGCCGCGATATCCAATTCGCCAAGCACTTTTTCGACGTCGCGCGATTGCGCCTCGGAATCCTCGTGCGACATGTCGCGCACGTGCAGGATGACGTCGGCCTCGATCACCTCTTCCAGCGTGGCGCGGAACGCCGCCACCAGCATGGTCGGCAGATCCGAGATGAAGCCGACGGTATCGGAGAGAATGACGCGGTTGCCGTGCGGCAGCGCGACCGCCCGCAACGTCGGATCGAGCGTCGCAAACAGCATGTCGGCCGACAGCACGGACGCCTGCGTCATGCGGTTGAACAGCGTCGACTTGCCGGCATTGGTATAGCCGACCAGCGCGACGATCGGATAAGGCACGCGCTTGCGGCTGTCACGGTGCAGCTTGCGGGTGCGCTTGACCTTGTCGAGTTCGCCCTCGATGCGCTTGATGCGGTCTTCGATGACGCGGCGGTCGGCTTCGAGCTGCGTCTCGCCCGGCCCGCCGAGGAAGCCGAAGCCGCCGCGTTGCCGTTCGAGATGGGTCCAGGAGCGGACCAGCCGGCTCTTCTGGTAGTTGAGATGAGCGTGCTCGACCTGCAACGCGCCTTCGCGCGTGCGCGCGCGGCGGCCGAAGATTTCCAGGATCAAGCCGGTGCGGTCGATGACCTTGGCGCCCCAGGCTTTTTCGAGATTGCGCTGCTGCACCGGAGAGACCGGGCAATCCATCACCACCACGGAAGCCGACAGGCTTTTGACCAGCCCGGCGAACTCGTCGACCTTACCGGTGCCGATGTAGGTCGCCGGCCGCACCTGGTTGAGCGTGACCAGGCCCTGCTCGACGACATTGAGGTCGATGGCGCGCGCGAGACCGGCGGCTTCCTCGAGGCGGGCCTCGGGCGTGCGCGCTTGCGCGAGGGCGCCGGAAGCACCGCTGCGCGCCTCGCGCTTGAGCCACGGCTCGATGACGATGGCGCGCCCGGTCTCCGAGCCCGACGCCGTCGGGCTCAGGAGGTCGGCACGCTTGTCACGCTGGCGTTGTTCCAATCAGACCTTGTCCCCGGCCGGCGGCTCTTCGCCGCCCTCAAACAGCTGGATCGGATGACCGGGCATGATGGTCGAAATCGCGTGCTTGTAGACAAGCTGGGAATGTCCATCCCGTCGCAACAGAACGCAGAAATTATCGAACCAGGTCACCACACCCTGCAATTTAACGCCGTTGACCAGAAAGATGGTCAGCGGAATTTTTGCTTTGCGGACATGATTGAGAAAAGTGTCTTGAAGATTTTGCGTACGTTCGGCTGCCATGGCCGTGTTCCATTTTTTTGCCCACGTCTTACGCGCGGGACCATCGTTGCCCAAGCCTTGCGCATGCAAGTTCCGGGTCATGCCCCGCTTTGCCCCACGCAAAAGCGGTGTCCGGCTCAGGAACCCCTATTAGATGGCAGGTACTCTCCGGGCGCAAGCATAAGTTGGCAATTGCCCCAACAAACCGCTGAAATACCTAATATTTTGTGGTCCAAACGGCCTTTTTTCAGACCCCTGACGGGGTGCAATCAGCCGATATCCGCGTGCCGGTGATAGTCGCGCCGCAGCGCCATCGCGATCAGCCCGGGTGCGCCATTGCCGACCGGCCGGCCGTCGATGCTAACCACGGGCAGCACGATTTGGCTCGCCGAGGTAACGAAGGCTTCGCGCGCGGCATAGGCTTCCTCGACCGTAAAGGCGCGTTCTTCGAGCGCCAGACCCTGCGCGCCAATCACGTCCAGCACGACCGAACGGGTGATGCCGGGCAAAATGTCGCGCCCGAGCGGACGCGTGATCAGCTTGCCGTCGCGGCTGATGATCCAGGCATTCGACGAAGAACCTTCAGTGACCCGGCCCTGCGCGTCGACCAGCCAAGCCTCGCGCGCGCCGCGGTCGCGCGCGGTTTGTTTGGCCAGCACGTTCGGCAACAGCGCCACGGACTTGATATCCACCCGCTGCCAGCGGATGTCGGGCACGGTGACCACGGCTATGCCCTCGGCCGCCAGTTGTTCGAGATGGGCGGGATCGCTGCTGCGCGCTGTGACAACAACAGAAGGCTTCGTGTCTGCCAGTGGAAACGCAAAATCGCGCCGTGCGACGCCGCGGGTGATCTGCAAATAGACGATGCCGTCACGCACCCGGTTGCGCCGCACGGTCTCTCGCAACACGACCGAGAGCGCGGCCTGTGACATCGGGCGCGTCATGCGCAGTTCACGCAGCGAGCGATCGAGCCGCGCCATGTGGCGGCGCTCGTCGACCAGCAGCCCTCCGCGCACCTCGCACACTTCGTAGACACCGTCGGCGAACTGAAAGCCGCGATCTTCGACCGAGACCTTGGCGTCACGGTGCGGCAGATAACGGCCATTGACGTAAACAATGCGCGACATGAAGCAGGCTAACCTATTCCCAGCGCCTTGAGCTTGCGATGCAGCGCCGAGCGCTCCATGCCGACGAACTCGGCGGTGCGCGAGATATTGCCGCCGAACCGGCTGATCTGCGCCACCAGATATTCGCGCTCGAACACTTCGCGCGCATCGCGCAACGGCAGGCCCATCAAATGCTCGCCGCCATTGCCGTTCGGCATCGCGGGCACCATCGACCCGACATCGGGCGGCAGCATGCTGGCATCGAGTACGGCGTTCGGATCGCCACCGGCCAGGATCATCAAACGCTCGATATTGTTGCGCAGCTGCCGGATGTTGCCTGGCCAGTTATGCGATTGCAGCACGGCCATGGCGTCTTCGCCGATGCGGCGTTTCGGCAGGCCGGTGGCCTGCGAAATCTGGTCCATGAAATAGTCCACCAGATCGGGAATATCCTCGCGCCGCTCGGCCAATGGCGGCACCCTGATTGGAACCACCGACAGGCGATGGTAGAGATCCTCGCGAAATTTTCCTTCGGCGATATCGGCTTCGAGATTGCGCGAGGTCGACGACATAATGCGGACGTCGACCGCGATCTTGCTGCTGCCGCCGACCCGCTGGAAGGTCTGATCGACCAGCACGCGCAGAATCTTGTTCTGTGTTTCGCGTGGCAGCTCGGCCACATCGTCGATAAACAGCGTGCCGCCATCCGCCTCTTCCAGGGCGCCCGGCTTGCGGTCGTCCGAGCCGTTGGGCCGGTCGACGCCGAACAGTTCGACTTCCATGCGCTCGGGCGTGATCGCGGCGGCATTGATCACGATGAAGGGGCCGCTCGCGCGCGCCGACATCTGGTGGATCATGCGCGCGCCGAGCTCCTTGCCGGCGCCGGAGGGGCCGACGATGAGGACGCGGCTATTGGTTGGCGCCACCCGTTCCACGGTCTGGCGCAACTGCGCAATGGCGGCCGAGCGGCCGATCAGCGTGGCGGGCTGCGGCGCCATCTGCTTGAGTTGTTTGACTTCGCGTTTCAGCCGTGAGGTTTCCAGCGCGCGCTCGGCCACCAATACCAGCCGATCGGCCTTGAACGGCTTCTCGATGAAATCGTATGCCCCGTGCTTGATGGCGGCGACCGCGGTTTCGATGTTGCCGTGGCCGGAGATCATCACCAACGGCACTTCGGGATGCTCCAGCTTGATGGCATCAAGCAATTGCAGCCCGTCGAGCCGGCTGCCCTGAAGCCAGATATCGAGGAACACCAAGTTCGGCTTGCGCGCCGCGATGGCTGCCAGCGCGTCGTCACTGTTGCGCGCCGTACGCGCGTCATAGCCCTCGTCCTGCAGGATCCCGGCCACCAGATCGCGAATGTCGGCTTCGTCATCGACGATGAGAATATCTGCGGACATGCCCACTTACCCGTTCGTGGCGTTCTGTTTGTCTAACTCGGAGGCTTCCGCATGGCCGGCGGCGGCGAACCGCACCCGCACCCAGGCACCCCGTTGGCCGGAATTTCTGTCGGCGGCGTCACGCAGTTCAATGCTGCCGCCGTGATCCTCAACGATGCGGCCGACAATGGCCAGGCCGAGGCCGGTGCCCTTCTCGCGCGTCGTGACGTAAGGCTCGAGCAGGCGGCTGCGGTTTTCCTTCGGCAGGCCGATCCCGTTGTCGACTACATCGATGACGATATCGTCGCCGTCACGCGCGGCAAAGACTCGGATGGAGCCCTTGCCGAGTTCGGCCGACGGCACCGCGGCGATCGCTTCGGTCGCGTTCTTGATAAGATTGGTGAGCGCCTGCGACATCAGGCGCCGATCGAACCGCGCCGGCATCGGATCCTCGGCGATTTCGGAGTTGATGTCGATTTCCGAATTTCCGACCCGCATCAGGAAGACCGCCTGCCGCACGGTATCGGCGACATCCTCGGCGGCGATGACCGGCTTCGGCATGCGTGCGAAACGGGAGAACTCGTCGACCATGCGGCGGATGTCATCGACCTGGCGCACGATGGTGTCCGTGCATTGGTCGAAGACCGCGCGGTCATCATCACCGATCATTTTTCCATATTTGCGGCGAATACGCTCGGCCGACAATTGAATGGGCGTGAGTGGATTCTTGATTTCATGCGCAATGCGGCGAGCCACGTCCGCCCAGGCCGAGGTGCGCTGGGCGGCGACCAGTTCGGTGATGTCGTCGAGCGTGACAACGTAACCATGGTCGGATTCGCCCGACTGTTCGCTGGTGATGCGCACCGACAGGTTGCGTTCGCGACCGTTGCGGGTGATCGTCACCTGATCCTGCGTGCGCGCGTTCGATTGGGCCGCGGCCATGAAATCGGCGAGTTCCGGAAAGACTTCGGTCAATGGCCGGCCCAGCGTCTCGGCCTCGGTGCGGCCGATCAGTTTTTCAGCCGATCGATTGAGGATGCTCACGCAGCCGCCGCCATCGACGCCGATGACGCCGGCGCTGGCGCCGGCCAGCACGGCCTCGGTGAAGCGTCGGCGGCTATCGATGAGGTCGCGCGCGCGTACGATATCGTCACGCTGACTGCGCAATTCGTGCGTCATGCGGTTGAAGGTTTCGCCGAGTTGCGCGAGATCGCCTTCCGACTGGCGCACCGGCACGCGCACATGCAGGTTGCCAGTCGAAACGACATTGGCGGCGCCGATCAAGCGCCGGATAGGCGCCACAAGACGATTGGCGAAGTCCAACCCGACCCAGACCGCCGATAACAGAACGGTGAGCGCGATGACTGTGTACATCAGCGCGAACGCAATCTGCACGCCATAGCGGCGCGCCTCGATCGCGGAATATTCGCTCGCACTCTCGCGGGCAGCCTGCAACTCGGGCACGACGTTCGGATCGAGCAGCCGGGTCAGGTAAAGATAATCGTCGCCGAAATCATGCAATTTGATGACCGCCGCCACATAATTGGTATCCGGTAGCAGAACTAACTGCGGTTCGGTTTCGCCGATTCTTGACAGCGCATCACGCGGTGGCATGGCGAAAGTCTGGTTGATCTTGAGATCCGCGCGCGCAACGACATTGAGGTCCTTGTCGATCACGATTGCTGCCGCCAGCCCACGCACCGACGCCTGGAAGGTCAGGTATTGCCGCAGCTTCGTGTCGTCTTGCTGGAACGTCGACTTGGCGCGCGCGATATCGGTCGCCATGACCATGATATCGGCGCGCACGAATTGCGCGTGATCGCGCAGATAGGCTTCCGCTACGATCAGCGAGTTCTCAATGGCCGCGCGCGTGCGGGTGGAGAACATCCGGTCTAGACCGCGATCGAGCGTCACGCTTGCGACGATCGCCACCAGGATCGCAGGAGCCGCGGCAATAATGGAGAACAATCCGACGATGCGCACATGCAGTCGCGCTGCCGCCCGCCCGCTGCGGCGGGCCTGCACCATCTGCCACACTTCCCGCATGATCACGCCAAGTAGCAGGAGCACGGTCGTGGCGTTCACCGCCAACAATATGACCACCACGTTGTGGGTCGGCAAAATCGGCGTGAAGTCGGCGAGAACGATAAAGGTGGCGAAAGCCGACAGCAGGGCGAGACCAACCGCGATCGGCCCGACCATCCGCGTCTCGCCCCGCTTGGCGGCTGGACCGGCAAGCGAGCTTTCGGCGCTGGTAGCCTGTTCTATGGTCATTGATCCCTGACAGCGGGTTTGTTGGGACGACCAGCCCCCGAACTCCGCCCACGAAGAGGCCGCGCCCCTTCTCGGCACTGATGCTTTTATACAACAATGTTGCCGAATTGCGACAAAAGCGCGGCGCAATTACCACACTTGCCACAGGCCATGAAGGTCAGTTGCCGCGAAAGACCTGAATATCGAGGTCGCGGATCTTCTTGCGCAGGGTGTTCCGGTTGACTCCCAACAAGTCGGCAGCGCGGATCTGATTGCCGCGGGTGGCAGCGAGCGCTGCGGTGAGCAGGGGATATTCGATTTCACGCAAAATCCGATGATACAGACCGGCCGGCGGCAACCCTTCGTCGAAGCCCGCGAAATACGCGCTGAGATGCCGTTCCACCGCGGCGCTGAGACTTTCTTCGGGACGCGATTCGTCACTGCTGACCGGCAGCGCAGGCTGGGCCAATTCAGCTTCGATCACCGCTGCCGTGATGGTCTCCTGCGGATAGAGGGCCGCCAGCCGGCGCGCCAGGTTTTCAAGCTCGCGCACATTGCCCGGCCAGCGATGATGTTTGAGGCGCTCGAGGCCGGCCTGATCGACTTGCTTGGGCGGCAGACCCTCGCGCTGGGCCTGAGCGAAGAAATGGCGGATCAGATCGGGCACATCCTCGATGCGTTCACGCAAGGGCGGCAGCCGCAGCGGCACGACATTCAGCCGGAAAAACAAATCCTCGCGGAAGAGACCCTGCTGGATCAGGAGCCGCAGTTCCTTGTTGGAGGCGGCGATGATGCGCACGTCGCTTTTGATCGGCGTGCGACCGCCGACGGTCGTGTATTCGCCCTGTTGCAGCACACGCAACAACCGCGTCTGCGCCTCCATCGGCATGTCGCCGATTTCGTCCAGGAAAAGCGTGCCGCCCTCGGCCTGCTCAAAGCGGCCGGCGCTGCGCGTGTTAGCGCCGGTAAAGGCGCCTTTCTCGTGGCCGAACAATTCGGATTCGATCAGGTCGCGCGGGATCGCCGCCATGTTGATGGCGACAAACGTGCCGCTTCGCCGCTTGCCGTAGTCATGCAGCGCGCGTGCAACCAATTCCTTGCCGGTGCCGGATTCGCCGGTGATCATCACCGTCAAATCGGTCTGCATCAACCGGGCCAGCACACGGTAGATTTCCTGCATTGCCGGCGAACGGCCGACCAGAGGGATGCTATCGAAGTCCTCGCTTTTGGCGCTCGCCGGCCGTTTCTCTTTCGGTTCCGACAGCGCGCGGCCGACGATGGCAATCAGTTCCTTCAGGTCGAATGGTTTCGGCAGATATTCGTAGGCGCCGCGCTCGGAGGCGCGAATCGCCGTCATGAATGTGTTCTGCGCGCTCATGACGATGATCGGCAGATCGGGGCGCGCCTTGCGAATGCGCGGGATCAGGTCGAAGGCGTTCTCGTCCGGCATAACGACATCGGTAATGACCAGATCGCCGTCGCCTTGGCTGACCCAACGCCAAAGCGTCGCGGCATTGCCGGTCGAGCGCACTTCGTAGCCGGCACGCGAAAGGGCTTGATTGAGGACGGTGCGGATCGCGGCATCGTCATCGGCAACCAATATGCTTCCCGTTGGCATGGTCCTACCTCACGGGCTCTGAACCGGTGGTGCATCGTCGGCCACGTCGTCGCCGCTGTAGATTGGCATCAACACGCGAAAGATCGTTCGCCGCGGCTGCGATTCACATTCGATGATGCCACCGTGGTCGCCGATAATCTTCGCCACCAAGGCCAGCCCGAGCCCGCTGCCGCTCTGCTTGGTGGTGACGAAGGGATCGAACAAATGCGGCATGAGATCTTCTGGGACGCCCTGCCCGTTGTCCTTCACGCAAAATTCGAGCGGCAGCGATACGCGTGTCTTGCTGCCCGGCACCGCCAACCGCACGCCCGGGCGAAACGCGGTGGTCAACTGGATTTCACCGTCGACGGCATCCTCACCGACCGCCTCGGAGGCGTTCTTCACTAGATTGAGAAAAACCTGAATAAGCTGGTCGCGGTTGCCAAAAACCGACGGCAGCGAGGGGTCGTAATCTTCGACGATCTTGATGTGCCGAGCAAAACCGGTTTGAGCCAGCCGCTTCACGTGGTCCAGCACCACGTGAATATTGACCGGCTCGCGTTCGACCGGCCGCTCATCGGCAAAGACTTCCATGCGGTCGACCAGCTTTACGATGCGGTCGGTCTCGTCGCAGATCAACTTGGTGAGCGAACGGTCGTCGTCACCGGCCGACTGCTCGAGCAGTTGTGCCGCGCCGCGAATTCCGGATAGCGGATTCTTAATCTCATGCGCGAGCATGGCGGCAAGCGCGATGACCGAGCGAGCTGCGCCGCGATGGGTGAGCTGGCGGTCCATTTTATCGGCGATGGTGCGTTCCTGCAGCATGACGACCACGTGGTCGGCGTATTCGGGCAGCGGTGCTACATGCAGATCGACCAGCCGCTCGCCGGGATTGCGCGGCGTCGCCAGATCGACTTTATATTCGTTGACCGCCGCACCGCGCTGACGCACCTGCTCGACCAACGCGAGCAAGGGCGACCCGAACGGCACCAGGTCGCGCAACATGTGCCGGCGCAACACCGGGATCGATGCCTCGAAGAATTGTTCGGCGGCGACATTGGCGTCGGCAATCCTGCCGTCGGGCGATACCATGATGACCGGGTGCGGCAGCGCGTGAAGCACTGCGTCGGCCGGTGAATTGACTGTCGCGGAGACCGCGTGCGCCCGGCTCATGCAGCGGCCCTCCATGCGAAGGCGTCGAAGGCGTCGGCGAGCAGACGGCGAGTCTGCGCAGGCTCCTCCGCGGTGAGTACACGGGCGCGATGGCTCTTGAGCAGATCGATTGATATGCCGGCGCTGGCCGCCGCCGAATCGAGCGCCCAGGCCAAATGTTTGCGGGCGTGCCGTCGGCCAATCGATAGCCCGTGATGAACGAGCATCTCGTCATAGAGCGTATCGATCAGGATGTACTGCTCAGCCAAAGGCGGCGCGCATTCGCGCTGACCTGTCGCCAGATAGCGCGCCACTTGACCGGGGAGCCAGGGGCGCCCCTGCGCCGCGCGGCCGATCATCACCGCGTCGGCCCCGGAGGCGGCAAGCGCGTGTTCGGCATCATCGAAAGTGCGAATGTCGCCATTCACGACGACGGGGATCGAAATGGCGTCCTTGATTGCGCGCACGGCCGACCAATCGGCGCTGCCGTCGTAGAATTGGCAGCGGGTGCGGCCATGCACGGTGATCATGCGAATGCCGGCGGCTTCCGCGCGCCGCGCCAGTTCCGGCGCATTGATGCTATCGCGATCCCAGCCCAGCCGCATTTTCAACGTGACCGGCACAGCCACGGCAGCAACGGTTGCCCCGATCAGGGTCAGGGCATGGTTGAGATCGCGCATCAGCGCCGAGCCAGAAGCGCCGTTAGTCACCTGTTTGGACGGGCAGCCCATGTTGATGTCGATGATGTCGGCACCTTGCGCTTGCGCGACGCGGGCGCCTTCCGCCATCCAATGCGCCTCGCAGCCGGCGAGCTGAACGACGTGGACAGCGATACCCTGCCCTTCGCTGCGCACGCGCGCTTCGCGCTGTCCCTCGACCAGCGCGGCGCTGGCGGTCATTTCCGAAACCACCAAGCCGGCCCCATATCTTTCCGCGAGCCGCCGGAACGGGGCGTCGGTGACGCCGGACATCGGCGCTAGAATCACGCGGTTCGGTACCTTAACGGGGCCGATCCGCAGAGAAGCGTCGGATATGTGCGTAATTTCGCTCCGCACGGCCTCACTGCCTATCATTTAGGCTGCCACTTTCATTGCTCAGAGTTTAGCCATTTTGATATGCGGCGCAAGTGCTGCACTGCAAAAAGTTGTTCATGCTTAAAAACGGCCCAGGTCGGCTAATCCATTCCCGCTGCAGTAGAAACGCGCTAAAGCCAAGCTGTAGTTCGGGAGCATAGCAGCATGCCAGGAGTTGCAGTCGTCGTTGTCGCCGCCGGGCGTGGATCGCGCGTGGGCGGCGATCTGCCCAAGCAATTCCGGCCGATTGGCGGCGAACCGATGATCCGCCAGAGTCTGGCCATGCTCGTAGAACACCCGGAGGTCGGGCCGGTACAGCCAGTTATCCACCCAGAAGATGTGGCGAAGTTCCAATCCTCGGCGGCCGGGCTCGATGTTCTTCCACCGGTATTCGGCGGCGCTACCCGGCAAGGTTCCGTTCGCGCCGGCCTCGAGGCACTAGCTCCCCACCAGCCCGACATCGTCTTGATCCACGACGCGGCCAGGCCCTTCGCCAGCGCGGCGCTGGTGTCGCGTGCGATCGCCGCGGCCGAGCGAAGCGGCGCAGCGATCCCGGCACTGCCCGTCACCGACACGGTCAAAACCGTCGATGCCCAAGGCCTCGTCGACAAGACGCTCGACCGCAACGCGTTGCGGTTGGTGCAGACCCCGCAAAGCTTCGCTTTCTCCGCGCTGCTGGCGGCGCATCGCCACGCGGCCGAGGCGGGCCGCGAGGATTTCACCGATGACGCCGCGCTTGCCGAATGGGCCGGTCTCAAGGTCAGTGTCTTTGCCGGCGAGCCCGGCAACGTCAAAATCACCAACGCTGACGATTTCGGGCGCGTCGAAGCCACGCAGTTTGCGACGCTTGGCGACGTGCGCACCGGGACCGGCATCGACGTGCACGCCTTCGGACCCGGCGATCACGTCACCCTTGGCGGCGTCCGCATCCCGCATCCGCAGGCGCTCACCGGCCATTCCGATGCCGATGTCGTGCTGCACGCGCTCACCGACGCGGTCCTCGGTGCGTTGGCCGATGGCGACATCGGCGTGCATTTTCCGCCGAACGATCCGCAATGGCGCGGCGCCTCCTCCGACCGCTTCCTCACCTTCGCTATCGAGCGCCTCGCCAAACGCGGCGGGCGTATTGGCCATATCGACATCAACATCGTTTGCGAGGCGCCGCGCATCGGCCCGCACCGCGACGCCATGCGCGCAAACATCGCGCACCTGGCCGGCATCGCGGTCGAGCGCGTGGCAGTGAAGGCGACAACCAGCGAAAAGCTTGGCTTCACCGGCCGCGGCGAAGGCATCGTCGCCTATGCGACCGCGACGGTCCGCCTGCCCTGGGGCGAGCCATGAAGGGCGCAAGATGAGCGACGACCTGCGCAACGCCGCAACTGCCGTGCTCGATCTCTGCCGCGCGCGCGGCTTGAAACTGGCGACCGCGGAATCCTGCACCGGCGGGCTGGTGGCAGGCGCGCTCACCGAGATTGCCGGCTCGTCGGATGTGGTCGATCGCGGCTTCGTCACTTATTCGAATAAAGCCAAGCAACAAATGCTCGGCGTTCCGGCGGACACGCTTAGAACGCACGGCGCCGTCAGCCGCGAAACTGCCGTAGCCATGGCGCGCGGCGCGCTGGGCAATGGCGGCGCCGATGTCGTTGTCGCCATTACCGGCATTGCCGGCCCCGGCGGCGGCGGCCCCGATAAGCCGGTCGGCCTGGTACATTTCGCCGCCGCCTCGCGCAGTGGCGCGTTGACGCATACGGAAATGCACTACGGCAACATCGGCCGCAGCGAAGTGCGGCACAAATCGGTGCTGCAGGCGCTGGCGATGCTCAAGGAGTTGGTGGAAAAGTACGGGTAATTTGCCTGGTCGCCCTATCAAAAACCCGGCTCACGATGCCGATGCGATGATTGCAAACGCCGCAGACGCGTTTCGCCTAACAGCCAAACTCCTGGTCGTGCTTATCTGTGTGTTGCTTGCCGCGCATGCGGCGCGCGCGCAAGGTAAGGTCAATGCGCACTATACGATCTCGATGACCGGCGTCACGATCGGCGAGATTGCCTGGCGGATCGATATCGGCACCACCCTCTACAGCATGTCGGCCAGCGGCAAGGCGAGCGGCGTGCTCAGCGTGCTGATGAACGGAGAGGGTTCGGTCTCGGCGCAAGGCAGCATTGCGGCTGACCGTCTCAATCCCTCGTCTTACAAGTCCACCATCGCCGACGACGACGGCACCATCATATTGGAGATGACATTCGTGGACGGTATCGCGACCGAGCGGCTCACGCCGCAGCCTCCGAAGCACGCCGACCGCGTGCCGATTACCGACAACGACCGCCGCGGCGTTGCCGATCCGCTGAGTGCGGTTTTGCTTCCGACGAAGCTTGGCGGCGGCGCGCTGACGGCTTCGGACTGCAACCGGACATTGAATATCTACGATGGGCGGCGGCGCTACAACCTGGTGCTCTCCCACGGCCGCCTGGACAAAGTCGCCGTCGAGCGCGGCTATTCCGGACCGATCCTGATTTGTGAGGTCATGCTGCAGCCGATTGCCGGCTATCGCGCCGACAGCCTGATCGTCAAATACGTCGCCGGCCGGCGCAACATGGAACTGTGGTTCGCGCCGATCGCCGGCACGTCGATCATGGCGCCGGTCCGCGTGCTGATGCCGACACTGATCGGGACGTTGAAGATTCAAGCCGATCAATTCGAGGCCGTCGCAGCGCCGTCTACGCCGGCGCCGGTCGACGCATCCCCGTTGCCGCCGCCGCAGTAACCGGCTTAGCGGCCGCGTGCTCGCCTGGCGGGCAGCACGAACCCCGACTTTCGCCCTATATGGCGCGACCACTACCGGGATGGTGACCTTCGTGCCGTGCCCCCTCCCCATCGCGCCACCGCCTGCTATGATGGTGGGGGACATACTGATAGGGGGAAAGTTCGATGTCGATCCGCAGTCTTTTGACGGCTATCGCCGGCGTTGCCGCCGTGTGGCTGCTTGCCACTCCACCCGCCGAGGCGCAGACGTCACAGAACTGGACCTGGTGCACGAACAAAGGTCACGCCAATTCGACAGCCCAACAAATCGAAGGTTGCTCCGCTATCATCAATGCCGGCAAGGAAACCCGGAAGAATCTTTCAGTCGCCTACAACAACCGCGCCAACGGTTACGCTGACCAAAAGCAGTATCAACAGGCGCTGGCCGATTACGATCACTCCCTGCGGCTCAATCCCGACTACGCGATCGCGTACCGCAACCGCGGTCTCTCCTATAACGCACTCAAAAACTATGACCGGGCGATCACCGATTACGACCAGGCGATCAGACTCAATCCTCGCTACGAGGCCGCCTACAACAGCCGTGGCAGCTCGTATTACAGCAAAAAAGAATACGACCGCGCCATCGCGGACTATACCGAAGCCCTGAAGATCAATCCGAATTCGTCTTATCCCTACCGCAACCGTGGGCTCGCGCTGGTCGACAAGGGCGAATACGACCGCGCCATTCTCGATCTCGACCAGGCGATCAAACTCGATCCAAAATTTGTCGCGGCCTATAACGACCGCGGCCGCGCATACACTGGAAAAGGCGACTACGAACACGCTGTCGCGGACTACAGTTCGGCAATCCAGGTTGATCCCAAATATACGTATGGCTACCGCAATCGCGGCCAAGCTTTGATCAGCTTGAAGCAATACGACCGCGCCATCCTCGATCTCGACCAGGCGATCAGGCTCGATCCGCGATATGTCGATGCGTACAACGATCGCGGCCGCGCCTTTTTTGCCAAGCACGACTACGATCGCGCGATCGTCGAATGGACCGAAGCCATCCGGATCGATCCCAATTTCACCATTGGCTATCGCAACCGCGGCCTCGCGCTCCTCGACAAGAAGCAATACGACCAGGCAATCGCCGATCTCGATATTGCGATCCGGCAGAACCCGAAGTTCATCTCCGCATACACCGACCGCGCCAACGCCTACGAAGGCAAAGGCATGTACGACCGCGCGGTGGCGGATCGCGATGCCGCCATCAAACTCGATCCCGACAATATGAACATCTACCGTTCGCGCGGCTATGCAAATACTTATATGGGCCACTACGACGCCGCGGCCGCAGATTTTGCGCGCGTGTTGGCGAAGAATCCGGCCGACGCCTATCCGGTGCTTTGGCATTACCTCGCGCTCGCGCGCGCGGGCAACGGGACGGCCCTGACCGAACTGCAAGTAGACGCAGGCAAGATCAAACAGACGGAGTGGCCCTATCCCGTAGCCGAGCTGTTCCTCGGTAAACGGGACCTCGACGCCATGGTCGCCGCCGCCGCAAACGACGACCAGAAATGCGAAGCGCAATATTATGGTGCTATGTGGAATTTGGTAAAAAAGGACAACAGTCGCGCCGCCGCGATGCTAAAGGCGGCCGTCGACAGTTGTCCGAAGAGTTTCATCGAGTACAACGGCGCGACAGCCGAGCTCAAGCGGCTCGGGCCTTAACCGGCCAGCCTTAGGCGGGGCTGCGGCCATAGACTTGGTCGGCGCGGCGTTCGAACGCGGCGGCGAATTTGCGGAACGCAGTGTCGAACATCGCGCCCATCAGCATGCCGAGCGTACGGCTGGCGAATTCGTACTCGATGAAGAATTCCACCTCGCAGGTCCGCTCGCCGGTGGCGCGGAAGGCCCAGCGGTTGTGCATGTGCTTGAACGGGCCATCGACGTATTCGACCAGAATTTTCATGTTCGGCCGGTCGAGCGTGACGCGGCTGGTAAAGGTTTGGCGGATCACCTTGTAGGCGACCGTCATGTCGGCGATCAGCACGACGATGCCGTCGCCTTTGTCGGTGCGGCTTTTCACCCGGAGCGCGCTGCAGAGCGGCACGAATTCCGGATATTTTTCGCCGTCGGCGACGAGATCGAACATTTCGGCCGCGCTGTGGCGGACGCGGCGCTCGGTGGCGAACTGTGGCATCAATTTATCGCCCTGTTTTGCCGTCATTCTGGGACGCGCCGAAGGCGCGGACCCGGGATCTAGATGAATCTTCGGAGCCCGTTTCTGGATTCCGGGTTCGCGGGCTAACGCCCGCGCCCCGGAATGACCGGGGGATTGGAACGCGCGGCTTTCAGACGCGCGAAATCCTCGCCGGCGTGATGCGATGAGCGCGTCAGCGGCGAGGCCGCCACCATTAGAAAGCCTTTGGCGTAGGCGACCGTCTTGAGCGCCTCGAACTCGTCCGGCGGCGCAAAGCGCACGACCTCGTGATGCTTGCGGGTCGGCTGGAGGTATTGCCCGAGGGTGAGGAAATCGACATCGGCCGAACGCAGGTCATCCATCACCTGCAAGACTTCGTTCCGGTCCTCGCCGAGACCGAGCATGATGCCTGATTTGGTGAACGTCGTCGGATCGAGCTCTTTCACCCGCTGCAGCAGCCGCAATGAATGGAAATAGCGCGCGCCCGGGCGGACGCCGAGATAAAGCGCCGGCACTGTTTCCAGATTGTGGTTGAACACGTCGGGCCTGGCATCGACCACGATCTCGAGCGCGCCGTCCTTGCGCAGGAAATCGGGGGTGAGCACCTCGATGGTCGTCTGTGGGCAGCGCTCACGAATGGCGCGGATGGTTTCGGCGAAATGCCGCGCGCCACCGTCGGCAAGGTCGTCGCGGTCGACCGAGGTGACGACGATGTGGGCGAGACCCAACTTGGCGGTCGCTTTGCCGACGTGGGCCGGCTCGTTCGGATCGAGCGCGCCGGGCAGACCGGTTTTCACGTTGCAGAAGGCACAGGCGCGCGTGCAGGTGTCGCCCATGATCATGAAGGTGGCGTGTTTCTTCTCCCAGCACTCGCCGATATTGGGGCAGCCGGCTTCCTCGCAGACGGTATGCAGACCGTTCGCGCGCATGATGGCGTGGGTGTCGGCATAGCCCTTCGATACAGGCGCCTTGACGCGGATCCAGTCGGGCTTCTGCGGTTGGGCTGAATCCGGCCGGTGCGCCTTTTCCGGATGGCGCGGGCGCGGACTGTTGAGGTCGAGGACGACGGCCATGGCCGATACTTACGGCTGCGGCGTGTAGGCCGCAAGGCGGGCAGCCGCGTGCGCCAAGCGCATCAGGCCCGCCTGATCGCGCGCCAGATCGCCAGAAAGATCACCGCGCCGATGGTGGCGGTGATCAGATTCCCCCAGAAATCGGGCATGACGTGCAAATTGAGCTTCTCGAACAGGAAGCCGCCGACGATGGCGCCGACCAGGCCGACGGCGAGATTATGAAATAGGCCACCGCGGCTGCCGAGAATGATATTGGCGAGCCAGCCGGCGACCAGTCCGATGACGATCCAGGCGATGATGCCCATGACCTACTCCTGCTGCCGTCACGCCGCCTTGGGCGGCATGCGGTGGTTCGGCGTCGAATTGGAAATCTTCAGCTCGTCCTCGTTCATGTCGGCACCGACGTCGCCAAACAGCGGCGTCGACAGATAGCGCTCACCGGTGTCGGGCAACATCGCGAGCACGGTCGAGCCGGGCGCGGCGTCCTTGCAGACTTCGAGCGCGCCGGCGAAGGTGGCACCGGCGGTGATGCCGACGAAGATGCCCTCCTTTTGTGCCAGCGCCTTGCTCCATTTCATGGCGTCAGGACCGGGGATGGTGATGATGCGGCTGATCACGCCCATGTCGACGGCGTCGGCGGTGATCTTTGGGATAAAGTCGGGCGACCAGCCCTGCATCGGATGCGGCTTGAACGCCGGATTGGGCTTGGCCGGCGAGCCGTCCGGATTGCGCTCCTGCGGCGTATGGCTCGAGAGCATCGGCGCATCGGCAGGCTCGCAAACGACGATCTTGGTGTCGGGCCGCTCCTTGGCGAGCACGCGGGCTACACCTTTAAGCGTGCCGCCGGTGCCAAAGCCGGTGACCCAGTAGCCGAGCTTCTCGCCTTTGAAATCGTTGACGATCTCGCGCGCCGTTGTGCGCGAATGCATGTCGGGATTGGCCTCGTTCTCGAATTGGCGGGTCAGGAACCAGCCGTGCGTCTTGGCCAACTCCTGCGCCTTCTCGACCATGCCGAAGCCGCGGCCGGCGGCCGGCGTGAGGATTACTTTAGCGCCGAGGAAGCGCATCAGCTTGCGGCGTTCCACTGAGAAAGTCTCCGCCATGGTCACGACCAGCGGATAGCCCTTGGCGGCGCAGACCATCGCAAGGCCGATGCCGGTGTTGCCGGAGGTGGCCTCGACCACCGTCTGTCCGGGTTTGAGCTCGCCGGATTTCTCCGCCGCCTCGATGACGCCGAGCGCGAGACGATCCTTGACCGAGCCAAGCGGATTGAAAGCCTCGATCTTGACGTAGAGATTGATGCCCTTCGGCGCCAATTTATTGATTTTGACCACCGGCGTATTGCCGACGGTCTCCAGAATGTTTGCGAATTTGGCCATCGAAATCCTCCCACGCTTACATGTTTAGGACACGACCATAAGCATCGAGCACCGCTTCCTTCATCATCTCCGACAGCGTCGGATGCGGGAAGACGGTGTGCATCAACTCTTCTTCCGTCGTCTCCAGGTTCATCGCCACCACGTAGCCCTGGATCAGTTCGGTAACTTCGGCGCCGACCATGTGCGCGCCGAGCAATTGCCCGGTCTTCTTGTCGAAGATCACCTTCACCAGGCCCTGATCCTCGCCGAGCGCAATGGCCTTGCCGTTGCCGACGAAAGGAAAACGGCCGACGCGGATGTCGAGATTCTTCTCTTTGCAAGCCTGTTCAGTGAGGCCGACGGAGGCGACCTGCGGCGTGCAATAGGTGCAGCCGGGGATTATCAACTTGTTCATCGGGTGCGGATGCAGGCCCTTGATCGCCTCGATGCAGACCACGCCCTCGTGCTCGGCCTTGTGCGCCAGCATCGGCGGGCCGGCGACGTCGCCGATGGCGTAGATGCCGGGCACGCTGGTCTTGTTGAATGGATCGACAACAACGCAGCCACGATCGGTCTTCACGCCGAGCTTTTCCAGGCCGAGGTTCTCGATATTGCCGACCACACCGACGGCGGAGATCACACGATCCACTTCAATTGTTTGCGTCTTGCCGCCTTCCTCAATGGTGGCGACGACACTGTCGGCTTTCTTGTCCAGCTTGGTGACTTTGGCGTTGGTGATGATCTTGATGCCCTGCTTCTCAAAGCTCTTGCGCGCGAAGATCTGAATCTCGTGGTCCTCGACCGGCAGAATCTGCGGCAGCACTTCGACCACCGTCACGTCGGCGCCGAGCGTGCGATAGAACGAGGCGAACTCGATGCCGATGGCGCCGGAGCCCACCACTAGCAACGATTTCGGAATGGCCGGCGGCACCATGGCTTCGAAATAGGTCCAGATCAGTTTCTTGTCCGGCTCCAAGCCCGGCAGCACGCGCGGCCGCGCGCCGGTGGCGATGATGATGTGTTTCGCCTGATAGCTGCCCGCGCTCAGCGCGCTTTTCGGCGCCTCGCTTTTCGATGCCTTCACCGTGACCTTGCCCGGAGCGTCGATCGCGGCCTCGCCCCAGATGACCTGCACCTTGTTCTTCTTCATCAGGAAGCCGACGCCGTCGTTGAGGCGTTTCGACACCGCGCGCGAGCGCTTCACCACGGCCTGCGGATCGTAGCCAACGTTGTCGGCCTTCAAACCGTAATCCTTGGCATTCTGCAGGTAATGGAAAATCTCGGCCGAGCGCAGCAGCGCCTTGGTCGGGATGCAGCCCCAGTTCAGGCAGATGCCGCCGAGATAGTCGCGCTCGACGATGGCCGTCTTGAAGCCGAGCTGCGCGGCGCGGATGGCGGTGACATAGCCGCCGGGGCCGGAGCCGATGATCAGAACGTCGAAATTGCTGTCGGCCATTCGCTTATTCGCCTCCGCACGGACCCCGATTGAATGTAACCCAATTTAGGCATGTAATGGCCGCAATAACACCCGGGGGGGGAAAAGCGTCATGGGCAAATTCGTCAGCCGCCTTGCGGCTATCGCAGTCTTTGTATTCGCGCAAGCCGCCATTGTCTCGGCGACGGAAATCAAGGTCTACAGCACCATTGGGGTCAAGAGCGCAATCGAGGATCTGGCGCCCAAGTTCGAAAAGGCGACCGGCAACAAACTCAATATCACCTGGGGGCTCATCTCAGGCTTCACCAAGAAGGCGCAGGAAGGCGACGTGCCCGACGTGTTGATCGTTTCGCGCGGCAGCATCGACAGCCTGACCAAGGAAGGCAAGATTGCTGCCGGCGGCGTCACGCTCGGCCAATCGATTTTTGCCTTCGGCGTCAAGCATGGCGCGCCGAAGCCTGATGTCTCCACCGTCGACGCGATGAAGAAGACGCTGCTTGCCGCGCACGCGATCGGCTACACCGATCCGGCGGCGGGCGGCGCCAGCGGCGTCTATTTTTCCAAGATGATCGAGAAGCTGGGAATCGCCGCGCAGATCAAACCCAAGAGCAAATTTCCGCCGCCCGCCGGCTTCGTCGGCACACTGCTGACGTCGGGCAACGTCGATATCGCATTCCAGAGCAAACCGGAACTGACAACGACCCCGGGCGTCGACGTGGTCGGGCCGCCGCCCGGCGATCTCGGTCATACCAACGTGTTTGCCGCTGGCGTCGGCGCGGCGTCGAAGAACGCCGAGGCCGGCAAGGCGCTGCTCAAATTTCTGACCACGCCGGAGGCGCAGGCCGTCTTCAAGGCAAAGGGCTTCGATCCGGCGTGAATAAATTCAACGCTCATTCCCGCGAAAGCGGGAATTCAGGGCCACATCCAATTCTGTAACCAGCCGCCCTGGGTCCCCGCTTTCGCGGGGACGAACGGAAACTCCCCGGCGCGCGCTAGCGTCGTCACACCACCATCATCACCGGATTTTCGATCAGCCTCTTGAACGCGACGATCAGCTCGGCGCCGAGCGCGCCGTCGACGGCGCGGTGATCGCAGGACAGCGTCACGCTCATGATTGTGGCGACCGCAAGCTGGCCGTTGCGCACCACCGCCCGCTCCTCACCGGTGCCGACGGCGAGGATGGTCGACTGCGGCGGATTGATCACCGCGGTGAAATCCTTGATGCCGAACATGCCGAGGTTCGATACCGAGGTGGTGCCGCCCTGATACTCGTGCGGCTTGAGCTTGCGGGCCCGCGCGCGGGCGGCGAGATCGCGCATTTCGTTAGAAATAGCCGACAGCGATTTGCTCTCGGCGTTGCGCACGATCGGCGTGATCAGCCCGCCCGGCAGCGCCACCGCCACGCCGACGTCGGAATGTTTGTGCTTGAGCATGCCGGCTTCGGTCCAGCTCACATTCGCTTCCGGCAGGCGTTGTAGCGCAAGCGCCAGCGCCTTGATGACGAAGTCGTTGACCGAAAGCTTGTAGGCGGAATTGCCATCTTTATCTTTGGGCGCGGCCGCATTGATCTCCTCTCGCGCCGCAGCGAGCTTGCCGATGTCGCAGTCCATCGTTTCGTAGAAATGCGGGATGGTCTGCACCGAGGCGGTGAGCCGCTGCGCAATTGTGCGGCGCATGCCGTCGTGCGGCACGAAGTCGTAGCTGCCCTCTTCGTAGAGCGAGAGGATTTGCTTGTCCGACATCATTTGTGCTGACGGAGCACCTATGGTCGGCGCAGCGCGCAGGCGCAAATTAGCGCCTTTGCCGGATTTGGCTTCTTCGATGTCGCGCGCGATGACGCGGCCATGCGGGCCGGAGCCCGATACGCGGGTGAGATCGATATTTGCGTCCTTGGCGAGACGCCGTGCGAGTGGCGAGGAGAAGATGCGGTTGCTCCCCGTTGATAGAGCGGATTGCGGTGCAGGCGTGGCGGCCGGCTTTGCCGCTGCTGCAGGTTGCGGCGCTGGCGCAGACGCTTTCGGTGCTGTCGTTTGCGGCTTAGGCGCTTCGACTTGCTTCGGTGCCGGCGCGGACTTCGCACTCGCTGCCGTCGCCTTCACGTCCTCACCTTCGCCGGCGAGCACCGCGATCACGGCGTTCACCGCCACGTCCTGCGTGCCTTCCGGCACCACGATCTTGGCGAGCGTGCCCTCGTCGACCGCCTCGTATTCCATCGTCGCCTTGTCGGTCTCGATCTCGGCGATGACGTCGCCCGACTTGATCTTGTCGCCCTCCTTCTTGAGCCAACGCGCCAGGTTGCCCTTCTCCATGGTGGGCGACAGCGCGGGCATGAGGATGTTGATGGGCATATATAACGTCTAGAAATTTGTTGAACGGACGCTACTGACTTCCGTTCCGGTTAGTGTGAATTCAATGCCACCGATTACGTTTAATGATCCTTCCCGTCGTTCTACCGACAGTTTTGCCGCTTTCGCAGCAGCTTCTATTTGATCGGCCTGAAGACGCGGCCGCAATTCAGGAACAATCTTGAACATTGCATCACGCTGTGAACTCACGAAATTGTGTTTGATTTGATTCCCGTAGGCAGCGAACCCGAATCCAGCTCGATCCACGGCCAAATAAGCCGAAATGGCCGCAAAGAAAAAGCAACCAAGAGCCCAAAACCACACTGCCTTCATCGCGTCACCTATAACAGACGGCTTTCGCCGCCTCGACCACTTCGGCGACCGAGGGCAGCGCGAGCTTTTCCAAATTCGCCGCGTAAGGCATCGGCACGTCCTTGCCGGTTATGCGCAGCACCGGCGCGTCGAGATAGTCAAAGGCGCGCTCCATCAACCGCGCGGCGATCTCGGCGCCGACGCCGGACTGCGCCCAGCCTTCTTCGACGGTGACACAGCGGCCGGTCTTCTGCACCGAGGCAACGATCGTGTCGGTGTCCATCGGCTTGAGCGTGCGCAAATCGATCACTTCGGCCTCGATGCCCTGCCCCGCCAACTCTTCGGCGGCTTTGAGCGCGTAGGACATGCCCATCGACCAGGCGACGATGGTGACGTCATTGCCGGCGCGCGCGATCTTCGCTTTGCCGATCGGCAGCACGAAATCATCGAGCTTGGGCACCGGCGACGAATGACCGTAGAGAATTTCGTTTTCCAGGAAGATCACCGGATTGGGATCGCGGATCGCAGCTTTCAACAAGCCCTTGGCGTCGGCGGCATTCGACGGCGCAAGCACCTTGAGGCCCGGAATGTGCGAGTACCAGGACGAATAATCCTGGCTGTGCTGGGCGGCGACGCGCGCGGCCGGGCCGTTGGGTCCGCGGAACACGACCTGGCAGCCCATCTGACCGCCCGACATGTAAAGCGTCTTGGCCGCCGAGTTGATCAGCTGGTCCATCGCCTGCATGGCGAAATTGAAGGTCATGAACTCGACGATCGGCTTCAGGCCTGAAAGCGCCGCGCCGATGCCGAGGCCGGCAAAGCCGTGCTCGGTGATCGGCGTGTCGATGACGCGCTTGTCGCCAAACTCCTGCAGCAGCCCCTGCGTGACCTTGTAGGCGCCTTGGTATTCGGCGACTTCCTCGCCCATCACGAACACATCTTTGTCGCGCCGCATCTCTTCGGCCATGGCGTCGCGCAGCGCTTCGCGCATGGTCATGGTGACCATCTCGGTGCCTTCCGGAATGTCGGGATCGGCGGCGGCATGGACTACCGGCGCATCGGGTACCGCCACCGCTTTCGGCGCGGGCTTGGTTTCCGTTTTTTCCGCTTTCGCTGCAGGTGCAGGCTTGGCCTGCGGCGCCGGCTTGCCGGCCGCGATCGCCGATTTGTCTTCGCCGTCGCTTAAGATCACCGCGATCGGCGTATTCACCGCGACATCGGCGGTGCCTTCCGGCACCAGGATCTTGCCGAGCGTGCCTTCGTCGGCCGCCTCGACCTCCATGGTCGCCTTGTCGGTTTCGATCTCGGCGATGATGTCGCCCGACTTGACGCGGTCGCCCTCCTTCTTGAGCCACTTGGCGAGGTTGCCCTTCTCCATCGTGGGCGACAGCGCGGGCATGAGCACTTCGATCGGCATGGGCGCAACTGTTTCCTACGCGAGCGGCGGGACTAAGAACGGTAGACGTCGGTGTAAAGCTCGGAGGCGTCGGGCTCCGGATCGTGGGTGGCGAATTCCGCCGCCTGGTTGATCAGGTCGCGCACCGCGCCGTCGATCTTCTTCAACTCGTCTTCCTTGGCGAAATTCTTCTCCAAGATACGCGCGCGCGCCATGTCGATCGGATCGTGGTGCGTGCGCACCTCCTCGACCTCCTCGCGTGTGCGATACTTCGCCGGGTCGGACATCGAGTGGCCGCGGTAGCGGTAAGTGAGCATCTCCAGAATGAAAGGCCCCTTACCGCTGCGGCACCAGGCCGCGGCCTTCTCGCCGGCCGCTTTGACCGCGCGCACGTCCATGCCGTCGACCTGCTCGCCGGGAATATTGAACGAGAGCCCGCGCCGCGACAGATTGGTTTCGGCCGATGAGCGGGTGATCGCGGTGCCCATGGCGTAGCGGTTGTTCTCGATCACATAGACGACCGGCAGCTTCCACAGCTCGGCCATGTTGAAGCTCTCGTAGACCTGGCCCTGGTTGGCGGCGCCGTCGCCGAAATAGGTGACCGAGATCTTGCCGTTGTCCCGGTAGCGATTGGCAAAAGCGAGGCCAGTGCCGAGCGGCACCTGCGCGCCGACGATGCCGTGGCCGCCGTAGAAGCCTTTCTCGACGCTGAACATATGCATCGAGCCACCTTTGCCCTTGGAATAGCCGTGGGTGCGGCCGGTTAGTTCCGCCATCACACCCTTGGGGTCCATGCCGGTGGCGATCATATGGCCGTGGTCGCGGTAGCCGGTGATCACCGCGTCGCCCGGCTGCAGCGCCATCTGCATGCCGACCACCACGGCTTCCTGGCCGATATAGAGGTGGCAGAAGCCGCCGATCAGCCCCATGCCGTACATTTGCCCGGCCTTCTCCTCGAAGCGGCGGATGGTCAGCATGGTGCGGTAGGCGGAAAGCTCCTCGTCCTTGCTGAAATTGGCCACCGGGGTGCCTGTTTCTTTGGCCTCGGCGCTTGGGTTTTTCTTGGCGACCGCCATTGGCACTCCCTACGAAAGCGTCTGGGCAATTGTCACGGAGCCGCGGTTCGGCTTTGCGACCCCCCCAATAGCTTAAATCGGATGGGGGTGAAAGCGCGAGGCCGCCGGGGCGGCTATGCGGCCGGATTGGCGCCGAACCGGTGAAACGTTCAATACCGACGGTGGATAACGTTTACCCGCTCGCGCAGATCGGGCCTAGCGCGGGTGGGTGAGCAGGACCAGATCGCGCGGGTCGGACAAGCCCAAGAGCGCTCGGGCGCGCTCGTCCAGCATGTCGGGATCGATCTTGTCGGAGCGCAGCAGCGCCACCCGCCGCTCCCACAGCGCGCGCTCGGCTTTCAGATGCGTGAGTTCGTTTTGCATGGAAGCCAATTGCTGGTCGAGGTCGGCTTGCGCCCGCAGGCCGTGGTTGCCGGTGAAGGCATTGACCGCGAAATAGCCGATAAACAGCGCGGCGAAGGTATAGAGCCCGAGCGCGGTTAGAATCGTGCGGCGGCGGCGATGGGAGACCATGACGACGCAAGATGGGGGAATCGCGTTAAGGCGTCTTTAAAAATCGGCAGATTTTTTCTTATTCAGAGCCGTTAGCGACCGTTAAGAAGCCACTGTGTTTGCTTGCGTTTCCCCTATTCCAACGCTAAGGCGGCGTTCGAGACTTTTCGAGGCAATCAGCAGGCAATCGTTAGCCCTGCGTTAGCCGGGAATCGCATCGATGCCGAGAGCACGCAGCGACGGAACGCCAAAGTCGCACGGGGCACACCGTTATGATGATGCAACTTGAAACGAGATTGCTGGATTTGTCGCCCGTTTCCTACAATTCAGAGGCACGAACGGTGGACGCCGTGCTTTCTTGCGGCTCGCCGGTTGCGCGGTTCTATGGCACCGAAGTGCTGAAGATATCGCGCGATGCCGTCGATCTCGGCCGCGTCTTTGGGGCCGGAGTCCCAGTTTTAGATTCACATCAACAGATCGGCCTCAGCAATGCGTTGGGCCGCGCGACCAACGCCTGGATTAGCAACGGCATGCTGATGGGCACATTGACGTTCAACGACACGCCGGAAGGCCGCAAAGCCGAGGGCATGGTGTCGCGGAAGGAAGTGAATGGCATTTCCATCGGATATCGAGTTAGCGATTGGGTCATTTCCGATGGCGACGGCAACACCATCGATCCGGCTGTTGACCATATGCGGTGGGACGAGAACGACTTGACCTTCACCGCGAGCAAATGGGAATTGCTTGAGATCAGCCTGTGCGCTGTGCCTGCTGACGCCGCCGCTGGCGTTCGCGCCTATGGTGATCGTGCATATCCTCCGCCGCCCACGTTTATTACCGATGTGCGCGCCCGGATGGCGGCAAGGCAGCGGATGCATGATCGCGAGCAGGCGATGCGCAGGCGGCTGCAGGCTTAATGATATCGTTATTTCTGGCAATGCGTTGCAGGTGCTTTTTCTCGCCGATCAGAATTCAACAACGTCAACAATGCTGTCTGATTCATATCAAAGGCAGCGTCTCGATTTTCAGCTTTTCTATTGGGTAGGGGCGCGAAAGCTCATGATTGAGCATCGGCGCATATGAACGGCTGCCGACTAAATTGGAGCATAGCGTGGCAAAACCTGACTACCTTGCTGATCTCGAAAGGCGGCAGAAGTTCCTCCAAGATGAATTAAGCAGAGCTTTGCCGTATTGCCCCGGCGACGATCCGATGATCGGTGATCTTAAGCGGCGCATGCTGTTTCTCATGCATGAGCTTGATCAGCTTCATCATGTAGGCGTCGGACGCCAGTACCAGCACTGATAAGTGCCGGTAAAATAGCAATCATCAATCATTTTGACATCTGTTTGGCCTAAAGGGGTGCGCTGTGGCAAAACTGACGGCGGGCGACCTTCAAATTATTAGCCGCATAGCCGTGTTTCGCGGTCTCAAGACAGAAACTGTCGAACACATAGTCGCGCCTGCAACTGCAGTCACATTGCGCTCACACGAATTGATCATGCGCCAAGCTGACCCGGCAACGGCATTTTTTATCGTAATCGACGGATGGGTGAAGCTCTATCGCACTACGCCGGGTGGCGACGATACAGTGATCGAAATAATGACGAAAGGCCACAGCTTCGCTGAGATGGCTGCGTTCACCGGCAATCGATATCAGGCGACGGCCGAAGCCGTGAGCGCAAGCCGCATCGCGCGTATCCCGGCCGATCATATTGTTCGCTGTATCCGGCAAAGTCCCGATATTGCGTTGGGCATGATCGCCTCGATCTCCCAGCGCATGCACAATCTGGTTCAGCAGGTAGAACAGCTTAAGGCGCAGACCGGCGTGCAGCGTGTTGCTGAATTTCTCGCGTCGCTGTCATTGGCCGAACAAGGGCATTGTGCGGTCGTGCTCCCTTACGACAAGCTACTAATTGCCGGACAGCTTGGCTTAACTCCAGAATCGCTATCGCGAGCCTTCGCGCGGTTGCGAAGCATTGGCGTCGTTGTCGACGCATCGCATGTAGCGGTCAAGGACGTTGCAAGGCTGCGTCAACTCGCCAATGATGACCGCACTGCGGTGCGCGGCCGATTACAGCCAATGCGATTGCACCAGGCTGTGTAGACTTGGTTTAGGGCTGGACATCAGCCGGTGCGGCGGCACGCGCAGCGCTTTTGAAAGCGGCAGTTGACAAAAAGCAAGCCGCGCTTGGTTCGCCGCGAAGTAGTTTTTCCAACGCAGATTGACCTGGGTCAATGCAATCAGCATATCGCAAACTATTCGTGACCTATGGGCGAGATTCACTCGTTGCCGGACAAATGGTTGCCGATATCTATGGCGCCGTCCGACTGCGATCTTGAGCTTTGCGTTATCGACAAACATGGCGTGCATGCACTCGTATTTCCGTGCCGCAAATATGGAAAAAAGTGGATCGATGCTTCGCCAAAAGCACCAATCGACGTTCAGCCGACGCATTGGCGCATTTGGAAAAAATCACTAGAGGCGGGTGACCAAAGGAAGGTCACTGAATAGACTAACACTAGAGAAGGGTTTTCACGATGGTGCACCACGGGTTCAGCAGTCGATCTGTGCTCTTGATATCTCTCTTCGTAATTGCATTCACGGCCGCTGTCGTTGTTGACTTCGCGGCGCTGTTCGAGGCCCTCAATCTGGTGAAGGGATCGTGGCAAGAGACCTTGGAAACCGGGGCCGCTGGGTCCGCAGCGGTTGCCGTCCCGTTTCTTGCGATGGGTATGTCTATTTCTGCCGACCAGAACAATAAAAAGGGCACATAGCCTCGATCATGCGCGGGCTGCGGGACGCGCGCAGTGATCGTCCAGAACCAGCGGCGATCTTCCAGCGCAGCGCACACCAAAGACAATGGATAGTTGAACACTATTCTGCTAGAACGCGCTCAATTTTTTGACGGAGGTTTACATGGCGAAACGTAAAGTGCGCGCTTGGACGAAGAAAGACATTGCCGAGCTTAAGGCTCATTCTAAATCCAGAACGCCTGTTGCGAAAATTTCCAAAGAAATGAAAAGAACACCTGGGGCGCTAAGGCGCAAAGCTGGGATTGTGGGGATTAGACTGGGTCATCGTCGTTAGGCACTGATCGGATTTCGGAGAGACCGCCGCGCTGCGGTCTTTCTGATTCAGCCATGTGACGTCTCAATTAAGGCCCCACCCTAATTGGGACGACCTATTTTCGGTCATCGAGCGGCGCTTTGATTGACAGACCGATGGAGGGGGTCGTCCGGTCCTTGGTGTCTGACGTATAACCTGACATCTGGTCGTCAGCATCCTGGGGCCTCGCTGGTCGCAGATCGAGCGTTGAGCCCCGCGGAATAACTGGGACAGGCAAAGGGTCTAACGGCACGTTTCGGATGTAAGCATCCTGCGCATGAATACCCTGATTTGTAAGCGTTCCGAGCGCGGCCCCGACCAGCACTGACAATGCAACAATGTGGCAGGTTTTCATTGTCACCTCCCAATACCGGCAATTTTGCCGGTTGACTGGAAGCCTACCACCAGTCGCACCTGCGGTTAATACCGAAACGCTGGGGCCGAGACCGAAACCAATTGAGTCCCCGCCAGTGACAGCATTCGCTGAGCGCATCAGCGATTGGCCCACCTACCGCGCCTTGAAATCCGTCATCGCTTCCTCCCGACTCGCCGCATAGCCGCGCGCGCGGTTGTCCGCTTTTCATAACAGCGGGCAGGGTTCGATTTTATGCCTGCAATGGTTTGTCTGCTTTTAAAGCGGACATCGCAGAGTGACGTTGAGTGGACTTGCGGCGCTCGGTAGCTCCATGATTATCTCAATCTCCGGGGCCTGCGGTTAGGAGCACTCCGATGGAACGAAAAAAAGCATCCGAGTTTCCACAGGAACTATTGAATCTGTTCGACCGATACGTGCATGGCGGCATTGATCGCCGTCAGTTCCTCGAAGGCGCACAAAAATTTGCCGTCGGCGGTATGACCGCGGCAGCACTCTTCGAGATGCTTCGACCAAATTATGCGTGGGCGATACAAGTTCAAGAAAACGATGGCCGGATCAAGGCCGAGTCCGTAACTGTGCCATCGCCGCGAGGCAACGAAGGCATTAACGGCTATCTGGTGCGCCCAGCGAATGCTGCAGGAAAACTGGCCGGGGTCTTGGTTGTCCACGAAAACCGCGGCCTTAATCCATATATAAAAGATGTGGCGCGACGGCTGGCGATTGCCAACTTCATGGCATTTGCGCCCGATGGGCTGACGTCCGTAGGCGGCTATCCCGGAGATGACGAAAAAGGCTTGCGGCTTTTCACTCAGGTCGATAGCGCCAAAATGAGAGAAGATTTCCTCGCCGCTGCGACGTGGCTGAAATCACGCCCCGATTGCACTGGGAAGCTCGGCGCAGTCGGCTTTTGCTTCGGCGGCGGCGCAGTCAACTACCTTGCAGTGCGGATGGGCGCCGAGCTTGCCGCTGCAATACCATTCTACGGAATTCAACCAAGCGCTGCCGACACTGCCAAAATCAGAGCCGCACTACTTGCGCACTACGGCAAACTTGACAAGCGGATTACGTCAGGCTGGCCCGCCTTTGATGCCGCGCTGACTGCTGCACACGTACAGCATGAGGGGTACGTGTATAGTGGGGCCAATCACGGCTTTCACAACGATACGACCCCCCGTTACGATGAAGCTGCGGCCAAACTTGCGTGGCAGCGAACGCTGGATTGGCTAAATAAATATCTACGATTCTAGCAATGTCAGTCTTGGGCAGAAACAAGAGCGGACATGGATTAAACGCTCCACCGTGCCTTGAAATCCGCCACGCTTGCTCGCGGCTCGCTGCATAACGTTGATCATGCTGACGTCGATTAACAGCCTTTAGGCTCAGTCGCGTTGCCGCGCCGCCTTGAAGGCCGCCATCGCATTCGCGCGCGTCGCAGCATAGCCGCGTTGGCGCAGCGGCCGTCGATTTGACGATTCCTTTGGGCTACAATGCCATCATGCGTCGGGGCACCCTTTTTGAACCGAACGGACGCCGCTTCAATCTCACGCCACATACCCGGCGCGAGCGCATTGTGCGCGCATTGTCGCTGACGCTCGCCCTGATCGTGAGTCTTTCGATCTGGGCCTTAGTCTTTTGGTCGCTGTTGCCCCGGCCAGCCGCCGCGCAATCCGACCATGATGTTGCCAACGCGATCATCCGCGAATGCGCGGCGATCTACCATGCCACGGGCCATCCCTGCGCATGTCCCGAAGACCGCGCGCGCAACGGGAGCCGGTGCGGCAAGCGGAGCGCGTACACGTGGCCGGGCGGAGCCACGCCGCGCTGCTATGTCAGCGATGTAAGCGCGCAGGAGATCGCGGATTATCGAGCCGGTAAAAAGGATTTTGCTGGCGACTGCACGCCGAGCCGATAACGGGAGTGCGCAGCGAACGCCGCGAAGCGGGCGACGCGGCTGCGGCGGATGCCTTCATTGTCGAGTTTGACGGCAGGCTGGAGCTGCTGATCGGTAGGGGGTTGGTTTGAAATAGAGTAGTGCTCGCATTTGAAAGTGTTCCATTCAGTACAGACACGGAGCACTGAGTGGAGGATGATTTAGTTTCGAACCCTGCTTCCAAGCCCCGCCCTCTGCGCCCCCCCCGCTGAGCGGCGGGGACCCTTTCAAGCGAATATTTTTACCCGGTGAGGAAGCGCCCGAAGGCGCCAAGCGGTCCGACTAAGAAACGAGAGGCCGCCTCAGTTGGCGGCCTCTTTCATGTCAAACCAATTGTGCCATGTCGCTTATGGCACTTAACGGACGTCGCCGCGTCGCAATAGTTTGTCTGCGTTCGGACAAGAGCAGACAAAGTCGGGTTTTGGGCTAGCGACGGTTTGTCGGCGTTTGACTCACAACGGACATTCAGAGTGCGTCGCAGCATTCGAGACAATGCTGCCGGTAGAACCTAATGTAGCGCCAAATGTCCTCTGTGGATGGCTCCCGCATTGCAAGGAGTAAATTGACGCGGTGGCATTGGTCGGGTGCAGTCTTCTGTCCGGCCTGTTGATGCAGTCGATTGAGACTGCTGGCCCTGATGGAGTCCGCGAGCAAGGTCCCATTCTGCTTCTCAGGCTATGACGCCTTGGACATTCGGTGGGTTGTCCCTGTTCCCGGTCTGACCGGTTTGCCATCACGTCGCATCGCTCTCGCAACCTGGTGAAGCTGATCTGCTGTTCAGCTAATTCGTGTATCCTCGCTGTTATGCGGCCAGTGCCGGCTGGTGGCCGGCACGATAGGTCTCGCCACGTGTCATGATTGCCCAGATGGTGCGTGCTGTCTTGTTTGCCATGGCGACAGTTGCGACCCGCACGGGCTTTCGCGCGAGCAGATTGGCCAGCCGTGGATCGATTGCCTGAGGATTGTACTTTGCGCGTCGCACGAGTGAAGTCATGCCGACAATGAGGAGCTTGCGCAGGTACTTGTCGCCCATCTTGGAGATGCGCCCGAGCCGCTCTTTGCCACCGCTCGACTTCTGTAGTGGCGTCAGTCCCAACCAGGCGGCGAACTGCCGCCCCGAGCGGAACTGATGCGGATCAGTAACCGATGCGGCAAGTGCCGTCGCTCCGACCGGCCCGATGCCGGGGATCGTCATGAGACGCCGCGCGACATCGTTGCCACGTTGCCAGACGAGCAGATCGCGATCGATTTGGCGAAGCCGAACGTGGATGTCTAGCGCCTGCTGTGACAGCGTACCAACGATCTTCGCGGCTTCAATCGGCACGTCTGGTGCTTCACCATCGACGATCCGTCTCGCCATCAGCAGCGCCCGTTCGAGACCCTTGGGAATGTTGATGCCAAACTCGGCGAGCAGGCCGCGGATCATGTTGACCAACTGCGTGCGCTGCTTGACCAGCAGATCGCGCGTCCGATGCATCGACAGTGCCGACTGCTGTTCGGGTGACTTCACCGGCACAAACCGCATCGTCGGCCGCCTTACCGCTTCGCAAATCGCTTCCGCATCGGCCGCGTCGGTCTTCCCACGCTTTACATACGGCTTGACGTAAGCCGGCGGCATCAGCCGCACCTCATGGCCGAGCTTGATCAGCTCGCGCGCCCAGTGATGCGAGGTGCCGCACGCTTCCATGCCGACCAGGCATGAAGGCAACTTGGCCAAGAAGGGCAGCATCTGCGCTCGTCGAAGCGACCTGCGGACAACGACCTGACCGGTCGCATCAGCGCCGTGAACCTGAAAAATGCTCTTGGCCAAATCGAGGCCGATCGTAGTAATCTCCATGACGGATGGCTCCCATTTGCTCGTGAATGCTTGATAGCCTTCACACCCTGGCACCTAGATGCCGTGAGCGGGAGCCATCCACCTCATCTGCTATTGGTGTAACAGCGGACAAATCGATTTTAGCAGTGGAACCAGCCAATTAGCGGTATCCGATTACATTGGTCGGGTGCGGTCATAGTAACGTTACGAAGTCGCGCCAATGTGATAATATTGGGAACGGAGATGTTTAGACAATGTGCGTATGACTGATGTTTGGGAACGTGCGTGCGACCGAAGGGCTGCTAGAACACCGCCAGCTCCAGCGACCCGGAGTTGATTCTGTATTCCCGCCATTGGTGCCTAACGTTGGGCTCGCTGCGGCGGTCGGTCTGGCCTATTTCCTAGCGGCACGGCTAAGCCTCGGGTTGGTTATCCAGCCGGGCGGCGTGGCCGTGTTCTGGCCCGCCGCGGGTATCTCCTCAGGTGCTTTGATCGCTCTGGGATCTCGTGCGCGATGGCCTGTAGCCATCGGAACAATGGCTGCGACGATCACTGCCAACCTCATGGGCGACCGCAACATCTCGGCGTCTACCGCCTTTGCCTTATGCAACGCGGCGGAAGCTCTGATCACAGCTGGATTAATCCAGCGCTACTTCGGTACTAATTTCAGGCTCGACCAGCTGCGCCAGGTCCTTGGTCTGCTTGCGGCTGCGGTTGCCGGGACGCTCATCTCGGGCATCGGGGGAGCGGTTGCTTTCAAGCTGTTCCACAGCTCAACGGTACCGATGCTTACGACCTGGCGGCAATGGTTCGCTTCCGACGGCCTCGGTATCGTCGCTGTCGCGCCGCTCATAATTGGACTTGCCGCTGCCGTGCGGGAGCCGCCACCGCGAAACGAGAGCATCAAAGGTGCCGCTGCACTGGCGATGCTTGCCGCGATGACGGGAATTATTATTTCGCTACCGGAGGAGCCTTGGAAGACGGTGGTGCCAAGTGCGCTGCTATTTCCTTTGTTGTTTTGGCTTGCGGCCCGTTATCGACCGGTCTTTGCCGCGGCCGGCGCGTTCATTGTTTGCCTTACAATCGTTTGGGCGACAACCTTAGGCATCGGTCATTTTGGAGACACCGGTTCTCCGATCTACGAGCGTATCCTGGAAGCCCAGGCGATCATTCTGGTTGTGGCGCTCGTTGCGTTCGTACTCGCTGCGCTGTTTGCCGAGCGGAGGGAAAGCGAGGCTCGCCTCGCCCACGCAAACCTGCTGCTAGAGCATGAGCGCGATAATAAGCTAATGAATGTAGAGGCGGTTGCAGCTTCGATTTCTCATGAAATAAAACAGCCCTTGGCAGCAATCGCAACGAACAGCGATGCAGCTCTGCACCTTCTTGCAAACGACCCACCCAATTACGATGAAGTCCGGGCAGCTCTGAGTGACATAATAAGTGACGCTCAACGTACCAACGAAGTATTGGACGGCATTCGTGGTTTGTTTCGGAAGGTTGATCAGAATCGGCAACGGATTGACATGAACGAAATTGTTCACTCGGTGCTACATTTATTGCGCGGCGAGTTGAAGGATCGCAATGTCGCAACTCACATCGAACTGACATCGGAGCTGCCGCTTGTCGGCGGTAATAGAAATCAATTGCAACAGGTTCTCGTTAATTTGGTCCGCAACGCGCTTGAAGCAATGGCTACCACGACGGATCGAACTCGGGTATTGCGGGTAAGAACTGAGCTTCATGGTCGCGGTTCAATTGCCATCGCAGTCGAAGACTCGGGACCGGGAATTGATCCAAATCAGATAGACGGCATATTTGATGCGTTCTCTACAACAAAGGCGCATGGAATGGGATTGGGACTAGCCATTTGCCGTATGATAATTCAGCGTCATGGGGGTCAACTTACTGCATCGTCGGATGGCAACCGCGGCGCGTTGTTTCAATTTGTTCTACCAGCGGAGATCGCGGAAGTGCCCGCCGCTTTCGCGAAGTAAGGCCCTTGCATTACGAAAATAACAAAACGATTTCAGCTGGCTATATTGCGCAAAGGTGGGCATGCGATTTGCGCTGCCGCCGCGAGGCGTCCAGAGATTTGCGAGCCTGACCCATTGCCCTAACGTGCAGGTATCCCGTTCATTAGCCGGATGCTAGGAACTCTATTCATCTGAAGTACCCTATTGCGGATGGCTACGGCCCCTCTTTGCGCCAGCATTGTGCCGCCACTCGATGGCCAAACAGTTAGTCGCAGTAATTGACGACGATCCGAGCATACGGAAGTCACTAACGCGTCTGCTGCGTGCCCATGGATTTGCTTGTGAAACTTGGAACTCGGCCGAGGAATTTTTGGACGGGTTTGCGACAAGTCAAACAAACTGTTTGCTTATAGATATCGACCTCGGCAGCGGTCTATCAGGCATCGAACTTTGCAAGCGATTGAAGGCATCAGGCCGGCCTCTCAATGTTATTGTAATGACTGGGGTTGATATTCAACAGAACAAGAAAGAAGCGATTAAGGCGGGTTGTAATGCATACCTGCACAAACCGTTTTCGTCTAAAACATTGATGGATGCGGTCGAGATGCGAGCTGGTTAGGCAATAATCGTCGCAGCCCCGACTCCTCATTGGATTTCGGAGAGACCGCCGCGCGGCGGTCTTTGTGTTTGCCAACCATGTTGCAGTGCATGAGTCCGATTGTGGCACATAGCGTCGTTTCGCAGCGCCACAAAATTCGGTCGCTATCGGACTAATAGCGGACATTGATCGGCATGGGCGCTCGTTGGCTCGGGCGCTAATGACCCAGAGCGGCCGTAATGCATCGTCGATCTAGAGTTCCCACGCCACTGCACTCAATAAATGTCAAAATTTCAATCTATTAGCGTCCGATATGCGCTGGCGCGGTTTCTACTGGTGCCCACATGCGCCGAAGAATATATTACGTACACGGGGTGATCGCCGGGAACCGCCATGGCAAAGGCAGCGAAGAAAACGCCGTTTAACGCTAAAGTGTTTCTCGCCACAGTGAATGGTGGCAGAACCCATACTCACTATCGGATCGACGATATTATATTTTCGCAAGGGGACCCTGCCGACGCTGTCTTTTACCTTGCGAAGGGCAAAATCAAAATTGTGGTCAGGTCCGAACAAGGGAAACAAGCGGTCGTTAGCATCCTTGGGCAGGGCGAGTTTTTTGGGGATGGCTGCTTGGCTGGCCAATCGTTGCGCCTAGCTGCGGCAATTGCCGTCACTGAATGCGAAACGACGCGAATAGAAAAAGAAATGATGGTTCGGGTGCTTCATACCGAACCCGAACTTGCCGAGATGTTTATGGCCCATCTTTTGGTCCGAAACAGCCGAGTTGAGTCGGATTTGGTAGATCAGTTATTTAACTCAAGCGAAAAGCGTTTGGCTCGAACGCTACTGCTCCTGGCCAACTACGGTAAGGAACGCGATCCTGAACCAATATCGACCAAGATCACCCAGGAGACCCTTGCCGATATGATTGGCACGACCCGGAGCCGCGTGAATGTCTTTTTGAACAAATTTAGGAAATTGGGGCTCATCGATTACAATGGCGAACTAAAAGTGAATAGCGCGTTGCTAAATGTTGTCCTGCATGAGTAGGTGAAATCGAAATCTCCGACGAAAATTTAATTCCGCGCTCAGTCTTTTGACAGACCTCAAATATCACCCTGAGAATGGCGGCCTCGCACTCGGGGGATAATGTTATCGTTTGCGGTCTGTTCTAAGCGGTAATTACGTACATTACCCGCATTCACGGTTTGTTCAAAAGTGAACACGGGTCTGTTCAAAAGTGAACACAATTTCCTTTCTTGCCACCAAAGAATTGCTAAAATCCCCGATACGGGGACGACGCATGACTTCTCCCACAATTAGTGTGAGGCCTTGCCCTATTTGCAAAGTGGCAATGCAAGCCTTCAAGTTCGGCGAACCGTCACCTGGGGACCGTGCATTTACCTGCAATTATTGTGGGACAACCGTTTTCATTGAGGCAGCGAAGTCCGAACCCAAAATAGGCGACCCAGAGATAGCCTCATGATCAACGTCAGCGAAACCGACACAAAAACAAATAGAGTGGATCGTTCAGCGAATGGTACGTTTCGCGCATTCTGGCACGGGCAGATTGCATATGAGAACGGACGGGTGAGGCGATTTGAAACCGAACGCGACGCTTGGGAATATCTCGGCTGCTGCGATTTGGCGGGGAAAATTGTACATTGAATTGATGTCGCATCGGTTGACGACATTTCACGACATGCATGCGATGTCGCCCATGGCACTTCGCGTCAGTCGCCGCGACGCAATATTTTCGGTCGCTATTGGGGACACTGCAGACATTGACCATCCGTTATTGGCGGTGCCGGCAGAGAGCGGATCGACTTTTCGGATCAACAAAATTTGAAGGAGACAACTAGGGCGGCTTGTCGGGCGCATGATAGCCACGACGCCTATATAGCGGGAGCCGGTCGCTAACGGGTCGGACCCCAACCGCTGCTAGCTACCCGTCTGGCCCCTCGAACGCAGCTAGCTCTCCGAAGGCGACCGGCACACCATTCTCGCGCATGTCGCAGAGGGTCATAGAAGGCGACATTAGCGCCTGCGGCTGACCCCTCGTCACCGCTAGAGACGAGTTAGCGTTGCGCGCCAGCTTCTACGCTAACGCTGCCACCGATCTTAACGCACGTATCCGAGCTTTTGATCTTGACGAAGCCCGCGCCATACATCGCGCAAGGATTGCCCTTAATCGTATGTAGCGTAGCCGACTTTGGAGAGTTTTTCGGCGGCTGACTGGACTGCTGAGCTACCGCGACCCAAGCCGGCAGCACAACAACAACGACTGCAAGAACGATTTTCCTCATCGGCTCTTATATCGCGTCTGACACAATTTTCCTACCGACGAGCAAACCGGCAGATTGCTTTCAATTTTTCCTCCCACGCCGCCTTGAACGCCGCCATCGCATTCGCGCGCGTCGCAGCATAGCCGCGCTGGCGGCAAGACGACTCCACCGCGTTCTCTGAGTCAGCGCCGCCCATCACCATGGGCGTGCCGCTCATTCCAATTGGGCATTACATCGGCCCCGCGCCGGCCGCAACGCTCGCAGCGCATACGCGGGCCGAGAGATGGCACAGCGAGATCCGTTGGCAGATGATCAAGGTTGACGATGCCCTCATGTCGGCAATTCATATTGGAACACCAGACGATCACCGACCGCACGCCGTTCTGACGCATGTTGCCCAAGCTCATGGGAGTGATCGGCGGCTGCATGGGGCGAGACTATCAAACCATCATAGCTCGTCGGAATCATCATCCGACCAGGGCCCGCCAGGGCGGGATTTAGAGGCGCGTTTGAGGGTGAGCATGAAGGACGCTAATTCTTGTACGGCCAAGCCGCCAATAGAGCCTCCAGAGGACGGAATCGTTTCAGAAATGATATTTTGATCGCGGCCAGTGATCGCAGATCAGGCGAGTTGGAGCCTGTCCGTACCCTTAGAAACACTGCACAATAAAATTTCTTTTTTTGACGCCCTCGCCCGTTAGCCAGGCGTTAGCCGGGCGAAATCTTTGGCGCTAATTCAATAACAGAAGCAAGTACTTATTAATTTTCCAACGTTTAGGCGTCTTTAATGCGGCGCGCCGCCGCTCAAACCGGCAGGTATTGGCGCAGTTCATTAAGCAGGAAATTGCCCAGCCGCTTACCGCGGTTGCGGAAGGTTTTAAGCAGCCCCTGATCGACGAAATAGGTGAGCAGGATCGAATTGCGCGACTTGACGCGATCGTGCACCGGGTCCGCTGAGTGCCATGTGTCTGTGCCAACTGCAAATGCATAGCCGCTGTTGGGGGCAAAGCGCATCTGCGCCTTCTTCGGCATCGAGCCGTCCGGCAGCCGCTCATGGAAGATGGTGCCGATATCGGTGTTGGCGTCGTCCTTCGGCAGATAGAGTTGGACCGTGATCCCCTTCCACTTGGTGTCGGTGTGCGGCGTGATCAGATAGCCCGGGATGTCGCGGGTCAGGATCGGGATCGGATACATGCCGACCTTGGCGAAGTCGGCGCCGAAACGCTTGGACAGCCCGGGTGCGAGACGGCGAATGAAGGCCTGCTTGACCGGCTCCGAGCAGAGCGCGCGGCCGACTACATCCCACAGCGCGCGTTTCTCCGGTGGCAGTTTGCGGATGTATTCCGGGAACAGGTCGATCTTGACGCGGGTATGGGTGCCGTCGGTGAGGTCGTGGCCCTTGCTGCGGCCGTGCATCGGACGGTAGTCCGTCGCTTCTGGCATCAGCGTCAGAATTTGCACGTAGATATCGTCGGGAAAGACGCGGTCGAACTCGAGGTGGAAGAATGGCTTGTCCACCGCGCGCGCGGCGTCGACCGATTGCGTGACAAAAGCGGACAGACGCGCGATGGCCTGGCGGCGGTCGGTGCGCGACAGATTTGTCGTTTGATCCATGCCGGAAGCTCAGCTTTCGAAGTCTGTATTTACAGGCAATCCTACACGCAAATACCAGCCGCCGCAAAACCCGTTAGCGCGTCGCCTTCAAGGCTTCGCGTCCGGCATATTTGGCCTGCGACCCAAGCTCTTCCTCGATGCGCAGCAGCTGATTGTATTTTGCGGTGCGGTCGGCGCGCGCTAGCGAGCCGGTCTTGATCTGCCCGCAATTGGTGGCGACGGCGAGATCGGCGATGGTGGAATCCTCCGTCTCGCCCGAGCGGTGTGACATCACCGCCGTGTAGCCGGCCTTGTGCGCCATCTCGACCGCGGCGAGCGTCTCGGTCAGCGTGCCGATCTGGTTGACTTTGATGAGGATCGAATTGGCGATGCCGTCTTTGATGCCCTTGGCAAGCCGCGTCACGTTGGTGACGAAGACGTCGTCACCGACCAGCTGACATTTGCCGCCGATCAGATCGGTGACAATCTTCCAGCCCTCCCAGTCGTCCTCCGCCATGCCGTCTTCAATCGAGACGATCGGATATTTGCCGGCCAACTCGGCGAGGTAATCCGCTTGCTGCCGCGGCGAGCGTTTCTTGCCCTCGCCTTCGTAGACGTAAGCGCCATCCTTGAAGAATTCGCTGGCCGCCGGATCGAGCGCGATCATCACGTCGCCGCCCGGCTTGTAGCCGGCCTTGGCGATTGCCTGCATGACGACATCGAGCGCGGCTTCCGCCGATTTCAGGTCAGGAGCGAAGCCGCCCTCATCGCCAACATTGGTGTTCAGCCCCATCGATTTGAGCTGCACCTTGAGTGTCTGGAAAATTTCCGAGCCGGCACGCAGCGCTTCCGCGAAACTCGGCGCGCCGACCGGCATGATCATGAATTCCTGGAAATCGATCGGATTGTCGGCGTGCACGCCGCCATTGAGGATGTTCATCATCGGCACCGGCAAGGTGCGTGCCGCGGTGCCGCCGACGTAACGATAGAGCGGCTCGCGTTTGGCGATGGCCGCGGCCTTGGCCACGGCGAGCGAGACGCCGACGATGGCATTGGCGCCGAGCCGGCCTTTATTGGGCGTGCCGTCGAGCGCGATCAGCGTCTCGTCGATCTTGGCCTGCGCTTCCGCGTCCATGCCGCCGAGCGCGTCGAAAATCTCGCCATTGACCGCATCGACCGCTTTGCGCACCCCCTTGCCGCCGTAGCGCTTCTTGTCGCCGTCGCGCAATTCGACCGCCTCGTGCGCGCCGGTCGAGGCGCCCGAGGGCACTGCGGCGCGGCCCTTGGAGCCGTCCTCGAGGATGACGTCGACTTCGACGGTCGGATTGCCGCGGCTGTCGAGGATTTCGCGGCCGATAATGTCGGTGATGGCGATCATGGTAGGTCCCGGTTTTGGGGCGTTTCTACAGCCCGCGATGGGTCTTGTCATTCCTTAAGAAAGCGGGCCAATAGTCGCCGTCATGGCGAAAATGCGACTTCAACTCGGCAGCCCCACGCGCATCCCGGCATCCCCCAAGGAGGCCGTGCTCGACCGCGTGCCCAACCCGCACACGGACACCGACTACCTCGCCCGCTTCACCGCGCCGGAATTCACGACGCTGTGCCCGATCACCGGCCAGCCCGACTTCGCCCATTTGGTGATCGACTACGCGCCGGGCCGGTTCCTGGTCGAGTCGAAGTCGCTCAAGCTCTACCTCAACAGCTTCCGCAATCACGGCGCCTTCCACGAGGACTGCACGGTCGCGATCGGCAAGACGCTGGCAGCGCGGCTCAAGCCGAAATGGCTGCGTATTGGCGGCTACTGGTACCCGCGCGGCGGCATGCCGATTGACGTGTTCTGGCAGGCAGGCCGTTTGCCGAAAGGACTGTGGGTACCCGACCAAGGCGTCACGCCCTATCGCGGACGCGGCTAGGTTTTGCGGCGTAAGCGCACGGCGCAGATCCATCCTGTTGCGGTCAGCACCATGGCACCAAGCAGCAGTACCGGAATGATGCCGATGCCGCTGGAAAGACCGAGGCCATAGACCACCGGCCCGGTTGCCTGCCCGAGGAAGAAGAAAGCCGAATGCCCGGCCATCGCCGAGCCACGCGCGGCCGGCGCCAACTCTGTGACGTAGACCTGGATACAGCCGTGCAGCAGGTAGAATCCGAAGCCGACCAGCACGAAATTAGCGAACTCCACAGGCCACGGCAGGCGTAACGCGATCACGACCAGGCAAAACGCCATCGTCATGCCGCCGGCGGCCATCAATCGGCGTTCAACAAAGTAGCTGAGCAGGCGCGACACGCTGATGGTGTAAATAATACCGCCGATGGCGAAACCGCCGATCACCACGCCCGCGATGGAGGCATGCGTGACACCCTCGTTGCGCAACAGCACGGCCATGTAGGGAAACACGCCAAACAGAAATATCGCTTCTAGGAAAACGGCGCCGAAGCAATATTTCGCCAAGGGATTGTTGAACACCGCGCGATAGTTCGGAAAGAAGCTCGATAGATCGAAGCGTCCGGGCGTCTCGTTCATCCTGAGAAAGCCGGGGATCGCGAAGGCGAGCGCGATCAGGTCGATCGCTCCGGTGATGAAGAACACGCCGCGCCAGCCGATCAAGTCGCCGATGACGCCGGCGCCAGACGCACCCAGGAGATTGCCGCTCATGGCCGCAAACAACAACTTGCCGAGCGCGACCTGACGCCCAGCTACCGGAACGCGGTCGCCGACCAATGCGAAAGCAATCGGAAAGACGCCGCCGGCGGTCATTCCAGCGAGCACGCGCAGAGCCATCAATATCTCGAAATTTGTCACCAGCCCGCAGGCGAGCGTGGTGAGGCCGCCGATGACCATGCACACCGCGATCAGCCGGCCCTTGCTGAACATGTCGGCCAGCGCGCCCAGCACCGGCTGAATCAGCGCATAGGGCAAGGTGAAGACGGTGGACAGCAGCGCGGCGGTCGCCGGCGCGACGTTCAGTCCGCTGGCGATCTGCGGAATGACCGGATCGACCGAGCGCATGAACAGCGACGTCGCGAAAATCACGAACGCCATGAGATTGAGAACGCGTCCCATTCCGGTCGAGAACCTTTACCGGATCAGCGTTTGGCCAGCCGGTCAAATTCGACCAGCGTGCGCAGCAGCGGCTCCATCTCCTTCAACGGCAACATGTTGGGGCCGTCGGAAGGCGCGTGATCGGGATCCTGATGGGTTTCGATGAACACGCCGGCGACGCCGACCGCCACCGCCGCGCGCGCCAGCACGGGGACGAATTCGCGCTCGCCGCCCGAGGACGTGCCCTGCCCGCCCGGCTGCTGTACCGAATGGGTGGCGTCGAAGATGACCGGCGCGCCGGTGCGCTCAAGGATCGGCAGCGCGCGCATGTCGGAAACCAGCGTATTGTAGCCGAAGGATGCCCCGCGCTCGGTCACCAGCACGTTGGCGTTGCCGGCGCCGGCGATTTTCTCGACCACGTTCTGCATATCCCAGGGCGCAAGGAACTGGCCCTTCTTCACATTGACGACTTTTCCGGTTTTAGCCGCAGCGATCAGTAGATCGGTTTGCCGGCATAGGAACGCCGGAATTTGCAAGACGTCGACGGCCGGCGCCACGCGCGCACATTGTGCGGCGTCGTGCACGTCGGTGAGCACCGGAATTTTCAACGTGCGGATCTCGGCGAATATCGGAAGCGCCGCGTCTAGCCCAATGCCGCGCTTGGCCTTGGACGAGGTGCGGTTGGCCTTGTCGAACGAGGTCTTGTAGACAAGGCCGATGCCGACGCGGCCGGCGATTTCCTTTAGCGCCGCCGCCATTTCGAGCGCATGCGCCCGGCTTTCCAACTGGCACGGTCCTGCAATCAGCGCCAACGGCAAAGCATTGCCGAAGCGGACGGCGCCGATGGAGACAATGGAGTTGGGTTTCTGATCCAAGACGATTGTGCCCCTCGGGGGCGGGACCATGAAGCGGCGTGCTGGCGCGGTCAACGGCTGGCCGGTCTGCGGTGCCGTTGATATGCATTTATATGCATATATTACGAACTTTGTTCAGTGACGACTATTGTGCATATTATAATCAACAGGCGACGATTTTCGAACAGGAGGGATCCAATGCGACGTGCAGCGCAGGTATCCTCGGCAGCCCTCGGTTTCCTCTGCGCCATGCTGCCTGCGAGTTTCGCCGCGCGGGCTGCTGAACCCACAACGCTGACGATCTTCGCCGCCGGCACCTTGGCGGTGCCGTTCAAGGAAATCGATGCGCTTTTCCAGAAGAAATATCCCAATATGATCGTACAGCCGCAGTTCGGCGGCAGCGTCAAGATGGCCAAGCAGATTACCGACCTGCACAAAGACGCCGATCTCCTGGCTGTGGCCGACTACAGCGTCATCCCGACATACATGTTCGGCGGCAACGGCAAGCCGGCTTACGCCAAATGGTATGTGGGCATCTGCCGCAACGCCGTGACCTTCGTCTATACCGACAAGAGCAAGGGCGCTAAGGAGATCAATTCGAAGAATTGGTACAAGGTGCTGGCGCGCAAGGGCGTCGAGATCGGCCGCTCCAATCCCGACACCGACCCGTCCGGCTACCAGACGGTGCAGATGCTCAATCTGGCGAACAAATACTACAAGGATCCCAACCTGGAGAAATCGGTGCTCGCCAATGCACCGCTCAGCAACATGCGCGACACCGAGACCTCGCTGATCGCAGCCCTGCAGCTCGGGCAGATCGACTATCTGGCGATCTACCGGTCGGACGCTTTGCAACACCAGCTCAAGTTCATCGACCTGCCGGCCAACATAAATCTCAGCGATCCGGCCGAGTCCGCATCGTACGCGCAGGGCACCGTGCAAACGAAAAACGGTACGCTGACCGGCAAGCCGATCGTCTACGCCATCACCGTCGTCGAAGGCAGCAAGAACGCCAACATCGCGGAGAAATACGTCGCCTTTCTGCTCGGACCGGAAGGCCAGGCGGTGATGAAGAAGAACGGCTTCGGCGAGTTCAAGCCGGCCTACGCGGTCAACCCCGACGCGATGCCCGCCGGCTTGAAATCGATCGTGAAGCCCTGGCCTGCGTCCTGATCGCCTGATCACCCATGGCGACGGACACGCGAAATGGCTGGTGGCGGTCCCACGTCGCCCCCAGCCATCCGCGCGGGCTTTTTCTGCTGTGCTGGTTTCTCGGCAGTGTGCTGCTCGCCTTCGTGACAATCCCGCTGGTCGTGCTGGCGGGCACGCAAACGGGCGCGAGCCTCGCCGCGGTCGCGCAAATGGCCGACGTGCGCGTTTCGATCGTGCTCAGCCTGGAAGCGGCATTCCTGTCCGCCACCATTGCTGCACTGATCGGCGTGCCGCTTGCCTATGTGCTGGCGCGCAGCTCATTCGCGGGGAAAGGCGTGATCGCCGCGCTGATCGATTTGCCGCTAGCGGTGCCGCACACCGTCGCCGGCATCGCGCTTCTCATGGTGTTCGGCCGCCAAGGTCTGCTCGGCCGGCCTTTGCAGTCGCTGGTTGGACTGAAGTTTTGGGGAACGATTGCCGGCATCGTGGTGGCGATGATGTTCGTGTCGGCGCCCTACACGGTCAACGCGGCGCGCATGGGTTTCGAGGCGGTCGATCCGCGGCTGGAAAAGATCGCCCGTACGCTCGGCCTCGGGCCGTGGCGAACCTTCTGGCGCATCACGCTGCCGCTAGCGCGCCGCGGCATCATGACCGGCCTCACCCTCACCTATGCCCGTTCGATCAGCGAGTTCGGCGCCGTAGTCATCCTGGTCTACTATCCGATGACGGCGCCGGTGAAGATCTACGAGCTGTTCCTGCGCATCGGCCTCGACCAGGCCGCAGGCGCCGCCGTGCTGCTGCTGATCGTCTCGCTCACACTGTTCGTGTTGCTGCGCTATCTTGCGCATGGGCGCGAGACGATCAGAGACAATAGATGACACAGCCAGCCATTGCCGTCAGAGAGCTATCGCTTTCGATCGGCGTCTTCCGCTTGGACAAGCTCGATTTCGCGCTCTCCGGCGGCGAGATCCTCGTCATTCTCGGACCCAACGGGTCCGGCAAGTCGGTGACGCTGGAGACCATTGCCGGCTTCCACCGCCCGGACGCCGGCCGCGTGCTGATCGGCGGACGCGACGTCACGCAGCTGCCGCCGGAGCGGCGCAACGTCGCCTTCCTGGTGCAAAATTTCGGCTTGTTTCCTCATCTCACCGTCGAGCAGAACGTGGCGATCGCGCTGCGCGGCAAGCGCGTCGGCGCCGCCACACACGCGACGGCGCTGCCTTACGGCGACGTTGGAAAACTGCTCGCCCATGTCGAGGTGTCGCATCTTGCGCGTCGCACGCCGCAGACCTTGAGCCCGGGCGAGAAGCAGCGCGTCGCGCTCGCCCGCGCGCTCGCCGCCGAGCCCGACCTGTTCCTGTTCGACGAGCCGTTTTCCGCGCTCGACGCGCATACGCGCGAGCAGCTGCGCGATGAACTGTTGGCGTTTTTGCGTGGTCTGTCGCTGCCGGCGATTTTCGTCACTCACGACCATACCGACGCCATGACGCTGGCCGACAAGATCATCGTGCTGTGTGACGGCGCGACCATGCAAGCCGGCACGGCGGACGAAATATTTCAAAGGCCGGCCAATGTTTTCGTTGCCCGCTTCGTCGGCGTGGAGAACATCCTCGCGGGCCGTCTCGGTGAAGCGTGCAATCGGCTCGCGACCGTTACGATCGGCGAGCAGTCTTTGCGGGCAGCGGCGCCTGCTGCGCCGCTGGGACCCGACGTGCAGGCGAGCATCCGGGCGGAAGCCGTCACGCTTTATTGGCCGGAAGACAGGCACCCTGCGGCGCCAGATATCAACCGCTTCAAGGCGCGTGTGAGCGCTGTACGAACTTTAGGGCCGCTCGCCGCCGTGCAGGTCGACTGCGGATTTTCGCTTAAGGCCTATGTGCTGGCGCGGCAGGTGCGCGACATGGAACTGATCCCCGGCCGCGTGATGGAGGTGGAGATCGCGGCAGCGGCGGTTCACCTAATGGCGAACTAGACCGGTTCGAATACCAGCACGGCGCCTATCGCGTCGCCGCGTCGAGATCGCGCACGGCATGGACGATATGGTCGAAGCCGCGCGATATGAACGCCCTTTCATTGGCCACACATTGCCGTCATATGCATCAATTGAGTATAGACGCGTATCCGCCAAAAATATGGGATTTCAAATGACCAGCAAATCACGAACGGGCCAGCGTCGCGACAAACATCCACTATCGCTTGATGCGGCAACCAAGAAAGCCAAAAAGGCCGAGCGGCTCGCCAAGGAGAAGTATCAGACCAAACTGCAAGGCGCCCAACGCCGCGACGCGCAAGACAAGATGCGCCGGATGGACGACTGATCGCGAATATCTTTACACCAGCCGGCTCTGCTCCACCGCCGCGCCGATGAATGAGGCAAACAGCGGATGCGGTTCAAACGGCCGCGATTTCAGTTCGGGATGGAACTGCACGCCGATGAACCAGGGATGGTCCTCGTATTCGATGATCTCCGGTAAAATGCCGTCCGGTGACATGCCGGAAAAGCGCATGCCGCGCTGCTCAAGCCGGCCTTTGTAACCGGTATTGACCTCGTAGCGGTGGCGGTGCCGTTCGGAGATTTCGGTGGTGCCGTAGATGCCGGCGACGCGGCTGCCGCGCGCCAGCGTTGCCGGATAGGCGCCGAGCCGCATGGTGCCGCCGAGGTCGCCGCCGTCCATCCGCCGCTGTAGCTCGTTGCCCTTAAGCCATTCCGTCATCAGACCGACCACCGGCTCCGTTGCCGGGCCGAATTCGGTGGAATTGGCCTCACCGATGCCGCACAAATTGCGCGCCGCTTCCAGCACCGCCATCTGCATGCCGAAGCAGATGCCGAAATACGGCACCTGCCGCAGGCGCGCGAACTGTGCCGCGCGGATTTTGCCTTCCGCGCCGCGCTGGCCGAAGCCGCCAGGCACCAGGATGCCGTTGACGTGTTCGAGGAACGGCGCCGGGTCCTCGTTCTCGAACACTTCCGACTCGATCCAGTCGAGATTGACCTTGACCTTGTTGGCGATGCCGCCATGCGATAACGCCTCCGTCAGCGATTTGTAGGCGTCCTTCATGCCGGTGTATTTGCCAACGATGGCGATGGTCACATCGCCTTCCGGATTGCGGATACGCTCATTGATGGTGTGCCAGCGCGTGAGATCTGGTGCCGCCATCGGCTCGAGGCCGAATGCCTCCAGCACCTCCCGGTCGAGACCGGCTTCGTGATAGGCTTCCGGCACTGCATAGATGTTGTCGACGTCACGCGCCTCGATGACGGCGCTTTCGCGCACGTTGCAGAACAGCGCGAGCTTGCGCCGTTCGCCGTGCGGGATCGGGCGGTCGGTGCGGCACAGCAGAATGTCGGGCTGGATGCCGATCGAGCGCAATTCCTTGACCGAATGCTGTGTCGGCTTGGTCTTCAGTTCGCCGGCGCTCGGAATGAACGGCAGCAGCGTCAGATGGATGTAGACCGCGTGGTGGCGCGGCAGGTCATTGCCCATCTGCCGTATCGCTTCGAAGAACGGCAGACCTTCGATGTCGCCGACGGTGCCGCCGACCTCGCAGAGCACAAAATCGAAGCCGTCATTACCGTCACGGATAAAATCCTTGATGGCGTTGGTGACGTGCGGAATGACCTGAATCGTGGCACCGAGATAATCGCCGCGCCGCTCCTTGGTGAGAATGTCCTGGTAGATACGTCCGGTGGTGATGTTGTCGTGCTTCGTTGCGGGACGCCCGGTGAAGCGCTCGTAATGGCCAAGATCGAGATCGGTTTCGGCGCCGTCGTCGGTGACAAACACTTCGCCATGCTGATACGGCGACATTGTTCCGGGATCGACGTTGAGATAGGGGTCGAGCTTGCGCAGCCGCACTTTGTAGCCGCGCGCCTGCAACAGCGCGCCGAGCGCCGCGGATGCGAGACCCTTACCGAGTGAGGAGACCACGCCGCCGGTGATGAAAATGTACCGCGCCATGGGGCCTAACCTGTAAGCGGGCAAAATCGATTCGACGAGCGCGAAAATCTCAGGGCCGGTCTGCGCCTGTGCGCAACTCGAGAAATTTCAATAGTCAAAGGTAGTTGGGTCAGTATTTTCATACTCCACCTGAGGGCTTTTCAGGCCCCGCTTTTCAACCCCGCTCCCTAACGCGGAAGGGCCGGTTTCCCGGCCCTTCGTCAGTTCCTTATTTCGACTGCGGCACCTGCGGACCGGCTGGCGCCGCGGGGGCGGCCGGCGGCTTTGCGGGCGCGCCGGGCAATTGATTGAGGAGCCCGTTCGGGCTCAGCGGCGCGTTCGGGCCAGGCGCGGTCGGCGCTGGACGGTCGCCCTGCAGGATCGAGGTCGGCTTGCGATTCATGCCGGCGAGGATCGACAGAATCAAACTGGTCGCGAAGAACAGGCCGGCCAGGATCGCGGTGGCACGGGTGAGCACATTGGCGGTGCCACGGCTGGTCATGAAGCCCGCAGTCGAGCCGATGCCCAGCCCGCCGCCTTCCGATTTCTGCAGCAGCACCACGCCAATCAAGGCGAGCACCAGCATCAGATGGATCACAATAACGACGTGCTGCATAAGGCTTCAATCCGTTCACATCAGCGGGTGCGGGCTGCCCGCCTAGGCGGCGCTTCGCGAGCTATATAGGAATTCGCCGCGGTCTCTACACGATCGCGGCCGCTATTTCCACCCTCGCTAGAATTAGCGATAAACCGCGGCAATTGCGAGGAAATCGGCCGCTTTCAAGCTGGCGCCGCCGACCAGGGCGCCGTTCACATTGGCAATGGTCAGCAGTTCCCTGGCATTGGATGGCTTGACCGAGCCGCCATAGAGGATGCGGACGTTCACGCCCTCGGCGCCATAGCGCTCGGTCAGTTTCTTGCGAATGAAAGCATGAGCCGCGGCCACGTCGGCCACGGTCGGGGTCAGCCCGGTACCGATCGCCCAGACTGGCTCGTACGCGATCACGAGGCCTGACGCCACGTCGGGCAGCGAGCCGTCGAGTTGGCGGCCGAGCACAGCCAGGGTCTCACCTGCTGCGCGTTCGGCGCTTTGCTCGCCGATACAGACGATCGCGATCAAGCCAGCACGGTGCGCGGCCGTCGCTTTGGCGCGAACCTGGGCATCGGTTTCATGATGGTCGGTACGCCGCTCGGAATGGCCGACAATCACGGCCACCGCCCCAGCATCCTTGAGCATTTCGGCGGCGATGTCGCCGGTATAAGCGCCGGAGGGTGCGGCATGGCAATCCTGCCCGCCGATGACCACTGCGGAACCGCGCCCCGCGGCGGCAAATTCCGCAATCAGGGTGGCCGGCGGGCAGACCATCAGTTCTGCCTTGATCCCGGCTGCCCCGTTGACGATCTTCGTCAGCTCGCCCTCGGAGACGGCGAGCCCATTCATCTTCCAATTGCCCGCCACCAGCGGCACGAGATCGGCCGACGCCATGTTTTAAGTCCTTTTCCGCGTGCGGTTACCAGACCCGGCGCGCGGGCGCCAGAGTGGCCCGGCGGCAAGCCGATCCTTCTTGAGTTGCAAGGAGTTGACCCGCTCCCTATAAGGGCGCGACCAACCCTTCATTCAGCCGTTATCGTCGTCCGGGAAGAACGCAGCCCATGCTCCGCGGTATCCACAAAGCCTCCTCGACCTGGCTCGGCCGGGGCGTCATGGCTGTCATCATGGGCGGCCTCGTCATCAGCTTCGCGATCTGGGGCATCGGCGATATTTTCCGCGGTTTCGGCGTCAATTCGGCGGTCAAGATCGGCCGCACCGAGATATCGATCGAACAGTTCCGCCAATTTTACACCGAGCGCTTGCAACAGATCGGACGGCAGTTGAACCGTCCGATCACGCCCGACCAAGCGCGCGCGCTCGGAATCGACCGGCAAGTACTCGGCCAGTTGGTGGCCGAAACCACGCTCGACGAGCAGGCTAAGGCCTTGCATCTCGGCATCAGCAACGCCGAAATCGCCAACCGCATCACTAACGATCCCACTTTCCGCGGCATCAACGGCACTTTTGACCGCAACCGCTTCGAGCAGGTCATTCGCGACGCCGGATTTACCGAGACCCGCTTTGTCGAAGAGCAACGCCGCATCATCCTGCGCCGGCAGATCGCGCTCAGCGTGGGCGGCGATTTTGTCGTGCCCGCCACGGCGATGAAAGCGATCAATCAATATCAAAACGAGAAACGCGCCGTTGGCTACCTGACGCTTGGGCCGGCACAGGCCGGTGAAATCCCTTCGCCGACACCCGAGGTGCTAGGCAAATATTTCGAGGACCGCAAGGTTCTGTTTCGCGCGCCCGAATACCGCAAGATTACCCTGCTCGCGATGTCGCCGGCTGAACTGGCCAAGCCGGAGGCGGTCACCGACGCCGAGGCCAAGACCTATTTCGAGCAGCACAAGGCTAGCTATGGCGCGCCCGAGCGCCGCGAACTGAAGCAGATCGTGTTCCAGAAGCCGGAAGACGCGGCGGCCGCGCGCGAGCGCATTACCAAAGGCGCGAGCTTCGCCGACATCGCCGAGGAACGCGGCTTGAAGGAAATCGATATCGACGTCGGCATGGTGAGCAAGGCAGGGGTCATCGACCCGGCGGTCGCCGACGCCGCTTTTGCGCTCAAGTCGGGCGAGGTCAGCGCGCCGGTCAAGGGCCGCTTCGGCACCGTGCTGCTGCAGGTCGGAAAAATCGAACCGGGCAACCAGAAGACCTTCGAGGACGTCGCGCCACAAATCAAGCGCGAGATCGCCGAGAGCCGCGCCAAGATTGAAATCGGAAATCTGCGTGACAAGTTCGAGGACGAGCGCGCCGCCGGCTCGACGCTGGCCGAGGCAGCGAAGAAGCTCGGCCTCAAGTCCCGCACCATCGATGCGGTCGACCGCTCCGGCCGTGGCCCGGACGAAAAGCGGATCGCCGACCTGCCGACCAAGCCGGACGTGGTTGCCGCCGCCTTTGCCAGCGACGTCGGCGTCGACAACGATCCGCTGCAATTGCCGAACGGCGGCTATCTCTGGTTCGACGTTGCCGGCGTCACGCCGGCGCGCGATCGCACACTCGACGAGGTGAAGGACAAGGTTGCGGCGCGCTGGCGCGACGACGAGATCGCCAAGCGACTGCAAGCCAAGGCTGACGAAATGGTCGGCAAGGTCAAAGCCGGCACCGCGTTGGACCGACTCGCCACCGAAGCCGATCTGAAAGTGGTGACCGCAACTGACTTGCAACGTGGCAAGCCAGGCGGCTTCGCGCCGGCCAAACTGGTCGAGGCGGCGTTCAAGACGCCAAAGGGTGTGCCAGCGAGCGCCGTGGGCGATCAGGAAACCACGCGCTTCGTGTTCCGCGTGACCGACGTGATGGATCCCCCGCTCGATCCGATCGCGAGCAAGCAGCTTACGACGTTGCTGCAGAACTCCTATTCCGACGATATCGTGGGCGCCTATGTCTCGCGGCTTGAAAACGAGTTCGGCGTCACGTTCAACCAGCAGGCGCTGAATCAGGTCATCGGCGGCGGCGCCCCACAATAGTAAGCCCCATGCAGATCGAGCCGTCGGAAACCGCCTTCGCCGAACGTTACGGCCGCGGCCAGGCGCAGGTGGTATGGACCACGCTGGTCGCCGACCTGGAGACGCCGGTCTCGGCTTTCTTGAAGCTCGGCGGCGGCAAGCCGATGAGCTTCCTGCTGGAGTTGGTGGAGGGCGGCGCGGTGCGCGGCCGCCATTCGATCATCGGCATCGATCCGGACCTGATCTGGCGCGCCAATGATACGCGCGCCGAGATCAATCGCAGCGCGCGCTCGAAACCGGAAGCTTTCGTACCCTGCCACGAACCGCCACTCGCGGCCTTGCGTGCGTTGATCGCGGAAAGCCGCATCACGTTGCCCGAAAGCCTGCCGCCGATGGCGGCCGGGGTGTTCGGCTATCTCGGCTACGACATGGTGCGGCAGATGGAGCAGTTGGCGCCGCCCAATCCGGATCCGATCGGCATTCCCGACGCCGTGCTGGTGCGCCCGACCATCATCGTGGTGTTCGACGCGGTGAAGGATTTAATCACGGTGGTCACGCCGGTGCGCCCGGAAAAAAGCGTCGACGCCAAGACGGCGCTCGCGCGTGCGGTCGAGCGGCTCAATGCTGTGGTCGAGAGCCTCGACCGGCCGCTCGACAAATCGCTCGCCGAATTCGACGAAGGCCCGCTCGACGTGCCGCCGCGCTCCAACACAACGCCGGACGAATACAAGGCAATGGCCGCCAAGGCGAAGGACTACATTACCGCCGGCGACGCCTTCCAAATCGTGCTGGCGCAACGCTTCGAGGCGCCATTCACGTTACCGCCGTTCTCGCTCTACCGCGCGCTACGGCGTACCAATCCTTCGCCGTATCTCTACTTCCTCGATTTCGGCGGCTTCGCCATCGCCGGCTCGAGCCCCGAGATCCTGGTCAAAGTGAGTGGCGATGTCGTGACCATCCGTCCGATCGCCGGCACTCGACCGCGCGGAGCGACGCCGCATGAAGACAAAGCTTTGGAAGAAGAATTACTCGCCGATCCGAAGGAGCGCGCCGAACATCTGATGCTGCTCGATCTCGGCCGCAACGATGTCGGCCGCGTCGCCGAGATCGGCAGCGTCACCGTCACAGATCAGTTCTTCGTCGAGCGCTACAGCCACGTCATGCACATCGTCTCCAATGTCGAGGGCAAGCTCGCCGGCAACCGCGACGCGCTCGACGCACTGGCCGCCGGATTTCCCGCCGGCACGGTATCGGGTGCGCCCAAGGTGCGCGCCATGCAGATCATCGACGAGTTGGAGAAGGAAAAGCGCGGGCTCTACGCCGGCGCCGTCGGCTATTTCTCTGCCGCCGGCGAGATGGACACCTGCATCGTGCTGCGCACCGCACTGGTGAAGGACGGCAAAATGTACGTCCAGGCCGGCGCGGGCATCGTCGCCGATAGCAATCCCGATTTCGAGCAGCAGGAATGCATCAACAAGGCGAAGGCCTTGTTCCGCGCCGCCGAAGAGGCCCGCCGGTTTGCCAGCGCCGCCAAGCGCGGGCAGTGAGCGGAATCCGTTCGCTATCAGGCGAGCCAGCCCGCGGCTACTCCGGCAAGGATGACGACGCCGAGCATGAAACGATAGACCACAAATGGCCATGTCGAGAATTGCTCGAGCACCCGCATCAGTCCCCAGATGGTGAAAAACGCGGAAATCGACGCCACGATCAAGCCGAGCGCCAGCACGGACCAGCCGTGACTGTCGAGGTGGATTTTATGGAGCTCCCACATTTCCTTCAGGCCCGCCAAGGCAATGGCCGGCAGGCCAAGAAGGAACGATAGCCGCGCCGCCTCGTCGCGCTTGAAGCCGAGTGCGAGCGCGGCCGTCAGTGTCGAGCCGGACCGGGAGACGCCGGGAATAAGAGCGCCGACCTGGGCGATGCCGATGAGCATCGCGTCAACAAACGATGCTTCGTCGATCGTGCGCCGGTGTCGGGCGCGAATTTCCGCAGCCCCTAAGAGAAGCGCCATCGCCACGCAAGCCCAACCGATGACGCTGACCGCGCGAAATGGCGAATTGCAGGCATTCAAGGCACTCGCCAGCAATAGACCGGCGACGCCGATGGGGATCGTCGCGAGCACGATCCAAAGCGAGAAACGCAGGTCGCGATCGCGGAATTGACCGTGCGCAATCGCCCCAAGCGAATTTGCCGTCAAACCCCGCACGTCGTTCCAAAAATAGCTCACGACGGCGGCCAAGGTTGCAAGCTGCATCGCGGCAGAGAATGCCGAGCCGGGGTCCTGCCAGCCGAGCACGGCAGGCACAAGGCGCATATGCGCGGTGGAAGAAATCGGCAGCAACTCGGTGATGCCCTGCACAACGCCCAAGACGGCGACTTTGGCATAACCCAACGCCACGAATCCGGTGTCGACACCGCGCAGGCAGACTTCGGCCATCGTTACGAACCCTCTTTAAGTGAACGGCCTTGCCGCAAGCCGCGTGTTTTGCCGCGTATGTCGCCAATATTTTACGGCATTTTTAGGCGAATCGATCAGGCACCGAGACATATTAGTCCTTGCAATAAAGTGGGGCGACTAAGCGTGCTTGTTTCATCGACAAGCACAAGGATCGTTTCTGAAAATGTTCACGCGGATATTCGCCGGCCTTGCGCTGACAGCGGCGGGTTCACAAATGGCCATGGCTACCGATTGGCAATACTGCCTCGCGCCATCGGAAGCAGAGCACAAGATTTACATGTCGGGCGCTTTTCCCGTGCGCGGTTCCCTGGACGACGCCGACAACGACTTCGAGCAGATGCTCGATCGAGCCGGATTGCGTCACGATGTCGTGCAATGTCCGCGCGCCGATGACGAACGTTCGATCGTGGCGATGGAGCAATATGCTATTACCTTCAATCGAAAAAGCGGCAATACTATCGTCCATCTGCCCCTGGAAAAGACGAGATGAATTGGGCCACAAGCGGCGCATCCGCTGTCAGCATTGGTGCTGAAACCCGCTGATTTGCCAACACCGCAAAGCGCAGGCAATAATCGTTCCGGGGGGCAGACTGCGGATACCTTGGGAGGCAGCCATGGGCTGGCTGCAGCGGCTCGATCGTCTAATCGCGTTGACGATCGCCGTCACGCAATGGCTCGCATTGCCGTTGATCGTGCTGCTTTTTCTGCAGTGGCCGCTGCGCGATATCGTGCACGCCTATTCCAGCCAGGCGAACGATTTCGGCCAGATCATTTTCGCTCTGTTCGTGGCGGTCAGCGTTACCGCGGCGACGCGGAGCGGCGCTCACCTCGCCGCCGATACTTTGGCGCAACGCTATTCCGCACGGACGCGACATTGGCTCAAACGCATCGGCACCGCAGTGAGCGTGTTGCCGTGGGCGGTCTTCGTATTCATTGCCAGCAAGAACTTTGTCGTGCCGTCGGTGCTCGAACTGGAGTCATTTTCCGAGACGAGCAACCCGGGCTATTTCCTGATCAAGTGCGCCCTTTGGCTATTGGCCGTCTTGGTTATCGTCCAAGCTTTTCTCGATATCGTCCGCCTCAGTCCACCGGATGACATCTGATGGAATGGAGCGGGTTGGCGCTTCTGATTTTGGTCGGCATCGGCATCATCACGACCGGCCTGCCCGCCGCCTTCATACTGATTGCGGCGGCCTGCCTCGGCGCGGTGCTCGGCCTTACCACCGGCACGTTTGAAGTATCCCTGCTGTGGGCGCTGCCCAGCCGGCTGATCAATCTGCTCGAAAACGACCTTTTGCAGGCCTTGCCACTCTACGTCACCATGGGCCTGTTGCTCGGCCGCTTGCCGGTGGCCGATGCACTCTATCGCACGAGCATCGCGATCATGCCGAAACGGGCATCTGCGCCGCTGGCCTCCGGCATGTTGCTCGGTGCGTTGCTCGGGCCGATGAACGGCTCGGTCGGCGCCAGTGTGCTGGGCCTGTCGCGCGTGGTCGCGCCGCGGCTCACCGCCGAGGGCGTGCCGGCGGCGACCCGCGACGCCATTGTCGCCGTCGCCTCAACGCTCGGCGTGCTGGTACCGCCCTCGCTGGTGCTCATTCTTCTCAGCGACGCAATGCTGAACGCGCATAGCTATGCGGTCACCGCCACCGGCCGCACTGATCGCGTCATCAACACGCAGGATGTCTTTCACGCGGCCTTGGCGCCGGCCGGCATTTTCCTACTGCTGTGCATCGCGCTGTCCTGGTTTGCCGGCCGCCATCACGAATTGCCGCCCGCGCGCGAGCGCGTTACGCCGCAGCAAGTGACTTTGGCCGCCTTTGCCCTCGCCGCGCTGTTGCTGCTGCTCGGCGGCGTCGCCACTGGATATTTCTACGCGGTCGAAGCCGCCGCGATGGGCGCCTTCGCCATGCTGAGCGCCGGGCTGATCAGCGGCCGGCTGCGCGGCGCCGTATTGCGCGAAGTGCTGCATGACGCCATCGCCATCACTGGCGCCCTGTTCACGCTGCTGATCGCGGCCACCACCTTCACTTTGATCCTGCGGTTGCTCGGCACGGACAGGCTGGTGAATAATCTGGTTGCCGGCATTCCGGGCGGCGACATTCTGGCGACGGCGGCGGTCCTCGCCGTGATCGGGCTGTGCGCCTTTGTGCTTGATGCCTTCGAGATCATTTTCGTGATCATTCCGATCGTCATTCCGCCCCTGCTGGTGCGCGTCGCCGACGCACGTTGGGTGGCGGTGCTTGTGCTGCTCACCTTGCAGTCCAGTTTCCTGCTCCCGCCGTTCGGCTATGCGCTGATGATGGTGCGCGGGGCGGCTAGGAACCCGGCGCCGTTCCGGCCGTTCGTGCGGGCGCTGGTGCCATTCCTCGTGGCGCAGTGGCTGCTGCTGATCGTCGTGCTGCTGGTCCCCAAGCTCGTGCACATCGGCGAGAACTCGGCCGAGAGCACCCGTGCGCCGGCAGCGCCGGTCTCCGACGAGGAAATCGACCGCCGCATGCGGGACATGCTGCCCCCGCCGCCCGAGATTGAGCCGAAATGACGCCTGCTTGACCCCCCTCTGGCCTCGTCTTAAGACCTTGAGACGGCGGGCAAACATGATCGTTTTGATCGACAATTACGACAGCTTCACCTTCAACCTGTTCCATTACCTGGGCGGGCTGGGGGCGGATGTCGTCGTGCACCGTAACGATAAAATTTCGGCCGATGCTGTGATCGCCGCCGAACCGGAAGCAATCGTGCTCTCGCCCGGCCCCTGCACGCCGAACGAAGCCGGCATCTGCCTCGAGCTGATCGGCAAAGCCGCAGCGACGATCCCGCTTCTCGGCGTCTGCCTTGGCCATCAAGCGATCGGCCAGGCGTTTGGCGGCCAAGTGGTGCGCGCGACGCCGGCGCATGGCAAAGTATTCGAGATTAAACACAGCGGCACCGGCGTATTTCGCGGCGTCAACGGACCGTTCCGCGCCACGCGCTATCATTCGCTGGTGGTCGAGCGCGCCAGCATGCCGCGCGAACTGATCGTCAGCGCGGAAACCGACGACAGTCTGGTCATGGGGCTGGCGCATGCCAGCCTGCCGGTGCACGGCGTACAGTTCCATCCCGAGAGCATTGCGTCCGAGCACGGCCATCTGATGCTGAAGAATTTTCTCGATCTCGCAACCGCCTGGAACACGCAGCGCGGCAGAACCGCGAACGCCGCTCAAGCGCGCAAGTCGCCCGCGCTCGCGACCGGTTGAGGCTCAAACCCATGGCAGACGATTTCAAAGCGCTCATCGCCAAGGTCGCGACCGGCGCGAGCCTCACCCGCGCAGAAGCAGCCTCCGCCTTCGACCGCATGATGTCGGGCGAAGCAACACCCTCGCAGATGGGCGCGCTGTTGATGGGCCTGCGCGTGCGCGGCGAGACCGTCGACGAGATCACCGGCGCGGTCACCACCATGCGCGCCAAGATGCTCGGCGTGAAGGCGCCGCCCGATGCGGTCGACGTGGTGGGCACCGGCGGCGATGCCTCCGGCTCGTTCAACATTTCGACCTGTGCCGCCTTTATCGTCGCGGGTGCCGGCGTATCGGTCGCCAAGCATGGCAATCGCGCCCTGTCGTCGAAGTCCGGCGCCGCCGATGTACTGCAGGCACTCGGCGTCAAGATCGACCTGAATGCCGAACAAGTGGGGCGCTGCATCCGCGAGGCCGGCATCGGTTTCATGTTCGCGCCCGCGCATCATCCGGCGATGAAGAACGTCGGCCCCACCCGCGTCGAACTCGGCACCCGCACCATCTTCAATCTGCTCGGCCCGCTGTCGAATCCGGCGAGCGTGAAGCGACAGATGATCGGCACATTCTCCAAGCACTGGGTCGAGCCGATGGCGCAAGTGCTCAAGAATCTCGGCTCTGAATCCATTTGGGTGGTGCACGGCTCCGACGGGCTCGACGAAATCACCACCGCCGGTCCGACCAGCGTCGCCGCGCTCGAGCACGGCAAAATCCGAACCTTTGAGATCACGCCGGAGGATGCCGGCTTAAAACGCGCCAAGCCGGAGGCGCTGCGCGGCGGCGATGCCGAGACCAACTCCAAAGCGCTGCTCGACGTGCTGAAAGGCGATGTCGGCCCGTTCCGCGACGTGTCAATCATCAATGCCGCCGCAGCGCTGATCGTCGCCGGCAAAACCAAGGATCTGAAGGAAGGCGCTGCGCTGGCAGCCAAGTCGATCGACAGCGGCGAGGCGGAAGGCCGGCTCGACCGTTTGATTGCGGTGTCCAACGCCGTGGAGGCGTGATCATGGCGGATATCCTCGCCAAGATCGAAGCCTATAAACGCCAGGAGATCGCGGCAGCCAAACGCGCACGGCCGCTGGCCGCGCTTGAGGCGCAAGCGAAAATGGCGCCGCCGCCGCGCGGGTTTCTCAACGCCATCGAACGCAAGATCGCCGACGGCGACTATGCGTTGATCGCTGAGATCAAAAAGGCGAGCCCATCGAAGGGGCTGATCCGCGCCGATTTCGATCCGCCGACGCTCGCCCGAGCCTATGCGGCGGGTGGCGCAACCTGCCTTTCGGTGCTCACCGATGGGCCTTCGTTCCAAGGCCAGCCGGAATTCCTCGCCATCGCGCGCAATGCCACCGGCCTGCCGGCGCTTCGTAAGGATTTCATCTACGAGCCCTATCAGGTCGTGGAATCGCGCGCTCTGGGCGCCGACTGCATCCTGATCATCATGGCCGCGGTCGATGACGCTGCCGCCGAAGAGATTGAGAATTCAGCTTTTTACAATGGGATGGATGTTTTGCTTGAAGTTCATCAGGAAGATGAGCTTGAACGAGCCATGCGGTTGAAATCGCGGCTCATCGGCATCAACAATCGGAATCTCCGGACCTTCAAGACGTCCCTTGCCGTCAGCGAACAACTGGCGCCGAAAATTCCGCGTGACCGCATCGCCGTTGCCGAAAGTGGGCTCAATACGCCCGCCGACTTCGCCCGCCTCTCCGCCATTGGTATTTCCACCTTCCTGGTTGGTGAAAGCCTGATGCGACAGAACGACGTGACTGCCGCGACGCGCGCCTTGCTCGCGCGCACCCCGCGCCGCGCGGCGGCGGAGTAGAACAATATGGCGCATGCCAAGAAACCCATCGCGCGGCGCAAAAAGGCTCCGGCGCGACCTGTCAAGACAAAGGCAAAACGCACGCCATTGATGACCAACGCCGAACTCACCCATATCGACCCGCGCGGCCAGGCGCGCATGGTTGACGTCTCCGCCAAGAACGCGACCGAACGGGTCGCCATCGCGGAAGGGCGCGTGATCATGCGCAAGGAGACGCTCGATCTGGTGCTCGCCGGCAACGCCTTGAAGGGCGACGTGCTCGGCGCCGCGCGTCTTGCCGGCATCATGGCGGCCAAACGCACGCACGGGCTCATCCCGCTCTGTCACCCCCTGCCCATTACCAAGATCGAGATCGACATCGATCCGGAACACGCCCTGCCCGGTTTCCTGGTGCGCGCCACGGTCAAAGTGACTGGGCAGACCGGCGTCGAAATGGAGGCGCTGGTCGCGGTATCGATCGCCTGTCTGACCATCTACGACATGGTCAAGGCTATAGAGAAAGGCATGCACATCGAGGGCATAAGGCTGCTGCGCAAGAGCGGCGGCAAATCCGGCGATTATCGCGCCGAGGACTTCCGCGAATGAACCGTGCGTTGATGCCGGTCGCCGAGGCTTTGGCCAGGGTATTGGCCAATGCACGCCCTTTGCCGGCGGAAACGGTTCCGCTCGATGACGCGCGGGGCCGCGTGCTCACTGAAGATTTGAATGCGCGGCGCACCCAGCCGCCCGACGCGGTGTCGGCCATGGACGGCTATGCCGTGCGCATCGCCGACGTCGCGCAGGCACCGGTCAAACTGAAGCTTATCGGTGAAGTGGCCGCCGGCCATCCCTTCGACGGCGAAGTGAAGGCGGGCGAGGCCGCGCGCATTTTCACAGGCGGCGTGATGCCGGCGGGCACCGACACCGTCGTCATTCAGGAACTCACCGCGCGTGAAGGTGACTTGGTGATAGTCCAGAAGGCTGCGCCCAAGGGCCGCAATGTGCGCGACCGCGGCATCGATTTCGCGCAAGGCCAGCCGCTACTGCGAAAGGGCCGCCACCTCACCGACCGCGACCTGATGCTCGCCGCCGCCATGAACTATCCAACCTTGAGCGTGCATCGGCGGCCGAAGGTGGCGGTACTCGGCACCGGCGACGAGCTGGTGGCGCCGGGCAGCGCGCCGGCAGCCGGCGAAATTGTCTATTCCAACGGTTTCGCCCTCATGGCCATGGCGCGCAATGAAGGCGCTGAGGCGAGCGACCTCGGCATCGCACACGACCGCATCGACGACATCGCGGCGGCGGTGCGGCGCGCGCGCGACTGGGGCGCCGATATTCTGCTCACCTGCGGCGGTGCCTCGGTCGGCGAGCACGACCTGGTGCAGCGGGCGCTCGCCAGCGAAGGGCTCGATCTGTCGTTCTGGCGGGTGGCGCTGCGCCCGGGCCGGCCGATGATGCATGGCCGGCTGGGCGACATGCAGGTGCTTGGCGTCCCCGGCAACCCGGTATCGTCCTATGTCTGTGCTTTCCTGTTCCTGGTGCCGCTGATCCGGCGGCTCGCTGGCCGCGACGATACCGCACGGGTTCCAGAATCGGCGCGACTCGGGCGCGACTTGCCTGCCAATGACGAGCGGGCCGACTATATGCGGGCAACTCTCTCTATCGGCCCGGATGGCCTTGTAGCGACGCCGCTGCCTAACCAGGACAGTTCCCTGATGGCGCCGCTCGCCAAGGCCGACTGCCTGCTGATTCGTGAGCCAAACACGCCTGCGGCGAGTTCCGGTTCACATTGTGTCATCCTTAAGCTCGCCCTGTAGCGGCCTTTCGCATTTTTCACTCGAAATTAAATGGTTGCGGAACACATATCGAACAGATAGTGTCCGTTCATGATTTGTTTATGGCCTGTGCCCTTCCTGGGCCCGTGGCCACGACCGGGAGAGATAGATGCTCACTCGCAAGCAGTTCGAACTCCTGCGCTTCATCCATGAAAGACTAACCGAAGCAGGGGTACCCCCGTCTTTTGATGAAATGAAGGACGCGCTCGACCTGCGGTCCAAATCTGGCATCCATCGGCTCATTACGGCCTTGGAAGAGCGCGGCTTCATCCGCCGCCTGCCTAACCGGGCGCGTGCCATCGAGGTGATCAAGTTGCCCGATTCGGTGGCCCATGGCATCAGCAATGGCGGCCGCTCGCGCGGCTTCAACCCGAGCGTCATCGAGGGCGACCTCGGCCGGGTGCGAGCCGCTTCCGCCAATTCCGAGAGCGACGACGACAGCCGCCGTCCAATCGCGGTGCCGGTGATGGGTCGCATCGCGGCCGGCACGCCGATCGAGGCGATCCAGACCCGCAGCCATGTCATCAACATGCCGGCCGACCTGCTCACGGCCGGCGAGCATTTCGCGCTGGAAGTGCGCGGCGACAGCATGATCGAGGCCGGCATTCTCGATGGCGATATCGCGCTGATCCGCAAATCCGAGGCCGCCGACACTGGCGATATCGTAGTAGCGTTGATCGACGACGAAGAGGCCACGCTGAAACGGTTCCGCCGCCGCGGCGCCTCGATCGCGCTCGAGCCGGCCAACACCGCCTACGAGGTGCGCATCCTGCCGCCCAACCGCGTGCGTATCCAGGGCAAGCTGGTGGGGCTATTTAGACGCTACTAAGGCCTAGTCTCCCGGTTCGAGATCGTTGACGCGCGGCGTCGCGTCAGGTGCAACCAGACGACGCGTTGCCGAGACGGTCCCGCTCACGTTTAGTAGTCCCCTCGCCCACGGGCGCTCGTAGCCGGGCGGACGCGCCGCGCTGAGCGGGCGCGCCGCCGGCGCGCGGCGTCGACTTCGGCAGCCCAGGCTTTGGCGCCCGGCCGGCGTTGCCCGTTGTCGGCCATGAGGCGGTACCCCGACGCACAACTACAACCCGATTTCAGGATACCGCAGCCACAGGTTGTGCCTAGGGGAGCGGTTGTGAACGCTCACACCTTCGCCCTGAGGTGCGTGAGGCAACGGGCCCGGCGCTCAAATGCTTCAGGGGGCCGCTTTTTCCTTCGCCCAGGTGTCGCGCAGACCAATGGTGCGGTTGAACACGAGCTTGCCGGGATTTGAATCCGGGTCGAGGCAGAAATAACCGTTGCGCTCGAATTGCACCGGCACTTCCACTTTGGCTTCGGCCAACGCCGGCTCGAGACGAGAACCGGTGAGCACCTGCAACGAGTTCGGGTTGAGATCGGCGGTAAAGCCCTCGCCCCCGCTCGGATCGGGCTTCGCGAACAACGGATTGTACAGCCGCACCTCCGCGGCAATGGACGCCGCAGCCGATACCCAATGGATGGTCGCCTTTACCTTGCGGCCGTCCGGGGCGTTGCCGCCTTTGGTCGCCGGATCGTAAGTGGAACGAAGCTCGACCACCTCGCCGACGGCATTCTTCACCACCTCGCGGCAGGTGATGAAATAGGCATAGCGCAGCCGCACTTCGGTGCCGGGCGACAGGCGGAAGAACTTCTTCGGCGGGTTCTCCATGAAGTCGTCTTGCTCGATGAACAGCTCGCGGCAGAATTTGATCTTGCGCGAGCCTGCCGCCGGATCGTCGGGATGGTTGACCGCGTCGAGCTCCTCGACCTGCCCTTCCGGATAATTCTCGATCACCACCTTGAGCGGCTTGAGCACGGCCATGCGCCGCAGCGAACTTTTGTTGAGCACCTCGCGCACTGAGAATTCGAACATGCCGACGTCGACCAGGCTGTTGGCCTTGGCGACGCCGATGCGCTTGATAAAATCGCGGATCGCTTCCGGCGGCACGCCGCGTCGGCGCAAACCGGCGATCGTCGGCATGCGCGGATCGTCCCAGCCCGTGACGTGGCCGTCGCGCACCAGCAAGGTGAGCACGCGCTTGGACAGCACGGTGTACGTAAGATTGAGGCGGGCAAATTCGTACTGATGCGGCTTTGACGGCACATCGAGATTGGCGATGAACCAGTCGTAGAGCGGGCGATGGTCCTCGAATTCGAGCGTGCAGACCGAATGGGTGATGCCCTCGATGGCATCGGACTGTCCGTGCGCGAAGTCGTAGCTCGGGTAGATCTTCCAGCTGGTTCCGGTGCGCGGATGCGGCGCGTTGAGGATGCGATAGAGCACCGGATCGCGCAGATTGATGTTGCCCGATGCCATGTCGATCTTGGCGCGCAGCACGCGCGTGCCATTGGGAAACTCGCCTGCGCGCATGCGGCGGAACAGGTCGAGATTCTCGTCCACCGGACGCTCGCGGAATGGGCTGTTCTTGCCGGGCTCGGTGAGCGTGCCGCGGTTGATGCGGATCTGCTCGTGCGTCTGATCGTCCACATAGGCCTTGCCGGCGCGGACCAGGTCTTCCGCCCAGCCGTAGAGGCGCTCGAAATAGTCGGAGGCGTGGTAGAGGTGCTTGCCCCAGTCGAAGCCGAGCCAACGCACGTCGCGCTCGATGGCGTCGATATATTCCTGCTCTTCCTTGGCCGGGTTGGTGTCGTCGAAACGCAGATGGCAGCGACCGCCGACTTCCTGAGCAATGCCGAAGTTCAGGCAGATCGACTTGGCGTGGCCAATGTGCAGATAGCCGTTCGGCTCGGGCGGAAAGCGGGTGACCACGCTCTTGACGCGTCCGGCGTCGAGATCGGCCCTGACAATTTGGCGAATAAAGTCTACGACAATCGCGTCCGCTGTCAGGGTGCCAACGCCCCCTAATTCGGCAGAAGCCCCGCTTGCCTTATCGTCGGTCGCCATGCTTCTTCAACCTTCAAGTCTAACCCGCCTATGCCATGACGTGCCATTCGGCTCAATGTCAATTGCACTGACAATTTCCACGGCATTTATGGTAGAGGGGCCGCGATGAGCGAGCCCGTCGTCACCCGTTTTGCGCCGTCGCCCACCGGCTTTCTGCATATCGGCGGCGGCCGTACCGCGCTGTTCAACTGGCTCTACGCGCGCCGGTACGGCGGCAAGATGCTGCTGCGGATCGAGGACACCGACCGCGAGCGTTCGACCGCCGCCGCTATCGCGGCCATCATCGACGGCCTGACCTGGCTGGGACTGAGCTGGGACGGCGAGATCGTGTTCCAGTTTTCGCGCGCGGCGCGTCACCGCCAGATCGTCGAACAACTGCTGGCCGCCGGCAAGGCTTACCGCTGCTACGCCAGTCCCGAGGAGCTGACCGAGATGCGTGAGGCGGCGCGCCGCGAGGGCCGCTCCAAGCTCTATGATGGGCGCTGGCGCGACCGCGACCCATCTGAGGCGCCGCCTGGCGTCAAGCCGGTGATCCGGCTGCGCGCGCCGCTCACCGGGGAGACCGTGATCGAGGACCAGGTGCAAGGCCGCGTGGTCTGGCAGAATTCCGACCTCGACGATCTAGTGCTGCTGCGCTCCGACGGCAACCCCACTTACATGTTGGCCGTCGTGGTGGACGACCACGACATGAACGTCACCCACATCATCCGCGGCGACGACCATCTGACCAATGGCGCCCGGCAGAAGCATATCTACGAAGCGCTCGGCTGGAACGTGCCGACCATGGCACATATCCCGCTGATTCACGGATCGGACGGCTCCAAGCTGTCCAAGCGCCACGGCGCACTCGGCGTCGATGCCTACCGGGCTATGGGCTACCTGCCGGCGGCCATGCGCAATTACCTGGTCCGCCTCGGTTGGGCCCATGGCGATCAGGAGATTTTTACCACCGAGGAGATGATCGCCGCTTTCGATCTGCCGCAGATCGGCCGTTCCCCGGCGCGTTTCGATTTCGCCAAACTGGAAAATCTCAACGGCCACTACATTCGGGCGAGCGCCGACGCCGATCTAATTACTCAGTTGGAAGATCTGCTGCCGCATATTGCTGGCGGCCAGGAACTCGCCGGCAAGATGACACCGGCGCTGCGCGACATGCTGCTCACCGCCATGCCGGCCTTGAAAGAGCGCGCCAAGACTTTAGTCGAACTATTTGATGCAACACGGTTTCTCTGGGCCAGCCGTCCGCTCGATTTGAACGATCAGGCGAAGGCCCTGCTGACGCCAGAGGCCAAATCCGTGACAGCCGCCCTGTTGTCGGAATTGGCCGCCGTTTTCGAATGGAACGCGCAGACTGTCGAGAGTGTCGTGCGTGGTTTTGCCGAGCGTTCCGGCCTCAAGCTCGGCGCCGTGGCCCAGCCACTACGGGCCGCATTGACCGCGCGCACTACTTCACCACCAATTTTCGACGTTCTGGCCGTCCTGGGCAAGGATGAGAGCCTGGCCCGTTTGCGGGATCAGGTGGGCTAAAGACTCACCTTCTGTTTATAGCCCACACCCTCCGCCGCAGTGGCTTGATCTATGTCTAAACGCCGTGCCCCGATGTACCTTAGACTGCCTACCGATAGGCTATCTTGCAGCGCACACAGGGATGAGCTACCCAAAACGCGGCCGGAGCCGCGCGTCGTCTACCCGGCGCCTCGGCTCCCGGCCTTAACGTATCCCGCACTCACCGCTCGCCTCTAAATCGAGGGTTTGACCATGGACGCCAAGACGGACGCCAAGAAGAAAACCGGCACCATCACCGTAGGCAACAAGAACTGGGATTTCCCGGTCTACGACGGCACCATCGGCCCTGAGGTGATCGACATCGCCAAGCTCTACGGCGAGAGCGGCATGTTCACCTACGACCCCGGTTTCACATCGACGGCAAGCTGCGAGTCAAAGATCACCTATATCGATGGCGACGTGGGCGTCCTGCTCTATCGCGGCTATCCGATCGATCAACTCGCCGAGCATGGCGACTTCCTGGAGACTTGCTACCTGCTGCTCTACGGCGAACTACCGACACCGCAGCAGAAAGCCGACTTCGACTATACCGTCACGCGGCACACGATGGTGCACGAGCAGATGGCCCGGTTTTTCCAGGGCTTCCGGCGCGACGCGCATCCGATGGCGGTAATGACCGGCTGCATCGGCGCACTGTCGGCGTTCTACCATGACTCCACCGACATCTCGGACCCGTATCAACGCATGATCGCGTCGATACGCATGATCGCGAAAGTGCCTACCTTGGCCGCCATGGCCTACAAATATTCGGTTGGCCAGCCGTTCGTTTATCCGAAGAACGATCTCGACTATTCCACCAATTTCCTGCGCATGTGCTACGCGGTGCCGACGGAGGAATACAAGCCCAACAAGGTGCTGGCGCGCGCGATGGATCGCATTTTCATCCTGCATGCCGACCACGAGCAGAACGCGTCGACCTCGACGGTGCGGCTCGCCGGCTCATCCGGCGCCAATCCGTTCGCCTGCATCGCTGCCGGCTGCGCCTGCCTCTGGGGACCCGCCCATGGCGGCGCCAACGAAGCGGCCCTCAATATGCTGCGCGAAATCGGCACAGTCGACCGCATTCCGGAATTCATCAAGCGAGCCAAGGACCCGAAGGAACTCTTACCGCCTGATGGGTTTCGGCCATCGCGTCTACAAGAACTACGACCCGCGCGCCAAGATCATGCAGAAGACCTGCCACGAGGTCTTGACCGAACTCGGCATCAAGGACGACCCGCTGCTCGACGTTGCCATGGAGCTGGAGCGGATTGCGCTGCATGACGAATACTTCATCGAAAAGAAGCTCTATCCGAATATCGACTTCTACTCGGGCATCACGCTCAAGGCGATGGGCTTCCCGACCACCATGTTCACCGTGCTTTTTGCTGTGGCCCGTACCGTGGGCTGGATCGCGCAGTGGAAGGAAATGATCGAGGATCCGAAGCAGAAGATCGGCCGTCCGCGCCAGCTCTATACCGGCGCTACGCAGCGCGATTACGTGCCAATTTCGCGACGGAAATAGACTTTCCGGGATTGCTTGCAACGAAGGGCGGCTGGTTCAGCCGCCCTTTCCGTTTGCGCCCTTGCCGTTGAGCATGGGCGCGCTGGCGCCGTCATAAGCCCATTGCACATAGACGCCAGCCCAGGTGAAGCCACCGCCAAAGGCGGCGAGCAGCATGCGGTCGCCGCGCTTCAGTTTCGGCTCGTAGTCCCACAGGCATAGCGGAATCGTCGCATTCGTCGTGTTGCCGTATTTTTGAATGGTCACCATCACGCGCTCCATCGGCAGGCCCATGCGCTCGGCCGTCGATTCGATGATGCGCTTGTTGGCTTGGTGCGGCACCAGCCAATCGATCATGTTGGCGCGCAGATTGTTGCGCGACATGATTTCATTGGCGACTTCCGCCATCTTGGCGATGGCGAACTTGTAGACCGCCGCGCCCTCCTGATGCACATAGTGCAGGCGGTTGGCCACCGTCTCGAGTGTCGCCGGCATGCGGCTGCCGCCTGCTTTCTGATGCAGATGGATCATGCCCGAACCGTCGGACCGGATCAGCGCATCCATGATGCCGGTCCCGTCGACGCTCGGCTCCAACAGCACGGCGCCGGCGGCGTCGCCGAACAGCACGCAAGTCGCGCGATCGGTATAGTCGATGATCGACGACATCTTGTCGGCGCCCACCACGACTATTTTGCGCGCGGCGCCGTTGGCGATGAATTGCGATGCGATGGTGAGCGAATAGAGAAAGCCGGAGCAGGCCGCCTGCACGTCGAACGAGCCGATATTTTTGATGCCGACCATGTCGCAGATGATGTTGGCGGTCGACGGAAACTGCATGTCCGGCGTGGTGGTAGCACAGATCAAGAGGTCGATTTCTTCGGGCTTGGTGCCGGTCTTCTGCAGCAGGCCGCGCACCGCTTCCGCCGCCATATGCGAAGTGCCGAGCCCCTCGCCCTTTTGAATGTGGCGTTCCTTGATGCCGGTGCGTTCGACGATCCAGGCGTCGCTGGTGTCCACCATGCGCGCCAGTTCCGAATTGGTGAGCAAATCCGGCGGAAGGTAGCCATGGACTGCGGTGATCGAGGCGCGGGCGGCAATGGTCAAAGGCGGCTATTCCAGTTAACGGTCATGGCATAGGTCCATGGGACCGAACGAGGCAAACTACGCTGTTGGCGGGGCGGATGCCACTGTTTCGCGTCGCGGTTGGCGCGAGGCACCTGCGCAAGCAAGGACCACGGCGGCGGCGCGGTCGCTGGGGACGGCCTTGCCGATTTCCATGATTGCATCGAGCCGGGCGAAGGCTGTGGTTTGCTGGCGGCGCTCCGGAGCGTCGCTCAGCAGCGGTGTCAGGGCCGCGGCCAGGCGCTCGGCCGTAACGTCCCGTTGCAGGAACTCCGGCACCACGTTCTCTCCCAGGACCAGGTTGGCCAAGATTACGCTTTGAACCTTGATCAACAGGCGGCCGACCGCCTCCTCGAACAGCGGCACCTTATAGGCGGCCACCATCGGGATGCCGGCGACCGCCAATTCGAGCGTCGAAGTGCCGGACTTGGTCAGCGCCGCGCGTGCCGTACGAAATACCGCATCTTTTTCGTCCGGCTCGATTACTACCCGGGCCGGGATGCGCCAGGACGCAACCGCTGCCTTCACCGCGTCCGCAAGCCGGGGCACCGATGGCACGACCACCTCAAGCCCGCCGGCACGCACGGCGGCTAGCGCCGCGGCCTCGCCGAATACGCCCGCCATCCGACGGACTTCGCTCGCGCGGCTGCCCGGCAGCACCAGTAGCCGCGGCGGATCCGCCAGCCGCCGGAGCGCCTCGTCGGGGCTCGGGCGCAACTGCGCGGCCCGTTCGCTCAGCGGATGTCCGACGAAGCTGCAAGTCGGTCCGTCCAATCGCCGCAGTGCCGCCGGCTCGAACGGCAACAGCGCCAGCACATGATCGACGTAAGCGCGCATGCCGCGTGCTCGGCCCGGCCGCCACGCCCACACCGAAGGACACACATAGTCGACGATCGGGATCGCCGGCGCACGCGCGCGCACGCGCCGCGCCACACGATGGGTGAATTCCGGGCTGTCGATAATCACCAGGACATCCGGCTTAGCCGCGATGACAGTGTCGGCCGTTTGGCGGATGCGCCGCAAAATTTTCGGCAGGCCTATCGCTATTGCGGCAATACCGACGATCGCAAGGTCGCCGAGCGGAAAACGACTGGGCACCCCTTTTGCGGCCATCTGAGGGCCGCCGACACCCGAAAATCGCGCGTCCGGCGCGCGTTTCTTGATGGCGGCAATCAGTGCGGCACCCAGCCGGTCGCCGGAATCCTCGCCCGCCACCAAAAACACATGCGGCGCTGACGCGCGGCTCATCGCTTGCTCTCGGCAGGCGTGCCGATCACGAAAATATTAGCACGGTCGGCCGCCGCGATCAGCCGTTCCGGCTCGGCAACGATGGTCGAGCCCGCCGTCACCGCGATGCCGGCAAGCCCGGCGCGAACGACCCCTTCGACCGTGCGTGGACCGATCGACGGCAGGTCGAAACGTTGGTCCTGGCCGTGCTTCGGCGCCTTCACCAGTACGCCGCTGCCCGCCGCGGCTCGCACGCGCCCATTGGCGCGCATCTCCACGATACGGGCGAGCATCTGATCGGTGCCCTCGGCGGCCTCGACCGCCAGCACGTGTTTGCCGACGACGACGACTGCCTGGCCCACATCGAACGAACCGGTGGCGCGCAGATATTCAAGACCCAAGTCGATATCGGCACGGTCGCGCTCCAACGGCTGCCGGCTCCCGAGCGCGCCTTCCGGCACCAGAATTTCCGGCGCCACTTCATGCGCGCCGCGCAATGTGAAGCCCTGCTGTTCGAGCAAATTGCCCATGCCCGACAGGAGATGATTGTCGCCGCCTCGGTATGCGGCGAGGACTTGCAACAGGAACGTCAGACCCTTGAGATCGGGATGCACCTGCCAGATCGACGGCCGCACCAGTGCCCCAATAAAGACCACCTCGCGGCAGCCTTCGGCGCGCGCCAAGCGAAAAAATCTCCCCAACTGACCGATATACATCCGGTGATGAGGAAAGCGGTCGAGCGTATCGCCCTCGGCGGCGCCGCGTAACGGAAACAGCACGACCGGCCGGCCACGTTTGGTGACAGATTCCGCAACCGTCAAGGGCAGGCTGCCGCCGCCGCAAATGATCGCGAGCGGGCCTTCCGGAGTAGCCGGCGCGGTGGTCATGCGTCCTCGTCGGCCTCGCGGCGTTTACCGGCCATGGTCAGCGGTCGTTTTCCAGCGCGGATGAAGTCGATCATTTTTCCGACCTGCGGGTCCCCACCAAAATCGGCGGCGACGTGCTCGAGCCGGGCGCGGAATTCTCCGCTGCCGAAAAACAGCGCACTGTAGGCTTCCCGGTAACGGTGGATATCCGCTTTGGAAAACCCGCGCCGGCGCATACCGATGACGTTGAGGCCGACGAGATTGGCAAGCGGTCCCTGCACCGTGCCCCACGGGATCACGTCGGCGCGCACGCCGCTCAAACCCACGATCATGACACCTTCACCGATACGAACGAATTGGCGCACCGCCGCGCCGCCGCCGAATACGACATAATCGCCGACGCTGACGTGGCCGGCCAACAAGGTGTTGTTCGCGACCACGACATTGCTGCCGACCTTGCAATCGTGCCCGACATGCGAGCCAACCATGAAAAAGCATCGGTCGCCGACCTCGGTGACGCCGCCGCCATCCTCGGTGCCGGTGTTCATAGTAACGTTCTCGCGGATATCGCAGTCGGCGCCGATCATGAGCCGGGTCGGGCCGCCATGATAGTGCACCGATTGCGGCGGAGAACCGAGCGAGGCGAAGGGACGGATGACGGTACGCGCGCCGATCGTGGTATGGCCGGTGAGGTTGACATGCGCGTCGAGCCGGCAGCCGTCGCCGACCGTCACATGCGGGCCGATAGTGCAATAGGGGCCGACCGTAACGTCAAGTCCGATCACCGCCGTCGCCTCGATCCGCGCCGAGGGATCGATCATGCTTGCACTCATCTGTCGACAATCATGGCGCCGACTTCCGCCTCGGCAACGATGCGGCCGGCGACTTTGGCAAGGCCGCCAAACCACCACATGGACTTGCGCTGGGCGATCTTGCGCATGTGGTATTCGATGGTGTCACCGGGCACCACCGGTTTACGGAACTTGGCCTTGTCGATGGTTAGGAAAAACACCGATTTTGGCCGCGCCAAGCGGAGCTTGGCGATGCACAGCACGCCCGCCGTCTGAGCCATGCCTTCGATCATCAAGACGCCCGGGAACACCGGATTTTCGGGAAAGTGTCCCATGAAATGCGGCTCGTTGATCGTAACGTTCTTGATGCCGATGCCATGGTCGTCGCCGTCAATGTCGATGACCCGGTCGACCATGAGAAATGGATAGCGGTGCGGCAGCATCTTGAGCACCACCGCGATATCAGCCGCTTCAAGCTTGGTGACCATTTCATCCATGACAGCCGCCTCACTCTTTTGCTGCCGACTTGTTGGCACTGTATTGGCGCGCGAGTCTTGCGAGGATCGTCATCTCGCGGAACCACAGAGTCACCGGTTTGGCCGGCGTCCCTCCCCAGCGCGCACCGGCCGGCACGTCACCATGGACGATGCTGGTCCCGGCAATATGCGCCCCCTCGCCGATCGTGACGTTGGTGTCCGCACCGGCGCGCGCTCCCAACACCACAAAATCTTCCAGCGTCGACGAGCCCGAGATACCCGTTTGCGCCACCAAAACGCAATGCCTGCCGACGCTGACATTGTGGCCTACTTGCACCAAGTTGTCGATCTTGGTGCCCTCGCCAATCACCGTATCGCGTATCGAACCGCGGTCGATGGTGGTACCTGCGCCGATTTCCACATCGTCCTGGACGATGACGCGCCCGATCTGCGGGATCTTGAGATTGCCTTTGCCGTTCATCATAAAGCCGAAGCCGTCCTGGCCGATCTGGCAGCCGCCATGAACGATGACCCGATCGCCGATCAGAGCATTGCTGATCGCTGTGCCGGCGCCGATCGCGCACTCGCGGCCGATCCGGACTTCGGAACCGACCACGCCATTGGCGCCTATCACGGTACCGGCGCCGATCTCGGCGCCCGGCCCGACGACCGCGCCGGGTTCCAGCGTGACGCCGCTTTCCAGGCGGGCGGTTGGATGTACATGCGCGCCTGCCGCAACGTCCGCCGCATAGAGCGAAGACGGCCGCAGCGCATGCGGGAACAGCTCGCGCGCGACCACAACGAAAGCACGAAAAGGCGCCGGCACCACGAGCGCGACGACGCGGGCCGGCAAACCACGCGCGAGCGCCGCGGTCGTCAGGCAAGCCCCGGCGTGGGTCAACGCGGCCGCATCGGCAAACCGGGCGTTGTCGAGAAAACTCAGATCGCACGGCGCCGCGCGATCGAGCGACGCAATATTGCTGATGGAGCACGCCGCAGCGGCGTCCGGAAGCTCGGCGCCGGTCAAGGCGGCGATCTCAGCCAGCGTGAGACCCCGCGTGTGTCGTTGGAATACCGGCTCGCTCATGCCGCCAGTTCCGTGCCGCCGACCCGCGGTCAAGGTCAGAACTTCGTGCCGCCGCTGAACCGGAAGAACTGCGTACGGTCGTAGCTCGCCTTGGTCAGGGCATAGGCAAAATCAAACCGCAGCGGCCCGAGCGGGGAATCCCAGATGAGACCCATGCCGACCGACGAGCGAACCATCGGCGAATCGGCGACCTGCAAAGTTTCGCCGGTCACGGCCCAAGAGGTTTCCGATTTGTAATTCCACAGCGAGCCGGCGTCGGCGAAGGCGGCGACCTTGATGCCGATTTCCTTCGGCAGGAAGTAAAGCGGCGTCTGCGCCTCGAAGCTGGCGCCCCAGAACATGGTGCCGCCGAGCGCGTCATTGGTGCTACCCGGTGTCAGGTCACGCGGACCGATGCCAGAGGGCGCGAAGCCGCGCACCAGATTCGGCCCCATCTGGAAGTTGTCGAGCATGCGCAGGTCTTTGCCGCCCCAGCCGGCGAGATGACCGCCTTGCAGCTTGAGCACGCCGACCACGTCGGGGAAGATCTCGTAATAGTTGCGCGCTTCGGCCGACGACCGGATGTAGTTCACGTTGCCGCCGACGCCGGCAATGTCCTGCTTGATTTCGGCGTAAAGACCACTGGTGGGAGACTTGTTGTTGTCGAGCGTGTTATAGGCCAGCGAATAGCCGACGATCGACTCGATGACAGGACCATTGGACAGCTCGATACGCACCGGGAGCGTCGCTTCGCCGTCGGAGTAGCATTCATCCCCTGGCACGACCGGGAAAGCGTGAACGGTATATCCGGCAGGCGGCGTTGCGCCGCCAAACATCGAAGTCCCGGTTGGAGTAGTCAGACAGTTGTTTAAATAATCCGGCAGCGAGACTTCCTGCTGGAAGATCGAATAGCGCGGCGTGAACGACAGTTCCTCCGATAGCGCAAAGCCTAACTTCAAGTTCACGCCGACCGTCTGCGTGTTGTACGATACGTACGACGTCGCCAACGTTTGCCGCCCGAATAAGTCGATGCCGCCGGCCATGCGGTAGCCGAGCAGATAGGGCTCGACAAACGAAAGGCCAAAGCCGCGATTGTACTGGCCGTAGCTCACCGACGCCTTGGCGTATTGGCCGCGGCCCATGAGGTTGCGGTCGGCGACGCTGACCTCGGCCAGGAAGCCGTCGGCGGTGGAGTAGCCGCCCGAGATCGTAAACTCGCCGGTCGACTGCTCTTCGACGTTGACATTGATGACGACGCGGTCGGGCGCGGAGCCGGGCTCATTGGTGATCTTGACCGTCTTAAAGTAGTTCAAATTCTTCAGGCGGCGCTCGGCGCGGTCGATCAGCGCGCGATTGTAGGCATCGCCCTCGCCGATATCGAATTCGCGGCGGATCACGTAGTCGCGGGTGCGCGTATTGCCGATAATATTGATGCGCTCGATATAGGCGCGGGTGCCTTCCTCGACCACGAAAGTGAGATTGATGATCTTCTTCTCGAAGTTGCGATCGCCGCGCGGGCGCACGGCGGCAAAAGCGTAGCCGTGCCTGGCCGCCTCGATCGTCATCGATTCGACGCTCTTCTCGACCAGGTCGGCGTTGTAGACGCTGCCTGCGCTAATCTTGAGGCTACCGCGCAGCGAAGCCGGATCGAGCGCGTGTACGTTCGACACCACGTCGACGGTGCCGATGTGATATTGGCTGCCTTCGTCGATGGTGAACGTGACGATAAAGCCCTTCTTGGCTGGGTCGTATTCGCCGACCGCCGACACGATCCGCACGTCGGCATAGCCGTGCTTGAGATAGAATCTGCGCAACAGGTCGCGGTCCGCCTCCACGCGGTCGGGGTCGTAGATGTCGGTGGTCTGCAGGAAGCTGAGCAAATTGCTCTCGGTCGTCTTGATCACGTCTTTCAGACGGCCGGTCGAGAATGCATGGATGCCGACGAAGCGAATATCCTTCACCCCGGTCTTCTGGCCTTCCTTGATCTCGAACACCAGATCGACGCGATTGTTTGGCAGTTCGATGATCTTCGGATCGACCGACACATCGAAGCGGCCGCTACGGTGATAGATCTCGATGATCCGCTGCACGTCGGCCTGTACCATCGGCTTCGACAGAGTGCCGCGCGGCTTCGACTGAACTTCGGCCTTAAGCTGTTCGTCCTTGGCTTTTTTGTTGCCCTCGAAGGCGACGCGATCGATCACCGGGTTTTCGACCACGCTGACGACCAGGCGCCCGTTCTCGTGACTGAGATGCACGTCCTCGAACAGGCCAGTGGCGTAGAGCGCGTGGATGGCGTCGTCGATCTGCGCGGGGCCAACCTGGCCGCCCGGGCCCGCCTTGAAATAAGACCTCACCGTTTCGGCTTCGACCCGGCGGTTGCCCTGCACGACGATGGAACTGGCGGACTGGGCAGCCGCGACGCCTGCCGACGCCACGACCAGAGTCCCGGCACCGACAAGGGTACCCCCGAGGACCAAACAGCAGACGGCCAGTCCCCGTAAAATCCGCACACCAAATTCCATGCGCTACGCGCCTTTTATTAACCCCAGCAATCGTCCCCGCCGCGGAGTCCGCCGACCGTTAGGCAAGCTTTAGCCAGCTTTGTACAGCGTTTTAGAGGCACTGCAAACGAAACTGGCAGCCCAACTTTCCCTTTCCCCTCATAAAGTTGCCCGAAGGACACGCTCTAGGAGGTCGCCAGACGCAGAATGTCATTAAACGTTGCAAATATCATCAACATCACGACGATCGCCAAGCCAATCCGGAATCCGACCTCCTGCGCGCGCTCCGACAATGGCCGACCGCGAATCGCCTCGATCGCATAGAACAAAAGGTGACCGCCATCGAGTAGCGGGATAGGGAACAAATTCAGAAGGCCGATCGAAATCGACAGCACAGCGGTCAGGTGGATGAGGGCGACAAAGCCGACTGACGCGACCTCGCCGGATACCTGCGCGATACGAATGGGGCCGCCAAGCTGGTCAGCCGCCTCGCGGCCGGTGAACACGCCGCCGATGTAGGACAGCGTGCGGTCGACCACGAACCAGGTTTCCCGTGCGCCTTCGGCGACGGCCTGCACGGGCCCCATCTTCTGCGTCTTGATATCGCCAGGCGCCATCGACCGGCTGATACCGAGCACGCCGAGCCGGTGCTTATTGCCGAAATTGTCCTTGAGTTCTCTGAGCTGAGGCGTAGCTTTCAGCGTGACATGTACGCCGCCACGCTCGACCTCGATGTTGAGCGTCTCTCCCGCGCTCACACTGACGATACGCTGCATGTCGGAAAAGTTGTCGATTTTGGTTCCATCGATCGCCACCACCAGGTCGCCTGGCATGAAACCGGCCGCCTGCGCGGCGCTCGCCGGCTGCACCGTGTCGACGCGGGCGCTGGTGGTCTGCTTGCCGACCGTCATGAAGACGCCGGCGAAAATGGCGATCGCCAGAATGAAATTCGCGGCTGGTCCGGCCACCACCACGGCAGCGCGCGGCGCGACCGGCTTGTGGATAAAGCTGACCTCTTTCTCGGCCTCGCTCATCGCGGCAGCGGCCTCGTGGTCGGGCACGCTCGCCGCATTCTCGTCGCCGAAGAACTTCACATAGCCGCCGAGCGGCACCGCCGAGATTTTCCAGCGCGTGCCATAGCGGTCGTAAAAGCCGACGATTTCGGGACCGAAACCGATCGAGAAAACCAATACTTTGATACCGCATGCGCGGGCCACCAAAAAATGGCCAAGCTCATGAAAGAAAACAACAATTGTCAATACAAACAGGAAAGGCACCAGATAGCCGACAAGATGGCCACCAAACGCGCCCAGGCCCCCAATAATATCCATACTCATCGCGCCCTCGTCCCGCCGGTTTCGTGTCCACGTCGTTAACAAACGTTACTAGGATGACTTTACGGCAATTTCGGGCAAGAGGGCCAAGGCTAAACTTCTCGCATTATGGTCAACGGCGAGCGCGGCATCGATATCGGCGGGCTCCGCCAGCAGCCCACGCCCCGCGGCGGCATCGAGCGTCGCGTCCACCAGCGCCGTAATCGCGGGGAACCCGATGCGTCGGGCGAGGAATTCACCGACCGCGACTTCATTGGCGGCATTAAAGACGGTTGGTGCCGCGCCGCCGGTCTGTAGCGCGCGCCGCGCCAGAGCGAGCGCCGGGAAGCGAACGAGGTCGGGGGCCTCGAAAGTGAGGTCGCGCACGCGCGCGAGATCGAGCCGGGCCGCCGGGCCGTCGATCCGCCGCGGCCAGGCCAGACAATGCGCGATCGGGATGCGCATGTCCGGAGAGCCGAGCTGGGCCACGACCGAGCCGTCCCTGAACTCGACCAGCCCGTGCACCACCGATTGCGGATGGACCAGCACGTCGATCTCTTCCGGCTTGAGCGCGAACAGATGATACGCCTCGATCACTTCGAGGCCTTTGTTCATCAGGCTCGCGGAATCGATGGTGATCTTCGGACCCATCGACCAGTTCGGATGTCGCAGCGCCTGTTCCGGCGTCGCTGCCTTGATCGCGTCCAGCGACCAGGTACGGAACGGACCGCCCGACGCGGTCAAGATGATGCGCTTGACGTCTTCGCGCGGGCCGGCGCCGAGCGCCTGGAATATGGCATTGTGCTCGCTATCGACCGGCAGCACGGTGGCGCCGGCGATAGCCGCGCGCCGCATGAACAAGCCGCCAGCGCAAACCAGACATTCCTTGTTGGCGAGGGCGACGGTGGCACCGCGTTCGATCGCAGCCAGCGTGGGCTTCAGTCCGACCGCGCCGCTGATCGCCGCCATCAGCCAATCGGCCGGACGTTGCGCGGCTTCGAGCAGACCGCCCTCGCCCGCTGCCGCTTCGATGCCGCTGCCGGCCAGGGCGTCCTTCAGATCACCGTAAGCCGCCGGATCAGCTACCACGGCCAATCGCGCGTTCACTTCGCGGGCGATTTTTGCGAGCGCAGCCGCGCTGCGCCGGGCGCTGATCGCCTCGACGCGATAACGGTCCGGCGCGCGCTTGATCAGATCGATCGTGCTGGCGCCGATCGAGCCGGTAGCGCCGAGAATGGTGATGCTGCGCACTTCCGCTGCGGGCGAAGATTTTGAGCGGGCGATACCGGGTACCGTCATGTTGTCACCACACCAGCAGGCCGCGCGCGGGCGCGTCGAAACCGCCGCGCGCGAGTCCGATCAGACAGCCGAGGAGCGCGGCAGCCCAGAAGCCGTCGAGTCGGTCCATCACGCCGCCATGGCCTGGAATGAGTTGGCTCGCATCCTTGGCGCCGAATTGGCGTTTGACCCAGGATTCCATGAGGTCGCCAAGTTGCGCGACCACCGACAGCAGCAGCGCGATAAGGGCTATTGCCGCGCTGTTGAATGAGCCGAACAAGGCGGCGATGAGGATCGCGACGATCATGGCGCCGAACGTGCCGGCGATGGCACCGGACCAGGTTTTTTTCGGGCTGACCGCCGGCATCAGTTTCGGTCCGCCGAAGGCGCGGCCGGCAAAATATCCAAGCACGTCGGTCGTCCAAACCACCGCGAACAACAGCACCATCGCCAGAAACCCATGGATATCATCGGCGCGCAGCAGCATCGGCGCGAGCAACATGGAACCGGCATAGCCGATGCCCGCGGTAATCCACAGCCGCCGCTTACGCGGCGCGAAAACGAGGGCCGCAAGGACACCCAGGCCAACCAGCAAGATCGCCGTCACTGGACGGCCCAGCCAAGCCACCATGGCCGCCACCGCGATCGCACTGCCGCATGCCGATAACATCAGCCGGTGATTAGGGCCGGCGACCAGCGTGGTCCATTCCCATAAAACGGCGACACCGGCGAGGCCCCAAAACAGCGCGAAGGGCCAACCGCCGAGATAGGCCGTAACGAGCGCCAGCGGCCCCAGCACGGCCGCCGAAGCGACACGCAGCGTGAGGTTGTTCACAGACGGCACCGCGACGGCGTCGTTTGGTCCAGAAACGGGGTCTGCATCGGGCACGGATCAGGACCCGGTCTTCGCGACCAGGCCGCCGAACCGGCGCTCGCGCTGCTGATACTCGCGGATCGCCGCCTCAAGCGCCGAGCGGTCGAAATCGGGCCAATAGGTCGGCACGAAAACCAGTTCGCTATAGGCCGACTGCCAGAGCAGAAAATTCGACAGCCGCTGCTCGCCGCTGGTGCGGATGATGAGGTCGGGATCGGGGATGTCCGGCGCGTCGAGGAAGGCGCCGAGGGTTTCCATGCTGATGTCGGCGGGCTTGAGGCTGCCTTCCGCCACCTGCTCGGCGATGCGTTGCGCCGCGCGGGTGATTTCCTGGCGCGCGCCATAATTGAAGGCCACCACCAAAGTAAGACCGTCGTTGTTCTTGGTGAGCTCTTCCGCCTCCACCAGCAATCGGCCGATATCCGGATCGAGATCGTTGCGCTCGCCGATCACGCGCACGCGCACCCCGCTGCGGTGCAACTCCGCGAGATCGTTGCGGATGAAGCGGCGCAGCAGGCCCATCAGTTCGCCAACTTCGTTAGCCGGCCGCGACCAGTTCTCCGCGCTGAAGGAAAAGATGGTGATGAATTTGATGCCGATCTCGCTCGCCGCGCGGATAATCCGCCGCAGCGCCTCGACCCCACGGCGGTGGCCCTCCGCGCGCGGCAGGCTGCGCGCCGCCGCCCAGCGGCCGTTGCCGTCCATGATGATGCCGACGTGCCGCGGCGCCCGCTCGAACGGCGGCGTGGCGCTATGCGGAACTTCGGCCTCGGGCATTGTCTTTAAGCCGCACGGTTTCAAAATGACTCAGGATCCTGACGTAACACTATCCTTGCGCCTGATCTTGTCCGAAAACCGGTTTCAAGCCGGGTTTAAGCTCGGGACCGCCTTAATTCTGGACCAGCCCCCGCAGCCTCAGACGGTGAGGATTTCCTTCTCCTTGGCCGCCAGCAGGTGGTCGATCTCGGTGATCCCGGCATCGGTCGCCTTTTGAATATCGGCGGAAAATTGGTCGTGGTCGTCTTTGCTTATTTTGTGGTCCTTTTCCAGCTTCTTGATCACGTCCATGGCGTCGCGGCGCACGTGGCGCACGGCCACGCGCGCGGTTTCGGCATATTTATGCGCGACCTTGACCAACTCCTTGCGCCGTTCCTCGTTGAGTTCGGGGATGCGCAGGCGCAGCACCTGTCCTTCGGTCGCCGGCGACAGGCCCAGGTTGGAATTGACGATGGCCTTTTCCACCGCGTGTACCAGCGAGCGGTCCCAGACATTGACGGCGATCAGCCGCGGTTCCGGGATGGTGACGCTGGCCACTTGAATGAGCGGCATCTGCGCGCCGTAGGCGTCGACCATGACCGGATCGAGCATGTGGGCAGAGGCGCGGCCGGTGCGCAGACCGGACAATTCCGTCTTCAGGACGGCGCTGGCGCCTTGCATGCGGCGCTTGATCTCGTTGATATCGTGCGTTGCGTTTGTCATGGCGATCCCCCGAACACGATGCCGCTATGTCAAAGGCACAAGCCGCGTCTAGCCGATCACGGTCGAGCGGCCCTTGCCGCGTAACACGGCCTCGATGGCGCCTTTGTCGGCGATTGAGAAGACGATGATAGGCATGTGGTTTTCCCGGGCAAGCGCGAAGGCGGTCGAATCCATGACCCGCAAGTGCTTCTCAATCGCCTCCTGGTGACCGAGTTTCTCGTAGCGCTGGGCTTTCGGGTCTTTCTTCGGATCCGCGGTGTAGACCCCATCCACATTGGTGGCCTTAAGCACGGCCTGGCATTCGAGTTCGGCCGCGCGCAGCACGGCGGTGGTGTCGGTGGTGAAATACGGATTGCCGGTCCCGGCGGCCAGCAGCACGACGCGGCCCTTGCCGAGATTTTTCATCGCGCGCTTGCGGTTATAGGTCTCGCAGACCGCGGTCATGGCCAGCGCCGACAGCGTGCGCGCTTCGCGCCCCGCGCGCTCGATCGCGGCTTCCAGCACCAGGCAATTCATCACCGTTGCCAGCATGCCCATGGTGTCGCCCACCGGCCGCGGCACGCCGCGCTCGGACACTTCGACACCGCGGAAGATGTTGCCGCCGCCCACCACGACACCGAGTTCGACCCCGAGCGATGCCGTCGCCGCAAGATCCGCAGCGAGCGTTTCGACCATCTTCTGGTCGATGCCGAATCCGTTAGCGCCGGTGAGCGCCTCGCCAGACAACTTGACGATGACGCGTCGGTAGAGCGGATCACTCATGCGTTGCGATCCTCATTTTTACACACGATCTTTTCCGAAAACCGGTTTCCACTTTTCGGGATCATGCGCGGAGCCGCCATTAACTCTGTCCGGCGGCGGCCGCGACCTCCGCGGCGAAATCGCTTTCGCGCTTTTCGATGCCCTCGCCGAGCGCGTAGCGCACGAACCCGGCGATCTTGATCGGCCCGCCCACTTTGCCTTCGGCATCCTTGAGCGCCTGCGCAACGGTTTTTTTGTCGTCGAAGATAAAGGGCTGATCAACCAGCGTCTGCTCCTTATAGAAAGTCTTGAGGCCCGACTCCACGATCTTCTCGATCATGTTTTCCGGCTTGCCCTGCTGCCGGAATTTGTCGGCAAGGATGTCCTTCTCGCGCTTGATCACCGTCGGATCGACGCTGGCGGCGTCGAGGGCGATTGGATTGGCCGAGGCAACGTGCATAGCGACTTGACGGCCAAACGCCATCAGTTCATCGGCTTCACCCGGCGAGTCAAGCGCAACCAGAACGCCTATCTTGCCTAGACCGTCGCTGACCGAGTTGTGTACGTAGTAAGCGACCACGCCCTTGCCGACCGACAAAGCTGCGGCGCGGCGCAGCGTCATGTTCTCGCCGATCTTGGCGATGGTGTCGGCGATGGCGTCGGCGATCGTGATGCTACCTGCCTTGGCGGCATTGATCTTTTCAACGTCGGTGCCCACGTCGAGTGCGACGTCGGCGATCATCTTCACCAGGCCCTGGAACAAGTCGTTGCGGGCGACGAAGTCCGTCTCCGAATTGACTTCGACCACGACGCCCTTGGTGCCTTGCACCAGCACACCGATCAGACCTTCGGCGGCGACGCGGCCGGCTTTCTTGGCTGCTTTCGAGAGGCCCTTCTTGCGCAGCCAGTCCTGCGCCGCCGTCATCTCACCTTTGCTCTCGGTGAGCGCGGCCTTGCAATCCATCATGCCGGCGCCGGTCGACTTGCGCAGTTCCTTGACCATCTGGGCGGTGATATTCGCCATCGTCGTCATTACTCCGCAGTCAGTTCCTTGGCTTTCGCGATCCAGCCGTCGACGCGGCCGGGCAAGCCCACCTCTTCGCCGATGTTATGCGCGGCGGTGGCTGAAAGCTCGGCGATCTGCGAGAAATGGAAGATGCCGAGGTCGTTGAGTTGCTTCTCGATCGCCGGCGAAATGCCGGGGAGTGTCTTGAGGTCGTCGGCGACGCCGCGCGGCCCAGGCAACTGCTCGAAGCCGAGGTCGCCCGCGGCCGGCTGGGTCGGGATCTGCTCGGCGATGATCGGCTTCTCCTGCGCACCGATGTCGACGCCGTGCTCACCTTGCGCGCGCGAAATGCCGTCGAGCGCCGCCTTGGCGATCAGGTCGCAGTAGAGCGACACCGCGCGGCTGGCGTCGTCGTTGCCGGGCACCACGTAAGTGATGCCGGCCGGATCGGAATTGGTGTCGACGATGGCGGCGACCGGAATATTGAGCCGGCGCGCTTCCTTGATGGCAATGTCTTCCTTGTTGGTGTCGATCACGAACAGGAGGTCGGGCACGCCGCCCATGTCTTTGATGCCGCCGAGCGAGCGGTCGAGCTTGTCGCGCTCGCGCTGCATGGTGAGACGCTCTTTCTTGGTGTAGCCGCCGGACTCACCCGAATTAAGCATCTCGTCGAGCTTGCGCAGACGCGAGATCGAACCGGAAATGGTTTTCCAGTTCGTCAGCGTGCCGCCGAGCCAGCGCGAATTGACGTAATACTGCGCCGACTGCTTGGCAGCGGCGGAAATCGCATCTTGCGCCTGCCGTTTGGTGCCGACGAACAGGATGCGGCCGCCCTTGGCGACGGTGTCGCTCACCGCCTGCAGCGCGCGATGCAGCATCGGCACGCTCTGGGCGAGATCGATGATGTGAATATTGTTGCGGGTGCCGAAGATATAACTACCCATCTTCGGGTTCCAACGGTGGGCCTGATGGCCGAAATGCACGCCAGCTTCCAAAAGCTGACGCATCGAAAAGTCAGGAAGCGCCATAATCTTCTCCGGTTGATCCGCCGCGGACGTGTGTGAGCCCCCTAAAGGGACCACCGGACGGCCTTTTTGACCCATTGTCGGGGCCCAAAGCCAACGGTCCGCGTGAGTGATGCCGGGCTTATATAGACGCCCTTTTGGGTATGCAAGGCGGCAGCAAGGCCCAAATGGGCTAAGGACGCCCGTTTAAGCATCGAACTACCGGCGCCACTACGCGTTATCGGACCATAGGCAACACGACGGCCGTTTCGGCCGCAGTTTCCCCGGGGGACGCGCCACGGAGGACGCAATGACCGCCGACACTCATCCCATCCGGCATAACCGGCCACTTCATGACGGCCTGCACCCTCGCGTCTACCGCAGCATAATCGGGCTGACGATCTGGCTCGTGCTGTCGGTCTGGGTCTTCTTCAGCGGCGGCGCCTATGTCGGGCTGACGTTGGCGATGATTACCGTGTTCTTCGTGATCATCGTGGGAATTCCCGTCCTCATCTGGAAGACGTGGCAGCACAACGCTCCCGCCGAGGAAACGCGAGAACCGGCGCAATCATTTGACTCTTGGGCGTCGCAAAGATTTGCGACCTGGACCGGCGCCCTCACCGGCCGCGAGGCGGCGATGCAGATCCTGCTGCCGATCGCAGCGGTGTCGATCGGGATGTTCATCTTCGGCCTAGTGTATTATTTCAACATCCCGCACGCCGGTTATTAGCCGGCGTGCACTTATAGCGCCTCGACCTGCACGACGCCGGGCATCGCCTTGATGGCGCCGGAGATCTGCGGCGAAACCTTGAAACGGCCCGGCAGCTTCACCTCCACCTCGGTGCCTTGCTGGAGCATCAGCACCAAGCTGACTTGGCCGTCGCCATTCGTCTGCGCCGCGCGCGGTGCGGCTTCCAGCCGCTTGGCCAACGCCTCGATCGGCTTTTCGTCGCGCAGGAACACGCGCAGACCTTTGTTGAGGTTGGCGGCCGCTGCATCGAGCGGCTCGGCCGACTGGATGCGCGCGCGCACCTCATCGCCCTGCACCTCGGCCGACAGGAACAGCAGGACTGCGGTGCCCGGATCGAGCAGATCGCGATGCTCGGCCAGACCCTCCGAGAAAATCACCGCCTCGTAGGCGCCGGTCGGATCGGAGAGCCCGATGATGCCCATCTTGCTTCCCGTTCGAGTGCGCCGCTCCTGCCGCGACACCACGGTGCCTGCGACGCGTCCCGCCGTGGCGCCCGCTTTCACCGCGCGCGCGAAATCGGCCCAGGGCTGCACCCGCAACTTCTTCAGCACGGCGGCATAGTCGTCGAGCGGATGGCCGGAAAGGAAAAATCCGACCGCATCGTATTCGCGTTTTAAGCGTTCGGCCGGCAGCCACGGCTCGACATTCGGCAAGGCAATCGGCTCGCGCGCGCCGCCGCCGCCGAACAGTTCGTTCTGCCCGACAGTCGCAGCATCGTGGGCACGCTGGGCGCGCGCGAGTACGCCGTCCATAGCCGGGAAGACGCGCGCGCGGTTTTGCTCGAACTCGTCGAAGGCGCCGGCTTGCGCCAGGCTTTCCAGCACGCGTTTGTTGACGGCGCGCGGATTGATACGGTCGGCGAAATCGGCCAAGTCCTTGAACTTGCCGTCTACGCGCGCGGCGATGATCGCTTCTACTGCCTGCCTGCCGACGCCTTTGAGCGCGGCCAGCGCGTAGATAATGGTGTTGCCGTCCACTTCGAAGGCCACATGCGAGCGGTTGATCGAAGGCGGATCGACCTCGATGCCGAGGCGCTCCGCCTCGGCGCGGAATTCGGCGAGCTTGTCCGTATTGCCCATGTCGAGCGTCATCGACGCGGCCAGGAATTCGACCGGGAAATTCGCCTTCATATAGGCGGTCTGATAGGCGACCAGCGCGTAAGCCGCGGCGTGACTCTTGTTGAAGCCGTATTCGGCGAAGCGCTCGAGCAGATCGAAGATAGCGTCGGCCTGATGACGCTCAATGCCGTTCTTGACCGCGCCTTCGACGAAGATCGCACGCTGCGCCTGCATCTCCTTGCGGATCTTCTTGCCCATGGCGCGGCGCAACAGGTCGGCCTGGCCGAGCGTGTAGCCGGCCAATATCTGCGCGGCCTGCATCACCTGTTCCTGATAAACGATGACGCCGAAGGTCTCTTTCAGGACGGATTCGAGCTTGGGGTGGATGTAGTCCGGCTTCTCCATGTCGTGCTTGCGTGCGCAATAAGTCGGGATGTTCGCCATCGGGCCAGGCCGGTAAAGCGCAACCAGCGCGATGATGTCCTCGAAGCGGTCGGGCCGCATGTCGAGCAGCGCGCGCCGCATACCCGCGCTTTCCAGCTGGAACACGCCGACCGCTTCCGCCCGCGCCAACAGGTCGTAGGTTTTCTTGTCGTCGAGCGGGAGATGAGCGAGATCGATGTCGATGCCACGCCGCTTTGCGAGCGCCACCGCGGTCTGCAACACGGTCAACGTCTTGAGGCCGAGGAAATCGAATTTCACCAGACCTGCTTGCTCGACCCATTTCATGTTGAACTGGGTCACCGGCATGTCGGATTTCGGATCGCGGTAGAGCGGCACCAGCTCCGACAGCGCGCGGTCGCCGATCACGATGCCGGCGGCGTGAGTCGAAGCGTGACGGGTCAGGCCTTCCAGTTTCTTGGCGATGTCGAAGGCGCGCTTGACCACAGGATCGCTGTCGCGCTCGGCCTGCAGTTTCGGCTCGCCTTCGATGGCCTGCGCGAGCGTGACCGGAGCGGCTGGGTTCTGCGGCACCAGCTTGCACAGCTTGTCGACCTGCCCGTACGGCATCTGCAGGACGCGGCCGACGTCGCGCAGCACGCCGCGCGCCTGCAAGGTGCCGAAGGTGATGATCTGCGCCACCTGGTCGCGGCCGTAGCGCTCCTGCACGTAGCGGATCACCTCGTCGCGGCGGTCCTGGCAGAAGTCGATGTCGAAGTCCGGCATCGAAACGCGCTCGGGGTTGAGAAATCGCTCGAACAGCAGTCCGAAGCGGATCGGATCGAGGTCGGTGATGGTGAGCGCATACGAGACGAGCGAACCGGCGCCCGAGCCGCGGCCAGGGCCAACCGGAATCCCTTGCGCCTTCGCCCATTGGATGAAGTCGGCGACGATCAGGAAGTAGCCGGGGTATTTCATGCCGGCGATGACGCCCAGCTCGAAGTCGAGCCGCTCGCGATACTCCCGCTCGGTGTGGCCGGGCGCGACGCCGGCGCTGGCGAGCCGCCGCTCGAGACCGGCCTCCGCGCGCTTGCGCAATTCGCTCGCCTCGTCGACCACGCTATCGCCGACCGAGAAGCGCGGCAGGATCGGCGCCTGAGTATGCGGCCGGAAAGCGCAACGCTGGGCAATCTCGACGGTATTGACGAGCGCCTCCGGCAGATCGACGAACAGCGCGGCCATTTCGGCGCGGCTCTTGAAATGGTGCTCAGCGTTAAGCTGGCGGCGATCGGTTTCAGCCAGCATGCGCCCTTCGGCGATGCAGATGAGCGCGTCATGGGCTTCGTGGTCGGCGGCGCCGGCGAAATACGGCTCGTTGGTAGCGACCAGCGGTATGCCCTTGGCATAGGCGAGATCGATCAGCACCGACTCCGTCATGCGCTCGTTGGTGGTACCGTGCCGCTGCAATTCGACATAGAGGCGGTCGCCGAACAGGCGGTGCAGCGCGTCGAGGCGGGTGGTGGCGAGATGACTCTGCCCCGCGGCGATCGCGCTATCCAGCGGCCCGCCGGGCCCGCCGGTGAGCGCGATGACGCCCTCGGTCTCACCCTCCAGCCATTCGAGCTTGAGGCGCGGCGGCTCGTTCGGCGGCGTGTCGAGGAAGGCGCGCGAGTTCAACCGCATCAGGCTGCGGTAGCCGGCCTCGCGGGCGGCCAGCAGCACAATGCGTTCGCGCGGAGCCGGCGCATTGGCGTTGCGGGTGCCGTGGTCGGTGTCACCGAAGTCGATGGCGAGCGCGCAGCCGACGATCGGCTGGATACCGGTGCCAGCCATTTTTTCGGAGAACTCTAGTCCACCGAACATGTTGTCGGTGTCGGTCAACGCCAGCGCCGCCTGCTTATCGGCCTTGGCGAGATCGGCCAGGCGCGCCAGCGGGATCGCGCCTTCTAGCAGCGAATAGTTCGAGTGCACATGCAAGTGCACGAAATCGAGACCGGCCATGCGTGATTCCTTGTTGCCACCCAGAGTGGGGATGGACGCGGCTCAAGTCCACCCGCCCGTGCGCACGCAGCGCAACCTTTCCCCGTCATCCTGAAATGCGCGCGACGCGAGGCTCGAAGGGCCGGCGATCATTCAAAGGTTGCTGAACACCTGCGACCAGATGGCAATCATGCCCACGAACATCGCGAGCGAGGCGAGCGCGGCGGCTTCTTGGATCACGGCTTTGACCATTGTTCTCTCCCGGGAACGGAGAGAGAACATAGTTCATGGTATGTTCCAGGTCAAGCGACGGGTAGTGGGTCAATTTGAATTGTGGCAAAGGGCTTAGGCCCTACCTCCAACCGCCGCTTGACTCTCAGGTCCTTGGCAACCGCCGAGGGCAATGGGAGGGTGGCGCATGGCTAAGGATCATCGCGGGTTTCTTCAGCGCGTTTCGCGGGGGCGTTTGCGGTGGTTAGGCATTGCTATAATTTACGCCTCTTTAGCCACGCCCCGGATGCATCGTTGATCCATAGCAAGGCTTCGGCCTCATTTTGGAAGCCACGAATCCGCTCCACTTCCCCACTGGGATAATGAGCTACCACCTGCCAATCCGCGTCAACTTTGAGCGGCTTGGGATCCAGGACGACTTCGCGACTGCGCTTATCCATCCTGCCAATATGCAGCCGTTGGGCCGACGCCGCTAGGGTTGCCTTATTCATACTGACCCACTACCAAGCGACGCTAAAGCGACGCTTCTAACGAAAAAATATATAACAATTTCAATATATTATACTGATGATCTCATGCGACTTACGCCAACTCCACCACCTGTCCCTCGCTCAAGGTCACGCGCCGGTCCATGCGGGAGGCAAGTTCCATGTTGTGGGTGGCGATGACGGTGGCGAGCCCAGAGGCGCGCACCAGCTGCGTCAAAGCAGCAAACACGTGGTCGGCGGTGTGCAGATCGAGGTTGCCGGTCGGCTCGTCGGCCAAGAGGATACGCGGCGCATTGGCGACCGCGCGCGCTATGGCGACGCGCTGCTGTTCGCCGCCGGAAAGTTCCGTCGGCCGATGGGTGAGCCGGTTCTGCAAGCCGAGATAGCCGAGCAACTCGATCGCGCGCTTCTTGGCCTCCGAGCGCGACAAGCCGCGGATCATCTGCGGCAACAGTACGTTCTCCAGCGCGGTGAATTCCGGCAACAGATGGTGCGACTGGTAGACAAAACCGATCTCGTTGCGGCGGATGCGGGTGCGCTCGGCATCGGGTAGGATCGCGGTGGCGCGCCCGTCGATATAGACGTCGCCGTGGTCGGGATGCTCGAGCAGCCCGGCAATGTGCAGCAGCGTTGATTTGCCGGCGCCCGAAGGCGCCACCAGCGCCACCGATTGCCCGGGCCAGACCGCGAGTTCGGCACCCTTGAGGATATGCAGCGTGGCGTCGCCTTGCCGGTATTGCCGTTCGACGCTGTGCAGGAACAGGATCGGGATGTCCTCGTCCCGCTGCCGCGCCACCTCGACGCTGGCGACGATCGTTTCACTCATAGCGTAGCGCCTCAACCGGATCGAGGCGCGCCGCGCGCCAGGACGGATAGAGCGTGGCGAGCAGCGACAGCGTGAGCGCCATCACCACCACCGCAGTGGTCTCGCCGGTGTCCATGTCGGCCGGCAGATGCGAGAGGAAATAGAGCTCCTTCGGGAACAGATCAGTATTGGTCAACCACGACAGGAACTGGCGGATGGTCTCGATGTTCAGGCAGATCACCACCCCGAGCAACAAGCCGACCAGCGTGCCGACCACGCCGATCGAGGCGCCGGTGATCAGGAACACGCGCATGACCGAGCCTTGCGTCGCCCCCATGGTGCGCAGGATCGCGATGTCCTGGCCTTTGTCCTTCACCAGCATGATCAGGCCGGAGACGATGTTGAGCGCGGCTACCAGCACGATCAGCGTCAGGATCAGGAACATTACGTTGCGCTCGACCTGCAGCGCGCCGAAGAAGGTGGCGTTGCGCTGGCGCCAGTCGATCATGAAGATCGGCCGTTGCGCGGCGTCCTGCACCGCCTTGCGGTAACTATCGACGCGATCGGGGTTGTCGGTATAGATCTCGATCGCGGTGACATCGCCGGCGCGGTTGAAATAGGCCTGCGCCTCCTTCAGCGGCATGAACACGAAGGCTGAGTCGTATTCCGACATGCCGATCTCGAATACGGCCGCGACCTTGTAGACTTTGATGCGCGGCATGGTGCCCATGGGCGTTACCGCCCCACGCGGCGCCACCAGCGTGATGCTGTCGCCCGCGCGCAGCGACAGCTGGTCGGCGAGGCGCCGCCCGATGGCCACCCCGTCGCCTTCGTCGAAGCCTTTGAGCGTGCCCTGCCGAATGTTCTTGGCGACCGAAGGCAGCTTCTCCAAATCTTGCAGCCGGATGCCGCGGATCAACACGCCGCCCGAGTTGAACGGCGAGGACGCGAGCGCCTGACCCTCGACGATCGGCGCTGCCAACCTTATTCCTTTGACGCCGGCGATGCGCGCGGCCACCTGTTCCCAGTCGGTGAGCGGCTTCTCCAACGGCTGGATCAGCAGATGGCCGTTGAGGCCAAGAATTTTGTCGAGCAGTTCCTTGCGGAAGCCGTTCATCACCGCCATGACGATGATGAGGGTCGCGACTCCGAGCACGATGCCGAGGAACGAGAACCCGGCGATGACCGAGATGAATCCCTCTTTGCGCCGCGCCCGCAGGTAGCGCAGCGACAGCATCCATTCGAACGGCGAAAAGGGCCGCGTCCCTGAGGGCTCGGTCATTGATTGCTGGTTCCTGTCTCCGGATTTTCACACGATTCTGGCGGAAACAAGCCGGTTATCTCGGCCAAAGCCCTTGGCCGCACACAGGTTTATTGCCTGCGCGACGCTAAAGCGCCCCAAGCGTCAGCGCGACAGCAAATCGAGCGCGGCGGTCGGGCTCATCATCTCGCGCGTGCCGCCGGCGCGTTTCTTCACCTCGAGCTTGCCCTCGGCCAGGCCCTTGGGTCCAACCAGCACCTGCCACGGGATACCAATCAGGTCGGCCGTGGCGAATTTTCCTCCGGCCCGCTCGTCGCGGTCGTCGTAGAGTACCTCAACGCCCTTGGCGGTCAGTTCTTTGTAAAGCTGTTCGCAGGCGGCGTCGGTGTCGACGCCACCCTGCTTCAGATTGAGGATCGCCGCCTTGAACGGCGCCACCGGCTCCGGCCAGATGATACCGGCCTCGTCGTGCGAGGCCTCGATGATGGCCGCGACCAGCCTTGACGGTCCGATGCCGTAGGACCCGCCATGCACCGGCACCTCCTTGCCGTCCGCTGTGGCCACCACGGCCTTCATCGGCTCGGAATATTTGGTGCCGAAATAGAAAATATGCCCGACCTCGATGCCGCGCGCCGATACCTGCTTGTCGGCGGACACCTTGGCGTAGGCTGCCACATCATGCATGTCGGAGGTTGCGGCATATTGCGACGTCCATTTGTCGACAATCCCCTGCAGGCCGGCGATGTCGTCGAAATTCACGTCGGCCGCGGGTACCGGCAGATCGAGATAGTCCTTGTGGCAGAACACCTCCGACTCGCCAGTCTGCGCCAGGATGATGAATTCATGGGACAGATTGCCGCCGATCGGCCCTGACTCGGCGCGCATCGGAATCGATTTCAGTCCCATGCGCGCGAAGGTGCGCAGGTATGCGACGAACATCTTGTTGTAAGAGTGCCGCGCGCTCGCCTGGTCGACGTCAAACGAGTACGCATCCTTCATCAGGAACTCGCGGCCGCGCATCAGGCCGAAGCGCGGGCGCACCTCGTCGCGAAACTTCCACTGGATGTGGTAGAGATTGAGCGGCAGGTCCTTGTAGGAGCGCACGTAGGCGCGGAAAATCTCCGTCACCATCTCCTCGTTGGTCGGACCATAGAGCATGTCGCGCTCGTGCCGGTCCTTGATGCGCAGCATCTCCTTGCCATAGGCGTCGTAGCGGCCGCTCTCACGCCACAGATCGGCCGACTGAATGGTCGGCATCAACAATTCGATGGCGCCGGAGCGGTTCTGCTCCTCGCGCACGATCTGCTCGATCCTCTTCAAGACGCGCAGGCCAAGCGGCAGGAAGGCATAAATGCCGGCCGCCTCCTGTCGCATCATGCCGGCACGCAGCATCAGCCGGTGCGAGACGATCTCCGCCTCTTTCGGCGTTTCACGCAAAATCGGCAGGAAGAAGCGGGACAGGCGCATTTCGGGCGGCTCGGAATTGAGGGCGGACGGGCCCGAGTGAAAGCGGATCGGCCAGAAAAAGACAAGGCCCGCCAAGAGGGACAAGCGCCATTCGGGAATATATCGCCAAAATCGGCGTTATAGGTCATATTGGGTGTTCGGAGAAGGCATCTCGCATGCGCGGTTTGGCCAGGCAGGTCATGACTTGGGTGGCGATCTATGCGGTCGCCCTGCACGTCATTCTGCTCGGGCTGGTGCCGATTGCCGCCAATGGCGATACCGTCAATCCTTTCTCGGTCATCTGCCACAGCGTCACACCGACCGCAGCCGGAGATGAAACGCCTGGCAAGCCGGACCTGATTCCCGGCCACGCGTGCGAACATTGCAACCTGTGCAGCGCCGCGCCACCGCCCGAGCTTGCGACCGCGCTCATCGGCCATCTTCTGCCGGCACGCCTGCTGCACGTTCTCCGCCCTGTGTCGCACGCCTCGCGCACAGGCATCGCCTTCACACCGAATCTCGCCCGAGGTCCTCCGCGCTTTGCCTGACATGCGGCCGCTGAGCAAGCGGCCATCACGCCTTCATGTCTCGGCAAAACGGAGTGACCGATGCCCAATCGCTATCACTATGCGGCCCTTTGCGGGGTCGCGGCCACGCTCGTGGCGCAGCCCGCGCGCAGCCATGAGATCGTCGGTAACCGCATGTTTCCGGCGACGCTCGCCATCGACGACCCCGGTGTCGCCGATGAACTGGCGCTGCCGACCGTCTCCATGTTCAAGACAGGCGACGTTCCGCCGGTAAAGGAGCTCGATATTTCCGGTGAATATTCGAAGCTCATCACCGAGGATTTCGCCGTCTCGTTCTCGCCTACCTGGACGCATCTCTACGCGCCGGGCGGACCGAACATGGTCGGCGCCAGCGGCTTCCAGAATATCGAGACGACGTTCAAGTACCGGCTGTTCAAGAACGAGGAGCATGAATTCGTCGCCTCGGTCGGCTTGAATATCGAATGGGGCAAAAGCGGCGCACAGGACGTCGGCGCCGATCCCTTCACCACCTACACGCCGACCTTCTATTTCGGCAAAGGCTTCGGCGATCTGCCCGCCAGCTTGAACTGGGCGCGGCCTTTCGCGCTCACCGGCCAGATCGGTTACGCCATCCCGGGCTCGAACGCGACCGTCACCGTCGATCCCGACAGCGGCGACATCGATACCGAGTTCAATCCGCGCGTTCTGGTCTGGGGAGCCTCGCTGCAGTACAGCCTGCCGTATCTGAAATCCGCGGTGGCCGATGTCGGACTGCCCGATTTCGTCAATCAGTTGATTCCGCTGGTCGAGGCCTCGCTGGAGACGCCGGTGAGCAACACATTGAGTTCGGGCACCGTCACCACCGGCACCATCAACCCCGGTGTGATCTGGGTCGGAAAATATTACCAGGTCGGAGTCGAAGCGATGATCCCGGTCGACCGCCAGAGCGGCAGTAACGTCGGCGCTATCGCGCAGTTGCACTTCTTCCTCGACGACATCTTCCCCAACTCCATCGGACGGCCGATTTTCGGCAACGGCATCGCATCAGGGAGGCCGATCTTCGGCAACAAGCCATGAGACAATTTTACAAGCTCGCCATCGCTCTCGCCGTCACGCTGCTTCCCGCTGCGGCGCTGGCGCATGCCATGCTCGATCATGCCAGCCCGCGCGTCGGCAGCACGGTCGCCACCGTGCCGAAGGAACTGACGCTGTGGTTCACCGAAAAACTGGAACCGGCCTTCTCCACCGCCGAGGTGCGCAACGCCCAAGGCGCGGTGCAAAGCGGTAAGGCGCACGTGGACGGCAGCGACCGCACCGAACTGCGCGTGCCGCTGAAGACGCTGTCGTCCGGGACTTATACGGTGAGTTGGCGTGTTTTATCGGTGGACACCCACCGCACGCAGGGCACGTTTAGCTTCATCGTAGGCCACTAGGATCATGCAGGCGTGACCGATCCGCTCATCCTGTTCCGCGCCGTTCATTATGCAGCGACGGTGCTTGCCTGCGGAACGGTCACGTTCATGGTTTTGGTGGCGGAACCGGCGGCACGCAGCGTCCCTGCCGTTTCAATCGGCGGGCTGCGCCGGCGGCTGAACGTAATGATCTGGAGCGCGCTCGCGGTCGCGGTGCTAGCGCAAGCCTGCTGGCTCGTCTGGTTGTCGAGCGAGATCTACGGCACGCCGGTCGTTGCAGTCTGTCTGCACGGCGGGGTCTGGACGGTGCTCACTGACACCCGCTTCGGCCTGGTCTCAACCATTCGGCTTGGCCTCGCGGCCCTGCTGGCCGTGCTGGTTCTTTGGCCGGCCTCCCGGCTGCTGCAATTGGTGGCGGGCGCTGCGTTGATCGCCCTCGTGGCCCTCATCGGCCACGCCGGGGCGACGACGGGTACGGCCGGCGACATCCATCTCGCCGCCGACATGGTGCATTTGCTGGCCGCCGCCGGCTGGCTGGGCGGGTTGCCCGCGCTCGCTCTTTTGTTTGCCCAGGCCCGTAGAGAGTCCGCTTGGGGCGACTTCGCAATAGGCGTGACGCGGCGGTTTTCGTGGCTCGGAGCGCTCTGCGTCGGCGCCCTGCTCGCCAGCGGCATCGTCAATAGCTGGAACTTATTGAACGGGCCAAGCGACCTCATAACGACCGATTATGGCCGGCTGGTGCTGCTGAAGATCGGCTTGTTCGTAGCCATGGTGGGGATCGCCGCCGCCAACTGGTTCCACTTCACCCCGCAATTGCCTGCCATAAGCGCGTTGCGCGCGTTGCAGCGCAATAGTCTGGCAGAGACCGCGCTCGGCCTATGCGTGCTGCTGTTTGTCGGCGCGCTCGGCACCCTATCGCCGAGCGGTCACGCGCACAGCACCACAGCCAATGTCCCTTCCAATGCGGCATTCGTCCACATCCACACCAGCGAAGCCATGGCCGAAGTAACCATCGAACCCGGCAGCGTAGGGACTGCCTATGCGCTCATTCGCGTATTACGCGAAGACTTCTCAGAATACCCCGCTACATCTATTGAGCTCACCCTCGACCCGCCAAAGGGCGGGCCCAAGATCGCACGCGCCGCCGCGCATTTGCCGGATGGAAATTGGCAGGTTAACGCCCTCGATCTGACCCAAGCCGGGGTGTGGACCGTGCGGGTTATTATCCCGACCGACCGCAGCGCACCAATCGTGCTCGACGCGCCGATCGTGATCGGTCCCTGATCGAATTGGGGTGACAGCGGGACGACGATCGGTTAGCGTCCTGCATCCGTAGGACTGGAGAGGCCGGTTCGTTAAGCCGGCACCAAGCTGCGGTCCAAGTCTTGGGAGGAGCCAAGTCCTCGGCGCGGAACACGCAGCCGCCTCGAGCATAACGCGAACAAAAAGCGAGGATGAGGACTTCAAAACGCGACGAGCAGGGCACAAGTGCCCTGCTCTTTTTTGTTGCCGCGCGCGGACATTTTTCCGGCTGCATTAAGAATGCGGCGGATTGGCAACGCGCTTGAGGAATTCGACCGGGATCAGATTTTCCTTGTAGATGACGGTGAGAGCGCCGAACACCACCGCGGCAACGATTGTCGTCCACACCAGTTTGCGCCAGATCACATGCGCCGCCGGCGCGCCAGGATCGGTGCCCGGCGCCACCTCGCCCGTCTCCTGCTGGCTGTGGATGCCCCAAGGCAGCACGGCAAACAGCACCACCCACCAGATGATGAAATAGATGGCGATGGCGGTGGCGACGCTGATTTGCATTCAGGCCTGTTCCAGTTCGACCAGGGTGCCACAGAAATCCTTTGGATGCAGGAACAGCACCGGCTTGCCGTGCGCACCGATCTTCGGCTCGCCGTCGCCGAGCACGCGCGCCCCTTGCGCCTTCAGCGTATCGCGTGCCGCCTTGATGTCGGGTACCTCATAGCAAACGTGATGAATGCCGCCGTCGGGATTCCTGTCGAGGAATTTGCCGATCGGCGAACCCTCGCCGAGCGGCTCCAGCAACTCGATCTTGGTGTTGGGCAGATTAATGAACACGGTGGAGACGCCGTGGTCGGGCTGCGCGACCTTGGGCGAAACATCCGCGCCGAGTGTGTCACGATACACCTTTGCGGCCTTGGCGATGTCGCGCACCGCGATGGCGACGTGATTGAGACGACCGATCATCCTCTTCCTCTTCACTTTCTCGCACATGATCTTCGCAGAAAATTGCCAGTTGTTTTCTGCGCTCTCACGTAAAGACCGGCGACGTCCATCATACCGCCAAGACGTGCACGTGGCACATCGGCTTTTTGCCCCAGCGCTCGTTTACCACGGAACGCACGGCGCGGCGCACCGCCTCCGCCACGGCGTCGGGGTCGCGGCGGCGCCCGCGCGGCAGCGACCGGAGCGTCTCGACGACCGCATCCTGCACCGCCTCGTGCATAAGGCCGCCGTCGCGGTCGCGTTCCGGGATGCCGATAAGGTCGAGCGAGGGGTCGTCGATCAGTTCTCCCTTGTCGGTGAGCGCCAGCGCGACCGACACAGCGCCGGCAAAACTCAGCCTTTTGCGGTCGGCAACGGTGCGTGCGTCGGCCTCGATCAGCAGCGAGCCGTCTTTGTAGAGCCGTCCGCATGGCACCTCGTCGATGATCCCGGCATTTGGCGCAAGCCGCACCAAATCGCCGTTGCGGCACTGCACGACTTCCTTGACGCCGCAGCGGCGGGCGAGTGCGGCGTGTTCTGACAGATGCAACGCTTCGCCGTGCACCGGGATGAGAATTTTCGGTTTGACCCAGCCAATCAGCTCTTCGAGTTCGGCGCGGCGCGGATGCCCGGACACATGCACCAGCGCGTTGCGGTCGGTGATCACCGTAATGCCCTGGTCGATCAGCCCATTGATGATGCGGCCGACCGCCTTTTCATTGCCGGGGATGGTCCGTGCGGAAAAAATCACGGTATCGCCGCGCGACAGCGTGACGTCCGGATGCTGGTCTTCGGCGATGCGCGAGAGTGCCGCGCGCGGCTCGCCCTGGCTGCCGGTGCAGAGAGCCACCACCTTGTTGGGCGGCAGATAGCCATAGGCGTCGACCCCACGCAGCCCCTGCACGCCCTCCAGGTATCCGGTCTCGCGCGCGACCTGGATGACGCGGTCCATGGCGCGGCCGACCACCACCACCTCGCGCTCGGCGGCGCGGGCGGCGTCGATCACCGAGCGCAGGCGCGCCACGTTGGAGGCGAAGGTCGTCACCGCCACGCGTCCGCGCGCGGCCTTGACGAGATCGGCGATGGTTTTCGCCACGTCCGTTTCCGACGGCGAGCGTCCGTCGCGCACCGCATTGGTGGAATCCCCGACGATGGCGAGGCAGCCCTCCTCGCCGAGCGCGCGCAGCTTCTTCTCGTCGGTGACGTCGCCCAGGATCGGGGTCGGATCGATCTTCCAGTCGCCGGTGTGCAACACCGCGCCCGCCGGCGTGCGGATGATGAGCGCGTTTGCCTCTGGAATCGAGTGCGCCATCGACACCATTTCGACGTCGAATAGTCCCACCTTAAAGCGGCCGCCGAGCGGCACGATCGTGACCGGAATCTCCGGCGCGCCCGGGTCGCTGGCACGCTTGGCCGCCAGCAATGCTGCGGTGAAGGGCGTGGCAAAGATCGGCACCTTCAGTTTCGGCCACAGATCGATGATGGCGCCGAAATGATCCTCGTGCGCGTGGGTAATCACCAGGCCGACGAGATTTTTGCGCTCCGCCACCAGATAGCGGATGTCGGGCAGGATCAGATCGACGCCCGGCAGATGTTCTTCGGAAGCGAACGACACGCCGAGATCGACGACGAGCCATTGACGGCGGCGCTCGGCGCCCAATCCATAGATCGACAGGTTCATGCCGATTTCGCCGACCCCGCCAAGCGGCGCGAATACCAGTTCTTGTGCTGCCTGTGCCATGATCAGGTCCCGCCCAGGCCGAATACTTCGCCGGCGGTGACGGTCGCAAGCCCGCCTGGCTGCTCCACCTGCAGCCGGCCGGCTTTGTCGAGCCCGCGGAAACGGCCCCGCATCTCGCGCTCAGGCAGGCGCACGCGGATCTCCTCGCCGAGCCCCGCGGCACGCGCCAGCCAGTCGGTGCGTATGCCTGCAAAGCCGGCGCCGCATCGCCACTGCGCCAGCCGGCGCAGCATCGCCGCCGACAGCGCGGCCAGCAGCACATCAGGCACCACCACTGCGCCCGACTTCAGCAAATCGGTCGCCGGGAAGGCCGTGCCGGGCGGATGGCTGGCGCAATTGACGCCGAAGCCTACGACGACCGCGAATACCGGCTCGCTCTCGCCTTCGATCAGGATGCCCGCGAGCTTATCCGGCCCCAGCAGCACATCATTCGGCCATTTGAGTTTGAACAGCGGCCCCAGCCGCGGTGTGCAGTCGCACAAAGCGTCATGCAAGGCGAGCGCGGCTACGAACGACAGTTGCGGCGCCAAAGACTCAGGCGACGGCTCGCTCAGCAGCAGGCTGGCGTAGAGATTGCCCGTCGGCGAGATCCAGGTGCTGCCACGCCGCCCGCGCCCGGCGCTCTGGCTCGCGGCCGTGATCCACAGCGGGCCGCGCTCGCCGGCGCGCGCAAGCACCAGCGCTTCGGCGTTGGTCGAGCCGAGCGTGTCATAAGCTAAGTGTCGGACCCCCGCCAGGTCCGTGGCTTCGCGGTTCATCTCAGCGTCACGCAATCTTGACCGAAAATCGGCTTCCGCTTTTCGGGATCGCGCGCATCAGAATTCAAAACAGCGATTTCGCCGCCGCGCTGGCAGCACCCAAGAGCGGCGCCGGATAGGCGAAGAACAGCATGTTGATCAGCCCGGAGACGCAGAGCACCAGCGCCAACAGGCCGGGCATCCGCGCAAATCCCTTCACCGGTTCGTCGAAATACATGATCTTCACAATCGTTAGATAGTAGAAGGCGCCCACCACGCTGCTCAGCACGCCGATCACCGCGAGCGTATAGAGCCCGGCCTTGATGGCGGCGAGGAACACGTAGAACTTCGCGAAGAAACCGGCGAGCGGCGGAATGCCCGCGAGCGAGAACAACAGCATCGCCAGGAAGAACGCCATGGTCGGACTGGTGCGGGCAAGGCCCGCGAGATCGCCGATGGTCTCGACGAACTTGCCGTCGCGCCGCATGGCGAGGATCGCCGCGAATACGCCAAGCGTCATCGCCACATAGATCGACATGTAGATGAGCACGCCCTGCACGCCTTCGGCGGTGCCGGCGGCCAAGCCTACCAACGCGAATCCCATGTGGCCGATCGAAGAATAGGCCATCAGCCGCTTGATATTGCGCTGGCCGATGGCCGCGAAGGCGCCGAGCGCCATCGAGGCAATCGAGACGAACACCACGATCTGCTGCCACTCGTGCGTGATGCCGGGAAACGCGACCGTGGTCGCGCGCACGAAGATGGCGATGCCGGCGACTTTCGGCGCCGCGGCGAAGAAGGCGGTCACCGGCGTCGGCGCGCCTTCATAGACGTCGGGCGTCCACATGTGGAACGGCACCGCCGAGATCTTGAAGCAGAAGCCGACGAACATGAACACCAGGCCAAAAATCAGCCCGAGATTGGCACCCACGTGCGTTGCCTTGGCGATGCCGGCGAAGGCGATGGTGCCGGTGAAGCCGTAGATCAGCGACGCGCCATACAGCAGCATGCCGGACGACAGCGCGCCTAGCACGAAATATTTCAATCCGGCTTCGGTCGACTTCACGTTGTCGCGGTTCGACGCGGCTACCACGTAAAGCGGCAAGCTCATCATCTCGAGGCCGAGATAGAGCGCGATCAGGTCGTTGGCGGAAATCAGCAGCATCATACCGAGCGTCGACAACAAGAACAGCACGCCATATTCGAATTTTTGCTGGTTCTCGACGGTCAGCCAATTGATCGACAGCATCAGCGCGCCGCCGGAGCCTGCGAGCGCCAGCAGCTTGAGGAAGCGCGCATAGTCATCGACCACCAGGCTGCCACCGAACAACTCGGTGCGGCCGGGCGGCATCATCACCACCGCGAAAGCCGCGAGCGCCAGGATCGCTATGCAGAAGCCGTTGACGATCCGCGAACTGCGCTCGCTCTGAAACACAATCACACCAGCCATCAGCATCACCATGGCGCCGATCGCCAGTATGGCTTCCGGCAGCAACGGCATGAGCCCCTGTAACTGCATGAACTGGTTCATCGGGCGGCGCTCACTGGGATCATCTCGGCCCGCTCCATGGTGATCGAGACGGAGCCTACATTTGCGTCTTTTACCGGCACATTGACCGCGGCCAAGGCGTGCTTGTAATTGTCGAGCAACTGGACGACCGAAGCCGCCGACATGTCGAGCACCGGCTTTGGCGCTACGCCGAACAGGATGGTGAGCGCCACCAAAGGCGTGAAGATCAATATCTCTCGCCAGCCCATGTCCTTGATGCCGACCAGCGCCGGCTTGAGGGTGCCAAAGATCATCTTGCGGTAAAGCCACAGCGCATAGGCCGCCGACAGGATGACGCCGAGGGTAGCGAAGGTCGCCACCGCGTTATTCGCCTTGAAGGTGCCGATCAGCGACAGGAATTCGCCGACGAAGCCGGACGTGCCCGGCAGCCCGACATTGGCCAGCGTGAAAACCATGAACACGAAGGCAAACACCGGCATGCGGTTCACAAGCCCGCCGTAGAAGGCGATTTCGCGCGTATGCATGCGGTCGTAGACGACGCCGACGCAGAGGAACAACGCGCCGGACACGATGCCGTGCGAGATCATCTGGAAGATGCCGCCGGCGATGCCCTGCGCGGTCAGCGCGAAAATGCCCATGGTCACGAACCCCATGTGCGCGACCGAGGAATAGGCGATCAGCTTCTTCACGTCCTCCTGCATCAACGCGACCAGCGAGGTGTAGATGATGGCGACCACCGACAGCGTAAAAATAAGTGGCGCGAAGTCATGGCTCGCCACCGGAAACATCGGCAGCGAGAACCGCAGGAAACCGTAGCCGCCCATCTTCAAGAGAATCGCGGCGAGGATGACGGAGCCCGCGGTCGGCGCTTCCACATGCGCGTCGGGCAGCCAGGTATGCACCGGCCACATCGGCATCTTGACCGCGAACGAGGCGAAGAAGGCAAGCCACGCCCATTTCTGCAGGCCGAGCGGGAAGCCGTGCCGCAACAGCGCGACGATGTCGGTGGTGCCGGCATCCCAATACATCGCCATGATGGCGAGCAACATCAGCACCGAACCGAGCAGCGTGTAGAGGAAGAACTTAAAGCTGGCATAGACGCGGCGCGGTCCGCCCCAGACGCCGATGATCAGGAACATCGGGATCAAGCCGCCTTCGAAGAACAGGTAGAACAGCACCAGGTCGAGCGCCGAGAAGGTGCCGATCATCAGCGTTTCCAGGATCAGGAACGCGACCATGTATTCCTTCACCCGCTTCTGAATCGAGGTCCAGCTCGCCAGGATGCAGATCGGCATCAGCGCGGTGGTGAGGATCACGAACGGCAGCGAAATGCCGTCGACACCCATGTGATACGAGGCAAGGCCGAGCCAGGGATGCTTTTCGACGAACTGAAATTCCGGCGAAGTCGCATCGAAGCGCCACACCATCACCAGCGAAATGGCGAAGGTGACCAGCGTAGTCCACAGTGCGATCCACCGCGCCGTGCCCTTGGCGATCGGGCCGTTGCCGCGCGCCAGCAGCATGACAAGCAGCGCGCCGAGCACCGGCAGGAACGTGACGACTGAGAGGATCGGCCAATTCATAGCATTTTCCTGCGCGTGATCTGTTCCGAAAACCGGTTTGCCCTTTTCGGCATCATGCTAGTGCACCGAGAACATGAACCAGGTGATGAAGGCCGCCGCGCCGATCAGCATGGCGAAGGCGTAGTGATAGAGATAACCAGTCTGCAGCCGCATCACGCTGCGGGTGACGTCGAGCACGCGAGCGGAGACGCCGTCGGGGCCGAAGCCGTCGATCAGCCAGCCGTCGCCGCCCTTCCACAAGCCGCGGCCGAGCCACTTCAACGGCCGGACGAAGATGAAGTCGTAAAGCTCGTCGAAGTACCACTTATTGAGCAGAAACTTGTAGAGCGGCTCCTGCGTGCGCGCGAGCTCGACCGGGATGTCCGGGCGACGAATGTAAAAGTACCAGGCGACGACAAAGCCGAGCGCCATCATCGCGGTCGGCAGCAAGCCGATCTGCAACGGAATATGGTGCATGTCTTCGAGCACGGTATTGGCCTTGGCGAAGGCCAACGACTCGCGGAAGAATTCCTCGACGCCGTGACCGGCAAAGATATCCTTGAACGGAAAACCGGCGAGCACGGAGCCGGCGGCGAGGAATCCGAGCGGAAGCAGCATCACCATCGGGCTTTCATGCGCGTCCTTCCAGTGCTGGCGGTCGTGCGGCTCGCCGTGGAAGGTCTTGAAGATCAATCGCCATGAATAGAACGAAGTCAGCAGCGCGGCGCCGACCGTGCAGATGAAGCCGTACAGCGCCATCGGGCTCTTGGCGACGAAGACCGCTTCGATGATCGCGTCCTTGGAGAAATAGCCGGCGGTGAGCGGAAAGCCGGTCAGCGCCAACGTACCGATGATCATCACGATATAGGTGTACGGGATGCGGTCCTTCAGGCCGCCCATATGCCGCATATCCTGCTCGTGATGCATAGCGAGGATCACCGAGCCGGAGCCGAGGAACAACAGCGCTTTGAAGAAAGCGTGCGTGAATAGATGGAACATGCCGATCGAATAGGCGCCCGAGCCCATAGCGACGAACATGTAGCCGAGTTGCGAGCATGTCGAATATGCGATGACGCGCTTAATGTCGTTCTGCACCAAGCCCACGGTCGCCGCGAAGATCGCAGTGGTGGCGCCGATGAAAATGACGAAGCTTTGCGCATTGGGCGCGAGCTCGAACAGCGGCGATAGCCGCGCCACCATGAACACGCCGGCGGTCACCATGGTGGCGGCGTGGATCAGCGCGGAAACCGGCGTCGGGCCTTCCATGGCGTCGGGTAGCCAGGTGTGCAGCCCGAACTGCGCCGACTTGCCCATGGCGCCCATGAACAGCAGCAGACAAATGAGCGTGAGCGCGTCGGGATGCCAGCCGAACAGCATGATCGTCTTGCCGACCAACGTCGGCGCCTGCGCAAAGATGGTGCCGAAATCGACCGCACCCACCATCGCAAACAACGCGAAGATACCGAGCGCGAAACCGAAGTCGCCGACGCGGTTGACGACAAAGGCCTTAATCGCCGCAGCGTTGGCCTCCGGCTTGTGATACCAGAAACCGATCAGCAGATAGCTTGCCAGACCGACGCCTTCCCAACCGAAGAACATCTGCACCAAGTTGTCGGCGGTCACCAGCATCAACATGAAGAAGGTGAAGATCGACAGATAGGCAAAGAAGCGCGGCCGGTACGGGTCCTCCGCCATGTAGCCGATCGAATAAATGTGCACGAAGGCCGATATCGTGTTCACCACCACCAGCATCACCGCGGTGAGCGTGTCGATGCGCAGCGCCCAGTCGATCTTCAGGTCGGCTGACAGGATCCAGGTGAACACCGGCACGTGCTCATCGTGATGGCCGAAGCCAACCTGCACGAAGGCGATCCACGACAGGATCATGGAGATCAGCAGCAGCGTGGTGGTGATCAGTTCGGCGGAGCGGGATCCGGCGGCGGCCGGTCCGCCGCCATGCGCGTCGTGACCGCCGTCTTCATGATGCGCGTGATGAATGACTGCCCCGCCCTCGTGCGGCGACGGCCCGCTGAGATGCGGCCCATGGTCGGTTGCGGTGTCTTCCGCGCCCGGCGGCGGACCCTCGCCGGGGCAGCGCGCCCGCGCACCCACCAGAGCGGTCACTCCGGCCAGTATCGCCCCGAGCAGAGGTAAGAAGACGATTGCCTGATACATCTGAGGTGCTCAACCCTTCATCAAATTGATGTCTTCGACCGCGATTGAACCGCGGTTGCGGAAATAGACGACGAGGATGGCGAGCCCGATGGCAGCTTCCGCCGCCGCAACCGTGAGCACCAGGAGCGCGTAGATCTGCCCGACGATGTCGCCGATATAGCTGGAGAAGGCGACGAGGTTGATATTGACCGCCAGCAAAATCAGCTCGATCGACATCAGGATGATGATCACGTTCTTGCGGTTGAGGAAAATGCCGAAGACACCGAACGTGAACAGGATGGCTGCGACCGACAGATAATGTCCGAGCCCGATGGTCATGTGTTGCTCCCCAGGCCCCGTCCCGACCGCACCTTGACGATCGTCATCGCCGTCGCCGGCGTGCGCGCAACCTGGTCGGCAACGATCTGCCGGCGCACGCGCACGCGGTGCTGCAGCGTGAGCACGATGGCGCCCACCATCGCAATCAGCAGGATCATGCCGGCGGCTTCGAAGAAATAGACATACCGGGTGTAAAGCACGAGGCCGATCACCTCGATATTCGACGCCTTGGCTGCAATCGGCGCGGTGATCGCGTGCGGAACGCCGGGCCCGATTACCCAGGCGCCGACCACGAGCAGAAGCTCGGCGAGGAAAATGCCGCCGATCAACATGCCGACCGGCAGATACTGCAGCGCGCCCTGCTTCAGTTCGGCGAAATCGACGTCGAGCATCATCACCACGAACAGGAACAGCACGGCGACCGCACCGACATAGACCACGATCAGAATCATGGCGAGAAACTCGGCGCCCAGCATCACGAACAGGCCCGCCGCGTTGACGAAGGCCAGGATCAGATAGAGCACGGAATGCACCGGATTCTTCGCCGAGATCACCATGAAGGCGCTCGCCACGCACATCCCGGCAAAGAGATAAAAGAAGAAGGCGACAATCATTATCTCACCTATAGGGCGCGTCGAGCGCCAGATTCTTGGCGATCTCGCGCTCCCAGCGGTCGCCATTCGCCAGCAACCGCTCCTTGTCGTAGTAAAGTTCTTCGCGCGTTTCCGTCGCGAATTCGAAATTCGGTCCCTCGACGATGGCGTCGACCGGGCAGGCTTCCTGGCACAGCCCGCAATAGATGCATTTGACCATGTCGATGTCGTAGCGCGTGGTGCGCCGTGTGCCGTCATTGCGGCGCGGTCCAGCCTCGATGGTGATCGCCTGCGCCGGGCAGATCGCCTCGCACAGTTTGCAGGCGATGCAGCGTTCCTCACCGTTGGGATAGCGGCGCTGCGCGTGCTCGCCGCGAAAGCGCGGCGAGATCGGCCCCTTTTCGTGCGGATAGTCGAGCGTCGCCTTCGGCCCGAAGAAATAACGCAAGCCGAGGATCGTGGCGGTCACGAACTCCATCAGAAACAAGCCTTTGGCTGCGCGGTCCAGTCTCATCGCATCCTCACTTTGGCATTGCCAACGCGCCGTACTGGAGCACGAAGGCGACGATCACCACCATGGCCAGCGACAGCGGCAGAAACACCTTCCAGCCGAGCCGCATCAGCTGGTCGTAGCGGTAGCGCGGCACGATCGACTTCACCATCGCGAACATGAAGAACAGCATCGATGCCTTGAGCATGAACCAGATCACGCCCGGCACCCAGGTGAACGGCGGCACGGCGATCGGCGGCAGCCAGCCGCCCAAAAAGAAGATAGTGCCCATGGCGCACATGGAGCAGATCGCCACGTATTCGCCGAGCATGAACAGCACGTAGGGCGTCGAGCCGTACTCGACCATGAATCCGGCGACCAGTTCCGATTCCGCTTCGGCCAGATCGAATGGCGGCCGGTTGGTCTCGGCCAGAGCCGAGACGAAGAAGATGATGAACATCGGGAACAGCGGCAGCCAGTACCAGTTCAGGAAACCGAGCCACGGCAGCCCGACCATGTTCGCGATCCCGCTCTGCTGCGCCGTGACGATGGTCGTCAGATTGAGCGAGCCCGCGCACAGCAGCACGGTGATGATGACGAAGCCGATGGAAACTTCATAGGACACCATCTGCGCCGCCGCGCGCAGCGCTGATAGGAACGGATATTTCGAATTCGACGCCCAGCCGGCCATGATGATGCCGTAGACCATCAGCGAGGAGATGGCGAAGATATACAAGACGCCGACATTGATGTCGGCGATCGCCCAGCCGACATTGACGGGGATCACCGCCCAGGCAGCGAGCGCCAGCACGGTGGACACCAGCGGCGCCAGCAGGAACACACCCTTGTTGGCGCCGGCCGGGATGGTCGGCTCCTTGAGCGCGAATTTGAGCATGTCGGCGAAGGACTGGAACAGGCCCCAGGGCCCGACCATGTTGGGGCCGCGCCGCAGCTGGACCGCCGCCCAGATCTTGCGGTCAGCGTAAATCACATAGGCGACGACGACCAACAGGCACACCAGCAGCAGCACGCATTCCGCCAGGATGATGATCAGCGGCCAGAGATAGGTCCAGAAGAAGTCGACGAGGTCCATGGCCCTACTCCGCCGCCGTCATATTCTTGGCCGCCGCGTTGGCCAAAGCCGAACACTCGGCCATGGTCGCGGAGGCGCGCGCGATCGGATTGGTGAGGTAGAAGTCGCCGACCGGTGAGCCGAGCGGCGCCTTGTCGGCACTGCCTGCGAGCTTTGCGAGCTTCTGGATATCGGCTGCATCGCCGGCCGCAATCTGGTCGAGACGCATGAGATGCGGATACGTTGCGAACAGCGCCTGGCGTAATTGCTGCAAGGAATCGTAAGGCAGCGTCTTGTTGAGCGCGCCGGACAATGCGCGCAGGATCGCCCAATCCTCGCGCGCATCCCCGGGCGGGAACGCGGCGCGGCTGGCCATTTGCACGCGGCCTTCGGTGTTGACGTAGAGCGCGGATTTTTCCGGATAGGCCGCGCCGGGCAGGATCACGTCGGCACGATGGGCGCCGCGGTCGCCATGCGTGCCGATATAGACGACGCACGGCCCCGGAGAGACTTCGATTTCGTCGGCGCCGAGCAGGAACAGCACGTCGACACCGCCCGCTGCCATTTTCGCCGCGTCGACACCGCCAGCGCCGGGCACAAGCCCAAGGTCGAGGGCCGCAACGCGGGAAGCGGCGCTATGCAGGACGGAATAACCGTTCCAGCCGTCCTTGAGCGCGCCGAATTCAATCGCCGCCTTGGCGGCCAGCGCGGCGACGGCGGCTCCGTCCGGGCGCGCCAAGGCGCCGGCGCCGATCAGAACGAGCGGACGTTCGGCCGCCTTCAGCGCTTCGGCGAATTTGCCCTTGCCGAGATTGGCCAGGCTTTCCGCCCCGGCGCCGAGATAATCGTAATTGTAGGTCAGATCGACCTTTTCGCCGATCAGCCCGATCGGGAAATTGCCGGCGCGCCAGCGCTTGCGGATGCGGGCGTTGAGCACCGCCGCCTCGCGCCGCGGATTGGAGCCGATAATCAGCAGCGCGTCGGCTTTCTCGATGCCAGCGATGGTCGCATTGAACAGATAGCTGGCGCGGCCCAAGGCCGGATCGAGCGCCGCCCCATCCTGCCGCGCGTCGATATTGACGCTACTCAGGCGGCCCATCAGGTCCTTGAGCGCGTACATTTCCTCGGCGCCGGCGAGATCGCCGGCGATGGCGCCGATGCGCTTTCCGCCCGCCGTCTTCACCTTGCCGGCGATGGCGGCAAAGGCTTCCTTCCAGGATGCCGCCCGCAAGCGGCCGTTCTCGCGCACATAAGGCTGGTCGAGCCGCTGCGTGCGCAAGCCATCCACCACGTGGCGGGTCTTGTCGGAAATCCATTCCTCGTTCACGTCGTCATTTGTGCGCGGCAGGATGCGCATCACCTCACGGCCACGCGTGTCGATGCGGATTGCCGAGCCGAGCGCATCCATGACGTCGACCGACTGCGTCTTGTTGAGCTCCCACGGCCGCGCCGCGAAGGCATAGGGCTTGGAGGTGAGCGCGCCAACCGGACAGAGATCGACCACGTTGCTTTGCAGCTCCGAAGTCATCGCCTGCTCGAGATAAGTGGTGATCTCCATGTCCTCGCCGCGGCCGATGGCGCCGAGCTCGGGCACGCCAGCGACTTCGGTCGAGAAGCGGATGCAACGCGTGCAATGGATGCAGCGCGTCATGATGGTCTTGACCAGCGCACCGATATATTTGTTCTCGACCGCGCGCTTGTTCTCGGCGTAGCGGCTCGAATCCACGCCATAGGCCATGGCTTGGTCCTGCAGATCGCACTCGCCGCCCTGGTCGCAGATCGGGCAATCGAGCGGATGGTTGATCAGCAGGAATTCCATGACGCCTTCGCGCGCCTTTTTGACCATCGGCGTCTTGGTGAAGAGCTGCTTGGGCGCGCCGTCTTTGTTGGGCGCCAAGTCCTTCACGCCCATGGCGCAGGACGCCTGCGGCTTGGGGATGCCCTGCACTTCGATCAGGCACATGCGGCAATTGCCGGCGATCGACAGCCGCTCGTGGAAACAGAAACGCGGGATTTCAGCGCCCGCGGCTTCGCACGCCTGGAGCAGCGTGTACTCGCCCGGAACATCGATCTCTTTGCCGTCGACAATGAGCTTGGTCATGTTCTATTCCGCCGCTTCGCGCACCGCGCCATGGGCGTCGGCGTTGCGCGTGTATTCATCGATGCGCCGCTCGATTTCTGGACGGAAATGCCGCAGCAGACCCTGCACCGGCCAGGCGGCGCCATCGCCGAAGGCGCAAATAGTGTGGCCCTCGATCTGGGTCGTGACTTCCATCAGCATGTCGATTTCGCGTTTCTGCGCGCGGCCTTCCGCCATGCGGGTGAGGACGCGCCACATCCAGCCCATGCCCTCGCGGCACGGCGTGCACTGGCCGCAGCTCTCGTGCTTGTAGAAATAGGAGATGCGCGCCATGGCCTTGATGATGTCTGTCGACTTGTCCATGACGATCACGGCCGCGGTGCCGAGCGCCGACTTCTTGTCGCGGCAGCCGTCGAAATCCATCAGCAGTGTGTCGGCCTGATCGGCGCCCGCCGGCACCAGCGGCATCGACGAGCCGCCGGGAATGACCGCGAGCAGATTGCTCCAGCCGCCGCGCACGCCGCCGGCGTGCTTGTCCAACAACTCGCGCAACGGAATGCCCATGGCCTCTTCGACATTGCACGGCTTCATCACGTGGCCGGAAATGCAGAACAGCTTGGTGCCCGTATTGTTCGGCCGGCCGATGCCGGCGAACCAGGCAGCGCCGCGGCGCATGATGTCGGGCACCTGCGCAATCGACTCGACGTTCTGCACGGTGGTCGGGCAGCCGTAGAGGCCGACGTTTGCGGGGAACGGCGGCTTGAGCCGCGGCTGGCCCTTTTTGCCTTCGAGGCTTTCCAAGAGCGCGGTTTCTTCGCCGCAGATATACGCGCCCGCGCCGTGGTGGACGTAGAGGTCGAAGTCCCAGCCATGCACATTGTTCTTGCCGATCAGTTTGGCCTCGTAGGCTTGGTCGATCGCCGCCTGCAGCCTTTCCCGCTCTCTAATGAATTCGCCGCGAACATAGATGTAGCCGGTATGGACGGCCATGGCGCAGCCGGCGATCAGGCAGCCTTCGACCAGGAGATGCGGATCGTGCCGCATGATCTCGCGGTCTTTGCAGGTGCCGGGCTCGGATTCGTCGGCGTTGACCACGAGGTAATGCGGCCGCTCGCCCAGCGTCTTGGGCATGAACGACCATTTCAGTCCGGTCGGGAAGCCGGCGCCGCCGCGGCCGCGCAAGCCCGACGCCTTCACGTCGTTGACGATGCCCTCGCGGCCTTTCTCCAGGATCGCCTTTGTGCCGTCCCAGGCGCCGCGCGCCCGCGCACCTTTGAGGCCCCAGTCGTGGCGGCCATAGAGATTGAGAAAGATGCGGTCCTTGTCAGCGAGCATTCGTCATGATTCCCGTGAACGTGCCGCGTAGACCGATTTGTCGGTCAGCGTGGTGGCGCCGCCGATCGGTTCGGACAACTGGCGATCGATTTGCGGACCGGGCTTCGGCGTCTTGCCGGCGGCGAACTGGTCGAGAATCTGGCCGAAGTTTTCCGCCGTCAGGTCCTCGTAATAGTCGGAGCCGATCTGCACCATCGGCGCGTTCACGCAGGCGCCGAGGCACTCGACCTCGATCCAAGAGAATTTGCCGTCCTTGCTGATTTCGCCCTGGTCGCCGATGCGTTTGCGGCAGACCTTTTCCAGATCGTCGGCGCCGCGCAGCCGACACGGCGTGGTGCCGCACAGTTGCACATGCACCTTCCCGACCGGCGACAAGTTGAACATCGTATAAAACGTGGCGACTTCCAGCCCGCGGATATGCGCCATGCCGAGCAATTCGGTGACGTGACGAATGGCGGCCTCCGGCAGCCAGCCGCCGGCCTGCGCCTGAGCGCGCCACAGCAACGGAATGATCGCCGATTGCTGGCGCCCTTCCGGATATTTGGCGATTTGCTGCTTGGCCCAGGCGAGATTCTCGGCGTTGAAGGCAAAGCCCTTCGGCTGCTGTTCCGGCGGAGCTAGACGGCGAACGCTCATCGGTCGATCTCCCCGAACACGATGTCGAGCGTGCCCATGATGCAGGACACGTCGGCCAGCATGTGACCGCGACACATGAAATCCATCGCGCTCAAATGCGCGAAACCCGGCGCGCGGATCTTGCACTTGTACGGTTTGTTGGTGCCATCGGAGACCAGATAGACGCCGAACTCGCCCTTGGGCGCCTCGACCGCGGCATAGACCTCGCCGGCCGGCACGTGGAAGCCCTCGGTATAGAGCTTGAAGTGCTGGATCAGCGCCTCCATCGAGCGCTTCATGTCGCCGCGCTTGGGCGGCACGATCTTGCCGTCGTCGACCGAAACGCGGCCCTGGCCTTCGGGACTGCGCAGCTTCTCCACGCACTGACGCATGATTTTTATCGACTGACGCATTTCTTCCACGCGCACGCAGTAACGGTCGTAGCTGTCGCCATGCCTGCCGATCGGGATGTCGAAATCCATCTCGGCGTAGCACTCATAAGGCTGCGCCTTGCGCAGATCCCAGGCCGCGCCCGAGCCGCGCACCATTACGCCGGTGAAGGCGCGATTCCAGGCTTGCTCGAGCGTGACGACGCCGATGTCGACCGTGCGCTGCTTGAAGATGCGGTTTTCGGTGAGCAGACCTTCGAGGTCGTCGCAGAATTTCAAATACGGATCGCAGAACGCCTCGATATCGTCGACCAGCTTGTTCGGAATGTCTTGATGTACACCGCCGACGCGGAAATAGGCCGCATGCATGCGGGCGCCCGAGGCGCGCTCGTAGAACCCCATCAGCTTCTCGCGTTCCTCGAAGCCCCACAGCGGCGGAGTCAGCGCGCCAACGTCCAGCGCCTGCGTGGTGATGTTGAGGATGTGCGAGAGCAGTCGCCCGATTTCGGAAAATAGCACGCGAATGAGTTGGCCGCGCTTGGGCAACTGGATGCCCAACAGTTTTTCCGCCGCCAGGCAGAAGGCGTGCTCCTGATTCATCGGCGCGACGTAGTCGAGCCGGTCGAAATAAGGCACCGCTTGCATATAGGTCTTGTATTCGATCAGCTTCTCGGTGCCACGGTGCAGCAGGCCGATATGCGGATCGACGCGCTCGACGACCTCGCCGTCGAGTTCCAGCACCAAGCGCAGCACACCGTGCGCGGCCGGATGCTGCGGCCCGAAATTGATGGTGAAGTTGCGTAGCGCGGTTTCCGCCATTTTAGGTCACGACCCCTTGCCCTCTCCCTTCGCCTTCTCGTCGCCCGGCAGCACGTAGTCAGTGCCTTCCCAGGGCGACAGAAAATCGAAAGTCCGGAATTCCTGCGTCAGCTTCACCTTGTCGTAGACCACGCGCTTCTGCTCGTCGTCGTAACGCACCTCGACAAAGCCGGTGAGCGGGAAATCCTTGCGCAGCGGATGACCCTCAAAGCCGTAATCGGTGAGAATGCGCCGCATGTCTGGATGGCCGGTGAACAGCACACCGTAAAGATCGAATGCCTCGCGCTCGTACCAGTCGGCGCCGCGGAACACGTCGATCAGCGACGGCACCGGCGTCACCTCGTCGGTCATGGTCTTCAGACGAATACGCTGGTTGAGCCGCGGCGAGAGCAGGTGATAGACCACGTCGAAACGCTGCTCGCGACTCGGCCAGTCGACCGCGGTGCCGTCGATGATACTGATGAACTGGCAGGCCGCGTCGTCGCGCAGGAAGGTCGCGACCTTGACCATGTCGGCAGATTTTGCCGTTACCGTAAGCTCGCCATAAGCGACCACGTAGCCGGTGACCGACGCCGGAAGCGCATTCTTGATCGTCGCGCCGAGCGTCTCGAGCATTTCGTCCATTCGAAGACCCCGCTCAACGTTCGATCGTGCCGGTGCGGCGGATCTTCTTCTGCAGCAGCATCACGCCATACAGCAGCGCCTCGGCGGTCGGCGGACAGCCCGGCACGTAAATGTCGACCGGCACGACACGGTCGCAGCCGCGCACCACAGAGTAAGAATAATGGTAGTAGCCACCGCCGTTGGCGCACGAGCCCATCGAGATGACGTAGCGCGGCTCCGGCATCTGGTCGTAGACCTTGCGCATTGCCGGCGCCATTTTGTTGGTGAGCGTGCCGGCGACGATCATCACGTCGGACTGGCGCGGTGAGCCGCGCGGCGCGAAGCCGAAACGTTCGCCGTCGTAGCGCGCCATCGCCATATGCATCATTTCGACCGCACAGCAGGCGAGACCGAACGTCATCCACATCAGCGAGCCGGTGCGCGCCCAGGTGATCAGGTCGTCGACGGCCGCGACCAGAAACCCCTTGTCGGCAAGTTCATTGTTGACGCCGACGAAAAACTGATCGTCCGCGCCGACCGGTTTGCCGGTGCGCGGATCGAGAATTCCCTTCGGGGCGGGCGCGACAAGCGTCATGGAATCAATCCCATTCCAGCGCCCCCTTCTTCCATTCATATATGAAGCCGACGGTGAGGACGCCAAGGAAGATCATCATCGCCCAAAAGCCGTAGGCGCCGACTTTGTGGAACACCACGGCCCAAGGGAACAGGAAGGTCACCTCGAGATCGAAAATGATGAACAGGATGGCGACCAGGTAGAAGCGCACGTCGAACTTCATGCGCGCGTCGTCAAAGGCGTTGAAGCCGCATTCGTAGGCCGAGAGCTTTTCCGGATCCGGCTGTTTGTAGGCGACGATGAACGGCGCGATCAGCAGCACCAGCCCAATCACGAGCGAGACCGCGACAAAAATCACCAGTGGAAGATAATCCAGCAGCAATGCGCTCATGGCGACCTCAAGCCGTGCAGCCCCGAGCCCTATCCCAGGAATTCGCCCGCCCGGACCGTTCGGCGGCTCGGAACAGCGCCGCAGCCCCGCACAAAAAAGCCCTTGCCATGGTTGGAATAGCCGCAAGGACGGGAGCGGCTGAGGCTTAGCGCAGCGCACAAAGAGGTGCAAGACGACAATGGTGAAACAACCACAAACACACGTACTTTTGTGACGGTATCCGCGTCTCGACACGATTGACAGGCCCGCAAGTGCCACTTGATAGTCGCGGCGGGCGACGTGACGCACAAAGACCTGGAAAATACGCATGACACTGATGCGACATTTTGCGGCCCTTCTCATTCTGGCGACCGTCACCACTATCGGGGCACCCCTGAGCAAGGCCGACGACTACCCGTCACGGCCGGTGCGAATCATTGTTCCGTTCGGCGCCGGCGGACCAACCGACGTCTATACTCGCGCCATCGCGGAGGAGTTGCGCAAGTCGTTGCACCAGACCTTCGTGATGGAAAACAAGCCCGGCGCCGGCACCACTATCGGCACCGATTACGTAGCCAAGGCTGTCCCCAACGGCTACACGCTGCTGATGGTCTCTGGAACGCAGACCGTCAATGAGACGCTTTACGCCAAGAAGCCGTATCACCTGATGCACGATCTGGTTCCGATCGCGCCGCTGATCGACAGCGACCTGGTGCTGGTGGTCAATCCGTCCGTGCCGGCGAAAAATCTAAAAGAGCTTCTGACGCTGGCGCGCGCCAAACCAGGCACGCTCAATTTCGGCTCGTCCGGCCCCGGCTCGAACTATCACATGGCCGCCGAGCTGCTGAAGCACCTCACCGGCGTCGACATTGTGCATGTGGCCTACAAGGGTTCGACCGGCATGCGCACCGACATCCTCAGCGGCCAGATCCAGATGCTGTTCGACAGCGTCCCGACCATGGCGCCGTTGATCAAGGCCGGCAAAGTCCGCGCGCTCGGCACCAGCGGCGACAAACGCTCGCCGATCCTGCCGGACGTGCCGACGATCGCGGAGGCCGGTGTGCCAGGATTCCAGGCGACACTGTGGGTCGGCTTCATGGCGCCGACCGGAACACCGCAGCCGATCGTCGACAAGCTCAACCAGGAAATCACCAAGATCGTGTCGCGACCGGACATCAAGGCGGCCTGGGAAAAGCAGGGTGCCGAGCCGGTGACGATGACGCAGCCGCAATTCAAGGCCTTCATGGACGCCCAGATCGCGAAATGGGCGGGCGTGATCAAGGCCAACAACATCAAGCCGATCAACTGAACAAAGCAGCAGGACAGCGACGCGATGAATGAAATGACCCAGCCGGTCACCGGCACCGAGCATTGGACCAGCAAAGACGGTGGCGTAAAGCTGTTCATGTGGGAGAAATGCGCCGGCGATCCGGCCAAAAGCATCGGCACCATCCTGTTCGTACACGGCTCGTCGATGGCCGGCCAGCCAACCTTCGATTTGCAGGTGCCAGGACGGCCCGATTCCTCGGCCATGGATCACTTCGCGCGCCGCGGCTACGACTGCTGGTCGGTCGACATGGAAGGCTATGGACGCTCAACCAAGGACCGCGACAATAACGCGCCGATCAGCCAAGGCGCCGACGACTGCTATGCCGCCGCGCTTCATATCCAGAAGCTGCGCGGCAAGCGGCCGCTGCTCACATACGGAATTTCGTCAGGCGCGTTGCGCGCGGCCATGTTCGCCGAGCGGCATCCGGAGATGGTGGCGCGGCTCGCGCTCGACGCCATGGTGTGGACCGGCGAAGGCTCGCCGACGCTTGCCGAGCGGCGCAAGAAATTGCCGGAGTTTAGCAAGATGAATCGCCGGCCCATGAGCAAAGCGTTCATTCACTCGGTGTTCGACCGCGACCATCCCGACACCGCGGAGCGCCGGGTGATCGAGGCCTTCGCCGACGCCGTTGTCGCGCTCGACGATTCGGTGCCGACCGGCACTTATGTCGACATGTGTTCGCGGCTGCCCGTGGTGGGCCCGGAAAAGATTGCCGCGCCGACACTGATCATGCGCGGCCAGCACGACGGCATCGCGTCGATGGATGATTTGCTGAAGTTCTTCGCCAAGCTGCCGAACCCCGACAAGCAATTCTCGGTGATGGCCGGCATCTCGCACGCAAGCTTCCAGCAGAAGAACTACATGATGGTCTATCACATCCTGGCGGAATTCTTCGCGATGCCGGCGCCGGTGTATCGGGGCTGACGATTCAGACGGCGAGCTTGTCCGCCAGATCCGCCAGATTCTTCGCCGCGTAATCCACCTTCACTTTGGGCGCGCCCTCGCCTGTGTTCGGACCATATTCGCTCACCCGCGCGGTGTGCGCTGTGCGTAAGCCGAGCTTGGCGGCCGCGGCAAGATCGTTCGAATGCGCGGCGACCATCACGCAGTCGCCGGGCGGCAAATCGAAGGCCGCGCAAGCGGCGAGATAGACGGCTGGTTTCGGCTTGAAGTCGCCGGCAACTTCCGATCCCAGGATCGCGTCCCACGGCAAATTGTTGCGGCGCGCCAGATCGACCATTAGCGAGATGTTTCCGTTCGAGCATGGCGCCAGCCAGAACTTCTTTTTCAGCCGCGCCAGCGCCGATGGCACGTCCGGCCAGGCATCGAGCCGGTGCCAGACCAGCGTCAGATCGTGGAGCACCTCGTCGGACAGGTTCTCCAGACCGAAGCGCGGCAGCAAACGGACAAGGTTGCGCCGATGCAGCACGTCGAGCTTGGCGAAGGGCTGCCGGCCGGAGCGCACCTCCTCCATCCCGGGCTGATATTCGCCCCGCCAGGCGTCGGCGAAGGCCGTCCAGTCGAGGTTATACCCAAGGGGGACGAGTATTTTTTCGGCCTCCCGGGCGACCGAGGAGCGCCAGTCGACGAGGGTGCCGAATACGTCGAAGAACAGGGCCTTGGGGCCGAGGTTCGGGGCTTCTACGAGCATGACGTGGAGGCCTCTTGCGCCAACGGAATCGGCGCCGAAAGCGGCGTTAAGTCATTGAAAAGATGGCGGGAGCGACGGGACTCGAACCCGCGGCCTCTGCCGTGACAGGGCAGCGCTCTAACCAACTGAGCTACGCCCCCGCGGGCGTTTGCACGAGGTAAAGGCCCCCTGCCCCATAGTCAAGGCAACCATCAGTCCGTTGCGGAAAATTGCGAAAAAGCCTTATTTCACGCTAAGAATCCATGGTCAGACCGCCCCCGAATCGTCTATGCGGGCGAGGTGTTTGGCGATCCGCCAAGCTCACGGATTCACGAGGAGGGTCCTTAAAATGGCATTGGTTCCTGGAAAAGCTCCGACACCGCCGACCGTCACCTTGAAGCATCTCGCCGCGGCGCTCGCGGAATCCCACGAGATGTCGAAGAAGCAGGCGGAAGCCGTGCTCGGCGATTTCGTTGGTAATATCGTCAAACATCTGAAGAAGGGCGAGCGCATCCGCATTGGCGGCCTCGGCATCCTTCAGGTTCGCAAGCGCGCCGCGCGCATGGGCCGCAATCCGGCCACCGGCGAAGCGATCCAGATCAAGGCGAGCAAGAAAGTCGCCTTCCGCGCTTCCAAGGAATTAAAAGAGTCGGTCTGACGTAGGTCAGATCGGACCCTCCGGGGAAAATACCGGCGGGCTGGGAGCGATAAGCTCCTGGCCTGCCGTTTTGCGTTTGATGAAGCGTTGTAAATGGCTTGGCTAGCCGGCCCCTAGCTTGCGGAGCAAGCGAAGGCTGGTGGGCGATGACGGACTCGAACCGCCGACATCCTCCGTGTAAAGGAGGCGCTCTACCAACTGAGCTAATCGCCCGGCCCCACCACTATAGCCGCGCCGACAATACACATGAAACGAAAACGGCGCCTTGCGGCGCCGTTTCCTGTTCATTGGCGATACCAGTGCCTAGTGCGCGGTCAGGCCGGAGCCGTCGTCCTCGACCGCCGGCTTCTCGGCGGCAGCCGCTTCGGCGAGCTTGGCGCTTGCCTCGTCCCACTCAATCGGCTCGGGCTTGCGCACCAGCGCGCGGGCGATCACCTCGTCCATGCGCGTGACCGGGATGATCTCCAGGCCCTTTTTGATCGAGTCGGAGATTTCCACCAGGTCCTTGGCGTTCTCCTCCGGGATCAGCACGGTCTTCATCCCGCCCCGCGAAGCCGCCAAGAGCTTCTCCTTCAAACCGCCGATCGGCAGCACGCGGCCGCGTAGCGTGATTTCGCCGGTCATGGCGAGATCGCGGCGCACCGCGATGCCGGTCATCACCGACACGATCGCGGTGACCATAGCGACGCCGGCCGACGGTCCATCCTTCGGCGTCGCGCCTTCCGGCACGTGCACGTGGATGTCGCGCTTGTCGAACAGCGGCGGCTCGATGCCGAAGGCGACAGCGCGCGAGCGGACGTAAGACGCCGCGGCCGAGATCGACTCCTTCATCACATCGCGCAGGTTGCCGGTGACGGTCATCTTGCCCTTGCCTGGCATCATCACGCCTTCGATGGTGAGCAGTTCGCCGCCCACATCGGTCCAGGCCAGGCCGGTGACCATGCCGACCAGATCCTCCGCTTCGATCTCGCCGTAGCGGTACTTCGGCACGCCGAGATAGTCGCCGACGGTCGCCGCGGTGACGGCAATCGCCTTCTTCTTCGACGTCATCAACTCCTTCACCGCCTTGCGGATCAGGGTCGACAACTCGCGCTCGAGGTTACGCACGCCCGCTTCCCGCGTGTAACGGCGGATCATGAGCATCAGCCCCTCGTCGTCGATCGACCATTCCTTTTCGCTTAGGCCATGCTTGGTGACCGCGGCCGGGATCAGATGCTTGCGCGCGATCTCGACCTTCTCGTCCTCGGTGTAGCCGGCGATGCGAATGATCTCCATGCGATCCATCAGCGGCGGCGGGATATTGAGCGTGTTCGCCGTGGTGATGAACATCACGTTGGACAGGTCGTAGTCGACCTCCAGGTAGTGGTCGTTGAAGGTGTGGTTCTGCTCGGGGTCGAGCACCTCAAGCAAAGCAGACGACGGATCGCCACGGAAGTCGGCGCCCATCTTGTCCACCTCGTCGAGCAGGAACAGCGGATTCGAGGTCTTGGCCTTGCGCATCGACTGGATGATCTTGCCGGGCATCGAACCGATGTACGTGCGCCGATGGCCACGGATCTCGGCCTCGTCACGCACACCGCCGAGCGACACACGCACGAACTCGCGGCCCGTGGCGCGGGCGATCGACTTGCCGAGCGAGGTTTTGCCCACGCCGGGAGGACCGACCAGGCACAAGATCGGCCCGGTCAGCTTGTTGGCGCGCTGCTGCACGGCGAGATACTCGACGATGCGTTCCTTGACCTTCTCCAGGCCATAGTGGTCGTCGTTGAGTATCTTCTCCGCGCCGATGAGATCCTTCTTGACCTTGCTCTTCTTGCTCCACGGGATCGAGAGCAGCCAGTCGAGATAGTTGCGCACGACCGTTGCTTCGGCAGACATCGGCGACATCTGCCGCAGCTTCTTGAGTTCGTGCGTGGCTTTCTCGCGGGCTTCCTTGGAGAGCTTCGTCTTCTTGATCTTCTCTTCCAGTTCGGCGAGCTCGTCTTTGCCTTCTTCGTCGCCGAGCTCTTTCTGGATCGCCTTCATCTGTTCGTTGAGGTAGTACTCGCGCTGCGTCTTCTCCATCTGCCGCTTGACGCGGGTACGGATGCGCTTTTCCACCTGCAGGACGGAGATCTCGCTCTCCATCAGCCCGAGCACCTTCTCCAGGCGCTGGGTGACGACCGGCGTCTCCAGGATTTCCTGCTTGTCCGGAATCTTGACAGCGAGGTGCGAAGCCACGGTATCGGCGAGCTTGGCGTAGTCCTCGATCTGCTGGACCACACCGACGACCTCAGGCGACACCTTCTTGTTCAGCTTCACATAGTTCTCGAATTCGGTGACCACCGAACGCGCCATGGCTTCCGCCTCCACGCGCTCGCCCACGTCGTCGGCGAGCACGGTGGCATCGGCCTCGTAATAGTCGCTGCGGTCGGTGTATTTGAGCACCTTGGCGCGCTCGGCGCCCTCGACCAGCACCTTGACGGTGCCGTCGGGCAGCTTGAGCAGCTGCAGCACGCTCGCCAGCGTACCGACCTCGAAGATCGAGTTGGTCGCCGGATCGTCGTCGGAGGCGTTCTTCTGCGTCGCCAAGAGGATAAAGGTGTCGGAGCGCATCACTTCTTCCAGCGCCTTGATCGACTTTTCACGGCCGACGAAGAGCGGGACGATCATGTGCGGGAACACCACGATGTCGCGCAGCGGCAACACGGGATAGGCCCGTGTTTCGCCAGGTTGCAGCTGAGGTCGTGGTTTGGCGGTCATTGACGTGGTCCTTTTTGTTGTGCCCCTGCCCGTTGACCCGCTTGATGCGGCATCGCCGAACAGTGCCGGAAAGGATGGGCAAGGAGGCGTCAGGGGATGCAGAACCCGGCGCGCCTTTAGGAAGGGTACGAACCCTCACCCACTCGGGAAACACGATCTTTCGTACGCGATTTCGCTTCGAACGCTATAGGTAGGATGACGGCCCAGGGTCCGCAAGTAAGGCCCGCCTTTGCGGTAAAAACGGGCCCAATACCCATAGCAGGCCATCATCAGCACGATTCTACAAGCGGTTCCGCATCTCGCCAGGGCGGCAAGATCAAGCGCTGGCGCTGCCGGATTCGGCCGTCCGGTCGCTGCGATCGGCATAGATGTAGAGCGGGCGAGCGGTTCCCTCGACGACCTCCTTGGAGATCACCACCTCTTCAACCCCTTCCAGACTGGGGAGGTCGAACATGGTGTCGAGCAGGATGCTCTCCATGATGGAGCGCAGGCCGCGCGCGCCAGTCTTGCGCTCGATCGCCTTGCGGGCGATGGCACCGAGCGCCTCCTCGGCCAGCGTGAGATCGATCGATTCCATCTCGAACAGCCGCTGGTACTGCTTAACCAGCGCGTTCTTCGGCTGGGTGAGGATGAGCTTGAGCGACGGCTCGTCCAGGTCTTCGAGCGTGGCGACGACCGGCAAGCGACCGACGAATTCCGGGATCAGGCCGTACTTGAGCAAATCCTCGGGTTCGACCTGGCGGAAGATTTCACCGGTCTTGCGGTCTTCGGGCGCAAGCACCTTGGCGCCGAAGCCGATCGAGGTCGAGCGGCCGCGCGCCGAGATGATCTTGTCCAGCCCGGAGAAAGCGCCGCCACAGACGAACAGGATGTTGGTGGTATCGACCTGCAGGAACTCCTGCTGCGGGTGCTTGCGGCCGCCCTGTGGGGGCACCGAAGCGATGGTGCCTTCCATGATCTTCAACAGTGCCTGCTGCACGCCCTCGCCCGACACGTCGCGGGTGATCGACGGATTGTCGGACTTGCGTGAAATCTTGTCGATTTCGTCGATATAGACGATACCGCGCTGCGCGCGCTCGACGTTGTAGTCGGCCGACTGCAACAATTTAAGGATGATGTTCTCCACGTCCTCGCCGACATAGCCAGCTTCGGTGAGCGTGGTGGCGTCCGCCATAGTGAACGGCACGTCGAGAATGCGCGCCAGCGTCTGGGCCAGCAGTGTCTTGCCCGAGCCGGTCGGCCCGATCAGCAGGATGTTCGACTTCGCTAACTCGACGTCGTTGTGCTTGGTCTGGTGGTTGAGCCGCTTGTAATGATTGTGGACGGCGACCGAGAGCACCTTCTTGGCGTGATCCTGACCGATCACGTAGTCGTCGAGAACCTTGCGGATTTCTTTCGGCGTCGGAATGCCGTCGCGCGACTTGACCAGCGAGGATTTGTTTTCCTCACGGATAATGTCCATGCACAGCTCGACGCATTCATCGCAGATGAACACGGTCGGTCCGGCGATGAGCTTGCGCACTTCGTGCTGGCTCTTACCGCAGAACGAGCAGTAGAGGGTGTTCTTGGAATCGCTGCCGCCGACTTTGCTCATTCCCTTCTCCGTCTCACACTCGTTCTTACTTGCCGTGGTTGCCGCAGTCCGTTCGTTTGAACGCGATACACCAAACGAAGCAAGTTTCGCGCCGGAACTCCGGCCCGGCGGGCTTTGCTACCAGGAAGCCCGCGACCCTTGCCACTCTCCCACACTCTAAGCGAAGCATGCTAACGGCGTGATAATCAAGAATTTATTAACGATAATGCCCCTTCAAGACCCACCGCGAAAGTGGAACTTTGAGAGCGAACTGCGGCGGTACCGGCCAACCGAGCGGGCGCCAGAAAAGGGAAAATCAGGCGGGTTTGGCAGGCACTTCCTCCGGCCGCCGCTCAATTACCTTGTCGACCAAGCCGAAATCCTTGGCCGCCTCGGCTGTGAGAAAATAGTCACGCTCAAGCGCGTCTTCGATTTTCTTGAGCGACTGGCCGGTATGCTTGACGTAGATTTCGTTGAGCCGCTTCTTCAGGTTCAGGATTTCCTGGGCGTGCACCATGATATCGGTGGCTTGGCCCTGGAACCCACCCGACGGCTGGTGCACCATGATACGCGCGTTCGGCAGCGCGAAGCGCATGTCCTTGGCGCCGGCGGCGAGCAACAGCGACCCCATGGACGCCGCCTGCCCGCAGCAGAGCGTGGACACCGGCGGGCGGACGAACTGCATGGTGTCGTAAATCGCCATGCCCGATGTCACCACCCCGCCGGGCGAGTTGATGTACATCGAGACTTCCTTCTTCGGGTTCTCCGCCTCAAGAAACAGGAGCTGCGCCACTACCAAAGTGGCCACGTGATCCTCGATCGGGCCGGTGATGAAGATGATCCGTTCTTTGAGCAGCCGCGAATAGATGTCATAGGCACGCTCGCCCCGGTTGGTCTGCTCGACCACCATGGGCACCAGATTCTGCATATAGTTATCGACGGGATCTTTCATTTCCGCTCCTTCGCCCGAATCACGGCGGGTAGCTTAGCGCCACCGCCGCGTCCGGATGATCTATTTTCGAAATACGCCCGCCGCAAGGCGCGGCCAGAATCAGGCCGCGGCCGATTCGTCTTCCTTGAAGAGCTCTTCGCGCGTGACCTTTTTCTCGGTCACCCCGGCAAGTTCGACCAGAAAATCCACGACCTTTTCCTCGTAGATCGGGGCGCGCAGGGACGCGAGCGCCTGCGGGTTCTGCCGGTAGTAATCCCACACCCGCTGCTCCTGGCCGGGGAATTGACGAACGTGCTCCATCACCGCCCGATTCAATTCTTCGTCGGTAACCGCAATCTTGTTTTTCTCGCCGATCTCGGCCAGTACCAGACCAAGCCGCACGCGCCGCTCGGCAATCGCGCGGTATTCGGCCTTGGCCTTTTCCTCAGTAGTATTCTCGTCGGCGAAGGTCTTCTTCTCGTTCTCCATTTCGCCGAGCACCGACTTCCAGACCCGGTCGAATTCCTCCTCGACCAAAGACGGCGGCGGTTCGAACTTGTGCCGCGCGTCGAGTTCGTCGAGCAGCGCGCGCTTGAGCTTCTGCCGCGACATCGCGACATGATCGCGGCCGATGCGCTCCTTGACCGCGTCGCGCAGTTTGGTGAGCGATTCAAGTCCGAGCGATTTGGCGAAGTTGTCGTCGACCGTGACGCCGCCCGGGCTTTCGATCGACTTGGCGGTGACGACGAATTCGGCGTCCTTGCCGGCGAGATTTGCAGCTTGGTAGTGCTCGGGAAACTTCACCTTCAGCGTGCGGGTCTCGCCGGCGGCGATGCCGATCAACTGGTCCTCGAAGCCGGGGATGAAAGTGTTCGACCCGATCAACACGACGGAATCGTCGCCCGTACCGCCCTCGAACGGCTGGCCGTCGATGGTGCCGGCGAAGGAAATAACAACGCGATCGTCCTTGGCCGCCTTCTGGCCCTCGCCCTTGGCGCTGTAAGGCTTGTTCTGCTCGGTGATGCGCGTGACCGCCTCGTCCACCTCGGCGTCGGCTACCTCGCTGGTCAGCTTGGTGAGCTTGATGGTCTTGAAATCGGTGAGTTCGATCGGCGGCACGATTTCGACCGCCATGGTGTAGTCGAGGTCGCTCTCGCCCGAGATCAATTTCTCGACCGCGTCCTGCTCGGTCGGCAGCGTCACCTTCGGATCGGCGGCGAGCTTGTAGCCGCGCTCGGTGACAATCTGATTGTTGGTGTCGCGCACCGTCGCCTCGATCACCTCGGCCATGGCCGAGCGTCCATAGACGCGCTTGAGGTGGGCGACCGGCACCTTGCCGGGACGAAAGCCGTTGATGCGGACGCGGTCTTTCAACTCACCCAGCCGTACATTGACCTTGGCGTCGAGTTCGGCGGCCGGCACGACCACCTTGAATTCGCGCTTGAGACCTTCAGACAGCGTTTCGGTAACTTGCATCGCTCACACTTCTTCTGCTTGGCAGCGCGTTGCGCCGGACTTGTCGGAATGATGGGCGTTCGCGCCCGCGCCCGACACTTATTTCAACCCTCGGCTTGGTGCGGGCGGAGGGACTCGAACCCCCACGACTTTCGTCACGGGAACCTAAATCCCGCGCGTCTACCAATTCCGCCACGCCCGCAAAGGGCAAATTCAGGACGATCCTGGCGCCACAATCCGGCAAGGTCTAGCGCGCAACGCCTTAACGCACCGCGGCCCGCCAGGGCAAGCCATCATAGCTGGTCTTTCGGGCGGCGGCTTATAGCATGGTAGAAACGCGCGGCATCACAAAAATAGGGCCGACTTTCGCGGACTCAAGTGCTGGTCCTTTGTTCGGGCCGCGGCTCGGCCAACAGGCGCCGGTAGACCGCCGGCAATGCCTCGGGCAGGTCCTCGGCAATCAGGCCGGGGCCGAATTCGTTGGCCGCCTCGCCATGCAGCCAGACCGCGGCGCTCGCCGCCTCGAAGGCCGGCATGCCCTGGGCGAGCAGGCCAGCGATTATGCCGGCCAGAACGTCGCCGGACCCCGCGGTGGCGAGCGTGGGCGGGGCGTTGTCGGCAATCGAGGCGCGGCCATCGGGGCTGGCGACCACGGTATCGGGGCCTTTCAGGAGGACGGTGGCCCCGGTTGTGCTGGCCGCTAGACGAGTTTTTTCAAGTTTAGCGTGAACATTATGGTTTTCATATATTGCACTGAATAACCTAGAAAATTCTCCTTCATGTGGCGTCAGCACAGTTGCCGCCCCAGTCCGTTTGGCGATCAAGGCGGCAAGCCCCGCCGGGGCGTCTGTAAAGCTGGTCAGCGCGTCGGCGTCGAGGACCACAGCCGCCTCGCTCGCCAAAACCGCCGCCGCTTGGTCTCGCATCACCGGCCCGACGCCGCCGCCCGGTCCTAGCACGACCGCGTTGCGCCGCTTGTCGTCTAGGAATGCGGTCAGCTCGGCCGCCCCATCCACCGGCTGCACCATCACCGCCAGGCTAGCCGCGGCATTGACGCCGAGCGCCTCGCGCGGGCTGGCGATGGTCACGAGCCCCGCTCCTGCCCGCAATGCGCCGCGCGCCGCCAGCCGCGCCGCGCCGGTGGTCGAGAGCCCACCCGAGACCACCACCGCATGGCCACGCAAATACTTATGCCCGCCGACGCGCGGCACCGGGAACGAACGGCTCCACAGCGCCGGCCGGTTGGCGAAGGCCGATGGTTTGATTGTGCCCAGCACGGCCGCCGGGATGCCGATATCGGCCACCTGGATCGTGCCGCAATGCAGGCGTCCCGGCAGCAACAGATGGCCGGTCTTGCGGCGGAAGAAGGTCACGGTCCGAGCCGCCTTGACCGCAGCGCCCATGACGGCGCCGGTGGTGCCATTCACGCCGCTCGGCAGATCGACGGCGACGACGGGTATAGCTGTCGCGTTCATCGCTTCGATCATGGCGCGCGGCAGGCCTTCGGCGTCGCGGTCGAGGCCGGCGCCGAACAGAGCATCGATGACGATGTCGCAATTGGCGAGCGACGTCGGCGACGCCTGCTCGACCTTTCCGCTCCAGCGTTTGGCGGCGAGTGCGGCGTCGCCCTTCAGTCTCTTAACGTCACCGACGAAGCTGACGCGAACAATATAACCGCGCTCGGCCAGGTGGCGCGCGGCGACAAGCCCGTCGCCACCGTTGTTGCCCGGCCCCGCCACCACGACCACACGCCGGCCCAGCAGACCGCCGGCTGCATCGGCCACGGCGCGCCCGGCATTCTCCATCAGGTCGATCCCAGGAACGCCGCCGGCGATGGTCAGCCGATCGGCTTCCGCCATCTCGGCGGTGGTGAGAAGTTCGTTCATGGCGTTTGACACTACCGGCCGTCGGAATGGCCGACAAATCGGCAAAATCCGTGCGCGAGCAGTCTATCTCGAGTTCCTGGCAAAAGTTTTTGCAGGGTGCTTAATTGCTGGGCAGAGGACCGTGGTCTGGCCGGGTAGTAACGGGTTAACTGCGCCATAAAGTATTGTGGGGAAACGCTTATTGCTCTCTCGTCGGCTTGGCACGGGACCTGCTAACCGGTAGCGCGGCGCGCCGCATGTTCGCGGTGAGCTGGGGGGCGGAAGGAAAAGCAATGAAAAAAATCGAGGCCATCATCAAACCCTTCAAACTCGATGAGGTGAAGGAGGCACTCCAGGAGGTCGGACTACAAGGAATTACTGTCACCGAGGCCAAAGGCTTCGGCCGGCAGAAAGGGCACACCGAACTTTACCGCGGCGCCGAATACGTTGTCGATTTTCTCCCCAAGGTGAAAATCGAGGTGGTGCTCGGCGACGATATGGTGGAAAAGGCGATCGAAGCGATCCGGCGCGCCGCTCAAACTGGCCGGATCGGAGACGGCAAAATCTTCTTATCCAATATCGAGGAAGCCATCCGGATCAGGACGGGCGAATCCGGTATCGATGCCATCTAATCCGCGTGGCAGCGTCATCGCGGGCAATGTCATGAAAAAAGAGGGGAATGCGTCCCATGACTACAGCTAAGAACGTCATGAAGATGATCAAAGACAACGACGTGAAGTACGTCGATTTCCGGTTTACCGACCCGCGCGGCAAGTGGCAGCACGTCACGTTCGACGTTTCGATGATCGAAGAAGACACGTTTGCCGAAGGCATGATGTTCGACGGTTCGTCGATCGCCGGCTGGAAGGCGATCAACGAGTTCGACATGAACCTGATGCCGGATCCGGCCTCAGCTTGCATCGACCCGTTCTTCGCCGAGACCACCTTGGTTCTGGTTTGCGACGTGCTCGAGCCGACCACCGGCGAGCCCTACAACCGCGACCCGCGCGGCATCGCCAAAAAAGCCGAAGGCATGGTCAAGTCGATGGGCGTCGGCGACACCATCTTCTTCGGCCCGGAAGCCGAATTTTTCGTGTTCGACGACGTCAAATACGCCGCCAACCCTTACAACACCGGTTTCAAGCTCGACTCGATTGAGTTTCCGTCCAATTCCGACACGGAGTACGAAGGTGGAAATCTTGGCCATCGCATCGGCACCAAGAAGGGCTATTTCCCGGTGCCGCCGCAGGACTCGGTGCAGGACATGCGTTCGGAAATGCTCGGCGCCATGGGCCGCATGGGCGCCAAGGTTGAAAAGCACCACCACGAAGTGGCAAGCGCGCAGCATGAGCTCGGCCTGAAGTTCTCGCCGCTCACGCAGATGGCCGACATGATGCAGATCTATAAATACTGCATCCAGCAAGTGGCGCAGATCTACGGCAAGACCGCGACCTTCATGCCGAAGCCCGTCTACGGCGACAACGGCTCGGGCATGCACTGCCACCAGTCGATCTGGAAAGCCGGCAAGCCGGTGTTTGCGGGCAATAAATATTCCGACCTGTCGGAAACCTGCCTGTCCTACATCGCCGGCATCATCAAACACGCCAAGGCAATCAACGCCTTCACCAACCCGACCACCAACTCCTACAAGCGACTGGTGCCGGGCTTCGAGGCGCCGGTGCTGCTCGCTTATTCGGCACGAAACCGCTCAGCCTCGTGCCGCATCCCCTACACCACCAACCCGAAGGCCAAGCGCGTCGAGGTGCGTTTCCCCGACCCGCTCGCCAATCCGTATCTCGCCTTCGCCGCCATGACGATGGCCGGGCTTGACGGCATCAAGAACAAGCTCGATCCGGGTTCAGCGGTCGATAAGGACCTCTACGATCTGCCGCCAGCGGAATTGAAGAAGATCCCGACGGTGTGCGGCTCGCTGCGCCAGGCGCTCGGCGAACTCGACAAGGATCGCGCGTTCCTGAAAGCCGGCGGCGTGTTCGATGACGACTTCATCGACAGCTATATTGACCTCAAGATGACCGAGGTGATCCGCTTCGAGCACACCCCGCATCCGGTCGAATTCGAGATGTACTATTCGTCGTAAGCGTTCCTCCCAAACATCGCGCGCAGTTTTACCAAGACTTGGGCGATGCAACTCAAAGGGCGCTCCTTGGCAGGAGCGCCCTTTTTCTTTGTTTCGAATTCAATCGGCTGCGCAGCGCCGGCGCTGCAATCACGCCATACTAGTGTTTGCGCGTTTGGTCGGCGTCCTGAATGGCCGCTTCATGATACCAGCCGCTGCCGGACGCGACCTTCATCGTCCGCGGTACCGGAAACATGGTGACCGGTGTTGCCGCTTCGCGATACTCGTTTGAATTTGTGCGCGCCCGCAATGGAAATGGAATTATTTCTGCCGACCCGCGATTGTCGTTTGTGCTCATTGTCGTGCGCTCCTAGGTTCTGCGCGCCCTTAACGCCATGCGTCTTTACTAGGGACATTTTGCTAGAGATATGTTGCTAGAGAGATAATGCCTCGTGACAGATTCTGCTTCCTCAATATGCGCCCTGCCTTCGATCAAATCAGCGTGTGGCTACGGTGTAGGCATTTTCGTGTTTTGCATCTTCTTTCGGCATTCATGGGTCGCATCTGGCGATGGCCCCGGGCAAAATCACTTGCTGTTTCAATGCTGTGAGCACAGCTTCGCCGCCGCAACGCTTGGCATATTTAATGCTTACTCCGACACCAGCAGTTGGCGGCCGGGGGTGCCGTTAGCGGCCGAAGCAAGCTCTCTCACTCGTGTCATCAGATGATGAGAAACCCGCAATGACAAAGTACAAGCTCGAATACATCTGGCTCGACGGATACACGCCGGTTCCTAGCCTGCGTGGCAAAACCCAACTCAAGGATTTCGACAGCTTCCCGACGCTCGATCAGCTGCCGCTGTGGGGCTTCGACGGAAGCTCGACCATGCAGGCGGAAGGCAGCAGTTCCGACTGCGTCCTCAAGCCGGCGGCGGTCTTTCCGGACGGCGCGCGCATCAACGGCGCGTTGGTGATGTGCGAAGTCATGATGCCCGACGGCAAGACTCCGCACCCCTCGAACAAACGCGCGACTATTCTCGACGATCCCGGCGCCTGGTTCGGCTTTGAGCAGGAATACTTCTTCTACAAAGACGGCCGACCGCTCGGTTTCCCGGCGAGCGGCTATCCGGCGCCGCAAGGGCCCTACTACACCGGCGTCGGCTACAAGTATGTCGGCGACGTCGCCCGCAAGATGGTCGAGGAGCATCTCGACCTCTGCCTCCTCGCCGGCATCAACCACGAAGGTATCAACGCCGAAGTGGCGAAGGGCCAGTGGGAATTCCAGATCTTCGGCAAGGGCTCCAAGTGCGCCGCCGATGAGATGTGGATGGCCCGCTACCTGATGCTGCGCCTGACCGAGAAGTACGGCGTCGACATCGAGTTCCATTGTAAGCCGCTCGGCGATACCGACTGGAACGGCTCCGGCATGCACGCCAACTTCTCGACCGCCTATATGCGCGAGGTCGGCGGCAAAGAGTATTTCGAATTGCTGATGAAAGCCTTCGAAGCCAACCGTGCCGACCACATTGCCGTCTACGGTCCGGACAATCACATGCGGCTGACCGGCAAGCACGAGACCGCTTCGATCGACAGCTTCAGCTACGGCGTGGCGGACCGTGGCGCCTCGATCCGCGTGCCGCACAGCTTCGTCAACAACGGCTACAAGGGCTATTTGGAAGATCGCCGTCCCAACTCGCAAGGCGACCCGTACCAAATTGCGTCGCAGATCTTGAAGACGATCGCGTCTGTCCCGATCGCAGGTAAAGTCAGCGCTGCGGCTTAGCCATCGCACGACATCGAACGGGGCGCTCCGCGAGGAGCGCCCCTTTCATTCGTGGATTGCGATCCGATCAAACAAACAGGAAAATGATGACTGCGAGGCCCGCGGCCACGCCTGCCGCGGTAACCAACATCTGCTTGCGGTGGCGCTTCGGCCCATAAACGCCGGCGGCGCGGCGCTCGGCGATCAGCGCGGCGTCGAATTCGGCCGAGGACGAATAGGCGCAGGCCAAAGCCGCGCCCGCGCGTTGGGCATAAGCTTCGAGCGCCAGGACGGCGGCGTCCGATCTGCTGCTTTGGGCTATGCGTAACATCCCGCATATTAGCGCGCGGATGGTAAACGAGAGGTTGCTGCCGCCTGGTTAGCGCGCGGCCCTTGCCGATTTGGCGCGGCGGGCATGGCTGCCGAACTGCAATACCCGCGCCGGCTCCATTGCCGGGACGTCCCGTCCCGCGGCGATTGGCGCGGCTGCTTGGCGCGGCGCGGATCGGTCGTCGCCGGTATGGACCCGATTGCGGCCATCATGCTTGGCACGATACAGCGCGGCGTCGGCGCGCCCCAGCAGTGAGTTGAGATCCGTGAGCCGTTCGTAGGACGCGGCGGCGCCGATGCTGACCGTGGCACCGATTGCATGACCGCTCACGGTGACGCCGGCTTCCTCAAAAGCGGCGCGCAGGCGCTCGGCGATGCGAACGGCCAAATCCATGGGCTCCGCCACGATGATCGCAAATTCCTCTCCGCCAAGCCGGCCGATGATGTCGTTTGCGCGCATGCTCGAGCGTGCCACCTCGGCAAACGTCCGCAATACCTCGTCGCCGACGGCATGACCGAAGTTGTCGTTGATCGATTTGAAATGATCGAGATCGAGCATCATCATCGTGACCGGCTCACCCCGTTGGCCACGGCGGGCGCACAGATTGAGCGCGGTTTCCAGAAAGGCGCGGCGATTGAGCAGGCCGGTAAGATGGTCGGTGTTGGCCGCATTGCGGTAGAGGTTGACGTCGTTGTCCTTGACCATCAGCAGCACGAGGAACGCGGTGCCGATCGCGTAAAGCATCGTCTCCAACGTGAATACCGTCAGCCATTCCGCGGCATAGGATTCTGGCAGGAACACCTGCATGCCGAGCGGCATCAAGAACATCGCCGCATGCACGCCCGGCACCGCGATGGCGGCGGTGCGTGAATAAAGCGATTTGCGCCGCTCGCGCCGCAATTCGAAAGCGATGAAGAAGGTGTAGGTCGCGACCACCATCACGCCGAACGCGATACGCGCATGACTGTCGGGCGGCAGCATCGGCAATTGGCACAAGACCAGCCACAGGATGGTGCCGGCGAAGGCGGCCGCCGGCAGAAGTCGCCGACCATGGAACAGCCGCACGCCATTCCAGACCATGCCACAAGCCAGGAAAGTGAGCGCCTGCGGCAATTCCGGCGGCAAGCGGAACAATGGCGCTGGCGCGCCCCAGAGCGCGATCGATGAGGCGCCGATCAAATAGGCCGAACCCCACCAAGCAAGCGCCCGCACGTTACGCTGCTGGACCCAGGCGACGAGCAGTAATATGCCGAGCAGCGCGGCGATGCAGACCGCCACGAAGGCCAAGGTCGGTAAATCCAATGGCGACAGCTGTCGTGTGGCCGTAGCGAACATAGGGCTCTCATCCGCCGCATTGCCGGTATCGACCCGCGGCAGATACATCTTACTCCCGGCCCTATGCGAAAAGCCTTGAGTGCTTGCGCCCGCTTCGATGCAAAACTTGTGAAAATTGTATCTAATTCTGCGGCAAAACGCGGGTCGGACGGTGCGGCTAAACACAAAAGGCGCGCATTTCTGCGCGCCTTTTGCGGATTTGATCGGCGAATTCGATCGATCAGCGCTTGGAGAACTGGAACGAGCGGCGGGCCTTCGCCTTGCCGTACTTCTTGCGCTCGACGACGCGCGAGTCACGGGTGAGGAAGCCGCCCTTCTTGAGCGCGCCGCGCAGATCCGGCTCGAAATAGGTCAGCGCCTTGGAAAGGCCGTGGCGCACCGCGCCGGCCTGGCCCGATAGCCCGCCGCCGGAAACCGTGCAGGTCACGTCGTATTGTCCGGTGCGATTGGCGGCGACCAACGGCTGCTGGATCAGCATGCGCAGCACCGGCCGCGCGAAGAACACTTCCACCGTCTTGGTGTTGACCAGAATCTTGCCGGAGCCGGGCTTGATCCAGACGCGGGCCACCGCGTTCTTGCGTTTGCCGGTGGCGTAAGCGCGCCCCTGCGCGTCGAGTTTCTGCACGTATTTCGGGGCTTCCGGCGCTGCCGGCTTGAGGCTCGCCAATCCTTCCAGCGACTGTACGGTCTCGGCCACGGTCAGGTACTCCTCACGTTCTTGCGGTTCATCGCGGCGACGTCGAGCTTTTCCGGTTTCTGCGCTTCGTGCGGATGTTCAGGCCCGGGATAGACGCGCAAATTGCCGAACTGCACGCGGCCGAGCGGTCCGCGCGGCAGCATGCGCTCGACCGCCTTCTCGACGATGCGTTCCGGGAAACGGCCTTCGAAGATCGACTTGGCCGTGCGCTCCTTGATACCGCCGATGAAGCCGGTGTGGTGGTAATAGACCTTCTTCTCGCGCTTGCGGCCCGTGAACACCACCTTGGCGGCGTTGACGACGATAATGTTGTCGCCGTCATCTGCGTGCGGGGTGTACGTGGCCTTGTGCTTCCCGCGCAGCCGCATAGCGATGATCGTGGCGAGCCGGCCAACCACCAGCCCGCTGGCGTCGATCAGCAGCCATTTCTTTTCGATGTCGGCGGCCTTGGCCGAATAGGTCGTCATGACAAATCCTTGGAGCACTGGCGCCATGGGGGCGCGCCGGAGGTGCGGTTCTGTAGCCGAGTAGGCCGCCGTGGTCAACGCCGCCGTGCCGAAATTTTATAAAAACAATCAATGGCTTATAAGAATGGTATCCTGGAACCATCGGTTAAGTCATCGGACCTGTGGGATTGAATAGGTGGCCGTGACGTGGGCGACCGGGTCGTCCGTACCCTCGGAATAGATACTCACCTCGCCCACCGCCAGCCGCTTGCCGACTTTCATCAGGCGGGCGTCGGCCAACAGGTCGGCCTTGGTCGGCTTGCGCAGGAAATTGATGTTGAGATTGGTGGTGACGGCCAGAGGTTGCGGGCCGATGGCCGAAAACACCGCAACATACATGGCGAAGTCGGCCAGCTCCATCATGGTCGGCCCGGAGACAGTGCCGCCCGGGCGCAGGCTGCTCTCCTCGAAGGTCCAGCGCACGCGCACGACGCCATGGGCGACGCGCTCGATGCTGTGGCCGCAGCCGGGATAGAACGCCTGCGGAAATTCCGCATGCAGCAGTTCTGCGATCTCGTCGGCCGACATTGCGGGCTCTTTGGCTGGCGCAGGCATCGCTCCCCCCGTCACCGGCTCGCCCGGCGTCCTCGTCTTAGACGGGACAATCATTCGGTCAACCGCCGATTTCAATCCTTGCCATGAGAAGCGCGCCGCTGGACTATCCGCCTCGAAGCCGGATCGAATTTATGAGAGTCCAACCTGCCACCCGTGCCAGCGGAGCCGCCGCACCCGTTCTGCTGCGCGAGCGCGATGGGCCCATCGCTGTTTTGGTGCTCAACCGCCCAGCGGCGCGCAACAGCCTGTCGGAGGCGCTGCTGAACGCGATGTCGGCCGCCTTTGCCGACATCGCCAATGACAAGACCATCCGCGCGGTGGTGCTGGCGGCCAACGGACCGGCCTTCTGCGCCGGCCACGACCTCAAGGAAGTCACCGCTCACCGCGCCGACAGCGATGGCGGCCGCGCCTATACGCGCCAGCTGATGCAGGATTGCAGCCAACTGATGCAGGTGATCATCAATCTGCCGCAACCGGTGATCGCGGCGGTGGAAGGCGTCGCCACCGCGGCCGGCTGCCAATTGGTCGCGAGCTGCGATCTTGCGGTCGCCTCAAGCGCCGCCAAGTTCAGCACCCCCGGCGTGCATATCGGTCTGTTCTGTTCGACGCCAATGGTGGCGCTGACGCGCAATGTCGCCCGCAAGCACGCCATGGAAATGCTGCTCACCGGGGAGTTGGTCGCCGCCGCAGATGCCGGACGCATTGGCCTCGTCAATCGCGTGGCCGAGGCGGGCAAGGCGCGCGCGGAGGCGATCCGCCTCGCCCGCAAGATCGCCGCCAAATCCTCGGCCACCGTCAAGCTCGGCAAGGAGGCCTTCTACCGGCAGATCGATATGAACATCGCCGAAGCCTACGCCTATGCGAGCGAGGTCATGGTGGAGAACATGATGGCGCGCGATGCCGAGGAAGGCATTGGGGCCTTTATCGACAAACGCGATCCAACCTGGGAAGACCGCTGATGCTTGTTGCGGCGGACGCAAAATCTGAGCGTGAGGAATTGCGGGCATGAACGTCCATACCGGCGCGGGCGGTGACACAATCGCGATCGAAAAGGACGTCGAAGTTCCGATGCGCGACGGCGCGCGGCTGATGGCCGACATCTTCCGCCCGCAAGGCACTAAAAAAGTGCCGGCATTGCTTAATCTCGGTCCCTATCAGAAAGACAAGCTGTGGGTGACGCCCGACACGCTGGAGGAAAAACCCAACCCGTACATGAACTGGGAGACGGTCAATCCACTGTGGTGGGTGCCGCAGGGTTATGCCGCCGTGCGCGTCGACGGACGCGGCAGCGGCAAATCGCCCGGCCAGCATGAGCCGTGGTCGCAAGCCGAAGCGGTCGACTTTTACGATGCCATCGAGTGGGCGGCAGCCCAGCCCTGGTGCAATGGCAAGGTTGGCCTGGTCGGCATTTCCTATTACGCGATGAACCAGTGGTGGGTCGCCAATCTGGCGCCGCCGTCGCTGAAGGCGATCATTCCCTGGGAAGGCGCCGCCGACCTCTACCGCGACGCGCTCTATCACGGTGGCCTGCTCAGCGTATTCATGACTAATTGGTTTACCGCGCATTTGATGCACCACGTGCTCGGCCGCGCCTCGCGCGTCGAGCCCGACCGCTGGAAGACCGACACGCTGTATCGCTGGCTGCACGACAGCCTCGACAGTGGCAGCTTGCGCGGCGCGCAGGCGCGATGGGACAAGATCACGGTGCCGATGTTCACGGTCGGCAACTGGTCCGGCATGGCGCTGCATCTGCGCGGCAATACCGAGGCGTTCATGCGCGCCGCCTCCAAGCACAAGAAACTCCGCATCCACGCCGGCAGCCACGTGCACGCCTTCTACACCGAGGACGGGCGGCGCGATCAGCTCCGTTTCCTCGATTACTGGCTCAAGGGCATCGACAACGGCGTGATGGACGAGCCGCCGGTGAAGCTTGCGATCCGCAAGGGCAACGACGTGCTGGAATGGCGGCACGAGAACGAATGGCCGCTCAAGCGCACGCAGTGGACCAAATTCTATTTTGACCTGTCGCAATCGCCGCCGCAGGGACAGCCGCAGACCGGTATTCTGGCGAAGGAAAACCCGAAGACGGAAAGCTCATGCACCTATCCGGCCTTCAGTCTCGGCACCATGGGCTCGACCTCGGCGGCCTCATCGCAGGTGATGGGCGGCGGTGGTATCAAGCCCGGCATGGGCGTGGCGCTGCAGACGCCGCCATTGCCGCACGACGTCGAGGTCACCGGACCGCTGATGGCGAGCTTCTGGGTGTCGAGCGAAAGCGAGGACATGGATCTGTTCCTGACGCTGCGCAACTTCGACGCGGACGGAAATGAGATTCTGGAAACCGGTCAGCAGGGCGCGCCGGTGCCGGTGGCCAAAGGCTGGCTGCGCGCGTCGCACCGCGAACTCGACCCCGGACTCACCCTGCCCTACCGGCCCTATCACAAGCACCAGCGGCGGCTTTATCTGAAGCCCGGCGCGGTCGTGCAGGTGCAGGTCGAAATCTGGCCGACGTCGATGGTGTTCAAAAAGAACCATCACATACGTCTCGACGTGCAGCCGCGCGACGGCGCCGGCAGCGCCGGCTATTTGCACTATCACGCCGATTACAACACCGGCACGAACACGATTTACGCCGGGGGCGAGCGGGAATCGTATCTGCTGCTGCCGATCATTCCGGCGAAATAGTCGCAGGCAATGAACCACGACGCTTACCCTGACGGCTATATCCGCGGCATTCTCAAGACCGTGAAGAACATCGCCGTGGTCGGCATCTCGCCGAAGGACAACCGTCCGAGCTATTTCGTCTTCAAATATCTGCAGGAGCGCGGCTACCGCATGATCCCGGTCAATCCGGGACAAGTCGGCAAGGAAATTCTCGGGCAGAAGGTCTACGCCAAGCTCGCCGATATTCCCGAGCCGATCGACATGGTCGACATCTTCCGCGCTTCCAACTACGTGCTGCCGATCGTTCAGGAGGCGCTGACGCTCAGTTCCAAGCCGCAGGTGATCTGGATGCAGCTCACGGTGCGCAACGAGGAAGCCGCGCGACTTGCAGAAGCCGCCGGCCTCAAGGTGGTGATGAACCGCTGCCCGAAAATCGAATACGGCCGGTTGTCGTCGGAGATTTCCTGGATCGGCGTGAATTCGCGCACGCTGTCCTCCAAACGCGCGCAGCCGCTCGGCAAAGGTGTGCAGCGCATGTCTCTCGACGAGAGGACGGGCACCGCAAGCCCTGCGGCGCCGGCCGGCAATAGCGGAAAGAGTTCGGCGTAAGGCCGGCCGCAAATGACGGCATTGTGATCGGCATTTCTTAATGCCGGCCTGCGGGAGGTGAAGAACTCCAACTGTGGGCCACAACGGGGAAAGCCGTTCCCTTGACCCGCCTCCGCCATTCGTTAAACACCAGCCACCGACCGGTACGGCAACGTCCGGCAGCAAGGGGGATGACCATGGCCGACGCCGAACGCGCACCGGGTTTTTCGACGCTTTCAATTCACGCAGGCGCCAAGCCCGACCCAACCACCGGCGCACGTGCGACGCCGATTTACCAAACAACTTCCTTCGTGTTCGACGACGTCGACCACGCGGCCTCGCTGTTCGGCCTGCAGGCTTTTGGCAACATCTATACCCGAATCGGCAACCCGACCTGCGCCGTGCTGGAGGAACGCGTCGCCGCGCTTGAGGGCGGCACCGCAGGCCTCGCGGTCGCCTCCGGCCACGCCGCGCAAGTAATCGTAATGCACGCGCTGATGATGCCCGGCGAAGAATTCGTCGCCTCCAAGAAGCTTTATGGCGGCTCAATCAACCAGTTCAACCATTCCTACAAAAATTTCGGCTGGAACGTGGTGTGGGCCGATCCCGACGACATCTCGACCTTTGAAAAGGCGATCACGCCGAAGACCAAGGCGGTCTTCATCGAATCGATCGCTAATCCGGGCGGCGTCATCACCGACATTGAGGCTATCTCCAAGATCGCGCGCAAAGCCGGCGTGCCGCTGATCGTCGACAACACACTTGCGACGCCCTATCTGTGCAAGCCGCTCGACTACGGGGCGGACATCGTCGTGCATTCGCTCACCAAGTTCCTCGGCGGCCACGGCAATTCGATCGGCGGCCTGATCGTCGACGGCGGCAGCTTCAACTGGCTGCAGAACAAGCGCTACCCGATGCTGTCCGAGCCGCGGCCAGAATATTCCGGCATGGTGCTCGGCGAAACCTTCGGCAACTTCGCCTTCGCCATCGCCTGCCGCGTGCTCGGCCTGCGCGATCTCGGGCCGGCGCTGTCGCCGTTCAACGCCTTCCTCATCCTTACCGGTATCGAGACGCTGCCGCTGCGTATGCAGCGTCATTCCGAGAACGCGCTGGCAGTTGCCGAGTGGCTGTCGAAGCGGCCGGAGGTGGCCTGGGTCAGTTATTCGGGACTGGCGAGCGACAAATACAATGCGCTGGCGAAGAAATACGTACCGAAGGGCGCTGGCGCAGTGCTCACTTTCGGCCTGAAGGGCGGCTACGACGCCGGCGTGAAGCTGGTGTCGAACGTGAAGCTATTCTCGCACCTCGCCAATATCGGCGACACGCGCTCGCTGATCATCCACCCGGCCTCGACCACGCACAAGCAGTTGTCGGATGCGCAGAAGGTGCAAGCGGGCGCGGGTCCCGACACGGTGCGGCTGTCGGTCGGTCTCGAGGATGTGGCCGATATCATCGCCGATTTGGAACAGGGGCTGAAAGGCTAGCTGATCAGCTCTTCTTGAGCGTGCGCGCGACGTAGTCGCGGATGTGGGCGAGCGTCTCCGGCGCGGTCCATATCTCGGTCACCGCTTTGTCGGTCACCGCGCCGCTCGCCGCCATGCGCTCGGTCACGGCCTGGCGGAGCTGCTTCTTGGTCTGCGCAAAGGCCGGCGGCGACAGTTCGGCGAGTTCGGTCGCCACCGCGATCGCGTCTTCCACGAGATCAGACGGTTCCGCGATTTCGTCGATCCAGCCGCGGTCGAGCGCCGCGTCGGTCGTGTAAGTCGCGCCGCTCAGCGTGAACTCCGGCAGATGGCGCGCCGGCACCGCGAAGCGGACGATCTCGAAGGCCAGCGCCGGAAACGGCACGCCGACCAGAATTTCGGTCACGCCGATGCGGCCGCCCTCACACGCCATGATGCGGCGGTCGGCGCAACACGCGAGCACGGCGCCGCCGGCGACGGCGTGGCCGTTGATCGCCGCCACCACCGGCAGGGGATGCAAGAATACCGTATCGTAAAGCCGATGCAGCGCTGGCAGGAACCGGCGAATGTAGTCGGCGCCGCCATTGCCGACGCGGATCAGATCGACGCCGGCCGAAAAAATCCTGCCCTGCCCGGTCAGCACCACCGCTTTCGCCGCGCTGTCGCGCAGTTCGGCAAAGCGCGCCACCAGGGCATCGCAGAATTCGATATCGAGGGCGTTGGCCTTGCCGTGCCGCATGGTGACGACGGCAATGCCGTCATTGATCGCGACGTCGATCACGCGGCCTGCCCCACCGCCTGCGGCACGCGCGCGAGCGCGCGATGCGACAACCGCTCGGCGTGGACGATGGCGATGCTGAACACGACCATGGCCATCAGCTGATGCGCCAGCGCGAGCGCGACCGGCGCCTGATAGAGCAGCGTCACGATGCCGAGCGCGGCCTGCAGCGTCACCGCGCCGGCCAGTACGACCGCGCCGCGCGCCGCGCGTTGCTGCCGCCAGGCGTCAAACGCATGCAGCAGCGCCAAGAGCCAGATGCCGTCGGCCAGCATGCGGTGATCGAGCTGGACGGTCAGTATGTTCTCGAACAGATTGCGCCAGAGCGGCTTGACGAACAGCAACTGGTCGAGCGGCGGCATGACCGCGCCGTCGATCAGCGGCCAGGTATTGTATTTCAATCCGCCATCGAGCCCGGCGACCAGCGCACCGAGATAAATCTGCACCAGCAGCAATGCCGCGATCGCCAACGCGGCTAGGCGCAGCCGCTTGGGCGCTTCGTCGAGCGGCCGCGGCGCGATCTGCTGCGCGGTCCATAGGATGGCGGCGTAGATCGCGCAGGCGAGCGTCATGTGGAACGCCAGCCGGTATTGCGACACTTTGACGAGCGTGCTGGATAGGCCCGACGACACCATCCACCAGCCGACCACGCCGAGTGCGGCACCGCCGGCGAAAATAATCCAGAGCCGCGCGCGCAGCGGCGGTGGGATGGCGCCTTGCCACAGGAACAGCAGAAACGGCACAAGGAACACTGCGCCGGTCGCGCGCGCCAGCAGCCGGTGCGTCCATTCCCAGAAATAGATCACCTTGAACTGCGCGAGATTCATGCCCTTGTTGAGTTCGCGGTATTGGGGGATGGCTTTGTAGGCGTCGAATTCGGACTGCCAGGCCGGTTCGCTGAGCGGCGGTAGCACGCCGGTGACCGGCTTCCACTCCACGATCGAGAGGCCGGACACTGTAAGCCGGGTCGCGCCGCCGACGATCAGCGTAAGAAAGATCATCGCCGCCGCCGCGAGCAGCCACAGCCGCACTGTGCGCAGGCGAGCCTCGGGAATGGACCGACAATCGTGCATGGAATGCTTGCTTTGCAGGGACCGCGCGGACCATATAATCATGGGCGCCGCATCGCAAATTACAAAACGCAGAGCCTCCATGCGCATCCGCACCCGTAAACTGATCGGTACCGTCGCGCTACTGGTGCTGGCGTCGGTATGGGCCTTGCTTGCCATGGCGCTGGCGCAGTCGGTGCTCACCGACATCAACGGTTTCGTCGCCGCGATCTTCTATGTGGTCGCCGGGCTCGGCTGGGTACTGCCGGCGATGCCTCTGGTGAGCTGGATGGTGAAGCCTGACGCGCCGCGCTGATGCAACCTCCGTTCATTCCCGCGTAAGCGGGAATCCAGAGTCAAATAGAAATATCGTAAGTTGCAGCCCTGGGTCCCCGCTCGCGCGGGGACGAACGGAAAATGTCAGGCCGCGTTGACGCGGCGGAAGCCGTTCCACATCGCGGTGGCGGCGCCCGACATCAAGACTTCGAGATACCGCTGCTGCTGGAAATCGCCGTTGACCGAAATGCGCGGCAGCGCGGTCAAATGGTCGCGGTGCGCCTTGAACAGGACGCCCGGCCGCGTGGTCGCTGCGGTCTTGAAACCCAACTCAGCGGCGATGCGGAACTCGCGCGGCCCGGCCGAGGTCGGATCGCCAACCGGATAGGCCAGATGTTCCGGCCGTTTACCGAGTGTGGCTTCCAGCACGGTGCGGCTCATCGCCATCTCGGCGCGCACGGCGGATTCGTCCGCCATTTTCTTGAGCATGTTGTGGTTGACGGTGTGCGCGCCGATGGTGACCAGCGGATCGGCGGCAAGATCAATGATCTCCCGCCACTCCATGCAGAGATCGCGGCAAAATGCCGCCATATCGACCCGATGGCGGCCGGCAAGGTCGCGCACCACGCGGCGCAGTTCGTCTTCGGTTTTCATGCTGCGCAGATAGCCATAGAGATCGTCGTAAAGAGCGCGCTTTTCCCTCACGGTGCCGCAGTCGAAGAAGCGGGCGTCGTTGTTGATCACCATGCCGATGCGGCTGTTCTGCGCGATCACCGCTTCGAGCGCGAGCCACCAAAGTTCGCCGAGCCGGTCGGGGAAGCTGGTGGGAATGTAGAGCGCAAACGGCAGCCGGTATTTCCTCAGCACCGGATAGGCCCAGCGCATCAGGTCCTTGTAGCCGTCGTCGAAGGTGATGCAGACGAAGCGGCGCTTGAATTCGCCGCAGATGTAACGGGCATGCATCTCGTCGAGCGAGATCACGTCGACGGCAGAGCCTTTCAGCCGGCGCAGCAAGCGATCCAAGAACTCCGGCGTGACTTCCAGCAGATGGTTGGGCTGGAACGCATCGGGGCGCCGCGGCCGCACGTGGTGCAGCGTCAGGATGGCGCCGACGCCGCCGACCAGCGGACGCATGAAATGGTGCAGGCCGGTGAAATAGAGCGTTTCCAGCCCGGTCCGGATGATGGTCTGCTTCATGCCCGCCAAGCGTCTGGTTCCAAAAGCTCAATCGGCCGAATAAACGACCCTTATATCAAGAAATGTTTGCGAACCGGTGACCAAGCCTCACACACCGGGCGGCCGGGGGTCTAGGCCGCGATGACCTGCGGCGCGCCGGCCATCACCGTCACGTCGCCAATTCCCGCCATCATCAGGCGTTCGCGCGCGGTTCTTGTCGCCGGATTGGCCGGATCGATGGCCACCAGCACCGCATGCGCGACCAATGGCGCAAACCGCTCGAGCGCGACATCGGCGGCTGAACCGACGTCGATCACCACGTGATCGTAACTGCGCACCAGCGCCTCGACCATGGTCGCCAGCATCGGCGAGGCGGCGAGCAAGCGCGCCTCGTTGCCGACATCGCCGGTCGCGACGAGGTGCACGGCCGAATATTGGTCGCGCGTGATGATGTCGCCGAACGTCGCGTTGCCGCGCACGAGTTCGGCAATACCGGGCGCCTCGGGATCGTCGGAGATAATCGATAGATTGGGCGAACCGAAGGCCATGTCGACTAACACCACGTTGGCGTCTTGCGCCAGCGTTCGGGCGAGCGAAATCGCGGCATGCGTCGTGCCGACATTGCGCATGGCCCCGACGACGATGACGCGACGGCCGTCGTCACCGGCATGGCGCATGCTCTGCGCGATATGCTCGACCGTACTCACCGCCATCGGCACGGCGGGCATTGCCGCGGCAGGCGAAGCGGCCGGCATCATGGACGGCGAATCGACGCGCGTCATGCGCACGGCCATCGGCTGCGGCGCATAGGGGTAGCCGGATGACGGCGACGGCGTTGCCAGCAGCGCTCCAGTCACGATGAAGCCCGCCGACAACGCAAAGGCCGCGAAGGCCGCGATCAGCACGGTCGGCAATTTCTTCGGATAGTCCGGCTTGATCGCCGGGCTGGCGCGCGAAATGATGCGCGCCTCCGGCGGCGCGGCATTGATGTTGTCGCGTGCGGTCGCCTCGCGGTATTTGGCGAGATAAGACTCCAGCAGGTCGCGCTCGGTCTTGGCCTCGCGCTCGAGCGCGCGCAGTTGCACGTCCTGCCCATTGGTCTGTGAGGCTTGCTTCTTGACCGTGTTGAGGCTGGCAGTCAGCGTCTCCAGCCTGTCGCCCGCCACCTTGGCGTCATTGTCGAGTTGCGCCGCAAGCCGCCCGCCTTCGGCGCGAATAGCGCCTTCGACTTCGGCGATTTGCGCCTTGAGTTCCTTGATACGCGGGTGCCGGTCGAGCAAGGTGGTGGACTGTTCGGCCAACTGCGAGCGCAGCGCATTGCGCTGCTCGATCAGCCGGCGCATGGATTCGGAATTCGCGATATCGGAAGACTCGATCGGCTTGCCCGAGCGAATGACCTCACGCAATTGCCGCGCCCTCGCCTCCAGATCGGCCTTTTGACCGCGCGCCGCAGCGATCTGCGAATTGATCTCGGTAAGCTGCTGAGTCGGCAGCGAGGTGTTGTTGGCGCCCACAAACAGATTGGTCTTGGAACGATAGGCCTCGACCTTGGCTTCGGCGTCCGCCACCTTGGTGCGCAGATTAGCGATTTCGCCGGCCAGCCAATCGCCGGCGGCGCGGGTCTGATCCTGCCGCGCCGTTTGCTGCATCTTGAGATAGGTCTCGGCGACGCTATTGGCGACGCGGGCGGCGAGATCGGGATTGGCGGAGAGGAAATCGACCCCGATGACGCGGGATTTTTCCACCGCGAAGACATTGAGCCGGTCGTAATATGAATCGAGAGTCCGCTCTTCCTTCGTCATGCCGGCCGGATCGCGGCCAATGCCGAACAGGCTGAGTACAACTTTGAGCGTCGACGGGCCACGCAACGCCGAATCGAATTCCGGATTGTCGGCGAGCTTCTCCTTTTTGATCACTTCGTGCGCCAGATCGCGCGACAGCACGAGCTGGATCTGGCTGGTCACCGCTTCGGTATCGATGGTGGCGCGGTCGCCGCCATTCTTGTCAGCTTCGGCGCGCAGGAATACGTTCTCACGCGCCTCCAGCAGCAGACGCGATTCGGAGCGATAACGCGGGGTAATGGCGTTGACAACGGCGAAGGCGGCGGCCGCCGCGAGCAGTGTGATGGCGAGAATTTTGACTTTTTTCGCCCACAGGAGGCGGCCTAAACCGCGCAGATCGGGCTCGCCAGTTACGGCAATCGGTACCAAAGCGGGCGCGGCAGGCGTTTCAGCAACTTTCGACTTCTTACGGAACAACATGCCTCACTCCACACGCACAGACTGGCTGTACCGATGGGATGACAACCTATTATGGTTGCTTCCACGTTAATTTTGGCGCCGGCCCTCCGGCGTTAGATTTTGTTAACCATAGAGGCTCCCTACTCTGCCTGAATTTCTTCGCACGGCGCGGATTTGTTCGATGCGGTTATCCCAATTCCTGATGGCCATGATGGTCGCGCTCATGGCCGCCGGCTGCATGCAACATGACCCGGACGCCGGCGACGGCCGCGGCTTGCTGTCCATGCAGGCGGGCGCGCCGCAGGCTTACGCGCAGCAGCGCGTGCAGCCGCCTTCGGTGCTGCAATATGTCCCGCCGCCGGCGTCCGCGCCGCGCACCACCGAGGCGCGATATCGCGGCGTATCGCCCGCTGCACCGTCGCCTTACGCCTATGCGGCCGCCGAGCAGCCCTACACGCTCGGGCCCGGCGACAAATTGCGCGTCGTGGTGTTCGGCCAGGACGGTATTTCCAGCACTTACATCGTCGATGCCGGCGGCAATGTCAGCCTGCCGCTGATCGGCAGCGTGCCGGCGCGCGGCATCACCACGCAGCAATTGTCGCAACGCATCGCCGAACGGCTCAAACAGGGCTACGTGCGCGAGCCGCACGTGACGGTAGAAGTGGAAAGCTACCGGCCGTTCTTCATCCTCGGCGAAGTGACGACGCCCGGCCAATACCCTTACGTCGCCGACATGACGGTGGAGAAGGCGATCGCGATTGCCGGCGGCTTTGCCCCGCGCGCCTACAAGGCGACGGTTGAACTTACCCGCAGCGCGCCGGGCGATCAGACCAAGAGCGAGGTGCCGCTTACCTATCCGCTGCGCCCGGGCGACACCGTGCTGGTCAAGGAGCGGTGGTTCTGACGCATGAAATCGTTGAATATTCTTCACGTATTCCGCGCCCCGGTCGGCGGTCTGTTTCGCCATGTGCTCGACCTGACGCGGGAGCAAATCGCACGCGGGCACCACGTCGGGGTGATCGCCGATTCGCGCACCGGCGGAACGCGCGGCGAGGATGCGCTGCGCTTGCTCGAGCCCTCGCTCAAGCTCGGCCTCACCCGCTTTCCAATGCGCCGTCACGCTAATCTCGGCGATTTATTCGCGCTCGCTCATGTCGTGCGCCGCGCCGCGCAAACCCAGGCCGACGTCGTGCACGGCCACGGCGCCAAAGGCGGCGCCTATGCTCGCCTCTCGTTTGGAACCAAGCGCGCCGTGCGCGCCTATACCCCGCATGGTGGCAGTCTGTTATTCGGCCACGACTCTCTCGCCGGAAAATTCTATCTGGCGACTGAGCGTTTGCTGATGTTGCGCGGCGACCTGTTTCTGTTCGAGAGCGCCTACAGCGCCGACATTTTCCGGGGAAAGATCGGCAGTCCGCGCGGTCTCGTGCGCATCGTCCACAACGGCGTATCGCAAGCGGAATTCCAGCCGATCGCAACCAAGGCCGACGCGACCAATTTGGTGTTCATGGGAGAATTGCGGCCGGTCAAGGGCATCGACGTGCTGCTCGACGCCATCGCGAGCTTGCGCACGGCCGGGCGCACCGTCACCGCGACGCTGGTCGGCGACGGGCCCGAGCGTGCTGCGCTGCAAGCGCAGGTCGAACAGCTTGGGCTCGCCAACGCCGTCCACTTCAGGCCGGCCATGCCCGCCTCCGAGGCGTTAACACTCGGCCGCATCATGGTGGTTCCGTCGCGGGCGGAATCGCTGCCTTACGTTGTGCTGGAGGCCGCCGCGGGCGCCAAGCCGCTGATAACAACGAACGTCGGCGGAATCCCGGAAATCTATGGGCCCCTGTCCAATACCCTGGTACCACCTCTCGACAGCGCCGCGCTGGCCCAAGCCATCGGCCGCGCACTCGACCATCCGGACGTCATGACGGATATCACGCGGGAACTGCGCCAGCAGGTCCAGACGTCATTCTCGGTCGAAACCATGGTCGACGGCGTGCTCGCCGCCTATCAGACGGCGCTGGAAACCCTGAGCAGCCGGTGACGGCTTTAAGACATATTCGGATACCCCGATAAGCCTTTTTTGACACTCTTTCCTTAGAAATTTCCGTGAATTAGGGACGATCCTTGCTGCCGCCCCGGGGCTCACGGGCGGCTGGTCGCTCAGGCATGACCGATACCGACACGCGCGCTTCAATTGGCCCGGAGGGCGCCACGGCGTTTCTTCAGCGCCTGCGCGCCGGCCCGCGCGCGGAGGTCAAAACCCCTTCGCTGACGCCGGAAGCACTCGCGGTGGCCGCGACTCCTGCCGCGGCGCCGATGTCGCCGATCGTGCTCGCGGGCTTCGTCCGCATGGCCGAATTCGCGCTGATCGTGCTGGTCGGCATGGCGGTGTTCGCGCTCTACCTGCCGCCGACCGAAGACCTGATCTGGCGCTATGCCGGCGCGATTTTTGCCATCGCCCTGCTGTCGATGTTCGCCTTCCAGACCGCCGATATCTACCAAGTCCAGGCCTTCCGCGGCCACGAGAAGCAATACATGCGGCTGGCCTCGGCCTGGTCGGTCGTGTTCCTGATCGTGATCGGCGCTTCGTTCTTCGCCAAAGCCGGCGAGATGTTCTCGCGCGTCTGGCTCGGCAGTTTCTATGTGAGCGGCTTGGCGGTGCTCATAACGTCGCGGCGGCTGTTGTTCCTGCTGGTGCGCAAATGGACGCGCGAAGGCCGTCTCACCCGCCGTACGGTGATCGTCGGCGGCGGCGTGCCCGGCGAACACGTCGTCGAAGAGCTACGGCGGCAGAAGGATTCCGACGTCAAGATCATCGGCCTGTTCGACGACCGCGGCGATGAGCGCAGCAGCACCGACTGCGCCGGCGAGCGCAAACTCGGGGTGGTCGACGATCTGGTCGAGTTCGGCCGCCGTACGCGCGTCGATCTGGTGATCTTTTCGCTGCCGATTTCGGCGGAAGACCGCATCCTGCAGATGCTGAAGAAATTATGGGTCCTGCCGGTCGACATCCGGCTCGCCGCCCACACCAACAAGCTGCAATTCCGTCCGCGCTCATATTCCTACATCGGCAACGTGCCGGTGCTCGACGTGTTCGACCGGCCGATCGCCGACTGGGACGTCGTAATGAAGTGGCTGTTTGACAAATTGATCGGCGGCATCACGCTCGTTCTCGCGCTGCCGGTGATGGCGTTGATCGCCATCGCCATCAAACTCGAAAGCCGCGGGCCCGTGCTGTTCAGGCAGAAGCGCTACGGCTTCAACAACGACCTGATCGAGGTCTACAAATTCCGCTCGATGCGTTCGGATGCCGCCGATTTGACCGCCAGCAAGCTCGTCACCAAAGACGACCCCCGCGTCACGCGGATCGGCCGCATCATCCGCAAGACCAGCCTCGACGAACTGCCGCAGTTGTTCAACGTGGTCTTCAAAGGCAACCTATCGCTGGTTGGCCCGCGTCCGCACGCGGTCGACGCCAAAGCCGAAACCAAACTCTACGACGAGGCGGTCGACGGCTATTTCGCCCGCCACCGCGTCAAGCCGGGCATCACCGGCTGGGCGCAGATCAACGGCTGGCGCGGCGAAACCGACACGCATGAAAAGATCCTGCAGCGCGTCGAGCACGATCTCTACTACATCGAGAATTGGTCGCTGTTGCGCGATTTCTACATCGTCGCGAGAACACCGTTCGCGCTGCTCAAGACAGAGAATGCGTATTGATCGCCGCCCAGGACATCGCGAGAGGCCGCACCGCTCCGCCGGTCGCGCCGGTCGTAGCAGCGCCGGTGGCCGCGCTCAGCGAGCGCCTGCTGCTGGTAGTGCTTTACATCACGGTCTTGGCGAGCTCGGTCGCCATCATCGAGCCGTCGCCGCATGACGGACTGATGGGGGTGCTGGCGATCGCCTGTATCGCCGCCGGCGTGCGTTTCGACCGCCACCTTGCATTGTTGTTTCTGCTGCTGCTGATCTTCAACGTTGCCGGCCTGCTGTCACTGCTCAACGTGCCCGGGCAGGAAATGACGGTGCAGTTTTCCATCACGTCGATTTATCTGGGGGTGGCGGCGGTGCTGTTTGCCGCATTGTTTGCCGACAACACCATGTCACGCATCGTGACAGTGCGCTCCGCTTATGTGCTGACCGCGACCATCATCGCGCTCGCCGGGATTGCCGGCTATTTCAATATGTTTCCGCACGCCCACGATCTGTTCGCGACCAACGACCGCGCGCTCGGCGCCTTCAAGGATCCCAACGTTTACGGCCCGTTCCTGATCTGGCCGGCGCTGGTGGTGCTGGAGCGCATGCTCGCGCGCCGTTTGCGCCTCACCGACGTGCTGATCGTCGGCGCCTTGTTGTTTGCCCTGCTTTTGAGCTTTTCGCGCGGCGCCTGGTTCCATGTGGCGGTGTCATGCGCGGTTATGATGATGATCGCCTTCGTCACGGCGGATACCGACCTCAAGCGCATGCGCATCATCACGTTGGGCGCAATAGCGATTGCGACAGTGGCTGGCTTTATCGTCATCTCGCTGTCGTTTGACTCGGTCGCCGACATGTTCCGGCAGCGCGCCCAACTCATCCAATCCTACGACGTCGGCAGCGGCGGACGCTTCCGCCTGCAGGAATTGGCGCTCTCCGAACTGCTCAACTATCCGAACGGAATGGGTCCGTTCGGCTTCGCCAGCGTGCACAAAACGCAACAGCATAATGTCTACCTGCAGGCTTTCCTGGTCTACGGCTGGGCCGGCGCCATGGCCTACATCATGCTGCTGGCCGCCACATTCTGGACGGCCTTGCGCACCGTCTTCGTGCGCACGCCGTGGCAGCCTTATCTCAACTGCGCGTTCGCCGCGTTCGTTGGTGAAGTACTCGAAGGTTTCGTGATCGATACCGATCACTGGCGGCATTTCTTTCTGTTGCTCGGCATGATCTGGGGCCTGGCGGCGGCGACGCTGAAATACCAGCGCGCCCGCCAAGCCCCGCTGCCGGCGGAATGGCTCGTCCATGTCGGCGCTTGAATCCAGTCACCCCGAACGCCGGCCGGTGCGGCGCAGTGCCTTGAGGCGGCTGTGGCAACGTCTGCCGCAGAACACGCGCAGCCAGATTTTGTTCGACGTCAGCCGCATGATTGCGCCGCTGCCGGACGCCAATCCGCCCGGCGGATTTCCCCTCGCCATCGCCGGCCTGTTCTCGACCGCGAGCGGCGTCGGCGAAGGCGCGCGGCTCGCCTATGCATCGCTCGATGCCGCAGGCTACGCCCCGGCCGCCTTCGACTTGAGTCCGGCCTTCGGCCAGGTCGAGATGACTGACGCGGCGCAACGGCGCGTGGTCGCGCCCGGCGTCGGCAGTCTGATCGTTCATCACAACGGCCCTTTTTTGCCGCACGCGCTCTGGGCGCTCGGACGCGCGCGCGTGCGGGGCCGCCGCATGATCGGCTACTGGGCCTGGGAGCTGCCGCGGCTGCCCGACGAATGGCAGGCGAGTTTCCGCTACCTGCACGAAATCTGGGTGCCGAGCACCTTCACCCGCGACGCCGTCGCCGCCGCCACCGACAAGCCGGTGCATGTCGTGCCGCATCCTTTGCCGCCGATGGTGGCGACACCGGACATGCGCGGCAGGCTCGGCCTTCCGGCCGATGCCTTGGTCGCGCTCAACGTGCTCCATCTCGGCTCCGCCTTCAGCCGCAAGAACCCGCTCGCCGCCATCGCCGCGTTCCGCAAGGCGTTCGGCGACGCGCCCGACCGCATGCTGGCGATCAAAATCATCGACAACGGCGCGCAATGGGCGCGGCGGGAACTCGACACGGCGATCGCTGGCGCCGGCAATATTCGCCTGATAGAGGGCATGTTGCCGGAACCCGACATGGCCGGCCTGATGGCCGCCGCCGATATCGTGATCTCGCTGCACCGGTCGGAGGGCTTCGGCCTCGTGCCGGCGCAGGCCATGGCGATGGGCAAACCGGTGATCGCCACCGCTTGGTCAGGCAATCTCGAATTCATGACCAAGGATAATTCGGCGCTGGTGTCTTATTCGCTCATTCCGGTCCGCGATCCCGAAGGCGTCTTCGAGGCCGACGGTCAGATGTGGGCGGATGCCAATGTTGACGAAGCGGCGCAGTGGCTTCGCCGGCTCGCTGGCGACGCCGATCTGCGCGCCAAGATGGGCGCCGCCGCCGCCAAGGACGTCGCCGCTCAGCTTTCGCCCAGGCATTTTGCCAGTGCGGTCGCCGCGCTCATCGAAGACAAGGACGGCCGCTGATGTCTCTGCTACGCATTGCCATCAACGGCCGTTTCCTCACCCAGCGCTCCTCGGGCGTGCAGCGCTTCGCGGCCGAAACGATCAAGGCGATCGACCGGCTACTCGACGGAGATTTTGCCGCGCTCAAGGGCTGCGTCGAAATCCTCGCGCCGCGCACGGCGCGCGATTTTCCGCTCAAGAATATTCCGCTGCGGCGGGTCGGCCATTTCTCCGGCTATGCCTGGGAGCAGATCGAATACCCGCTGCACGGCGCCGGCCAGCTCCTGCTCAATCTGTGCATGATCGGACCGCTCGCCGCCCGCCACCAGGTTGTGGTCGTACATGACGCGACGGTGCTGGCGCTGCCTAATAATTTCTCACCGCGTTTCCGCGCCGCGTACAAATTCCTGATCCCGCGGCTGTGCAAGCGCTCCGATCTGGTAGTCACGGTCTCCGAATTCTCCCGGCGCGAGATCGGCAAATGGTACGGCGCCGACGTCGCCGCCATGCCGGTCTGTTTCGAGGGCGGCGACCACATCAAAGCCGTGCTAGCCGACGAAACAGTCATCGACCATCTCGGGCTCAAGGGCCGCAAATTCTTTCTCGGCGTCGGCGTCGACTCCGCTAACAAGAACATCAAGACGGTCGTGAAGGCCTTCCAGCAAGCCAAGCTCGACGACGCCGTGCTGGTGCTCACCGGCGCCAAGGACCCGAAGGTGTTCGGCGATCTCAACATCGCCAGCGGCGACGGCGTGCGCGCCGTCGGCTTCGTCTCCGATGCGGAGTTGCGCGCGCTTTACGAACACGCGCTCGCGCTGGTGTTCCCGTCCTATTACGAGGGCTTCGGCTTGCCGCCGCTGGAGGCGATGACTTGCGGCTGCCCGGTCATCATCAGCGAGCAGCCGGCCTTGATGGAAGTCTGCGGCGATGCGGCGCTGACCTGCCAGGCAGACGACGCGGACGCGATTACGTGCCACATGCGAACGCTCGCAGCCGACTCGGCCTTGCGCGAGCGGCTGGCGAGGGCCGGCCGCGCCCGCGCCGGACGCTTCACCTGGGAATTGGCCGCGCACGCGCTGCTCGACTATTGCTTGGCGCTCGGCCAGAAGAAAGCCGCGTGAGATGAAGCAGCGCCTGATCTCTATCCCGTTCTTTCTGCTACGCACCACCACCGCCGCCGCCGCGCTGGTGACCGGCCTACTGCAGACCTACGTATTCGCGCACATCCTCAGCCCGCAGCGGTTCTCCATTTTCATTCTGGTCGCCGCGTTCGGTTATTCGCTGTGGCTGATCGACTTCGGCATCGTGAAGATCCTGTTCGTGCGGCTGCGCGCCCGTTTCCTGGCAGGCGACCTCGACGACAGCGTCGCCGGCCATGCCATGGCCGTCGTCTTGTTCTATTTCGCCTTGGTGAGTGTCGGCGCCCTGCTCTGTTTCGTTTTCATGGCCGGTCACACAGCCGCTTCAGTGCGAGAGGCGGCCGAGTTCGGGCTGTTCTTCTGGTTCGTCGCACTCAATTTGGTGTGGTTCGCGTTACGTAACATCTCCATTGCAGTCGACGAATTTGTCCTATTCGAGGTGCTGGAAACCGTGCGCCGCGCCGGATATTTCGTCGGCCTTGCCGCCGTCTTGTTCGGCCTGCCGCTCCTGGCGATGCTGATTGCGCTCAATGCGCTGTGGGCGGTAGTGGTGACGGTTTGCGTCAGGCGTTTGATCGCGCGCGGCGCCCTGAAGCCGCACATCGGCGGTTTTGTTACCGACTTTGTCTCATTCTTCCGCGCCAACAAAGCCACACTCATCCGCAGCGGGACTTTTGCGGCGAGTGAAATCTACATCGGCAATTTCCCTTATCTGATCGTACCTTTGCTGTTCGGCCTCGGCGCCCCGCCCATCATCCTCGACACCACCTTCAAGGTGTTCCGCGGCGGCGCCACCATTTACGGCGCGGTCTGCGACATCCTGGTGCCGCGGCAGACCAGCGCGCTGGCCGAACGCGATGGCCAGACACTGGTGCATGCCACGCTAATGGCAGCCGCACTGTGCAGCATTCCGGCGGCCATCGCCTGCATCATCCTGATCTTCGGCGCCGACAAGCTGTTCGCCACCCTGCTCGGCAATGCGGCGACCATGCCGCCGGCGACCACGCCGATACTGATCGTGCTGCTGATCGCCAACCTTGCGCAGATGGTCTCCAACAGCGTGCTGGTGCATAACGGTTACTTCCGCGAAGTGGCGCGCATCGGCATGGGCCTGGTGGCGGCGATGACCGGCGTCGGCGCTCTTGCCGTCTTCGCTCACCTCGATATCGTGCAATTCCTCGAGGCTTATGTTGCCGTCTATTGCTGCGCGGCCATCGCGTCGATGGTGTTGATGATCCGCGGGCCGATCCGGCTCGCCCATGAGGTCGCGATCTTGCCGCAAGCGGCGCGGCAGTAGTTCAAGCGGATCGGTGTGACGTAAAAATCAGACCGCGGCGGGTTCGCGGGCCACAGGCCGACGGAGCCGGTTGACGATGCGTTGCGATTGCCGGCTTTTATCGCCATTCAGCCAGCGCGTGACCGGATTTTCGAAATATCGGTACATCATCAACGCGACCAGAACCGTGATGGCCACCCCAATCGGGATAAAAGTCCATAATGGCAGTATCGCAAGCGGTCCCTTGAACCAGATCAGGGACAAGAGACGCAGCAGAAATTCCTGTACAAGGTAGAGGCTGTACGAAGCGTCACCGATAAGCAAGCCCGATCGCCACACACTGCGATCCGCATCGACCTGCGGACCGAGCGCGATGCCGATCAAGACCAAAGTGGCGGGGACCGCTTCCGCCAGCCGCAGCGCCAAACTGTCTTCGGCACCGGCTGGAGACCAAGACATGAAGATGATGCCGAAACCGATCGCCATCAGCGCGATTGCCGAAACGCCGGACAACCGCAATCCGTTGACATAGGCAATTCCAACGGCCGCGCCGAGCAGGAATCCAAGCACGATCGGGTCGCCCCAGAAATTGAGGACGACACCAGGAAGCAAACCGCCCACGCGCGCGGCGACCAGCAGGCCGAGCGACGCGAACAGCAGCGACAAGCCAGCGCGGCGGCGGAAAAGCAGCGAAACGGCGAAAACGACGTAGAAGAGCATTTCAAGATTGAGCGTCCAGCCGGGCGTCGCCAGCGGCCGAATGTCACCCGTCAAGCGCACGTATGGCCAGAACAGATAAGACGCGACGATGTAGAGAGGATCGCCCGGCGGCGCCTTACTCAGACTCGGCACGACGAGAATCCCGACCAGCGCGAAGGTCGTCACCAGCCAATAGAGCGGCACGATCCGGATAAGGCGGCGGCGCGTGAAATCGATTGCCGCGGACGACGACCCGAACGCACGTGCGCTCGTCACCACCATGATGAAGCCGCTGATCGCAAAGAAGAGTGGAACCCCCGCCGCCCCCCATGGGCCTTCATCGAAGAGCTTGTGGCCGCCAACAGATGCAGACAGACGTCCGGTCTCAATCCCGCAATGAAAGACGACGATCATCAACGCCGCGCAGGCCCGCAGGATCTGAATATTCGGCAATTTCATAGCGATCTCCGCGGCGACCGAACTCGCGGAGTGCTAACATTTGACGGCGTTAAAAGGTGATCTTCGTCGGGTTAAGTTTAAGGCGCTAAGTTAATAGCGGCACTTCGGATCATCGTTAAGTGCTGGGGATTCACCATACAATCCGCTGGATTCGCCGCACATTAAGCTTAGCCGCGAACGCGGCAAACCAGCGATCCGACAAAGGCCCGCGCCGCGCTGAACACGTTCCACATGGCCGGCGTCTGCTTGATCCAGCGCTTGATCCGCTGCGCCGCCAACATCGGCATGGCCACCAGCGCGCCGCGCCAGGTCACCGGCGCGATGACATCGTAGAGCCTGAGTTCGATGTCGCACCAATCGCGCTTGTAGCGTTCATCGCCGATGGTGAAATCGAAAATGCTGCAGCCGCGGTCGATGGCGTAGTGCATCAAGTCGTGCAGATGCGCGGCGCCGGGTCCGAAACGCGACAGGTCGCAGTCGCTGTAGCTCGCCAGCAGGTGATAGTATCGATCATGGTAGATCAGCGCGAGATTGACCGCGGCAGCAGTCGCGCCGACATCGAGACGACTCACATGCACGACGGGCCGGGTCGCCGGATCGGTGGCCAGTGCGCGATAGAAATCGGTATGGCCAGGTTTGGCAAAGAGATTGCCAACCCCCATGCGGGCGAAGGATTTCGCCTTCTGCGCCATCAGGATATCGAGCGAGCTCAGGATTTCGCCGTCGCTCGCCATGTCGATGAACTTGATCTCGCCATGCTCGCTCAGCTTTTTGCGCTTGGTGCGGTCGCGCCGGCGCGTCGCCGACGAGCGCTTGGCGGTATAGAACGTGTCCCAGGGGCCGGTGAGATGGGTCAAATAGGCGCCGCTCGGGTTGATCGTGCCGCCGAGATGTCGCATCGGATTTTTCTGCGCGCCGACGGTTTCCGGCATTTTCGTGAGCACGATGATATCGTAGCGCAGGCGCGGATGAGCTTGCAGGCCGCGCGTGATGTCTTGCCACAACGCCAAGAAACGCGTGCTGTCGACCCGCGCCGAAAAAGCCGGCGCCAGCAGCGGCGCATTGTAATCGCAAAGTTCGGAGCCGAGCCAAGTGAGTTCGCGCACCCAGCCGGCCGCGCGGACCGAAAGCGGCAGCAGGAACACAATAGCTCCGGCGCCGTCACGCCCCACCACGATGGCGGGCTGCACGCCGCTCCGCATGCCGATATGGCGCTGCCAGGTTGTCAGCCAATCGTAGCTTTGGAATACGGTGCAATCGGTCTGCGGCTCGAAGGCTCGCCATTCGCGCTCGATGGCCGCCAAATTCTCATAGACCGCGATCCGAATGTCGCCGAGCGCTGCGGCCGGCGGCAACGCCTGCGCGCGCTCCGTGGCCGGGTCGCCGTCGAAATGCGCGTCAAGGCGTGCTGGGACAGCTTGGGCCATGGCCAAATCTCAGTATTGGAGCGTTCGGGGACGAATTACGTCCAATAGGCGTGCACAATCCGTTAACTCGGCCGCTTCGCCTCAAACGCCGTTAGTGGAGCGTTGTTGCGCCGCGATAGGCGCATCCCTATAGTCCGCGCCGTTCCGGTCGGGGCGTAGCGCAGCCCGGTTAGCGCACCTGTCTGGGGGACAGGGGGTCGTGAGTTCAAATCTCGCCGCCCCGACCAATTTTCCCCTTCAGCCTGCGCCGTTCCCGGCGCAACCCCATCCGCTAGTTCCGAATGGCATCGACCGCGCCGAGCGCGTCGATCACGCCGGCGCCGACATCGCGCTTGTTGCCGGGGATCGCGCGCGCCGATTTGATCAGCAGGCGCCGCACCTGATCGGGCGTCAGTTTGGGATCGCGCGCCAGCAGCAACGCGGCGACGCCGCTGGCGTGGGCGGCCGCGACCGAAGTGCCGGTAGTCAGTTGATAACCAGCATCAGGCGCCGGCTCCACAATCTGCACGCCCGGCGCCGCCACCGCGACTTGCGGCCCGCGATTGGCTTGCGGCAACAATTTGTCGTCGGCGTCGGTCGCGGTCACGCCGATGACATCCCGATCGGCCGCGGGATAAAGCGGCGGCGAACGCGGCCCGGCATTGCCGACGGCGGCGATCAGCACCATGCCGCGCGCGTGCGCCTTGGCCAGCATGTCGCGGAACATGGGATCGGCCGGTCCGGCGAAGCTCATATTGACGATGCGTGCGTTTTTGCTCGCGGCCCAATCGAGGCCTTTCAGAATATTGAAGGTGGTGCCTTGCGCGCCCTCGGCCGTGCCGGAAAAGGCGCGTACCGCGAGCAGTCTCACTTTCGGCGCGACGCCGATGAGCTTGGCATGCGCGGCAATGGCGCCGGCCATGCCGGTGCCGTGCATGTGCGCCGGCGCCGGCGTGCCGAGCGCGTCGTATTCGCCGGCGATGACCCCGGCGAGATCGGGATGGCCGGCGTCGATCATTGAATTGATCACCGCCACCAGCACGTCGTCGCCGTTGGTGATCTTGTGCGCCTCAAGCAAGTGCAGCTTGGGCACCACGTATTGCGCACCAGCATCGGACTGCGCCGGCGGTTGCGCCTGACCGAACACGTAAAGGAAATTCGGCTGCGCTACCGAAATCCGGCTAAAGGGCGAGAGCCCCTGCAATGTGGCACGGACCGAATTTCTGCCGTCGATCCGCCAGCGCTGCAAAGTGCGGCCGGTGAGTGTGAAGCTCTGCGTCTCCAAGAGCGTCAATTGCAGGCGGCGCGCGACCAGGTTGAGATATTGCGCCGGCGTGCCGCTCTCGACTTCAAGCAGGATCTCATTGGGCACGAAGGCGGTCACGCCGCGCGGTGGAATATCGATATGGCGGCCGCGCACCTGCCGCGGGCCGCCCAGCGGCGGATTTTCCGGCGGTGTTGACGGGATCGCTGTGACGACCACATCGGGGAACAAGACCGGGCCCAGCAGCCACCCCACCGGCCCGAGAAAACAGGACAGGGTCATGCGGTCGACTTCGGGAATCGTCAATTTGCGGTTGAGCATCAAGGTGCCGATCATCGGCGACACCGCGGCGCAGGCGATTCCGCCCATTGCGTACAAGCCGAGCGGGGTTGGCGCGACGCGGGTGGTCACAGGCGGCGGATTATTGGGCGCCACACTCTGGCTCAACGCCGGCCGATGCGCGCCGGCGAGTATCGCAATCGCCAATAACGCTGCCGTCGCTACCCGTCGCATCCAAGCCCCTCAGCCGTTGTCAGCATCGATATTCTACACGACGACTGCTGCAGCGCCATGTGCGTTTGATTCAATCTTTACGGGTGCCACGGCGCCCTATTCAGCGCGCGCCACCGCGGCATCGATAAGCTTGCGGCATTCGGCAAGCTCATGCAGCACGGCGTGCAATTTGCGCAGGTCTTCGCGCGCCAGCCGGCCGGCCTGCACCACCGACGCAGGAGGCGACGGTTGAATGGCCGGCGGCGGTATGTCGGCAACGCCATGGATCGCGCGATCGGTCGGCTCGATGTGCGGCTCCGGCGCGCTCTTGAGCGGCGGCTCGCGGCGCGCCTCAAGTTCGTCCGCACGATCGCTCAGGTCGCGGCCGATCAGCGCCGACAGTCGGCTGCCCAGACCGCGTGCCTCGTCTGCGGCCTCCGCCTCGGCCGATACAGCTCCCTCGGCGATATCCTCATCTTCCGTCGCGCCATGCGGCGGCTGCAGCGCACCTTCCTGCCAAACGACCGCCACGAATTTCGCGCCCTGCTCGCGCAAGATGCGCTGCACGCCGCGAATGGTGTAGCCCTCGCCATAGAGGAGATGGCGGATGCCGCGCAGAAGGTTGAGATCGTCGGGACGATAATAGCGCCGCCCGCCGCCGCGCTTCATCGGCTTGATATCGTGGAATTCGGTTTCCCAGAATTGCAGCACGTGCTGCGGCAGATCGAGCTCGTCCGCCACTTCACTGATGCTACGAAATGCGTCCGGCGCCTTGTGATCCAAAGCGGCCTCACTCCCCGTCATTTAAAGAACGCAGCACTGAAACGAACGCCGGTATCAAACCGGCTCGGCGTGACCGTTGATGCGATGCTTGAGGATCGCCGACGGCTTGAACACCATCACCCGGCGCGGCGAGATCGGCACTTCCTTGCCGGTCTTGGGGTTGCGCCCAATGCGCTGGCCCTTCTTGCGCACGACGAATGACCCAAAAGAGGACAGCTTCACGGTTTCGCCACGTTCCAGGCAGTCGGTGATCTCCTTGAGCACCAACTCCACGAGCGCGGCGGATTCGGTCCGTGACAGGCCAACCTTCTGGTAGACCGCCTCACAGAGATCGGCCCGCGTTACTGTTTTACCGGTCATCGCCCAGCCCTGCCCTCGGCGAACATATCCTGCTGAATTATCGACGATATTAGCATCGTCCCCGGGGGTCAACCGGGCGATTCAAATTGTGCAGGGGTCTGGGGGTAGGACTCGGGGCCGATCCCGCAGCCATGGTCTGCTTGCACCTATCGCCGCCGGCAACCATTCCGGCTGTACCGGCCGGCCGAAAACACGCTCAAACCAAAGTTACCAGCGTAGCAGGGCCGAACCCCAGGTAAAACCGCCGCCCATCGCCTCCAGCAGGATCAGATTGCCGCGCTTGATACGCCGATCGGCCATCGCATCGGTCAGCGCCAGCGGGATAGAGGCGGCCGACGTGTTGCCATGGCGGTCGACCGTGATCACGACCTTGTCCGGCGTAATGCCCAACTTATGGGCCGAACCGTCGATGATCCGCTTGTTGGCCTGGTGCGGCACGAACCAGTCGATATCGGCGGCGCTGGTGCCGGTGGCCTTGAAGGCATCGTAGATCACGTCGGTGATCATGGCGATCGCATGCTTGAACACGTCGCGGCCTTCCATGCGCAGATGGCCGACGGTCTGGGTCGAGGACGGTCCGCCGTCCACATAAAGCTTGCTCTTGTAGCGGCCGTCCGAGCGCAAATGAGTGGTCAGCAGGCCACGGTCGGCCGTGGTGCCCGCTTGCGGCTGCGCCTCCAGCACCAGAGCGCCGGCGCCGTCGCCGAACAGCACGCAGGTGGTACGGTCGTTCCAGTCCAGGATGCGCGAGAAGGTCTCCGCCCCGATCACCAGCGCGCGCTTGCAGGCGCCGCTTCTGAGCATCGAGTCGACCACCGACAGCGCATAGACGAAGCCCGAGCAGACCGCTTGCAGATCGAAGGCGGCGCCTTGCGTAATACCGAGGCCGGCCTGCACCGACACGGCGGTCGCCGGGAAGGTTTGGTCCGGCGTCGACGTGGCGAGAACGATCAGGTCGATCGAGGTCGCCTCTACATGGGCGTTGGCGAGCGCGGCGCGCGCGGCATGCAATGCGAGATCGGAGGTCAGTTCGCCTGCAGCGGCGATATGGCGTTCGCGGATACCGGTCCGCTGCACGATCCATTCGTCGGTGGTTTCCACCGCCTTTGCCAATTCGTCGTTGCTGAGGATCCGCGCAGGCAGATAGCTGCCGCAGCCCAGTACCACCGAACGCAATACCGTCACGAGATTGCTCCGGTCGCCGTGCGCCCCGTCGCGCTTGCCTGTAAATCGCGCGCCATCGACTCGCCGATTTTGGCCAGCAATTCGTAGCGGAACATGTCATAGCCCAGGTCGATGGCGGAAGCGAAGCCCTCTGCGTCGGCGCCGCCATGACTCTTGATGACGATGCCGTTGAGGCCGAGAAATACGCCACCATTCGATTTGCGCGGGTCCATCTTATCGCGCAGCGTGCGGAACGCCTGGCGCGACAGCAGATAACCGAGACGCGCCGCCCAGGTCCGGTTCATCGCATTCTTGAGATATTGCGCAAACTGCCGGGCGGTGCCTTCCGCGGCCTTCAGCGCGATATTGCCGGCAAAACCTTCGGTCACCACCACGTCGACCGTGCCCTTGCCGATGTCGTCGCCCTCGACAAAGCCGACATAATTGAAATGCGGGAAATGGCCTTCGCGCAGCCGCCGGCCGGCCTCGCGCACTTGCTCGAGGCCCTTGACCTCCTCGACCCCGATATTGAGCAGACCGACCGTCGGCCGCTCGATGTCAAACAACACGCGCGCGAGGGCACTGCCCATGGCGGCGAGGTTGATCAGATGCTCCTCGTCGGCGCCGATCGAAGCGCCGACGTCGAGCACCACCGCCTCGCCTTTGAGCGTCGGCCACAGCGCTGCGATTGCCGGCCGTTCGATGCCCTCGATCATCTTGAGATCGAAACGCGCCATCGCCATCAAGGCGCCAGTATTGCCGGCGGAGATTACGACATCGGCCTCGCCCTTTTTCACGGCGTCGAGCGCGAGCCACATCGACGACTTCCAGCGCCCGTGGCGCAGCGCCTGGCTCGGCTTGTCGTCCATGCGGATCGCGACATCGGTGTGCACCAGCCGCGCGTTGGCCTTGAGCCGTGGACGGCCGTCAAGCAGAGGCCCAACCACGGCGCGGTCGCCGTAGATCAAGAACTCGATATCGGGATGGCGGGTGAGCGAAATATCGGCGCCCGGCAGAACGACCGAGGCACCATGGTCGCCGCCCATAGCGTCAAGCGCGATGCGAGCCTTGTCAGGCATGGATCGACTTTGGCGGCACCGGCATGGCCGCCGGCAGCTTCAATTGGGTCCGACGCACGGGGCGACCATAACCGCTGGGCCGCGCCAGACAAGCCGGTTTTGCCATCGGTCCACGACTTGAAGCCCGGTCACGATTGGCCGCCGCCGAGGTTCTTTTTCAGCGATTCCAGCGTGGCAAAGGGGTGTTCGCCTGGATCCTCGAGCTTCGGCGGAGCGAATTCCGCGCCCGCCTTACGCGGATAGGGGTCGATCCCCAGAATCAGGAACTCGGTCGCCAGCGCGCCCAGGTCCAAGCGGCCGTTGAACAGTGGTTCCGGCGGCTCGTCGCCGCCGAGCGGGCGCTTGCGGGCGCTCTTGGGCTCGGCCCCGGTTCCGCTCGCCGGTGCGAACTTGAGGTCTACCGCCTCCGCCACGACGCTCTCGATCGGCTCGAGCGTCACCACGCAGGTCTGGCCAACCCGCGCGCTCACCTGGCCGCTGACCTGAACCCCCGCGCGCTGGCGGGTCAAATCGAATACCGCGGAAAGCTGCGGCAAATCGCGCAGACCGGCGAGTTCGGCCAACTCGGCCCGGGCGGCCGCCGGAGCGTCGATCGCGAGATGCAGGCCGCTGTCCGGGATATCCTCCACGGCCACCGGGACGCTCCAGGGGTTAGCGGCTTTCTTCATTACGGCCAGGCTCTTAACTGGAAGACATCGGAATCTTGCCGGGATCCGGAAAGTGCAGCTCGCCGCCGGCAAGGCTGGCGGACGGCTGCGCGGTGAGATGACGTAGCGCCTCCCGCGTATAGGCCGCAAGACGCTGGGCGGCGGCCGCGGCTGCCGGCGCTCCGCCATAGATATTCCGTTCCAGGGCTTCGACCAACGCGCCGGTGTCCCTAGCCGCCCAAGCGGCCCGATAGGCCTGCGCGCGGCCATAAAACGCCTCGCCCATGCGCCGCATCTCCTTGGGCACCTTCAGATCGCCGACCCCCATTTCCCGCAAGTTATGGTCCATATCCTGGCAAAACCGGTCGAAAATCCCCTGCCCCAGGCTCTGCAAGGCGGCGTCCCCCATCAGCCGATCCAGTACCACGGCCAAATGCAGCACGATCAGGTCAAAACGGCCGTTAACCGTGTCGGCGACGGCGTAGTCGCGATAAAAAGTCGGCAATCGCGCCTGTGCCACGATCATGCCATACAGGGTGGAAATGGTGTCGGGGCCGCGTGTTTTGCGACGAAAAAGGGGAAAGATCATTGCGTTGGTTCGGAGTTGACCGGGACCGCCGCCCGGTACGTGAACGCCCTCGCCGATGCAAGATCGAAATGACGGTGCCGCGTTTGGGGTCGACGACCAATCAAAATCACAGCCGGCCGATCCGCGTCGCGCTGGCGCTCGCCTGCGGCTTGGCGCTGGCCAGCTGCGGCAACTTCACCGAGACGCTGCAGCGCGGCTACGTGATGCAGGAAGGCGCGCTCGAACAGATCCCGATCGGCGCCCCCCAGGAGCAGGTGCTGATCGTGCTTGGCACGCCCTCGACCGTCGCCACCGTGAGCGGCGAAGCGTTCTATTATATTTCGCAGACCTCGCAGCGCTCGGTGGCCTTCATGCCCTATGAGGTGAAGGACCAGCGCGTCATCGCGGTCTATTTCGACAAGAATCGGCGGGTCGAGCGGCTGGCCAATTACGGCCTCAAGGACGGCAAGGTCTTCGACTTCGTGTCGCAGACGACGCCGACCGGCGGCAAGGAGTTCGCTTATCTGAGCGGCGTGTTGCACGCCCTCACCCCGAAGTTCTGATACGACACCGAACTTTCGATAAAAAAGGGCCCGCACCAGGCGGGCCCTTTGTCTTTTTATTCCGCGATCGCGGCTAGTGCGCCAGCACCGCCAGCAACAACAGCGCCACGATGTTGGTGATCTTGATCATCGGGTTCACCGCGGGCCCTGCCGTGTCCTTGTAGGGATCGCCGACGGTGTCGCCGGTCACCGCCGCCTTATGGGCGTCGGAACCTTTGCCGCCGTAGTGGCCGTCCTCGATGTACTTCTTGGCGTTGTCCCAGGCGCCGCCGCCCGAGGTCATCGAGATCGCGACGAACAATCCGGTGACGATGACGCCAAGCAGCATGGCGCCGAGCGCCGAGAAGCCCGCCGACTTGCCGGCCGCCCCGCCGCCCGCGATCAGATAGATCGCGAAATAGACGAAGACGGGCGACAGCACCGGCAACAGCGAGGGAATGATCATTTCCTTGATCGCGGCCTTGGTGAGCATGTCGACCGCGCGGCCGTAATCGGGCTTGCTGGTGCCTTTCATGATGCCGGGGTTCTCGCGGAATTGCCGGCGCACCTCCTCGACGATCGCGCCGGCGGCGCGGCCGACCGCGGTCATGCCCATGGAGCCGAACAGATAGGGCAGCAGGCCGCCGAACAGCAGGCCAACGACGACGTAAGGATTGGTCAGCGCGAAGTCGAGCTTGACGCCCTGGAAGTACGGATGCGCGGCGGCGTCCTTGCTGAAGAAGAGCAGGTCCTGGTTATAGGCCGCGAACAGCACCAGCGCGCCGAGACCGGCCGAACCGATGGCGTAGCCCTTGGTCACCGCCTTGGTGGTGTTGCCGACGGCGTCGAGCGCGTCGGTCGCCTTGCGCACTTCCTTCGGCAATCCGGCCATTTCGGCAATGCCACCGGCATTGTCGGTGACCGGACCGAAGGCGTCGAGCGCGACGATCATGCCGGCGAGCGCCAGCATCGTCGTCACCGCGATGGCGATGCCGAACAGGCCGGCCATGCCGTAGGTCACCAGGATGCCGGCGATGATGACGATCGCCGGCAGCGCGGTCGATTCCATCGAGATGGCGAGGCCCTGGATGACGTTGGTGCCGTGGCCGGTGACGGAAGCCGCCGCGATCGACTGCACCGGGCGGTAGTCGGTGCCGGTGTAGTATTCGGTGATCCAGATGATCAGCCCGGTGACCGCGAGGCCGACGATGCCGCAATAGAACAGCGTCGTGGTGGTGAAGGTCGCGACTCCCGCGGTGAGCGGCACGCCGAAGCCGATCAGCCAATGGATGACGCCGGCGATGCCGATGAGCGAGAACACGCCGGTCGCGATCAGACCCTTGTAGAGCGCACCCATGATCGACTGGCTGGCGCCGAGCCGCACGAAGAACGTGCCGATGATCGAAGTGATGATGCAGACGCCGCCGATGGCGAGCGGCAACGTCATCATGGTCAGCAAATGCGGCGTGCCGGCGAAGAAGATCGCCGCCAGCACCATGGTGGCGACGATGGTCACCGCATAGGTCTCGAACAAATCGGCGGCCATGCCGGCGCAATCGCCGACATTGTCACCGACGTTGTCGGCGATGGTCGCAGGATTGCGCGGATCGTCTTCCGGAATGCCGGCTTCCACTTTGCCGACCAGATCGCCGCCGACGTCGGCGCCCTTGGTGAAGATGCCGCCGCCGAGACGGGCGAAGATCGAGATCAGCGAAGCGCCGAAGCCGAGCGCCACGATGGCGTCGATCACGGTGCGGTCGTTCGGCGCCAAATGCATGGTGCCGGTGAGGAAGCCGAAATAAAGCGTGACGCCGAGCAGCGCGAGCCCCGCCACCAGCATGCCGGTGATGGCGCCGGACTTGAAGGCGAGTTCGAGACCGCCGGCCAGCGACTTGGTGGCGGCCTGCGCGACGCGGACGTTGGCGCGCACCGACACGTTCATGCCGATGAAGCCGGTGATGCCCGACAGGACGGCGCCGACCAGGAAGCCGGCCGCGACCAGCCAGCCAAGCGTGAAGCCGACGATGACGAAGATCACCACGCCGACCAAAGCGATGGCGGAGTATTGGCGCTTGAGATAGGCCTGCGCGCCTTCGCGCACGGCGGCGGAAATCTCCTGCATGCGCGCGCTGCCGGCGTCGGCGCTGAGCACCGAACGGGTGGCCCAGATGCCGTAAAGGATCGCAAGCACGCCACAGCCGACGATCACCCACAATGTGTTCATGGTGGTTTCAACCTCGATTGAAATGGCGCGTGCAGGCAGAACGCTCCCGCCGGCGCCAGGAGCGTCGAGGATGGCCGCTGTTAAGGGCGCTTCACCCCGACCGGAAAAGCGCGCGGATATAGCCAAAAAGCGGCGGCGAACGCAACGTCTCTCTGTTGTCATTGCCGGGCTTGACCCGGCAATCCATGAGGTGGCTCGTTGGCGGCAGACTTACACAAGGCAATCGCTTGCGGCAATTCATCATGGATGCCCGGGTCAAGCCCGGGCATGACAAGTAGTCATACGTCATCGCCCGTATCCTTTACCGGCCCCGGGTAGGCCGTCTTCCCGTTCCTCGCCTCTCGAAATATCGAGGGGATGGCGCGCCAAGCGGCGCGTCCTTGGTCGTAGTCACGTACCGTTTCCGGCGCGTGGCGCCTCTCGGCGCGCCATTGCGGCGATTTCTGTCCCCGGGGCCGTGCTTCCGGGCGGCATGACCGGGACGCCTTTCGGGTCGCCCCATCCAGGCGGTTTCCGGCCGCCCTTCGTCTTCCGCCATCGTCCAGCCCGTTCGGGCAGACCCCCGTAGTGGGGCCGGACGGCTGGCCGGGGCCTCCCGGGTGCGCGGCTTGCGAGGCCGCGCACCCGGGCGCCGCGTCGCCGATGTCGAGTTTACCCGATATCGGCCCAATCAAGGCGATCCCACTTGCATGACGCCTCATGAAGCGCCCTCGGCGAATCGGATTGACGGACTATAGTCCTGTGATTATAGTCCTGTCACGTCCGGAATCTGGATCGGCTTCAAATGGGAATAAATTCTACCTCGCGGCGAGTGGCAGTTTTGTCAATCGAGCAGATAGAGCGGCTCCGCGCGGCAGGATACGCCATAGTGCCGCTACGCCCCACTGAGGACATGCTCAAGGTAGGCGCGCCATTATGCTTTATTGTTCCAAGCGGCACATGGGAAACAGCGATTCATGACACAGAGGAATGTTATCGCGCAATGATTGAGGTCGGATGCTTGTGACAAGCCGAATTTTTGCGACATCTCCGTTGCAATACGTCGAACCTCGCGACATGCGTCAGTGCAAAATTTGGCTGCATTGACTCCATAATCTTGAATTTCAAAATTTACCCAAGTCTCGATTTTTTCTGTCAGCCCCGGAGTCGGGACAATCCGTTGGGTGCGAGGATCAATAGGAGCCCCCATGACAGAGACGCCGCTCCCAAAGGTTACCCCGGGGCCCCAGCTTACCTGCCCTCCGGCAGGACTAGTCACGGTAATCTGGCGCTGTTCTGTTCGCTTCTGAGCAACCAAATCAATATGCTTTCCCTGTACCGCTAGGTCATTGAGTATACTAAGCCAATCGTTTGATCGATTTACAAAAGGCTGAAGAGCAAGCAAATAATCATAAATAGGTTGATGCTTCTGCAGAACAGTCTTCCAACGCCAACGTCCCAAGATTGAATCAAGCGAATTTTGGTCTGTTGCTATCGGAAAATAAATGGTCGCTGCATTTCGATCGTCCTCGGACAGATCATGCGCAATTTTCTTATCCCAATAAAGACGCGCTAACCGATCAAGAACACTACGTAGGCGTTCTAGCACTTCATGCGTCAATTGTATTGCGCGCGCTTACTTCCTTGTTGTGCAAAGACCTCTCATACTCAGTTATGAGTTCCGTTCGCAGTTCGTCTGCACGATCAAGTGAAGCTATGATATTTACTTGCATGCGGCGCCTCTCCCGCCACTTTAAGTAGCAGCTTCGCATTTTTCAAGAAGTGCCAAAACGTCTCTAATTCCCGCAAGTTCGTCAGTCGCCCCAGCGGCCATAGCGAGCGTGACGCGACACTCTCGCCCTCATAGTGCGGAGCGCGAAGCGCACCCTCCCCGTTCGTCCCGGCGAAAGCGGGGGCCCAGGGCCATGCGGCACGAAGCGAAGAACTGGATTCCCGCTTACGCGGGAATGAGCGGAGCAAGGACTAACGCCGTCGTTAGACCGCCGCCGCGCGCTCGCGCTTGCGCAGGCTGAGCCACGCCAGCATAGCGCCGGCCACGAAGATGGTCGGGAAGATCACCACGTTGATGGTCGCCCAGCCGAAATATTCGAGCAGCTGGCCGGAGGAAAACGATGCGATGGCCATGCCGCCGAAGATCAGGAAGTCGTTGAACGCCTGCACCTTGTTGCGTTCCTCGGGCCGGTGGCACTGGGTCACCATCGTGGTGGCGCCGATGAAGGCGAAGTTCCAGCCGAAGCCGAGCAGCACCAGCGCGGTCCAGAAATGCGCCACCGTGAGGCCGGTGATGCCGGCTACGGCGGCGAGCACGATCAGGCTCAAGCCGATGCCGGTGATGCGCTCGACGCCGAAGCGCGCGATCAGCGTGCCGGTAAAGAAGCTTGGCGAATACATCGCCAGCACATGCCACTGGATGCCGAGCGTGGCGTCGGTCACCGAATGGCCGCAGCCGACCATGGCGAGCGGCGCCGAGGTCATCAGCATGTTCATCATGGTGTAGCTCGCCATGCCGCAGGCGACGGCGACGATGAAGCGCGGCACGCGCACGATCTCGAGAAGCGGCCGCGCGTGGTCGGCATTAACCGGCGGCAGCGGCGGGATCTTGACAAACATTAGCACAAGCGCGGCGACGAAGGCGCAGGCCGACTGGCCGAGGTAGCTGGCGGCAAAGGCAAAAGGCGGCGACAAATCCTTGGTGAAGATGACGAGCTGCGGCCCGATCACCGCGGCGAACACGCCGCCGGCCAGAACCCATGACACCACTTTGGGCCGGTACGCCTCGCTCGCGGTGTCGGCGGCGGCGAAGCGATAGGAATTATGCGCGGCGGCATAAAGCCCGCCGCAGAACGTACCGAGGAGCAGCAGCCAGAACTGGCCGTTGATCACCGCCGAATAGGAGATCAGCCCGGACGCCATGCCGAACAGCGAACCGGTCTGCAGCGCGAAGCGCCGGCCGTAGCGGCGGGCGAGCGCGCCGACCGGCAGCGAGCCGAGCCACATGCCGATCACCATGCAGGTGATCGGCAGCGTGGCGAGGCCCTTGTCGGGGGCGAGCACGGCGCCGACGATCGAGGCGGTCGAGACGATGACGGTGTTGTTGCCGCCGGCGAGCGCCTGCCCCACCGCCAGCACCATGGCGTTGCGGCGCGCCAGGCGGTCGTCGACGGTGGCGTACTGGATGGGCTCGGCGATGGCCGACATGCGGGATTCCCGGCAAAAGGAATCTCTTTCTAGCGGCGTTCGGAGAATATCGCCACTGCGGTCGTTGCAAGGCTGTGTTGTTCATGTCCCGGGCGCAGCGCAGCACGCAGTGATGCGCTGCAAAACCGGGACCTTTACGCAGTCCGAATTCGGAACGGTCCCGGGTCTGCAGCACACCGTTCGCTTCGCTCACGCTGCGCTGCGCCCCGGGACAGGGCTCAATCGTTCCTGTCAAAGCGCCAGGCGCCGGGATGGCGGATCACGGCGTCGCGCGCCTCGTCCAGCGAACGGGCGCCGATCTGGCCGAGCGAGGAGCGCAATTCGTCGATGTAGAGGTCGATCAGGTGCCCCGGCCCGGCGTCGCCGAGCGCGCCGACCGCCCAGAGGAACGACTTGCCGGCAAACGCCGCCTTGGCGCCGAGCGCCAGCGCCCGCATCACATCCTGGCCCGAGCGGATGCCGCTGTCGAGCACCACCGTCGCCTTCTGCCCGACCGCGGCGACGATCGCCGGCAGGACGTCGATCGACGGCGTCAGCGCCTCGATCTGCCGGCCGCCGTGGTTCGATACCCAGACACCTTCAATGCCGAGCGACACCGCCTTTTCGGCGTCGGCCGGATGCAGGATGCCTTTCACCAGCATCGGGCCCTTCCAGCGGTCGCGATAACGCGCGACTTCTTCCCAAGAGAATACGCCGCCCATGTTCTTGCGCGCGAAGCCGATCACTTCGTTTGTGCTCGCGCCTTGCCGCGTGTATTGGCGGATGGTGGCAAAGCGCGGATAGCCGTTGCGCAACAGCGCCAGCAGCCATTTCGGCCGCACCAGCATCTCGTAAATCATGCGCGGCGTGGGACGAAATTCGCGGCCCAAGCCGGCATAGGTTTCGCGCGTGCGCGTGGTGCGCACCGGCACGTCGATTGTGAGCGCCAGCGCCTTGACGCCGGCGGAGGTCGCCCGCTTGATGAGGTCGAAGCCGATGGCGTGGTCGTTCTGGTAGAAACGATAGAGCTGCAACCAGAACACATCAGGCGCCACTTTCGCGACGTCCTCGATGCTGGCGCCGCCGGCGACACCGAGCGTGTAAGGCACACGCGCGCGCTGCGCCGCTTTCGCCATAATCAGATCGGCGCCCGGCCACACCAGCGACGGCCCGCCCATCGGCGCGATGCCGATTGGCGCTGAATAGCGGGTGCCGAACAAATTGACGTCGGTCGGCGGCACGGTGGTGATGGCGCCATAGCGCGGCACGACCTTAATCGAGTCAAACGCCGCCCAGTTGTCGGCGATGCCGACGTCAGCGCCGGCACCGGTGTCGCCGTATTCGAACGAGAAGCGCGGCACGTTCTCCGGCGCGCGCGCCCGCAGGTAAGCCGAACTCGGGTAGCGCCGATGCAGCGCCTCGAAATTCGGGCTGATCCCCGAAGGCATCTGCTCGATCGGTTTTTTTGCCGTCAGGTCGTCCATGGCGTTTCCTCGGATGCGTTTAAGGCACTATAGCCGCCTCACCGCACCGCTGTCATTCCGGGACGCGAGCAAAAGCGAGCGGACCCGGAATCCAGAACCAAGTTCAGTACATCCATCTGGATTCCAGGTTCGCGGCCTGACAGCCGCGCCCCGGAATGACAGCTCGTCAGAAATGGCTGAACGAGGTCCGCTTGAAGGCGAGCGCCAGGCCATGGCTGTCCACGAAGCGGACACCCTCGCCCGCCTTGATCGCGCCGATCTCGGTCACCGCGACGTCGGCCGCCTTCGCCGCGGCGCGGAAGCTGTCGGCCTTGGCCGCCGGCACGGCGCAGACGATCTCGAAATCGTCGCCACCGGTGAGCGCGGTCTCCAGCATCGCCGGGTCGGCGGCGACCGCCGCCTGCGCCGCATCGGACAGCGGCACGCGCGCGGCCTCGATCTCGGCCGCAACGTTCGACACCCGGCACAGCTTGGTGAAGTCGCCGACCAGACCGTCGGACACGTCCATCGCGCTCGATGCGTGCGTGCGCACGGCTTCGGCCAAGGCATTGCGCGGCTGCGGCAACAGATAGCGCGCGAGAAGATGCTGGCGTTGCGCGTCGCTGAGTTTCCAGGTCGCGCCCAAATTCGTGTTTTTGCGCATGACGAGGCCGAGCGCGGCGTCGCCGATGGTGCCACTGACAAACACGCGGTCGCCCGGCCTGGCGCCGGCGCGCCGCACCATGGCGCCTTCCGGCACGCTGCCGAACATGGCGATGGAAATCGTGATCGGCCCCGGCGTGCGGTCAGTGTCGCCGCCGAACAGCGGGCAGCCACAGGCCTTGGCATCGTCGCGCAGGCCTTGCGCAAATCCAGCGAGCCAATCCTCGCCAGTCTCCTTCGGCAGTGCCAGCGACAACAGGAAACCAAGCGGCGTTGCCCCTTTGGCCGCCAAATCGGACAGGTTGACCCGCAGCGCCTTCTTCGCCACGTCGCGCGCCGCATCTTCGGCAAAGAAATGCACGCCGCCGATGATAGCATCGGTTTTCAGTACCACATCGGTGCCCGGCGGTGGCTTGATGAAAGCGGCGTCGTCGGTGAGGCCGAGTGCGCCGGGATGCGTCGCCAGCGGAGCGAAATAGCGCGCGATCAGGCGGTCTTCGGCGGACATTTTATCGTTTGAAGTCATGCTGCTCGTTGTGCTCCGAGACTCGTCCGCCCTCAAAGCGGCTCGTTTAGGCCTCGTCAGACTTAAGTTCGGCAATCGCCGTATTGATCTCGCGTAATTGACCTTGAAGGTCCGCAATCAACGCGCGATTGTCCGGGGGCACCAAGCGGGGATTGCCGTTCACCGTCGCCGGCGATTGCAGAACTTCCAACTGTCGGCTGAGATTGCGTCTCGCCTCATGTAACCGTTCGCACAAGCCGTCTCCCATTCAAGCCCCCGCCCTCATCGTACTTGTCGAGTATATAAGCCCCTTTCTGCCGGAGTAAGGACGTCAGGCAAATTCATCCCCACGCAGCTTGCGCGCCAGTTGATCGAGCACCGCATTGACCATGCCGGTCTCGTCGCGCTCGACGAAGGCGGCGGCGACGTCGGCATATTCCGACACCACGACACGCGCCGGCACATCCTTCCGGTGGTCGAGCTCGTAGGCGCCGGCGCGCAGCGCCGCGCGTAGCACCGCCTCGATGCGTTTGAGCGGCCAGCTTTTCGCCAGCGCCTCGTCGATGACGGGATCGAGCTTGCGCTGCTCGCGCACCACGCCGGAGACGATATCGCGGAAGAACGCGGCTTCCGCCGGCAGATATTGCGCGCCCTCGACTTCGCGGCCGAGCCAATGGCTTTCGAATTCGGCGAGGATTTCGTTGAGGCCGGTGCCGGCGAGATCCATCTGGTAGAGCGCCTGCACGGCGGCGAGCCGGGCGGCGCCGCGCTTGTTCGCCTTGCGCGCGTCCTTGTTATCGGGCGGCGCGCTGCGGGCCATCATGTGCCCGCGAGTTGGCGCTTGAGCGCGATCATGGCGAGCGCTGTGCGTGCCGCGCTGGCGCCCTTGTTGCGGCCATCGGCGCTTGAGCGGGCTAGCGCCTGCGCTTCGTTGTCGACGGTGAGGATGCCGTTGCCGAGCGCGATCTGCCGGTCGATGCTCAGGTCCATCAGGCCGCGTGCCGATTCGTTCGACACCAGTTCGAAATGATAGGTCTCGCCCTGGATGACGCAGCCGAGCGCGACCACACCGTCATAGGGCGCGCGCTTGGCTTTGCCGGCGTCGAGAGCAATAGCAATCGCCGCTGGCACTTCGAGCGCGCCCGGCACCGCGATGCGATCGTAGGTGGCGCCGGCTTCCTCGAGCACGCGCGTCGCGCCCTTGAGCAGCGCGTCGGCGATATGCTCATAAAAGCGCGCTTCCACGATCAGCACGCGCAACGTGTCGCGCTTTTTCGCAGCGCTCGTCTTCTTGGCCATGTTTTCAAGTTCCTTGTTGAGCCGCGTCCTAGCAAGCGCGCGCGCGGCGAACAAGAGTTCTATTTTGTGTCCGTCAGCCGCGCCGCATAACGGGCCATGGTGTCGATTTCGAGATTGACGTCGTCGCCCGCCCGCAAGGCGCCGAAGGTCGTCACCTGCAACGTATGCGGGATGATCAGCACCGTGAAGGTATCGCCGTCCACCGCGTTGACCGTCAGCGAGACGCCATCGAGCGCGACCGAACCCTTGGGGGCGATGAAACGCGCAAGTTCCGCCGGCACGCGAAGCGTGAAACGCGCCATATCGGTCAAGTCCTCGCGGGCAACGACATTGGCAAGCCCGTCGACGTGCCCGGCGACCAGATGGCCGCCGAGTTCGTCGCCCAATTTGAGCGCGCGCTCGAGATTGACGCGCGCACCGTGCCGCCAGCGGCCGACCGTGGTCACGCTCAAGGTTTCGGCCGCCGCATCGACCGCGAACCAAATGCGGCCGTCCTCCTCGCCGGTGCCGACCACCGTCATGCAGACGCCGGAACAGGCGATCGAGGCGCCCTCGATCAGGTCGGCACGCGGATAGCGGCAATAGATGGTGATGCGGTGCAGGTTGTCGGCGCGCGGCTTGACCGACCGCACTTCGCCGACGTCGGTGACAATGCCGGTGAACATCAAGAACTCCGCTCATTTCCGCGCAAGCGGGAATCCAGAGCCAAGAACAAAAAGTTATCGCCATGCCGCCCTGGGTCCCCGCTTTCGCGGCGACGAGCGGAGAATTTTGTATTGTTCAACATCTCAAGCACGCTGATAAGTTTCGAGTGTGTCGGGCCCGATCTTTTCGCTGCCACGTGTGTGCAGCTGCCCGGTAAAGCCGTCGAGCGGCATGCCCTCCAGCGGCGCGATGCCGTCGGCGCCGATGGTCTTGGCGCCGCGCAGCAGCGCCAGTTCGTCGATCAGGCCGGCAGCGGCAAACCCGCCGGCGAGCGTCGGTCCACCCTCTACCATCAGCCGGGTGATGCCCTGCTCCGCCAAAATCTTGAGTACTTCGGCAAGATCAAGCTGCCCGTCCGCGTCGCCGACCCGAAACACCTTGCAGCCTTTGTGCTGCAAAATCTCCTCGGCGATGGCCGACGGCTTGCGCGACGTGAACACCCAGGTCGGCGTCTCGCGCACCGTCGCCACCACCGAGGTCATCAGCGGTAGTTTCAACTTCGCGTCCAAAACCACCCGAACCGGCGAACGCTCGGACATGCCGGGCAGCCGGCAGGTGAGCTGCGGATTGTCGGACAGCACGGTGCCGATGCCGACCATGATGGCGTCGCTTGCCGCGCGCATCTGGAACACACGAGTCCACGCGGCTTCACCGGTGATCGCCGCCGGCTTGCGGGAGGCCAGGCCCGCTTTGCCGTCGGCCGACACCGCGAGCTTCAGCGTTACATAAGGGCGCTGCTTGGTCACGCGCATGATATGGCCGGCGTGGACCCGGCGCGCCTCGTCGGCGCCAAGGCCGATCTCGACCACGATGCCCTTGTCGCGCAGCCGCGCATGGCCTTTGCCGGCGACTTCCGGATTGGGGTCCTCCAGCGCCGACACCACGCGCGCGATGCCGGCCTTGACGATGGCATCGGCGCAAGGCGGCGTCTGGCCCTGGTGCGAACACGGCTCCAGCGTCACATAGAGGGTCGCACCCTGCGCCGCCTTCTTGGCGCGGCGCAGCGCCTCGACCTCGGCATGCGGGCGGCCGCCGCTTTGCGTCCAGCCACGGCCGACGATGACGCCGTCCTTGACGATCACCGCGCCGACCGCCGGATTGGGCCAGGTATTGCCCAGACCGCGCCGGCCGAGCGTGAAGGCAAGCTGCATGAAGCGCGCGTCGTCGACCGGCGCCGGTGCGGCGCTCTGCTCGGCTGCGAGGCTCATTTGCGCCCGGCCGCGGGTTTGCCTTCCTCATCGCCCGACAATTCGTCGAGCGCGGCGCGGAAATCCTTGGCCTCGCGGAAATTGCGGTAGACGGAGGCAAAGCGCACATAGGCCACATCATCGAGCCCGCGCAGATGCTCCATCACCAGTTCGCCGATCGCCTCCGACGACACCTCGTTCTCGCCCTGGCTTTCCAGTTCGCGCACGATTTTCGAGACTTCCTGCTCGATGCGTTCCGGATCGACCGCGCGCTTGCGCAGCGCGATCTGCACCGAGCGCATCAACTTGTCGCGGTCGAACGGCACGCGCCGGCCGTTGCGCTTGATGACGGTCAACTCGCGCAACTGCACGCGCTCGAAGGTGGTGAAGCGGAAATTGCACGTGAGGCACACGCGGCGGCGGCGGATTACCGCCGAATCCTCGGTCGGCCGCGAATCCTTTACCTGCGTATCGAGACTGCCGCAACTCGGGCAACGCATGACGTCCCCTCTCGCCCGTTACTGATAAATCGGAAACCGCGAAACCAGTGCTTTCACCTTGTCGCGCACCATGCTTTCGATCAGCGAATCTTCCTCGGCCTTTTTTTGCGACAGCGCGTCGAGAACGTCGGCGATCATCTCGCCCACTTGGCGGAATTCGGCGATACCGAAGCCGCGCGTGGTGCCGGCCGGTGTGCCGAGCCGGATGCCCGAGGTTACCGTCGGTTTTTGCGGATCGAACGGGATGCCGTTCTTGTTGCAAGTGATGTGCGAGCGGCCGAGCGCCAGTTCCGCCACCTTGCCGGTGAGTTGCTTCGGCCGCAGATCGACCAGCATCAAATGGGTGTCGGTGCCGCCCGAGACGATATCGAGCCCGCGCGACTTGAGCGTTTCGGCCAGCGCCTTGGCGTTCTCGACCACGTTGCGGGCGTAAGTGCGGAAGCTCGGCCGCAGCGCCTCGCCAAACGCGACCGCTTTGGCGGCGATCACGTGCATCAGCGGCCCGCCCTGCATGCCGGGGAATACCGCCGAGTTGAGCTTCTTCGCCAGTTCCTCGTCATTGGTGAGGATGACGCCGCCGCGCGGCCCGCGCAGCGTCTTGTGCGTCGTCGTGGTGACCACATGCGCGTGCGGGAACGGCGACGGGTGCGCGCCGCCCGCGACCAGTCCGGCGAAGTGCGCCATGTCAACGAAGAGATAAGCGCCGACCGCGTCGCAGATCTCGCGGAAGCGGCGGAAGTCGATGATGCGCGGATAGGCCGAGCCGCCGGCGATGATCAGCTTCGGCTTGTGCTCGTGGGCAAGACGCTCGACCTCGTCCATGTCGATGCGGCAATCGTCGCGGCGCACGTTATAGGGCACCGGCTTGAACCATTTGCCCGACATGTTGATGGCCATGCCGTGGCTGAGATGGCCGCCGGCGGCGAGATTGAGCCCCATGAAGGTGTCGCCGGGCTGCATCAATGCAAAGAAAACTTCAGCATTGGCGGAGGCGCCGGAATGCGGCTGCACATTCGCGAATCCGCAGCCGAACAGCTTTGTTACCCGCTCAATCGCCAGCCGCTCGGCGATATCGACGAACTGGCAGCCGCCGTAGTAGCGCTTGCCCGGCAGACCTTCGGCGTATTTGTTGGTCAGGACCGAGCCCTGCGCCTCCAGAACGGCGCGTGAAACGATGTTCTCGGAAGCGATCAGCTCGATCTCATCACGCTGCCGGCCTAGTTCTAGCTGGATGGCCGCGGCGATCTCGGGATCGACCTCGCTCAAGGGCGCCGAGAACAGGGCTTCAACATCGCTTGTTGGTTTTGGGCTCGACTGGGTGGTCGACTTGGCCGACATCACGATCTCCTGCGCCGGGGCAAATCGGCACCGAATTAGGGGTAAAGTCCGGGGTTAGGTCGCCAATAGCATATCGGCCCCTAGGCGCCAAGCATGGGGTGTGGAACGCCTTGATGCCCAATATCTAGGGTGTCGCCTGCGCCCACTCAACCCTTGAACGTGGCGGCGGCGGAAGGGCCGAGGCCGTCGCGGTTGTAGATATCGTCGCGGAACTGCACGACGTTATCGGGCGTCGCCCAGGCGGTGACGTAGACCCAGAACACCGGCACCGGTTTCTTCAGCCTGGCGTCTTTGCGCTCGCCCGACTTGATCACCGCGTCGATCTCCTGCGGCGACCAACCCGGCGTGTCGCGCAGCAGCCAATCGACCAGCTCGCGCACGTTCTGCACGCGCACGCAGCCGGAGGAATGGAACCGCATGTCCTCGCCGAACAGGTTCTTGAGCGGCGTGTCGTGCATGTAGACGCCGTCTTTGCTCGGAAAATTAATGCGGATGCTCCCCAGCGAATTGAAATCGCCGGGATCTTGCTTGAACAAATAATTCACCGCCTCGTTCGAATACCAATTGATCTGCGACGGCGTCAGCTCGTTGTGATGCATGTCGAAGATGCGAATGTGCTCGCTGGTGAGATAGGAGGGATCCTTCTGCATCAGCGGAATGAGGTCGCGCCGCACGATCGACACCGGCACGGTCCAATAGGGATTGAAATTGATCTCGATGATATGGCTGTTGATCTCAGGCGACGGCCGGTCCGGCTTGCCGACCACCGCGGTGTGGCGGCTGACCGCGACGCCGTCCTCGACCGCCTCGATCTGCGCCGCCGGGATGTTGCAGACCACGTAGCGGCTGGGCAGATGGCCGGTCAGGCCGCGCAGCCGTACCAAATTAGTCTTGAGCTGAGACAGCCGCACCTCGCACGGGATATTGAGCCGATCGAAACTTTCCGCGCGCACGATGCCGTCCACGGTGATGCCGTGGCGGGCCTGGAAGCGGCGCACCGCCGCCTCGACGTAGGAGTTGAATATATCGGTAACGCCAGCGGCGGCTTCGAGATCGCCGGCGATCATCAGCCGTTTGCGCAGCGGCACGACACTGGGGTGGCGGTTGCCGAGCCGCAGCCGGTCGGTGGGCGGAACGTTGGGCCAGCCGCCGCTCGCCAGGATGCCCTCGTACTGCACGATTGCCTGGGCGGTTGTATCGACTGTCGACGGCGCCAGCGTCGGCAATGAGGCCTTCGGCATATGGATGGTGCGCGAGGCGCTGTCGAAATCCTGACCTAGTTCTTGGCGCTGGTTCTGCTCGATCAGTGTTTGCAGGGTCTTGTCTTCAGCCGCGCCGGCGCGATGCACCGACGCGCCGCCCACCGCCAAGCCGGCGCCCAGCAGGCTGAGAAATGTACGGCGGTCGGGGCCGCTGCCGGCCCGGGAATTTTTCGGCATCGCGATCTCGACGAATGGCGCCCTTCCCCGCTGCCTAGCGGCAACAGCGGGCGACATTGTGACGAACGCCACGAAAAAACAAAACCCCGGCCGCGATGCGGCCGGGGCAAGTCATCTCCGCCGAAAAAGGAAGTTACAAGCGATAGAGGATCTGATCGGTCCAGAAGCGCTCGAGCCTGTGCAGCGACTTGTTGAGCGTGGCGAACTCGTCGGCATTGATGCCGCCAACCTGCTCAACGGTGCGCACGTGCTTCTGATAGAGCGTCTCGACGATGTCGCGCACCTCGCAGCCCTTTTCGGTCAGCTTGATGCGCACCGAACGCCGGTCGACGCGGCTGCGCTGGTGATCGAGGAACGCCATCTCGACCAGCTTCTTGAGATTGTAGGAGACGTTGGAGCCGAGATAGTAGCCGCGCGTGCGCAGCTCGCCGGCGGTGAGCTCCTTGTCGCCGATATTGTAGAGCAGCAGCGCCTGCACCGAATTGATGTCGGCGCGGCCGCGGCGGTCGAATTCGTCCTTGATGACGTCGAGCAGCCGGCGATGCAGCCGTTCAACCAAGGTCAAGGCCTCATGATAGAGCGGCCTGATGTGATCGAACTTCGCCTCTCGCTCGGCGGGCTCGACCGTCTTCGCAACGGCTTTCATGTCCAACGCCCCTTTTTGCGTTTTATTATCTTCGTCACTTGCCGGTAACGAGGCCCTGTCTTCCCCGCTCCGTATGACTGACCCTATAAGGGGCATTCTAAAAACGACTTAAATAACACGATAAAGATTAGATTTATTTGCAACAGTGAACGGTTCATTGACCTTGCAATTTAACGGATCGCGGCAAGAATTCGTTCACCCAAATTTTGTCATGGCAACGCGCAAACGAATTGAGCGAGCCCGAAATCCATAATTTCGATGCTGCGAAGGATGGATCCCGGGCCGACGCGTTTGCGCGTGTCCCGGAATGATACTCAGCCGCGGACGAGTTGGATGATACCCGAAAAATCTTTGCTGGCCTCGCCGCTCTCCACATAGGCCGAATAAATCCTTTCCGCGTCGGCACCGAGCTGCGTCCTGGCGCCCGCGGCCTTGGCCGCGGCCTGCGACAGTTTCAAATCCTTAAGCATCATCGCCGCGGTAAAGCCCGCCTGGTAATCGCGATTGGCGGGCGAGGTCGGCACCGGCCCCGGCACCGGGCAGTAGCTGGTGAGCGACCAGCACTGGCCCGACGACTTCGAGGAAATGTCGAACAATTTCTGGTGATCGAGGCCGAGCGCTTCCGCCAGCACAAAAGCTTCCGAGACCGCGATCATCGAGACGCCGAGGATCATGTTGTTGCAGATCTTGGCCGCCTGTCCAGTGCCGGTGCCGCCGGCGTGCACGATGGTCTTGCCCATTTTTTGCAGGATCGATTCCGCCCGGGTGAAAGCCTGCACGCCGCCGCCGACCATGAAGGTGAGCGTCGCCGCGGTGGCGCCGCCGACGCCACCCGACACCGGCGCATCGAGCATCATGAGGCCTTTCTGTTCCGCTGCGGCTGCGACCGCGCGCGCGGTTTCCACGTCGATGGTTGAGCAATCGATCAACAGCGTGCCCGGATTGGCGTTGTCGATCGCGCCGGAGGAGCCGAGATAGACTTCACGGACCTCTTTGCCCGACGGCAGCATGGTGATGAACACGTCGGCGCGCGCCGCCGCGCTTTTCGCCGTCTCGACGCCGACTCCGCCGGCCGCCACCAGTCTGGCGACCGAGGCCGGATTGACGTCCACGCCCTCGACCTGATGGCCGGCTTTGAGAAGGTTCTGCGCCATCGGTAGACCCATATTGCCGAGCCCGACAAATCCTATGCGCGCCATGGTGCCCTCCCCTAGCTTTTTGACTTTCATTACGCCGGCTGCTCCTGCGCCGACATCAAGGCCAGCCAGAGATAAAGCACGAGCAGTCCACCTTCCAACAGACCGATCACCACACCGCCGCCAAACACCTGCGGAAAAAATATTCCTACCGCGAGCATCGAGGCAATCGACATCAGCCAGATCACCGCGCCCCAGGCGGCGGCAAGCCACAATCCCACCGCCGCGACCAGATCGATCACCGCAAAGAAGACCGTGGCCGTCTGCCAGGCGATGGAATGATATTGGAACACGTCGTTTGAATCGACGTCGACGCCGCACACCCGCGACCAATGATAAAGGCCCTTGAGCATCGACACGCCGGCCATCACACGCAGGAACAGCACCAGCCACCGCGTCCAGCGGCCGATGCCGCGGTCGCCCTCGTGCTCGTGCACCGGCTCGAGGCTTTCCAGGTCGTCTTTAGCCAATGGCTCGCTCATGCCAAGACCAATTCTTCGGCGCCGAGCGGCGCGAAATGACGTTCTATTTCGGCGTCGCTCACCTCGGCGAGCGTCGCCGGCCGCCAGCGCGGCTTGTTGTCCTTGTCGACGATCACCGCGCGCACGCCCTCGTAGAAATCCGATCCATGAATGACCCGCGACACTATGCGGAATTCGGCGCGCATGCACGTCTCGAAATCCCACGTCTTGCCGCGCCGCACCTGCGCCAGCGCCAGCTTCAGGCTGAGCGGCGATTTGGTCCGCACGGTGGCGGCGGTCTTGGCTGCCCACTCGGCATCGGCGCTGGCGGACGCCGCTTCGCGGTCGAGCGCGGCGAGGATGCCCTCGACCCGATCGCCGGCAAACAGACAATCGATTGCAGCGCGCCGCGCTAGGATCGGTCCCTCGCCCGCCGGTTCGGCGAAGGCGGCGAGCAGTGCGTCTACCGACACCGTGCCGGCCAGTCCATCGAGCAGCGCACCAAAGCGCGCCGAGGGAATGCGATGCGTGGCGATCCCCGCGGCGCAAGCGTCGGCGCCGTTGAAGCGCTCGCCGGTCAGCGCGCAGTAGGTGCCGAGTTCACCCAGCATGCGCGGCAGGAACCAGGTGGCGCCGACGTCGGGAAAGAAGCCAATGCCTACTTCCGGCATGGCGAACTGAAAGCGGTCGCCAGCGACGCGATGCGAGCCGTGCACCGACACGCCGACGCCTCCGCCCATGACCAGGCCATCGATCAGCGCCACATAAGGCTTGCGATACTTCTTGATCGCCGCGTTGAGCGGGTATTCGTTGCGCCAGAATTGCAGCGCCTCCGTGTGGCGGCTGGCCTGACCCAGATCGTAAAGCGCGCGGATATCGCCGCCGGCCGAAAACGCGCGCTCGCCGGCCGCGGCGATCACGACACGCGTGATGGCATCGTCGTTCGCCCAGACCTCGAGCTGCGCGCGTAACGCAAGCACCATGTCGTGGGTGACGGCGTTGAGCGCCTGCGGCCGGTTGAGCGTGACGAGCCCGGCCGCGCCGCGACGTTCGAAGAATATCTCGGCGTCGCTCACGCGTGCTGCGGCCACACGCCGGCTTTTTCCAGCCGCTGCATCGCAGCGTCCGTGAATTCGGCCTGCGGAGCGTCGCCGCCGATCACGAACATCAGGATCGACTCTTTGTTCGGATCGCCCTTGGTGACGTTTTCAAAGCGGCGGATCATGCCCGGCGGAAACGACACGACGTCGAGCGGACCGAGGTCGACATATTCCACCTCGCCCTTCTCGTTCTCCCAGCTGGCGCGCCACGTGCCGGTCATCGGGATGAAGGTTTCGTTGGTGTCGTGATTATGCATCTCGGGCCCGTGGCCGGGCTTAGCCTTGCAATAGCCGAGGTTGAAGCCCTCCCGGATCTTGATGGCGGCCATTCGTGCGGCGTGATCGCCGACAGGCGATGTGGCGTTCTCGCCAATGCCCTGCGGCGGCTGGAAGCCGATGACATTGAACAGCGTCCGCTCGCAACCCGGCATCTTGCTGTCCGGCAGCCCGCCGTCGGAACCTTTGAGGTCCTTGAAGCGGGCAATGCGCTTTTCCATTTCAGCACGCGACAGATAAAGCCTCTGTAATTGTTCCATGGCGTCCTCCTGAATTCCTAATTCCCCAGCATAGCGCGGCTGACGATCAGGCGCATGATCTCGTTGGTGCCTTCCAGGATCTGATGCACGCGCACGTCGCGCAAGACGCGCTCGATCGGATGATCGCGCAGATAGCCGTAGCCGCCGTGCAACTGCAGGCAGCCATTGACCACCTCGAAACCCGTGTCGGTGGCAAGGCGCTTGGCCTTGGCGGCAAGCGCGGTGGCGCCCGGCTCGCCCTCGCTGACCGCGACCGCGGCGCGATGCAGCAGCAGACGGGCGGCGTCGAGTTCGGTCGCATAGTCGGCAATGCGGAATTGCAGCGCCTGGAAATCAGCGAGCCGCGAGCCGAATTGCTTGCGCTCTTTCATGTAGTCGATGGTGCGGTCGAGGCAGAATTGCGCGCCGCCGATCGAGCAGGCACCGATGTTCAAACGCCCGCCGTCGAGCCCGGCCATGGCGATGCGGAAGCCTTGGCCTTCGCGGCCGATCAGATTGGCCGCCGGCACACGGCAATTCTCGAACATCACCATGGCGGTCGGCTGCGATTTCCAGCCGAGCTTCTTCTCCTGCGCACCGTAGGAGAGTCCGGACGTGCCCTTCTCGACCACGATGGTCGAAATGCCGCGCGGACCGGCTTCGCCGGTGCGCGCCATCACCACATAGATGTCGGACACACCGCCGCCCGAGATGAAAGCCTTGGTGCCGTCGAGCACGTAATGGTCGCCGTCGCGCCGCGCGCGCGTGACGAGGCTTGCGGCGTCGGAACCGGCGTCCGACTCGGTCAGGCAGTAGCTGGCGAAATGCTCCATCGAGCAGAGCGTGGGCAGGAATCTTTTGCGCGCCGCGTCGCCGCCGAAGGCGTCGATCATCCAGGCCGCCATGTTGTGGATCGAGATATAGGCGGCGGTCGAGGTGCAGCCTTGCGCCAGTTCCTCGAAGATCAGCGCGGCATCGAGCCGTGAGAGCGCCGAGCCGCCCACGTCTTCCTTGACGTAAATGCCGCCGAAGCCGAGCGAGGCCGCCTTGCGCAGCGCCTCGACCGGGAAAATCTCGTTCTCGTCCCAGCCGCGCGCCTGCGGCATCATGTCATCGCGCGCGAATTGCCGCGCGGTCGCCTGGAAAGCGCGTTGTTCTTCGGTGAGGGAAAAGTCCATGGGGCCCCCTGCCCGTTGGGCTTACCAAGCCGATGCCCCCGGCGGCAACCGGCTGGAACATTCCAGCCGTTTCGGGGTCTAATGCAGCGGGGCGGCGGCGCGGAGGCAACCGATGGCGCAGGACGACAAGAAGCCGGGCGGACCCGACCTCAGCAAGGGCATCGCCTCATCTGATCTTGCCGATGGCGGCATGCTGGCGGGCCATGTTGGCGACGGCGAGGTGGTGCTGGTGCGCCATGGCGGCAAAGTGTCGGCCGTCGCCGCCCACTGCACGCATTATCACGGGCCGCTGGCCGACGGGCTGGTAGTCGGCAACACCATCCGCTGCCCCTGGCACCATGCCTGCTTCGATCTTTCAACCGGCGAAGCGCTCGCGGCGCCCGCGCTCAGCCCGCTGTCGTGCTGGCGGGTCGAGGAACGCAACGGCAATATCATCGTCGGTGCCAAGCAGGACCAGCCGGCGCCGAAGCAGACCGGATCGCCGAGCGAGCGCATCGTCATTGTCGGCGGCGGCGCCGCCGGCTTTGCCTGCGCCGAGATGCTGCGCCGGCACGGCTTTGCCGGATCGGTCACAATGCTTAGCAATGACAGCGCCGCACCGGTCGATCGGCCTAATTTGTCGAAGGACTATCTCGCCGGCTCGGCGCCGGAAGACTGGGTGCCCTTGCGTGGCGATGACTGGTACGCCGAGAACAAGATCGACCTGAAGCTCAATACCGAGGTTGCGGCCATCGATCCCAAGGCCAAGGAGCTGACGCTTGGCAGTGGCGGTAAGATGACCTTCGACAAGCTGCTGCTGGCGACCGGCGCCGAGCCGGTGAAGCTGGACATCCCGGGCGCTGGCCAAAGCCACGTCCACACGCTGCGCTCGCTTGCCGACAGCCGCGCCATCATCGCCCGGGCGAAATCCGCCAAGCGCGCAGTAGTGATCGGCGCGAGCTTCATCGGCCTCGAGACGGCGGCGGCGTTGCGCGCCCGCGACATCGAGGTGCATGTTGCCGCGCCGGAGAAACGCCCGCTCGAACGCGTGTTCGGACCACAGCTTGGCGATTTCGTCCGCGCGCTGCACGAGGAGCACGGCGTCATCTTCCATCTTGAGGACAGCGTGACGGCAATCGGCGCCAAAAACGTCACGCTCAAGAGCGGCGCGACCGTCGATGCCGACCTGGTGGTGATCGGCGTCGGCGTGCGGCCGCGGCTGACAATCGCCGAAAAGGCCGGTCTTGCGATCGACAAGGGCGTCAGCGTCAACGAATACCTGGAGACGAGCGCGCCCGGCATCTACGCCGCCGGGGATATCGCGCGCTGGCCGGACGCGAATACCGGCGAGCGCATCCGGGTCGAGCACTGGGTGGTCGCCGAGCGGCAGGGCCAGGCCGCCGCGCTCAACATGATAGGCCTGCGCACGCCGTTCCGCTCCGTGCCCTTCTTCTGGAGCCAGCATTACGACGTGCCGATCAACTATGTCGGCCACGCCGAGAATTGGGACACCATCGAGATCGACGGCGACGTCATGAAGCGCGATTGCGTGGTCCGCTACAAGAGTGGCGGCAAAGTGCTGGCGGTTGCCTCCATCTATCGCGACCGCGACAGCCTCGAAGCCGCCGCCGCGATGGAACGGCAGGTTGCCAAAGCCGGGTAGCGGACGGTCTGCGGACGGGCTAAAAAGAGCCCTGGAGACCTCCTCATGGCAATCAAATTCGGCCGCCCCATCGAAGCTCGCGCCCATTTGACCCCCGTCGAAACGGCGGCCGACGAACGCCTCGAACTCGCCACCCGCCCGCGCCGCAACCGGCGCAGCGAATGGGTGCGCCGCATGGTGCGCGAGAACCAACTCACCACCGACGACCTGATCTGGCCGCTGTTCGTCATGGACGGCGACAATGCCCGCGCGCCGGTGCCTTCGATGCCGGGCGTCGAGCGGCTGTCCGTCGACCAGGCGGTGCGCGAGGCCGAACGCGCCGCCAAACTGACCATCCCCTGCCTGGCGCTGTTCCCCTATACCGACCCGACATTGCGCGACGAGACCGGCAGCGAGGCGCTCAACCCGGACAATCTGGTCTGCCGCACGCTGCGCGCGATCAAGAAGGCAGTGCCGGACATCGGCCTCCTGGCCGACGTGGCGCTCGACCCATTCACCAGCCACGGCCATGACGGCCTCATGCACGACGGCGAAATCCTCAACGACGAAACCGTCGCCGTACTGACCAAGCAGGCGCTGGTGCAGGCCGAAGCCGGCTGCGACATCATCGCGCCCTCCGACATGATGGACGGGCGCGTCGGCGCCATTCGCAAGGCGCTCGATGGCGCGGATTTCATCGACGTGTCGATCATGGCCTATGCGGCGAAATACGCCTCCGTCTTCTACGGTCCGTTCCGCGACGCGGTCGGCTCGTCGAAGACGCTGACCGGCGACAAACGCACCTATCAAATGGATTATGGCAACACCGACGAGGCGCTGCGCGAGGTCGCGCTCGACATCGAGGAAGGCGCCGACATGATCATGATCAAGCCCGGCCTGCCCTATCTCGACATCGTGCAGCGCGTCAAAGACGCCTTCGCCATGCCGACCTTCGCCTATCAGGTGTCCGGCGAATACGCGATGATCATGGCGGCGGCGGGCAACGGCTGGCTCGACGGCGAGCGTGCGATGTGGGAAAGTTTGTCGGCTTTCAAGCGCGCTGGCGCCGACGGCGTGCTCACTTACTTCGCGCCGCGCGTTGCGGAAAAACTAAAAGCGGGCTGATAGCCACACTCCCTTCCCTCCCGATCACCGGCCGGTGATTCCTGCAATCGACGGGTAATTGTTTCCATGGGTGAATTTGCAATCGGTCAAGGCGTGCCGCGTTTCGAAGATCCACGACTCGTTCAGGGCCGCGGCCGTTATATCGACGACGTCGTCTATCCGGGCATGGCGTTCGGCGTCGTGCTGCGTTCGCCGCATGGACACGCGAAAATTCTGTCGATCAAGACCGATGCCGCCAAGGCCGCGCCCGGCGTGCTTGCCGTCATCACCGCCGCCGACTGGAAGAAGGCGGGCCTTGGCGAATTGCCCGGGCATAGCGGGCTCAAGCTCCGCGATGGCTCGCCGATGTTCAAGCCTTCCTACCCGGTGCTGGCCGAAGACCGCGTGCGCTGGATCGGCGACCCGGTCGCCTTCGTGGTCGCCGAAACCGCGGTGCAGGCAGCCGACGCCGCCGAACTGATCGAGGTCAACTACGAACCGCTGCCAGCCGTCGTCTCGACCGCCAAGGCGGCCGAACCGGGCGCGGCGAAAGTCTGGGAAGGCTGCGCCGACAATATTGGCTTCGTCGAGATCATCGGCGACAAGGCCGCGACAGACTTAGCCTTCGCCAAGGCAGCGCATGTCGTCAAGCAACGTCTCGTCATCAACCGCGTGACAGCGGCCGCGATGGAGCCGCGCGGCGCGGTCGGCGTCTATCTGCCAGCGGAAGATCGCTATATCGTCCACACGCCGGCGCAGCGCTCGCATCCCTATCGCAACGAGATCGCGAAGGTGATGAAAGTTGCCGAAAGCAAAGTGCGCGTGATCTGCATCGACGTCGGCGGCAGCTTCGGCATGAAGACGCCGGTGTTCAACGAAGCGCCGCTGACGATGTTCGCCTCCAAGCTCACCGGGCGCGCGGTGAAATGGATGAGCACGCGCACCGAAGCTTTCTTAAGCGACGCGCAGGCGCGCGACAACGTCACCGAAGCCGAGCTCGCGCTCGACAAAGACGGCCACTTCCTGGCGATGCGGGTGAAGACGGTCGCGGCCATCGGCGCCTATCTGCAGAACAACATGCCGGCCTTCATCCTCAATGCCGGCACGCTCGCCGGCGTCTACCGCATCCAGGCGATGCACGTCGACATCACCGGTGTGTTCACCAATACCAATCCGATGCGACCCTATCGCGGCAATGGCCGCCCAGAGGCGGGCTATGTGATCGAGCGGATGGTCGATGTCGCCGCGGACGAATTGGGCCTCGACCCGGCCGAACTGCGGCGGCGCAATTACATCTCGCCCAGCCAGATGCCGTTCAAGACCGCGCTGACGTTTACCTACGACTGCGGCGAATTCGAAAAGAACATGGATCTCGCGCTAGAACTGGCCGACCTCAAGGGCTTCAAGAAGCGGCGCGATGAGTCGCGCAAGCGTGGCAGACTACGCGGCCTCGGCATATCCAACACCATCGAACGTGCCGCTGCCGGCGGCACCGAAGGCGCCGAAGTGCGCTTCGACCGCGGCGGCACGGCGACCTTGTTCTCCGGATCGATGACCGCCGGCCAGGGCCACGAAACCGTGTTCAAGCAACTGGTGTGCGACCGGCTCGGGCTGCATCCCGACGAGGTTCGCTATGTGCAGGGCGACACCGACGAGGTGTTCTACGGCGAAGGCACCGGGGGCTCGCGCACCTCCACCATGTCGAGCGCCGCGTTTACGATGGCAACCGACAAGGTGGTCGAGAAAGCCAAGGCCATCGCCGCGCACGCGTTCAAGGTCGACGCGGTGGACGTGAATTTCGCCGACGGCGTGTTCTCGTCGCCGAAAACCAATCGCACCATGACCATCAAGGAAGTCGCCATCGACGCCGCGAATCCGGCCAAGATTCCAGCGGCGATGGAGCCCGGCCTGTTCGCTACCGCCGTCTACAAAGCGGGGGCGCAAAACTTTCCGAACGGCTGTCACGTCTGCGAACTGGAAATCGACAAGGAAACGGGCGAGATCCAGATCGTGCGCTACAGCGTGGTGGACGACGTCGGCACCGTGCTCAATCCGCTGCTGCTGCACGGCCAGATCCACGGCGGCGTTGCGCAGGGCGCGGGCCAAGTGCTGATGGAAGACATCCATTTCGACGCCAGCGGTCAGTTGGTCACCGCCTCGTTCATGGACTACGCCATGCCGCACGCCCATAACCTGTCCGATATCGAGGTCGAGTCCAATCCGGTGCCGACCAAGACCAATCCGCTCGGCACCAAGGGCGCCGGCGAAGCCGGCAATGTCGGCGCTCTGCCGGCGGTCGCCAATGCGGTGGTCAACGCGCTGTCCGAATTCGGCGTCAAGCACGTCGAGATGCCAGCGACGTCGGAACGCATTTGGCATCTGATGCAGCCGAAATAGCGCTGGGCTCTCCTCCGCTCGTCCCCGCGAAAGCGGGGACCCAGGGCAGAAATCTCACAATACCGAATCGGGGCACTGGATTCCCGCTTGCGCGGGAATGAGCGGAGTAAATTGATACGTCCTACTCCATCGTCGCGCCGGTCTCGATGCGCACGGGCTGGTAGCCGTCAGCCTTGAGCGCCGCCAGGATTTCCGACGCATGCGGCGCATCGCGCGTCTCGATGGTCACGTCGAGCTTGGCCCCCTTGGCCGGCACGTCGAGGAACAACCGGCGGTGATCGACCTCAAGAATATTGGCGCCGAGTTCGCCGAGCCGCGTCGCGATGATGCCGAGGACACCGGGCCGGTCCGGAATGGTGAGGCGGAACGAGACGATGCGGGCCTCGCGTTCGAGCTCGCGCACCATGATCGAGGCGAGAATGCGCGGATCGATATTGCCGCCGCATAGTATGAGGCCGACCTTCTTGCCGCGGAATTGCTCCGGCTTGGCCAGCATGGCCGCAAGTCCGGCAGCGCCCGCCCCTTCTGCCATGGTCTTTTGCAGCGTGAGGTAAGCGTTGACCGCGCGTTCCAGATGCGCCTCGTCGACCAGAACAATCTCGGACACCAGTTCGCGGATTACCGGCAGCGTCAGCTTGCCGACATTCTGGACCGCAATACCTTCGGCCAGCGTCGCCCCGCCGACCGGGCGGCTTTCACTGTGAAGCGCATTCCACACCGCCGGATAAAGCGCTGCTTCGGCCCCGACGATCTCGATCTTGGGTTTTGCCGCGCGCGCGGCGATGGCGTTGCCGGCGATTAGGCCGCCGCCGCCGATCGGGATCACCAGCACATCGAGATCGGGAGTTTCCTCCAGCATCTCAAGTGCGATGGTGCCCTGCCCGGCGATGATGCGGGCATCGTCGTAAGGGTGCACCAGCGTCAGCTTGCGCTCGGCCAATATCTGCTCGCAGCGCTTTTGCGCTTCCGCCACGCTCTCGCCGTCGAGCACCACTTCGGCGCCGTGCGACTTGGTGGCCGCCACCTTCACGAAGGGCGTGGTCACCGGCATGACGATGGTCGCCGGAATATTCAGCCGCGCGGCGTGATAGGCCACCGCTTGCGCGTGATTGCCGGCCGACATGGCGATGACGCCGCGCTTGCGCTCCGCTTCGCTCAGCGAAGCGAGCTTGTTGAGTGCACCGCGGTCCTTGAACGAGTTGGTAACCTGCAGGTTTTCGTATTTGACAAAGACGTCCGCACCGGTGAGCGCGGACAGCCGCGGCGCCGGCAGCATGGGTGTGTGCAGCACGGCGCCCTCGATCACCCGCCGGGCCGCCTCAATGTCCGCAATTGCGATGCTCAAACCGGCCTCCTTGGCGCCCCGGCACCATGCCGCAAGCATGGCCGACGTTCCAGCCGGTCGGCCGCCCCTTGCGCAAGCCCGATTCGTCCTCCATCTCGATGCGGAGATCAGCAATCGAGGGGACTGGCATGGCGATCGACGTAAAACCGCACGCCTACAATCCAGCCACGAATCCCGAATTGTTTGAAGGGGTTCTGGCGCGCCGGGTGGTCGCTTTTGTGATCGATTTCGTCATCATCGCCGTGCCGGTGGTGCTGGCGGCGATGTTCATCTTCGCTTTCGGCCTGGTCACTTTGGGGCTCGGCTTCGCGCTCTATTGGCTGCTGTCACCGGCGACCGTGGTCTGGGCCCTTGTCTATTTCGGCGTCACGCTGGGCGGCCCGCGCTCCGCCACCATCGGCATGCGGATCGTGGACCTCGAAATGCGCACCTGGTACGGCGCGCCCGCCTATTTCGTGCTCGGCGCCGTGCACGCCATCGCATTCTGGTTCACGGTGTCATTCTTCACGCCGTTCATCCTGCTGGTCGCCTTCTTCAACGAACGCCGCCGGCTATTGCACGACATCATGCTCGGCACTGTCATCATTAATAATCCGGCGCGGGCCACCCTGCGCGGCGCCGCGGCCCGATAATGGGCTTTGACGCCAGCAGCCCGGCGGGCGATGCTAGGTGTGAATCGGAAGCAATGACGGCCTGACGACGTGACCCAGCATTCCCGCGATACGCCGCAATTCTATCTGACCGCGCCCTCGCCCTGCCCGTACCTGGCCGGCGAAGAGGAGCGCAAGGTGTTCACCCATCTGGTCGGCGAGCGCGCCGGCGAGCTCAACGATCTGCTCACGCATGGCGGCTTCCGCCGCAGCCAGTCGATCGCCTACCGGCCGGCCTGCGAGAGCTGCCGCGCCTGCGTCTCGGTGCGCGTGGTGGCCGCAGATTTTTCGCCATCGCGCAACATGCGCCGCATCGCCGAACGCAATGCCGATGTCGTCGGCGACATGCGCGCGGCGGCGCCGACGTCGGAACAATATTCGGTGTTCCGCGCCTATCTCGACACCCGCCACCGCGACGGCGGCATGGCCGACATGACCGTGCTCGACTACGCCATGATGATTGAGGACAGCCATGTCGATACGCGCCTGATCGAATACCGCAGGCGCGGGCCGGACACCGGCATCAACGGCCGCGGCGCGGGAAAACTGCTGGCGGTCGCGCTTACAGACGTGCTGAGCGACGGGCTGTCGATGGTCTATTCGTTCTTCGATCCCGAAGCCGGCGAGCGCTCGCTCGGCACGCTGATGATCCTCGACCACATCGCGCGCGCCAAGGCGATGGGCCTGGCCTACGTCTATCTCGGCTATTGGGTGCCGGGCTCGCGCAAGATGGACTACAAGGGCCGCTTCCTGCCGCAGGAACGCCTGCTGCCGTCGGGCTGGAGCCGGGTGGAAAAATAGCCCTAGCGCAGGCCCGGAATCGGTATCCCTACGGTCTGCACTATCAGGAACGCGTTGAGTATCAGCACCAACGCTGTCGCAATCACGGCGGCGACGCGGGTCATGCGGCCGTTGACGAATTTACCTATGATGTCGGCGCGGCCGGTGAACATCAGCAGCGCGATCATCGGCAGCGGCAGCGCGATGCTCAAGATCACCTGACTCACCACCAAAGCCTGGGTGGCGTTAACGCCGTAGGCCACCACGACGAAGGCCGGCACCATGGTGATGACGCGCCGCAGCCAGATCGGAATGCGGAAGCCGACGAAGCCCTGCATGATCATCTGCCTGGCCATGGTGCCGACCACCGACGACGATATGCCGGAGGCAATCAGTGACAGCAGGAAGATGCCGGCCGCGCCGATGCCGAGTAACGGCGCCAGTGTGTGATAGGCGGTTTCGATTTCGGCGACGTCCGGGTGGCCGGCGTGGAAGGCGCCCGATGCCATCATCACCATCGCCATGTTGACGAGGCCGGCGAACACCAATGCGATCACTACTTCATGATTGGAGATGCGCACCAGCAGGCGGCGCTCGCTCTCGTCGCGGCCGGGCGTGCGCGCCTGCGTCAGCCCGGAATGCAGATAGATCGCGTGCGGCATCACGGTGGCGCCGATGACGCCGACCGAGAGCAGCAAGGCCTCGGCGTCGGGGACTTCCGGCTTGATCGAGTGAAAGACCGCAGAGCCCCAGTCGACCGGCGCGATGAACAACTCGATCAGGTAGCAAAGCCCGATGATGCCAACCAGGCTACCGACGATCAGCTCGACCGGCCGAAAGCCGCGGCTCTCCACCATTAGAATGGCGTAGGTGATGACGGCGGTGACTCCCATACCGTAAATCAGCGGCATCTTGAACAGCAGCGCCAAGCCGACCGCGCCGCCGAGGAATTCGGCGAGGTCGGTCGCCATGGCGGCGATCTCGCTCACCACCCATATCGCCATGACGACCGGCCGCGAAAAATGGTCGCGGCACAGTTCCGCGAGATTGCGGCCGGTGACGATGCCGAGTTTGGCCGACAGCGCCTGGAAAAGCATCGCGATGAAGTTGGCGAGCAGCACGACCCACAGCAGACTGTAGCCGTATTTCGCCCCGACCTGGATGTTGGTGGCGAAATTGCCGGGGTCCATGTAGGCGATCGAAGCGACCACCGCCGGCCCGGCGAAGGCGAGACAAGCGGCCGGACCGCGGCTTTTGCCGCTCAGAATGGCCTGCGCCGCCATCACGGTGCGGTCGGTCAACAACCCTCGACGGGCAATCAGATGGCTCATGCGCTTGACCGCTCTAGCCTCGACATAAAAATGTAGCCATTGCTACACTTAAGAATAAGCGGCGGCTCGCGGATGCCAATGCACAGATTGTAGCCGTGGCAACAATTTGATAGTATTGGGAAGCGCCGCCAGAGCGGGGACATTTGTCGTCGCGCGCGGGGCTTGCGGGGACGCGCCATGACGTCGATGGCGAGGAAAAAAGGGCGGAGCCCGCGGTCAAGCTGCCGGCCGAACTCACCCAGGCGCGCCGCTTCGGCAAGACTCGCTCGGCGCAATCGGGCGCCCTGCTCGAGGACTATGTCGAACTGATCGACGACCTGCTGACGACGAACGGCGAGGCGCGCCCGACCGATGTCGCACGCCGTCTCGGTGTCTCGCACGCCACCGCCATCAAGACGATCGCGCGCCTGAAACGCGGCGGCCTGGCGACCGGCCGCCCCTACCGCGGCGTTTTCCTGACCGAGGACGGACAAAAGCTCGCCGCCCGCGTCCGTTCGCGGCATCGGCTGGTCGTCGATATCTTGCTGGCCTTGGGCGTTCCCGCCGAAGCCGCGGAAGCTGACGCGGAAGGCATCGAACATTACGTCTCCGAGGCTTCGCTGAAAGCGTTCGCGCAGTTCCTGGAGCGCGGGTGCAACGCTAACGGTCACATGCCGCCTAGCGTCAAACGCGCTGCGCGCGCTGTGATGCAGATGATTGGCATTTGCATTGGAACTATCTGCCCTTCGGCCGGGTTGCTGCAAGCTTGGTAGTGGCAATCAGGGGGCTGATCTTGCATGACCGGGAATCGGCGCTGCTTGCAGTGGCTTAGCTCGTTGCTGGCGACATTCGCGCTGGCGACGGGCCCTGCCTTCGCCGCCGGTGAAGCCCCGAAGGGTCCTTCCGAACTGCTGTTCGTCGTCCAGCTCGCGGTGATGATCCTGGTCGGGCGCCTGCTCGGCGAAGTCATGCTGCGGTTCAAGCAGCCGGCGGTCATGGGGCAACTCATTGCCGGCTTGATACTCGGACCATCGCTGTTCGGTGCGGTCTTTCCCGATTGGCAGCATGCGCTATTTTCCGCCGGCAAAGAGCAGAAGGCGATGCTCGACGGCATCGCGCAATTCGGCATCCTCCTGCTGTTGCTCCTCACCGGCATGGAGATCGATCTCAAGCTAGTGCGGCAGACCGGACGGGCCTCAGTTTTCGCCTCCTTCGCTGGCATCGCCGTGCCGTTTGCCTGCGGCGTGGCGCTTGGCGAACTGCTGCCAGATTCGATCCTGCCCAACCCGGGCAAGCGCCTGATCACCGCATTGTTTCTCGGCACCGCGCTGTCGATCGCCTCGGTCAAGATCGTGGCAACCGTGATCCGCGAAATGAATTTCACGCGGCGCACCGTCGGCCAGGTGATCCTCGCCTCGGCGATCATCGATGACACCGTGGGATGGATCATGGTCGCCATCATCTTCAGTCTGGCGCTGCAGGGCCAGGTCGACGGGCTGAGCATCGCCAAGAGCGTTCTCGGCACCCTCGCCTTCATGGGGCTGAGCCTCACCGTCGGCCGCCGCTTGGTGTTCAGCATCATCCGCTGGGTCAACGACACTTTCGTCAGCGAATTCGCGGTGATCAGCGCGATCCTGCTCATCATGGGCGTGATGGCGACCATCACCGATCTGATCGGCGTCCACACCGTGCTCGGCGCCTTCGTCGCCGGCATTCTGGTCGGTGAATCTCCGATTCTCACCCGTCACATCGACGAGCAATTGCGTGGACTGATCGTCGCCTTCTTCATGCCGGTATTTTTCGGCACCGCGGGCTTGAGTGCCGACCTCACCATCCTCAAGGATCCATTGATCTTAGCGCTCACCGCCGGGCTGATCGTCATCGCCAGCCTCGGCAAATTCGGCGGCGCGTTTTTGGGCGGCAAGCTGGGCGGCCTCACTTTTCCGGAGTCACTGGCGCTCGGCAGCGGCATGAATGCGCGCGGCTCGACCGAGGTGATCGTCGCGACCATCGGTCTGTCCATGGGCGCGCTCAACCCCAACCTGTTCACCATGATCGTCACCATGGCGGTGATTACCACCACGGCCATGCCGCCGACGTTGCGCTGGGCGCTTTCACGCATTCCCATGCGCAAGGAGGAAAAGCAGCGGCTCGAGCGCGAGGAGATGGAGGCGCGCGGCTTCGTGCCGAAGCTGGAGCGGCTATTGCTTGCGGTCAACGAGAGCGCGAACGGACGGTTTGCCTCCCGCGTTGCCGGGCTGATCGCCGGCGCCAATGCGCTGCCGACCACCGTAATGCATATCAAGACCGACAAGAAGACCGGCAAGGCAGCAGCCGCCACCGAAAAGGAAAAAGCCCAGACTGCCGGCGAAACCGTCAAACTGTTCGCCGGCCACGTCGAGCGCGCGCAAACCGAAGAGGAAAAGACCGATACCAAGCTCAACGTGACCACGATGGTGGAGAACTCGCCTCAGCCCAAGGCGGTCGCGGCGGAAGCCGAGAAAGGCTACGATTTGATGATCGTCGGGCTCGAAAAAACCGTGGCGCGCCACAATGAATTCCACGACGACGTCGCCGGCCTCGCTGCAGGTTTCGAAGGCCCGATCGCCATCACCGATGTGCGCGACAAGCTGCTCGAACATCCGCTGCACGGCAAACTCGCCATGCTGGTTCCGGTCAACGGCACCGAAATGTCGCGCCGCGCCGCCGAAATCGCCATCGCAATGGCGCGCGCCAGCAAAGCTTCTCTCACTGCGCTCTACGTCGCGCCCGGCGGCAAGAAGAAACGCTCGCGCCAATACGAGGAGGCCATCCTCAAGGACATCGTCGAGCTCGCCGACAGCTACGATCTGGAGCTGCGCACCACGGTGCGCGCCGACCTCGCCGCCGAGGAAGCGATCCTGAAAGAACTGGCGCGCGGCAAGCACAATCTCATCGTCATGGGCGTCGGCCGCCGTCCGGGCGAGAAGCTATTCTTCGGCGATACCGCCGCGGCGTTGCTGGCGAAGTCGGAACGCTCACTGCTGTTTCTCGCGAGTTAAATCCGAAACTTATTCCTCGCCGTCGTCGGCCTTGCCGGTCCCGGGCGCGCCGCGGAATTTGTTGTTCTTCGGCAGCCCCTGCGCGATGCGGCCGGCATCGGCGCGGTTGCCTCGCCAATCCTTAAGCTCCTTCATCGACAGCGTCTGGGTCCGGCCGGCGCCATCGACCCAGGTCAGCCCCTCGTCCGCTTTGAACGTGGTGACGTCGGACAGGCCCTTCTCCTTGTAGCGTTGCAGCCGGACGCCGCGGCCGCGCGTCATCTCCGGCACCTGGTCGATCGGGAAAATGACCATTTTGCGATTAGCACCGATGGTCGCCACCAACTCCCCATCGACCGTAGTCAGCGCCGCCGCCTTGTCGGCGCCCTTGAGATTGAGCACCTGTTTGCCCTTGCGCGTAGTGCCGAGCACGTCGTCCTCCGGTACGACGAAACCGTTGCCGCCATAGCTCGCCACCAGAAATTTGCGCTTGCCTTCGTAAGCCAGCGCCGCGACGACGTCGGCGTCCTGCTCGATGTCGAAATAGAGCCGTACCGGCTCGCCGTGCCCGCGCCCGCCCGGCAGCTTGGAGGCCTCCAGCGTGTAGAATTTGCCGTTGCCGGCAAAGATCAGAATTTTGGCGGTGGTTTCGGTCGGGAACGCGAATTTCAGCGCGTCGTCGGTCTTGAAGGTGACGCCGGAGAGATCGCTCACGTGGCCGCGCAGCGCGCGAATCCAGCCCTTCTCGGAAACGACGACGGTGATCGGCTCGCGCACCACCATCGCCTCCTCGATCGCGGCCTCGTCGTGCTCGGGGGCTTCCGCAAAAGTCGTGCGCCGTTTGCCGAGCTCGGTCTTCGGCCCGAACGCCTCCCTCACTTTCTTGATCTCGCCCGCTATGGACTTCCATTGCTTGTCGGTCGAACCGATGAGCGATTTGACCCGCTTGAGTTCCTCGCGCAGCGCCTTATCCTCGCCGCGGATTTCCATCTCCTCGAGCTTGCGCAAATTGCGCAGCCGCATGTTGAGGATGGCGTCGGCCTGGACGTCGGTGAGTTTGAACTCCTTCATCAAGACTGGTTTCGGCTCGTCTTCGCGCCGGATGATCTTGATCACCTTGTCGAGGTTGAGATAGGCGATCAGATAGCCGCCGAGCACTTCCAGGCGGTGCTCGATCTGCGCCAGGCGGTACTTGGAGCGGCGCACCAGCACGTCGCGGCGGTGGTCGAGCCATTCGCGCAAGGCCTCGGCCAGACCGAGCACCCGCGGGATGCGGCCCTTCACCAGCACGTTCATGTTGAGCGGGATGCGGCTTTCCAGTTCGGTGAGCTTGAACAGCGACTCCATCAGCAATTCGGCGTCGACCGTGCGCGCGCGTGGCTCGATCACCAGGCGGAGATCCTCGGCCGATTCATCGCGCACGTCGGCGACCAGCGGCAGCTTTTTCTCGTTGATCAGCTCGGCCAGCTTCTCGACCAGCCGCGACTTCTGCACCAGCCAGGGAATTTGCGTGATGACGATCGTATAAGTGCCGCGGCCAGCGTCCTCGGTTTCCCAACGCGCGCGCACGCGGAACGAGCCGCGGCCCGTCGTATAGGCCTCGGCGATTTCCGCCGGCTTGTCGACGATGACGCCGCCGGTCGGGAAATCCGGGCCCTTGACGTATTTGAGCAGCGTGCGGCTGCGCGCATTCGGGTTGTCGATCAGAAACAGCGCCGCGTCGCACAGTTCGGCCGCGTTGTGCGGCGGGATCGAGGTGGCCATGCCGACCGCGATGCCCTGCGATCCGTTGGCCAGCAGATTGGGGAATGCCGCCGGCAGCACCGCCGGCTCCTCGCCGGTGCCGTCGTAGCTCGGGCGGAAATCGACGGCGTCTTCCTCGATGCCGTCGATCAAGAGCCGCGCCACTTCGGTCAGCCGCGATTCCGTGTAGCGCATGGCGGCGGCGTTATCGCCGTCGATATTGCCGAAATTGCCCTGCCCGTCGATCAGCGGGTAACGCTGGGCGAAATCCTGCGCCAGCCGCACCATCGCGTCGTAGATCGCCTGGTCGCCGTGCGGATGGAAATTGCCCATCACGTCGCCGACCACCTTGGCCGATTTCTTGAAGGCGGCGCCGGGGTCGAGCCGCAGCGTCCGCATGACGTGGAGGATGCGCCGGTGCACCGGCTTGAGCCCGTCGCGCGCATCCGGCAAGGCGCGGTTCATGATGGTGGAGAGCGCATAGGCGAGATAGCGCTCTTCCAGCGCCCCGCGCAGTGCGACCTCTTCGACCTGCCCCTTGTCGGGGGGAATCAGTCTTTTACCCATGGTTGATAGCTACTGCGCCGTGCGGCCATGAACAAGTGAGGAACATAGCCGCCGTATAATGTTCCAACTTTGATCTGTATCCTTCGAAGACCTGTCGGTCTGAGGGCTCCTGGCGATGACAAAATTCCGAACCAATCTGCACGCGGCGGTCGCGGCACTCGGCGTTGTAATGACGGCTTGCTCCGCCGCGGCGCAAGGCACCGATTTGCCGCGCCTGCAGACCAACGAGGCCTACGTCAATGAGGTCACCACGCGCACGCAAAAGCTGGCGATCGACGACCCGATGGCGGTCTTTGCCTACGTACTCGGCAGCCTGCCCGACCGGGTCAAGGTCTATCCGACCGAGAACCACTATTACTTTTCGTTCGACCTCAACGGCACGCGCTATGCCGGCAACATTAAGATCGACGCGTATCTGCGCGCGCAAGGCAAGGTCGAATTCTCGTATTACGAAGATCGCGGCAACTGGCTCGAAGACAGCCATGCGACCGGGTTGACGCTAGATGCCTCGCGCGGCGTCGGCGTCGAGAAGATCGACTCTTTGACCTACCGGCTGACCTACCGCAACAAGAGCGTCATCTTTGCGCTCAACGATCTGACGCAGGTCAAGCCTCCGGCTGCGGCGCTTGCGCCGGACGACAAATTCATCGGGCCTGTGTTCGATGAGTTCAGGCGTGCGGTTCTTCCTCGTATTCAACAGCCGGCTCAAATTATTTCACTACGTTCTCGACGAAACGATAGTACCTGCCGACATGTTCGTGCCGGCACCCGTCGGCGACGGCCGTATTCTCATCGGCAAACGTACGGGCTTTGCCGTCTATCGCGATCAGCATCGAAACCGGAAGATTCTCATCGGCGCCTTTCATGACAACGTAACGGCGAACAACTATCTGGACGGCCCGTTCGACCAAATGCCGGACAATTTCATCGAGGGCGATACTTTTCGAAACGCCATTCTCGCGGTCGCGCCCGATTTGAAAGGCCAGATCAATCGCTACGGAAGTTTCGCCGATGGCGCGCGTTTCGCCGTCGTACCTTATATGGAATACCGCAACCCGAAGCGGTTGGAGATTTTCGATCGCTGCGCGACCAGCCGGCGCATTCCGGCGGCGTGGTACGACGCCTGCTTCGCCCTGCCGCTTGATGGCGACCATGGCGCAAACGCACGACCGCTGGCAATGCAGCATCACGCTCGGTAGCGTGCCTAATGAAACGGACCGGCAGCGTTCACTGCCGGCCCGCCAATCCAAACGTCGGAAGCGACGTTATCTCTACCAACACCTCAACCGTGACCGCCAGCGATGCACGCAGTGACGACGACGGCGGCGCCATTGCGTTTTTTCAACGGCCGTGATCGCGCCGGCCGAAGAGCCGACTGCCACGCCATTCGCCGGGGCCGCCTGAGACGCCGGCATGCTGAAGAGGCCAAAGAACACCGCCATCAGCGTGCCAACCATTATCCTTTGCATCTAGCCTGCCTCCCATTCTTGCTGAAACTCGATCCAGAGCAAACGCGTCGAGCTTATTCGACAAATTGGAACTACGCGTGACCGATCCGTTCATCCTGCGCTCAGGAACCGGCGCCGAACTATCGAATAATACCCACGCCTTACCAAGGTTCCCAACAACGCTTTGCCTTGTTTGTGTCGGTATTTAAATACCGTCCGCCTAACCACAGTCAATGCCCCGGGAACCTAGTCGGTCTCGTCGCGCGCAACGCCCCGCGACTCGTAATAGACTTTTATGAACGGCGCCAAGACCTTGTAGAGCGCGTTCTTGGCCACCAGCGTGTCGTGCAGGGCCAGATAGTCGATACCGGTGTAGATGAAGCAATTCATCGCATCCTGGGGCGTCTCTACGATCGGCTCGCCTTTGATATTGAACGACGTGTTGACCAACACCGGCACGCCGGTAAATTTCTCGAATTCCATCAGCAGGTCATAAATCCGCTCGTTCTGCTCGCGCCGGACGGTTTGCACGCGGGCGCTGCCGTCGACATGGACGATCGCCGGAATGCGGTCTTTCCATTCCGGGCGCACCTGCTTGGCGCGCAGCATGAACGGCGATTTGTCGTCGCCGATGAAAATGTCTTTCGCCCTTTCATAAGGCACGATCGGCGCGAACGGACGGAACGCCTGCCGGAATTTTACCCGCTTGTTCAAAATATCTTTCATCTCGGCGCGCCGCGGATCGCCCAGGATGCTGCGGTTGCCGAGCGCGCGCGGCCCGAACTCGCAGCGGCCCTGGAACCAGCCAAATACCTTGCCTTCCGCCAGCAGTTTCGCCGCTTCGCGGCAAATGCTTTCGCCTGAACCGTTGAACGTCTTGCGGCTGACCAGCAGTGGATTGCCGACACGCGCCTCCTTGTCGGTATATTCGCGGCCGAGCGTCGCCTGCTTCATCACGAACGTGCGCGGCTTCTTCTGCACCGCCAGATGGCCGTAATAGGCGCAGCCGATGGCGATGCCGTTGTCGCCGGCGGCCGGTTGAATCCAGATATTGTCAAAACCCGCCTCGCGCACGATGCGTCCATTGGCGACGCAATTGAGCGCCACGCCGCCGGCGAGAACCAAGTTCTTCGCGCCGGTCGCCTCACGCAGCCAGCGCGCCCGCTCGAGCAGCACTTCCTCGCTGTCGTGCTGCACCTGCCGCGCCATGTCCTCCCAATGTCGCATCGACGGACTGGCTTCCCACTTCTTGATTCCGTCCGGCATCCAAGGCTGATTGAGATCCGCGCCCCACTCAGGCACGCGCAGTTCGCCATCTTTAAGCTCAAGCAGCTTTCTGAAGCTGTTGGGACGACCGTAGGGCGCAAGACCCATCACTTCGCCGCATTTGTTCCAGTCGGCGAAGATGTAGCTCGACACGCGGCTGTAGAGCGCCCCGAGGCCATCCATGGTGAAGAACTCGTCGCTGAGAAGGCCGCGGCACGGTTTCAGCCATATTTTCTTCAGGGTTTCGAGCCCGCTGCCTTTGAATTTGTAGTAGCTCTCCGACTCACGGGCGAGCGGATTGACCCCTTCGGTGAGCTGACCGGGTTCCTTGATGTCGGAGGCATAGCTGCCGACGCCGTCGACGACCATCACCACCCCTTCATCGAACGGACAGACGGCAAAGGCGCTATAAGCGTGGGCGAGGTGGTGCGAAACCGTCATCACCTTGTTTGTCTTCGGCAGGTAGAGCGGGCTCTTGGCCACTTGGTCGCGTTCGCGATCGGCAATGTCGCCTTGATAGACCATGCGAACTTCCAGCTCTTCGACCGGCAGGACGTAGCAATTGCGCACCACCAGATCGACGTCGTCGAGCGTGATGCCTTCGGCTTGCAGGCAATAATCGACGACCTCCTGGAAGAACCCGCCGGCATGCTTTTGCCGCGTGATCCGTTCCTTCTCGATCCCATAGGCGATCTCGCCGTCGCGCAGCAGGCACGCGCTGACGTCGTGGTCGTAGGCGTTTATGCCAAGGATGTACGTGTGGTTCTTCGGCATCGGCTTCTGTTACTCTGGGCCGGTTCCTATAGCACGGCTGCGGCGATGCCGATAAGCTTCCCCGTCTCATCGCAACGTCGAAGCAGCGATGGCACGTATGAAGAGCGAGGCAGTCGTTTTTTCGACCTACAAGATGCTCTTCTACGAATTGATTGAAGCGGCGGAAGGCGAACGAACCCTCGAAAAGAACTTTACGGGCCTCGGGCCATTCCCGGACGACTTGCCGGATTCGGCGGTTCAGTAGGCGACCGCGGTGCGCGGGCCACGCAGGATCGCCGCGATGAAATGCGCGCGCTCGTCGGTGAGCGTCAGCCCGCGCGGCTCCAGCACATGGCGCGCCAGGAAAAAGCCGGTGAGCGCAAAGCCGTCGGCGAGATCGCGTTCGCCGGATTCGGCCGCGGGGTCGCGCAGGAAGGCCGGCAGCCGAAGCATCTTGCCGGCCCACGGATCGCCGGCCTCGCGCGAGACCGCCCTGCCCGACTTGGGCGAGACATAGATCAGATCGGCCCGCGACCCGGTCGAGGCGCATTGCTCGAGATCGAGCCCGAAACCAAGCTCCGACAACAGCTGCAATTCGAAACGCACCGCCAAAGGCGCCGCCAGCGCGGGATCCTCGAGCCGGTCGAGCACCTCTTCGAATACCGAATAAAGGCCGGCGTGCGGGTCGCGTTCGGGCAGCAGCCGCATCATCGCCGCCAGATGGCTGACGCCATAGATCGCGTGCGAGCTGCCAAAAAAATCGGACGCACGCTGGCGCATCGGCTCCACTGTGTAGTTGCCGAGATGCTCGTCGAGCCGCGCCCGCCAATTCGCGCTCACGGAATTGCCGACCTGCAGAACGGGCTTCATGCGCGAGCCATAGCCGCCGCGCACCAGCCCGAGATGGCGGCCATGCTCGCGCGTCATCAGCTCGAGGATAGCGTTGGCCTCCCCGTGCCGCTTGACGCCGATCACAATGCCTTCATCGGTCCATTGCATGAAGACTGCATACTCCGAGAATCGGAGAAAATCACGGTGACCGGCGCTCTATTCTTTCGGAAACTCCAGCCCCATGGCGCGGTAGCGCTCGGGATCGTCGCCCCAGCCTTCGCGTACCTTGACGAACAGGAACAGGTCGACTTTGGCCTCGACAATATCGGCGATTTCCCGCCGCGACGATTCGCCGATCGACTTGAGGGTCTGGCCACCCTTGCCTATCACGATCTTGCGCTGGCTTTCGCGCTCGACATAGATCGTCTGCTCGATGCGGATTTTGCCACCGCGCAATTCCTTCCACTGCTCGGTCTCGACCGTGGAATGATACGGCAATTCCTGGTGCAGCCGCTCGAACAGCTTCTCGCGCGTGATCTCGGCCGCCAATTGCCGCATCGGCGCATCCGACATCTGGTCAGGCGGATAGAGCCACGGGCTCGGCGGCATGCGTTCGGCGAGCCATGCCTTGAGATCGGCCACGCCGTCGCCGGTCAAAGCCGAGATCATGAAGGTCGAATCGAACTTGGCCTTTTCATTGGCGATCTTGGTCAGCAATAGCAACGTATCGCGCGGCACCAGATCGATCTTGTTGAGAATCAGGATTTTCGCCGGCTTTACGTCGGCGAGCCGCGCCAGCAGCGCTTCCGCCTCGTCGTCGATACCCTTGCGTGCGTCGATCAGCACCCCGACCAGATCGGCCTCATGCGCGCCGCTCCACGCCGTCGTCACCATGGCGCGGTCGAGCCGCCGCTTGGGGGCGAAGATTCCCGGCGTGTCGACGAAGATGAGCTGCGACTTTCCGGCGAGCGTGATGCCGCGGATCAGCGCGCGTGTGGTCTGCACCTTGTGCGAGACGATAGTCACCTTGGAGCCGACCAGCGCGTTGAGCAGCGTCGACTTGCCGGCATTGGGCGCGCCGATCAGCGCGACGAAGCCGCAGCGCGTATCGCCCTCCGGCTTGACGTCACTCATCGAGCTTGTCCGCGGCCGCGCCGACGCGCGTCAGCATGGCGGCGGCGGCCGACTGTTCGGCCGCCCGCTTCGACGAGCCCATGCCCTCGGCCGGCGGCCGATCGGGCAGCACCACCGCGACGCGAAATTCCGGATCGTGATGCGGCCCGGTGCGCGCCAATTCCCGATAGGCCGGCGTCGGCAATCCGCGCGCCTGCGCCCATTCCTGCAGCATGGTCTTGGGGTCGCGCAGCGGGCGCAACGGTTTGAGCATGCGCTCCTTCCAGAACCGCGCGATCACCTCGTCGGCTGCCTTGTAGCCGCCATCGGTGAACACCGCGCCGACCAGCGCTTCGCAGGCGTCCGCCAGAATCGTGGTGCGCAGCCGTCCGCCGGCATGCGATTCCGAATTGCCGAGCTTGAGCGCCGGGCCAAGGTCCATCGCGCGCGCCACCTCGGCGCAGGTCTCCTTGCGCACCAGATCGGCGAGACGGCGCGACAGTTCGCCCTCGTTCGCTTTTGAGAAAGCACGATAAAGCATGTCGGAAATGACCAGGCCGAGGACGTGGTCGCCGAGGAATTCAAGGCGCTGGTAGCTGTTGGCGCGGGTGGCACCGCCGGCCAGCGCGGAAATATGCGTGAGCGCGCGCTCCAGCAGCGCCTTGTCGGCGAATTGGTAACCGATCCGCTCCTCGAGCGCCGCTCGATCCTTGGCCTTACGGCTCATCTGACAATCGTGAACAGCCTGCTCCAGCGCACCGACACCGGCCAACGCCAGAATTCCCAGGCGCGCTCGCCTTCATAGACGGAGAAGAAAATGATCTGCGCCTTCCCGACGATATTCTCGAGCGGCACCATGCCCACTTGGCTGAAGCGGCTGTCGGTCGAGTTGTCACGATTGTCGCCCATCATGAAATAGTGGCCGGCCGGCACGGTGTAGACCTGGGTGTTGTCGGCAAAGCCGTTATCGACCAGATCGAGCGTGTAGAAGCTCACGCCGTTGTCGAGTGTTTCTTTCCAGCGTTTGACCGGCGCGGCGGGGGCGCCCTCCTCGGCTTCGACGAACGGCGGAGCTGGCTCGCGCTTGACTCCGACGCCATTGATGAAGACTTGACCATCGAGCACCTGGATCTTGTCGCCAGGCAAGCCGATCACGCGCTTGATGTAATCGACCGACGTATCCTTGGGCAGACGAAACACCACCACGTCGCCGCGCTTCGGCAGCCAGTCGCTTGGAATGCGACCGGAGAACAACGGCGGCGACAAAGGCAGCGAAAAGTGGCTGTAGCCATAGGTATATTTCGAGACGAACAGATAATCGCCGACCAGCAGAGTCGCCTTCATCGAGCCGGAGGGGATATTGAAGGGTTGAAACAGGAACGTGCGGATTACCAGGGCGATGATCAGCGCGTGGATAACCACGCGGACTGTTTCGGCAATGCCGCCTTCTTTTCGTTTTGTTCCGGATGTCACGCTCATCGGCCTCTTGTCCCGCCAGGAAGGCGTCGTGCCCCGGCGACCTTGTAGCGGCTGCCATCCCAGGGTGCAATCAAGAACCCTCATGCTGTTGTATAAGCACTTGGTAGGACAGTGGTTCTTGGCTTCACACCGGCTTCTTCGGCAACGCCGAAATAATCACGATGGCCTGAGCGGCCGGACCTTCGTCGGTGAGCGAAACGTCGATCTGCGTCTCGCAACCGGCCGGCGTGATCGCCTGCAGCCGCTTCAGCGCGCCGCCGGTCAGCTTCATGGTGGGCCGTCCCGAGGGCAGATTGACCACACCCATGTCGCGCCAGAACACGCCGCTGCGAAAACCTGTGCCGAGCGCCTTGGAGCAGGCCTCTTTGGCGGCGAAACGCTTGGCATAGGTCTCGATCCGGTTGGCCCGCCCCTCCGCCTTGGAGCGTTCGACCGGCGTATAGATGCGGTTGAGAAAACGATCGCCGTAACGCTCGATGCTGCGCGCGATGCGCCGCACGTCGACCAGGTCCGAGCCGAGTCCGATAATCATGAGGCGCACACTTTTATCCGCATGATCTTGTCCGACCTTCCTTCGCCCGCCGAAGCGGGCTTCGCGAAGGGGGAAACCGGACTCCACTATTCGAGATCATGCGTGCGCCGCCTTGCGCCCGCGGTCGATGGCCGCTCGCATGAACTTCACGGTCTCGGCCAGTCCCTCGAACACCGATTCACCGACCAGGAAATGCCCGATATTGAGTTCGGCGATCTGAGGCAGCGTCGCGATGACCTCGGCACTCGCATAGTCGAGCCCGTGGCCGGCATGGACTTCGAGGCCCAGGCTCTTGGCCAGCAGCGCGCCGGCGCGGATGAGCTCCCACTCCGCGGCGGCTTTGGCGGCTTGATTCTCGATCAAGGCATCGCACCACGAGCCGGTGTGCAGTTCGACCACCGGCGCACCGAGTTCGACTGCCGCCTCGATCTGCGCCGCCGCCGCCGCGATGAACAGCGAGACGCGGATGCCCGCGTGCTTGAGCGCGTGCACCACCGGCGCTAGTTGTGTGCGCTGCTCGACGGCATCGAGCCCGCCCTCGGTGGTGCGTTCGGTGCGCTTTTCCGGCACCAGACAGACCGCGTGCGGCTGCGTCTTTAAGGCGATGGCGACCATTTCGTCGGTCGCCGCCATTTCGAAATTGAGCGGCTTGTCGATCTCGGCTTTGAGGCGCGCGATGTCGTCGTCCCGAATGTGGCGGCGGTCCTCGCGCAGATGCGCGGTAATGCCATCGGCACCCGCGGCAATCGCGAGCTTGGCCGCGCGTACCGGATCGGGATGCCGCCCGCCGCGTGCGTTGCGGATGGTGGCGACGTGGTCGACGTTGATGCCAAGGCGCAGCGGGAGCGCAATCATCGAACTATCCGTTGACCCGTTCGGCCTTCGCCACCACGGCCTTGGCGCGCAATTGCGCGATGATGGCGGTGAGATGCTTGAGGTCGTAGACCTCGAGATCGATCAGCACGTCGGTGAAATCCGGCGCCCGCCGCGTCATACGGATATTGTCGATATTGCCGTCGTTCTCGGCGATCACCTGTGCGATTTGGGCGAGCGAGCCGGGCTCGTTGACCGATTGCACGGCGACCCGCGCCGGGAAACGGCGCGGCGTGCTCTCTTCCTCGTCCCAGCGCACGTCCAGCCAGCGCTCCGGCGTGTCCTCGAATTCGCTCAAGACGGGAGACTGGATCGGGTAGATGGTGATCCCCTCTCCCGGCGTGAGAATGCCGACGATGCGGTCGCCCGGCACCGCGCCGCCGTCTGGCGCAAAGCTGACGGGCAAGTCGCCGTTGATGCCGCGGATCGGGATGGCCGGACCGCTCGGGTTCGCGCTCGGCACCTTGAACTTGACCGAAGTGAGCTTCTTCAAGCCGAACCAGCCGCTCTCCGATTTGCGTTTCACAGCCATGGCGGCGGCACGCTCTTCCTTGTAGTCGGGATACATGGCGCGGGCGACATCGGAGGCTTTCAATTCGCTGCGTCCGACCGCCGCCATCGCCTCTTCGATGGACGCGCGCGCCAGCCGCGGTAGCGCGCCGGTGAGCTTTTCGTCCGAATAGGCGATCTTGGCGCGCTGGAACAGCCGTTCGACGATGCGGCGACCGAGGCCGGTATATTGCGTACGAACCGCGACGCGGGTAGCGCGCCGGATCGCGGCGCGCGCCTTGCCGGTACGCACGATCGATTCCCAGGCGGCCGGCGGCGCGGTCTGTATTCTAGAAACGAGGATCTCGACCTCGTCGCCATTGACCAATTCGGACGTGAGCGGGGCGATCTTGCCGTTGATCTTGCAGCCGACCGCGGTGTTGCCGACGTCCGTATGCACCGCGTAGGCGAAATCGATCGGTGTCGCCTTGCGCGGCAGCGCGATCAATTTGCCCTTCGGCGTGAAGCAGAACACCTGGTCGTGGAACAGTTCGAGCTTGGTGTGTTCGAGGAACTCTTCCGGATTGGAGCCTTCCGCCAACAGCTCGATGGTTCGGCGCAGCCAAGCATAGGCGCTCGAACTCGCGCGACAATAGTTCGGTCGGCGAACCGACATTGTCTTTGTAAAGGGCATGCGCGGCAATGCCGTATTCGGCGATCTCGTGCATTTCGGTGGTGCGGATCTGCAACTCAACACGCTGCTGGCCCGGGCCGATCACCGTGGTGTGGATGGAGCGGTAGTCGTTGCCCTTCGGCGTCGAGACGTAATCCTTGAAGCGCCCGGGCACCATCGGCCACGTAGTGTGCACGATGCCGAGCGCCTGGTAGCAGTCGGCAACCGTCTTGACGATGACGCGGAAACCGAAAATATCTGACAATTGCTCGAAGCCAACTGACTTGCGCTCCATTTTGCGCCAGATCGAATAGGTGCGTTTGCGACGGCCTGCCACTCGCGCGGTGATGCCGCGATCGGCCAATTTACGGGTGAGCTGTTTCTCGATTTCCGAAATCAGATGCTTGTTGCGTTCGGCCAGGCCATCGAGACGCCCGCTCACGACGCGGTACGCCTCCGGATAGAGTTCGCGGAACGCCAGATCGTCGAGTTCCTCGCGCATTTCATGCATGCCCATGCGGCCTGCGAGCGGCGCGTAGATTTCCAGCGTCTCTTCGGCAACGCGGCGGCGCGCCTCGACCGGCATGTAATCGAGCGTGCGCATGTTGTGCAGCCGGTCGGCGAGCTTGACCAGCAGCACGCGCACGTCGGAGGCGATTGCCAGCAGCAGCTTGCGCAGGTTTTCCGCCTGCTTGGCTTCCTTGGTGACCAAGTCGAGTTTCTTGAGTTTGGTCAGCCCGTCGACCAGCGTGCCGATGTCGGGACCGAACAGGCTGTCGATCTCGGCGCGGGTGGTTGCGGTATCCTCAATGGTGTCATGCAAAAGCGCCGCGGCGATGGTTGCGTCGTCGAGCTTGAGATCGGTGAGGATGGCCGCCACCTCGATCGGGTGCGAAAAGTACGGGTCGCCGGATGCGCGCCGCTGCTCACCATGCGCCTTCATGGCGTAGACATAGGCGCGGTTGAGCAGCGCTTCGTTCGTTGTGGGGTTGTAGCGGCGCACCCGCTCGATCAGATCGTATTGTCGCATCATCTGCGGCTTGCGGGATTGCGCCGGCTTTTCAACGGCCTGGGGGACCACAACGGGCCGCTCCAGCGGCGCCCGGGTGGGCGACTGCTTTTGCATTCGCGGTAAATCAGAGCGCGCGCGCGCCATCCTCGTGCCTCGCGACCGCCGAATCTGCATGAAAAACGCTGCCGGCGAACGCTTCTAGCATAGATATCACGATAATTCGCTGAAGCCGCAAGGGCTTGCCGCTCCGGTTGACGAAAAACAAACGGCCCGGCGCAAGGGCCGGGCCGCGAGGCAAAATATATGTGAAATCGCCGCTAAAACGGTTATTCGCCTTCTTCTTCCGGCACTTCTTCCGGCGGCGCCAAGCCTTCGAGGCCCTTGAGCAGCTCTTCTTCGGTCATGCGCTCGGAGGTCACCTCAGTGTCGTCGGAATCGACCGAGGCGCCGGCACCCGCGCCAATCAGCGGCACGTCGGGCTCCGGTTCGTCGACCTCGACATATTTCTGCAAGCTGTGGATCAGATCTTCCTTGAGATCGCCGGGAGATACGGTCGTTTCCGCGATCTCGCGCAGCGCGACCACCGGGTTCTTGTCGTTGTCGCGGTCGACGGTAATTTGCGACCCGGACGAGATCATGCGCGCCCGGTGGCTGGCCAAAAGGACGAGATCGAAGCGGTTCTCAACTTTATCGATGCAATCTTCTACGGTGACACGGGCCATCGGCTCGCCGCTCCCTTGAATGGAACTATGTCCTGAATTCGCCCGTTAGGTAGACCGTACTGGCTGAAAGTTCAAGTATTTTTGTCTTGGTTTAGCCGCACCCCTCTGGTACCGAAACGGCTGCAAGCAAGCTGATCCGGCTGGATTTTACCGGCATTGGCGTGATTGCACGGGTACCCACTGAATTGATCGAAGGTGCCTTTCTGTTAACGCCGATTCGATGCAGCGCTTCGCGCTTCCCGCGCGTTGAGGGCCTGCTCAATCGGGCCATTCGTTTTGTATTGCAAGGAACGTGAGAAACACCCCATGACCGTCCCCGGCGAAAAAATCGCACTGTTCATCGATGGCGCCAATCTTTACGCCACCGCCAAATCGCTCGGCTTCGACATCGACTACAAGAAACTGCTGCGCGAATTCCAATCGCGCGGCTATTTGCTGCGGGCGTTCTATTACACCGCGGTGATCGAGGATCAGGAATATTCCTCGATCCGGCCGCTGATCGATTGGCTCGACTACAACGGCTATTCGGTCGTCACCAAGGCGACCAAGGAATTTGTCGACCAGACCGGCCGCCGCAAGGTCAAAGGCAATATGGACATCGAACTCGCGGTCGATGCCATGGAAATCGCCGGCTCGATCGACCATATGGTGCTGTTCTCCGGCGACGGCGATTTCCGTTCGCTGGTGGAAGCCGTGCAGCGCAAGGGCGTGCGCGTGACCGTGATCTCGACCGTCACCACGCAGCCGCCGATGGTGGCCGACGAACTGCGCCGCCAGGCCGACATCTTCACCGACATCGTCACGCTGCAGGGCAAGATCGGCCGCGATCCATCCGAGCGCGCCGCGCGCACGCCGCGCGACGACCACGGTGCGTCGCCGCAACACACGCCGCAATTCCTGCAGCGTCCGCCGACCACGCAACGGGCCGACGCCACGGCCGATGTCGGCGCCGACGACGACGATTTCGAGGATTGACGGACGGGGCTTGGCGATGCCGGACAACGGCAAGCCCGGGCGAAACTGTCCGCGTTGCCCGCGGCTGGCGGCGTTTCGCACGACCTGGCGTACGAAGGAACCGGCATGGTTCAACGCGCCGGTCCCCTCCTTTGGCTCGCGCGATGCGCGCCTGTTGATCGTGGGGCTGGCGCCGGGCCTGCAAGGCGCCAACCGCACCGGCCGGCCTTTCACCGGCGATTACGCCGGCGTGCTGCTCTACGACACGCTGGCCCGCCACGGCTTCGCGCGTGGCCAATACGGCGCGCATCCAGACGACGGGTTGGAACTCATCGATTGCCGCATCACCAATGCGGTGCGCTGTGTGCCGCCGGAGAATAAGCCGACCACCGTCGAGATCGCGACCTGCCGCGATTTTCTGAAAGAGACAATCGCCGAGATGCCGCAGCTTGAGGCTATCGTCGCGCTCGGCCGGATCGCGCATGACAGCGTGGTGACGGCGTTCGCGGCGAAGAAGTCGACAGCGCCCTTCAAGCACGGCGGCAAGCACGCGCTGGGAAATCTGACGTTGATCAGCAGCTATCACTGCTCGCGCTACAACACGAATACCGGCGTGCTGACGCCCGACATGTTCCGCGAGGTTTTTCGCACCGTCCGCGAGCTGTTAGGACACCGAGATATTTAATTAAAAATGTTGCTACGGCTAATGCGGCATGTCTAACGGCGTTGCGTCGCGCGCCTGATGTTGAAATCCGCCGCAGGCGGCGACAGCCACTTACAATTCGAATTTTTTTCTATCAACTCCCGTTTTATTTAAACCGGTTTCGTTGTGTTCAGGAGTTCCAAACACGCCGCCCTTAAGAATTGGATCGCACGATCCGGATACCACGACCTATTTAAGGGGGGTTTACGATGGATCAAGTTATGCAGCAATCGCCGGCGGCGGAGATTCTTTCGTTTCCGCAAGTTTCACGCATAGACGAGGCGATGCTCGAGACTGTTTTGAACAACATGTCGCAGGGCGTGCTGTTGTTCGACTCCGAAACACGTTTAATTTTTTGCAATCGACGCTACATGGAAATGTACGGATTATCGGTGGAAATCGCGCGGCCGGGGCGCTACCTGCGCGACCTCCTCGTCCAACGCATTCAGTCCGGCACTTTTACCGACGATCCCGACGAGTACATCGTCCGACTTCAGGAAGGCATCGCGGCCCAGGCGTCGTTCAATCACACGGTGCATTTGCCGGACGGCCGGGCATTTTCGGTGATGAGCAAGCCGATCGCGGGCGGCGGCTGGCTGGCGACCCATGAGGACGTCACCGAACGGCTGCGCTCCGATGGGCGCATCGCCCACATGGCGCGCCATGACGCGCTGACCGACCTGCCGAACCGCGTCTTGTTGCGCGAACGGCTGGAACATGAACTCAAACGCGTCAAACGCGGGGAGTGCCTGGCGGTCCTGTGCCTCGATCTCGATCAATTCAAGGGCGTCAACGATACGCTCGGGCATCCGATTGGCGACGAATTGCTGAAGCTGGTCGCCGACCGCCTGCGCGGCTGCACCAGAGAGCCCGATACGGTTGCCCGCCTAGGCGGCGACGAATTCGCCATCATCATGACCCAGATGCAGGAGCCGACCGACGCGGCGTCTCTTTCCAAGCGCATCCGCGAGTCGATCATCAAGCCATACCAGATCGAAGGGCACCAGATCGTCACCGATATCAGCATCGGCATTTCCGTCGCGCCCTTTGATGCGGAGGACGCCGATCCGCTCTTGCGCAACGCCGACATGGCGCTCTACGGCGCCAAGGACGACGGACGCGGAACTTTTCGGTTTTTCGAGCAGGATATGAACGTGCGTATGAAAACGCGGCGCGAGCTGGAAATGGACCTGCGCAAGGCATTGGTCGGCAAAGAATTCGAATTGCACTATCAGCCGCTCGTCAACCTCAAATCGAATGACGTCAATGCGTTCGAAGCGCTGTTGCGCTGGAACCACCCCAAGCGCGGGCTGGTTTCGCCGGCTGATTTCATCCCGGTCGCCGAAGAGACCGGACTGATCGTTCCGCTCGGCGAATGGGTGCTCAAAGCGGCGTGCTACGAGGCCGTCGATTGGCCGGATCACATCAAGGTCGCGGTCAATCTGTCGCCCGCGCAGTTGAACAACCGCAATCTGCTCAATGTGGTGATCGGGGCGTTGGCGGAGTCCGGCATGCCGGCACGCCGGCTGCAGCTGGAAATCACCGAAACGGTTCTGTTGCAAAATACGTTTGCCACGTTGGCGACGCTGCATGAGCTGCGCAAGCTGGGCGTCCAGATCGCATTGGACGATTTTGGCACCGGCTACTCGTCGCTGAGCTATCTGCGCAGCTTCCCGTTCGACAAGATCAAGATCGATCAATCGTTCATTCAGGATCTTTCCAATGGCGCAGAACCAGTCGCCATCGTGCAGGCGGTCGCGAACCTGGCAAAATGCCTCAACATGACATCGACCGCAGAGGGCGTGGAAACGCAACAACAGATGGATCTGCTGCAATCGATGGGCTGCACCGAGATGCAAGGCTATCTGTTCAGCCGCGCCAGGCCTGCCAGCGAGATCAGGCAATTCTTCGAGCAGAAGCCGGAAAGTACGGCAGGAGCGGCCTAACCGGAAGATCGCAGCCAGGCGGCAACGTCGGCCGCATTCTTGTCCGGCGGAAACACCGGATAGAATACCTTGTCGATGACGCCGTCATCGATCACCAGCGCCATGCGCTTGAGCAGCGTCATGCCCGAGGTGACGAAGGTCGGCAGCTTCAGCGCCCTGGTCAGCGCCAGGTCGGCGTCGGACAGGATGGCGAACGGCAGATGCAGGCGGCTCGCCGCCTCCTGCTGATAGGCAGTGTCCTGCGTCGACAGGCCGTAAAGCTGCGCCACACCGAGACGCTTGAGTTCGGCAAAATGGTCGCGGAAACCACAGGATTGCGGCGTGCAGCCGCGTGCGCCAGGAATCTCGTCCCAGCCCGGCGGTAGATCGACGCCCGGCACGCCGGTGCGCGGATAGATATAGATCACGGTGCGGCCCTTGAGCTTTGCCAGGTTGACGGCAGCGCCCGCAGTCGCCGGCAGGGCCAGGTCGGGCAGCGTCATGCCGGTCAGATGCCGCGCGGCGCCGTCGTCCTGCGGCGCCGGGATATTCGGCGGCAGCACGTTCGGGTTATGGGCCCCGGGGGCTTCGGTCACTTCCCCACTCCATACGACATGAATTCCATCAGCGAGCCGTCTGGATCGCGGAAATAGACGGATGTGCCCTGCCCCTTGGCGCCGAAGCGCTGCAGCGGCCCGCGATGGACAGCCACACCGTGCGCCTTGAGATGGACGATCGCGTCTTCGATCGGCCCGCGCCATTCGAAACACAGATCGGAATTACCCGGCTGTACCGGCTTGAGTGCCACCTCCGCCGGATTGACGCCCGGACCATGCACGTTGAGCTGCTTGTCGCCGAAGCGGTAGGCAAAGCCCTTGGGCCGCGTCACCAGCTCGGCGCCCATCACCTCGCTATAAAACTTGTTTGAGCGCTCCCAGTCGGAAACGTGGATGACGCAATGATCGAGGGTCGTGGGCACCGCCATGGAGTGTTCCCTTTCTTGCGCATGATCTTATCCGGAAAGCCGGTTCCCACTTTTCGGGATCATGGGCTTACCCCTTCTGCCGCATAAGCCGGCCGCGTTCGCGCTCCCAGGAGCGTTTCTTTAGCGTCTCACGCTTGTCGTGCAGCTTCTTGCCGCGCGCCAACGCGATCTCGATTTTCGCCCGCCCTTTCTCGTTGAAATAAATCTTGAGCGGCACGATGGTCATGCCTTCGCGCTCGACCGCGCCGGCGAGCTTGTTGATCTGGCGAGCATGCAGCAGCAACTTGCGCGGCCGCTTGGGCAGATGATTGAAACGCGCCGCCTGCAGATATTCCGGAATATTGGAATTGATCAGCCAGATCTCGCCGCCGCGCGCGTCGGCATAGGATTCCGCGATAGTCGCCTTGCCGGCACGCAGCGATTTCACCTCGCTGCCGGTGAGCGCGATGCCGGCCTCGTAGACCTCGCCGATCTCGTAGTTGAAGCGCGCTTTGCGGTTGTCGGCGACGACCTTGAAGCGGCGTTCGGGATTGGCGGCCATGTCCTGTTCCGGTCCGCTACTTTGCTTTCAGCAGATCGCGGATTTCGGCAAGCAATTCTTCCTGCTTCGACGGCGGCGCCGGCTTTGCCTCTTCCTTGCTCACCAGCCGGGTCATCGCCCGGATCACCAGGAAAAGCACGAAGGCGATGATGATGAAGTTAATGGTGACAGTGAGGAAATGCCCCCAAGCCAATACAGCACCCTGCTTTTGGGCCTCCGCCAATGCCGTCGCCGTGACCTTGGACGAAAGCGGAATGAAGTAATTCGAGAAATCGAGGCCGCCGGTCACGGCACCGACCACCGGCATGATGAGGTCGCCGACCATCGCGCTCACGATCGCGCCGAAAGCGGCGCCGATGATCACGCCGACGGCAAGATCGACCACATTGCCGCGCAACGCGAATTTCTTGAAATCCTCGAGCATGTTCTGCCCCCGGTCCCGACGAGATAAATCCAAAAACCGTGGCGTGCCGGCTAGTTGATCAATCCGGCATGCACCATGGCTTCGCGCACGGCGATCTGCGCCTTCTCGCTCGCCGGCACCATTGGCAACCGCACCGTGTTGGCGCATTTGCCGATCAGCGACATGGCATACTTGATCGGCGCCGGGCTGGTTTCGACGAACAGATTGATGTGCAGCGGCGCCAGCTTGTCCTGCAGCTTGAGCGCGGCGGCGAAATCGCCCTTGAGGCAGGCGCGCTGGAATTCGGCGCACAGGCGCGGCGCCACGTTCGAGGTCACCGAGATGCAGCCGTGGCCGCCGTGCGCCATGAAACCGAGCGCGGTGATATCCTCGCCCGACATCTGATTGAAATCCTCGCCGATCGCCATGCGCTGCTGCGAAATGCGCGTCATGTTGGCGGTCGCATCCTTCACGCCGGTAATGTTCTTGAGCTCGTAAAGCCGCTTCATGGTATCGACCGACATATCGACGATCGAGCGGCCAGGGATGTTGTAGATGATGATCGGGATGCCGATGGCGTCGTTGATCGCCTTGTAGTGCTGATAGAGCCCTTCCTGCGTCGGCTTGTTGTAGTACGGCGTCACGATCAGCACCGCGTCGGCGCCCGCCTCTTCCGCGTGCTTGGACAGTTCGATCGCCTCGGCGGTCGAGTTCGAGCCGGCACCGGCAACCACCGGCACGCGGCCGTCGGCTTGGTCGACGCACCATTCGACCACCAGCTTGTGCTCGTCGTGCGACAGCGTCGGGCTCTCGCCCGTGGTGCCGACCGGCACCAGGCCGCTGGTGCCCTCGGCGATCTGCCAATCCACCAGGCCGCGGAACGCCTTCTCGTCGAGCGCGCCGTTTTTGAACGGCGTGACCAGCGCGGTGAACGATCCTCGAAAGCTCGTCTTGGCGGTCATGACACGACTTCTCCACAGGAGGCGCGGGCGGAAGGCCCATAGATACCGGGTCGCCGCCGGCGATAAAAGCCCTCCCGCCAAATAGCTCTATGAATTGGCTTGATAAATAGCGCCTCGCCCTGCTTTTGCCCGGCTTGCGGGGTAGATCTGCCGCAGGATCGGGATTTCGGCTATCCTTCCTCGGCCAGAGTGGCCTAATGGGGGTGCCGGGTGGCGCTTTGAGTCGGCGCCTCCGACCCGATTGACGGCCGGGCAAGGGTATTAATGGACGCGTTGAAACGGAACCGCCGGGATATTGCCCTGGCGCTTGCGACGATCGGCGCCCTTAGCGCCCATTTGGCCGTGGCCGCGCCCAAAAAAGTTCCCGCGCAGCAGGAACAGCAGACGAAACAGGCCGCCCAACGCAAGCCGGCGGCCCACATCGTCAAGCGTCCGGTTGCGCATGTGGTGCGCAACGTGCCGCTGCCACGCAAGCGTCCGCCCCTGCCGGCGGCTAGTGCTCCCACACTGAAGGTCGCCGTGGCGGCCATGATCCCCAGTAGTCTTGCATTCCAAAAGCTGCCGCTCACGAGCCCCGCGATGTTCCATCCGGCCGAGCGGCCGCCGCCGAGCCAGTTTGCAATCGCGCCCGCCGGCGCAACCTCGCCGGATGACATCGCCGCCGTCAAACGCGTAATCGAAGCCGCCGGCAAAGGCCGGCTGGCCGACGCCGATAACATCGAGAGCGGCATCGGCGATCCGGTCGCGCGCAAGCTCGCCGAATGGATCATCCTGCGCAGCGATAACACCAACCCGAGCTTCGCCCGCTACGCCGCTTTCGTAAGCGCCAATCCAGGTTGGCCGCACGCGGCTTTGTTCCGCCGCCGCGCCGAGAACGCGCTATGGAACGACAATCTCAGCGACGCCGAGGTGCTCGCCTTTTTCGCCAACCATAAGCCGCGCACCGCCAAGGGCCGCTATATGCTGGCAAGGGCCCTGCTCGCCAAGGGCGATCGCGAGGGCGCCGCGGCACTGGTGCGCTACGCCTGGCGTCACGAGGATTGCACGGCCGACACCGAGAGCAAGGTGCTAGAGATGTTCGGTTCCATGCTCACGCGCGCCGACCACAAGGTGCGCATGGACCAGCGCTTCTATGCCGACGATGTCGAGGGCGGCATGCGCGCAGCCAACCGCCTCGGCGGCGACGATCTGGCAATCGGGCGGGCCCGCGCGGCGGTGATCAGGCGGCTGAACAACGCCAAGGCGCTGCTCGACGCCGTGCCGGCTATCGCGCGGCGCGATCCGGGCTATATCTTCTCGCGCGTGCAATGGCTGCGCAAAGACAACAAGCTGGAAGAAGCCGGCAAGCTGATCCTTACGGTGCCGCAAGACCCGGCTGCGATGGTCGATACCGATCAGTGGTGGCAGGAACGGCGCATCCTGGTGCGCAAGCTGCTCGACGACGGCGATCCGCGCACCGCCTTTTACGTCGCGCGCGATGCCGCCCAGCCGGTGCGCGGTTATTTCCGCGCCGATCATTACTTCACCGCCGGCTGGATCGCGCTGCGCTTCCTGCACGATCCGAAGACCGCCGTCTCGCTTTTCACGCATATCGCCGACGGCACCGTCAGTCCCTATGCGCTGTCGCGCGCCGGCTATTGGCAAGGCCGCGCCGCCGAGGCCATGGGTCAGCACGCGCAGGCCAAGGCCTATTACGAAATGGCGGCGCGCTATACCGCGACCTATTACGGCCAGATTGCCCGCGGCCGGCTGGGGCTTGCCGATCTCGGCCTGCGCGGCCCGCCCGCGTTCACGCCGGCCAGATATGCCGAAATGCACAATCTCGAGGTCGTGCGCGCGGCCGAAATCCTCTATGCGCTCGACGAGCGCGATCTGCTGGCATCGATCTATGCCGAACTCGGCGAAAGCAGCACTGACGTCGCCGGCCTTTCGGCGCTTGCCGAACTCGCCAGCAAGCACGGCGACGGCCGCGCCATGCTGCTGCTCGGCGAAGGGGCCTATGGGCGTGGGCTGCCGCTCGAATATTACGCTTATCCGACCGTCGGGCTGCCGTTCTACAAGCCGATCGCGCCGCCGATCACGCCGGCGGTGGCCTATTCGATCGCGCGCCAGGAGAGCCACTTCAGCCAGAAGGTCGTCTCGACCGCCCATGCCATGGGACTGATGCAGGTGACGCCGGAGGCTGCGATCGATACCGCCAAGAAGTTCAAGGCGGTCTATAACCGCGCCCGCCTGTTGAGCGATCCGGTCTACAACATGCAGATGGGCACGGCCGAGCTCTCCAACCTGCTCACCGGTTATAACGGCTCCTATATCCTCACCTTCGCCGGCTACAATGCCGGGCGAGGCCGCGTGCGGCAATGGATCGCCGCCTATGGCGATCCGCGCGATCCGAAAGTCGATCCGGTCGATTGGGTCGAGCGCATTCCGCTCTCAGAGACCCGCAATTACGTCGAGCGGGTCATGGAGAACCTGCAGGTCTATCGCGCCCGGTTCGGCGGTGGCAGCCGCCTGATGATCGAGGCGGATATTAGACGCGGCGCGACGAATTAATCCGGCGCAACTGCGTCCACCGCGAAATGCGCCGGGGCCTGCCCGCGCTGATATCGTTCCCACATCGTGACATAGGCTGCCTCGAGATGTCGGGTAAATCTTTGCGTATCGAACAGCGGACAGGCGAGACGATTTTCCGCGAGCTTGCGTTTGATAGCCGCTAATTTTTCGGGCTGTGTGGCAAGATCAAACGCCATCTGCTCATAGGCCTCTGGCGTCGTTGTAATGAGTTCCGGCAGACCGATGGCAGTTACTACACTGGCAGCCATTCGTCCCACAAAGGTGTCACCAATACGCGTCAAAACAGGCAACTCTGCCCAAAGCGCATCGCTTGCCGTGGCGCCCGCATTGTAAGGCAACGTATCAAGAAATAAATCGGCCAAGCGAAGCCTTGCTTGATATTCAGGTAATGGCAGGCGCTGTGCAAAAACTAATCGTCCGGCCTCGACACCTCTTGCTGCGACTTCGCTTCTTAAATTGCGTTCCATCGCCGGACTTCCCCCGACCAGCCACAATACGCTGCCATCGACCTGTTTGAGGATCCGCATCCAAATATCAAAAACGTCGGGGGTAATCTTGTAGCTATCGTTGAAGCTGCAGAAAACGAAACCGTCTTGCGGCAGCCCCGTCTCCGCGCGCGTAAATATTTTATCAGCGATGCGGCGTCCTCGATCGGTAGGCTGGAAGCTGTTCGGAAGATAAACGATTTTTTCCGAGTAGAAGCCGTGCTGATTTTCCGGGATTACTGTTCGATCAGCTACGATGTAATCCATATATGGAGCGCCCATCGTTGCTAGATAGCCGAGATAATTCACCTGAATCGGCGCCGGCCGACGCACGAAGACGCCGGAACGACTATCCATGGTGAAGCCGTTGAGATCGACCGCGATGTCGATCTCGCGCTGGTACACGAGTTCGGCGATTGCCTGGTCGCTTGCCGTGCGGACATCCACAAAGTGCTCGCACGCGCACTTGATACGGCGGCGTACATCCGACGCATCTTCCGGCCCGAACGAATAGGCCGTAACATCAAAGCGTTGCTTGTCGTGCGCCTCGAACACTCCCGCCATGAGATGGGCCACCGCGTGGTCGCGCAAATCAGCGGAAAGATAAGCAATGCGAATGCGCTCGTGCGGATAGACCTCGCCTCGCCACAATTTGGGGAAGGCGCCGAGGTCTGCGATCGCCGCTTTGGCGCATTGCAACTGTTCCGCGGGCGAAGTGGGAATGGAAAGGCTGGTGAACGGCACGACCAGCTGCGTCTTTCCTCTGATCGTCACGATCAAATGCGCCGATTGCGCCGGCAGATCGCTCCAGTCGCAAATCATCAGCTTGGCATTGAGCCGGTAGCCTTCGACGAAATCGTGCTCCGGCTCGATCTTGAAGGCCTGATCATAGGCGGCGAAGGCTTCGGCAAACTGTTTGCCTTCGAACAGGATGCCGGCGCGGCCAAGCCAGGCGGCGACCAAATCCGCTTTCAAAGTCAATGCCTTGTCGAAAGCTGCTGAGGCGGCATCGAGGCGTTTGAGCGCGGCGTGAATGCCGCCGAGCCCAACCCAGGCCTCGGCGAGGTTCCCGTTCAAGCCGAGAGCTTTCTGGTACGCCGCCGCAGCGTCATCGTACTGCTTGAGTTTCAAACAGACGTTGCCGCGGCCGATCCAGGCCTCGACCAGCGCCGGACTGAGCGCGAGCGCCTTGGCATAGGCGTCCAACGCGTCGTGATAGCGTTTCAGCCCGACCAAGGATTTTCCTTTGTTGCAGAGCGCCTCCGCATAGTTCGGTTTGATCGTCAGCGCCTTGTCGAAATCGACGATCGCTTCGGCGTAGCGTTTGAGATCGTTATATGTGACGCCGCGGTTATTCCACGTCTCCGGCGCGGCCGGGTTGATCCGCAGCGCCTCGCTGAAACGCTGCAAAGCATCCGCCGGCCGCCCGAGCACTCTGAGAATAAGCCCATAATTGTAGAACGTGACGTCGGACGCCGGACTTTCTTCCGCCGCCTGTCGTGCGAACTCTTCGGCTTCGGCCATGCGGCCAAGCTGCATCATCACAATGGCGAGCAGATTGAGTGCACCGGCGTGGCGCGGCTGCGCGCGCAGGACTTGCCTGAACACCTGTTCCGCATCGGCGACACGGCCCGCTTGCAGCAGTTGCAGCGCGTGCCGAAACGTCTCGTCAGCGTCAAAAGCCACTGTGCAGGTCCCTATGCGTCCACCGCGAAATGCGCCGGGGCTTGGCCGCGCTGATATCGTTCCCACATCGTGACGTAGGCCGCCTCAAGATGTCGGGTGTACCGCGGCGTGTCGAACAGAGGGGCCGTAAGGCAATTCGCCGCGAGCTTGGCTTTGAGCGCGCCCAGCAATCCCGAATCGAGCGCGAGCTTAAGCGCCAAGGCCTCATAGTCGGCGACGGTCGCGGTGACGAGTTCGTCCAATCCCACGGCTTTGAGCAGGCTCGCCGCCACGCGGCCGGCGAAGGTCGGGCCGAGACAGGTGACCATCGGCAATCCTGCCCAAAGCGCGTCACTTGCCGTCGTGTGCGCGTTGCAAGGCAAAGTATCGAGAAACAGGTCCGCCAACCGATGCCGCGCTAGATGATCGTCGAGCCGCATGCGCGGTGCGAAGATGAGCCGCTCGGCGGACACGCCGCGTTGTTCGGCCTCACGCCGAAGGTTTTTCGACGTGGTTGCGCCGGAGTCGAGCAGCCACAACACGCTACCTTCGACCCCTTGCAGCAGGCGCATCCACACGTCGAAAACATCCGGTGTGATTTTGTACGTATTGTTGAACGAGCAGAAGACGAAGCCGTTTTCCGGCAATCCGCAGCCAATGCGGGTGAACGATTGCTCGGCAACATGCCGTTTCCGGTCGTTGGCTTGGTAGGAATCTGGTAGCCAAACCACCTGTTCTGCGTAAAACGCTCGCTGGTCGTCGGGAATAACTGTCTTATCGGCAATGATGTAATCGTAATATTCGCTGCCCATTGTGCCGGGATAGCCAAGATAGTTGACTTGCACAGGCGCGGGCCGTCCCGCGAAAATATCTGTCCGCGAGTTGAGCGTAAAACCCATCAGATCGACGGCGATATCGACTTCCATGCCGCGAAGAAGTTCGGCGATTTTCGTATGCTCCAGCGCAGCGACGTCGACAAACCGATCGACCGATTTTCTGATGCGATCGCGCATCGCCGAATTGCCATCAGGCGCCCAAGATATGGCCGCGATCTCAAACCGCGACTTGTCATGACACTCGAGCACCCCGGAAAGAAGGACTGACGTGGCATGCTCGCGAAAGTCGGCTGACAAATAGGCAATCCGAATGCGATCGTGCTTGCACCCATCGCCCTGCCACAGCGGCGGCATTGCAGGGTATTTGTCGTCGACGAAGAGCCGGGCGCAGCGCAATCGATCCGCAGACGACGACGGAACGGATAAAAGCACGAACGGGGCGCATGTGGCGCGCCCTTGTCTCACGCTCCCCAGAAGTTGCGAAACCTCCTCATCGTACGCGGTCCAATCGCACAAGAATTGCCTTTCTTGCAGTCGATTGCTTGCCACGTAATTCAGGTCCGGATCAATCGCCAACGCTTTATCATAGGCGGCCACCGCTTCGTCATGGCGCTGCTGCGCGACCAGAATATTACCGCGGCCGACCCACGCCTCGGCGAGGTTGGGCTTGAGCGTCAGTGCCTTTTCGTAGGCGATTTCAGCTTGGTCAAAGCGGAATAGGCTGAGGCAGACATTGCCACGCCCGACCCAGGCTTCAGCAAGCCCTGGCCTTAACGCCAATGCCTCGTCACAGGCGGCCAACGCGTCGCTGTACCGCCCTAATCGTAAATAGACATTGCCGCGGCCAAGCCACGCGTCCGTTATATCGCCCTTGATATTCTTGGCCTTGTCGTATGCCGCCAGCGCCTCGTCATACCGCTTGAGTTCGTAATGCGTGTTACCCCGCCCAATCCAGGCTTCGGCCAAAGAGGGATTGAGCACAAGAGCCTTGTCGTAGGCGGCGAATGCATCGTCGTATCGATTTATCTGCGTATAGACGTTGCCGCGGCCGACCCAAGCCTCGCCCAAGTCGGGCTGAATTGCCAGCGCCCGGTCGTAGGCCGTCAAGGCCTCTTCGTGTTGCCGGAGTCCGGCATTGGCATTGCCGAGGCCGAGCCAAGCCTCTGCGCGATCGCTCTTGAGCGCTACCGCTCTTTGGTAGGCGGCGAGCGCTTCACCGCTTTCCTTGAGTTGACTGTGGACATTCCCGCGGCCAATCCAGGCCTCAGCGAGAGCCGGATCGAGAACCAGCGCCTTGCCATAGGCATCGATCGCCAGATCAAAACGTTTGAGTGCGGCAAGCGCGTTGGCTTTATTGCAGAGCGCCTCCGGATAGTTCGCATTGATCACCAGCGCTTTGTCGAAGTCGGCGACCGCCTCGCTAAAGCGCCCGAGGTCATTGAAGACGACGCCCCGGTTATTCCAGGTTTCCGGAACGGCAGCATTGATCGCCAGAGCCTGGCTGAACCGCTCCAGAGCTTCACCCGGCCTGCCAAGCGATTTGAGGATGAGGCCATAGTTGTAATACGTAACTTCGGATCCAGGACTTTCTTTCGCCGCCCGCCGCGCAAACTCTTCGGCTTCCGCAAATCGTCCAAACTGCATCATCACAACGGCGAGAAGATTCAGCGCGCCGGCATGGCGCGGTTGCGCGCGCAGAACCCGTTTCAATGAGCGCTCCGCGTCGGCCGGCTGACCCGCTTGCAGCGAAGCAAGCGCACGGCGAAATGTCTCCTCAGCCTCAAAAGCCACTGTGCAAGTCTCTATGTGTCCGCGCGCGAAAAAATTTCCGATCGAATGCTCTGCCCTTGCATGCAATATTGAAATTGCGGCATCAATACAAGCTACGCGGCCAGGGGACCGGCACGATGGGATCGGAATCGCAAAGCATCTTTATCAGCGCCCCTGACGGCCTGCGGTTGCATGCGCGCAGTTATGGCCGGCGCAGCACTGCCGCGCTGCCGGTGGTCTGCCTGCCGGGCCTCGCCCGCACCGCGGCGGATTTCGAGACGCTGGCCGCGGCGTTGGCAAACGATGCCAGCCGACCGCGGCGGGTGATCGCGCTCGACTATCGCGGCCGCGGCCAATCCGAGTACGACCGCGATCCGACCAATTACAATTTCCAGATCGAGCTCGCCGACGTGCTTGCGGTGATTGCCGCGCTCGATGCCACGCCGGCGATTTTCGTCGGCACATCGCGCGGCGGCATCCTGGTTATGCTGCTGGCCGCCATGCGGCCAACCGCGATCGCTGGCGCCGTGCTCAACGACATCGGTCCGGTGATCGAGCCGAAGGGACTGATCCGGATCAAGGGCTATGTCGGCAAGCTGCCGCAGCCGAGATCCTTCGAGGAAGGCGCCGAAATCCTGCGCCGCCTGTTCGACGCGCAATTTCCCAAGCTCGGACCGGATGATTGGCTCGCCAGCGCCCGCCGCGCCTTCCGCCAGGACAATGGCGCCCTGGTGCCGACCTATGACGTCAAGCTGGCGAAGACGCTGGAAGGCGTCGACTTCGACAAGCCGTTTCCGTCGCTCTGGGCGCAATTCGATGCGCTCGGCGAGACGCCGGTGATGGTGATCCGTGGCGCTAATTCGGACATCCTGTCGGCCGCCACCGTCGAGGCGATGCGGGCGCGCCGCCCGGCGCTCGAGACGATCGAGGTGCCCGATCAGGGCCATGCGCCGCTACTGGCGGAAGCCGGCGTGATCGCGCGCATCGCCGATTTTGCCGCGCGCTGCGGGCATTGATTGCCGCCCGCAAAGACGGCGGCAGCACACCAAAAAGGAAGAACCCCCGGCAGTTTCCCGCCGGGGGTCTTATCGTCAGTTCACGACTATCCGATCAGGGATAGAAGTTGCGATGGAAGCGGAACTCCGCCGTCCACGCGCTTTGATTGGCAATCGTGCGAATATTACTCGGCTGGGTGGCGGAGCCCGCAACCGTTCCGACCACGCCGTTGCTCCCGGTTTGGAGCGCCGTGTAGATCACGTCGAGACCGATGTAGGTCTGACTGTCGACGTTGAACTGTGTCCGAGTACCGACGTCCCAGTAGTTCCAGTTGTTGGAGCACGCGCCAGATGTCACCGCTGTAATAACGGCAAGTTCATGTGCGCATAGGTTCGCATTGGCAGTGCTGTCGTAGCTGCTGGCGATATAGCCGCCGTAGATCGACGTCTGCCACCGCTTGTTCCAGAAGTGCTCGTAAGCGGCGTTGACACCCCACACGGTCGTAAGGTCCATGTTGCCACTGGCCCCATAGACGGCGTCGCTGACGACGCCGTAGCCGAACGAGTTCGAGGTCAGGTTGGAGTAGTTGCCGCCCTGACCACCGGTCATAATTATGCCAGCGCCGTTGGTGGCGCCGTCGTCCGCGTAACCAGCAGCACCCACCGTGTAGTTGAACTGGGCGGAGAAGTAGTCGCCCGGTCCGATCATCGGCGTGTTGATCTTCACGCCCGCGCCGGCGAACCAGCCGGTTGCGTATGCAGGACCGTTGGTGGCCAGCGTTCGTGCCGTAATACAACGGAACGTTGTCATGTATACCACCCATGATCTGGGCGGCGCCCCATGAGGCGTCCATACGCAGGTTGGCCACGACGTCCGGATAACGAGTTGCGCCCGCTTGAGTGGTAGCAATCGTCCCACCGGTAGCAAATACGCTGCTGGATCCAATGATATTGGTGGTGCGCGGCGCTTCCAGCGACAGGGTCGCCGACAGGCCGTTGCCGAACTGCGCGGTGTAGGCCGACACGGTCTGACCAGCGTCGCCGGTGTCGGACGACGGGTTGATCATGCCCCCGAAGTACGACAGAGCCGGTGTCGGGTAGAGATCGTAGAACGACTGCGCGACGCCGAAGGTGAAGCCGGCCAACTGGATGAAGGCGCGGTTCGAACTCCAGCCAACACCTGTGGCTTCGCTGTTGCCAGCCGAACCTTGCGTGCTGCCACCGACGGAGATGTAGCTGCGCAAGGTGCCGAACTCGGTCTGCGTGCGGGCATCAGCCGTGATGTAACCGCGCGCCTTCCACGTCCAGCCGTTGTTGCTCGCCCGGGTGTTGATGTTGGCCGACCCGAGGTAACCGTTGGTCAAGTTGCCGTTAGAGTTGACACCCAAGTACTGACGGACCCAACCGCCGATCTTGAGGCAGGTATCGGTGCCCGGGATGTAATAGAACCCCGCACCATACAGACTGCAAATCTTCACGTACTGGACCGGTTTGGCCTTAACGGGAAGATCGGCTGCCTGCGCCCCAGCGACCGCAACGAGACCCGCTGCGCTGCCGAGGAGAAGGCTTTTCACCATCTTCATATTGAACCTCCAAACGTTGTTTCTCGTGAGAGGGTTCGTCTCCGCCCAGTGCGACAGGCACCGATGGAACTTCCCCTTTGCTCCCCGCTCTCCGGAAAATATTTCGCACCGCGCAATCACCCCATGTCCAACAAGGCGACCTGGGCCTTTCACTTGGTGCGATCCGTTAACCGGACAGCGCGACACGGGGATGCCCCCTCCGTCGCAGTTACGACATTATCGACTGAGGCTTGAGGTGCAATGAAGAAGCGCCATTCCCACAGGTCCCAACGGCGCTTTTCGAAGGACTGTTGCGCAAAAAACACGCAATTTCGTCGGGCCTGCCAGGGTCGGCTGGAGCGCGCTTACCTCATGTTGCTGTTTCAAATATTCTCTTTAAGAATCAATGTATTATAATAAATAAGCCAAGACTATTGGCGATCTGCTCAGCGATCGGGCCGGCAGCACTGGAACATCCCGTTTCGCCAAAATGAACGATTTTTGACGCTTTCTGCCCCGGCTATCGCGCGAAAAAGCCCAATTTCGAGGCATCCGGCTCGAATGATCGCTTTTGGCTTACCGACCGCCACTCAATCGCCCAGCGGTATTTAATAACCACCATGGCGGCCCATAGCCACATCGCACTAGAACTCGAACCGTTTCCGCGCCCTTCGTTAGCGCGAATCGTAAATGCGCGAGCGACTTACAAACTCGTCCACAAAATAATTTGCCGGCAGGATTTTCAGCGGAACAGTTTGGAGCAGAAGAATGTTCGATCGGCGCCGGAAGTCTTTAGCTTCGCGGAGCCGGAGGGATTTGAACCCATAGGCCGCGGCGACGCCGCGGCCGTCCGCGCGCGAGGCGCGCCGAAAATCGAAGGTTCGAATAGTCAGGTCTTTGAGGCTGGCGGAGCCGGAGGGATTCGAACCCTCGATACGCCTTTGGAGCGTATAACGGTTTAGCAAACCGCCGCCTTCAGCCACTCGGCCACAGCTCCGCGTGCGGAAAGACTTATGCTTTCGGCATTTGCGCGTCAAACCGCAAAACCGAGACTTGAAAACGGGACGCCAAAGCGGCACTTGAACGAGCGCTAGCGCCCGCTTCCGAAGTTCGTGATACGTCGCAGCACCTTCTGACACGAACTTCGGAAGCAAAGGGGCACTAGCAAGTATATGATTCTAGTGCCGCTTATCGATTTGAAGTTCCTGAACGAGTTTGCGGCATGTGATGCAGGAACTTCAAATCGGCGGCACTAGACCCGGCTAGGTCGTTGGATCACAGCGGATGAATCGAAAACAGCGCCGCGCCGCGGTCAAGCGAGGACCCTCGCCCGGCGGCCAGTGCACCGCTCCGACTGGCGACCCGGCCACCCAGTTGTTTGCGCAAGCCGAGCAGCTACAGAGGCAACGCAAGCTCGACGACGCCGCGCGCGCCTACAAACGCCTGCTGCTCCTCAAGCCGGACCACGCCAAGGCCAGCAACAATCTCGGCCTCGTGTTGCTGGCGCAAGGCAAACGCAGCGAAGCCTCCGCGTATTTTGCGCAGGCGCTGACGCTGATGCCGCAATTGTTCGAGCAATTCAACGGCGTTTGCCAAACGCTCGCCGCGGTATCGCCTCCGATCGGCGAAGCCATGCGGCGCGCGCTCGCGGCCTGGCCGAACCGGCTCGCGGCGGATCAACTGATTGGCGTTGCCGGTCGTGCCGCGATATGTGAGGACCCCCTGCTGCTTTGCGTGCTGCAGTCCGTTCCAGCCCGCAACACCGGGCTCGAACTCGTCCTCACCGCGCTGCGCGCCGCGCTGCTGGCCAACATCGGCAAAGCCGAGGGCGGCGATGCACTGGCGTTTCACTGCGCACTCGCGAGGCAGTGCTTCATCAACGAATATGTATTCGCGACCACCCCGGACGAAGAAGCGCAGGTCGAGCTGCTGACAAAGACGGTCGCCGATGCCCACAGATCCAGCGCGGCGATTCTACCGGCTGCGGTCGCGGTGATTGCGATGTATGGGCCGTTGTCTTCGCTGCCGGACGCAGAGGCGCTGCTCGATCGATCCTGGCCGGCGGCCGTCGATGGCGTTGTGACCCTGCAATTGCGCGAACCGCTGCAGGAATTGCATCTCCGCCCTTCCATTAGGCGTTTGACGCCGGTCGATGATGAAACCTCGCGGCGCGTCCAGCAGCAGTACGAAGAAAACCCTTACCCGCGCTGGGTGAACGCTGCCGGCGGCGTCACACCGACGTCGCTCGACGCGGCACTGCGCAACAAATTCCCGACCGCCGCATTTGTCCCGCTCGAAAAATCGGACTCGCTCGATATTCTCGTCGCCGGCTGCGGCACCGGATTGGCCCTTCAGATCGCGCAGATATACACGGGCGCAAGCGTGCTGGCGGTCGATCTCAGCCTGAGCAGTCTTTGTTACGCCAAGCGCAAAACGCCGGCACCGTTTGCCGATCGCATCGAATATGCCCAAGGCGACATTCTCGAGCTCGGCGCGATCGGCCGCAGCTTCGACCTGATCGATTGCGCCGGCGTGTTGCATCACATGGCCGATCCGCTGGAAGGCTGGCGCGTCCTGCTCACGCTGCTGCGCCCGGGCGGAATCATGCATCTGGGCTTCTATAGCGAACTCGGCCGCCGCGACGTGGTCGAGACGCGCGCCTTCATCGCCGAGCGCGGCTATGCCGCCACGCCCGAGGATATTCGCCGCAGCCGGCAGGATATTCTGAAGACACCGCATGCGAGCGTTGCGCGCTTTTCCGATTTCTTCAGCACCAGCGAGTGCCGCGACCTGCTGTTCCACGTGCAGGAAAGCCGCATGACCATTCCGGCCATCAAGGACTTCATCGACGGCCACGGACTGAAATTCATCGGCTTCGACCTCGATGACGCCGCCGCGCAGAACTTCCGCGCACTATTTTCCGCCAATGGTTGGTCGATGACCGATCTCGACAAATGGCACGCAATCGAAACCCAATACCCTGATACCTTCTCAGGCATGTATCAACTTTGGGCGCAGAAAAGCTGACGGCGCGCAGCTTACCGCCGCATAAAATTTGACGATGCCCGAACTAAAGAGCCAAGCCGCGGGTTACCATCCACAATATCGCCTGCCAATCGGGACGGCTGTCATGACGAGGTTGAACTCAATCCTATTCGCCGTCATTGTCCTCGCACCTCTGACCGCGTTTCCCCGTCCGGCCGCCGCGATCGAATATCCCTGGTGCGCGCAATACGGCGGCATGGGCGACGGCGGCAGAAACTGCGGCTTTTCGACCCTCGCACAATGCATGGCCACGGTCAGCGGCATTGGCGGCGACTGCGAGCGTAACCTGTTTTACGAAGGCCCTGCTGAACGGCCCACCAAGTCACCGAACAAACGTCGATAGCCGAATTGCGACCACCACCGGGAGACGTGCGATGCAGAGATTTTGGCTGCCATCGGCCATCGTCGTGATGCTTGCGGCGCCAGCCCTGTTCATGCCGACGGCGGGCCACGCCGAGCCCTATAAATGGTGCGCGACCTTTGGCAGCGGCAGAGGCGGCGGCGCCCGCAATTGCGGCTTCGTCACCTGGGAGCAATGCATGCAGACCGTGCACGGCATGGGCGGCTTTTGCGACCGGAATTTGTTCTATACCGGCCCCGAAGAGCGGCCTGCCAAGCGCCATCGCACGCAGCACGACGACTAGTGCGGCCGAATGCCGTCAGCGCGCACTAACGTGCGGTTGACATGCTTGCGCGCTCGCAAGAACCGGGGCCATATCGCGCGCCATGGCGCAGCCACCCCGTTTCAATTTGCAGCAGACGATGCAGGACGCGGTCAGCCTCCACCAACAGGGGCGGCTGCGCGAGGCTGAGAAGCTTTACGCGCGCGTGCTGAAGGCGGTGCCCGATCATTTCGACGCGCTGCATCTGCTCGGGCTAACCAAAGCCCAAGCCGGCCAGATGGGCGAGGCCTACCGCCTGATGTCGGCCGCGCTCAAGATCAATCCGCAAGCGCCCGATGCCTGGATGAATCTCGCCAATGTCCTGCATGCGCTTAAGCGCGACCCCGAGGCGCTCGATTGCCTCGACAGAGCGCTGACGTTGCGGCCGGGCGATCTGAACGCGCTGGAAAATCGCGGCAACGCACTGCTCGCACTTGGCCGCTCGCAGGACGCCCTCGCCAGCTTCAATGAGGTTCTGACGCGCAACCCGAGGCATGGTGATGTGCTGCGCGAGCGTGGCGTCGCACATGCGAAACTTGGCCGTACCGACGAGGCGCTCGCCGATTTCGATGCCGCGCTGGCGCTGATGCCGGGGCATCCGGGCGCACTCTACAATCGCGGCAATGCGCTCTTGGATCTTGGCCGCTATGCGGACGCTCTCGCCGCTTTCGATGGCACGCTCGCCGCCGCTCCCAATCATGTCCAGGCTTGGAACAATCGCGGCCGCGCGCTGCAGGCGCTCAACCGCCACGCGGAAGCCATCGCAAGCTTCGATAAGGCCGTCGCGCTGCAAAAGGACTACGCCGACGCCCAATTCAATCGGGCGCTCAGCCTGCTCACGCTGGGCGACCTGCCGCGCGGCTTTGCCCAATACGAATGGCGCTGGAAACGCAGCGGCATGACCGACACCCGCCGCGGCTACGGCAAGCCGCTCTGGCTTGGCGAATATCCGCTCGCCCGCAAGACCATCTTGTTGCACGCCGAACAGGGCTTGGGCGACACCATCCAGTTCGCGCGCTATGCCCCACTCCTGGCGCGCAGCGGCGCGACCGTCGTGCTCGAAGTTCAACCCGAATTGAAAACTTTGCTGGCCGGACTCGACGGCGTCACCGCTTGCCACGCGCGCGGCGAAGCGCTGCCTGCCTATGACGTCCATTGTCCGCTCGGCAGCCTGCCGCTGGCGCTCAAGACCGGGCCTTCGAGCATCCCTGGCAATATCCCTTATCTGCACGCCGACGAAAGCCGCCTTGCAAAATGGCGGTCGCACATCGAGGTGCTGCCAGGCAAACGCGTCGCTCTCGCCTGGGCCGGCAACGTCAGCCACGCCAACGACCGCAACCGTTCGATCGATCTTTCGATGCTCGAGACGCTGTTCGGCCTCGATGGCGTTTCCTTCCTGAGCATCCAGCGCGAGCTGCGCGGCGACGATGCCAACGTGCTGGTGCGCCACGCCAGCGTCACTCATCTCGGCGGCGATTTGTCCGACATGGCCGACACCGCGGCGGTCGCAGCGCTCGCCGATCTTTCGATTTCAGTCGATACGTCGGTGGTGCATCTCGCTGGGGCGCTTGGGCGTCCGGCCTGGGTGATGCTGCCCTTCGCGCCGGACTGGCGCTGGACTCTCAATGGTGAGAGCAGTCCCTGGTACCCGCAGGCACGGCTGTTCCGCCAGCACGCGCTTGGTGATTGGCCGAGCCTGCTCGCGACGCTGCGCGCCGAACTGGCGCGCTTCGTCGCGGGCTAGCGTATCACGCGGCGACGCGAATCGCCGGCGCCTGCGCCGGCTGCGGATGGCTCTTGAGCCAATCGCGCGCGGCGCGCTGGGCGCGGCCGATTTCGGCGTCGGCCATTTGCTCGGCGATTTCGCGGCGCAGCCGCGCACCGTCGGCATGCCCCCGCATGGCCGCGATGTTGAACCACTTGTGCGCTTCGATCAGATCGGCCGTAATGCCGGCACCGATCGAGTAGTTCATGCCAAGCGCAAAGCAGCCTTCCGCGTCCTGCGGCTCGACGGCGTAAGGTGCAGTAAATTCGAGTGCCATTGAGGCCTCCCCATGATCGCGATCGTCCGCCCCCGCGGCCGATCGCTCGTCCCTGTTGCCCGGCGAAAATTCTTTCGTCCGAGTGAGGCGATCATCGGGAGAAAATTTGAATGACAGTTTAAGCGTTGCAATGAATCGAATGTGAATGCACGCGCGGCGGCTGCGCGCGCAAATGTGTGAAAAGCCCGTATTTACGGGCGAAACAGAATTGCCTCTGGCCGCAATTGAGGAAACGCTAACCGCGCTGGGTAAGCGCTGACTAACCACCCAGGCGACAATGCGCGGCGTGCGGCGTCTATGCCGTGCGTGCGCGCTGCCCGAATAATACCGCCTGCACCTTGGGATCCTTCATATCGATGCCCTGGCGCAGTTCGAGGCCGAGCGCCATGCCGCGTTTGACCGCGGGGCGCGCCTTCATGGTGTCGAGCCAGCGACGCAGGTTGGGAAACTCGTTGATGTCCTGGCCCTGCCGCTCCCAGCCATTGACCCAGCCGACCAGTGCCATGTCGGCGATCGAATATTTGCCGGCGATGAATTCGCGGTCCTTGAGCCGCAGGTTCATCACGCCGTAGAGTCGGTTGACCTCGTTGATGTAGCGATTGATCGCGTAGGTGAGCGTCTCTACCGCGTAATTCTTGAAATGATGCACCTGCCCCGCCATCGGGCCGACGCCGCCCATCTGCCAGAACAGCCACTGCTCGACGTCGACGCGTTGGCGCTCGTCTTTCGGATAGAACTTGCCGGTCTTGCGCCCAAGATATTGCAGGATGGCGCCGGACTCGAAGATCGAGATCGGCCGTCCGCCGGGGCCGGCCGGATCGATAATCGCCGGCATGCGGTTGTTCGGGGAAATCTTCAGGAAGTCCGGCTTGAACTGCTCGCCCTTGGAAATGTTCACCGGAACCAAGGTGTAAGGAAGCCCACATTCTTCCAGCATGATCGAAATCTTGAAGCCGTTCGGCGTCGGCCAGTAGTAAAGCTCAATCGGTTTGGCCGCCTTGACCTTGGCCACCTTCTTGCTGGTTTTGGTTTTCGCCGCAGCCTTTTTCGGTTTCGCCGTCCGCTTCGCCTTGCCGCGTGCCATGTCCCTGCTCCGTTTCAATCAAACTGCTGCCAATGACGGTCAGACCTAAGGCCCGCGGTGGTCTTGCGCAACTCTCGCAAACGCCTTTCAGACCAGCGTTTTCCTGCGGCCCAGCGGATTAAGTCTGGACGAATACAACCTGAGATAGTTATTCTTGAATACAGGTTGCAGGGGGTGGCCGCAAGCGGCCAGACCCCGGCGACCGCGTAACGCGTAAACAAGGATGGGGGATTCATGTCCAAAGCACTGTTCGCCGCCCTGCTGGCGGCCGGTCTCATCGCCGCGCCTTTAGCTGCGCTCGCGCCGAACGCAGCGGCGCAGTCGACCGCGCCGACGCCGGAGAACAAGCAAGCCAAGACCAAGAAGCCACCGACGCCGGGGCAACTCGCCGCGCGTGAGCGGCCGAGGAAGTGCGCCGCCGAATGGAAAGAAGCCAAGGCCGCCGGCAAGATCAAGAAAGGAATGAAGTGGCCGAAATACTGGAGCGCGTGCAACAAGCGGCTCAAGACCGCGAACTAAGCGACGCGCTGCCGCGCTTTAGAAGACTCGAAGCGATGCAAACGTGCCGAGGGCGTCGGCGAGACTCGAGGTCTCGCCGACGCCCTCTGTTGTCATCGGAACCGGGGCGCCGCAGAGCAACTGCATCGCGCTCGTCGCACTACAACGCAACCCGGCCCGTATGACGCAATCTTCGAAACGAAGAGCTCGAAGATTCAAAAGAAGCTACTAGAGCTTCTTCTTCTTCTTCGCTGCCTTCTTCTTTCTACGTTTCGCCATTGCTGCCCTCCTAGCCACGGATAGTGGCGGATGTCTGCATCAGTACGGTCGCGGATCGACACGCACTGCATTCCGTTTACTACAGCGCAATGAAAAAAACAGTGTTCCACTTAACAAAGCGTGTATCCGCGTCATGCAACGCACCAAGCAACGTCGCCGACATCGCGCGTTCGCGATACGACATCCTGCGCGACGATCGCGTGCAGCACGATCATGTTCCTCGCACGCAACATGCAAGAAAGCACGATTAAATAAGGATTTTTTGCTATGCTGGTCACTGCCAAGCACTGCAGCGCGGCGAAAACTTTACGCGCACGCGCGAATAAATTTGCATCGACGACATGCGTCTTGACAACAAATGCACAGGCCAAAATTTTTTTCACAATTTGCTTCACAAAACGGCGTGCACGGGCCGGAATTGATCAAAAACGAGCGAATCAGTGACGAGTGATTTGCTGACATGCGTTCGCCTACGCGGAAGTTTTGGCGTTCGACGCATGCCGATTCGAATTTGAAATGGAATTTTGCTCACCCGATTACCGCATTGCACCTAAATCGGATGCAGGCGAGTGCGATTGGCGCGCGGATCAGAGTCCGAGTTTCTTTTTCAGGATTTCGTTGACCGCCTGCGGGCTCGCTTTGCCGCCCGAGGCCTTCATCACCTGGCCGACAAACCAACCAATCGCTTTCGGATTGGTCTTGGCGTCTGAAACCTTATCCGGATTCTTGGTGATGATGTCGTCGACGGTCTTTTCGATCGCGCCGACGTCGGTGACCTGCTTCATGCCGCGCTGCTCGACGACGGCGCGCGGATCGCCGCCCTCGTTCCAGACGATCTCGAACAGGTCTTTGGCGATTTTTCCGGAAATCGTGCCAGCGACGATCAGATAGATTATCTGCCCTAATTGTGTAGGCGAAATCGGCGACTGACTAATTTCTTTGCCAGCGGCATTGAGGTGGCCAAACAGGTTATTAATCGTGAAACTTGCAGTACTTGACACTATCGAGGAGAACTTCTCGGGTGGAACCGACGAAGACAGACCTACATCGTGTCCGCGAGACGGCGTAGTGGATGTGCTCGGATTTGGCGTTGTTTCAGAACTGGAAGCGACAGCCTCACGTAAGGCATCTTCAAAAAATTGCGCGACTTCCTTTTCAGCCACTAAAACGTCGGCCTGATAGGCCGCAAGTCCATAGTTGCGGATAAACCGCGCCTTTTTCTCGTCCGGCAGTTCCGGCAAATGCGCCTTCAGCGCATCCACGTAAGCCGCGTCGAATTCCAGCGGCAGCAGATCGGGATCCGGGAAATAGCGGTAGTCGTGCGCCTCTTCCTTGGAGCGCATGGAACGCGTTTCGCCCTTGCCGGGATCGAACAGCCGCGTTTCCTGATCGATCGCCCCGCCATCCTCGATGATGTCGATCTGCCGGCGCGCCTCGTATTCTATTGCCTCGCCGATGAACCGGATCGAGTTCATATTTTTGATTTCGCAACGCGTATTCAGCGGCGCGCCCGGCCTGCGCACCGAGACGTTGACGTCGGCGCGCAGCGAGCCTTCCTCCATGTTGCCGTCGCAGGTGCCGAGGTAGCGCAGGATCGTGCGCATCTTGGTGAGGAACGCCATCGCCTCCTCGGCCGAGCGGATGTCCGGCTTCGACACGATCTCCATCAGCGCCACGCCCGAGCGATTGAGGTCGATCGCGCTCATATTCGGATGCTGGTCGTGCAGCGATTTGCCGGCGTCCTGCTCGAGATGCAACCGCTCGATGCCGACGGTGACGGCCTCGCCATCCTCGAGATCGACGATCACCTCGCCTTCGCCGACGATCGGCGACTTGTACTGGCTGATCTGGTAGCCCTGCGGCAGGTCGGGATAGAAATAATTCTTGCGGTCGAACACCGACTTGCGATTGATCTTCGCGTTCAGCCCGAGCCCGGTGCGGATCGCTTGCTTGACGCATTCCTCGTTAATCACCGGCAGCATGCCCGGCATCGCGGCATCGACCAGCGACACGTGGCTGTTGGGTTCGCCGCCGAATTCGGTCGAGGCACCGGAGAACAGCTTCGATCGTGACGTCACCTGGGCATGCACTTCCATGCCGATGACGACTTCCCAGTCGCCGCTCGCGCCTTTGATCAGTTTGCTGGGTTTGCTTTGCACGCTCATGGCGGCAACTATGTATCGCGGCGCAAGCCGGCAGACCAGACATAAGGCGGGGAAAACATGGCTGACATCACTGTCCTATCGACGCTTGCCACCGAGCAGGCCTACCGCGATCTGCTGCCGGAATTCGAGCGGGCAACTGGGCACAAGGTCACGACCAGCTTCACCGGGACCGTCGACGTGAAGAAGCGCATCGCCGCCGGCGAGCCCTTCGACCTCTTGATCATGGCGAGCGACGACATCGACGCCTTCCTTGCCTCCGGAACGCTCAAAGCGGGCAGCCGCGCCGATCTCGCCTCGTCCGGGGTCGGCGTCGCGGTGCGCGCTGGCGCGGCCAAGCCCGATATCGGCACGACCGCCGCCTTGATGGCTGCACTGCTGGCCGCCCAGACCATCGGCTACTCCACCGGCCCGAGCGGCAACTACGTCCTCAGCCTGTTCGACCGCCTCGGCATCGACGACAAGATTAGGCCGAAGCTGCGGCTGGCGCCGACCGGCGCCTTCGTCGGCAGTTTGATCGCCAATGGCGAGGCCGAGATCGGTTTCCAGCAGGAGAGCGAGCTGTCACATTTTCCCGGCATCGACCTGGTCGGTCCGCTGCCGGCGGAGATCCAAAAGACGACGATTTTTTCAAGCGGCATCGCCGCCAGGGCCAAACAGGCGGACGCCGCCCGCACGCTCGCCGGCTTTCTCACCGCGCCCGCCGCCGCGGCCGTGTACCGCCGGTACGGCCTGCAGCCAGCGCACGAAACCTAGAGCTGCAATTCGCGCCCGAGCGCCTGTTCCACCGAGTCGAAGCTGTCGGTAAAGCCTCGGTACTCGATAAGTCTGCCGTCATGGAAGCGGTGGAAGCTGGCAATGCGCGAGCGGATGGTGCGGCCGGTCGCACGTTGCACCATCTGGACATCGGACAAAGTGGCGGCGCGGTCGCCGTCCACCAGCGTCACCGCGACTTTGTAATTCGTGAGGCGGAAGATGTCGTACATCAGGGCATAGCCCTTGAGCACTTCGGCCTTGCCGCGGCGGGCTCCGGCGAAGGGAAACAACGCCACTGGTGCGTAAAAAAGCCAGTCGATGTCGTCGTGGTAACGGGTGGCGAGCCGGTCGGTGTTGCCTTGCGTGAACGCGTCGAGCATGTCCTCGAGCGCGGCGCGTGTCGTTTCTTGCATCACTTACGGTTCCCGCCCTGCTTCTGGGGCAAGCAACCTAGCCCTCTGCCGCGCAGCCCCAACCCAGAGTAGGCCAATACCCTTTGGCAGCGCCATTGTTTTGCATGACTTTTCAAATGTATTCGTCTCGCGGCCTGTTTGCACAGGCAGGCCGCCACACCCGTAGGCGTATCACGGGGCCGGGCTCTCGCGTGGCCCAAATCCTGCCTGATTGTTGGCGGCCTCGCCTCGTGCGCAGGCGCGCGTACGACGAGCGTCCTTCAAACAGCGGACAATCAGACAGCAGGTTAAAGAGCGGACACCATGAAAGAGGACAACGGCACCTTCGGCATCATCGTCGGCGGCCTCGTCGCCTTGGCGGCGGTGATCTTTATCTTCGGCGGCGGCGAGCTGGGCGGCAAAACCGTGATCAACGGCGACCAGGATCTGCCGCCAATCGCATCGGCCGATCGGTAAATCGGCGTTAGCAGGCTAGGGCTTTCAAATACCCTTGCTCGGCATAGTCCAGCAATGGCCGGTCACGCGTGACCAGCGTGTAACCGTATTCGCGCGCGGTGGCGGCCAAGACACGGTCGGCAGGATCGCGCGGCGGGTCGCCAGGCAGAAACGAAGACGCGACTAAAATCTCGGGTGACAAATCGACGAGCGCAATCCCTTCAAAACTGCGAAGCCGCTTGAACCACGATTGCGGTGGCACGGGAAACCGCATCCGGCCGCGCGCGCAAAGAATTCCGATTTCCCACGCAGAGATCGGCGACACATAGGCCGACACGTTTTCGGCGAAGGCTTCGTTCATGGCATTGATCGCCGCGTTTGCCATCGGCAAGTCGTCGGCAAACCAGATCGCCGCGCAGGTATCGAGCAACAGTGGGGACGACGCGGTCATTTAACGCCGTCCCAAGTCTTGTCGCCGTAAGCAACTTCGCCCCAGTCGGGATCGGCAGGCGCGGTCAAATCCGTTCCCGGCGCGATCCACACCGTCCCCCTCATCGCACCGATGAGTGGATGGCGTTTCAGGGACCCATACCGTTTTCGGGCGGTCTTTTTGTCCGCCTTATCAAGAGCCTTCGGAGGATGGCGTCGGAAAGTCAGTTTCCCCGCTTTCATATCGACGCGCGCGCTGCGGAACCCGGCTTCCAGCCAAGCTTTGGTCATGACGTTATTGTCCGCGTTGTTGCTCCAAAATGCGCGATGATAGCGCACGCTGGGCGGTAGCGCGGCTCCGATGACTTTCTCAATTTCGTCAAATGTCATTTCGACGTAGTCTTTGGACTGCGCACGAAGAAATTTGGTCAAGGGTTCGTATTTGCCCATGGCTTGGCTCCAACGGATAGGTACCCTAAAATATGTATAGGTATACAGTACCTATTTCCAGGCGAATGTCAACCGGAAATCTCAGCAGCTTTCGCTACCACCACCGCTCTGCGGACTGAACTGTCCCGGCCGCCTGCTCGATCACGGACGCCGCCGCAGAACAGCGTCTCCTCGTCGAACGGCCGGCCGATCAATTGCAGACCGAGCGGCAGGCCCTGCCCGTCGAGGCCCGCCGGCACCGAAATCCCCGGCAGACCGGCCATGTTCACCGTCACCGTGAACACGTCGTTCAAATACATCTCGACCGGATCGGCCTGGCCCTTCTCGCCGAGCCCGAAAGCGGCCGACGGCGTCGCCGGGGTGAGCATGGCGTGCACGCCGGCCTTGAAGCAGTCCTCGAAGTCTTTCTTGATCAGCGTGCGTACCTTCTGGGCACGTAAGTAGTAGGCATCATAGTAGCCGGCCGAGAGCACATAGGTGCCGATCATCACCCGCCGGCGGACCTCGGCGCCGAAGCCGGCGCTGCGTGTCTTCTCATACATGTCGATGATATCACGGCCCTGCTCGCGCAGGCCGTAGCGCACGCCGTCGTAGCGAGCGAGATTGGACGAGGCTTCCGCCGGCGCGACAATATAATAAGCAGGCAATGCATATTTGGTGTGCGGCAGCGATACCTCGACCAGTTCGGCTCCGGCGGCCTTGAGCCACTCTCTGCCCTGCTGCCAAATCTTCTCGATTTCGGCGGGCATGCCGTCGAGCCGGTACTCCTTGGGGATGCCGATGCGCAGGCCCTTGATCGATTTGCCGACCGCCGCCTCGTAATCCGGCACCGCCATATCGGCACAGGTCGTATCCTTGGCATCGGGACCCGCCATCGAGCGCAGCAGGATCGCAGCATCGCGCACGGTGCGCGCAAAAGGACCGGCCTGATCGAGCGACGACGCGAAGGCGACGATGCCCCAGCGCGAGCAACGGCCGTAGGTCGGCTTGATGCCGACCGTGCCGGTGAAGGCCGCCGGCTGGCGGATTGAACCGCCGGTGTCGGTGCCGGTCGCACCCAGACACAATTGCGCCGCCACCGCCGCGGCCGAGCCGCCCGACGAGCCGCCCGGCGTCAGCGGCGTGTTGGCGCCTTTCCGGCGCCACGGCGAGATCACCGGGCCGAAATGCGAGGTCTCGTTCGACGAGCCCATGGCGAACTCGTCATTGTTGGTCTTGCCGAGCAGCGCCGCACCGTCGCGCCACAGATTGGCGGTCACGGTGGAGTCGTAAGTCGGCACGAAATTATCGAGCATGTGCGAACACGCGGTCGAGCGCACGCCTTCGGTGCAGAACATGTCCTTGACCGCGAGCGGAATGCCTTCCAAGGGCCCGGCCTTGCCGGCGGCGATACGCGCATCCGAGGCTTTGGCCATGGCAGCGGCGCGCGCGGGCGTTTCCAGCACATAGGCGTTGAGCGCGCGCGCTTTTTCGATGGCCGAAAGATGCGCGTCGGCGAGTTCAACGGCGGAGAAGCTTTTCTTCCTCAGACCGGCGCGCGCTTCCGCCAGCGTGAGCGAATTCAGATCACTCACGGCTTTTCACGACTGGTTCGCGCTCATCCGCGGCGGGCTGCGGCGGCGCCGCGCCGTCGCCTGTATCGCAGGCAAAGCGCGCGGCCTGCTCGCGTAGGACCCGTTCTTGGTCCTCCGGCGGCAGAGCGTCGATCATGTTCCAGAAACTGAGCTCACAGGCGATGCACATCATTCCACCACTTTGGGGACAAGGAAAAAGTTGTCCTCGCTCGCCGGTGCGTTCTTCACGACATCGCTGGCGATGCCGCCGTCGGTGACGACGTCTGCGCGTTTCTTCATCGCCATCGGCGTCACCGAGGTCATCGGTTCGACGCCTTCGACGTTCACCTCCTGCAATTGCTCGACGAAGTCGAGCATGGCGTTGAGCTCGCCGCGCAGGTGCTCGACCTCGCTCTCGGCGACGGCGATGCGCGCCAGATGCGCGATGCGGCGGACGGTATCGGCGTCGACGGACATCAGAACCTCAATGGATGCAGCCGCGTATAGCAGACGGCCATTTAGTGCCGCAATGCTACGCCGCCTTGCGGTCGTGGTCCGGGCAGCGGTGCACCTCAATGGTCACGTGCGACAGGCCAGCGATGCCGGCGAGCCGCGCCTTGTAGGCTGAAGGCGCCTGCGGGCGGTCCGACACCACCGAGGCAATCAGGCCGGTGTGGCCCGGCCCGAGCCGCCACAGATGCAGATCGCAGACCCGGTCGCCGTCGACCTCGAGATGCTTGCGGATATGGCCGGCAAGACGCCGGTCCGGCACCATGTCAAGCAGCACCGTGCCGGAGGCGCGGATCAGCCCGAACGACCAGCTCAAAATCACGGCGACGCCGACCAGCGCCATCAACGGGTCCATCCACACCCAGCCGAAGGCGAGCCCGCACGACAGGGCGACGATCGCCAAGACCGAGGTCAGCGCGTCGGCAAGCACGTGCACGTAAGCCGCACGCAGATTGCTGTCGTGGCCATGGTGATGATGGGCGTCGTGGTCGTGGTGGTGGTGATGACGGCCATGGTCATCTTTGTCGTGCGCGTGACCGTGGTGGTGGTCACTGTCAAACAGCAGCCAGGCGCTCGCCAGGTTAACCAGCAGCCCGACCGCTGCCAGTGCGATCGCCTCGCGGAAATGGATGGCGACAGGCGCATAAAGCCGCGTCAGCGCTTCGTAGCCGATCGCCGCCGCGATCAGCGCCAGGATCACGGCGCTGCAGAACGCCGCCAGTTCGCCCATCTTGCCGGTGCCGAAGGTGAAGCGCGGGTCGTGTGCGTGGCGGCGGGCGAAGCGGTAGGCGAGCGCGGCGATAGTCAGCGCGCCGGCATGGGTCGACATGTGCCAGCCGTCGGCCACCACCGCCATCGAGCCGAACAGGGTACCGCCGACGATTTCCGCCACCATCATCGCCGCGGTGAGCGCCACCACGAACCAGGTGCGCCGCTCGTGGCGGTCGTGCTTGTCCCCCAGGAAAACGTGGCTGTGCTGCCAGGGCTCGATCGAATGGGTGTGCATCGGCGACTCCTGCGAATGGCGCTCGGCAATGACATAAACCGCGCGCCAGACGGCGCAACCTTTATGACTATAATCACAGCGCCGTGAGGATTTGTCCCCCGCGCGTCGTCGCTCGATCCCCGCCTTCGCGGGTACGACAAAGACAAGGTATCATCCTCGCATGAGCCCTGCCCGCACCCACGACCGCTACCCCTATTCGCCGATCCCTGCCCGCCCGGTCTACGATTGGCCCGGCGGCAAACGGCTGGCAGTCTATGTCGCCCTCAATCTCGAATGGTTCTCGTTCGGCGAGGGGCTCGGCGCCGAACTGGCGCCCGGCGGACCGCAGCCGGACGTGCTCAACTACGCTTGGCGCGACTACGGCAACCGCGCCGGGGTGTTTCGCCTGGCAGAGCTGTTTGCCGAGTTAAAATTGCCGGTGTCGCTCCTGGTCAATGCAGACATATATGCGCACGCGCCGCAGGCGGTCGCGGCCTTTCCCGGCGCGGAGATCGTCGGCCACGGCCGCAGCAATTCCGAGCGCCAGGGCACGCTCGGCGAGGACGATGAGCGCGCGCTGATCGCGGAGACCGCCGCCGCGATCGAGAAACACTCAGGAGCGCGCCCGCGCGGCTGGCTTGGACCCTGGATCTCGCAGTCGCAGGTGACGCCCGATCTGCTGCAGGAGGCCGGTTATAGCTACCTGCTCGACTGGTGCCACGACGACCAGCCGACCTGGATGAAGACACGCAAGAGCCGCATCCTGTCGGTTCCCTATCCACAGGAACTCAACGACATCCCGCAGATCGTCGCGCGCAAGCGCGAGGGCGGCGAGTTCGCCGACATGATCGTCGATGCCTTCGACCTGCTGCACGGCGAATGCGCCAAGCGTCCGCTGGTCATGGGCATCGCGCTGCATCCCTACATCGTCGGCCAACCGCACCGCTTCAAGCACCTGGCGCGCGCGCTCAATAACATCGTGCGGCGCGCCGACGACCAAGTCTGGTTAGCCACTTCCGGCGCGATCGCAGCGCACGCCGCCGCGCTGCCGCCGGGCACGGTGGCGTGATAGACTTTGCCGTCTGCCGGGAAGGAGAACGCGCCATGTACACATTCCCCAATCCACTGAACATCATGTTTCCCGGCGCGGGCGGCAACTTCCAGAGCTTCGATTTCTGGTCGCCGCGCGTGTCGGTCAATTTCGCCGGCAATCCGGCGGTCGAGCGCGAAGTCACCGAAGATGTGGCGAGCTATGGCAGCCAGATCGGCTGGCTCAACGACATCGTTGCCGCGCTGGCCAAAGCCGCGCCGGATGCGCTGAAGGGCAATGACGAAGCTGCTGACGCACTGAAAAGTCTCAACGATGCCATGCAGAAAATCGACGAGATCAAACAGCGGCGCAAGACAAGCGCCTACGACACAGCACGCGACGCGCTCGCCAAACTTGGGTCCGCCGACAAGAACGCCTATAAGCGCCTGGTGAACTCGCTCGATCCCGACGATCCGCCGGGCACCGCCTGACAATGGCGGTCGGACCTCTGCTTGATATCGCGGCCCTGTTGCCTGCTCGCGGGTCGTTGATCGGCCTCGATCTCGGCACCAAGACCATCGGCGTCGCCTCAAGCGACCCCGACCGCAGGCTGGCGGCAGGGGTCGGGACCGTCGCGCGCAAGACGTTCACCGCTGATGCCAAGCGCCTGCTGGCGCTCGCCGCCGAGCGCAACGCCATCGGCTTCGTGCTTGGCCTGCCCATCAACATGGACGGCTCGGAAGGCCCGCGCGCGCAATCGACCCGCGCCTTCGCGCGCAATTTCGCCAAGCTCACCGAATTGCCGATCGCGTTCTGGGACGAGCGGCTATCGACCGCCGCGGTCGAACGCGAATTGATCGGCCATGACGTCAGCCGCAAGAAACGCGCTGCGGTGATCGATCAGCACGCCGCCATGTATATCCTGCAGGGCGCGCTCGATCGTCTCGCCCGGCTGGACACATAGCGAGAGGGCGGACTCGGAAAGCCCGCCCTTTCGGGGTCGATCATTACGCTACGCGATCGGCCCGCTTCCATTTGGCCTGATCAGCAGGAGCTGTAGTCTGGCCGGCCATAGCCGAGGTCGCCGGCACAGGCCGGCACGCCGTTGCTGCGGTAACTGTTGTAGGCCGGTGCGTAGGCATATGAGTCGTACGGAGCCGGCTCGTAGGCGTAGCCCGGCGCGTAACCATAATCGTAGCCATAGTAGCCCGGATACGCCGCATTGGCCGCAGCCGCGCCGGCCAACGCACCCACGCCGAAACCGATCGCGGCACCTGCGCCGTTATGCCAATCGTGGCCATCGTGCCAGCGCGCCTGGCTCGGGGTCGCAGCGGCCAGCGCAAGCGCGCCGGTAAAGACCGCAGCCGCGGCATATTTCGAAATCCTTGTCATGGTTCATCTCCGTTTCTGTTCGCTCCTTCGCCCTTCATGCGGGCGTTCCTCCGGTTTGTCGTCGTAGACGGTCCCGCCGCAGCAAGACCGGTTCCGGCGACGTCGCCGCCAGACACACACGGCCAACACCTCCCGTCGCCGCACGTTCCGTTAACTGTTACTCATGCGGTAACGCTTCTGTGTGGACGTTCCATCGCCGGGCCTTGCCGGGAACCCTGGTTCCGCCTATAGCAATCGCTTTAATGAACATGGCGCCGAAATCCTCGTTCGTCCTCAACCAACGGCATCTGTTGGGGATCGAAGGACTTTCGCACGAGGAGATTTCCGGCCTGCTCGATCTCGGCGAGGAATTCGTCGAACTTAACCGCCAGGTCGAAAAGAAGCGCACCTCGCTGCGTGGCCGCACGCAGATCAACATGTTCTTCGAGGTATCGACGCGCACGCAGTCGTCGTTCGAATTGGCCGGCAAGCGGCTCGGCGCCGACGTGATGAACATGTCGACGAGTTCGTCCTCGATGCGCAAGGGCGAGACGCTGATCGACACCGCGATCACGCTCAATGCCATGCATCCCGATATCCTGGTAGTACGCCACCAATCCTCCGGCGCGGTCGAACTTTTGGCGAGCAAGCTCGACTGCTCGGTGATCAATGCCGGCGACGGCTCGCACGAGCACCCGACGCAGGCGCTGCTCGATGCGCTCACCATCCGCCGCAACAAAGGCGGCATCGAAGGTCTGCTGGTGGCGATCTGCGGCGACATCCTGCACTCGCGGGTCGCCCGCTCCAACATCATCCTGCTCAACGCCATGGGCGCGCGCGTGCGCGTGGTCGCTCCCTCGACGCTGCTGCCGCCCGGTATCGAGCACTTCGGCGTCGAAGTCGCACGCGACATGCGCGAGGGCCTCAACGGCGCCGACATCGTGATGATGTTGCGACTGCAGCGCGAACGCATGAACGGCTCATACGTGCCATCGATCTCGGAGTACTTTCACTTTTACGGTCTCGACGAAAAGAAGCTCAGCTACGCCAAGCCCGGCGCGCTGGTCATGCATCCGGGGCCGATGAACCGCGGCGTCGAAATCGACTCGATCGTCGCCGACGGCGCGCAGTCGCTGATCCGCGAACAGGTCGAAATGGGCGTGGCCATTCGCATGGCCGTGCTGGAAGCTTTGTCGCGTAACCTGCCAAACGCCTGACATGAAGTTGCAAAATGTTGTCTGATCGCCGCCCGATCCTGCTCGCCAACGCCCGGATCGTCGATCCGTCGCGCGACTTCGATATCGTCGGCGACCTGCTGATCGCCGACGGCGTCATCCGCGAAGCGAAGAAGGGCATCGGCGCCGGCGGTGTGCCGGAAGGCACCGATGTGGTCGATTGCCGCGGCAAGCTGGTCGCGCCCGGTCTCGTCGATATGCGCGCCTTCGTCGGCGAGCCCGGCGGCGGTCACCGCGAGACCTTCGCCTCGGCAAGCCAGGCGGCGGCTGCCGGCGGCGTCACCACCATCGTCTGCCAGCCCAACACGTCGCCGGTGATCGACGATCCGGCGACGGTGGATTTCGTGCTGCGCCGCGCGCGCGACACCGCGATCGTGCACGTGCATCCGATGGCGGCGCTCACCAAAGGGCTCGAAGGCAAGGAGATGACCGAGATCGGTCTGCTCAAGGCGGCGGGCGCGGTCGCCTTCACCGACGGCGACAAGAGCGTGACCAACGCGCAGGTGATGCGGCGCGCGCTCACTTACGCCGGCGATTTCGACGCGCTGATCGTGCATCACACCGAGGATCCGGATCTTATCGGCGACGGCGTGATGAACGAAGGCGAATTCGGCGCACGCCTCGGCCTGCTCGGCATTCCGAAGGCGGCGGAAACGGTCATGCTGGAGCGCGACCTTCGCCTGGTGGCGCTGTCGGGCGGGCGCTACCACGCCGCCTCGATCACCTGCGGGGAATCGCTCGAGGTGCTGCGCCGCGCCAAGGAGGCCGGCCTCAGTGTCACTGCCTCGTGCTCGATCAACCACATCACGCTCAACGAAAACGACATCGGGCCCTACCGCACGTTCCTGAAAGTATCGCCGCCGCTGCGCGCCGAGGACGACCGCAAGCTGCTGATTGCCGCAGTTTCGAACGGGCTCATCGACATAGTGATGTCGGACCACAATCCGCAGGACGTCGAGACCAAGCGCCTGCCGTTCGCGGAGGCCGCGCCCGGCGCGATCGGGCTGGAGACCATGCTGGTCTCCGGTTTGCGCCTGGTGCATTCCGGCGAGATCGAGTTGGCGACCTTGCTGCGCGCCATGTCGACGCGGCCGGCCGACCTGCTCGGCCTGCCCGGCGGCACGCTCAAGAACGGCGCACCGGCCGACGTCATTGTCGTCGATCTCGATCTGCCATGGGTGCTCGATGCGGCCGAACTCAAATCGAAATGCAAGAACACGCCGTTCGATGATGCCAAGCTGACCGGCCGCGTGGTTCGCACCATCGTCGCCGGCCGCACCGTCTACGAATACGTATGACCAACGAACTAGCGTTCCTCGTCGGCTATCAATTCGGAGCCATCCCATTCGGCCTGCTGTTCACGCGCGCGGCCGGCGGCCCGGATATCCGGACTGTCGGCTCTGGCAATATCGGCGCCACCAATGTGTTGCGCACCGGCCGCAAGGGCCTCGCCGCCGCGACCTTGCTGTGTGACGCGCTCAAGGGCACGCTGGCGGTGTGGCTCGCGGCGCATTATTCCGGCGCCGAGGCGGCGCTATACGCGGGGGCCGGCGCTTTTCTCGGCCATCTTTTTCCGGTGTGGCTCAAGTTCAAGGGCGGCAAAGGCGTCGCCGTCTATATCGGCGTGCTGATCGGCCTCTATTGGCCGGGCGCGCTGATCTTCTGCGCCATCTGGCTCGCCGTTGCGGCACTGAGCCGCTACTCTTCGCTCGCCGCCCTAATTGCCAGCGCGCTGACGCCGCCGGCGCTGTGGCTCTTCGGCCAACCGCGCGCCGCCACTCTATTCCTATTGCTCAGCGTCCTGCTCTGGCTCATGCACCGGGCCAATATCGCCCGGCTTCTGAACGGCAGCGAAGGTAAGATCGGGGCTAAGTCCACGCCGGCCGCCTGACCCTGGGTTCGCACGATGTTCTGGGCCCGCTCGATGCCGAACCCGGCGACGACGAACGCGCTCGCATTGTCGGCTTGCTCGAACCGACACCGGTGTCGATCGATGATCTGGTACGGCTGTCGCGCACTTCGCCGGCGGTCGTGCGCGCGGTACTGTTGGAACTCGAGATCGCCGGCCGGCTGGAGCGCCACGGCGGCAGTCTGGTGTCGCTGCTATAAGATACGATCCGAATCGCTGCACATGATCCTAAAAGTGGAACCCGGTCTTCGGAAAAGATCATGCGCCAAGAAATCCTTATCGGAATGTATAAATGCTCCGGAACTTAGTCTTTTTCTCCGTTATCTTTGCGCTGCTCTGCGCGCCGGCGCGCGCGCAGCAGCAATCCTTTGCCGCCTTCGAGGCCGCGCTGTGGCCGGACGCCCAGGCCAAGGGCATCACCCGCGAGACATTCGATCTCGCGCTCAAAGGCGTGACTCCCGACCAGCGCGTGATCGCGGCCACCAAGCGCCAGCCCGAGTACGGCAAGCCGGTCGGCGTCTACGTCAACGATCTCGCGTCGCGCGGGCGCATCGCCAACGGCCAGCGCAAAGCCAAGGAATGGGCGAAGACTTTCGACGCGGTGGAAAAGAAATTCGGCGTCGAGCGCTGGATCCTGGTCGCGCTATGGGGCGTCGAAACCGACTACGGCGCGGAGAAGGATCATTGGGATGTATTCCGCTCGCTGGCGACGCTCGGTTACGCCGGCTACCGCGATCCGTATTTCCGCAACGAGCTGATCGTCGCGATGCGCATCATGCAGGACAACCATTTTGGCCGCGGCAAGATGGTCAGCTCATGGGCCGGCGCCATGGGCCAGACCCAGTTCATGCCGAGCAATGTGGTCGACTACGCCGTCGATTTTTCCGGCGACGGCAAGCGCGACCTGTGGAGCAATGTGCCGGACGTGCTCGCCTCCACCGCCAATTATCTCGCCAAGGAGCATTGGCGGCGCGGCCTGCCTTGGGGCTTCGAGGTGACGGTGCCGAAAGGCTTCGACTACCGGACAAGCCGCGGCAGCTTCGCGGATTGGAAGAAGCTCGGCGTTCGCCGCGCCGACGGCAAGCCATTCCCGCCGTCCGGCCCGGGCATTTTATTTTTTCCGAGCGGCGCCAGCGGCCCTGCCTTCTTGACGACGGAGAACTATCCGGCGCTCAAGGAATACAACAACTCCGATGCCTATGTGCTTGCGGTCGGCCATCTCGCCGACCGGATGAATGGCGGGCCGCCGATCAAGGCGGCGTGGCCTGCCGACGATCACCCGATTTCGCGCGACGCCCGCATCGCCTTGCAGAAAAAACTCGCCGCGCTTGGCTATAAGGTCAACGACTTCGAGGGGCACATGGACTTCGACCTGCGCGACAACATCCGCGCCGAGCAGGTCAAGCTCGGTATGGTGCCGGATGGCAATCCGACAACGGCGTTCATAGAACGGCTTGGTGTGAAGATGCAGTGATCGTGCGCCACAGGCCGTCAGCCATTGACCGGTCCGCCGCGCCATAGGGCGAGAGCGGCCGACAAGGTCGCCACGTAATTGGCGACCTCCGTTGATTGCCGAATTCGTCCGCAGAGGTGTCGTTGGCCATAAGTCCCGTTCCGGACGCAGGTTTGTCGCCGCGCGGGTATCCCCAATGGCGAAAATACATAGTGTGCTTCCGAATAGTAGCCTAATACTTGCTTCCATGCTAAATACATCTCATGGTTGTAATTGGACGCAACCCTGGTCTCTTTGATGCCCGAATTGGCTGTTCATAAAGGTTTTCCGGGCACCCTTATTTGACAGTAAGGAGTGCCTTCCCCATGTTCCGGCCAATGCAAGCGGCCGATTCCGCTCGGAACCTTGATGGTTCTGGCCGATAACCCTTTGGATTTTCATGAAAGTTGTCGTTGTCGAGTCGCCATCTAAGGCGAAGACGATCAATAAGTACCTGGGGCCCGGTTACGAGGTCCTGGCGTCCTTTGGCCATATCCGTGACCTGCCGGCCAAGGACGGATCGGTCGATCCAAACAATAATTTCAAGATGCTCTGGGAGGTCGACCCCCAGTCTCAGAAGCGGGTCAACGACATCGCCCATGCCCTGAAGAAGGCCGATACCCTCATTCTGGCGACCGACCCCGACCGCGAAGGCGAGGCGATCTCCTGGCACGTCCTGGAGGCCCTCAACGAAAAGAAGGCGCTGAAGGGTCAGGCGGTCGAGCGCGTCGTCTTCAATGCGATCACCAAGCAGTCGGTGACCGAGGCGATGAAGCATCCGCGCGCCATCGACGGCGCGCTGGTCGACGCCTATCTGGCGCGCCGCGCGCTCGACTATCTGGTCGGCTTCACGCTCTCGCCGGTGCTCTGGCGCAAGCTGCCGGGCGCGCGCTCGGCCGGCCGCGTCCAATCGGTCGCGCTGCGGCTGGTTTGCGACCGCGAGCTGGAAATCGAGAAGTTCGTCGCCAAGGAATATTGGTCGATCGTCGCCAAGCTGGCGACGCCGCGTGGCGAGCGTTTCGAAGCCCGCCTGGTTGGCGCCGACGGACAGAAACTTCAGCGTTTGGATATCGGCACCGGCGTCCAGGCCACTGACCTGAAGAATGCGCTTGAGAGCGCGACTTTCACCGTCGCGGCCGTCGAAGCCAAGCCGGCGCGGCGCAATCCGCCGCCGCCCTTCACCACTTCGACCATGCAGCAGGAGGCGAGCCGCAAGCTCGGCTTTGCGCCGGCCATCGCCATGCGGCTCGCGCAGCGTCTGTACGAAGGCGTCGAGATCGACGGCGAGACCACCGGCCTCATCACCTATATGCGCACCGACGGCATCGATCTCGCGCCCGAAGCGATCGCCGATATCCGCGCCATGCTCGGCAAGAATTACGGCAAGGAATATGTGCCGACGAGCCCACGCGAATATCACAACAAGTCGAAGAACGCGCAGGAAGCGCACGAAGCGATACGCCCGACCAGCGCCAGCCGAACGCCGGCCGAGGTCGCAAAATATGTCGACCGCGATCAGGCCCGTTTGTACGAGCTGATCTGGAATCGCGCGGTCGCCAGCCAGATGGAATCCGCCGAGCTCGAACGCACCACGGTCGACATCGTCGCCAAATCGGGCAGCCGCACGATCGATCTGCGCGCCTCCGGCCAGGTGGTGAAATTCGACGGCTTCCTGACGCTCTATCAGGAAGGTCAGGACGAGACGCCGGACGACGAAGAGTCGAAGCGCCTGCCGGCGATGTCGGAAAACGAGAAGCTGGCGAAAGAGGCGATCGACGCCGCGCAGCACTTCACCGAGCCGCCGCCGCGCTTTTCCGAAGCGGCGCTGGTCAAGCGCATGGAAGAACTCGGCATCGGCCGGCCCTCGACCTACGCCTCGATCCTGCAGGTGCTGCAGGACCGCGGCTACGTGCGCATCGACAAGAAGCGGCTCATCCCCGAAGACAAAGGCCGCGTCGTGGTCGGCTTCCTGGAAAGCTTCTTCCAGCGCTACGTCGAATACGATTTCACCGCCTCGCTCGAAGAGCAGCTCGACCGCGTCTCCAATAACGAGATCAATTGGAAGAAGGTGCTGGAGGATTTCTGGACCGGCTTCATCGCCGCGGTTAACGACATCAAGGAACTGCGCATCACCCAGGTGCTCGACGCGCTCAACGATCTGCTCGAACCGCATATCTTCCCCACGCGCGCCGACGGCGGCCCGGTGCGGCAGTGCCCGCAATGCGGCAACGGGCAGTTGTCGCTCAAAGTGGGGCGCTTCGGCGCCTTCATCGGCTGCTCGAATTATCCGGAATGCACCTTCACCCGGCAGATGACGCCGGGCGCGAACGGCGTCCAGACCACCAAGGTGCTGGGTGTCGACCCGGTCACGGGCCTCGACGTGACCATTCGCGGCGGACGTTTCGGCACCTATCTGCAATTGGGCGAACAAGCGAAAGCCGAAAAGCCGAAGAAGGGCGAAAAGGCCGAGAAGCCGCCGAAACCGAAGCGCGCCAGCCTGCCGAAAGGCGTGGCGCCCGAGGACATCGACCTCGACAAGGCGCTGGCGCTGCTGTCGCTGCCGCGCGAAGTCGGCAAGTCACCGGAAGACGGCGAGCCGATCATGGCCGGCGTCGGACGTTTTGGTCCGTATGTAAAACATGGCAAGGTCTATGCGAGCCTGGAACAAGGCGACGACGTGCTCACCGTCGGCCTCAACCGCGCCATGCACCTCATCGCCGACAAGATCGCCAATCCGAAGAAGGGCGGCCGCCGCTTTGGCGCTGATCCGGGCAAGGCGCTGGGCGACCATCCCGACAAGGGCGGGCCAATCGTCGTGAAGAACGGCCGCTTCGGGCCCTATGTCAGCCACAACGGCGTCAACGCGACGCTCACCGGCGACAAGACGCCCGATACCGTCACGCTCGACGAAGCGGTGGTTCTGCTCGACGCCCGCGCCGCTATGATGGGCAATTCGCCGAAGGGACGCCGCGTCGCCGGCCGCAAAACCGCTTCTGGCAAGGTCGCGGCCTCGCCCGCTGCCAAGCCGAAGAAACCGACTGCGGCTAAGCCAAAGAAGGCGGCTTCGGTTGCTGCCCACGCCAAACCGGCGCGCCGCGTCAAGGCTGCCGAATAGCTAGCGAAGCCCGCTTTCGATCATTACATTCAGTTGTCAGCGCCTTTTTGGCGCAGGAAATTCTATTTTGAACAAGCAGACCAAACGAACACCTTCCCTTCCCTCCAAGGCTGAAATCCTCGCCTTCATCGCCGACCACAAGGGCAACGCCGGCACCCGCGAGATCGCCCGCGCCTTCGGGCTCAAGAACGCCATGCGCGCCGAACTCAAGCGCATGCTGCGCAACCTGGCCGACGACGGCGCGGTCGAGAAGCGCCGCAAGAAGCTGCATCACGCCGGCACCCTGCCCTCGACCGTGCTTGCCGACGTCACCGCCCGCGACAGCGACGGCGAACTCATAGCCACGCCCGACGAATGGGACGAAGAGGCGCACGGTGCCGCGCCGAAGATCCGCATCCATACCCCGCGCAAGGCCCGCCCTGGTGAAGCCGCCGGCGTCGGTGACCGCGTGCTTCTGCACATCGAGGAAACCGAGGAAGACAACGGCGTCCGCCATCGTGGCCGCGTCATCAAGATCATCGATCATCCCAAGCACCGCGTGCTGGGGATTTTCCGCAAAGCCGCCCATGGCGGCGGCAGGCTCGAGCCGGTCGACAAGAAGATGCTCGGCAAGGAACTCAGCATTCCGGCGGGTGGCACCAACGACGCGCAGGACGGCGACCTGGTCGCGGTCGAGACCACTCGCGCACCGCGCTTAGGGCTTCCGACCGGGCGCGTGGTCGAGCGGCTCGGCTCGCTGGCGAGCGAGCGCGCGGTCAGCCTGATCGCCATCCACTCGCATTCGATCCCGCATGTGTTCCGCAACGACACCCAGGCCGAGGCGGAGGCCGCCCGGCCGGCGAGCCTCGCCCATCGCGAGGACTGGCGGCACGTGCCGCTCATCACCATCGATCCGCCCGACGCCAAGGATCACGACGACGCCGTGCATGCCAAGCGTGACGCGGCGGCCGACAATCGCGGCGGTTTCATCCTTACTGTCGCCATCGCCGATGTCGCCCACTACGTGACGCCCGGCTCGGCGCTCGATCGCGAAGCGCTGGTGCGCGGCAATTCGGTCTATTTCCCCGACCGCGTGGTGCCGATGCTGCCGGAACGCATCTCCAATGACCTGTGCTCGCTGCGGCCGCGCGAGGACCGCGCCGCGCTCGCCGTGCGCATGGTGATCGGCGCCGACGGCCGCAAGCGCTCGCACACGTTCCACCGCGTCATGATGCGCTCGGCCGCTAAACTCTCTTACCAGCAGGCGCAATTCGCGATCGGCGGGCGCACCGACGAAGACACCGAGGCGCTGGTGCAACCGGTGCTCGCTCCGCTTTACGCTGCCTACGAAACGCTGGCGCGCGCGCGCATCGAACGCGGGCCGCTCGATCTGGATTTGCCGGAACGCAAAATCTTGCTCAAAGGCGACGGCACCGTCGACCGCGTGACCACGCCGGAACGGCTGGAGGCGCACCGGCTGATTGAGGAATTCATGATCCTCGCCAACGTCGCCGCCGCCGAGACGCTGGAAAAGGCGCGTGTGCCGCTGATCTATCGCGTGCACGACGAGCCCGGCATGGAAAAGGTCAACGCGCTACGCGAATTCCTCGCCACCCTCGACATCCCGTTCGCCAAAGGCGGCGTGCTGCGGGCGGACAGCTTCAACCGCGTGCTCGCCCAGGCCAAGGGCCGCGATGCCGAGCAGCTCATCAACGACGTCGTCTTGCGCACGCAAGCGCAGGCCGAATACGCGGCGGAAAACTACGGCCATTTCGGCTTGAACCTGCGCCGCTACGCGCATTTCACCTCGCCGATCCGCCGCTATGCGGACCTGATCGTGCATCGCGGCCTGATCCGCGCGCTCAAGCTAGTACCCGACGGCCTGCCCGAGGCGATGGACAACAAGGCGCTGGCCGAGATCGCCGCGCAGATTTCCGCGACCGAGCGGCGCGCCATGCTGGCCGAGCGCGAGACCAACGACCGGCTGATCGCGCATTTCCTGTCCGACCGCGTCGGGGCCACTTTCGACGGCCGCGTCTCCGGCGTGCACCGCGCCGGCCTGTTCGTGAGGCTGAGCGAGACCGGCGCCGACGGCTTCGTGCCGGCGCGCACCATCGGCAACGAATATTTCCGCCACGACGAAGCCGGCCACGCCATGGTCGGCTCGCGTTCGGGCGAGACTTACCGTCTCGGCGACCGCGTCACCGTCAAGCTGGTGGAAGCGGCCCCCGTTGCCGGCGCGCTGCGCTTTGAGCTTGTATCGGAGGGGCGGTCCGGACGGCCGAGCCGTCCGCCGCGCCACGAACGGCGGCAAGGTCAGCATCGCCCGCGCGGCAAGCAACGGAAGGCACGATGACGCGAGATCTCGGAAATGTCTGGGCGGAGCGCATGACCATGGCGGAGCGCGACCAGACGTTCCCCGATAGCGAGCCGCGCGACGCAGCGACCGTGATGCTGATCGACCGTTCCGGAGCAAAGCCGAAGGTGCTGCTCGGCCGCCGCCACGCCAGCCACAAATTCATGCCGGGCAAGTTTGTGTTCCCGGGCGGGCGCATCGAGCCGCTCGACGCCAAGATGTCGGCGGTCAGCGAACTCGATCCCGATATGGAGAAAAAGCTCAACGCGCGAGTCGCCAACCCGAGCCGCGAATTTGCCCGCGCGCTGGCGCTCACAGCCGTGCGCGAAACGGCGGAAGAAACCGGCCTGCTGCTCGGCGTCAAACGCAACGAGCCGCCGGCGACGCCGGGTGAGATCTGGGCGGAGTTCGCCAAGGCCCGCGTGCATCCGGATCTCGGCAACGTTCATCTGATCGCCCGTGCCATCACGCCGCCGCGGCGTCCGCGTCGATTCGATGCGCGTTTCTTCACCGCCGATGCGTCCAATATCGCGCACAGAATCGACGGCGTGGTGGGGCCGGAGTCCGAACTGGTCGAGCTCGTCTGGGTGCCGATCGAGGAAGCCACCCATCTCGATATGCCGACCATCACCGGCGTCGTGCTGGAAGAGTTGGCGAACCGGGTCGAAGCCGGCATGGGGCACGACGTGCCGGTGCCGTTTTATTTCATGATCGAGAAGCAGTTCTTCCGGGAACTGCTGTAATCCCTGCAAAATCGTGGCTTTCTTGACATTTGCCGCTTTGGCGCTAGGTTCCGCGCCAATCGCATCAGCAGCCGCCGCAATTGACGTTTCGAGGATAATCCCATGGCCAAAGCCATCAGTCTTAAGATCAAGCTCGTGTCCAGCGCCGGCACCGGCCACTATTACGTGACCCGCAAGAATTCGCGCACCCAGACCGACAAGCTGGCGAAGAAGAAATACGACCCGATCGCCAAGAAGCACGTCGAGTACAAAGAATCCAAGATCAAGTGATCCTGGACTGTTCGCTGAATTCGGCCGGGGCGCGCGCTTGCGCGCCCTTTGCATTTGGTCCGCTAGAATATTCAGCCTTGCGCGGACGTGATACAGTCGAGACCAACTTGCCCGGGGAGAACCAATCATGACCGCTATTCTGCGCGCGCTGTTCGCCGCTTTTCTGCTGCTGCCCCTCGCCTTCGGACCGGCTGCCGCGATGGAAAAGCACAAGCTCGCGCTGCAGATCAGCGACGCCAACCCCGAGAAGATGAACGCCGTACTCAACGTCGCCGCCAACGTGTCGAAATATTATTCCGACAAGGGCGACGAGGTCGAAATCGAGATCGTCGCCTTCAATGCCGGCCTCAACATGCTGCGCGCGGACAAGTCGCCGGTCCTCGAGCGGCTGAAATCCTTCAAGCAGGGTATGCCCAACGTCGCGTTCATGGCCTGCGAGAACACGCTCGCCGCCATGACCCGCCACGAAGGCAAGGAGCCGCCGCTGGTCGACAATGCCACGCGCGTTCCCGCCGGCGTGGTGACACTGATCGAACTCGGCGAAAAAGGCTGGACGATCGTGCGGCCTTGAAGCAGATCAAGCGGCGTCCGGCACCACCCTATTGCGGCCGTCGCGCTTGGCGCGATAAAGCGCGGTGTCGGCGCGCTTGAGGATCGCCGCCGCGTTGTCGTCCGCGCCGGCGAGCGCGGCGATGCCGATCGAGATCGTCACGTCGAGATTGCGGGCGCCCTGCTGGATCGAGAACGGCTCGGTGGCGATGCGCCGGCGCAGCCGCTCGGCCACCATGGTGGCGACCGCCATGTCGGTTTCCGGCATAACGATGACGAATTCCTCGCCGCCGTAGCGGCAGGCGAGATCGATGTTGCGGATCGCCTTGCGGATGCGCAACGCGAATTCGCGCAACACGTCGTCGCCGGCATCGTGGCCGTGGGTGTCGTTGACCGCCTTGAAATAGTCGATGTCCACCAAAAGCGCCGCGATCGGCTTGCCGCGCGCGGCCGCCTGCTCGACCAGCGCGCCCAGATGCGATTCCATATAGCGGCGATTGAACAGGCCGGTGAGCGCGTCGGTGATCGCCAATTCGATCGACATCTGCACGTTGTCGCGCAGCCGCTCGGTGTAGCGCTTCTTCTTGATCTGCGTGCGCACGCGCGCCAGCATCTCGTTCTTGTCGATCGGCCGCAGCAGATAGTCGTTGACGCCGATCTCAAGCCCGCGCACCAGGCGCGTATTGTTGTCGGGTTCGGCGACGGCCAGGATCGGCACATTGCGCGTGCGTTCGAGCGAGCGCACCTGGCTGCACAGCCGCAGCCCATCGAAATCCTTGAGACCGAGCGAGACGATCAGCAGGTCGTAATTGCCTTCGGCGGCGTGAAACAGCGCCTCGCTCGGATTGCTTTCCACGTCCACCGCGTGTTCGGCCGACAGCGTCGCGACGATGCGCTCGTAGGAATTCTTCCGGTCATCGACGACCAGGATGCGGCCGTTGCGGCCGGTTTCCGCCACCGCCTCCCGCTCCGGGCTTTCGATGCCGATTTCCTTGGTGGTGAGCGCGCGCAGCCGCAGTTCGTCGGTCACCATCTTCAGGCGCGCCAATGAGCGCACGCGCGAGATCAGCGCCACGTCGCTGACCGGCTTGGTGAGGAAATCGTCGGCGCCGGCCTCCAGGCCGCGCACGCGGTCGGAAGGCTGGTCGAGCGCCGTCACCATCACCACCGGAATATGATGGGTCAGCGGATTGGATTTGAGCTTGCGGCAGACCTCGAAGCCGTCCATGTCCGGCATCATCACGTCGAGCAGGACGATGTCACATTCGGCACGCTCGCACATCGCCAGCGCCTCCGGTCCGCTTTGCGCGGTCATCACGTCGAAATACTCGGCCAACAGCCGCGCTTCCAGGAGCTTCACATTGGCCGGGACGTCGTCGACGACAAGAACGCGGGCAGTCATCGCAGTACCCTCACGCCGGCCCGAGGAAATGACGGATGGTCTCGATGAACTTGCCGACCGAGATCGGTTTCGACAAATAGGCCTCGCAGCCGCCCTCGCGAATGCGCTCCTCGTCGCCCTTCATGGCGAAGGCAGTGACTGCCACCACAGGGATAGCCTTGAGATCGGGATCGTCCTTGAGCCATTTGGTCACTTCGAGGCCGGACACTTCCGGCAGCTGGATGTCCATCAGAATCAGGTCGGGCCGGTGCTTGCGCGCCAGATCGAGCGCCTCGATGCCGTTGCGGGTGCCGACGGTCTGGTAGCCATGCGCTTCCAGGAGGTCATGGAAGAGTTTCATATTCAGTTCGTTGTCCTCCACGATCAGGACGGTCTTAGGCATCTTCCCCGCCCCATTTGTCCCCAATGCATCCCCAATCGAGCCTCCCCAGCGTCGCCAGACCGCTCGCGCTCGGGCATGATCAAGCCACGGTAGTGCCGATATATTACGGAAAGGCAAATTTGCGCGATGAAACCGGGTTCTTCGTTAACCGAAGAAGCGGCGGAAGGGCTGGCAATTCAGGCCCTTACCTTCATTGCCGGCGACGGCGAGCGGCTCGGCCGCTTTCTAGCCACAACCGGCATCGGCCCTGCCCAGATTCGCGCCGCTGCCCAGGAGCCGGGCTTCCTGGTCGGCGTCTTGGACTATCTGGCCGGCGATGAGCGCCTGCTGTCGGCGTTTGCCGCCGAGACCGGAAACGACCCTGCCCATGTCGGCAAGGCGCTGGCGGCGCTGGGCGGACATTGGGAGCGCGAGATCCCGTGAGCTTCTGCCGCGATTGTTTGGCCGATGCGCCGGACAAGTCGCCGAATTTGGCGACGCGCTGTCCGGCCTGCGGGTCGCCGCGGCTTGCGCGCCATGCCGACATCGAACACCTGACCATCGGTCATGTCGACTGCGACGCCTTCTACGCCACGATCGAAAAGCGCGACGATCCCTCGCTCGCCGACAAGCCGGTGATCGTGGGCGGGGGAAAACGCGGCGTCGTCGCCGCCTGCTGCTACGTCGCGCGCACTTACGGCATCCGCTCGGCGATGCCGATGTTCGAGGCCAGACGCCGCTGTCCCGACGCGGTCGTGATCAAGCCGAACATGGCGAAATACGTGCAAGTCGGCCGCGCCGTGCGCAAGGCAATGTTCGCGCTCACGCCGCTGGTCGAGCCACTGTCTATCGACGAAGCCTTTCTCAATCTGACCGGCACCGAACGGCTGCACGGCATGAGCGCGGCCAAGGTGCTGGCGCGCTTCGCGCGCGACGTGGAGCGCGACCTCGGCATCACGGTGTCCGTCGGCCTGTCGGCCAATAAATTCCTCGCCAAGATCGCCTCCGACATGGACAAGCCGCGCGGCTTCGCCGTGCTCGGTCAGCACGAAGCCGCGGCGTTTCTCGCGGCAAAGCCGGTCGGCTTCATCTACGGCGTCGGTGCGGTCAGCGCCGCCAAGCTCGCCGCCGACGGCTATCGGCTGATCGCCGACCTGCAACGCGCCGACGAACACGATCTCATCCGCCGCTATGGCGAGGAAGGTTCACGGCTCTGGCACCTGGCGCGCGGGCTCGACACGCGCAGCGTCGATCCGGAGCGCGAGACCAAGAGCGTTTCGGCGGAGACGACATTCAATCACGACCTCAGCGAATTCCGCCCGCTCGAGCAGACGCTCTGGGAGTTGACGGAGAAAGTCTCAAGCCGGCTGAAAGCGCAGCAGCTCGCCGGCTCGACGGTGACGTTGAAGCTCAAAAGTGCCGATTTCAAGATCCGCACGCGGGCGCGCGCGCTGGGCCACCCGACCCAGCTTGCCGCGCACATCTTCGCCGCCGGCCGCGACCTGCTCGCGCTTGAGGTCGGCAAGACGCAATTTCGCCTGATCGGCATCGGCGTCAGTCATCTGCAGGAGGCCGCGGGCGACGATCTCGCCGATCTCCTCGACCGGCGCACGGCCGAGGTCGAGCATGCGGTGGACCGCCTGCGCGCGAAATTCGGCAAGGACGCGGTGGTGCGCGGATTGGCTTTGGAGGATGACTAGCCTATCCGCTCGTCCCCGCGAAAGCGGGTACCCAGTACGGACTTACTGAGGATTTTGAATGACTGGACGCCCGCTTACGCGGGCATGAGCGGAAAGTTGTGCGCTACCGCGCCCTTACGGACACGGCTTCACCTTCTTCATCTCCAGCGACGTCATTTCACCCTTGATGGTGAAATCGGCGTAGTCGAGCACCAGCGCGCGCGAGACGCCGTTCTCGTAAAGCTCGAAGGAAATGGCGTAAACCGGCGTCTGTTCGCCGGTTTGCTCGGCGGCGACGTCCCGGTGCTCGAAATAGCTGATGGTCACCGGCCAGCGGGTAACCTTGGCAAACTCGGGGATTTTGGCCGTCGCATCGTCCGGCGGCTTTGCGCCCGGCGCGATCGGCTGTCCGATCACGGTGAGCGTGTTGTAGAGCTTCTCGCCGGTTTCCGACCCGTCATAGACCGGAAATTCCAGGATGCTCTTGCCTTCGCGCGCGGCGGCGATGATGCGCCGCATGTGCTCGGTCGGGAACACGGCGCTCACCGGAACGGTGAAATTCTTATCCTTCGGCTTGCTCAGATTGATCGCGACCATCTTGGCATTGCGTTCGGCATGACCGTCGACGGAGTTGGTCCGTTTGTCATCGATCAGGTTTTCCGAGTTGAAGCGGAACGCCTTGGCGTTACCGGCTTCCCAGGTGGTGGAGCGCAGATCGCTGAGTGCGGTCTTGCCCTCCCCGGAATCGAGCTCGGACACTTGGCGGAATTGCAGCTGGTAGCCGTCGCAGGCGTTGCCGGAAAAATCGTACAGGATGCGCCCGCGCACGGCCTCGAGGCCGTGGCTGCCGCTCGACCTCGCCAGCTTGAGGTCGTAAATCGCCCGATGCGGCGCCAGAACCACCGTGTCTGCTGGCGGGGCGGCCGTCGCCGGCCAGGACACCGCCACGGCGGCGAAGCCGATGGCCGGGACCGCAAATAGCAACCGTTTGGCGAACTTCAGCGTTTTCATCGATGCGGGCCTTCCGGTGCCGGCGTTGCAGTGGCATCCAGCAATGAATCGAGCAAGATAAGGGCAAGATAGAGGCCGCTACCGCCGCGGACAACGGCATTACGCGCCGGCTTGCGCCGCCGGGCCTGATCGGCCAAGACAGGGCGACCATTAAGGAGGACGCCATGGCCGGAACGATCGAACAAAAGCTCGCAAGCCTCGGTATCAGCCTGCCAACTCCGGCCAGTCCGATCGCCAATTACGTGCCGTTCGTGAAGAGCGGCAACATGCTCGTCGTCTCCGGCCAGCTTTGCTTCGGCGCCGACGGCAAGCTCGCCGCCAAGGGCCAGCTCGGCGGCGGCGTGTCGATCGAGGACGGGCAGAAGGCGGCGCGCGTCTGCGCGGTCAATCTGCTGGCCCAACTTAAGGTCGCGCTCGGCAACCTCGACAAGGTCGCCCGCGTGGTGCGGCTCGGCGGCTTCATCAATTCGGCGGTCGGCTTTACCGACGGGCCGAAAGTGATGAACGGCGCGTCCGATCTGATGGTCGAAGTGTTCGGCGACAAGGGCCGCCACGCGCGCTCGACCGTCGGCGTCGCCGCGCTGCCGGCCGACGCTGCGGTCGAAGTCGAAGGCCTGTTCGAAGTTATCGGCGCATGATCCCGAAAAGTGGGAGCCGGTTTTCGGATAAGATCATGCGCGAAACGAAATAAGTCCAATGCCCAGCCTCGCCTGGCTTACCGCGCGGCCTATCGCCCATCGCGGCCTGCATGACGCGTCGAGCGGCGTAATCGAGAACACGGCATCCGCGTTTGCCGCCGCCATCGCCGGCGGCTACGCCATCGAAACCGACCTGCAAATCAGCGCCGACGGCGAGGCTTTCGTCCATCACGACGACGCGCTCGGCCGCCTGACCGAGGGCAGCGGGCGTCTCGCGGCGATGACCGCCGGCGAGATTGAGGCGGTGCCTTTCAAGGCGACGCGCGACCGCATCATGACGCTCGGCGACCTCTGCGATTTTGTGGCCGGGCGCGCCATCTTGGTGATCGAACTCAAAAGCCATTTCGACGGCGACCGGCGGCTGGTCCAGCGCAGCGCCGACGTGCTGGCGAATTACCGCGGGCCGGTGGCGGTGATGTCGTTCGATCCCGCCATGATCGAGGTCGTGCGCTGGATTGCGCCGCATCTGACGCGCGGCATCGTCGCCGAGCGGCATTACGCGCATCCTGAATGGGATCGCTTCCCGCGCGCGGAAAAGCGCGGCATGGCCATGCTCCTGCACGCCGCCCGCACCCGCCCGCATTTTATCGCCTATGGGGTGAAGGACCTGCCGGCCGCGGCGCCGCTGATCGCGCGCTTACTCTTCCGTTTGCCCCTGCTCACCTGGACCGTGCGATCGGACGCGGATCGCCGGACCGCGGCGCGCTGGGCGGATCAGATGATATTCGAGGGCCTCCGCCCGTGATGGCCGAAGGAATGATCAACTTCGAACGATTTCCGGCATAAAGTCGGGGTAACAGACCTCGCCCATGACCGACATCGAACTCCGCATGCGCATCGCGCAATCGCTGGCCGAAGTTCCGGCCGCGGCCTGGGACGCGTGCGCGGCCGGCAGCGACAACCCGAGCGCCGGCGCCGCGCTAGCGTCCACAGTTAAACTAACACATGAGGATAACTCGCTCCCGAAGTTATCCACACGAGGACAAGTCGATAACCCATTTATAATTCATGATTTTTTGTCATCTCTGGAAGCCTCCTTTTCGGTCGGCGGGCGGACCGGCTGGCGACCGCGCCACCTCCTGGCGGAAAGTGCTGACGGCACTCTTCTGGGCGCAGCGCCCTGCTACGTGAAGAGCCATTCGCGCGGCGAATACGTCTTCGATCAGGGCTGGGCCGAGGCCTTCGAACACGCGGGCGGCGACTATTACCCCAAGCTGCAGGTGGCGGTGCCGTTCACCCCAGTGACCGGCCCCCGCCTGCTCGCCCGCCCAGGTCCGCTGGCGCAAGCGGTGCGCGGCAGCCTCGCCGATGCCCTGGCCGAGATCACCACCGCCAGCGAGTTGTCGTCCGCCCATGTGACCTTCCTGACCGAAGCGGAATGGCGCTTGCTTGGCGAGCGCGGCTTCCTGCAGCGCACCGACCAGCAATTCCATTGGGAGAATGCCGGCTACGCCAGCTTCGACGACTTCCTCGGCGCCCTCGCCTCGCGCAAGCGCAAGGCCATCCGCCGCGAGCGCAAGGAGGCGCTTGAGCCCGGCATCGAGGTGACCTGGCTCACGGGCTCCGACCTCACCGAAGCGGTGTGGGACGCCTTTTTCGCCTTCTACATGGACACCGGTTCGCGCAAATGGGGCCGGCCTTATCTCACCCGTGAGTTCTTCTCGATCGTCGGAGAAAAAATGCGCGACCGCATCCTGCTGGTGATGGCCCGCCGCGCCGGACGCTGGATCGGCGGCGCACTCAATTTCTTAGGAAGCGAGACGATCTACGGCCGCAACTGGGGCACCATTGAGCACCACCCATTCCTGCATTTCGAGCTGTGCTACTATCAGGCTATCGACTACGCCATTCAGAACAAGCTCGCCCGCGTCGAAGCCGGCGCCCAGGGCGAGCATAAGCTGGCGCGCGGCTATCTGCCGAAAACCACGTACTCCGCGCATTTTATCGCCAATCCGGCGCTGCGGCGGGCAATTGCCGACTATCTCGCGCGCGAGCGGGCCTATGTGCAGGCGGCCGGCGAAGAGCTAGCCGCGGCCGCGCCATTCCGTAAGGATTTGGTCGAACAAGACTAGTGTCGCGATTCGGAAGTTCGCTCAAGTTTTCAGCTTGTTCCGAAGCGAACTTCCGAATCAAAGCGACACTAGCAACTCTATGATTCTAGTGTCCCATTGAACCCGAAGTTCGCAAAAGTGCTTGCTGAGCAATAGTGCGAACTTCGGGTTCGGGGCACTAGCGCATGATCCCGAAAAGTGGGTACCGATTTTCGGATAAGATCATGTGCAAACAGAACTGAGTCTGGGGAGCGCCTATGCCGAGCTACGATCCGAACAACATCTTCGCCAAGATCCTGCGTGGCGAATTGCCTAGCTATAAGGTCTACGAGGACGACAAGGCGTTCGCCTTCCTCGACATCATGCCGCGCGCACCGGGGCACACGCTGGTGCTGCCAAAGGCGGCCGCGCGCAATATCCTGGACATCGGCGCTGACGATCTGGCGCATGTCATGAAGGTCGCCCAAAAGGTCGCCAAGGGCGCCATGACGGCGTTCGGGGCCGACGGCATCACCATGCAGCAGTTCAACGAGGGCGCCGGCGGACAGGTGGTATTTCACCTGCACGTGCACGTCATCCCGCGCAAAAGCGGTGTGCCCATGAAGCCACCGGCGGCCGAAAAGGAAAAGCCCGACGCGCTGGCCGAGCAGGCCAAGAAGCTCGCCGCCGCCATCGCTGCGGCTTGAACGCTAATGCAGGAATAAAAATCCGCCCAGCAGCAGCACCGCCTCGCCGACAAGCACCCCGGCGAATACCGAGCGCTTCACCGCCAGGAAGGCCAGGAATCCACAGACCGCGGCGCCGACGCGCACGGTGAGCGGGATGCCGGCGAGCGCGCCGGCGGAAAACAGGATCAGCTTGGCGATGACGCCGGCCAGGATCGCGGTCGCCACCCCGCGCGACCACACCACGATCTCGGAATCTTCGTTGAGCCCGCGCGCCAGCACCAGGCCGAGCACGCGCCAGATCTCGTTCGGCAAATAGCCAACCAAGATCAGCAGCAGGTAAGGCCACAATTCGGCTGCGGCGGCATTCATTTGGCGGCCTCGCGCAAGCGATGGGCGCCATAGGCGAGCGAGCCGCCGACCAAGCCGCTCCACATCAGGTCGAGCCCGACGTGCCAATAAGCGAGCAACGGGCCGAGCACGAGGCCGAGCGCCAGCGCCAGCCGGTCGACCATCAGCCGGCTGTTGCGCGCGGTCGAGATCAGGAACGACATCGGCGTCAGGAACAGCAACGCGCCGGCAAATAGCGGCGGCAGCCCGGCGGCGAGGTAATAACCGACGAAGCCGAACGTCACCGCCGTGCCCATGTAGCCAACCGACAGACCGTTGCAGAAGGCAATACGCCGCTCGCGCGGCAGTCCCGGGAGCAGGCGCAGCGATTCCACCCACATACTCACCGACGTGAAGTGGGCTGGCAGCAGCAGCTCGCGTGTGCGCGTCTCCGGCCCGCGCAACAGCGGCAGCAGTGCCACCACCATGGGAAACAGCCGGATCGCACTTAAAGTGACCGCGATGGCCGCCTCCACCGGCGGTGCGCCGGTGCCAAGCGAGGAAATCAGAATCACCTGTCCCGGCGCCGCCCACACCAGCATCGACGATAGCGCGAGCCACCAGGACGAGAAGCCATAATCGTGAGTGAGCGCGCCAATGCCGATATAGGTCCCGGCGAGCACCAGGAAGAACACCGAGGTCCACGCCGATCTCACGCCGCCGAAAAAGGCAGCCGCAGTGGAATCGAAGGTACTGGGCGCTGACATGGAGGCGGACCACCTGTCTCATGGCCGCAAGCCCGCCGCAACGCCCTCACCCGCAACCCCCGCATGCGGCAGCGGCGAAAAGCGAAGGCCGGGCGCCATGGCCCGGCCTCCGGCAATGCGGTTTAGAAACGCGGGTCAGGCCTTGATCAAGGGCACCTTCGGTACCGAACTGCGCTTGGTCTTCGGCCGCGGCGACGTGCGGCGCTTGGCCCTGGGCGGCACGGCCGGCAGTTTCTCCGGCTTGGGCGTCACCGGCCCATCCAGGAACTCGAAGCCGAGTTTGTCGCGGCCGTCTTCGCCCTTGGTGACGACCACGCGTACGTGCCCGCCGCTCTTGAGGTGCCCGAACAGCACCTCGTCGGCGAGCGGCTTCTTGATGTGCTCCTGGATGACCCGCGCCATCGGGCGGGCGCCCATCAATTCGTCGTAGCCGCTGGCGATCAGCCAGCGCGCCGCCTCTTCCGACAGCTCGATGGTGACGTTGCGGTCGCCGAGCTGCGCCTCGAGCTGCAGCACGAACTTCTCGACCACCTTGGCGATGATTTCTTGCGACAGGTGCGCGAAGGTGATGGTGGCGTCGAGCCGGTTGCGGAATTCGGGCGTGAACATCCGGTTGATCGCCTCGTGATCGTCGCCCTCGCGCTTGGTGCGGGTAAAGCCAAAAGCGGATTTGGCCATCTCGGAGGCGCCAGCATTGGTGGTCATGATCAGGATCACGTTGCGGAAATCGACCTGCTTGCCGTTGTGGTCGGTCAGCTTGCCGTGGTCCATCACCTGCAGCAGCACGTTGAACAGGTCCGGATGCGCTTTTTCGATTTCGTCGAGCAGCAGCACGCAATGCGGATGCTGATCGACACCGTCGGTCAAGAGCCCGCCCTGGTCGAAGCCGACATAGCCCGGGGGAGCGCCGATGAGGCGCGACACCGTGTGCCGCTCCATGTATTCCGACATGTCGAAGCGGATCAATTCGACGCCGAGCGCTAAGGCCAATTGCTTGGCGACCTCGGTCTTGCCGACGCCGGTCGGGCCGGAGAACAAATAGCAGCCGATCGGCTTTTCCGGCTCGCGCAAGCCCGCGCGGGCGAGCTTAATTGACGCCGAGAGAGACTCGATCGCCTTGTCCTGGCCGTACACGGTGGTCTTCAGCGTCTGCTCGAGATGCTGCAGCACCGCGGCGTCGTCCTTGGAGACGGTCTTGGGCGGAATCCGCGCCATGGTGGAAATCGTGGTCTCGATTTCCTTGAGCCCGATGGTCTTCTTGCGGCGGCTTTCCGGCAGCAGCATCTGCGCCGCGCCCGACTCGTCGATCACGTCGATCGCCTTGTCCGGCAGCTTGCGGTCATGGATGTAGCGCGACGACAGTTCGACCGCCGCCTTGATCGCCTCGTTGGTGTATTTGAGCTTGTGGTATTCCTCGAAATAGGGCTTGAGCCCCTTGAGGATCTCGATCGCATCCGGCACCGACGGCTCGTTGACGTCGATCTTCTGAAAGCGGCGGACGAGCGCGCGGTCCTTTTCGAAATACTGACGGTACTCTTTATACGTTGTCGACCCGATGCAGCGGATCGTGCCCGAGGCAAGCGCCGGCTTGAGCAGGTTCGACGCGTCCATGGCGCCGCCCGAGGTGGCGCCGGCGCCGATCACGGTGTGAATCTCGTCGATGAACATGATCGCGCCGGGATAGGCCTCGATCTCCTTGATCACCTGCTTGAGCCGTTCCTCGAAATCGCCGCGATAGCGCGTGCCGGCGAGCAGCGTACCCATGTCGAGCGCAAACACGGTCGCGCCCTTGAGCACGTCCGGGACGTCGCCATGCACGATGCGGCGCGCCAGGCCTTCGGCGATCGCGGTCTTGCCGACACCGGCGTCGCCGACGAACAGCGGATTGTTCTTCTGCCGGCGGCAGAGCACCTGGATGGTGCGGCTGATCTCGGCGTCGCGGCCGATCAGCGGGTCGATCTTGCCGTCTTTGGCTTTCTTATTGAGGTTGACACAATAGGCGTCGAGCGCGTCGCCCTTCTTCTTGGGCTCGTCGCCTCCCTTGGTATCGGACTCCTCTTCGACGCCGCGCACCGGCCGCGCTTCGGTGAGGCCGGGCCGCTTGGCGATACCGTGGCTGATGTAATTGACCGCGTCGTAGCGCGTCATGTCCTGCTCTTGCAGAAAATAGGCGGCGTGGCTCTCGCGCTCGGCGAAGATCGCCACCAGCACATTGGCGCCGGTGACTTCCTCGCGGCCGGACGATTGCACGTGAATGACGGCGCGCTGGATCACGCGCTGAAAGCCGGCGGTCGGCTTGGAATCCTCGGCGCCGTCGGTAATCAGGTTTTCCAATTCCGACTCGAGATAGGCCGTGAGGCTGCGCTTGAGCTTGTCGAGATCGACGTTGCAGGCGCGCATCACCGCCGAGGCGTCCTGATCGTCGATCAGCGCCAACAGCAGATGTTCCAAGGTCGCATATTCGTGATGCCGCTCATTGGCGATGGCGAGCGCCCGGTGGAGCGACTGTTCGAGGCTGCGCGAGAACGTTGGCATCAGATTTCCATTCCCATTTGTATTGAACGCCCCTCCCCAAGTCTTACGTTTATAGTCTTCCGTTTATAAGTCTTCCTTTTACACGACTCATTTTTTTTCCATCACGCATTGCAGAGGATGCTGATGTTTTCTAGCAAAGTCCATCACCTGCGTAACTTTGGTCTCCGCCACCTCGTACGTATAGATGCCGCATTCGCCGATGCCGTGGTGATGCACATGCAACATAATGCGTGTCGCGGCCTCATGATCCTTGCCGAAAAAGCGCTCCAGCACGTGCACGACGAATTCCATCGGCGTGTAGTCGTCATTCAGGATGAGCACGCGGTAAAAACTCGGCCGCTTGGTCTGCGGCTTCGTCTTGCTGATGACCGCGGTGCCGGGCCCGCCCGGCTCATTGCGGCGCTTGCGGTCGTCGTCCGCCATACGCAACGGCCGGCCGCTCCCGGGGGCGGCTGTCGCCCTAACGGCGGGGAAGATTTTCCGACTAGTCGCGCTCATGACATTGCCGACGCAAGAAGCGTTCCAGAACCCTGGGCACCGGGGCCGCATGCTCGCGGCTTTGACGCCATCATAAAGACCGGCGGCCAGCCAGGCCAAGCCGAGATTTGGCCCGCTCTGGCACAGATTAATCCGAATTCAGGCGATTCCGGGTGCTTCCGCACAGATATCCATTGGTTACCCGATCACAAGTCGTGTCCGGACAATCCAAGGCGATTTTTCCCCAAATCCGAGCGTCGGCGCCAACGGTATTTCAAGACGGCAACTGCATGTTCAAGCGGCCTTATCCACCGCCGATTTCGCGGCCTACAAGGGGGGATGCCTCAATGCTGCTGACCCGTTTTTGGAACAACCGGCAAGGGAGCATCGCGCCCCTGTTCGGATTAGCGATCATCCCGCTGATCGGCGGCGTCGGCGCGGCCATCGATTATACGCGGGCCAGCGCCGCGCGAACGGCATTTCAATCGTCGCTCGATTCGGCCGCGCTGATGCTCTCGAAAAACGCGGCGTTGCAAACGCCGGCCCAGATCCAGGCCGAAGCGACCACTTACGTCAACGCCTTGTTCACGGCCGACAATGCCAAAAATGTCACGGTGACTGCGGCCTATTCGGCAACCAATGGGTCGAATCTCGTCCTCTCCGGCAGCGCCACCGTCCAAACGAGTTTTATGAGCATTTTTGGCATCGATACGGTCAATATCGCCGCCTCCACGACAGCGACGTGGGGCAACACCCGGCTGCGGGTGGCGCTGGTGCTCGACAACACCGGTTCGATGGCGCAGAGCGGCAAAATAACCGCGCTCAAGACCGCGACCAATAATCTGTTGACGCAGCTGCAGAGTGCGGTCGTCAACACCGGCGACGTCTATGTGTCGATCGTTCCTTTCGTAAATGCCGTCAATCTTAGTGCAACCAACTACACTGCGTCCTGGATCGATTGGACGGACTGGAACGCCGTGAATGGAAAATGCAGCAGCACGAAATATACGACGCAACGTGCCTGCCTGGCGGCCAGCAAGACGTGGACGGCGAACAACAACAACACATGGAACGGATGCGTAACCGACCGCGGCCTTCCGATTCTTACGGGTGGCCCGGACCTCCCGAGCGTTGGCAATTACGACGAAAATGTCGATCAGCCCGTCACCGGCAACCTAGCCACCCTGTTCCCGGCCTATCAGGCGCCTTCCTGCCCGCAAGCCGCGATGGGACTCAATTACAATTGGTCCGCCATGACGACTCTCGTCAACAACATAAATCCAGGCGGCAGCACCGATCAACCGATCGGTCTTGTCTGGGGGTGGCAGACCCTCGTGGGCGGCGGGCCGTTCACCGCACCGGCCATGGATCCGAACTACAAATATCAGCAAGTCATCATTCTGCTGAGCGACGGTTTGAACACCCAAGATCGCTGGTATGGCAATGGCTCGAACACCAGCACGCAAGTTGATTCTCGAATGTACGACTCGCACGGCGATGGCACTTGCGCCAACATTAAGGCGGCCGGCATCACGATCTACACCGTTCAGGTCAACACCGACAATTCCCCGACGTCCACCCTGCTGCAGGATTGCGCCAGCAACACGACGGGAACCACCGATCACTTCTTCCTGCTGACGTCGTCGGAGCAAATCGTCACGACGTTCGGCCAGATCGGCACCGCGCTGTCCAACCTGCGGCTGGCGATGTAATTGGCCCGGCGGTTTCCTGGCACCGCGGCGATTCCCGCCGCGGTGCCGGAATCCGCGTTTCCAGGGGGCGGAACCAACCAAACGTTAACGACATACCATGAGAACTATCGGCATTCGCGGCATCCCGGGCAGATCGCATTAACGATCCAAGTCGTTGATCGAGGCAACGAAACGATCGATTTGCGCGATTGACAATTACCATCTGGCAAGGATTTCCGGCGCATTGATACACCGGCCCTTTAACAGCGGGGCTTATGAACGTACGCGAATTCAACCGTATTTGGTGAGCCGCCATGATGCCGGTCTGGACGAAATTCCGCAACGCCCTGCGCGCATTTCGCGTCGCGCGTGGAGGCAATGTCGCCATCACCTTCGCCTTCGCCACGCTGCCGATCATCGCGACCGTCGGTTACGCCGTCGATTACAGCCGTGCGAATTCGGTGAAGGTCGCGATGCAGGCCGCGCTCGACTCGACCGCGCTGATGATCTCGAAGGAAGCCGCCACCGACACCCCGGCCCAACTGCAATCGAACGCGCAGAAGTATTTCTTGGCCTTGTTCAACCGCACGGACGTCAAGAATATTACGGTCACAGCCAATTACAGCAACACCAACGGAACCCAGGTGGTCATCAGCAGCACCGTCGATGTCCCCACCACCATTCTCGCCGCCGTCGGATGGGACACCTTGACCGTGGGCAACTCGTCCACCGTCAGATGGGGATCTTCGCGCCTGCGCGTGGCGCTGGTGCTCGACAATACCGGATCGATGGCCGATAGCGGCAAGATTACCGCGCTTAAGACCGCGACTGCCAACCTGCTCACGCAGTTGCAGAACGCCGCCGCCGTCAACGGCGACGTCTATGTTTCGATCGTTCCGTTCGTGAAGGACGTCAATCTCGATCCAAGCAACTGGAGTTCGGATTACATCTATTGGGGCACCGCCACGGCAGACAATAATGTTAACAATCCCTCGGATCCAATTCAGGATTCGACGGCTTCCGACAATACGTCGTGGAATGCCAACTACGGCAAATGCTACAATGGGAGCACGCAGGTCAACTACTCGCCACGGAGCAGCTGCGTGCAGCACGGGTCGTGCTCGATTTCGGGCAATAACAGCCAAACCAGCTGCACCGGCGCCGGTGTGTGCTCAAATCCAGTCGAAACGAGCCAGAACAACTGCACGGGCAACAAAGCCTGCACAAAGTCGCAATACACATCGAAGACGAATTGCCAGAACAACGGCGGCACCTGGGGCTATGGCACTTGGTCTTCGGGTGTGTGGACCAGCTACACGTGGACGCCTTATGCCCACAACGACTCCACCCACGGATGGAACGGCTGCGTCATGGACCGCGGCTATCCGGCATCACCAAGTTATCTGACCGTAAGCGGCAGCAATAAAAGCGGGCCGGACACGACGTACAATTTCGACACCAATGCCGCCGCGGTGGACCTGGTCACGCCACGGATGTCGTCGCTTTACCCGGCCGAGCAATATAGCTCCTGCCCGCAAGCCGTGATGGGCCTGAGCTACAACTGGACAGCGATGAATTCGCTGGTCAACGCCATGTCGCCCAACGGCAATACCAACCAGGCAATCGGTTTGCAACTCGGCTGGATGTCGCTGGTCGGCGGCGGGCCGTTCACGGCGCCGGCGATGGATCCGAATTACACCTACAGCCAGGTGATCATCCTGCTGACGGACGGCTTGAACACCCAGAACCGCTGGACTTCGACCCAGAGCTCGATCGACGCGCGGCAGCAGCTAACCTGCAATAACATCAATGCTGCCGGCATCACGCTCTATACGATCCAGGTCAATACCGACGGCGAGGCAACCTCAACCTTGCTGCAAAATTGCGCGGGCACTGCGGCCACTGCGACCACTGCGGCCGTGTATCCGGACCCCAGCAAATTCTTCCTGCTGACGTCGTCGGACGCGATCGTGACGACGTTCAACTCGATAGGCACCAAGCTGAGCAACCTGTACGTCGCTAGATAAGCGCTCGCCGTCCTGCCCCCAAACAAAAAGCCCGGCCAAACCGGCCGGGCTTTTTTCCTTGACGCTTAACTCAACGCTACGCGACGGGACACAAATGGTCGGCGCGGGAGCGGCTTACTTCGCCTTCGCCATCAGGGTTTCGAACGGCTTGTATGTTTCCTTGGCGAGATCGGCATAGAGTTCGCCGATCTTGGAAGCCTTGGCCACGAAGCCTTCATAGGCGGTCTTGGCGTATTCGGTCTGCACCTCGATGGCCTTCTCGAACGACTTCACGCCGAACAGCTTCTCGAGCGCGGCGGTTCCGTCTTCGAAAGCCTTCTTCGAGTAATCGGCGACCTCGGTCGCGATGGCCTGGGTACCCTTCGACAGCATACCCACCGACTTCAGCGCGAGATCGACGTTTTCTTTTCCGGCTTGCTGGAATTCCTCGAAATTCTTGACCATGGTCATCCCTTCCCGGCCGCAATGCGGCACCAATGTGCTGATCTCTAACGCCCGGCTTAACCGGGAACAGAAATAGCTTATACTGCACTGCACAATAAAGTCAAGCTTTCATTTTGCAGTGCGATAAAGCCCTTAAAAACCGAGGGATTGTCTTAAGAAATTGTAAACCGTGCCCACCCTACAGTCACGGTTTGCGGCGGCGCGGCGGCGCTATAAATTGGCCCGATTTGCCGGGTCTCAAGGGCGTCCGAAGAACGGGGTTGGGGAGAGCGGATGTTGCGTGCGGGAGCTTTTGTCCGACGCCCACTGCGTTGGTGCGCCTTCGGTCTGGTGACGCTGCTGGCCATCGCCACCGTTACCACCGGCGCCGACGCCCGCGGCCGGCGCCACCGCCACCACGCGACAGCCTCCGAAAGCTACGAACCCCCTTATTCCTCGATCGTGGTTGATGCCAATTCCGGAGCGGTGCTGCAGGCGACCAATGCCGAAAGTCCCCGCCATCCGGCCTCGCTGACCAAGGTCATGACGCTCTATTTGCTGTTCGAGCGGCTGCAGGCGGGCAAGATCAAGATGTCGACCGACATGGAGGTCTCGGCCCATGCCGCGGCGCAGGCGCCGTCCAAGCTCGGCCTCAAGCCGGGTGAGACCATCGACGTGGAAACAGCGATCCGCGCCATCGTCACCAAGTCGGCCAACGACGTGGCGGTCGTTATCGCCGAGACGCTCGGCGGCAGCGAAGAAAACTTCGCCAGGATGATGACCGACAAGGCGCGGGCGCTCGGCATGATGCACACCGTTTATCGGGATGCGTCCGGTCTGCCCAATGACGAGCAGATCACCACGGCGCGCGACATGACCATCCTCGGCCGCGCCATTCAGGACCGCTTTCCGCAGTACTACCACTATTTCGAGACCCGCACGTTCACCTACCGCGGCGAGGAGCTTCGCAACCACAATCACCTGCTCGGCCGCGTCGCTGGCGTCGACGGCATGAAGACCGGCTACATTCACGACTCCGGCTTCAACATCATCGTTTCGATGCGCCGCGGCCCGCGCCACGTCCTGGCCGTGGTGTTCGGCGGACACACCGCGTCGGCGCGCGACGCGCGGGTCGTCGGCCTGCTCGACGACACAATCCAACTCGCGTCGGTCAAACGCACGGCGCCGCCGATGAGCGAAGGCGCGGAGGTCACCGAGGCGCGCGCCAAGCCCGCCAGGGAAACCGTCGCGTCGATTTCGCCCGCGCCCCACCGCCCCGAACCGCCGACCGGCTCGACCGATCCGATTAAGCCCAATCCAGTGAAGACAATCGCGGTGCAGGCCAACACCATGCACACCGCAGCGCTGGCGCCGCCGCTCGCGGACGACCGCAGGCTCGTGCGCGTGGAAGGTCCGACCAAAGTCACGACCGTCATTGTTAAGCGAGAGTCCCCGCCTGCCCTGGGCGCAAAACCCGGCGTGCTCGGAACGCTGCCCATAAAGGTTGCCACCGCCGGCGACAGCGTGCCGATCGCAGCCGCCACGCCCGAGCCGGCCGCCAAACCGCGTGGCGGCAGCTGGATGATCCAGGTCGGCGCCTTCCCGGAAGAGAAGGAAGCCAAACAACGGCTGCTGACGGCAAAAGATAAGGCGAAGACCCAGCTCGGCCAGGCCGACCCGTTCACCGAACGGGTGGCGAAGGGCGACAAGTCGCTCTATCGCGCACGCTTTGCCGGCTTGGATAAAGATCAGGCGGAAACGGCCTGCAAGCATCTCAAGCGCAATGAAATTCCGTGCATGCTGCTGAAAAACTAGCGTGCAATGCCTGTTAACGGTTTTCGGATAGCAGGACGCGTAAGAAAAAAAGCGAATTGGACGACCCGGGAAACGTCGAGACTCAGGAGCCGCTGATGGTGTTGCGTAAGGAGTACATCAGCGATGACGGCGAAGAAGGATTTCCTTGGCCTCGTTGACGCGAGCGGCCAGATACGTCGACCCACCTTGGTCGGGATGCAGCTTCTTCATCAGCGTACGGTGCGCACGCGTGATGACGTCGGCGCCCGCGCCCGGCTCAACGCCAAGGATCTGATAGGCCTCCTGTTCCGTCATTTTGCCGCTCGACCCAGCAGCCCGCCCCGCTGCCGCGTGTCCTTGCGCGTATTCAATCCAGCTGGGATCCCGGCGGTCAAGATACGCCACCAGTAGCGCGCGGCTCTCCTCATCGAATTCGTCCAATAAACCGGCCAGCGTCTTGACGTCGAGCGCCTCAAGCGCGGCGCCCTGATGCCGGCCGGCAATGATGCGTCCGCGCATCGCGCCGCTGTCGTGGTCGAGTTCCATGTCGAGATAAGCCGAGCGCACACGCGAGGTCTGGCCGGCGCTCTTCTGCGTGCGCTGCGTGAAGCCCGTCATCCCGAACGGAATCCAGCCAAGCAGCCCCAGCCCGAATAGGCCAAGTGGCACGGCGACAAAAATTTCGCCGCGCAGGCCGAGAAACGCGGCAAGGCCGATCGTCAGGATGCCGCCGGCGGCCTTGAGCACGCGCGCGGCGGTCTTCGGGTCGACCCGCGAGATGACGCCGAGCACCCACAATGCGAGCACCAGCACCAGCAGACCGAAGATAATGGCCGGCATATTAGAGGTTCACCCAGTGACATTTTTCGGGATCATGCGCGAAGCTGCGCCAGCAGTTTGCGCGCGCCGTCCGAGCGCCGCGCCGACAGGTCGGCGAGCGCCTTGATGCCGCCGGCCGCATAGGCCGCGACCGCGCGCAACAACTCGCCGAGCTGGTGCGCGGCGCCAGTGTCGAAGCGGCAATAGGCGCCGTGCGACAGCCGGGCGATCTCGCGATAGGCGTTCTCGGCGATCGGATCGTCGCCCTCCTGGAACATGAAGACCGGCACGCCGAGCAGGCCGAGCTCGCCTGCCGCCGTGCACAGATCGTCGATCTTCTCCTCCATGGCGTCGCCAACGAACACCATCGCCTGCACCCGCTGCTTGGCGTATTCCTTACGGGCGTGTCTGAGCACCTTGCCGATCTGGGTGTGGCCACCGCGGCAATCGATGCGCGACATCAGCGCGGCGAGTTTCTCGGCGCCGGCGACCCAGCCCGAGGCGCGGCATTCGCCAAGCCCGCGAAAGTAGACAAGTTGAATGTCGAGCCCACCGGCCGAGGCCGCCTCGCGGAACATGTCGGCCTGCAGCGCGCAGGCGGAATCCCAGGTCGGCTGCCGGCTCATGGTGGCGTCGAGCGAAAAGATCAGGCGCCCGCGCGCATCGCCCGCTTTGGCCGGCCCCAGCGAGCGCACGCGTTCGATGAATTCGGCGATCTCCGGGCGCGAAGAAGCCGGGGCCGGCGTTTGCTGGGAAGGGTCTTTGCTCATGGCCGCAGTCTACACCGATTTAAGGGAAATCGGTGGCCACGCAAGGCGTCTGAGCGCTATCCGATGATATCGTGGACCTGCAGCGGCTGGTCCATGACGGAATACCATTCCGCACGAGCGGCAGCCCGCCGCTTGCCATTTTCCGACAGCGGCAGACGCAGCGCGTTGAGCAGCGCGATCACTTCCTCGCGCGCCGTCAGATGCGACAGGCTCGGGCGCGTACCGAGCGTCGTCTCATCGAGATCGTCGAACGCCGTGAGGCCGCGCGGGAAGAATTCGCGGTAGACGACGCGCTCGGCGATGCCCTCGACCGAACGAAAGCCCATGCGTTTGGACAATTCGATGAGACCATCGCCGACCATCTTTTTATTGCGCGAACCGAGCGACGACAAACGATTGCGCACCACGATCCAGTCGGTCAGCTTGCCGTCGACCAGTCGGCGTTGGCGGCGCGACTCACGCACCATCTCGGCGTAGTGGCTCTCGCCGATGACGGCGAAATTGATCGGGTCGAGGGTGCCGAGGACGTCGAAATCGACGAAACTGTCGTTGAGCGGCGTGACCAGCGTGTCAGCCATCGAATGGGCAAGCCGCATCAGATAGGTGTCGCTGCCGGGCGTATCGATCACCACCACGTCGTGGCTGTGCTCGATGGCGCCGATGATTTGCGAAAAATTGGCGAACTCCTGCGCCTCGTTGGCTTCGAGCGAATTGCCCTCGGCCCGCGCCACGCAATAATGCGATGGTATATCGAGCCCGACGCGCGCGCGCTCGCTCCAGGCGCGGCGGTTTTCGATGTAATGCGTGAAACTTTTCTGCCGGCTGTCAAGATCGATCGTCGCCACGCGCTGGCCAGCCTTGAGCAGCGCAACCGCGATGTGCAGAGCGGTGGTGGATTTGCCCGACCCGCCTTTCTCGTTGCCGAGAACAATTACGTGAGCGGACTGACGCGCCTGCTCGATCGGCTGCACTAACATGACGCCCCCCAGGGCATCGAATTCTCAAATTCTTTTTATGCTTTCGTCAAGCGCGATATGATCGGAACGATTTTTGTTCGTCCTCGCGTGGCCGGCGCGCCACAGTTTTGCTATGGGCTAGCCAGGATATGTGACAACCAGTCGACAGGCCCATCAATCATGGCAGCCCGCCCCTCCGTCGCCCGTACGTTTGGCTCGCTCCGCCGCTCGCTAGCGACTTTCCGAGACTCCGACCAGCGGATCGCGCTCGTGCCGACCATGGGCGCGCTGCACGCCGGCCATCTGGCGCTGGTGCGCGAGGCGCGCCGACGCGCCCGCCGCGTGGTGGTGTCGATCTTCGTCAATCCGACGCAATTCGCGCCGCATGAGGACTTCCGCAGCTATCCGCGCGGCTTTGACGCCGATCTCGCGGCCCTGCGCGCGGCAAAGGCCGATCTGGTGTGGGCGCCGTCGGCTTCGGTCATGTACCCGGAAGGCTTTGCCACCCGGATCGAGCCGCAGGGCGCCGCCAAGGCCGGGCTCGAGGACAAGTTCCGCCCACATTTCTTTGGCGGCGTCGCCACCGTTGTGGCCAAGCTTTTCACGCAAACGGCGCCCGATTTCGCCCTGTTTGGCGAGAAGGACTACCAGCAGCTCTGCGTCGTCACCCAGATGGCGAAGGACCTCGATTTGCCGCTCAAGGTAATCGGCGTGCCGACCGCGCGCGAAAAGGATGGCCTCGCGCTGTCCTCGCGCAACGCCTATTTGTCGCCGACCGAGCGCGTGGTTGCGCCGGCGCTCTTTCGCACGCTCAAGGCAAGTGCGGCGCGCATCAAGCAAGGTGAGCCTATTGAAATGGTGCTGGAAGAAGGCCAGGCCGAGATTACGCGCGCCGGTTTTGCGGTCGATTATCTGGAAGCGCGCCACGCGGTGACGCTGGCGCGCATCGCCTCGCGCAAAGAGGGGCCTATCCGGTTGTTGGTGGCCGCCAAGATCGGCAAGACGCGGCTGATCGACAATCTGGGCGTCTAGAGCAGCCCCAATTCGCGCAATTCGCGCCGCATCCGCTCCGGCATTTTGGCTGCGCCGGGCGCAGCGCGCGACAAATCGCGCGGCGTATCCTTGGCCTCGAGATAACGCCAGCCCTGGAAGGCCGAGCGTGGGCGCGGCTCGACCAGCACCACCTTGCCGTCGAGCACCACGCGGCAGCGGCCGATGCCGTCCTTGTCGGTGAAGGGGCGGATGGCGAGGATGCGCTCGCGGCAACTGATCTGGCCTCGGATCACCCAATAGAGCGAACCGCCGTCGGTGAGTTCGTTAGCGCGCTTGGGCACCATGCGGGTGGTATGGATGTGTTCGGGCTTCTGGCCGCGCTTTTTCTTCTCTTTGAGCTTTTGTTTGATCCAGTCCTCGAGATCGGCGACCGAGTCGCAGCCGACACAAAGTTTGATGAGATGAAGGGGCATTCCAGCCTTCCAAACCGCGACGTCAACCTACAAAACCGGCCCTAGGAATAGCCCGCAGCCGACCCTGTAGGAAGCCGCGAACGGGCTTTCTCCACGCCCGTCGGCTGTCTCGGACCGGCGGGGCGCCCCGCGCTGAGGCGATTTATTTGTCGGAGGAGGCGGAACTTTCTTTGTCGTGATATCATTGGATGGCTGGGGATCATCATTGTCGGAGGACAATTTGATGCGCACGCGCGTCATTCACCTCATCAATCCCAAGACTGATTCGCTCACCACCCGCCCGCTCTATTTGAACCGGGCGCTCTACTCCCCGCTCGCCGGGTTGCTCGCTGTCGCCGCGGTCATTCCGCGCGACCAGTATGAGGTGGTGCTGACCGACGAAAACATCGAAACCATCGACTTCGACCTCGACTGCGACATGGTCGGGATTTCGGCGATGACGAGCTACGTCAATCGCGGCTACGAGATCGCCGACCATTTCCGTGCCAAGGGCGTGCCCGTCGTCATGGGCGGCGTGCATCCGAGCTTCATGCCGCAGGAAGCGCTCAAGCACGCCGACGCCGTCGTGATCGGCGAAGTCGAACTGGTCATCGACAAATTGCTCGACGATCTCGAACAGGGATCGCTGCGCGGCACCTACAAGTCGGACAAATTGCATCCGATGGTCGGCGTGCCGATGCCGCGCTACGACCTGCTGAAGAAGCACCGCTATGTGAACAAAACTTTCGTGCAAACCTCGCGCGGCTGCCACCAGGGCTGCACCTTCTGCGCCGAGCCGCTGATGAACGGGCTCAAGTTCCGCTACCGGCCGGTCGACGAGGTAATCAACGAGATGGAGAACTGCGGCGCGCGCACTATTTCGATCAACGACGCCGACTTCTTCGGCACGCCGGACCGCCCCAAGGAAGTCATGCGCGCGCTCAAGGGCCGCGGCATCCAATGGCAGGCGGGCGTCACCTCCAAGCTCGCGCAGGACGACCGTATGCTCGAACTCGCCGCCGAAAGCGGCTGCACGCTGCTCAGCATCGGCTTCGAATCGATCTCGCGCGACACGCTCAAAAGCGTGCACAAGCACGTCAACCGCCCGGAGACTTTCGCCAAACTGGTGGAGAAGGTGCATTCCTACGGCATCATGGTGTTCGGCCTGTTCATGTTCGGCTTTGACGGCGACGACACCTCGGTGTTCGACGACACGGTCCGCTTCAACATCGACGCGGATTACGACGCCTGCGCCTATTCGACGCTGACGCCCTACCCCGGCACGCTGACGTGGTACGAGATGAAGAAGGAGAACCGCATCGTCTCCTTCGACTGGACGATGTACGACCAGGGCCACGTCGTCTATCGGCCGGCGCAGATGTCGGGCGACGAGTTGCGCATCGGACAAAGCCGCGCCTACGAAAATTTCTATTCGAGATCCTCGATCGCCAGCCGCTTTCCGCTGCGCGGCAGCCGGCATCGGGCGCAATGGCTGATCTATAACCTGTTCATGCGGCGCGGCTCGCAGACCGAGAACATCGAGTTGATCGCGGCGCCAACGGCGGAGCCGGACGTTGCACCAATGCCGCCTATCCTGCCGATCAAGCGCGAATGGCGCGCGGCGGTCCTGGAAGCGGCCGGTGGGCCTGGGCCGCACATGGCTTAGACGCAGAGCTTAGACACAAATCACCAGTGATAGTTGATGCCGGCGCGCAACAGATTGTCTGTCGCCGGCACCGACAATGTGGATGCGCCGTTTGCCGCGCTGAAGAAACCCGCGGTGCCGAGATCGAGATGCAGATACTCCAACTTGGCGCTCCAATTGTGGTCGATGGAATATTCAACGCCGCCGCCGGCGGTCCAGCCGAAGTTGACCGTCGTGTTCGTGCCGTTCGACTGCATGGCCTTGATGTCGCCGTAGGCAGCGCCGCCGGTGACGTAAGGCAGCCAGCGGCCAAAAGCGTAGCCGATGCGGCCGCGCGTGGTGCCGAACCAATCCTGTTTTGTCTGGCATTGCCCGCCGCCGTCGGCGAGACAGACGCCACCGGTGGCGGTGCCGGTCAAATTCGTCCAATCGGCATCGGTCTCGACGCCGAACACGACGCTGCCGAGCTGCCAATTGTAGCCGAGTTGCCCACCGAATAGCGCGCCGCGGATGTTGAACCGTCCCGAATCGGCACCGGCCGTTGGATCGCTCCAACTCGAGCGGCCCCAACCATAACCGCCGTTCGCGCCGACATAGAAGCCGGTCCAGCTGAACGGCACGTCCACAAAAGGTACCGGCTGGGCCTTCGTCGGCATGTCGGCCGCTTGGGCGGAGAGCACGCTGAATGCGACACAAGCTGCGGCGATCGCAATAGTAAGCGTTCGGTTCATCGGTTCCCGTCTCAAAACGCGGCCGCCCCAGGCGCGAAAGCAGCAGCCGTTCGCGGCCGAATCGCGGCGCAAGCAAGGAATTTGTGAGCGATTTGGGTTCCGACTTCGTTAATTCGCGAGATCTGGCCTTAATTTGCGTCAGGCGGTTCAATCACTATCAACTTGGCGCCTTCGGCGACCTGCGCGTTTTGCTCGACCGCGATCTCGGTCACGGTGCCATCGATCGGCGCATGCAACGTGTGCTCCATCTTCATCGCCTCGATGATGGCGACGCGCTGGCCGCGGCTGACGCGCTCGCCCTGCTCCACCAAGATGCCGAGCACCTTGCCATGCATAGGCGCGCGCACCAGCCCGCCGACGCTGGCGTCTCCAGCCGCATCGAGCAAAAAATCGCGCAAGCTGACCTTGGTCTGGCGACCGCGGCGCAGCACGTAGACGCCATCGCCGGCTGCGACCGTCATCGCATCGACTGCGGGCCCGACGCTGTCGACCGTGACTTCAGGACCGCGCGCGCCGTACACAACCTGGGCCACGACGCCATCGCCCTCGGCCAGGATCGGCAGCGCCAGGCGACGCGCGCCCGACAGTTGAAAGGCGTCGCTGCCGTCCCAGGGCGATGGCGGTTCATCCGGCTCGCGCGCGGCGGCGATGCGCGCGCGTTCACGCTCGACCAAAGTCTGCGCGCCGAGCGCCGCAGCCGCGCGGTCGAGGCCCTGCGGCACGGCGCCGAGCGCGGCGAGATGACGGTCGATGAAGCCGGTATCGAAATCGCCCTTGCGGAAGCCTTCGGCGCGGCACAGCGCGGCGAGGAAGCCGGTGTTGCTGCGCGGGCCGGCGACCACGATCTTGTCCAGCGCGGCCGCCAGCCGGTCGAGCGCCTCGTTGCGGCTTTTGCCGTGCGCGATCAGCTTGGCAATCATCGGATCGTAGAACGGCGTGACCTCGGAACCGGGTTCGACACCGGTATCGATACGGAGGCCCTCACCTTGCGGGAATTGCAGCGCCAGCAATTTGCCGGTCGACGGCAGGAAATCGTGTTCGGGATCTTCGGCGTAAAGCCGCGCCTCGACCGCGTGGCCCTTGAGCGGCACCTGCGCTTGGCTAAGCGGCAGCTTTTCGCCGGCGGCGATGCGGAACTGCCATTCGACCAGATCGAGGCCGGTCACCGCTTCGGTGACCGGGTGCTCGACCTGCAGCCGCGTATTCATCTCCATGAACCAGAAGCCGTTTTTTTTCAGCCCGCCTGCCCCATCGGCGATGAACTCGATGGTGCCGGCACCCTCGTAACCGGCGGCCTTGGCGGCGGCGATAGCGGCTCCGCCCATGCTTGCGCGCAACGCGGCGCTCATGCCCGGCGCAGGCGCCTCCTCGATAACTTTCTGATGGCGGCGCTGCAGCGAACAGTCGCGCTCGTTGAGATGGATGGCATTGCCGTGGCGGTCGGCGAAGATCTGCAGCTCGATGTGGCGCGGCGCGGTGACGTATTTCTCGATCAGCACGCGCTCGTCACCGAAGGCGGATTTCGCCTCGCGCATGGCGCCGCTAAGCGCGACTTCAAAGTCGGCATGGCGGTCGACGCGACGCATGCCCTTGCCACCGCCGCCGGCGACCGCCTTGATCAAGACCGGATAGCCGATCTCATAAGCTTTTTCTTTGAGGAATTTCGGTTCTTGTCTATCGCCGTGATAGCCGGGCACGACCGGCACGCCGGCTTTTTCCATCAGCGCCTTGGCGCTGCTCTTGAGGCCCATAGCGCGGATGGCCGCCGGTGGTGGACCGACGAAAGCAATGCCGGCATCGATACAGGCTTGCGCGAAGTCGGCGTTCTCCGAGAGAAATCCATAGCCGGGATGGATGCAGTCGGCGCACACGGTTTTGGCCACGGCGATCAGCGCATCGACGCGCAGATAGCTATCGGCGGCCGGCGGCGGACCGATGCAGCACGCCTCGTCGCATAACCGCACATGCAACGCGTTGGCGTCGGCATCGGAATAGACCGCGATCGTGCGCAGGCCCAGCCGCTTGGCGGTGCAGGCGATGCGACAGGCGATCTCACCGCGATTGGCGATCAGGACGGATTTGAGCATGGATGGCCCGGCGTCAGCAGTCTAACTTACATGGCGCATGATCTTATCCGAAAATCGGTTCCCACTTTTCGGGATCATGCGCGCTAGCGTACCGGCGGCGGAGCCGCTTGTTCCCTTTGGGCCTGCGGCCGTTTCGGCGGCACGCGCACGTTGACCTCGGCGGGGGGCTGCTGCTTGACGTCGGCGGGCGGCTGTTGCGGCGGCTGCGCGGCCTGGGCATCGGCCGCCGCGGGCGGCAATTTCGGCTCGGCATTCATGATGCTCACCGGAGGGATCGAAGCCGCCGACGGGAATTCGTACTTGCTCGGCACCGGCGCTTTGGCGGGCGCCAGCGGTTCGGGAATGTTGGCGACCGGCGCCTGCTTTTCAACGACCGGCGCCGACTTGGTCCAATCCGCGGCATAGCGCGAGACGTATTGGTCAAACACCTGAGCCTTGAGATTGGCCTTGATCACATTGGCGTCCTTCAACAGCGCGAACGCGGCACATTGTTCGGCGGTGCAGCCGTCGCGCACCGCCAGCGCGTGGGCGGCAAAGCCGAAGCGGTCAAGTTCGATCGAGCGGCGCAGCCCTGAAAGCGACGCGGCGAAATCCGGATCGTGCTCACGGGCGAAGGCGAGCCCGTCGGCAAGCAGCGTCAGCCGCGCCGCCATATAGGCGACCGCGCCGGCGGTCGCTTGCGGGCCAGAGAACACTATCTTCTCGCAGGCGTTCTCCACCGCCTCACCGGCGGCGCCATCGAGGCAGGCGAGCGTCGAGCCGGGCGCCAGCGCCTGTACGGAGAGGTCGGCAAAGCGCTGCGTCAACGCGCGCCGTTCCGCCGCGCGTTCGTCCTGCGCCATGCGGTCGAGGATGGCCCAAACTCCGACGCCGACGATTGCCAACACCGCGACCGGCAGCAGCAGGCGGCGCACCACGCCGGCCCGCGTGACGGCGAGAACCACGAGCACGACCAGCAACGCCGCCAGCGCACCCAGCACCGGCGGGTTCGACAACAGTTCGTTCAACGCGGCGCCATCGATGGTCGGCATAGGCCTCCGGCGGCCGGGCTATTTACCGATTTGAGCCCCCGACACCTTTACCACATGGGCCCACTTTTCGATGTCCTGGCGCAAGAAGGTCTCGAATTCCGCCGGTGTCTTCACCATCGGAATGGCGCCCTGCTTGAGCCAGGCGGCCTTCACGTCGGGCAGTTGGATCACCTTGTTGATCGCTGTGTTGAGGAATGTGACGACGTCCTTGGGCGTGCCCTTCGGCGCCATCAATCCGATCCAGATGGTCGCCTCATAGCCGGGAACCGTTTCGCCGACGGTCGGCAGGTCGGGTGTGAGCGGGTTGCGCTTGAGGCCGGTGGTGGCAAGCGCACGTACCTTGCCGGCCTTGGCCAGTTCCGACATCACGGTGATGGCGTCGAACATCATCTGCACGTTGCCCGACAACACGCTGTTGCGCATGTCGCCCGAGGCCTTGTGCGGCACGTGCACGATGTCGGTGCCGCTCATGGCTTTGAACAGCTCGCCGGCCATGTGATAGGGCGTGCCGGGACCCGACGAGGCGTAATTGAGCTTGCCCGGCTCTTTCTTGGCCAGCGCGATGAATTCGGCAACCGTTTTGGCCGGCACCGAGGGATGCACCACCATCAGCAGGTCGGAATAATTGATGGTCGCCACCGGCACGAAGTCGCGCATCAACTCGTAGGGCTTTTTCGGAATCAGCGACTCGTTGGTGGTATGCGTATTCGACATCACCAGCAGCGTGTAGCCGTCAGGCGCCGACTTCGCGACCGTATCGGTGCCGATCAGCGAGCCTGCACCCGGGCGATCCTCGACCACGAAGGATTGTTTGGTCTCCTCGGACAGATACTTGGCAAGGATGCGGGCATAGACGTCGGCCGGCCCACCCGCGCCGAACGGCACGATCAGGCGGACGGTGCGGCTCGGATAAGTTTCCGCCGACGCCGGCAAGACCAGCATCGCCAGCAATAACAAAGCGACCAACCGCAAAACGTTGCGCATTCAATGTCCTCTTCGAGTTCCAGATTGATGTTGAGGCCAGATCGAGCGGAAAGCGCGCGTCCGCGCGCTAAACGCGGTCGAGCTGGCTTTCCTTGGCGACGCGCTCGAACGCCTCGCCGGAACTCTTGATGCGGTACTGGTAATCGTCGCCTTCCGACGGCAGCAGCTTGACCACTGTATAGCTGCCGCTGGCGGCCGCGCGGCCGAACGTCGGCGAGGTGAAGTAAACCGTCTCGCCGACCTGATACTTGTGCGCCATGATTTTGATATCTTGCGGCACCGCCGGCTGCATCGGCGGGCTCGGCGTACGGATTATCGTGTCCGCCGGCTTGCGCACGGACTTTGGTGCGGACTTCGGCGCAATGCTGGGCGCGCGGATCGCCGTGGCGGCGCCGGGCCGCGCGGATTTGCCGACAGGCCGGCGGGCCGATTTCGCCGCCTTTTTTATCTCGGTGCGGGCGCTCTTGGCGCTTTTCTTGTCGGGGCGCCGGGCGGTTTTGGACGACCGGCCGGCGGTTTTCGTCGAATGGCTGCTCATTCGCTCAATATAGCAGCTTATTTCGCTCCGGTGCGAAGATTTTGAAGTCATAACGTTAGCATTTTCAATCAGTTACAACAAAGTTTCCGATTGGTTAATGAGACCGGGCCCGCGCGCCGAATATGGCCGTGCCTAGCCCGATAGTCGCATCATGTTACCCGGTGAGCGATGGAACAGGCGCGGCGCGAGTGCGTTCAGAAGCGGGAGACACAGGAGGAGTGTCATGCGAGTCCTGATCGGGATCATTCTCGGCGGCGTTTTGACCGTCGGCGGTACCTATGTTTACGATTCCCACAGCGCTCTTGCAGCCGCCGACGCGCCGGCAAGCGCGCAACAGCCTTTGGTCAACTGGGACGTGGTCGGCACCAAATGGAACCACCTGACCGTGCGCGCCCGCGCCGAGTGGACCAAGATCGCGGGCTAGCGTCGGTTCTAGTGGCCTACCTGCTCGCGTTCGCCGACGCGTAATGCATCGCCGATCGCGCGGCGGTCCATGCGGGTGCCGTCGTCACCTTCGATCAACAGTGGAACGCGTCCGCCCTGTTCGACGTGACGCGCCCATGACAGGGCCTCGTCGAGGGCGGCGAATTCCTTGAACAGCATTTGTTCCTTGGCGATTGCATTGACGTCACCGGAGCCTTTCGGGCCGCTATAAACACGGTATTGCATGGCCGACCCTCCTTCTTGGCTTGTTTGCCCGAATATATGGTGATGGGCGGCTGACGCTTAAACCCGGATTTCGGCTCCATTTCTGCGGCCCGCCGGGTGATATTGTCGCGGGTCCGGCCAGGGAGACAGTTTATGCGCGCCGCTTATTACGAGCAGAACGGTGCGGCACGCGAGGTGCTGCGCGTCGGTGAGGTCGAGACGCCGCAGGCCGGCTCCGGCGAGGTGCGCGTCAAGCTCGCCGCATCCGGCGTGAACCCGTCCGACGTCAAATCGCGCCAGGGCTCTACCCGCAAGATCGCCTGGCCGCGCCTGATCCCGCACAGCGACGGCGCGGGCGTGATCGATCAGGTCGGCGACGGCATCGCCAAGTCGCGGCTGGGCGAACGGGTCTGGGTTTGGAACGGACAATGGAAGCGCGCCTTCGGCACCGCCGCTGAATTTATCGCCCTGCCGGCGGCACAGGCGGTCAAGCTGCCGGATAAAGTCAGCTTCGAGGCCGGCGCGTGCCTGGGCATTCCGGCCATGACCGCCATTCACGCTGTCGCGCTTGCGGGCGCCGACAAGGGCACAACGGTGATGGTCGCCGGCGGAGCCGGCTCGGTCAGTCAATATGCCATCCAGTTCGCCAAGGCGGCGGGGGCAACCGTGCTCACCACCATCTCCTCACCCGAGAAGGCTGCAGCCGCGCGCGAGGCCGGCGCCGACCACACCATCGACTATAAACGCGAAGACGTCGGCGAGCGGGTGATGGAACTCACCGGCAAACGCGGCGTCGACGCGGTGATCGAAATGGATCTCGCCGCCAATGCCAAGCTCATCCCCTTTGTGTTACGGCCCAAGGGCAGCGTCATCGTCTACGGTACCGGCGCGGCGAGCGCGAACCTGCCGGCCTTTTTCTGCCTCACCCAATCCATCCGCGTGCAGTTTTTCCTCGTCTACGAACTCGACACCCGCAAGCGCGAACACGCGGTCACCGCCATCGGCCGCGCGCTCGAACAGGGCAAGTTGATCAACCGGATAGGCCCGACCTTTGCGCTGGCCGATGTCGCCGCCGCGCACGAGGCGGTCGAGCGCGGGACCATCGGCAACGTGATCGTGACGATGTGACGCCGCCGCGATTGTGACGGCGGTATGAATTTTTGTTGCAATGCGAGATAAAAAATGCTGCAATGCACCTACTGAAGTCGGAGGTGCCGCTATGACCGTCAAGCGCTTCAGAAACCAAGCCAAAAGGTGCGCCGATTTGGCGAAACAGACGCACGATGTAGAAAGCCGCCAGCGGCTGATGAGGCTGGAACTGACGTATCTTCAATTGGCGGAAACGGAAGAGCAGCTTGCCGTTCAGCTGAGTGTTTTGACTTCAACGAGCGAACCGAAGCGGCCGGAGACGCCGTAACCTATTTAGACGAACTTACTTTCACACGTAGCGGTCAGCCCGCGGGCGGCGCGACCTCGGCGTCCTTGAGCCCGGCGGCATCGAGCGCGCGGCGCACGAGCCCGGATTTTTTCGCATCCTCGATAAGACCGGTCGCTAGCTTGAGTGCGGCGGCACGCCCCATGGGCACCGCGACCGCAATGCCGGTCTGCTGGAAGTTGCCCGGCAGCACGCGCGCGCCCGGCAGCTTGGGCAAGAGGCCGGCAAACGAGTCATGCGACAGCGCGAAAGCGTCGCCCCGCCCCTTTGCCGCCATCTCGGTCATCAGATCGACGCTCGGCACTTCCTCAACCGAGGCGTTGGGCGCCGTGCGCCGGGCGCTGCGCGCGGTCGTGGTGTTGGAGATGGCGACGATGCGCACGCCGGACCGGTTGACCTCGTCGATGGTTTGGATTTTTGAGCCGGCCGGCACCAAGTAGGTGCTGCCGATGACATAATAGGCCGGACCGAAATCGACCTTGCCCTCGCGTGTCGCGTCGCGCGGCATGAAGGCGAGGTCGCAGGCACCGCTCGCCACCGCGTCCGTCACCTGGCCGGAGTTCTCGTAGACCTGCAACTCGAGCGGCAGCTTCAGCGTGCCGGCAAAGGCACGCACCAGATCGACGGTGACGCCGCGCACCTCACCCTTGCCGTCCTTGATGGCGAAGAAAGCGGAGGCCGCCGGCGAGACCACCACGCCGCCGCGCAGCTTGCCGGTGGGCGCGAGTTGCTTGAGATCGTCAGGACTTGTCATGCGGTCCGCATTTAACATGCGGAAATCGCGCGTGCCAACCGCGGGCGGCGTTACGCCAGGATGTTCACTGACGGTTGACTGGGCGGCGGCGTGTCGCCGGCCGGCGTGACCGCATTCGCCGGGTTGAGACCGGACAGCGTGCCACCGAAGACGGTCGCCGGCTGGGCGTCTAAACCGGAGCTTTTGTCGGCATTGTCGGTCTTACCGGATTGCCCCGGCGGCGTGCCGGGCGGCGCAAAAGGATCCTTGCCCGCGCGTGCGGCGGCCGCCTCGCACGACGTCGTGCAAAGATACCCATTGACGTAGGCGATCATGACGCAATGCTCCCCACGCCGGGAAAGCTAGGGGGCCCGAGTAAACCGTTGCTGAATTGGCCGATCACAGCCGCGTGACAGTCGTCCGGCGGCGGCAAAAACCCGTGTCACCGGTGGGCACCTCAACGCAAAACATGGTTACGCAATTACGAACGGCCGGCACTGGCCTCCATGTCCCGCGAAGCGATAGGGCTGTCCCGGCGTCGATGCCGGACCCGGCCGGTGAAGAACCGCTTCAGAATTTCTCCACCCACGGCCGCAGTTCGAGTTCCTGCGTCCAGGCGCTGCGCGGCTGTTCGAGCACATCCATGTAGCTGGCGGCGATGGCGTCGGGATCGAGCAGCGCGTCGGGCTTGTCCGGATCGGCGGGCCGGCGCGCGCTCTTGATGCCGCCGTCGATGACGAAGTGCGCCACGTGGATGCCCTGGGGCGACAATTCGCGTGCCATGCTCTGCGCGAGGCCGCGCAGCGCGAACTTCCCCATGGCGAAGGGCGCCGACTGCGCATAGCCCTTCACGCTCGCCGAGGCGCCGGTGAACAATATCGCGCCGTGCTTCTTCGGCAGCATGCGTCTCACCGCCGCCTGTCCGACCAGGAAGGCGCCGAAGGCGGTAATCTCGATGGCTTTGAAAACTTCAGCCGGATCGAGTTCGACAAGGGGCCCGCGCGTACGGTAGCTGGCGTTATAGACGACGACGTCGGGCGTCAGCTTGGCGGCATCGAGGTCGGCGAACAGCTTCTCGACCTCGTCGCGCTTGGCGGCGTCGCAGTTGAAGGCCTTGGCGCCGGTTGCCTTGACGAACTCGTCGAGCTTGGCGGCCGACCGCGCGGCCAGCGCGACCTTCATGCCGGCTTTGCCGAAGGCGCGCGCCAGCGAGGCCGAGAGGCCGGAACCGGCACCGACGATGAGGGCGGAGGTGTAGGTCATTGAAAGAACCCGTGACGGTCAACGAATAAATTTCACGCCAATATCGACGCCCTGCCGAACGACAGCCAGAATCTCGAACCAATCCTTCTCTTCTTCCGTCTCGCACGACACAGTGAGCGAGTCGCGCGCTTCGGCGATCGCCTCCTCGGGCGTCAAACTGCCAAAGACCGACATACATTCCGTGCTTCCGTCATGAGTGTCCATATAGAAGATGTCCCAGTCGGGGCCGGGGCGCTTTTCGATTTTGTCAGTCATGCCTTCAATGTAGCAGGCACAGCGCGGAGCGGACTAGTCGCCGCCCCGCCCTCATCCTGAGGAGACCGCGAAGCGGGCGTCATGAAGGATGCGGGCGGCCCCATGGTTCGAGACGCGCCTTCGGCGCTCCTCACCATGAGGCCGGGAGAGGAACGTGGGCACGACGCTACGCGCCTTTGCCCAACCCTACGTTCGCTCACTGCGAGAATTTGCAATCTTTCTACGGACCGCGACAATGATCTCTCTGCGCAACGGCGTGTTCGCCATATGCCCACCGCGTGTAACCACTGGCACGTACAGGCCTTTACCAAATCGTTTGCCACTCTTGCCAGAATGGAGTCCCCAAAAGCGCGCCGCTCTCATACAAATGACAATTCGCGCCCAATAATTGCTTCCAGGAAAAGGACATTTTGCGCCCAATCGAGAGTAACGCGACTAGACGGAAGCGCGGCCAAGAGCGAAGTCTCAGCCAACGTCTTGGAATGGTAGGCGCCAATATTAAGAATTGCGACATTTTCGTTGATCCAGCTTGAATCCACTCCAATAAATTTCGTGCGACTTTTCCACCACTCCCCCGAACCGGAATAGTCGGCGCTTGATAGTGGCATGCACCCGTTTCGTCTCTGAACATAGTACCGACGCGCCGCTATATTTTTTGCGAACTTCCGGTCGATTTTTGACCACCCGGGTGAAAGATATAGGAGCACCACAGACGCCGTCCGCAATTTTTCCCCAGACACATGACGGCAAGCATTTCAGATCAAATGGATGCTTGAGACGAGAGAGCACGTCTCTATCTGCGGGATCTACGAGTGTATTTGACCCGACTTTCGACCAGAACCGGTAAATGTCCACGGTCACATTCCCCTCACATCCTAAACACCCCAAACCGCGTCTCCGGCACCGGCGCGTTGAGCGCCGCGGAAAACGCCAGCGCCAGCACGCGGCGCGTCTCTGTGGGCGCGATGATGCCGTCGTCCCACAGCCGCGCCGTGGCGTAATAGGGATTGCCTTCGGTTTCGTATTGGTCGCGGATCGGCGCCTTGAATTCCTCCTCCTCGACTTCCGACCACGTCTTGCCACCGGCCTCGATATTGTCGCGCTTGACAGTGGCGAGCACCGAGGCCGCCTGCTCGCCGCCCATCACCGAGATGCGTGCGTTCGGCCAGGTGAACAAAAAACGCGGGCCGTAGGCGCGCCCGCACATGCCGTAATTGCCGGCGCCGTAGGAGCCGCCGACGATCAGCGTAACCTTCGGCACCTGCGCGCAGGCGACCGCGGTCACCATCTTGGCGCCATCCTTGGCGATGCCGCCGGCTTCGTAGTCGCGGCCGACCATGAAGCCGACGATGTTCTGCAGGAACAGCAGCGGAATGCGGCGCTGGCAGCATAGCTCGACAAAATGCGCGGCCTTCAGCGCACTCTCGGAGAACAGGATGCCGTTGTTGCCGAGGATGCCGACCGGCATGCCGTGGATATGCGCGAAGCCGGTCACCAGCGTGGTGCCGTAAAGCTGCTTGAACTCGTCGAATTCGGAGGCGTCGACCAAGCGCGCGATCACCTCGCGCACGTCGTATTGCTTCTTGAGGTCGACCGGCACGACGCCGTCGAGCTCGGACGTGTCGAGCGCCGGCTCGCGCGGTGCAGCAAGCGGAATGTCCACCGTCTTCTTGTGGTTGAGATTGGCGACGATGCGACGGGCGAGCGACAGCGCGTGGTGATCGTCCTGCGCCAGATGATCGGCGACGCCCGACTTGCGCGCATGCAGGTCGCCGCCGCCGAGATCTTCCACGCTCACCACCTCGCCGGTCGCCGCCTTCACCAAAGGCGGGCCGCCGAGGAAGATGGTGCCCTGGTTCTTGACGATGATGGTTTCGTCCGACATCGCCGGCACATAGGCACCGCCGGCGGTGCACGATCCCATCACCACCGCGATCTGCGGAATGCGCAGCGAAGACAGCGTCGCCTGGTTGTAGAAAATGCGGCCGAAATGCTCGCGATCGGGAAACACCTCAGTCTGCGTCGGCAGATTGGCGCCGCCGCTATCGACCAGATAGATACACGGCAGCCGGTTCTCCCGCGCGATCTCCTGCGCGCGCAGGTGCTTCTTCACCGTCACCGGGTGATAGCTGCCGCCTTTGATGGTGGCGTCGTTGGCGACGATCATGCATTCGCGGCCCTCGACGCGGCCGATGCCGGTAATGATGCCGGCGGCGTGGATGTCGCCATCATACATGCCGGAGGCGGCGAGCGGCGACAGTTCCAGGAATGGCGAGCTCGGATCGATCAGGTTCATGACGCGATCGCGCGGCAATAATTTGCCGCGGGCCTCATGCCGTTCGCGGGATTTCTCCGAACCGCCCAAGGCGGCCTCGGCGCGGCGCGCCTGCAATTCTGCGGTCAGCGCGCGCATTTTTTCGGCGTTGCCGCGAAATTCGGCGCTGCTTGTATCGATAGCCGATGACAGAATAGCCAGCGTCCCCTCCCCGGTTTTCCTATTAAGCGTGCCTTGGCGGCATCCGGAACGCAATGGCGGGGAAACTGCGGCAGAACAAAGATTGTGGAACTGACGTGGCCCCGCGACGTTCATCTTGAGCACGCCACAACGTCAAGCACGTCGGGAGGTGCCCACAGGAGGATTCAATGAGAAAAGCAAGACTGTTATCGACCGTCGCAGCGACGCTGCTGCTGACCGTCGGCGCCGCATCGGCGCAGACCTTGAAAAACGACGAAACGCCCGGCCGCGCCCCAGCGGCGCAGCAAAACGCGCCTGCCGAGAAGATCGCGCCGGCCCAGAAGATCGCACCGGCGTTAAAAGCAGAGCGCAAAACGCCGGAGACGACCGGCCAGGCGCCGCCGAAGGAGCCGGTAGCGGGTCAAATGGAAAAAGGCACCGATGTCAAAAAGGCCGATGAATCGAAAAAGGGCGCGGAGATGAACAAGAGCGCCGAGCCGCACGCCCAGAATTCGACCGATCTCAAGGCTAAGTCGAACGAGTCCACCGCGAAAGAGCACAACGCGACCACCGGTCAGGGCGCAGCGGCCGGTTCGGCCAAGCTGTCGACCGAGCAAAGCACGAAGATCACGTCGATCATCCGCCAGCACAAAGTGGCGCCGGCGCATCTCAACGTGACGGTACGCGTCGGCACCCGGGTGCCGGAGAGCGTGCACTTCTATCCGTTGCCGGTGGAAGTGGTCGGCGTTTATCCCGAATGGCGCGGCTACGACTACATTCTGGTCGGCGACGAGATTCTCGTCATCAATCCGCGCACGCACGAGATCGTCGCTATCCTGGACGCGTAACGAACGGCGAGCGGCACGGGATACCAATCCCGTGCCGTCTCACCATTCACGCAAAACGAGGCAAGCATGAACAAAGATCGCATCGAAGGCTCGGTCGAACAGGCCAAGGGCAAAGTGAAGGAGATCGCTGGCAAGATGACCGGCGACAGCAAGCTCAAGAACGAAGGCAAGGCGCAGCAGGTCGCCGGCAAGGTGCAGAACACCGTCGGCGGCCTCAAGGACGCGGTCAAGGAAGCCGTCGACGACTGATCTATGGGCCAGAACCTCCATCGGAGAACCCGGCGCTTGCGCCGGGTTTTTCGTTATGCACGTTTAGGGTATCGCCCTCCTTGACCCGAGGTACCCGCCATGATCACCCGTATCCCCGGCCTGACGCGGACCCGCAGCCGCGCCGTCATTCATAACGGCCTCGTTTTCACCGTCGCGGTGTCGCCGGACCCTGCTCCTCCACGCGTCTTTGAGCAAACGCAGCGCGCACTCAAACGCATCGATGAGAGTCTGGCGATGTCCGGCGCCGACAAGAGCCGCATTCTCTCGGCGATCGTCTACATCGCCGACATCGCGCGCAAGGAAGAGATGAACAGGGCCTGGGACGAGTGGGTCGATCGCGCCAATCCGCCAATGCGCGCCTGCCTCGGGGTAGCTCTCGAACCGCCGCATCTGGTCGAGATCGTGGTCACGGCGGCGCAATGACAACCTGCGGGCGGCGGTACCCGCTTGCGCCACCGCGCCACGCTGTTGCCGCATTCTGAAAATTTTTCCACGCACGCGCGAGTTCCTGGAACATGCGTCTTGCGCGCTCGTTGTGGGAACATGCCGCACGCGCGGCATGTCACCCTCAAGGAGGCTAACCATGAAGACGTTGACCACTTTTGCCGCCGTTGCGGCATTGATCGCCGGCATTTCCGTCGCCAGCGCGCAAAGCTCGTCGATGGACAAGAGCGGCGCGATGGGCAGCAGCTCCATCCACGCAACTGGTACTGGCAAGTTCTGCGTCAAAGGCATCAGCGGCGCGTTGAATTGCCAATATGCCAGTCTCTCGGCATGCCAGAAGGCTGCCAAGGGAAGTGAAACCTGCCAGGCGCGCCCGAACAGCACCACCGGCTCGAAGAACTGAGACCGCCGCGACGCTCGCACGCAAACACCTCGCGCCGGCATAAATCCGGCGCGGGGTTTTCGGTTGAGCTACGCCCGCACCTCTTGCCGCTGGAAGGCGACATAGCCGCCGACGAACAAGAGAATGCTCGCCGCCGCTAGGCCAACGATCTGCGGCCAGGCCACCATGAGGCTGTCCCACAGCGGCAGCGGCGCGCCCATCACCGCGCCCTCGAGCTGGCTCAAATAGACCGGCCCGAGCGTGCGGGTGGTCGGATCGAGCAACGCCAGCACGCATTCGCCATAGAGCGTCGATGGCGATAGCCGCGCCAACATCTGCGCGGTGGTGACGAACGTCGCCTGGTGTTCGGGCGACACCAAAACTTCGGTGATGGCCGGTGCCAGCGCCGGCCAGATCACCGACAAGAACAACCAGAGGCCGAGCGTCACCAGCGCGGCGGTGGCGGCCGAGCGGAAAATCACCGAGAACAGCATCGCCAATGCCAGCCACACACCGGCATAGGCAATGGTCACAGCCAAGAAGATCAGCGCGCGCGCCATCTCCTCGCCACCCGGCGGCACGCCCAGCATGACGAGGCCGAGCCCGATCACCAACAGCCACAGGCAAACGAGGCTGATCGTGATGACGCCGAGCCCGGCGAGGAATTTTCCGAACAATAGCGCGTCGCGGTAGATCGGTTGCGACAGGATTCGCGACAGCGTGCGCCGATTGTGCTCGCCGTTGACCGCGTCGAAACCGAGGCCGATCGCCATAAGCGGCACCAAAAAGCCTAGGAATGCCACGAACGACGGCAGCGGCTCGCGCGCGGTGGTGAACAGCCGCAGGAACAGGAATGGATCTTCGGCGGTGACGGCACGGATCTGCTGGATCGCGCCATAGACGGCCGCGAGCGCAACCAGCACCACCAGCCATTCCAACACGCGCATGCGCGCGCTGACGAGGTGATCCGATAATTCCTTCAAGGTCACCACGCCGAGGCCCTGGAGGGCCGAGCCTTCACGCCGCATCACGGGCCTCCTGTACGCTCTGGAAATAGCGCGTGTAGATTGTTTCAAGGCTGGGCTGATCGAGCGACAACTGCTTGAGCCGTCCGCCGGCGGCCACCACCGCGCCGGCGGCTTCCGCGCGCAGATCGCTGTCGCAGGTCATGCGGAAGCGCCCGGGCCCGGGCTCTACGACGCTGCGCACGCCCGGTAGCGCCGACAGGCGCCTGGCGATGCCGTCGCCGCCGTCGGCTTCGACCTCGACGGCATAGCCGCCGCCGAGCACCTGACGCCCGAGTTCATTGACCGTGCCCATCAGCACGATGCGGCCGGCGTTGAACAGCGCCACCCGGTCGCACACGGTCTGTACGCGGTCGAGCAGATGCGACGAGAGCAGAATGCTCACGCCTTGCTCTTTCAAAGAACGGATCAACTCGAGCAGTTCGACGCTGGCCTGCGGGTCGAGCCCGTTGGTCGGCTCGTCGAGAATGGCGACGCGCGCGTCTTTCATCACGATTTCGGCAAGACCCAGGCGCTGGCGCATGCCGCGCGAGAAGGTGGCGACTTTCTTGTTGGCGACCGCCGACAGACCGACGCGGGCAAGCGCGGCGGCGATGCGCTTTTGGCGCGCGATGGAATCGAGGCCCATCAGCCGCGCGGTGTAGTGCAGGTTTTCCGCCGCGGTGAGCTGATCGTAGAAGCCGACCGAGTCCGGCAGGTAGCCCACGAGCCGCTTCACCTCCAGCGGCTCGCGCATCGGATCGTGGCCGAAAACGCGCGCCTGGCCGGCGCTGATGTCGCTTAAGCCCAGCAGCATCAGGATGGTGGTGGTCTTGCCGGCGCCGTTGGGGCCGAGCAGGCCAAAGATTTCGCCGGCAGCGACGTTGAACGTCGCCCCGTTCACGGCATACGCGGCGCCGTAACGCTTGGTGAGGCCCGATGCTTCAATCACATTGGCCTTAATGGTGGTTATGTTCATCGCCGGCCGAACCGTGCGACGGCGCCCACCATGATCAGCAACGCGGCGCCGATGATGCCGATGCCGGCGACGCCCCAGACCGTCGAGGTGGTCACGGTGACGCGGAAATTCGCCGTGCCGGTCTCGCCGCGGGTGGCCGCGGTCAGCGTCGTGACGTAGTCGCCAGCGATCGCCTTGCCGGGCGGACTGATCAGCGCCTGCACCTCCTTGTGTTCGTTGGGCGCGATGCGGTCGATGGTCTTCGGCTCGAAGGCGATCTTCCAGCCGGTCGGGGCATTGGCCGATAATTGGATATTCTCGGCCGGCGCGGTGCCGGTATTAGTCACGTCGAGCGGAACCGAACTCTCCTTGCCGGCGGTGGCGCGGGCGCTGAGTAGACCTTGCCGGCCGGCGAGCGAGAGCTTGGGCTCGCCAGTGATGTCGAGCGCTACTTTGGCGGTTGCGCGCGCATCGTCGGCGGCGATGTGCGCGGTCACCGGATAGTGTCCGGCATCGACGCTGTCGGGCGGCGTCACCTTCAATTTGACGTCCTTGGTCTTGCCGGCATCGACCGGGATCGCGGTGAGTTGCTGCGTGCCATAGGCCTCGGTGAATGATGTATCGAAATTCTTCGGCGCATCGGCGGCAAGACTGACCAGCAGTTTTTTGCCACTGTCGTTCTTGATAGTCATCGTGTATTCGAAGCTCGAGCGCGAGGACCCGCGCAGTTCCGGCAATTGCGGTGAGAGCGTCAGCTTGGCCGGCAATTCCTTGGCGAGCGTGACCGCCACCGGTAGCGTCACATGCGACGCGCCGCCGTCGGCGCTAACCGTCAGCGTGTGGGTGCCGATCTTGGCGTCTTTTGGCACGTCGAGTTGCAGATCGAGCGAAACGCTGTCGTCGGTCGCCGGCATGGCCGCGGCTATCGGCTGGCCGCCGCCGAGCAACGTCGCGGTCCAGCCCTGCGGCACGCCTGAAACCGACAGCGCGAGCCGCTCGGGCACCAGCGCGTAGTTGCGCAGTTTCAAATTGACCGTCGACGTCGTGCCGGGCTGCACCGTGACCGCCGGATAGTCGGTCAGCAGATAGAGTCCCTTGATGTCGTGATTGGCGTCGGCGGCAAAGGCGGGCACGCAAAGCGCGAACAATGAAACGATGAGTGCGAGAAAACGTATCAGCATGGCGAGCGACTCCCCTCCGGGGCCTCCCCACGAGAGGTCCCCGCCGCAACGCCGCCCCCGAATTGGAAACACGGCGCAGGGCCGTGTAGGTGACCTACGCGATGTCGCTCACAATCTTGACAAAATTAGGGACGGCGGAAGTTTTGTAATTGTGAAAACTAGACGCCGCGCACCAGCGGCCAATCCGGCTCGTTGCCCTGCATCACCCAGGGCTCCTTCAGCCCGGCGACGCGCCATTCGATAAACGCCGGCAGCGCCAGAACGGCGTCGATATAGCGCTGCGAAACCTCGCTCACCGCGAGGCCGTAACTATGCAGGCGTGAGGCGACCGGCGCATACATCGCGTCCGCCGCGCCAAACGCGCCGAACAGGAAGGCCCCACCCCGCCCGAAGCGCGCGCGGCAATCGCTCCAAAGCGCGTCGATCCGCCGCACATTATCCATGACCTCGTCGGGCTGCGGCCGCTCTTCCGGCGGCAGCCACAAGTTCATCGGGCAGTTCTTGCGCAGCGCCTGGAAGCCGGCATGCATTTCCGTCGCCACGGCACGGGCGTGACCGCGCGCGCCGGCCTCCGCCGGCCAAAGGCCGGCTGCGGGAAATTTCTCGGCCAAGTATTCCAGGATAGCGAGCGATTCCCAAATGCGCCGGTCGCCGTCGATCAGCACCGGCACCTTGCCGGCCGGCGAATATTTCAGGATCTGCTCGCGGCTGCCCGGCTCGTAGAGCGGAATCACCTTTTCGTCGAACGGAATGCCTGCCATCTTCATGGCGAGCCACGGCCGCAGCGACCAGGAAGAATAATTCTTGTTGCCGATGATCAGCGTCAGCGCCATGGCTTCGTCTTTGGCCCGCTCACGCCATCTTCGTCTCACCCGGCGCCATCTCCGGTTCTTCGACCGGACCGCCTAGCTTCTTCCAGGCGCCGAAGCCGCCTTTGATATGGGCGACCGGCTTGAGACCCATGCGCTGGGCGGTCTGCGCGGCCAGCGCCGAACGCAGGCCGCCGGCGCAGAAGAACACGAACTTCTTGTCCTGGGCGAACAGCGGCTTGTGATAGGGGCTTTGCGGATCGATCCAGAATTCCAGCATGCCGCGCGGACAGTGCACGGCGCCGGGCACCTTGCCGTCGCGCGCCAATTCGCGGATGTCGCGGATATCGACCAGCACCGTGTCGTCGCGGCCGACGAGCTTGATTGCCTCTTCCGTGGGCACGGTCTCGACTTCACTGTTGGCGGCGTCCACAAGGGCGCGGTATCCGGTGGTGATGGCTTGCGGCATGGAAGTCTCCTTCTCGGCCGATGGTGGCAGACCTTAGGCAGCCGCTCAAGCCAGCGGTTGAAGCGCGCGGTGAGAGGGGGCACCATAGCACTCGGGGAGCACGATCTAATGCATCGTGCGGGGGATTTGTGGCTATGGCGGCTTTCAGCTTCCTCGATCTGCTGGCCCTCTCCTGGTTTGTCGGCGCCTGGATCGGCTATTCGCTGTTGATCGAGAAGACCGCCAAGGGCCGCAGCGGCCTCAACGCGCTGATGAACCTCTATCGTGACGAATGGATGGAGCGCCTGCTGGCGCGCGATATGCGCATGGTGGACGCCCAGGTCACCGCAGCGTTGCAGAACGGCACGGCGTTCTTCGCCTCCACCAGCCTGATCGCCATCGGCGGAACGCTGACGCTGCTGCGTTCGGCCGACCAGATATTAACCCTGGTCGCGGCGCTGCCGTTCGGTGTCGCGCAATCGCAGGAAATGTGGGAGGTGAAGATGATGGGGCTCGCCATCATCTTCGTCTACGCTTTCTTCAAATTCGCATGGTCGTATCGGCTGTACAACTATTTCGCCATCATGGTCGGCGCGGCGCCGCCACCGGCGGAAAAAGACAGCGAGGCGGCGCAAGACTTTGCGCATCGCGCCGCAAAGCTGTGCGCCGACGCCGGCCGCCATTTCAACCGCGGCCAGCGCGGCTTCTTTTTCGCGCTCGGCTATCTCGGCTGGTTCCTAGGGCCACTTCCGCTGGCGCTCACCACCACCGGCATCGTGATCGTGATGTGGCGCCGGCAATTCGCCTCCGATGCGCGCCTGGCGTTTTCGCAAACGCCGCCGGCAGCCTGACGGACGGCGCGCATGCTCAAAATCGACGCACAGATCGCCGACGAATACATGATGCGGCACTGCTTTGCGCTAGCGGCAAAGTCGGCCGATGAGGGCGAATACCCCTACGCCGCTGTCGTCGTGCGCGACGGCGAAATCGTGGCCGAGACCACCAACAAAGTTGCGCAGGACCGTGACGTCACCCGCCATGCCGAAATGGTGGCGATCTGCATGGCGCAGGAGGCGCTGGGCAGCACGGATCTTTCCGACTGCACCATCTACGCGAACATGGAGCCGTGCGTCTTTTGCAGCTACGCGATCCGCGAAAGCCGCATCGCCAAGGTGGTCTTTGCCCTACGCTCGCCGGTCATGGGCGGCGCGTCACGCTGGAACGTCTTGGGCGACCGCGCGCTGTCGGACACGATGCCGGAAGTGTTCGCGCCGCCGCCCGTGCTGCTGGCGGAATTCCTGCACGAAGAAGGCGACGCGGCGCTGCGGCGGAGCGCGCCGTTGGTCTGGTCCTTCATGCAGGCGCGTGGGCTCTTGGTCGCGCCGGCGCCACAGAATGACGATGGCGATCACACGCTCGTGGCCAAACCCGCGCGCGGATTTGTCCGCGTCGTGGAATGGACCATGCGTGGGCTGCGCAGGAATTTCTTCGATCGCTTCGGACGCGGCGGCGGCCTGCGCTTGAAACGCCGGCCGCGCGCCGGCAAGAACGTTACGCCATCCCCATGACGACGGCGATCAGCGCCACGACCAATACCGCCAGGCTCGCGGCGACGACGGTGACGATGTGCTCGCTCCAATCGGGATAAAGAGAGGCAAGCCGGTCGGCAGCCGGTTCATCCGGTGAATCCGGGCGCGTGGGATGGACGTGCAAAGCCATGGGCAGCCCTCTTGGGTGGTATCGCGTGACCGCGACGACGCACGAGCACGCGAACGCAAATTCGGGCTGCGAATCGCCCATACCAAAAAAGAATATCACAGATTTATGACCGGCCCGACGACGCGGGCTCTCGGCGACTAGCGCGATTTTTTCCAATCCTCGTATCGCTTTTTGTTCTCGTCGTTCGGCGGATAGAGGCCGGGCAACTTGGCGCCCTTCTCGACCTCCTGCACCAGCCACGTTTCCATGAGCTCGTGCTCGCCGCCTTCGCTGGCGACAAAATCGGCGAGTGCGGCCGGGATAACCACCGCGCCATCATCGTCGGCGACGATAATGTCGTTCGGGAAGATCGCGCAGCCGCCGCAGCCGATCGGCTCGTTCCAGCCGACAAAGGTAAGCTGGTTGACCGAGGCCGGCGCGGCGACGCCGGCGCACCAGACCGGCAGGCCGGTAGAGATGACGCCGTGTTTGTCGCGCATCACGCCGTCGGTGATCAGCGCCGAGACGCCGCGCTTGACCATGCGCATGCACAAGATGTCGCCGAAAATGCCGGCGCCGGTGACGCCCATGGCGTCGGCAACGACGATACAGTTTTCCGGCATGGCTTCGATGGCCGAGCGGGTGGAGATCGGCTTCGACCAGCTTTCCGGCGTCGCCAGGTCCTCGCGCACCGGCACGAAGCGCAAGGTGAAGGCGGGGCCCGCCACCCGCTTGCCGGAAAAGCCGAACGGCATGGCACCCGCCATCCAGGAACGGCGGATGCCCTTCTTCAGCAGCATGGTGGTGATGGTGCCGGTGGTGATGTGGCGCAGCGCTTCGAGCGTGGCGGTCATAGGATCCTCAAGCGGGTTTCAGGCCGAGCCGCTCGTCGCGGCGACGAAGATAGGCGACAAAGGGCATGGCGAGCATAACCAACCAGAGCTTGCCGACGATCTGGCCGGCCAGAAAGTCGAGCGAGCCGAAGGCGAGCCACAAGAACACGATCGAGTCGACCACAAGACCGAGCAGACTTGAGGCGAGAACCGCCAGAACAAGGCGGCGGCGGGCGAGCGGCGTGTAAACCGCGAAATCGGCGAATTCCGACAACAGGAATGCCGCGGCCGAGGCGAGCACCAGCGCGGGCGGCGCAAGCAAGGCGGAAATGGCAGCCCCGGCAACGACCGCGGCAAGGCCGAATTCAACGCCCAAGCGGCGCTGAACGAGGTCGCGAAGAACCAGAGCAATGCCGATCATTAAGACGCCGGACGGCGCCATGAGGTGTGGCGCGACCGGCAGCAAGCAAGGGCCATTGGCCTGACAAACCACGCCGACGTGGCCGATCATCCAATTGGCCAGCGGAATAGTCAGGCAGAACAGGACCAGAAATATGCCACCCTCGACGTTCTTCTGCTTTTCCATTGCGTTCATCTTCACTTTGTTCATCGTCGGCTTATGAATGCCGCAAATCCTTGCGCCCGCAACTGGCAGGCCGGGCATTCCCCGCAGCCGTAGCCCCAATCGTGGCGCTGCGCGCGGTCGCCCAAGTAGCAGCTATGGGTGTCCTCGACAACGAGGTCGAGGAATGGCTGCCCGGCGATTTCCTCGGCCAGGGCGAAGGTTGATGCCTTGTCGATCCACATCAGCGGAGTGTGGATGGTGACGCGCTTGTCCAGCCCCAAACCGAGCGCCACCTGCATCGCCTTGATGGTGTCGTCGCGGCAGTCCGGATAGCCGGAATAGTCGGTCTCGCACATGCCGGCGACGAGGTGCCGCGCGCCGCGCCGATAGGCGAGCGCGCCGGCAAAACTGAGGAAGATCAGGTTGCGGCCAGGCACGAAGGTGGTCGGCAGGCCGTTGTCGCCGAGTTCGATGGTCGTTTCGCGCGTGAGCGCGCTATCGGACATGGCAGCGAGCGCGTCGAGCTTGATGACATGGTCCTCGCCCAGCCGCGTTTTCCAATCGGGCTTGAGGGCTGCCAGGCGCTCGCGCAGACGCGGGCGAACTGCGAGTTCCACCGCATGGCGCTGGCCGTAGTCGAAGCCTACGGTCTCCACGCGCGCAAAACGCTCCAGCGCCCAGGCCAGGCAGACGGTGGAATCTTGACCGCCGGAGAACAGGACGAGAGCGCTGTCGTTTTCGATGGTCATGGCTATTATTTAGCTGTCATGGCCGGGCTTGTCCCGGTGATGACGGGCGTGGGTTAATCCCACTTCGGCGAATAGGTCCAGTCGACGATGCGGCCGCCGGGGCGGGCAAGCCCGGCGATCTCCCTCATCTCGGCTTCCGACAATTCGAAATCGAAGATCGCGAGATTCTCCTCCAGCCGCTCGACCTTGCTGGTGCGCGGCACCACGCCGATACCCTGCTGGGTGAGCCAGCGCAGGCAAACTTGCGCGGCGGTCTTTTTGTGCGTTTCGCCGATACGCGCGAGCAGTTCATCGCCTTTGGCCCGGCCGCGCGCGATCGGGCTGTAGGCCACCATCGCCATGCCGTGCTTGCGGCAGGCGGCAATCACCTTATCCTGATCGAGATAGGGATGGCACTCGACCTGATTGCAAACCAAAGGCTCGGGTGAAACGCGATTCGCCTCGTCGAGCAGCGCCACGGTGAAGTTCGACACCCCGATCGCCCGCGCATAGCCCTCGTGTTTCATCTTGGCCATGGCGCCGAGCGTCTCCGACAACGGCACGCGCGGATTAGGCCAGTGGATCAGCAGGAGATCGATGACGTCGAGCCGCAAATGCGCCAGGCTTTCCTTCACCGAGCGCTCGAGCTCGGGCGGCGCCAGAAGCGTCGGCTGCACCTTGGTGACGACGACAACTTCGCTGCGCTTGCCGGAGGCGCGCACGCCGTCGCCTACCTCGCGCTCGTTGTTGTACATCTGCGCGGTGTCGATGTGGCGATAGCCGATGCGGATCGCCTGTTCGACTAGACGCGCGCAGTCGCGTCCCTGCAGCGTCCAGGTGCCGAGACCGACCAGCGGAAGTTTAAAACCTTTAGCCTCGACTATATACGCCGGCATTCAGCCCATCATTTGTTTTCGGCATCGAGCGCGAAGTCAAGCAGGAACAGCGCCCGCCGCGCGGTTTCCCGGTTCACGCAAGACGAGGTCATCGGGCTCGCCATAGTGCCCTGATAATAGTCCCAATAAAAGTGGCAGGTGGCGTCGCGCGAGGCAATCCAGGCGCGCTGCATGTCGCGCAGCTTGCCTTGCTGATCGGCGTCGAGCTTGGCGCGCAGCCTCCGGTAGCTCTCGTTCAAGATGTCATCCCACACCGCCCGCTCGCGCTCGTTGCAGGCATTCATGTCGGCGGTCGATTTCGTTTTATCGTCGTCGAGGCACGGCCCCGAAAGTGTGCCGATGCAGCTTTCCGCCGCCTCCATCGGCTTGCCCGCCGAGGCTGCGGTCTTGATGCAATCCTGCAGCGCCTTGGAATCGTCGGCGGCTTGATGATTGCTCGGCGCGGCGGCAGCGTCCGCCGCCGTCATCACCAAGAGAAAGATGATGACGGCGGCGGCCCGCATCAAGGTGTATCCCACGCCGGCGCGTGCGGCGGATTGACCACGCGCATATTGGCGGCGTTGAGCTTCTTGAGTTCGGCCATCTCCGCGTCGCTGAGCGCGAAATCGAACACATCCATGTTCTCTTTCATATGCGCCGGATTGGCAGTGCGTGGAATCGGGACGCAGCCAAGCTGGACCAGGTAGCGCAGGGAAATCTGCGCGGCGGTCTTGCCATGCGCCTTGCCGATGCGCTCCAGCACCTCGGCGCCCGGCACCTTGCCGCGTGCGATCGGCACATAGGCGACCACCGCCATGCCGTGCTTCTTGCTCGCCGCCAAAATCTTGTCCTGGTTGATGAAGGGGTGCACCTCGATCTGGTTACAGACCAGTGGCTCCGTGGTTACCGCCCAGGCCTCGTCCAGCATTTTGGCGGTGAAGTTGGCAACGCCGACATGTTTGGCAAAGCCGTCCTTCTTGGCCTTGCACAGCGCGCCGATCGAGGTCTTGAACGGGATGTCCTTGTTGTTCCAGTGGATCAACAGAAGATCGACAGAGGGCAGCTGCAGGTTGGCAAGACTCTCATCAAGCGACTGACGGAACTTTTCCGGCTCCAGGTGTGTCTCGCGCACCTTGGTGCAGAGGAAAATGTCCTCGCGCTTGGCACCCGACTGGCGCAGGCCCTCGCCAACCTCCTTTTCGTTTCCGTAAAACCATGCGGTATCGACATGGCGGTAGCCCATCTGCAGGGCAGCCTTGACCGCCTGCACGCAGACGTCCCCCTTCAATGTCATGGTGCCAAAACCGATCTGCGGAATACGGGCACCATGGGCTTCAACGACTTGCATTACGATCTCCTTGGCCTTCGGCTGGAATTAGGTGGCGCAGAATGCCCGGTCATTGCGGCGCTGCCAACCGGGCTAGCTCGGGACCTGCGTAGGAAACCGCCTCGCTTGACGGCTGGGATGGCGCAGGAACTCAATTTTTTTGCTTTGGGTCAATTCGCGACAATACTTGCCCGCATAAGCTTTTATATCGACTTCTCACATTGGAATAATTCAAGAGTGAAAAAATGTACTTGCAACAAAGCCTCTTAATGCTTTTGTGAGGCATCGATCGCACTATGGATACGCAGCGAATGCGAGACTCGGTAGCCTGAAGACGACGGACTGATCCTATGCTCGGCGCCCTTGTCATTGTTTTCCGCGAAGTCATCGAAGCCGGCTTGATCGTCGGCATCGTGATGGCGGCGACGCGCGGCGTGCCCACCCGCGGGCGCTGGATCGGTTTCGGCATCTTGGGCGGCCTGCTCGGCGCCGGCTTGGTCGCCATATTCGCCAGCGCGATTTCGCAGGCCTTCGAAGGCGCCGGACAGGAGCTATTCAATGCCAGCGTGCTCGGCATCGCCGTGGTCATGCTGATGTGGCACAACGCCTGGATGGCGCGCCACGGCCGCGAGATTGCCGAGGAGATGCGCACCATCGGCCACGCGGTGAGCGAAGGCGCCAAGCCGCTGACCGCGCTCGCCATCGTGGTCGGGGTGGCGGTGCTGCGCGAAGGCTCGGAAGTCGTGTTGTTCCTCTATGGAATTTTCGCCTCAGGCACCCCGGGCTCGGCCCTGCTGGTGGGCGGCCTGCTCGGCGTCGCCGCCGGCGCGGTCTTCACCGGGCTCACTTATTTCGGACTACTGGCGATCCCGAGCCGCTACATTTTCTCGGTGACGAGTTGGCTGATCGCGCTCTTGGCCGCCGGAATGGCGGCGCAAGCGGTACAGTTCCTCAACAATGCCGGCGTGGTGGTCGCGCTCGACCGCACCGTCTGGGATACGTCCTGGCTGCTGTCGGACGGCAGCCTGTTCGGCAAACTGCTGCATACGCTGATCGGCTACACCGAACGGCCGACCGAAATGCAGCTGATGACCTATATCGCGACGCTGTTCGCGATGTTCCTGCTGATGCGGCTGGCGCGCCCGGCGCCGCGCGAGCGGGTCCCAGCCGCCGCCGGATAGGCGATCAGCCCCGCCGCGAGGCTAAAGCTGCGAAGGCCGCGGCCGGCGCATTGTTGATCAGCTTGAGTAGCGCGCGCGCCGGGCCGCGCGGGTTGCGCTTGCCTTGCTCCCAATTGCGCACGGTTTCGATCGGTACTTCGATCTTTTCGGCAAACGCCGCCTGTGTCAGCCCGCAACGCGCGCGCACATGGCGCGCAAACAAGGCCGGATTGCTGTAGTCGAGAGTCTTCTCGCTGCCGTCGGGCATGATCTCGACGATCCGCCCATCGGCTTTCAACCGTACCCGCATCATGGCAGTCCCCATCGCTAGTGGTATCGGCTGGAGGCCTAGCTGATTCGCGGTGTAGAGAAGTTAACGGTCGACCCATCGGCCGCCGGCCGACTAGGTCAACGGCCCATCATTTGCGCATGGTCTTTGTCTTTCCCGAAAACCAGTGCCCACCTTTCGGGATCATGCGCTACCGCGTCTTTTCGAAAATCTCCCGCCCGATCAGCATGCGGCGGATCTCGCTCGTCCCCGCGCCAATCTCGTAGAGCTTCGCATCGCGCAGCAGGCGGCCGCAGGGGAAATCATTGATGTAGCCGTTGCCGCCGAGACACTGGATCGCTTCCAATGCCATCCAGGTGGCGCGCTCGGCGGCATAGAGAATGGCGCCGGCGGCGTCCTCGCGGGTGGTGCGGCCCTCGTCGCAGGCCTTGGCCACCATATACACGTAGGACTTGGCGGCATTCATCGTCACATACATGTCGGCGAGCTTGGCCTGCACCAATTGGAAGCGTCCGATCGCTTGGCCAAACTGCTGGCGCTCGTGCACGTAGGGGATCACCACATCCATACAGGCCTGCATGATGCCCAAGGGCCCGGCGGCGAGCACCACGCGCTCATAGTCGAGACCGGACATCAGCACGTTGACGCCGTTGCCGACCGCGCCGAGCACATTGTCCTCCGGCACCGCGCAATCGGTGAACACCAACTCGGAGGTATCCGAGCCGCGCATGCCGAGCTTGTCGAGCTTCTGCGCCGGGGCGAACCCCTTCATTCCCTTCTCGACGACGAAAGCGGTGATGCCGCGCGCGCCGGCGGTGCGGTCGGTCTTGGCATAGACCACCAGCGTGTCGGCGACCGGACCGTTGGTGATCCACATTTTCGAGCCGTTGAGGACGTAGCGGTCGCCCTTTTTGTCGGCGCGGGTGCGCATCGACACCACGTCGGAGCCGGCGCCCGGCTCCGACATGGCCAGCGCGCCGACATGCTCGCCCGAGACCAGTTTGGGCAGGTATTTCTTTTTCTGCTCGGCATTGCCGTTGCGCCGCAACTGGTTGACGCAGAGATTGGAATGCGCGCCGTAGGACAGGCCCACCGCGGCGGAAGCGCGCGAAATCTCCTCCATCGCCACGCAGTGCTCGAGATAGCCGAGGCCGGAGCCGCCGTATTCCTCTTCGACCGTAATGCCGTGCAAGCCAAGCGCGCCCATCTCCGGCCACAGGTCGCGCGGGAACGTATTGTCGCGGTCAATGGCGTCGGCGCGCGGCGCAATGCGGTCTTGCGCGAAATCGTGCACCGACTTGCGCAACATCTCGACATCGGAACCGAGACCGAAATCGAAGCCCGCCCAGGCATTGGGGATCATAACGAGGTCTCCGGCAGATCGGAGAAGACTCTATAGGTTTGAGGTCACGCTGTCAGCGTCGCGGCCGGCAGCGGCGAAGACATGTGGCCGCTATTGGCGGATTTCCCCTGCCCGAGCAGTCGGTCGATGGCCTTGGCCGGCGCCGGACGGGCGAACAGAAACCCCTGCATCTCGTCGCAGCCAGCGAGCCGCAACAGCACGCGCTGCTGCTCGGTTTCGACGCCCTCGACCAGCACCGAGAGGCCGAGCGCCCGCCCGAGCGCCACGATTGCCTGGATGATCACCCCGCCGTTGGAGGACGTGCCGAGCGCGGACACAAAGCTCTTGTCGATCTTGAGCTTGTCGAGCGGGAAACGCTGCAGATAAGTGAGATTGGAATAGCCGGAACCGAAATCGTCGAGCGCGATGCGCACGCCGAGTTTGTGCAGGTCGCCGATGCGCTTGAGCATCTCGTCCGGGTTGTCGATCAACACGCCTTCGGTGATTTCCAGCATCAGGCGAGACGGTGGCACGCCGCTTTCGGCGAGCGCCGAACGCACCAGATCGACAATGGCGCGGTCGCGCACCTGCACTGGCGAGAGGTTGACCGCCACATAGAGGTCCGGCCAGCGCTTGGCATCGCTGAGCGCGCGGCGCAGCACGAAGGCGCCGAGCGTATCCATCAGGCCCATCTGCTCGGCCACGGGAATGAAAGTGGCGGGACCGATCACGCCGCGCGAGGCATGGGTCCAGCGCAGCAGCGCTTCGACGCCGACGATGCGAGTGCCGTTCGACGACACGATCGGCTGATAGTGCAGGTCCAACTCATTGGCGGTGAGCGCGCGCGGCAATTCGCGGTGCACGAATTTCTGGTCGGTGGACACGGTGTCGATGGAACGCTCGAAACCGACAATAGTGCCGGGGCCTTTCTTGGCGGCCGCGCGCAGCGCGAGCCCGGCCCGGCGCGTGAGCTCGCCACGGGTGTCCGCATGGCGCGGTGCCTGCGCGAAGCCGGCATGCGCGCTGATCCGCACCACGGTATCGACCCAATGCGGCCGGGCGGTCGCGTCGAGGGCGGCGCGAATGACATCGCCGGCGTCGGTGGCGCCGGCGGCCGTAAAGATCACCGCAAACTGATCGCCGCCGACGCGGCCGCACACCGCATCCGCCGGCAGCGCCTCCTTCAAACGTGCGACGACCGCGGTCACGAGTTCGTCGCCGCCGAGCACGCCCAGCTGCGCATGGACGTCCGCCATGCCGTCGAGTTCGATCAGCACGAAGGTGGTCACCGCGTCGTTGGCGCGTTCGGCCAGCGCGAGATCGAGCAATTCAAGCGTCTTGGCGTGGTTCGGCAGGCCGGTGAGCTTGTCTTCGTCGGCGGCGCGCCGCGCCTCTTCTTGGCTCGCGGCCAAGTCGTGCCGCGCGCGCCGCAGTTGGGCGAGCGAAATTCCGACAAAGGCCACCAGCACGATGGCGATCGCGACGATGAACGGTATCAGCCGCTTCATCGTGTCCATCATCGGATGGCTTTTTTCCCAGGTCAGGAAGCCAGCGATGCGACCTTGCCCATCCATCATCGGCAATATCTCGCGCTCGCCTGCGCCTGGATCGGTTTCGAAGGCGAGGCCCTTGAGGCCGACGCTCCGCTCGATAATGCGCACGAAGCGCGGGTCGACCACGGCGAACTTGCCGAACAGATTGCGGAATTCGCCGATGGCGTTGTTGAGCGAGGCGCGCTGCGCGGTCAACAGCCGCTCGTCGCTCTGCCGCGCCAGGTCATAACCGATGAGGCCGACGAGCGCGGCCGCGCCCATGGCAAGGGCCACAAGGAGCACGATCATTTGCGGCGCCGGCAGCGCCCCTCCGTGGCGCGCGCGCGGCGCCTTGGCAAGGTCACGTGCACCAGCCGCGCGGACGCGCCTTGGCCACGCCAGCAACGAGCGGCCCGGCTTTGCGCCGGTCGCTTGCGTTTTAACCTCGCCGTTCACCGGATTCCCCGCGCTACGCAGCGGCATTCCGGGGCAACGCTAAGGATTTAGCGTTAATAAGGAGTCATTAAAGAAGGTGAATGAAAAGTAACTACCCAACTTGCCGGTCCCGCGGCATTGCGGTCAATTGTGGGACCGGAGCAAAGCATGATCCGCAGCATCGCTGTCATCGCCCTCATCGCGGCCGCTGTTCCCTTGGCCGCCCACGCTGCGACCTGTCCGGGCAATCCGGATGCGCTCGGCACCGAGCGCGTGCTGGCGGTCGATGCTAACAGCACGCCGCGGGTCGGCCGTAAGGAGTTTCCCGTCACGCTACCGCTCGGCAAAAAGGAGCTGGTGCTCACATTCGACGACGGCCCCTGGCCGACCACCACCCCCAAGGTTCTCGATGCGCTCAAGCACGAATGCGTGCTGGCGACTTTCTTCTTGATCGGCCGCAATGTCGCGGCGCACCCCGAACTCGCCCGGCGCGAACTGGCCGACGGCCACAGCCTCGGCCACCACACGTTCTCGCACCCGCTGCTCAACCGCATGACACCGGCAAAGGCGGAGGCCGAGATCGACCGCGGCATCGCCGAAGACGAGTTCGCGCTCTATGGCAAGCGGCGCAACGATCCGACGACGCCGTTCTTCCGCTTTCCCGGTTTCGCTTCGAACGGCATGCTGCTCGACTGGCTGCAGGGACGTCACATCGTGGTATTCGGCGCCGACGTCTGGGCGAGCGATTGGCTGCCGATGACCCCGGCCCAGGAACTACAACTGATCCTTTTCCGCATCGAGCGGATCGGCAGCGGTATTGTCTTGCTGCACGATATCAAGGCGCAGACGGCGGCGATGCTCCCGGCCTTCCTGCGCGAACTCAAACGCCGCGGCTACCGCATCGTCCACGTCGTTCCGGCCGGAAATGGCGGCAATCCTCATTAGAGCCGACGAGTCTTTGGCTTTCTGCCAGGACAATTCTTGGCGATCCCTTAGGAAAAGCCGGGCAAACTGGACATGTAGGCTGCCTTAGTCGGTTAATGCGCCGTTAATGTTGAGATTCGTATTTTCCAAAAGACGCGCCGTCCGGGGGTAGAAGGCGCGCACTTAGGGAGCCAAGGGAACGACATGCGTCTCGTCGCTGGAATTTGCCTATTGCTGGTCGCGGGCGTTGGCCCGGCCCTGGCGGCGGATGCCTGCCCCGGCCATCCCGACGCCCTCGGCACGTCCCGCGTGCTCACCGTCAGCCCAGGCGAATTCAGCCTGATCGGCAGGATCCAGTACAAGCAGACGCTGCCGCTCAACGACCATGAGGTCGTGCTGACCTTCGACGATGGGCCTCTCCCGCCCTACTCCAACATCATCCTCGATACGCTGGACTCGCAGTGCGTGAAGGCGACCTATTTCATGGTCGGCGAAATGGCGCATGCCTATCCGTCGATCGCCCGCCGCATCTACAATGCTGGCCACACCATCGGCACTCATAGTCAGCACCATCCGTTCGCCTTCCAGCGTCTGTCGATGCAGCGGGTCGAGCGCGAGGTAGACGACGGCATCGCGTCGGTCGACGCCGCGCTTGGAGATCCGAAGGCGGTGGCGCCGTTCTTCCGCATCCCGGGCTTTGGCCGCACCAATGCGATCGAGCATTTCCTCGAGAGCAAATCGCTGGTGACCTGGAGCGCCGACATCGACACGGACGACTGGTGGCGCGGCACCACCCCGAGCCAGCTCATCAAACGCGCCATGCGCCGGCTAAATGAAAAAGGCCGGGGCATCGTGCTGATGCACGACATCCACCCCGCCACCGCGATGGCGCTGCCGATGCTGCTCAAAGAACTCAAGAGCCAGGGTTATCATGTGGTGCAGGTGGTGCCGGCCGGCGAGCGGCCCGCGTCGGTGCCCGAGTTGGTGGCCTCGCCTGCCGAGGATAAGGGCAACTGGCCGCGCGTGGTGAAGGCCAGCTCTGCGGCCGGCATTACCGACAAACCTGCGCTGCGCCACCACGTCAAAAAGGCGCTTGCCGGCAGACACCGCAGGGCAGCAGTCGCAAGCGCACGTGCGCCGGCGCCCGATTACGCTACGGTGCGCGACTGGCAGTTGCACCAGTTCTAGGGTTCGTATCCGTCGGGAATGTCGCCTAGCAAGCCCTGATGGTTTTCGGCGCTTACGCCGCCGACTTGCGCTTGAGCAGAAAGGCTTGCAGCGCCTCCTGCACCACCTCGCCGCGCTGATTGAGCACTTTGAGCTCACGTTTCATGACGCCGCGCTCTGGGTTCGAGGCGCCCCACCCCCCACTGCAACGCAGCGCATACACAATTTTCGTGCGGTGCCGCCGCTCGGCGTCTTGAGCCAGCGGCCAGTTCCAGGTTCCCTGGCCTCGACCGGCCCTCGCCCCAAGGTGGTGTCATGGTAGGGCTGCCCACGCCCGTCTTCTCTTTGCATCCACCCGATTGTACGGTACCGCTTAGATATCCGCAGCGGCACACTCAGAATGCCGCCGGAGTGGGAAGTGCATGAGTGCCGACGTCATCCTCGAAACCGAGGATCTCACAAAAGAGTTTTCTGGATTTATCGCCGTCAACGGCGTCAGCCTGCGCGTCATGCGCCGGACCGTCCATGCCTTGATCGGTCCCAACGGCGCCGGCAAGACAACTTGCTTCAACATGCTGACCAAGTTCCTCAGCCCGACACGCGGGCGGATCGTCTTCAACGGTGCCGATATCACCGCCATGCCGCCGGCCGATGTCGCACGGCTCGGGCTGGTGCGCTCGTTTCAGATCTCCGCCGTGTTCCCGCACATGACGGTGCTGGAAAACGTGCGCATCGCCCTGCAGTGCCTGCGCGGCAGTTCGCTTGATTTCTGGCGCTCGACCGCAGTGCTCGACCAGTACAACGAGCGGGCAATGGAACTGATCGCCGATGTCGGCCTCACGGAATTTGCCGACTGGCTGGCGGTCGAACTGCCCTATGGCCGCAAGCGCGCGCTCGAGATCGCCACCACGCTTGCGCTCGATCCTGAAATGCTGCTGCTCGACGAGCCGACCGCCGGCATGGGGCACGAGGACATCGACCGCATCGCGCAATTGATCAAACGTGTCGCCGCCGACCGCACCGTGCTAATGGTCGAGCATAACTTGTCGGTGGTGGCCGACCTGTCCGATCACATCACGGTGCTTACGCGCGGCAGCGTCCTGGCGGAAGGCGACTACCGGACGGTGTCGAACAATCCGGAGGTACGCGAGGCCTATATGGGAGTGGGCAATGCTTGACGCGCGCACTCCCCTGCTCTCGGTCAGAGATCTGCAGGCCTGGTACGGCGAATCGCACATCCTGCACGGCGCCAACTTCGACGTGCATAAAGGCGAGGTGGTCACCCTGCTCGGTCGCAACGGCGCCGGCAAAACCACGACGCTGAAGTCGATCATGGCGATGGTCGGCCGGCGTCAAGGCTCGGTGCGCTTCGAGGGCCAGGAACTGATATTCCGCTCGTCTGAGCAGATCGCGCGCGCCGGCATCGCGCTCTGCCCGGAGGAGCGCAGCATTTTCGCCAGCCTCAATGTCGAGGAAAACCTGCTACTGCCGCCGGTGATCCGGCCAGGCGGGCTGTCGCTCGAACGCATCTTCGACCTGTTCCCCAATCTCAAGGAGCGGCTCGGCGCCAGCCAAGGCACCAAGCTGTCCGGCGGCGAACAGCAGATGCTCGCCATCGGCCGCATCCTGCGCACCGGCGCGAGGCTGCTGCTGCTCGACGAGCCGACCGAGGGCCTCGCACCCGTCATCATCCAGCAGATCGGCAAGACGATCCGGGCGCTGAAGGAGCAAGGGTTCACCATTCTGCTGGTCGAACAGAATTTCCGTTTCGCGGCGACCGTCGCCGACCGCTACTACGTCATGGAAAACGGCCGGATCATCGATCAGTTCGCGACCGCTGATCTCGATGCCAATCTCGAGAAGCTGCGCGACTATCTTGGAGTTTAACAAAGAGTGCCGCAAGGCACGAAAAGGAGGACTACGTCAATGAAACGAACAATAAGCTTGGCGGCGCTTGCCGTCACGCTGGCTTGCGGTACGGCCAGCGCCCAACAAATCAACGTCAAGATCGGCGTGCTCAGCGATATGTCGAGTCTTTATTCCGACGTCGGCGGTCCCGGTTCTGTCGTCGCGGCCAAGCTTGCGATCGCCGATTTCACCAAGGCCAATCCAAACGTGAAGGTCGAGATGGTCAGCGGCGACCATCAGAACAAGCCGGACGTGGGCTCGCAGATGGCGAACCAGTGGTTCGACGTGCAGAAGGTCGACATGATTGTCGACGTGCCGAATTCAGGCGTCGCGCTCGCCGTCAGCCAGGTCACCGCGCAAAAGAACAAAGTGTTCCTTGTGTCGGGCGCCGGGGCGTCCGACATCACCGGACCGAAATGCAACGCCAATACTATCCATTGGACTTATGACACCTGGATGCTGGCCAACGGCACCGGCACTGCGGTGGTGAAGACCGGCGGCAATACCTGGTTCTTCCTGACCGCCGACTATGCATTCGGTCTGGCGCTCGAGCGCGACACCACCGCGGCGGTGGAAAAGGCCGGCGGCAAAGTGCTCGGCAAGGTTCGTCATCCGCTCAACACCAACGATTTCTCCTCGTTCCTGCTGCAGGCGCAGGCCTCCAAGGCCAAGGTCATCGGCTTGGCCAACGCCGGCGGCGACACCATCAATGCGATCAAACAAGGCGCCGAATTCGGCATCGTCAAGGGCGGTCAAAAGTTTGCCGGCCTCTTGGTGTTCGTCAGCGACGTCAACGCACTCGGCTTGCAGACCGCGCAGGGCCTAACCCTGACGGAGACCTGGTACTGGGACATGAACGACGCCAACCGCGCCTGGACCAAGCGTTGGCAGGCTGAACGCAACGCGCCGGGCAAGTTCCCGACCATGGTACAGGCCGGCGTCTATTCGGCGATCACGCATTATCTCAAGGCGGTCGTCGCGCTCAAGAGCGCGGCCGATGGCAAGGCCGTGGTGGCCGAGATGAAGAAGCTGCCGACCGACGATCCGCTGTTCGGCAAAGGCACCATCCGCGCCGACGGCCGCAAGATTCATCCGGCCTATCTGTTCGAGGTAAAATCGCCCGATGAGTCCAAATACCCCGGCGACTTCTACAAGCTGCTTGCCACCATCCCGGCAAACGAGGCATTTCGTCCGGTCAAGGACGGCAATTGCCCGCTGGCCGGCGGCTGAAACCAACCTGTCATCACCGGGCCGCCGCGCGCTATGCGCGGCGAGCCCCGGTGAACTCGATCAGGCACACATGAAGTGTGCCTCACTAAGGGGGATCGCCAGGCCAAGCCTGGCGATGACAATGGCATGAGTTGCGTCCCATGTTCGAAATCTTCGGCATCCCGTCGACCGCACTGTTCGGCCAACTCCTGATCGGGCTGATCAACGGCTCGTTCTATGCGCTGTTGAGCCTCGGATTGGCCGTGATCTTCGGCATGCTCAACATCATCAATTTCAGTCACGGCGCCCAATACATGATGGGTGCCTTCGCCGCCTACCTGCTGCTGCAATATTCGGGTCTCGGCTATTGGCCGGCGCTGATCGTCGCGCCCGTCTTGGTCGGCATCACCGGCATGATCATCGAGCGGCTGTTCCTGCGCTGGCTCTATAAGCTCGATCACCTCTACGGCCTGCTGCTGACCTTCGGCCTCGCGCTGATCATCGAGGGCGTAGCGCGCAATTACTTCGGCTCGGCCGGTTTACCTTATGTCTTGCCGGAGTCGCTGCGCGGCGGGCAGAACCTCGGCTTCATGTTTCTTCCCAACTATCGCGCCTGGGTAATCGTCGCCTCGCTCACGATCTGCTTCGGCACGTGGTTTGTGATCGAGCGGACGCGGCTTGGCGCATACTTGCGCGCGGCGACCGAAAACCCGACTTTGGTGCGCGCCTTCGGCATCAATGTGCCGCGCATGATCACGCTAACCTACGGCTTCGGCGTGGCGCTCGCGGCTTTCGCCGGCGTGATGGCGGCGCCGATCTACAATGTGTCGCCGCAGATGGGCTCCGACCTGATCATCGTCGTGTTCGCGGTGGTGGTGATCGGCGGCATGGGCTCGATCCTCGGCGCCATTATCACCGGCTTCGGGCTGGGTGTGATCGAGGGCCTGACCAAGGTGTTCTTCCCCGAGGCGTCGAACACCGTGATCTTCGTCATCATGGCGATCGTGTTGCTGGTCCGCCCGGCCGGCCTGTTCGGGCGGAGAGGCTGATGGAGCGCGCAGCAGGTCATTCGCAAGGCGCCGGTTCGGCGGCGCGCATGCCGAGCGAAACCATTGCCTTCGCCATCATGGTCGTGGCGCTGGTGGTGGCGCCGTTCTTCACCTATCCGCTGTTTCTGATGCAGGTGATGTGCTTTGCGCTCTTCGCCTGCGCCTTCAACCTGCTGATCGGCTATGGTGGCCTGTTGTCGTTCGGCCACGCGCTCTATTTCGGCTGGGCAAGCTATCTATCGGCCTATGCCGCCAAGGCCTGGGGCTTCACGCCGGAACTGGCGATTCTCACCGGCACCGCGACCGCCGCGCTCTGCGGTCTGATCGCCGGCTCGCTGGCGATCCGCCGCCAGGGCATCTATTTCGCCATGATCACGCTGGCGCTAGCACAGATGATGTATTTCTTCGCGCTGCAGGCAAAATTCACCGGCGGCGAGGACGGCATCCAGGGCGTACCGCGCGGCTACCTGTTCGGGCTCGTCGATTTGCGTAACGACGCGGCGATGTATGTCGTCGTCCTGATGGTCTTCCTTGCCGGATTCCTGTTCATCTACCGCATCGTACATTCGCCCTTCGGCGAAGTGCTCAAGGCGATCCGCGAGAACGAGCCGCGCGCCATCTCGCTCGGCTACAAGACCGACCGTTACAAGCTGATCGCCTTCGTCCTGTCGGCGACGCTTGCCGGGCTCGCCGGATCGACCAAGGCGATCGTGCTGCAGCTCGCCTCCTTGACCGACGTCAATTGGCCGATGTCGGGCGAGGTCGTGCTGATGACGCTGGTCGGCGGGCTCAGCACCATATTCGGGCCCGTCGTCGGCGCCTTCGTCATCCAGTTCATGCAGTACAAGCTCGCCGTCGTCGGCGAATGGGTGCTGGTGATCCAGGGCGTGATCTTCGTCGCCTGCGTGCTGTTGTTCCGCCGCGGCATCGTCGGCGAGATCGCCAACCGGCTTCGCATCCGGCTTTGACTCAGCCGCGGCGCAGCCGTTTGAGAAAATTAGGCAAGAAAAGCAGCGCCGCCAATATTCCAAGCGCAGCCAAAGCAAAGCGGATATGTGGCGTGCCGCCGGTGATGAGTTCGCGGCCGGCGTAGCCAATCCACGTATATGCAATCGTCGACGGCGCCATAAATACCGCAGTTGCGAGAACATAGTGATGGAACGGAATGCGCGTCAGCCCGAGAAAATAATTCATTACATTGTACGGAAAAACGGGAACGAGGCGCAAAAACGCAACGAATTTCCATCCCTCTGCATCCACATTACGCATGACCTCCTGCAGTCGAGGTCCGGCGCGGCGTTCGACCCAGTCACGGGCAAGATAGCGCGCAATCAGGAACGCCAACGCCGCACCGAGAATTCCACCAGTGAAATCGAGCAGGCTGCCCAAATAGGGGCCGAACAGCGCACCGCCGGTTAGGTCGAAAATGCTGCCAGGAACCATGCCGACGGTCGCCACCGTATAGAGCAAGATGAAAACGATCGGCGCCCAAATGCCGAGACGAGCTATCCACATCTCCAGCGCATCCACGCTGAGCGTGCCGTGAAAATATGCCGCGCCTGCGGCTACGCCGGAGATCACGAGCAAAATAACAAGCGCAAGAAGCCATCGTCTTGGATGTGCCATTGCTCGGCGGCCGGTGGAGGGAAAGTTCGTTATAGCGCTACAAAAACGACCTGCCACGCCCCTCTAAGACATTGAAACACCGATATAAACATTTTGGTGCGGCCAAGAGGACTCGAACCTCCACGGGTTGCCCCGCTAGCACCTCAAGCTAGTGCGTCTACCAATTCCGCCATGGCCGCAGGAGGGACGACGAAAAACCTTGCAAAACCTCGCGTCCCGGCAAAGCGCGGTTGCTCTAACAAATAGGGTCTTGAGGGACAAGGGCCGGCTTGGCGCTTAGCGCATATCGGGCTGCCGGGGCGTCAATGTGCCGACCTCTACCGCAATGCGGTTGCCGTTGACCACCACGGTGCCCTTGGCGATTGGCAGGTCGTTGGCGAGGATGTTGACCGCGTCCTCTTCGGTCGACTCCAGCTCTATGATGGCGCCGCGGCCGAGCCGGAGCACCTGATGAACCGGCATGGTGGTACTGCCGAGCACGACGGTAATTTCGACCGTAACTTTATCGAGTGTGGCCACTTGTTGATGCCCCATTGCGCCCGGCTTTATCGCAGGCGACCATCAGGTGACCATGGTATGGTGAACAGAGCGTTAACGGATCAAACCGCGCATCGATGGGGGAGATATGATGCATAAGTCCGCATTTTTTGGCCTTTTGCTAGTTTTCGCCGCCTTTGCTGGCACCACAAGCGCCCAGGCCGGCCCCGCCGTCAGCACCCGGTGGCAAGATACCAAGCTGACGCAAGAGGAGTGTCTGCGGTTCGCCGAAGTGGCCATTCAAGGGGCCGGATTCGGACAAATCGAGCACACCGCGCAATCGCGCTATGGCACGCGGGGAGAGTATACGACCGCGATCCGCTGCGTGACCGAATACAAGATCATTTTTTTCATCGTGGCGGGCCCTTCCCTGCAGCAAGCGCCGAAATATCTGGATGATGTCTACAATCACTTCTGAGGTTCGTGGTGGCCCTGGGATTTCGGAACGACCTCGATGTCCTGTCACTGCCAACCAGCGCAGCGCCGGTCGAATGGCGCGTCGACGATTCGCGCGTACCCTATGAGCAAGCGGTCGCTGCCATGCAGGCGCGCGCGGCGGCGATCGCCGCCGGCCACGAGCCCGAACTGGTCTGGCTATTGGAACACTTTCCACTTTACACCGCAGGCACCAGCGCCAAGCCCGAGCAACTGATCGAAGCGCGTTTCCCGGTATTTGAGAGCGGCCGCGGCGGACAGATGACTTATCACGGACCGGGTCAACGCGTGGCCTATGTGATGCTCAATCTGCGCCGGCGCGGACCGGACGTGCGCCGCTTCGTCACGACGCTGGAGGAATGGATCATCCGCACACTCACAGCCTTCAACGTGCGCGGCGAGCGGCGTGAGGACCGCATCGGCGTCTGGGTGCGCCGGCCGGACAAAGGCGAAGGCTTCGAGGACAAGATCGCCGCCATCGGCATCCGCGTTTCGCACTGGGTCACGCTGCACGGCATGGCGCTCAATGTCGATCCGGATTTGTCGCATTTCTCCGGCATCGTGCCCTGCGGCGTGAGCGAACAGCGCTACGGCGTCACAAGTTTGGCCGATCTCGGCATTCCAGTATCGATGGCGGAAGTCGATATGATCTTGCGGCAGGAATTCGAGGCGCTGTTCGGAGCGTCCGATTATGCGGTCGGCAGCACCGAGAACACGTCGCCGGGCGTACGCAGCTTGAGATCGTCCTCGCTGCCCTCGCGCTGATCGAACGCGTCGACGCGGGCAGAATAAGGCCCGCGCCGGCAGGCGTCGATCATGGCGGCGACAGCCGGCTCCTCGCCATCGAACACCGCCTCGACGCTGCCGTCGCGGCAATTGCGCACCCAGCCTTCGAGGCCGTGGCGCAGCGCCTCGTGCTCGACAAAGGCGCGATAGCCAACGCCCTGCACGCGGCCGCGCACGATGATGTGGCAGATGACGTTCATGCGAGCTCGCTGGCGTCGATCAGGCGCGCGCCGGCGAAGCGCGAGATCGACCAGCGCTCGACCGAGCGGATATAGCGTTCCGGCAGTTCCCAGGCGCGCGCGGCGGCCGCGATCATCTCGACGTAACCAGGCTTCGGCCGCCCGGGCGCGCGGCGGCGCAGCAGATAAATCATCGCGGTTACCCGCCGCGAGCCCCGGCGTACCGCAAGGTGGCGCACGTCATAGAGACCCTGATGTAGTAGTTCGTCGGCATGCAGCGCGGCGACGTCGCGCGACGTCAGCCGCCATAGCATACCATAGACGCTGCTGCCGGGCGCAGGCTTGACCGAGCCCCAGCCGTCGACGCCGATGAAGAACCGGTAGCCCTCCAGCGCCGCGGGCCCGATGGCCCGCGCGCCGGGGCAGCGACGCGCCATGGCGGCGCGGTTCAGGTTGGAGCCGTAGGCGAAGTAGAGGGTCATCGCAGCGATTTACCACGCCGTGCGCACCACCACACTCCGCCTATTCCCGCGAAAGCGGGAATCCAGGGCCCTGAGTCCCCGCTTTCGCGGGGACGAACGGGATAGCTTGCTGCGGCTTTCCGATCAGGCGAATTCGAGAATCACCGCGTCCACCGCCAGGCTATCGCCCGGCTTGGCGTTGATCTTCTTCACCGTGCCGTCGATCTCGGCGCGCAGCACGTTCTCCATTTTCATCGCCTCGACCACGGCGACGGTCTCGCCGGCCTTGACCTCCTGGCCTTCCTTGACCGCGATCGACACGACCAACCCCGGCATCGGACAGAGCACCTGCTTGCTGGTGTCGGCGATTTTCTTCGGCGGCATCAGCCGCGCGTAGCCGGCCTCGCTGGCGGTGTAGACGAAGGCCTTGGCCTCGACGCCGCGGTAGGCCAGCGCAAAGCCGTTCGGAACGGGCCGCACCTGCACCGCGACCGGCTCGCTGTTGATGGTGCCTCGCCACAGCGGGTCGCCCGGCTTCCAGTCCGATTGCAGGTGACGGCGAGCGTCCTTCTCTTTGTTGCCCGGAAAGCGCACCTCGATGGTGCCGTTCTCGCGCTTGACCTCGAGCCGGTATTCCTTGTCGCCGAGCCAGACCGCGCGCTGACTTTCGCGCCTGACGCTGCGGCCGTCCATCTGGCCGGAAATCAGCCGCTTGCGCTCGCCCAGCACGTGGTCGATCGCGGCGGCGACGGAGGCCAGCACCTGCGCGCGTTCGCCCTCCGGCGCGTGCGCGTGAAAGCCGTCGGGGAATTCCTCGGCAATGAAGCCGGTCGACAGCTTGCCGGCGCGCCAGCGCGGATGCGCCATCAGCGCCGACAGAAACGGAATATTGTTGCGGATGCCGTCGATGACAAAGGCATCGAGCGCCTCGGCCTGGGCGTCGATCGCCCGCTCGCGCGCCGGCGCATGCGTCACTAGCTTGGCAATCATCGGATCGTAGTAGATCGAAATCTCGCCGCCTTCGTAGACGCCAGTATCGTTGCGCAAGGTGACACCGTTGGCGCTGCGTTCCTCGGGCGGGCGGTAACGCGTTAAACGCCCCGTCGACGGCAGGAACTTGCGGTACGGGTCTTCGGCATAGACTTTGGATTCGACCGCCCAGCCGTTGAGCTTTACGTCGCTCTGCTTCAACGACAGTTTTTCGCCAGCCGCGCTGCGGATCATCTGCTCGACGAGATCGATGCCGGTGATCAGTTCGGTCACTGGATGCTCGACCTGCAGCCGCGTGTTCATCTCCAGGAAATAGAAGCTCTTGTCTTGGCCGGCGACGAACTCCACCGTGCCAGCTGAATCGTAGCCGACCGCCTTCGCCAACGCGACCGCCTGCTCGCCCATCTTCTTGCGGGTGGCGGCGTCGAGCAGCGGTGACGGCGCCTCCTCGATCACTTTCTGGTTGCGGCGCTGAATCGAACATTCGCGCTCGCCGAGATAGATGACGTGGCCGTGCTTGTCGCCCAGCACCTGGATTTCAATGTGGCGCGGATCGGTGATGAATTTCTCGATGAACATACGGTCGTCGCCGAACGAGGACTTCGCCTCCGACTTCGAGCGCGCGAAACCTTCCGCCACGTCGGACCTAGAATAGGCGATGCGCATACCCTTGCCGCCGCCGCCGGCGGAGGCCTTGATCATGACCGGATAGCCGATGTCATCGGCGATCTTCATCGCCTCGACCTCGTCGGCAATGACGCCGAGATGACCGGGCACGATCGACACGTTGGCGGCGGCGGCTGCCTTCTTCGACTCGATCTTGTCGCCCATGGCGGCGATCGCTTTCGGGTTCGGCCCGACGAATACGATGCCATTCGCTTCCAGCGCTTTGGGAAATGCCTCGCGCTCGGACAAGAAGCCGTAGCCGGGATGCAAGGCCTCGGCCCTGCTCGCCTTGCAGGCCGCCACAATCTTGTCGATCAGCAAATAGCTCTTGGCCGCCTCCGGCGGGCCGATGGCGATGGCGGTATCGGCCATTTCCACATGCAGGGCGTCTTTGTCGGCCTCCGAATAGATCGCGACCGTCTCGATGCCCATGCGGCGGGCCGTCTTGATGATCCGGCAGGCGATTTCGCCGCGGTTGGCGATCAGAATGCGCTTGAACATAAAGGGAAAAAGCCCTCTGCCATTCCGGTGGAAATGGCTGCGGATAGCCGGCGTTTGTTACAATACTGTCTTGCGGCCGGCGTATCTAGCGCGGCAACCTAACAAAGATAAACAGGGAGTGTTGCCATGTCGCTCAGGAAGACCCTGCTCGTACTGGCCTGCGCCACCGCTTTTCCGCTCGGCGCGGCCGCCGCGCAAACGTCGCATAACCTGATCCTGTTTGTGCCGGACGGCCTGCGCGCCCTCTCTGTGACGCCGCAGAGCGCTCCCACCATGGCGGCGCTGCGCGACAAGGGCATCAACTTCGTCAATCCGCATTCGCTGTTCCCGACCTTCACCATGGCCAATGCCTCCGGCATGTCGACCGGCCATTTCCTCGGCGACACCGGCGTGTTCTCCAACACGATCTATGTCGGCTTCCCCACCCCGCATGCCGCAGGCAGCGTGACGCCGTTCATCGAAAGCGACACGGTGCTCGGCGACATCGACGCGCATTTCTCCGGCAATTTCGTCGACGAGGACGCCGTGCTGTTCGCCGCCCGCCATCAGGGTTTCTCCACCGCGGCGATCGGCAAGGTCGGCCCGGCCCGGTTGTTCGACCACGTCGACAACAACGGCGAAAGCACCATCATCGTCGATGACTCGACAGGCAGCGCTGCCGGCGTGCCGCTTTCGCAGGAGATGAAAGATGCGCTGACCAAGGCCGGCATTCCATTGATCGCACCGAGCCGCGCCGCCAACGGCAATGCCGGCGACGCCAAAAAGGCCGGCACGCTCGTCGCCAATGTCGATCAGCAGAAATACTTCGCTGACATCGCCGCCAAGGTGGTGCTGCCGATGCTGAAGGCGCGTAACAAGCCGTTCGTCCTCCTGTTCTGGTCGCGCGATCCGGACGGCACCCAGCATAACCAGGGGGACAGCCTGCTGAAGGTCACGCCCGGCATCAACGGCCCGACCTCGCTCGCCGCCATCAAGAATGCCGACGACAATCTGGCGCAGCTGCGCCAGGCGCTCGAGGAGATCGGGCTTGCCGCAACGACCGATATCATCGTCTCCGCCGACCACGGCTTCTCCACGATCAGTAAGGAGAGCAAGACGAGCGCGGCCGCGCAGGCCAAATATGCCGACGTCCCGGCCGGGTTGCTGCCGCCCGGATTTGTCGCGCTCGATCTCGCCAAGGCGCTCGGGTTGCCGCTCGCCGATCCGGACAATAAGAACGCGCCGGTTGCCGCCGGCACTTATCCCAAGCGCGGCAACGGCCTGATCGGCGCCGATGCCGCCAAGCCGGATGTGGTCGTCGCCTCCAATGGCGGCTCCGATCTCGTCTATGTCCCGGGCAAGAACCGCGCGCTCACGGAAAAGGTGGTCGCAGCCCTCCTCCGCCAGGATTACGTCAGTGGCCTGTTCGTCGACGACGATCTCGGTTCGATCCCCGGCACGCTGCCGCTGTCAGCGGTCAACCTGAAGGGCTCCTCGGTCACCCCGCGGCCGGCGGTTGTCATCAACTTCCGCTCCTATGCCGAAGGCTGCAACAGACCGGTGATGTGCGCGGTCAACATCGCCGACACCGGCCTGCAGCAAGGACAGGGCATGCACGGAAGCTTCAACCGCGCCGACACCATGAACTTCATGGCGGCGATCGGCCCCGACTTCAAAGCCGGCTTCGTCAGCGAGGCGCCAGTGAGCAATGCCGACATGGGCAAGACCGTGGCGCACATCCTCGGCCTGAAGATCCCGTTCAAGGGCGTGCTGATGGGCCGCGTCGCCGAGGAAGCCCTGCCCGGCGGCGCGAGCCCGGTGGTGGAGAACTTCATCGAACGCTCGAAGCCGGGCCACGACGGCTTGGCCACCATCCTGGTCGGCCAGCGCGTCGGCGCGAACCGCTATTTCGACGCCGCCGGATTCCCCGGCCGCACCGTCGGCATGGACGAGCGCAAGGCGGCAAGCCGCTGATGACTTAATAGCGGAATATTGTTTTATCGCGGCCGCACGATAACAAAGCTTTGTGCTGCGTCGTGCGGCCGCTGCGTATTCCTATTCCCCCAGGGCACAGGCCCTATTCCGCCTGCAGGCGGCCGCCTATATTAGGGGCGCGAACGTAGATGACTGCGTTTTAAGGAGGCTTCTCATGGCATTGGCGATTGGCGACACGGCACCGGATTTCGAGGCGGAAACCACCGAAGGAAAAATCCGATTTCACGACTGGCTGGGCAATTCCTGGGGGGTGCTGTTTTCGCACCCGAAGGACTTCACACCGATCTGCACCACCGAGCTCGGCACCATGGCGCGCATGAAGCCGGAGTTCGACAAGCGCAACACCAAGATCATCGGCCTGTCGGTCGACCCGGTCGACAACCACAAGAAATGGGCGATCGACATCAAGGATGTGGTCGGCTTCGCGCCGAATTATCCGATGATCGGCGACACCGACCTGAAGATTTCCAAGGCCTACGGCATGCTGCCGGCCTCGACCTCCGGCACTTCGGAAGGCCGCACGCCGGCCGACAACATGACGGTGCGCAACGTCTTCATCGTCGGGCCGGACAAGAAGATCAAGCTGATCCTGGTCTACCCGATGACCACCGGGCGCAACTTCGACGAGATCCTGCGCGTGCTCGACTCGCTGCAGCTCACCGCCAAGCATCGCATGGCGACGCCGGCAAACTGGAAGCAAGGCGAGGACGTGCTGATGACCGGCGCGATCAGCGAGGAAGAGGCCAAGAAACTTTACCCGCAGGGCTGGAAGACGCCGAAGCCCTATATCCGCATCGTGCCGCAGCCGAAGTGACAGACGCCGCCTCGCCGCGTACTATCTGATTGAACAAGGGCGCGGGTCGCGTTTCCCGCGCCTTTTTCGTGTTCGGCTCGGAGCCATTGCGATGAACGACGTCAACGCGCCGGCCAAGTCGCAGCCGGCTTTTGCCCAGTTTCTTGGTCTCAAGATCACCGTCGTGACTCGCGAGCGGGTCACGGCGGAGCTTGCCGCGCGCGAGGAGCTTAACAACCGCCACGGCATCATGCACGGCGGCGCCATCATGGCGCTCGCCGACAATCTCGGCGGCACCGGCGCCACCGCCAATTTGAAGCCGGGCCAGCGCACCGCCACCATCGAGAGCAAGACAAACTTCTTCGCCTCGATCCCGATCGGCGACGTGGCTTACGCCGAATGCACGCCGCTGCACCGCGGCCGCACCACCATGGTCTGGCAGACCCGCGTCACCCGCGGCGACGGCAAGCTCTGCGCACTGGTCACGCAGACGCAGATCGTGATCGATCCGGAAAAATAGCCGCTCAGCCGTCGAACACCACGACCCCGCGTAGGTTCTTGCCGGCCACGAGATCGGCATAGCCGCGGTTGATGTCGTCGAGGCGATAAGTCCGCGTGATGAGCTTGCGCAGGTTGAGCGCACCCTGCCGGTAGAGCGCCAGCAGCTCGGGAATTTGCAGGCGCGGGCTGGCAAAGCCATACACCGCGCCCATGATCGCCTTCTGCGTGACGAACAGTTCCAGCGGCGGGATTTTGATCTCGGTGACGGTGTCGGGCGTCAGCGCCGTCACCACTACATTGCCGGCCTTGGCGGTGGCGCGAAAGGCCGACAGCAGGGTCGCCGGCGGATCGATGCAAACGAAGGCGTGATTGACCCCGACGCCGCCGGTCAACTCCAGCACCGCGCGGGTAAGCGCCTCGCCCTCCGCATTGACCGTATCGGTCGCGCCGAATTCGCGCGCCCAGTCGAGCTTTAGCGGCACGATATCGGCGGCGATGATCTGCGTCGCGCCGCAAAGGCGCGCGCCCTGTACCACATTCATGCCGTCGCCACCGCAGCCGACCACCAGCACGCTGTCGCCAGGCTGCACCCTGGCGCGGTGCCGCGCCGCGCCGACACCGGCCGGCACGCCGCAGGCGACAAGGCTCGCAAGATCGAGCGGGATGTCTTTGTCGATCGCCACGACCGAGGCCTGATCGACCACCGTGCACTCGGCGAAAGCGCCGATCATGCAGAAGGCGCCGACCTCGGCGCCGTCGCGGTCGCGCCGGCGGAAGCTGCCGTCGAGCTGCTTGCCCTGGGTGATGCGCGGACCTTCGGCGCACAAGTGGTGCAGACCCCGGCGGCACCAGCGGCAAACGCCACAGGCCGGAATGAAGGTGAGCACGACGTGATCGCCTCGTTTGATCGATGCGACCTCGGCGCCGACATCCTCGACCACGCCGGCCGCCTCGTGGCCAAGCACCATCGGCCGCATTGCGACCCGGCGCTCGCCGCGCATAACGTGATAGTCGGTGCGGCACAGCCCGATCGCGGCGATGCGCACCAACACTTCGGTCGGCATGGGCGGACCGAGGGTAATGCGCTCGATCGACAGCGGCGCTCCGATCTCGCGAAACACGGCGGCCACAGTGTCCATGGCCCTAGCCTTCCGCGGCGACCGACGCCGCCGCATTCGCCGCCGCCGGTCGCAACGCCGCGCCGCGATTGGCCAGCACCACCCCGACCGCGCATACCAGCATGCCGGCGACCGAAATCGCGTCGAGTTTCTCGCCGAACAACAGGAAGGCGAGCAAGGCGGTCACCGCCGGCACCAGATAGAACAGGCTGGCGAAGCCGGTCGCCGCCGAGCGGCGGATCAGCCAATACATCAGCCCGACCGCGGCGACCGACAGCACCAGCACCAGCCAGGCCATGGCGAAGATCAACTCGCCGCTCCAGTGAATGACGCGCGTCTCGAAAGCAAAAGCGGCGAGCCCGAACAGCGCCAGTGCGCCGGCATATTGCACGGTATTGCCGGCGCGCCAGTCGATGCGGCCGCAATAGCGTTTCTGGTAGAGCGTGCCGAGCGTGATGCCGATCAGCGAGCCGAAACTCGCGATCCAGCCGAGCGGAGAGCCTGCGAGCACGATGCTGCGGTCGTGCAGCACCAAGAGCACGCCGATCAGGCCCAGCACCAGGCCGAGCCATTGCAGGCGCGTCACCTTCTCGCCCATGAAGCGGTTGGCGATGGTCGAGGTGAGGATCGGCTGCAGGCCGGGGATCAGCGCCGAGATGCCGGCCGGCACGCCCTGGCTGATCGCCGTGAACACGCCGCCGAGATAGAGCCCATGCACCAGCGCCCCGGCGACCAGGCTATGGCCGATTTCGGTCCCCTGCGGCCAGCGCGCCCGCACCGTGAGAGCAATGGCGCCCATGATCAGCACAACGCAAACCATGCGCACCGCCAGAAACGTCATCGGCTCGATATAGGGCAGTCCGAAGCGCGCGCCGATGAAGCCGGTGCTCCATAGTAACACGAACAGCATCGGCGCAACGGCAACAGCGAATTTGGTCAGGCGCATGACAATTTTGATCGAGGACAAGCGAATTCCGCAGAATCGAATTGTTCCCTTAGCATTTCCGCCGGCGTTTAGGCGCAGACCGGCGCAGAAACTTTCTTCGGCACTGCACACAAGTTTTTGCGGAACCGCCGGCGCAACCAATGGGTTGCCCCCAGGCGAGACGACCAAGCGCGTCTGGAACCGAAGGAGGATTACCATGAGTGATCCACGTTATACCGATCCGCGGTTGAGCGACCCGGTGCTGCGTCGTGACGAAACCATTGGCGGGCCATGGGGCTGGGTTGCCGGCATCGCCATGATCGCGCTGATCGCGTTTCTAGTAATCATCGGCGCCAACAACAACAGTAATACCGCAAGCAACAACACGGCGCCGGCGAGCACCGGCAGCGCCACGCGGCAGGTCGGCCCGCCTGCCACTACCGGTTCGGGTGCAGGCTCGCTGCGACCGCTGACACCGGCGCCGGTGCCGACGCCGAACAAAGGCGGCACACAATAGTGCAACAGAGCGTGACGGCCCCGGCAACTCAGCGCGCCGGAGCCGTGGCCACAAAGACTAACTCACAACGACGGTAATCGGCTTTAACATCACCGACGGCACGTGCGGAATGTGCGACCAGCCGCCGAGCACGAGCTGCAGCGCCGCGCGGTGCGGCTTTGTCTTCGACGCTGCCTCGTTCGTTCTAGGGCGCTTCGCCCCACGGACCGCTCGAAAAGCCGCATGCCGAAGATTAGCCGACGATGGCCGAGAGTCCGAAACCGACCGTGGCGCTAACGACCGCTTCGATCGCCTGGAACTGTCCGCCGCTCAAGACGTGGCTGACATAGGGAAACAGCGTGTGCCCCGCCGGCAGCATCACCGCCGCCACCAGCCCCACACAGATCAGCCGCGAAATCACTGTCCGATCTAACATTTGCGTTCCCCCTGCACGCGCCCCACACGCGTTTTTATCATCTTGCACGGATGGCAGGGTTTGATCAATCGCGTCACGTTTGGAACGCGGGATCGACCGGCACCCGGTAGCCATTGGCCAACCGGTTGGTTTCATTGGCCATGCCGGTGACCGCCATCAGTTCGCCAAACATGGCCTCGGTCATGCCGGCCTTGCGGGCGGCCGCCGTGTGACTGGCGATGCAATAGGCGCAGCCATTGGTGACGCTGACCGCGAGATAGACCATCTCCTTAGTGAGCGGATCGAGCGCGCCCGGCGCCATGATTTCCTTGATGCTTTCCCAGGTACGTTTGAGCGTCGCCGGATCGCGCGCCAGATATTTCCAGAAATTATTCACATCCGGCACGTTGCGGGATTTCTTGATTTCGTCATAGACCGCGCGCACTTGCGGCGATGCATCGGCGTATTCAATTGGAGTCATGACTGATCTCTCAAAAATCGAGCTTGTCGCGGATGGTGGCGATGCCGGCTTTGGCGCAGGTTTCGTCATTGTCCCCGCCTGGCGCGCCCGATACGCCGATCGCGCCGACTAGCGTGCCGGCCGCCTCCACCATCACGCCGCCGGCGATGATGGTCGCGCCCGGCAGATTGCGTACACCCGCCTGCGGCGAACCGGGCGCCGTGGCGGCGACTAATTCGCCGGTGTTGGTGCGGAAGCTGACCGCGGTCCAGGCCTTGCCGGTCGCCGTCGGCACGGTGTGCGCGCCGGCAAAGCGGTCGCGTAGCAGCACTTGCGTCACACCGAAACGGTCCACCACCGCGACCGAGACCTGATAGCCCTGCTTCTGGCAATCGGCGAGCGCGGCGCGGGCGAGCGCCAGCGCGAGATCGACGCTCATGGATTTGAAGGTCACCAGACCCTCTTCCGCGCACGCCGGCGCGGCCATCAGCGGCGCCAGCAGCAGCACCAGCCATAATTTTCGCATGAGGCTCTCCTCGTCTCGCCGCCAGGACCTCAAGACGGGCCCTCGCCGGCCGGGATCCTCCGATCCTTTTCCCGGCGCAGGAATTGTCAAGCTGCGCCAAATTTATGGGCAGAGATATAGGCCCGGCCGCTCCGCGGGACTATATTCATAACAAGGGCACGATCTCGCCGGGGAGAATCGTCCGTGGTGCAGCTTTATGACCGCGCGGCCGGCGTTGTCCGCGCCATGTACGACCGCCGCATCGCGACGCCGGCGACGCTCGAGGCCAAGCATTATTTTCCCAACGCCAAACGGTTCACCGATCGCTGGGCCGATATCCGCGACGAGGCGCTCGCCGTCGCCGGCACGCCTGGCAAGGTGCCGCGCTTCCACGACGTCATGGCGGCGCAGGCGGACATCTCGGCCAATGACGGGCGCGACTGGCGCGTGTTTATCATGAAAGCCTACGGCGTCACGCAGGACAAGAACTTGCAGCGAGTCCCCACCGTCGCCGCGATCCTGGACGAAGCGCCCGAGGTGATGTCGGCGACCTTGTCGTTTCTGGCGCCCGGCAAGCATATCCCTGAGCACCGCGGCCCGTTTCGCGCCATTTTGCGCTTTCATCTGATGCTGTCGATGCCGTGCGACGATAGCGGCATTCCCGCCTGCGTGATGAATATCGACGGCGTGCCCTATCGGCTCGGCGACGGCGAAAGCCTGCTCTGGGACGATACCTACCGGCACGAAGTATGGAACCGCAGCGACCAAGTCCGCATCGCGTTGTTGCTCGACGTCTGGCGCCGGGACATGCCGGCCGACATCGCGCTCTTGTCGCGCGCCATATTGCTGGGGACGCAAGCCGTCATCCGCATGGGCGGCATGCCCGACGTGGGCTAAGACAACCGCCGCTTGGTCATTGCCGGACTTGATCCGGCAATCCATGATGGTTCACAACAATGACCGATCCAGCAATCAGAGGTTGCCATGCCGAAGACGCCGGACTATTTCCACGGCAAGACCATCATCATCACGGGTGCGGCGAGCGGCATCGGCCGCGCCGCCGCGCTCATTTTCGCGCGCGAAGGCGCCAACGTGGTGTGTGCCGATATCAACGAGGCTGGCGTCGAGCAGACCGTCGAGCAGGTCAACGCTAAGCACGGCAAAGCCGGCGGGCAGACGCTGGCGCTCACCATCGACGTGACCAAACGCGCGGCGGTCGAGGACATGGTGCAGCTTGCGCTCGACGATTTCGGCAGCGTGCAGTTTCTGTTCAATTCGGCGGGCGCCGCGCTGCGCCGCTCCAAATTCCTCGACATCGATGACGAGCTGTTCGACCGCACCTTCGACCTCAACGTCAAAGGCACTTTCTACGCCATGCAGGCGGTGCTGCCGCACATGCTCGCCAGCAATTTCGGCGTCATCGTCAATATGGGCAGCATGTCGCACAAGCGCGGCGGACCGGGCTCCTCGGTGCATTACGCCTCGGCCAAGGGCGCGGTGGTGACCATGACCATGGGCGTGGCGCGCGAATTCGCCAAACAGGGTATCCGCGCAATGTCGATCTCGCCGGGGCCCGTGCAGACGCCGTTTCAGGACGCGGCGGCGACCTCGCCCGAACTGGTGCAGAAATTCCTCGACGACGTGCCGATGGGCCGCTTCGCCGCACCGGAGGAAATCGCCGAATTGGTGCTGTTCATGTGCTCGGACGCCTGCCAGTTCATGACCGCCGACACGGTCTATGTAAATGGCGGCGGCGGCTGGCGCTGATTTTTCCCGCGCGCAATCTCATCTCAAAACCGGCGCCCGCCTTTCAAGATCGTGCACTACGGCTTCTCCATTTGCTTTTGGATGTAGTCATCGAGTTTGTCCGGATCGTCCATGAGTTTCTTTATTTCTTCCTCTTGGGCCTTGCTGGCGGCCGAGGGCTTCGGCATCGGCTGATTGACGAATTTGTCGGCGTCGAACTTCTCTTCCTTCTCGGCCGCCGCCGGCTTTGGCGTCGGATCGGTGCATTCGCCGCTGCCGCCGACCACCTTGACGAACTTTCCCTTGTCGATGGTGTGCGTACAAAGCACGACGGCACCGATACCTGGCGCGATCGTCCTCGTGCAGGAGGCCTGGTTGGTCGTGCCGGCCTGCGTGGTCGAGATTTGGCAATTCACCTGACAGCTCGCATCGTCCTTGTAGGGATTCTCGATCATTGCCGCGAAGGATTTGCCGTCCGGCGCAATGCGGCAGATGAACGTGCCAGGCTTGACCGCCGCCACAGGCGCAGGGACCGGCGCGACGGCGGCGGAGCCGCCCTTGCAGCTGTCTTCCGACGACAGGACCTTTTTGTAGTAGGCGTCAGGCTTGTCGTAACCGCACAACGAGTGGCCCTTGGCGAGCGGCGGCGTATTGCCGCCGCAACTGACCTGCACGGCACCGATCTTGGTGTCGACTTTGCAGCTCACCGAACAGGTCTTCTCGTCGCTTGAGCCGTTGTCGGTGACGACGTTGATGGATTTCCCGTCCGGCGCGATGATGCAGCCGGCCTGCGCGGATGGCGTGAGCCACACCACACCCGTGGCGGCCAGAGCCGCGAGCAAAAGACGCATTTTCATTGAATCACCCCCAAGCGGCGAGACTGCCGCTTTTGTGGGTCGCGCGGAAGGGCCAGCGGGTTCAATCGCCGGCGAAATTTGTGCTAGCTACACAGCGGAAACGAACAAGGGGTAGCGTGATGACGACGTGGTGCCGATTCAGTAAAGACCGCCAGCCCAGCTACGGTGTGGTCGAAGGCGATCAGGTCGTCGCCGTCGAGGGCAGCCCGTGGGGCCGGCACAAGCGTGATGGCCGCGCTTTCGCGCTTCATGACGTCAAACTGCTGGTGCCGACCGTGCCGTCGAATTTCTTCTGCGTCGGCATCAATTACGCCGACCACATCCGCAAGATGGCGGCCAAGCGCAAGACCGAACCGGTGTTCCCGGAAAAGCCCGACATCGGCTACCGCTCCAACAACGCGCTGATCGCGCACGAGGAGGATATCGTCAAACCGGCCGACGCCGGCGAGGCGTTCCAGTACGAGGGCGAACTGGTCGCCGTGTTCGGCAAGCGGGCCCGCAACGTCAGCCGTGAGAGCGCGCTCGACTATGTGTTCGGCTGGACCATCGGCAACGACGTCTCCGAACGCGGCTGGCAGAAGGAGGACCGCACGCTGTGGCGCGCCAAGAATTCCGACACCTTCAAGCCGATGGGGCCGTGGATCGTCACCGGGCTCGATCCCGCCGCGATGACGACGGCGATCCGCGTTAACGGCCGCGAGACCGACCGCTTCGCCACCAACAACATGATCTTCGACACCGCCACTTATATCGCCGAAGTGTCGAAATACTGCACCATCGAACCCGGCGACGTGATGTGGATGGGCACCGACGGCGTGCCGGAAAACATCAAGCCGGGCGACACGGTGGAAATCGAAATCACCGGTATCGGCGTGTTGCGAAACAAAGTGGTTGCGGGAACCTGACGGCGCAATTAGCCGGTATAACTTTTCAGATGATGCGCGAGCGGCGCGACAGCGCCCGCGTATTGGCGTAACTCACATCCACACCCAGTCCAAAAGCCGGTGCGACCCATGTCTTACACCATCTCCGACGATGACGTCGGCCGCCAGATCCTCGACGTTTTCATGCAGCACCGCATACCGGTGAGCGGCGTGCTGCCGCGCAATTACTTTTTCACCGTGCGCGACGGCGATTTCCAGCGCGGGCTCAACAAGGCGCTGGCGAACGACTGGGTCGCCATCGACGGGCGCAACCGCTACCGCTACCAGCTCACCGCCACCGGCTATGCCGCCGCGCGGACGACCGACGCACCGTAAGCGCCGCTTCGCAGGCTACACGCGGGCATGACAGCGTCAGGAGCGCTCCTCGGCCAGCGTCACCACGTCGCGCGTGCGGGCGACGCCCTCGGACCAGGTGCGGGAAAAATCGGCGACCAACTCCTTGAATCCGGCCGAGCCGAGCGCCGCGTCGCAGGAAGCCTTGTCGGCGAAGCGATAGACCGCGTAGTGCACGCCGGGCTCCGTCTCGCTCCAGAAGCGCCAGGCCTTGTCGCATTTGAAAATGCGGATCGCCCACGGCAGGTGCTCGGCCGAATACCAATGGTCGAACTTGTCGCGCAACTCGGGCGCGACCACGGCGCGGACGAGGAAGAGCGTGGCGGGCATCGGCTCAGGCCCCCGCCTTAGCGCCGAGCTTTGCCGCGAGCTTCGCGTCGAGCTCCGGCAACAGCACGATGCCGTCCTGATCGCTGCCGGAGGAATGCACCACGATCCAGGTGCACGGCTTGCCGCTTTCGTTCGACGGCGCGTGCGGCACGTCGGCCGGGCAGAACACCTGTTCGCCGGCGCGCACGACCATGCGCCGCTCCAGTTCGTCGCCGTAATAGACCGCGCATTCGCCGTCGAGCAGATAGGCGATGGTCTCGATGTCCTTGTGATAGTGGACCTTGGCCCGCGCGCCCGGCGGCATCGGCATGACGTTCATGCAGATCTTTTCGGCGCCCACCGTCTCGGCCGAGGCGCCTGCGCCGTAGGTGATGCCCTGCTTGCCGGCATAAGTCTGTCCCGGCGCGACGATGCGCACGCGCTCGGTCGCTGACATCGTCATGGTGAAGTCTCCGGTGCTGGCCCCGGCGCATTATTCAATGGCGCGGAGGGTTGGGACAAGAGCGGCTACGGCCCCTGTCCCGTCATTGCCGGACGCGCCCGGGCGCGCCATGATGACCGCCTACGTAAGGCGATGACAAATGCCCCGCGCGCGCTTTCTCGCACTCGCCGCTCTGCCGCTGCTGGCCACGCTGCTGGCGGCGCAACCGGGCATGGCCCAGTTCAATCCGTTCCAGTTGCTCGCGCCGCAGCCTGCGAAACCCGCGCCGGCAAAACCCGCGCCGCAGACCCAGCACAAGAAACCCGCAGCCACGCCCGCGAAGCCCGTCACTGCGCCCGCGGCAGCGGCCGCGCAGAAGAAGCCCGAAGCCAAGAAACTTGAAGCCAAAAAACCTGAAGCGAAGAAACCCGAGCCGCCGAAATACGAGCTGGCGGACTATTACAAGGTGTGGGACATCACCGGCGAGACGACGCGCGCCGACATCGTCAAGCGTTTCGGCGAGCCGAAACAACCCGCCGACCGCCGCGTCTCTTATTACTTCAACGAGAATTTGGCCTTCTTCTTCACCAGCGACGACACCGTCGGCACCATGGTGGTCGGCAATTCGTTTGAGGCGATGCCGCCCGACAGCATCCCGCGCGACGTCCTCGACAAGGCCTTCATCGGCCGCACCCGCGACGACGTGCTCAAGGCGTTCGGGCCGGCGAACGCGGTGTTGTCCGACAACTACCGCTACTTGCCGAAGTCGGGCCCCTACAAGGTGCAGTTCCAGTGCTACGATGTCGAGCGTTACGTCTGCAAGCAACTGCTGGTGCAGTTTTAGGGGCGGCGGTCGAGCAGGCGCGACGCGACGATGGCGCGGACGAGAAAGATGGCGACGGGCGTGAAATTAAAGAGACAATCCGTTCGCAATCTCTTCGAGGTCGGCGCCTTTCGCGACGTGATCAGACGCGCCAAGTTCGACATAATTCTCCTGAACCTCATTGTATGTCGCATCTAATACTGCAGCCGTAAACGCCGCTTCGGATATATCAGCGAGATCATGAACTCCTGGATTTTTTTTTCTTAGCAGCGCGCATGAGCGCTCGCCGCATCAGGTAAAACCGCAAGTTATTTCTATCTTTTCGCGATAATTTGTCGGAATGGGCTGCTAGGTAACTTTCGCACAGGCGCAAGAGCAGCGCCGCCTTGGGATAAACAGTTATCGGATATTTTTCGTTGAAGACCTTTTCGTACTCTGCATCGTTATTCAAAACTGTTGAAGGACGCGCGCGCATCCGCAGGGCGCGCAAGCGCTTACGCTAATACGGCCTGCGCCAATTCCGGAACACCAACAATCCGTTGAATTGGCTTACCGTCCATCTTGTAGTGGTTTTTTGCGCCGATCATAATAGAGTTCGTACTTTTTATAAAATCTTCGATGTCGCGATGAATTTTTCAGTCGCTTTCAATTGTGACGGAGGAATATAATTTTGACTATTCGTGGCACGAATTACACGGTCAGCAATTTCGGGGTCTTTCGTGACAATTACCCGCACCAAGACATTGCGATTGTCTTCTTTGCTTCCGCCCTCCGCAAAATATCGATAGTTTTCGTTGGAAGTCTGTAATCCATTGACGATGTACGGAGATTCTGTCGCCAAAATGCGGGCTGCCTCTTTTGCGTCAGTTGCAATGATAGTCACACCATTATTCAGCCACCAAAACTCTTCAGTGGATTTCGATCGCAGCGTCTGCTGCATGTCTACGTTTGACCCCTTCGTTCCTTGGTAGTCGCGGACATTCGCTTCGAAAAGCCGCTGCCGCAGATGCCCCTTCTCGTCCGCGATAAAGGCATAAAAGTCGATCAACCTGACGAGGCCGATGTAACCCGGTTCCCGACTTGAGGAAACTGGCGACTCGGCCAGTTTCAAGGTGAACGACTCGACTGGTCGACGACGCGCCAACTCCAATAGTTCTGCGGCACCGGCGAGATCAAATGATACGGGGGTTTTTGCATAACGCTCCCTCAACATCACGCATACGCTTTCCGCAAGCGCTGCGGGTTTACTGTTGGCTGCTGGTTTTTCCCCTTTGCACGCGTAGTACACCTGAATTTCTAGTTTGGGAAAGCGCGCAGCAGCAGCCAGGTAAATCGCCTTTGCAAAAAACTCTACGAGTTCAGCCTTTACGGCCGCAAGCCCCTTTTCGTCAGCATCCAACTTTAGCAACACGTCCAGCCTGCTCTTCAGGCGATCAATGGGCGTTTCTTTGAACGTGTCCTCATTCTTGCTTTGGCCGACCGCAAGAACCATTTAGATCTCGCCGTGCGTCGGAAGGGTAAAGTCTTCGTCCATATTCACGACAGCGCCATTTACAAGCAGGTAAGCCCAGTCGATGCCGCCGTCGTTACTGCCGTCGAACAAACCAGCTCTGATGTCCTCATAAGTGAGGTCAAAATCCTTCAACAGATGGTCCACAGTAAACACTTCAAAGAACTCATCAGGCGCCAAGGTGGGTGCCCGCTCAGCGTTAATCTGTTTGAGAACTTCGTCCAGAACAACTCTTTCGCCCGCCATGCGCTTTCTCCTCACACCGGCAAATTGTCATGCTTCCTTACCGGCATCTCGACGTGCTTGTTCTTCAGCATCGCCAGCGCGCGGGCCAGGCGCTTGCGCGTCGAGTGCGGCATGATGACGTCGTCGATATAGCCGCGCTCGGCGGCGACGAAGGGCGACAGGAAGCGGTCCTCGTATTCCTTGGTGCGCGCGGCAATTTTATCTTTATCGCCAATATCCGAGCGGAAGATGATCTCGACCGCGCCTTTTGCTCCCATGACGGCAATTTGAGCCGTCGGCCATGCGTAATTGAGATCGCCGCCGACGTGCTTCGACGCCATCACGTCGTAGGCGCCGCCGAAGGCCTTGCGCGTGATCACCGTGACAAGCGGCACCGTGCACTGGCTGTAGGCGAACAGCAGCTTGGCGCCGTGCTTGATCAGCCCATTGTATTCCTGCGCGGTGCCGGGCAGGAAGCCGGGCACGTCGACGAAGGTGACGATCGGAATGTTGAAGGCGTCGCAGAAGCGCACGAAGCGCGCCGCCTTGCGCGAGGCGTCCGAGTCGAGCACGCCGGCGAGCACCATCGGCTGGTTGGCGACGAAGCCTACGGTGCGCCCGGCGATGCGGCCGAAGCCGGTGACGATATTGCGCGCGTAGGTCGTCGCGATCTCGAAGAAGTCGCCCTCGTCGACGACTTTGAGGATCAGCTCCGTGATGTCGTACGGCTTGTTCGGATTGTCGGGGATCAGCGTGTCGAGCGACTTGTCGATGCGATCGGGGTCGTCTTGCGTCGGCCATTCCGGCACGCCGGTCTCGTTGTTGGCCGGCAGGAAGTCGATCAGCCGGCGCATCTGCAGCAGACACTCGACGTCGTTCTCGAAGGCGCCGTCGGCGACGCCGGACTTGGTGGTGTGCACCGAGGCGCCGCCGAGTTCTTCGGCGGTGACCACCTCGTTGGTCACCGTCTTTACCACGTCCGGCCCGGTGACGAACATGTAGGAGGTGTCGCGCACCATGAAGATGAAATCGGTCATCGCCGGCGAATAGACGTCGCCGCCGGCGCAGGGGCCCATGATGACGCTGATCTGCGGGATGACGCCGGAGGCGATGACGTTGCGCTTAAACACCTCGCCATAGCCGCCGAGCGCGGCGACGCCCTCCTGGATGCGCGCGCCGCCGGCGTCGAACAGGCCGATGATGGGCGCGCGCGCCTTCATCGCCATGTCCTGCACCTTGATGATCTTGCCCGCGTGCACCTCGGAGAGCGAGCCGCCGAACACGGTGAAGTCCTTGGAGAAGAGATAAACCGTGCGGCCGTTGACCGTGCCCCAGCCGGTGACGACGCCGTCGCCGGGGATTTTCGTTTTTTCCATGCCGAAGTCGTTGGAGCGGTGCTCGACGAACATGTCGAGCTCCTCGAACGAGCCCTTGTCGAGCAGCAGTTCGATGCGTTCGCGCGCGGTCAGTTTGCCGCGTCTGTGCTGGGCCTCGATGCGCGCCTTACCGCCGCCCAGCCGCGCCTCATCCCGCCGCTGCTCCAGCCTGTCGAGAATGTCCTTCATACCCTGCCCCTGCGCGCGTCCACCGGCCCGTTCGAGCAAATGGCATACCATTTGGGCCTTACGCTGTCGTCCCAGCCGGGGGGCGGTGGACCGCAAAGCCATTGGAAAGAGGCCGATATTTGCGCCGGTTCACCGTGACATATTTACGAAATTTGCCGGCCCCCAAGCTGTATATTTTACAACTATGGGTGTCATTTTACCCAATAGTCGATCGATACTCGTATACACTCGATGCGTGTCATGCGCTTTCGGGGGCTGTGTCTATGGCCACACGCACGATATGGGATGCGTCCAAGGTTTCGTTGGCGGCGGTCACGCCGACCGCGCAGCAACGCCGGTTGACGCTGGCAACCGTCGCCGTGGTGCTTGTCGCCACCGCGACGATGGCGCCGTTCGGCGCGACCCAGTTGCGGCCAATGAACGGCTTTATTCCGGCCACCGAAGCGGCGATCTTCATCAGCGATCTTTTGACCGCCGCGCTGTTAGCTAACCATGCCAAGATCATTGCCTCACGCGGTCTGCTTCTGCTCGCCGGCGGCTTTTTCTTCAGCGCGCTGATCGTCATTCCGCACGCCCTGACTTTTCCAAGCGCGTTTGCGCCGTCCGGCCTCCTCGGCGCCGGCCTGCAGACCACCGCATGGCTTTTCATTTTCTGGCATTTCGGGCTGCCCGCTTCGGTGATCGGCTATGCCTGCCTGCCGCGCGAGACGCGCATTGTAACCGCCTCGACCGTTTTTTGGGGTGCAACGTTCGTCGTCGGTCTCGTGTTCGTCCTGACGTGGATTACGACGACGCGCAGCGACAGCCTGCCGGCCCTTTTTATCGATCAGCGCGGCTTCACGCACCTGGCGAACTATGTCACCGGCATCGATCTCTTGATCAGCGTCGTCGCGCTGCTGGCCTTGCTGCGACGGCGCCAAAAGTCGGTGCTCGATCTCTGGCTAACGGTCTCGGTTGTCGCGCTGGTCGCGGAGCTCGGCGTGACGACCTTCGTCATCGGCAGCCGCTTTAGCCTCGGCTTTTACACAAGCCGATCCCTTTCGGTGGCCGCGTCAACGGTCATATTGATCGCGCTGCTAGCGGAGACGGTCCGGCAGGACATGCGTCTCGCGCGCGCCAATCTGGCGCTGCAGCTCGAGCGCGGCCGCAAGCTGACGACTCTGGACGCGGCGCTCGGCGCCATTACCCACGAGGTGAAACAGCCTCTCAGCAGCATTGTCTATAACGCCGAAGCAGCGCAGATGATCCTTGATCGTCCGGTACCGGACCTCGAGGAGATGCGCGAGATTATCGACGACATCATGAAGGAGAGCTATCGCGCCAATGACATCATCAAGAATATTCGCGGCCTGTTCCGGGAGTCCCGCGAGGATTTACGGCAGGTCGACATGAACGACCTTGTCTCCGGTATCTTGCGAGGCTCGCAGGAAAATATGGACAATTACGGCGTCACCTCCGACATCCAGTTCGAGACCGAACTGCCCGCCATCCTCGGCCACAAGGGGCAACTGCAAGAGGTCGTGTTCAACCTTGTCCATAATGCGATCGACGCGATGAAGGGCGGTTCGATTGCCGGACGGGAATTGCGGGTTCGAACGGAGAGACGGGACCGCAATACGATCGGCATCTCCGTGCAGGACTCGGGTCACGGAATCGAGCCCACGCAAATGGACCGGATATTCGACCCCTTCGTCACCACGAAGAAAGACGGCATGGGCATGGGCTTGGCAATCTGCCGGATGATCGTCGAACGGCACGGCGGCAAGCTTTCCGCCTCATCCGACGCGGGCACCGGAGCGCGATTTGACATTACGCTGCCGGTCGAACCGGTGGCGGTTCCGGATATGCAGTCGACAGCGAGCGTTGTCGCCATGACCTACTCTCGGCTGTTCAGTCGCCGCCCGCGGCGAAGGGAAGCCGCTTCCGCAACCGGCGGTGCCGCCGTCTGATTGTTATTGCCGCATCGGGTAGACGATGATCCGATCCGCAACGCGGTCGTGTCCGATAAGATGATACCGAATCGTGACGCGCCCGCCGACCTTGATGTCCGAGAAATTGCCGCGATGCCAAAGGTGGGACAGCCGGACTCTCTGCCCGCTCGTTCGGATCACCGTTTTGTCCGTCGTCTTGTAAGTCCAGCTTGGTTCGCGCGCGGCGGCGCCGCAACTGAACGTTTTGCCGATTTCGTCGACCGCGGTGACGATTCGTTTTGAATCCATTGCCGCCATGGCACCGGACGTGAGCGTAAACAGCGCAAGCGTGGTAGCCGCCAATAGCCTCACCATCGCAAGTCCTTTTATTTGCCGTCAGTCGGCCAGCGCGCCGAGGCCGTACATTATCCTCGCCGCAGGGCTCATTTGCAGGCCGATCTGGTCGAACCATTTCTTGAACACGTCGACGATCTCGCCATGTCGGTAGATTTGCGCAAGCCCAGTATTGACCGCAAGCCGAAGGGCCCAGTCTCCGCGCGGCAGGGCAATGCCATACGGCTCGACCGACAGATCGTCCGGCAGCATCGTGAATTTTGCGGGATCCTTGATGTGCGCGCCGATCAGCAGCAGCTTGTCGCTGGCATAGCCGTCGGCTTTGCCCGCCTCCAGCATGGCGATGCCTTCGGCGGCATCTTTCACCGGTACGACCGTCGCCTCGATCTTTTGCCGCTTCATCTGCTCGGCAATCGCACTTTCGTTCGTCGTGCCGGCAATCGCCGCGATTTTCTTACCGGCCATGTCGGCAAAGCTGCGAATGTTTGACGCCCTGCTCACCACGAGGCCGGTCGTTTCCAGGAAAATGAAGTTCGAGAAATCGACTTCCTTCATGCGCCCCAGCGTCACGGTGCTCGAGCCGCATTCCATGTCAGCCTTGCCGGTTGCGACGGCCGAAAATCGCGATTGGACCGTCACCGGAACCCACGCGATGTCGAGCCGATCGAGCCCAAGCTGCTTTTGCATGGAGCCGACGACCAGCTTGCAGATATCGATCGAAAACCCGACCTGCTCTTTCGCCGCGCTCAGGAACGAAAATGGAGAGGCATCCGATCGAGATGCGATCTTGATAACCTTCGTGACCGCGATGGCCTTCAGCCGGGTGTCGGGCGGAATTTGCGTCTGGGCGGACGCCACCGTAACGAAGAAAAGAGCCAGCAGCGACGCAATGACACGCAACATGATTGCCCCCAAATGTTTAAGGACCGCAACGTATCGAATTGATCCTGCGCGTGCCGTATGGGTCAACTGCCCCTTGGTACAGTAGCGGATTGGCTTTTCGGCTTTTGCCTCGTTCTCGTCTCTCCAGCAGGTCACGGCAAATCGGCGCGCGCCGCCTCTCCATCGGTGACGCACCGGAGGCGTTGCTTGGCATTGTGCATCGGCCCGAGTAGAACCCGCCCATGGCCGAACCCGCCACCTCCGCCCAACTCCTGCAACAGGGCCTATTCCACCACCGCCAGGGCGATCTGGCGCAGGCCATGGAGCGCTACGTCGAGGTGCTGCGCATCGATCCGCAGAATTCCGACGCGCTTTATTACGTCGCCGTGGTCGCCTGCCAGGAAGGGCAATTCCCGCAGGGCATCGAGCTCGCCCGCCGCGCCATCGAGGCCGGCCCGCAGCAGGCGCGCGTGTACAATCTGCTCGGCCAAGCGCTGTATCGCGAAGGCGACCGGCTCGAGGCGATCAAGAATTTCGACCGCGCCATCGCGCTCGACGCCAAATTCGCCGATGCGCACGGCAACCGGGCCAATATCCTGGCCGACGCCGGCTTCCCCGACGAGGCGCTGCAAGGCTTCGATCGGGCGCTCGCGCTCAATCCCACCTCGGCGGCCGACTGGCTCAACCGCGGTTCGCTGCTGCAAGCGCTCGGCCGCCACGCCGAGGCGCTGGCGAGCTTCGACAAGGCGATCACCTGCGGGGCCGACGTTGCCGAGGCATATGTCAACCGCGGCAACGCGCTCAAGGATCTCGGCCATCTCGATGCTGCGGGCGGCAATGCAGTTTCGCCGCGCTTCGACGAAGCGATGGCGGCCTACGAGACGGCGGTCAAGCGCGATCCGAAGCTGCCCGCAGCGCATCTCGGCCTCGGCTGGCTTAATCTCCTGCGCGGCGACTGGGCGGCGGGCTTTTCCGATTACGAATTCCGCACCGAGGCCGGCGAGCCGACCTTCGAACCGCTGCCGCAGCCGCGCTGGGACGGCGGCGCGCTGAAAGACGAGCGCCTGGTGCTGGTCACCGAACAAGGCCTGGGCGATACCATTCAATTCTGCCGCTTCGCGCCGCTGCTGGCGGCGCGCGGTTTCAACGTGAGCATTCTAACGCGCCAGGCGATGGCGCCGCTGCTGTCGACGCTCAAAGGCGTCACCATCGAGACCGATCGCGACAAAGTTGAGCAAGATACGAACGTGCGCTGGCTGCCGCTGTTGAGCGTGCCCGGCATGCTCGGCGTGACGCCCGACACCGTGCCGGCGGCCGCCCCCTACCTCGCGGCGGAGCCGGCGCGCGTCAACGCCTGGCACGCGCGGCTCGGCGCCGGCTTCAAGATTGGCATCAACTGGGCGTCCGGCCATTCCGACAAGCCGCATTTCCAGCGGCGCGATATTCCGCTCGCAAGTTTTGTGTCGCTCGCCGCGCTGCCGGGCGTGCAGCTGGTCTCGCTGCAAAAGGGCCCAGCCGCGGCGCAGATCGCGGAAGTCCCCTTCGGCCACAAGATCGCGACGCTCGACGCGGACCCGACCGCCGACGCCGATTTCTTCCTCGACACCGCGGCGATCATGATGAACCTCGATCTCGTCGTCACATGTGACACTTCGGTGATGCATCTGGCCGGCGCCTTGGGGCGGCCGGTCTTCGTGGCGCTGCCGGTGGTCGCCGATTGGCGCTGGATGATCGGCCGCGAGGACTCGCCCTGGTATCCGAGCTTGCGCATCTTCCGCCAGGCCGCGCCCGGCGCCTGGGGCGCGGTGCTGGCGCGCATTGCCGACGCCGTGCGCCTTATTGCCGACTAGACCTTGACGAGCCGATATGGAACTTTTCCCGGGGCGACACGTTGCTCAGCGTTGAAACGGGAGGGTTTCCTATGGGTACCAGCAAAGCCACCGCCAGCCACGACGGTGCACCGCGCCTGCGTACGCCGACCGATCTCGGCGCCAACGCCACCAAAGACATTGCCGGCGCGCTCAACGCGCTCCTGGCCGACACTTTCGCGCTCTATCTCAAGACCAAGAATTTCCACTGGCACATGAGCGGGCCGCATTTCCGCGACTATCATCTGTTGCTCGACGAGCACTCCGACCAGATTTTCGCCATGACCGACGTCTTGGCCGAGCGCGTGCGCAAGATCGGCGGCCGCACGCTGCGCTCGATCGGCGAGATTTCGCGCCAGCAACGCCTCGCCGACAACGATGCCGACTATGTCACTCCCGACGACATGCTGGCTGAATTGCGCGACGACAACCAGCGCTTCGTCGCCGCCATGCGCGAGGCGCACGACGTCTGCGACGAGCACAACGACGTCGCCACCACCAGCCTGCTCGAGGTCTACATCGACGAGACCGAGCGGCGGGTGTGGTTCCTCTACGAAGCCGGCCGCCGCGGCGACCCGACCGGGCACTAGCTCAATCGAAGCACCACGACCGCCGCGTCGAACTCGGCGCGGCGATGGGTCCGCCGTTCGAGCGCGGCTTGGTCGCTCCCCCATTGCGCCATCTGCCAGTCCTCGTCGACGTGCGCGACGGCCCAGGCGGCCTCCGGCTCGATCGCGCCGTGGGCGAGCGCCAGCGCCAGCAGCGCTGAGCCGGTCAGCGTGGTGATCGCCGACACCGCGCCCAGCCGCCACGGTTCGGCGGGAATTCTCACGCGCGCCGCGGCGACCGCCTCGTCCGGCTGCGCCACATGCATCACCCCCTGCGCCAGCACGAAACGGGCGCCCAGTTCCTGGCGCGCCCAAGCCAGCACCGGGTCCCAGTGCCGTGTCTGGCCCTCGACCAAGCCGTCCGGCGCCTCGGCGCGATAGCACAGCAGATCCGAGCAGAGATAGTTCGCCACCTCGCCGGCGACCGGCCCGGGCGCGTCGGCCACCGCGTCGATCACCGCATTGGCGAGCCGGGTGAGCGGCATGCGCGCCGGGTCGATAACGTCTACCTGCGCGTTCCATTCCGCGGCGATTTTCTCGGCGAGCGGGCGGCTCGGGGCGGCCAACGCGCGCCGCGCCGGCGTCCTGACCGGCTTACCATCGAGCAGTAGCGGCAAGCCGTCCGCCCCGCCTTCGCCCACATGCGCTCGCTGGTAGAATCGCTTGCGCAAAGTGGGGCGCGCGCCGCGGCGCGCCGCCTCGCGCGGGTCGAGCGGCTGGTTTTCGAAGATGTCAGTGAAGATGTCGCGCATCAGAACTACGTGATTGTGCGCTGCAAAAAGGCCGGCAATGGGCCGGCCCGCGGAACGCCGTTGACCTAGAAAATAGCCGGTTTGAAGAGCAAAAACATTAACTCAACGCAGCGATTTTGCCGTCTCGCCGCCTTGCTGCCGCCCCTTTCAGGGAGCGAAAAAGCCTGAGAAAGCTTGCGGTTGATAGGTCCCAGCCATGACGGAAGGATAGGTAGCCTTGGGGGGTTGATACCAATATATTCCGCCCCCTGAATCGCGGTGGTCCCAGCATGGCCGCGGCGGGGGAAAGAGCAGCCGCCTGCGGCTGTTACGCGACAACGGCAAGCTTCTTGCACGTGTAGAGCTTGCAGGTGTGGGGCGCGTTTCGAGGAGTGAATGAAGAATACCAACATTGCCGCGCCGGATTACTTCCACAAGGTCGTGGATTGCCAATGGGCTTGCCCGGCGCACACACCAGTCCCTGAATATATCCGGTTGATCGCGGCGGGCCGCTATTCCGATGCCTACATGGTCAACTGGTATTCGAACGTGTTTCCGGGAATTCTCGGGCGCACCTGCGACCGGCCGTGCGAACCGGCCTGCCGGCGTGTGCGCGTCGAGGACGAACCGGTGGCGATCTGCCGCCTGAAGCGCGTCGCCGCCGACTACAAAGACGACATCAAAGGGCGTCTGCCGAAGCCTGCGCAGAAGAAAAACGGCAAGCGCATCGCCCTAGTCGGCGGCGGGCCCGCGTCCCTCACCGTCGCGCGCGACCTCGCGCCGCTCGGCTATCATTGCGTGGTATTCGACGGCGATCCAAAAGCCGGCGGCATGATCCGCTCGCAGATCCCGAAATTCCGCCTGCCCGACGCCGTGATCGACGAAGAATGCGGCTATATCCTCGATCTCGGCGTTGAGTTCCGCGGCGGCACGCGCATCGACAGTATGAAGGTGCTGCTGGCGCAAGGCTGGGACGCAGTCTTCGCCGGCTCGGGCGCGCCGCGCGGGCGCGACCTCGACATTCCCGGCCGCCAGGAAGCGGCCAAGAACATCCATATCGGCATCGACTGGCTCTCTTCGGTGTCGTTCGGCCATACCACGAAAATCGGCAAGCGTGTGATCGTGCTCGGCGGCGGCAACACCGCCATGGACTGCTGCCGTTCCTCGCGCCGGCTCGGCGGCGAAGAGGTGCAGGTGGTGGTGCGCTCGGGCTTCGAGGAAATGAAGGCGTCGCCTTGGGAAAAGGAAGACGCCATGCACGAGGGCATTCCGATCCACAATTACCTGGTGCCCAAGAAGTTCACGCACGAAAACGGCAAACTCACCGGCATAACGTTTGAGAAGGTAAAAGCTGAGTTCGACGCCAAAGGCCGGCGCAAGCTGGTGCCCGCAGGCGAGCCCGAGCAGCATTTTCCCTGCGACGACGTGCTTGTGGCGGTCGGCCAGGAGAACGCCTTTCCCTGGATCGAGCGCGACGCCGGCATCGAATTCAACGACTGGGGCCTACCCAAGCTCGACGAAAAGACCTTTCAGTCGACCAACCCGAAGGTTTTCTTCGGCGGCGACGCGGCCTTTGGCCCGAAGAATATCATCTGGGCGGTGGCGCACGGCCACGAGGCCGCCGTCTCGATCGACAAGATGCTCAATGGCGAGGACATCGCCGACCGCCCGATGCCGGCGGTGTCGCTAATGAGCCAGAAGATGGGCATTCACGAATGGTCCTACGACAACGAGATCGCGCTCGATAACCGGTACAAGGTGCCGCTGCGCGACAAAGTGATCGCGCTCAAGGACATCAAAGCCGAGGTCGAACTGGGCTTCGATCCGGAGCTGGCGCTCGCCGAAGCCGGCCGCTGCCTCAATTGCGACGTGCAGACGGTGTTCTCGGCGCAACTCTGCATCGAATGCGATGCCTGCGTCGACATCTGCCCGATGGATTGCATCACCTTCACGGTGAACCGCGAGGAAGCCGATCTGCGCAAGCATCTCAACGCGCCGTCGCACAATCTGAGCCAGGACCTCTATGTCCAGGACGGGCTCAAGACCGGCCGCGTCATGGTGAAGGACGAGGACGTCTGCCTGCATTGCGGGCTGTGCGCCGAGCGCTGCCCGACCGGCGCCTGGGACATGCAGAAATTTCTCCTGGAAATGACTCAAGCAGGGACTTCATGCCGACCGCCACGCCGATCAGCCGCGTAAACGACTTCGTCGTCCGCTTCGCCAACGTCAACGGCTCGGGGTCGGCGAGCGCCAACGAGATGTTTGCCCGCGCCGTGCTGCGCATGGGCATTCCGGCGGCGCCGCGCAATATCTTTCCGTCCAACATCCAGGGGTTGCCGACCTGGTACGAAGTGCGCGTCACCGAGGCGGGGCATCTCGGCGCGCGCGGCGGCACCGACCTGATGGTGGCGATGAATCCGCAGACCTTCGACCGCGACATCGCCGGCATCGAGCCGGGCGGCTACCTGCTCTACGATTCGACCAAGCCGTTGCCGGCGTCCAAGTTCCGCGCCGACATCACGGTCATCGGCGTGCCGCTGACCGCGATCTGCAACCGCGAATACACCGATCCGCGCCAGCGCCAGCTGTTCAAGAACATCATCTATATCGGTGCGCTGACCGCGCTCATCGATATGGACGTCAAAGTAGTCGAGCAGCTCATCGGCGAGCAGTACAAGGGCAAGGAAAAGCTGATCGAGCCCAATATCAAGGCGCTGCGTATCGGGCGCGACTACGCCACGCTCAACCTCGCCTGCCCGATCGGCCTGCGCCTGAGGAAGAGCGACAAGGTTGGCAATCGCATCTTCATCGAGGGCAACTCGGCGGCGGCGCTCGGCGCGGTCTATGGCGGCGCCACGGTGTGCGCATGGTATCCGATCACGCCGTCGTCGTCGCTCGCCGACGCCTTTACCCGGCATTGCGCAAAATTCCGCGTCGATCCGCAGACCAAGCAGGCGAAATACGCCATCGTCCAGGCGGAAGACGAACTCGCCTCTATCGGCATAGTGATCGGCGCCAGCTGGAACGGCGCGCGCGCCTTTACCGCCACATCAGGACCTGGCATCTCGCTGATGCAGGAGTTCATCGGCCTTGCCTATTTCGCCGAAATCCCCGCCGTGCTGTTCGACGTGCAGCGCGCCGGCCCTTCGACCGGGATGCCGACGCGCACCCAGCAGTGCGACATTATTTCCTGCGCTTATGCCTCGCATGGCGACACCAAGCACGTGCTGCTGTTCCCCGAGGATCCGGCGGAAGCCTTCGACATGGGCGCGCAGGCCTTCGACCTCGCCGACCGGCTGCAGACGCCGATCTTCGTCATGCTCGATCTCGACATCGGCATGAACCATCATCTGTCCAAGCCGCTCGCCTGGGACGATGCCCGCGTATATGACCGCGGCAAGGTCATGACCGCCGAAGAGCTGGAAGCGGGCAAGGAATTCGGCCGTTATCTCGACGTCGACGGCGACGGCATCCCGTACCGCACTTATCCCGGCACGCACCCAACCAAGGGCTCGTTCTTCACCCGCGGCACCTCGCGCGACCGCTATGCGCGCTACACCGAGGAAGGCGCGCCTTACGTCGACAACATGCAGCGGCTGGTGCGCAAGTTCGACACCGCCAAGGACCTGGTGCCGCGCCCGCTGCTCGCCAATGCGGACAAGCCGACCAAATACGGCGTGATCTATTACGGCTCGACCTCGCCGGCGATGGACGAGGCGATCGCCATGATCGAAGCGCGCGGGCATTCGCTTGACCGCATGCGGGTGCGCGCCTTCCCGTTCCATTCATCCGTCAACAGCTTCGTCGCCGACCACGACTTCACCTTCGTGGTCGAGCAGAACCGCGACGCGCAATTGCGCTCGCTGATCGTCAACGAATGCGGCATCGATCCGGTGCGGCTGGTGCCGATCCTGCACTATGACGGCACGCCGATCACCGCGCGCTTCATCGCCAAGGCGATCGGCGATCATGTCGACAAGCTGAAGGTTAAGCCGCTGAAGGTATCCTCATGACCTATCTCACCAAACCGAAATTCCACCACCCCGATCTGCCGAAAAACGATCTCGGCTACACCCACCGCGATTACGAGGGTACGGTATCGACGTTGTGCGCCGGCTGCGGTCACGATTCGATCACCGCCTCGATCATCCAAGCCTGTTTCGAACTGTCGATCGAGCCGCACCGGGTGGCCAAGATTTCCGGCATCGGCTGCTCGTCGAAGACCCCGACTTATTTCTTGGGCAATTCGCACGGCTTCAATTCGGTGCACGGCCGCATGCCGTCGGTGCTGACCGGCGCCAATCTCGCCAACCGTGACCTGATCTATCTCGGCGTTTCGGGCGACGGCGATTCGGCCTCGATCGGGCTCGGCCAATTCGCGCATTGCCTGCGGCGCGGTGTCAACATGGTCTATATCGTCGAGAACAACGGCGTGTATGGCCTGACCAAAGGCCAGTTCTCGGCCACCGCCGACCGCGGCTCGAAGTCGAAGCGCGGCTTCATCAACACCGACAATTCCATCGATCTCGCCGCGCTCGCCCTGCAGCTTGGCGCGAGCTTTGTCGCCCGCTCCTTCTCCGGCGACAAGCAGCAGCTGGTGCCGGTGATCAAGGCGGCGATCGCGCACAAGGGTGCGGCCTTCATCGACGTGATTTCGCCGTGCGTCGCCTTCAACAACCACGCCGGCTCGACCAAGAGCTTCGATTTCGTGCGCGAGCACAATGAGGCGGTGAACCGGCTCGATTTCATGGCGAGTCGCATGCCGATCGAAGTGCAGTACGAGCCCGGCACCGTCGAGGTGGTGGAACAGCACGACGGCTCCAAACTCGCGCTGCGCAAGCTCGCCGCCGATTACGAACTCACCGACCGTTCGGCCGCGCTCGGATTCCTGCAGCATCACGCCGCCAAGGGGCAGATCGTCACTGGCCTGCTCTACGTGGAGAAGGACTCGGAAGACCTGCACGCGCATCTGCACACCGTCGACGGACCGCTCAACGCGCTCGGCGAGAAAGAGCTCTGCCCGGGACAGGCGACGCTGGAGAAGTTCAACGCCTCGCTGCGGTAGGCGGATGGACAAACGCCGTCTCGGCTGCTCCGATATCCAAATCGCCCCGCTGATGCTGGGCGGCAATGTGTTCGGCTGGAGCGTCGACGAGCCGACCTCGTTCGCGCTGCTCGACGCTTTCGTCGACGCCGGCTTTAACGCCATCGATACCGCCGACACTTATTCGCGCTGGATCAAGGGCCATCACGGCGGCGAGTCCGAGACCGTGATCGGCAACTGGCTCAAACGCAGCGGCAAGCGCGCCCAGGTCGTCATCGCCACCAAGGTCGGCAGCGACATGGGCGAAGGCAAGACGGTGCGCAAGGAGTACGTGCTGCGCGCCGCAGAGGCTTGCCTCAGGCGGCTGCAGATCGATTGTATCGATCTCCTGCAGACCCATTTCGACGACGAGGTGACGCCGCCGGAAGAGACCATGGCGGGCTATGCGCAACTGATCGCACAAGGCAAAGTGCGCGCCATTGGCGCGTCGAACATGAGCCTCCCCCAACTCAGGGCGTCGCTTGCCGCGAGCCAAGCGCTCGGCATCCCGCGTTACGAGAGCCTGCAGCCGAACTACAATCTTTACGACCGCGTCGACTTCGAAAACCAGTACGCGCCAATCTGCAAGGCCGAGGAAATCGGCGTCATCACTTATTATTCGCTCGCCGGCGGCTTTCTCACCGGCAAATACCGCTCGGCGGAGGATGCGGTGAAAAACCGCGCGCGCGGCGGCAAGGTGAAGGGCTATTTCGACGCGCGCGGCTTGCGGATTTTGACGGCGCTTGACGACGTGGCCGCGCGCCATGGCGCAACGCCGTCACAAGTATCGCTGGCTTGGTTGATCGCGCAACCTGCCGTGACCGCGCCGATTGCCAGCGCCACCAGCCTCGCCCAGATCAACGAGATCATGCAGGCGCCGCGACTCAAGCTTTCGCCTGACGACCTGCGGGCGTTGGATAAAGCGAACGCCTAAGCGGCTTCTCGCGCCGCAACCCTGCTGACGGGAGGCGTGCCCACTTTAACTTGATTGCGGCCGTCGGCCTTGGCGGCATAGAGCAGCTTGTCGACGAAGGCCATCAGCGCGTTCGGGGCGCCCGATAGATCCTTGGCGGTGGCGGCGCCGATACTGATGGTCAGCCGCGCGCCAGCGGGCGAGCGTGGATGATGGATATCCGCCTGCCGCACCGCCGCGGATAGCCGGTTGGCGACCGCCAGCGCTCCGGCCATGCCGGTATCCGGCAGCAGGCAGAGGAATTCTTCGCCGCCGTAACGCGCCACCAGATCGCCCGGCCGCCCGGTGCCGTCGACCAGCAGCCGCGCCACCTGGCGCAGGCACTCGTCGCCCTGCTGGTGGCCGAGATGGTCGTTATAGGGCTTGAAGTGATCGACATCGATCATCAGCAGCGACAGCGGCATGCCGGCGCGCTGGCAGCGCCGCCATTCGCGATCGAGCGCTTCGTCGAAGCGGCGGCGGTTGGCGATGCCGGTCAGCGAGTTGGTCGAGAGCAGCTTGCGCAGCAGCAGGCTCTGCGCGAATTGTATGCGTTGGCTGCGCTGCAGGGCATTGGCGGCGGTGAAACCGAGCGCGTTGGCCAGCAGCATCCACAGAAGTCCGCGATAGATTTCAGGTTCCGGCAGCACCGGGTGCGCCAGCCACGCCCACCAGAACGGCGTGACCAAAGAAAACGCGCCGGCGAACACGACCGAGGCGGTAAAGCGGATCGGCAAATACAGGTAGATGACGAACAGCATCGTCACCATTAGCGGCAGCCACATCGCCAGCAGGTTGGGCTGCAGCGTGAGCAGCAGCAAACGGATGCTACAGCCGACGCTGCCGACCGCGAGCACGGCGATTTCCAGCGACTGCGACGTCTTCAGCCGGCGGAAAATGGCTACCCCGCAGAGCGGAATGAAGACGGAGACGAGCGGCGGATAGAGCGGCTCCGCCGCGCTACCGTAGTACCAGTATTCGTACAGGCGGCCGAAGAAAATAAGGACGGCGGCGGCCGCGACCAATCCCATCAGCAGCAGCAGACGCAGGCGGTCGTCGGGAAACCGCTGGATCCGGTAGTCGCGTTCGCATTGCGCGTCGGCAAGACGCGCGCTCCAGCGCGTCACCGCCACCGGCTTGAGGTCGCGCAACGCGGCCTCAACGCTTGACGGCGATACGCTCGTTCGCGGATCCATCTGCGATCGGTCCCCATTCCGAAGTATTCGGGTATAGGCCCGACCAGTTGACAAAATCCTAGCAAATGGCGCGTCGCCGCGACCGGTTCGCCCAGAATAATGCCGATGTTTGTACGATTTGAGCGATTTGACCGCCCTCAGCATCTCGTTTGGCGGTTCCATCTCGATCGAAGGCGGTCCACTCGGCCTTCGCCGGCGTTGCGGCGACTTCGGTAAAATAGACCGCCTTCCGGTTGAACTTAGCGACATCGATCACGATGCAGCGGCCTCCTGCTTGTCGTACCACGGCGCGCGCAGCACGCGGTTTGTCTCCAGATAGCTCTTGAGGCTGGACAGCACGAGTGGCCAGCCGTTGCTGATACTCGCGAACACCTTGCTGTCCGGCGCAAAATCGTCATGCGTGACGGTGAGTTTGACCTGATCGCGCTGCTGTTCGACCTCGAAGACGACGCGCGATGGCTGCTCGCCGCTATAAAGTTCGTCGTGCATGGGCTTGAACGTATAGGACAGCCGCCGCGGCGGATCGTATTCGAGCACTTCGCCCCTGATGATCAGCTTGCCCTCGCGGTGAAATGTGAGGGGCGAACCGACCTTCCAGTCGGAGGTCGCGGCGTTGCCGAACCAGAACTTGCCGGTTGCCTCGGTGTCGGTGAGCGCCTTGAACACCTTGTCCGGGGTCGAGGCGATGTAGCTGACATAGACGAAAATCGGCTTGTTGGCGGTCATGTTCGCATACTCCTTCAAAGCAGTGGCTGGATTGCCGATCAGGCTGCCGCAGCGAGCGCGGCGATGCGCTCCCACGTCGTGGCTTTGAAGCTCGGCCGCGCCGTCATTCGGTCGAGCCAAGCGGTGAGATTTGTTATCGCCAGCGAAGCCCATTCCGGCGTCTGGCTGAGGAAGTCGACCTGTGGCGCGACCATCAGGTCGGCGAGGCTCACGCCATCGCCGGCGAAATAAGGCTTGCCGCCAAGGAGGCGCGACAACTCGTTGAACATCGTGCGCGCCTGCGGCATGGCCTGCGCGACCGCCGCCTCGTCGGCCGGCTGGCCCATCAGGCGCGGCTTGATGATACGTTGAAAGCCGATGACGTTGTTGACGCCCTGGAAGAGATACCAGTCGCAGATGTTCATCACCTGATCCATCCGCCCGGCAGCGCGCGGGTCGCCCGGCGTCAGCGCAGGCGCCGGAATGACCCGGTCGAGATAGCGCAGAATGGCTTGCGTTTCGTAGAGCGAATAGCCGTCGTGATCGAGCACCGGCACGCGCCCGAACGGATGGCGCGAAATATGCGGCTCGCTTTTGTGGGTGCCCGGCGCGACCGGCGCGAGACGATAACGAGCGCCTTTTTCCTCCAGCGTCGCAAAGACCGCTCGGCCGTAGGGACTGCCGGGTACGCTGTGAACGATGAACTCAGACATGGTGGACTCCTGCTTTGAACGGGTTTCCCGGTTCGGCGCGCGTCAGACTAAGTTCGGCCTACTCATCGCGACTCTCCAGGTTCTTCTTCAGGTCGCTCAGCGCCTGAAGGCGGTGGCTTTCGAATTTCCCGATCCAGCGCTCGCCGATCTCATGGATCGGCACCGGATTGAGGTAGTGCAGCTTCTCCCTGCCCCGCCGCACGGTGGCGACGAGATTGGCCTCTTCCAGAATTCCCAGATGCTTGCTCACCGCCTGCCGCGTCATGGTTGCTCCAGATTTGGCCAAGCGGGCGCAAAGCTCGTTCAAGGTCTGCCCGTTGTCGGCACGCAAGCGGTCGAGAAGTTCTCGTCTGCTGGCGTCGGCCAGGGCTTTGAACACCGCATCCATGAACGACAATACGCAACCATTTGGTTGCCTGTCAAGCGGCAAAATTGCGCACGGTCTCTCAGACTTTGGTCGCTACTGATTGATGCAGCTATTGATGTAGGTGTTTCGGTCGCCGGCGGCCTGGCCATAGACGCCGGCCTGATGCGCGCAGCGCGTGGCGCGGTCCTGAAAGGTCTCCTGCCCGTGCGGACCGGAGGCCGCGGGGTTCGGCAAGTTCTGCAGCGTGCGGCCGGTCTGCGGCACATAAAGCGGCGGCGGCTCGGCGGCGGGCGACGACAACGGCCGCGCCGGCTGGGGGATTACCACATGCTCGATCGAACCGCGCGGCGATTTGTATTTCGGCGGCAGCCAAGGTTCCGGCCGCATGATGGTGTAGCGGTCGTCATCATTGGATTGCGCGCGCGCCGACAAAACCGGCATCAACACAACCAGCGCAAGCAAGACTATGAGCGGATACCGGCGCGTCATGGCCATCAGATAGGAACCCCGCGCCGGCGTTTCTACTCCTCCTCCGGCGCCTCGACGATCGGGTCGTAGCGCCCGGCGTCGAAGCCGAGCAGGTTCCAGGACTGCTCCATATGCGGCGGCAGCGGCGCGCTCGCGTCAATGGTTCCGCCGCGCGGATGCGGCACCACGATGCGGCGCGCCAACAGATGCAGCTTGTTCTGCATGCCGCCGGGCAGTTCCCAATTTTCAATGTTGAAATATTTCGGATCGCCGACGATCGGGTTGCCGACATGGGCCATGTGCGCGCGCAATTGATGGGTGCGGCCGGTGACCGGCTTGAGCGATATCCAGGCGAGCTTCTGCGCCGCCGTCTCCACCACCGCGTAGTATGTGACGGCGTGCACCGCGTCCTTTTCGCCGTGCCTGGCTATGCGCATGTAGGAATCCTCCTCGACCTCCTGCTTGGCGAGGAAGGTCGACACGCGGCCCTGCTTCGGCCTCGGCACGCCAGCCACCAGCGCCCAATAGATCTTGCGCGCGGCGCGGGTGCGGAAGGTTTTGGCCAGCGCCGCCGCCGCAAAGCGCGTCTTCGCCACCAGCAGGCAGCCGGCGGTGTCCTTGTCGAGCCGGTGCACCAGGCGCGGGCGCTGCGCGTCGGGATGCGAGCCGCGCAAGGCGCCAAGCATGCCGTCGAGGTGGTGCGTCGTGCCAGAGCCGCCCTGCACCGCAAGTCCCATCGGCTTGTTGAGCACCAGAACGTCGTCGTCTTCGTAGAGCGTGATCGACTTGATGAAGGCGCGGTCCTTCTGCGCCTGCGGGGCGTCGTCGCGCGGTTTCGGCGCTTCGAGCTGCAGGGGCGGAATGCGCACGGACTGGCCGGCCTCGAGCCGTGCCTTCGGCTGCGTGCGCTTGCCGTTCACGCGCACCTCGCCTTTGCGGATGATGCGCTGGATATGGCTGAACGACAGGCCGGGAAACCGCCCCTCGAAGAAGCGATCGACGCGCATGTTGTTTTCATCCACCGTGACGGCGACGGTCTGCACGCCGGCCGAAAAATACGCCGGCTTTGGCGCCGCCATCGGCGGCGGTGCAGGCCTCACTTCAACTGACTGCTCGCGCGGCGGGCGCGCGGGAAAACCGCGGCCATTGCCGCCGCTGCGCTTCGGCGAATGCTTCACGCGCAGATCGGATTGGCGCGGATTGAAACGCTCCTTGGATCGTTCGCTGTTTCGCTCGTCGCGATCGCGCCCATGACCGCGGCCGCGCGGACCGGCCTGTTGCCGTCCGCCGCCCGGCCGTCGCGGGCCGCTCCCGCCGCGGCTCATGCTCGGCTCGCTGCGAGCTTGGCCAGGACCGGATCAATGCCTTCAAGCTGATCGAGTTTGAGCTTGAACAGATCGGTAAGCGCGTCGCGTATCTCGCTGGCGCTGCCCAACGTCTTCTTCTCGGTGCCGCCGTTAAGCGTGTGCACCGCGAGTTGGTTGTCGCGAATGGCGTAGCGCTTGCCTGGCTCGGAGCGCGCGCCGAGCAGCCCGTTGACGAAAATCGACTGCGGGTGCGTCGATGTCAGCCAATTGCCCATCTCGTAGTCGGCCGAATGGGTGTCGGCAAAGTCATAGGCGTAGAGCGGCGTCCAGGCGCCATTGATCTTGGCCTCCTGGATGACAACGCGATCATCTTCGTCGATTAACCGGAAATCCTCATGCGGTGTCTTCTGTGCGTCGCGAGAAGCAAGCTTCAGCGGCCCAGTCAAAACGTTACCGCCGAAGCCGACATCGACCAGGTAGTCGTCACCCTCGGCCTCGACGAACAACAGGCAGTGCACACGCGGCGTCCTGACCCCTTGCGGCACCGACCAGCGCACACGTGCGGTACCTTCCTGCACTTTGAAGCCAAGTTGGCGCAGTACGTTAGCAAACAGTGTGTTGTGCTCGAAGCAGTAGCCGCCGCGCCCGGCCTCGACCATCTTGGCCTCCAGCGAGGCGAGGTCGAGTTTCACCGGGCGTTTGAGCAGCGGATCGAGGTTCTCGAAAGGGATCGCCTGCGGGTGCAGGTAATGCAGTTCACGCAAAGTGGCGAGCGAAGCCTCGCGCCCGCCGTCATAACCGATGCGCTTGAAGTAGCGCTCCATATCGATGCTCATCCCCCACCCCGTTCCCGACGCAGCTTTGCCCAGTAGTCCAGCCGCTTCCTGATCTCGCGCTCGAACCCGCGTTCCGGCGGGTTATAGAACTGCTGGCGCGGCAGCGCATCGGGGAAATAATTCTGGCCGGAAAAGGCCTCTTCCTGGTCGTGATCGTAGGCGTAGCCGCGGCTGTAGCCTTCCTCCTTCATGAGGTTGGTCGGCGCATTGAGGATGTGCTTGGGCGGCAGCAGCGAGCCAGCCTGCTTGGCCGTGCGCATGGCAGCGCCGAAGGCGGCATAGGACGCGTTCGATTTCGGTGCGGTCGCCATGTAGAGCACGGCCTCGGCGATCGCGAGCTCCCCTTCCGGGCTGCCAAGGAAATCGTAAGCGTCCTTGGCGGCGTTGGCGATGACCAGCGCTTGCGGGTCGGCGAGCCCGATGTCCTCGACCGCCATGCGCACGACGCGGCGGGCGATATAAAGCGGCGGCTCGCCGGCATCGAGCATGCGGCAGAGATAATAGAGCGCGGCATCCGGATCGGAACCGCGCACCGACTTGTGCAGCGCGGAGATCAGATTGTAGTGACCGTCTTGCGCCTTGTCGTAGATCGGCGCGCGGCGTTGCACGATTTCCTGCAGTTTCGCAGACCCGAATGTTTCGTCCTTGCGCGCGGCGCGCCAGACTTCCTCGGCCAGCGTGAGCGCGGCGCGACCATCGCCGTCGGCCATGCCAACGAGCGCGGATCGCGCTTCGTCACTGAGCGGCAGCTTGCGGCCATCGATCTGCTCGGCGCGAACGAGCAGCTTCTCGACCGCTTCGGCATCCAAGGATTTGAACACCAGCACGCGCGCGCGCGACAGCAGCGGCGCGTTGAGTTCGAACGACGGGTTTTCTGTGGTGGCGCCGACCAGGATGATGGTGCCGTCTTCCATCACCGGCAGGAAGCTGTCCTGCTGGGCGCGGTTGAAGCGGTGGATCTCGTCGACGAACAGCAGCGTGCCCTGCCCCAGCTCGCGGCGACGGCGCGCCTCCTCGAACACCTTTTTGAGGTCGGCGACGCCGGTGAAAATCGCGGAAATCTGCTCGAAGTGCAGGTCGGTTTCCTGCGCCAAGAGCCGCGCCACCGTGGTCTTGCCGGTGCCGGGCGGGCCCCAGAATACGAGCGAGCCGAGCGAGCGGGTCGCCAGCATGCGGGTGAGCGCGCCGTCCGCGCCCAGCAGATGGTCCTGTCCGACCACCTCATCGAGCCTGGTCGGCCGCAGGCGGTCGGCCAGCGGGCGCGGCGCGTCTTTATCGAGGCCGGCGGCCGCGAACAACGTCGGTCCCGCTTTGGCGCGCGGGCTCATCCGTTGAAAACCGCAGAAATCTGCTGCCCGCCGCGGCGAATTACGATCTGCCAGGAGTTGCTTGGCCGCTCGGTAGCGCGCGCGAGATCGCGCGTCTTGGCGATATGCTCGCCGTTCACTGACAGGATAATATCGCCGCGGCGGAACCCGAGATTGCTGGCATACGAGCCGCTGTCCACGTCGACGACGACGACGCCCTCATCGGCATTCTGCAATTGCAGTTCGTCGGCGAGCGCAGGCGAGAGATTTGCGACCTTGGCGCCAGAGAACGGCGAGCGAGTGTGGATGGTGATTTCGTCGCGCGGCGTTGAAGGCGCCGTCTGCAGCGCCACTTTCACGGCCAGTTCGCGGCCGTCGCGCAACAGGCCGAGCGTCGCCGTACCGCCGAGCGGCTTGGTGGCAAAGCGATAGTCGAAGGCGTTGACGTCGTCGACCGCCTGGTTATCCACCGACACGATGACATCGCCAGGTTTGATACCGGCCTGTGCTGCCGGGCTGTTCCGCGTCACTTCAGCGACCAACGCGCCGGCCGGACGTTTAAGCTTCATGCTGTCGGCGATGTCGGCGGTGAGCTGCTGCAGCTTGGCGCCGAGCCACGGCCGCTGCACTGCGTTGCTGCCACCCTTCGCCGAGGCCACCACGACCCGCACCATATTGGCCGGGATGGCAAAGCCGATGCCCTGCGAGCCGCCCGAGCGCGAAAAGATCGCGGTGTTGATGCCGACTAGCCGGCCGCTCATATCGACCAGCGCGCCGCCCGAATTCCCGGGGTTGATGGGGGCGTCGGTCTGAATGAAGAACTGGTAGTCGGTAATGCCGACCTGGGTGCGCGCCAGCGCCGAGACGATGCCGTGCGTCACGGTCTGCCCGACGCCGAACGGATCGCCGATGGCGAGCACGATGTCGCCTACTTCGAGCGCGTCGGAATTGGCGAAATCCAGAACCGGGAAGCGCTCGTGTGCGTCCTTGATGCGCAGCACCGCGAGATCGCTGCGCTTGTCCTTGAGCACGATCTCGGCTTCGAATTCGCGCTTGTCGGCGAGCGCCACCTTGACCTCATCGGCGCCCTCGATCACGTGCACGTTGGTGACCACGAGACCGGACGGATCGATGATCACGCCGGAGCCCAGCGAGCGCTGGATCTGGCGGCCGCCGTCGCCCGGCACGCCGAAGAAGCGGCGGAAGATCGGGTCGTCGAACAGCGGATTGCGGTTCTGCACCACCTTGGCGGCGTAGACATTGACCACCGCCGGCGCCACCCGCTGCACCACCGGTGCATAGGATAGCCGCAGTTCTCCGGGCCCGGGCACCACGCGGCGCTCCTGAGCGGAAGCAACGGTGGTGCCGGCCAAGGCATTGGCGGCAAGCAAGAGGGCAATCAGGGGGCGTTTCAGGCGCATGGTCGCACTTCCCCGGCGAGACGCAGAGATATAGGCTCCCGCCGGGGCTAAATGAAGGCCGCTCACCACCCTCTCCCCATCCGAACTCGGGTTTACCCGAGTTCGGCAAATGGGCCGAAGTCGGATATATCCGACTTCGGCGGGGGGAGAGGTCAATAGCTACTCCTTCGCCGGCACCGTGCGTAGATAGGCGACCACGGCGTCGAGGTCACCCGGCGTCAACGAGGCGTAGTAGTGGAAGCCCATCGGCGGCTTGAGATGGCTGCCGTCCTTGGAGACGCCTGTGGTAATGGCCCGCTTGATCTCGGCGTCGGTCCAGGAGCCAATGCCCTTGGTCTTGCTCGAGGTGATATTGCGCGACACCGACACGCCCCACGGGCCGGGGAATTCAAAGCCGCCGGCGCCCAATCGATCCCAAGGGTGCTGCCCCTTCACCATCGGCGTGTGGCACTCCATGCAATGTGCGATAGTGGCAAGGTAGAAGCCCTTCTTCACCTTGTCCTTCATCATCGCTTCCGAGTACGGCTTCTCGCCGCCCGGAAAAACGTTCTCGACTTGCGGCATTTTATAGATCGGGTCCGGGACCTTGTTGCTGATCGGCTTGATCGTGCGCAAGTAAGCGACAACTGCGTCGAGATCGCGCTCGGTCATGATGTGGTAGAAGCCAGTCGGCATCACCATGGCGATGTGCACGCCGTTCGGTAAGAGGCCGGTGCGCATCAGCTTCTTGAGATCGGCGTCGCTCCACTTGCCGATGCCGGTTTCCTTGTCCTGCGTGATGTTGGGAGCGGTCACCTTGAACGGCGGCTCATCCCACGACAGGCCGCCGGAGAAGAGCTTGCCGGGGATGTCGCCTTGTGGGCCTTTCGGCGAATGGCAATTGCCGCAGGTGAGGATGCCGTTGACCAGATAGTCGCCGCGCTTGACCAGATCGGACTGGGCGTGGGCGAAGCCAAGTGTCGCCGCAAGAGCGGCGAAGAGAGCCGTGACGAAGCGAATCATGAAGTTCCCCCTGCTTGTTTTGCCGGGATTATACATGGGCCGCGCCCGACGGCGAGCGTTGCTTCAACAAAAAGGCGGCCCTCTGGGCCGCCTTTGTCAATTCAAGCTAGAAACCCGGGATTAGGCAGCCGCAGTCGCCGCTTCGTCGACCTTCTTCTCCTGCACCGGCCCGGAATCCTTACCCTTGGCCTCAAGGTCGCGGTCGACAAATTCGATCACCGCCTGCGCCGCAGAATCACCGTAGCGGAAGCCGGCCTTGATCACGCGGGTATAGCCGCCCTTGCGCTCCTTGTAGCGCGGGCCGATTACATCAAACAATTTCCTGACCATGGCCACGTCTCGCATTTCCGAGATCGCCTGGCGGCGGGCGGCAAGCCCGCCTTTCTTGGCGAGCGTCACCAATTTTTCCACAATCGGGCGAAGTTCCTTCGCCTTCGGCAGCGTGGTGACGACCTGCTCGTGCTTGATCAGGGCGGCGGCCATGTTGGCAAACATGGCAGTGCGATGCGCAGAATGCCTGCCGAGCTTGCGGTGAACTTTTCCGTGACGCATCGCGTGATCCCTTTTTTCGTCATTCCGGACAACGCGAAGCGGCGATCCGGAATCCAGCTACCTTCTCTATGCCACTCTGGATTCCGGGTTCGCGCCTGCGGCGCGCCCCGGAATGACAGAATTAGTAATGGTCCTCGAAGCGCTTGGCCAACTCTTCGATGTTTTCCGGCGGCCAACCCGGCACTTCCATGCCGAGATGCAGGCCCATCTGCGCCAGCACTTCCTTGATTTCGTTGAGCGACTTGCGGCCGAAGTTCGGCGTGCGCAGCATCTCCGCTTCGGTCTTCTGCACCAGGTCGCCGATATAGACGATGTTGTCGTTCTTGAGACAGTTGGCCGAGCGCACGGACAGTTCAAGCTCGTCCACCTTCTTGAGGAAGGCGGGATTGAACGCAAGATCGGGAATGGTCTCGGCCGTGGTTTCCTTGCGCGGCTCCTCGAAATTCACGAACACGTTGAGCTGGTCCTGCAGGATGCGCGCCGCGTAAGCGAGCGTGTCCTCGGGACTGACCGCACCGTTGGTCTCGATGGTCATGGTGAGCTTGTCGTAGTCGAGGATCTGGCCCTCGCGGGTGTTCTCGACCTTGTAGGAGACCTTGCGAACCGGCGAATAGAGACTGTCGACCGGAATAAGCCCGATCGGCGCATCCTCGGGACGGTTGCGCTCGGCCGGCACGTAGCCCTTGCCGGTATTGACGGTGAACTCCATGCGGATCTCGGCGCCCTCGTCCAGCGTGCACAGCACGAGGTCCGGATTGAGCACGACCACGTCGCCCACCGTCTGGATTTCGCCAGCGGTGACGGTGCCGGGGCCCTGCTTCTTCACCACCATGCGCTTGGGGCCTTCGCCCTGCATCTTGATGGCGATGTCCTTGATATTGAGCACAATGTCGGTGACGTCCTCGCGCACGCCTGCAATCGAGGAGAACTCGTGCAGCACGCCGTCAATGTGCACCGACTGCACCGCGGCGCCCTGCAACGAAGACAGCAGAATGCGGCGCAGCGCGTTGCCCAACGTCACCCCGAAGCCGCGCTCGAGCGGTTCGGCGACGACGGTGGCGACCCGCGCGGCGTCGTGGCCGGCGGTCACCTGCAGCTTGTTCGGCCTGATCAATTCCTGCCAATTTTTTTGGATCACATCTTCACCTTTGAGCGGCGCGGCTCTTGACCGCGCATCCCACCCGCCGTGTGGGGAAAAGTTCGGCGGCGGCGGACGCTCGTCACGTCCGCCCAATACGAAAATCAAACTCGGCGACGCTTACGCGGCCGGCAACCGTTGTGCGGGATCGTGGTCACGTCACGGATCGAAGTAATGGTGAAGCCTTGCGCCTGCAACGCGCGCAGCGCCGATTCGCGGCCAGAACCCGGTCCCGACACCTCGACCTCAAGCGTGCGCATACCGTGCTCCTGCGCCTTCTTGGCGGCGTCTTCGGCGGCGACCTGCGCGGCATAGGGCGTCGATTTGCGCGAGCCCTTGAATCCCATCGTTCCCGACGACGACCAGGCAATGGTGTTGCCTTGCGCGTCGGTGATGGTGATCATGGTGTTGTTGAACGACGCCGCGACATGCGCGACGCCGGACGCGATGTTCTTGCGTTCGCGCCGGCGGACGCGGGTGGCTTCCTTACCCATTCTCTAATCCTTTCGCGGCCCACTGCCGTCAGGCGCGGGCAATTCCTATGATCAAGTCGGTCCGGCGGCTTTCTTCTTGCCGGCGATGGTCTTGGCCGGCCCCTTGCGGGTGCGCGCATTGGTGTGGGTGCGCTGGCCGCGCACGGGCAAGCCCTTGCGGTGACGCAGGCCCCGGTAGCAGCCGAGATCCATCAGCCGCTTGATGTTCATCGCCACTTCGCGGCGCAGATCGCCCTCGACCATGTAGTCGCGGTCGATCATTTCGCGAATCTGCAGCACTTCGGCGTCGGTCAATTGCGACACCCGCCGCTCTTGCGGCAGGTTAACCTTGGTCATGATTTCGTGGGCGGTTTTCGGCCCGATACCATGGATATACTGGAGCGCGATGACGACGCGCTTGTTGGTGGGCAAATTAACGCCCGCGATACGAGCCACGGATGGTCTCTCCTGTTATCGTCCGGCCACGTCCCGCGGGCCGAATCCTCGTGTCCCTGGAAGGGGATAGCCCAAAGCGTAACACGACGCCCGTCCCCCGGATTTCTGGGGCCCGGCATCGCGTCAAACTTCTGAATACGCAGCTTATTAAGGGATTCATCGCGCCTTCGTCAACCTCCGCATGCTGTCCGTTTTGCGCTTTCCAGCACTGTTTTTGGCTCGGGCGGGACGGGCCGGCTTGCGCCCGGACTTGCCGGCTTTGGAGCGGCCACGGCGGGCGGCCCGCTTGGCCGGCCTCTTGGCCGCCTTTTTAGCGGCTTTGACCTGGCGGCGGGCCGGTTTGGTCTTGGCGGCAGGGCTGAGTAGCCGACTGATCGCCGCGGTGACGGTATCAATCGGCGCCATGCCGTCGACGCTCTTGAGCTGCCCCAGGCGGCCATAATGGTTGGTGAGCGGCGCGGTTTGCGCCCGGTAGGCCGCCAGGCGCCCCTTGAGCACCTCCGGATTGTCGTCGGCGCGCAGCTTTTCGCCGCGGGCGGTCATTTCGGCCACCCGGGTCTCGATGCGCTTGAGCAGGATGCCCTCGTCCACCTTGAGCTCGATCACGCCGTCGAGCTTGAGGCCGCGCTCGGCCAGCAGGCGGTCTAGCGCCTGCGCCTGCGGGACCGTGCGCGGGAAACCGTCGAGCACGAAACCGCGTTTGCAGTCCTCCTGATCGATGCGGTCGGCGATGATCGCCACCACCACCTCGTCGGGAACGAGCTGGCCCGCCTCCATGATGCTCTTGGCGCGCAGGCCGACCGGCGTGCCGGCGGCGACCGCGGCGCGCAGCATATCGCCGGTGGAGAGTTGGACGACGCCGTGCTTCTGGACCAGCCGCTGCGCTTGCGTGCCCTTCCCCGCCCCCGGCGGGCCGAGCAGGATCAGTCTCATCGATTGCGTCCCCGCAATTTCGAACGCTTGATCAAGCCTTCATACTGGTGCGCCAGCAGGTAGCCCTGGATCTGCGCAACCGTATCCATTGTGACGCTGACCACGATCAACAGCGACGTGCCGCCGAAATAGAACGGCACCGCGGCGTAGGAGATCAGGATTTCCGGGATCAGACAGACAATGGCGAGATAGAGAGCGCCGACCACCGTGATGCGCGAGAGCACATAGTCGATGTATTCCGCCGTGCGTTCGCCCGGCCTGATGCCGGGAATGAAGCCGCCGTGCTTCTTCAGGTTATCCGCAGTCTCGGTCGGATTGAATACGATCGCGGTATAGAAGAACGCAAAAAACACGATCAACGCAATGTACAGGATCAAAAACAACGGCCGGCCATGGCCGAGCAACGTGGTGACGGTGGTAAGCCAGCCCGGTCCCGAACCCGCGTTGAAGTTGGCGACCGTGGTCGGCAACAGCAGCAGCGAGGAGGCAAAGATCGGCGGGATCACGCCCGAGGTGTTGAGCTTGAGCGGCAGATGCGAGGATTGGCCCTCGAACATGCGGTTGCCGACCTGACGTTTGGGATATTGGATCAGCAGCCGGCGTTGCGCGCGCTCCATGAACACGATGAAGGCGATGACCGCCACCGCCATGACGATGACGGCGAGGATCAGGCCGGTGGACAATGCGCCCTGACGGCCGAGTTCCAGCGTGCCGGCGACCGCCGACGGCAGTTGCGCGACGATGCCGGACAAGATGATCAGCGAGATGCCGTTGCCGATGCCGCGCGAGGTGATCTGCTCGCCGAGCCACATCAGAAACATGGTGCCGCCGGTGAGCGTGATAACGGTGGAGATGCGAAAGAAGAAGCCCGGATCGGCGACCACGCTGCCGGCGCCCTCGAGCCCGATCGATATGCCGTAGGCCTGGAACGCGGCCAGCACCACGGTGAGATACCGCGTGTACTGGTTCATGATCTTGCGGCCCGACTCGCCTTCCTTCTTCAGGTTTTCGAGCGTGGGCGAGACCGTCGTCATCAGCTGGATGATGATCGAGGCCGAGATGTAGGGCATGATATTGAGCGCGAAGATCGCCATCCGGTGGATGCCGCCGCCGGAGAACATATTGAACATGCCGAGAATGCCGCCGGCCTGGGTATTGAAGATCTGCTCCCAGGCATTCGGATCGATGCCGGGCAGCGGGATATAGGTGCCCAGGCGATAGACCAGCAAAGCACCGAGCGTGAACCAGATGCGCTTCTTGAGCTCTTCGGCTTTGGCGAGAGCGCCGAAATTGAGATTGGCCGCCAGTTGTTCCGCTGCCGAAACCATCAGTCGCTCCTGCCGCCCACGCCCCGTCCTGCCCCACCCCGCCGCTGCGGGCCACCTTTAGAAAACTCTAGATAGGCACTACACCGCAAATCGCAGCGGGCGGCAGAGCGCCGCCGATGCGACCTCTTTACTCGGCCGGCTGCTCGTCTTCGGCGGCTTCCGCTTTGGGCTTGCCGCCCTTCGGCTTGTCGCCGCCCTTGGCCGCGTCGAGCGCCATGCGCTTGTTCTTGCCCTTCGGCTCGGCGTCGACTTCCTTCGGGGCGGCAAGGATTTTCACGCTGCCGCCGGCCTTCTCGACCGCCGCGATGGCCGCCTTTGACGCACCGTGGACCTGGAATTCGGCCTTGGCCTTGAACTCGCCGTCGCCGAGCAGCTTCACGCCGCCTTTAGCGCGCCGCATCAGGCCGGCCTTGACCATGGCGGCGACATCGATTGGGCTTTTGGCATCGAGCAGGCCGGCGTCGATCGCCGTCTGCACCTTACCGAGATTGGTTTCGTTGAGCTTGATTGCGAACGGCGTGTTGCGGAAGCCGCGCTTGGGCAGGCGCCGATGCAGCGGCATCTGGCCGCCTTCGAAGCCCTTGATGCGCACGCCGGAGCGCGCGGTCTGGCCCTTACCGCCGCGGCCGCCGGTCTTGCCCATGCCGGAGCCGATGCCGCGGCCGATGCGCAGGCGGTTTTTGCGCGCGCCGGGCTTGTCGGCGATCTGGTTGAGTTTCATGGTAGTCGTCCTCTTAACGCGCTTCGCCGACCACACGCACCAGATGCCGCAGCTTGCGGATCATACCGCGCGTCGAAGGCGTATCCGGCAGGTCGCGGGTGCGACCGATCTTGTTCAAGCCTAGCCCGATCAGCGTCTCGCGCTGGTCATGATGACGCCGCAACGGGCTCGCCACCTGCTCGACCTTGATGGTCTTTTGTGCCTTAGCCATGGCGATCCCTCTATTCCGTCGCATCCGCCTCGCCGCCTTCGCGCCGGCGCGACTGCAGCGTGGAAACTTTGATATTACGGCGGGCCGCGACCGAGCGCGGCGAATCCTGGTGCTTGAGCGCGTCGAAAGTCGCGCGCACCACATTGTACGGATTGGATGAGCCGAGCGATTTCGCCACCACGTCCTGAATGCCGAGCGTTTCGAACACCGCACGCATCGGACCGCCGGCGATGATGCCGGTTCCTGGAGGCGCCGCGCGCAGAAACACCTTGCCGGCGCCGTGACGGCCGAGCACGTCGTGATGCAGCGTGCGGCCTTCGCGCAGCGGCACCCGGGTCAGGCTGCGCTTGGCGGCGTCGGTCGCCTTGCGGATCGCCTCCGGCACTTCGCGCGCCTTGCCATGGCCGTAGCCGGCGCGGCCTTTCTGATCGCCGACGATCACCAGCGCGGCGAACGCAAAACGGCGGCCGCCTTTCACCACCTTGGCCACGCGATTGATGTGGACAAGCTTATCGGTGAATTCGCTGTCGCGCTCCTCGCGACCACCGCGTTCGCGGTCTCGCCGGGGTTCTCGTCGGGGTTCATGTGCCATTTGCAACTTTATCCTTTTGCATCATCTGATCCGAAAACCGGTTCCCACTTTTCGGGATGATGCGCTCCATTAGAAGTTGAGACCGCCTTCACGCGCGGCATCGGCCAGCGCTTTGACACGCCCGTGATAGAGATAGCCGCCGCGGTCGAACACGACGTCCTTGATGCCTTTTTCCTTAGCGCGCTCGGCGATCAGCTTGCCGACCACCTTGGCTGCATCGATATTGGCGCCGGTCTTGGCGGTCGTACGCTGCGCCTTTTCCAGCGAGGACGCGGCCACCAGCGTTTCGCCTTTGGCGTCGTCAACCACCTGGGCGTAGATGTGCTTGGACGAGCGAAATACCGTCAGCCGCGCGCGGCCACTGGTGCCGGCGGCGCGCTTGACGTTACGGCGCACGGTCGCCGTCCGTCGCGCAGTCCGATCGCTTAATCTCGACATCGCGCGCTCCTCTACTTCTTCTTGCCTTCCTTGCGGAAGATGTATTCGCCGACGTATTTCACGCCCTTGCCCTTGTACGGCTCTGGCGGGCGGAAGCCGCGGATTTCGGCGGCTACTTGACCAACCTGCTGCTTATCGGTGCCGGTGACGACAATTTCGGTCGGCTTCGGTGTCGCGATAGCGATGCCCTGCGGGATCGCAAAGTTGACGTCGTGGGAAAAGCCGAGCTGTAGGTTGAGCGTTTTGCCCTGGACCGCGGCGCGGAACCCGACGCCGACGATCTCGAGCTTCTCCTCGAAGCCCTTGGTCACCCCGGCGATCAGATTGTTCACCAAAGTGCGCGAGGTGCCCCATTGGGAGCGCGCGCGCTTGGTCTCGACGCGAGGATCGAGCTGGATCGCGCCTTTGTCCATCTTGACGGTGACGTCCTCGTGCACCACGACCTGCATGGCGCCCTTCGGGCCCTTCACCTTGACGGTCTGCCCTTCTACGTTGGCGGTGACGCCAGAGGGGACCGCAACAGCTTTTTTGCCGATCCTGGACATCAGAACACCGTGCAGATGATTTCGCCGCCAACATTGGCGTCGCGGGCTTCGTGATCGGCCATCACGCCCTTGGGCGTGGACAGGATCGAGATGCCGAGGCCGTTGTTGATGCGCGGCAGCGCCTTGACCGAGGCGTAAACGCGCCGGCCGGGCTTAGAGACGCGCGCGATTTCGCGGATCACCGGCTCGCCATCGAAATATTTCAACTCGATCTCGAGCTCGCTGCGGCCATCGGCATGGGCGACGCTCGCGTAGCCGCGAATATAGCCTTCGGTCTTGAGCACCTCGCAGACGCGTTCGCGCTGCTTGGAGCCCGGCATTGAAACCTTCGACTTGGCGCGCATCTGGGCATTGCGGATGCGGGCAATCATGTCGCCGATCGGATCGTTGACAGCCATCGCGACCTCCCCCTCACCAGCTCGACTTCACAAGGCCTGGAATCAGGCCTTTGGAGCCGAGGTCGCGCAACGCGATGCGGCTGAGCTTGTGCTTACGGTAATAGGCGCGCGGGCGGCCGGACAACTCGCAGCGATTGCGAATGCGGGTGGCCGAGGAATTGCGCGGCAATTCGGCAAGCTTGAGGGTGGCGGCGAAACGCTCCTCCATCGGCAGCTTCTTGTCGCGGGCGATCGCCTTGAGCGCCTTGCGGCGATTGGCATAACTCTTCGTCAATCTGCGCCGCCGGTTGTTTTTTTCAACCATACTCTTCTTCGCCATTACTTTAGCTCCTTGTTTCCGCGTTTGAGGGAACGGAAATCGCCCCTCACTGCCGGAACGGGAAGTTGAATGCAGTCAGCAAAGCGCGCGCCTCGTCGTCGGTGCGCGCACTCGTGCAAACGGTGATGTCGAGACCCCAGGAATCGGTGACCTTGTCGAAATCGATCTCCGGAAACACGATATGTTCCTTGATGCCGAGGCTGTAGTTGCCGCGGCCGTCGAAGCTTTTCGGATTGAGCCCGCGGAAGTCGCGGATGCGCGGCAGCGCGATATTCACCAGCCGATCGATGAAGTCGTACATGCGCGTCTTGCGCAGCGTCACCTTGCAGCCGATAGCCTGGCCGTCGCGCAGCTTGTAGGTGGCGATCGACTTGCGCGACTTGGTGATTACGGCTTTCTGGCCGGCGATCAGCGTCAGGTCCTGGGAAGCATTATCCACCTTCTTGCGGTCGGCAACGCCCTCGCCAATGCCCATGTTGAGCACGATCTTGGTGATCACCGGCACCTGCATGCGGTTCTTGTAGCCGAACTGCTTGCTCAGCTCGCCGCGGATCACCTCCTCGAAATGGGTCTTGAGCCGCGCCACGTAGTCGGAGCGCTCGCGAGGCTTCTTCACCTTCGGCCCGTCGCCCTTGGGCGCGCCGCCTTCCTTGGCGACCTTCGGCGGCTTCGGCTTTTTGGCTTCGGTATTTGCTTGCGTGTCAGCCATCGATCTCAACTCCAGAACGCTTGGCAATGCGCACCTTCTTGCGGTCCGCACCCTCGCCGACGAATTTGAAACCCACGCGGGTCGGCTTGCCGTCCTTGGGATCGGCGAGCGCCAGATTGGACAGATGGATCGTCCCCTCCTTGGAGACGATGCCGCCCTCCTGCTGCGCCGTCTGCCGCTGGTGACGCTTGACCATGTGGATGCCGCGCACCAGAGCGCGGCTGTCGGCCGGATGCACGGCAAGCACCTCGCCGGTGCGGCCTTTGTCGCGGCCGGTGAGCACAATGACTTTGTCGCCCTTCTTGATCTTGGCGGCCATCACAGCACCTCCGGGGCGAGCGAGATGATCTTCATGTGATTCTTGGCGCGCAATTCGCGCGGCACCGGCCCGAAGATGCGGGTGCCGACCGGCTCCATCTGCGGCGTAATCAGCACCGCCGCGTTGCGGTCGAAGCGGATGACGGAACCGTCGGCGCGCTTGATGTCCTTGGCGATGCGCACCACCACGGCCTTCATCACCTCGCCCTTTTTCACGCGGCCGCGCGGGATGGCTTCCTTCACCGAGACGACGATGACATCGCCGATGGTGGCGTATTTGCGCTTGGAGCCGCCCAGCACCTTGATGCACATGACGCGGCGCGCGCCGGAATTGTCCGCCACGTCGAGGTTGGTTTGCATCTGAATCATGATGCGGCTCTCACTTTATTGGCGCTCATCGCGCTTATTGAACTTTCTGCTTCTTCTCGCCCCGGATCACTTCCCAGCACTTGAGCTTAGAAATGGGCCGGCGCTCCTCGATCCACACGATGTCGCCGACGCCGAACTCGTTCTTTTCGTCATGGGCGTGATATTTCTTCGAACGGCGAATGGTCTTCTTCATCGTCGCATGGGTGAAACGCCGGTCGACGCGCACGACGACGGTCTTGTCCTGCTTGTCGCTAACGACGACGCCCTGGAGCGTACGCTTTGGCATCTCTAACCCCTTACTTCGACTTCTTCGCGGCAGTCTTCTTCGCGCCAGCCTTGCGGCTCTTCGCGGACTGCGGCTTCTTTGATTTTGGCTTGTCGGATTTCGGTTTCTCGGCCTTCGGCTTGGCAACTTTGGCCTTCGGTTCTGCTTTCGGCTTCGGCGCAATCTCCGGCATCGAGCCAGAGCGCTTCTGCGCGGCGATGGTCTTCAGCCGCGCCACGTCGCGGCGGATGACGCGCACGCGCGAAGTGTTCTCGAGCTGACCGGTCGCGCGCTGGAAGCGCAAGTTGAACTGCTCCTTCTTGAGCTTGAGCACTTCGTCGTCGATCTGGTCGAGCGTCATCGCTCTTACGTCTACGGCTTTCATGGGTTTACTCGGCGATGCGTTCGATGAAACGGGTCTTGACCGGGAGCTTGGCCGCGGCGAGCGCCAGCGCTTCCTTGGCGATGCCGATCGGAATGCCGTCCACCTCGAACAGGATGCGGCCGGGCTTGACGCGGCAGACCCACAATTCGGGCGTGCCCTTGCCTTTGCCCATGCGGATTTCGATCGGCTTCTTCGACACCGGCACGTCCGGGAAAACGCGGATCCACACGCGGCCCGACCGCTTCATGAAGCGGGTGAGCGCGCGGCGCGCGGCCTCGATCTGGCGCGCGGTGACGCGCTCGGGTTCCAGCGCCTTCAAACCATATTGGCCGAAGGCGAGCGTGGAGCCCGACGTGGCGGCGCCGTGGATGCGGCCCTTGAACGCCTTGCGGAACTTGGTGCGGATCGGTTGCAGCATGACTTAAACTTTCTCGTCCCCTCAGGCCGCGGCGTCGCGGCGCGGACGGCCCTGATCGCCTTCGGCAAGCTTCTTGTCCTGCGCCATCGGATCGTGCTCGAGGATTTCGCCCTTGAAGATCCAGACCTTGACGCCGCAGGTGCCGTAGGTGGTGAATGCGGTGGCAACGCCATAGTCGACGTCGGCGCGCAGCGTATGCAGCGGCACGCGGCCTTCGCGGTACCACTCCATGCGCGCGATTTCGGCGCCGCCGAGACGGCCGGAGCAGTTGATGCGGATGCCTTCGGCGCCCAGCCGCATCGCCGACTGAACGGCGCGCTTCATGGCGCGACGGAACGCCACGCGGCGCTCAAGCTGCTGCGAAATCGATTCAGCCACCAGTTGCGCGTCGAGCTCCGGCTTGCGGATCTCGACGATGTTGATGACGACGTCGCTCTGGGTAAGCTTGGCTACCGACTTGCGCAGCTTCTCGATATCGGCGCCCTTCTTGCCGATCACCACGCCCGGCCGCGCCGAGTGGATGGTGACGCGGCACTTCTTGTGCGGCCGCTCGATGATGATCTTCGACACCGCCGCCTGCTTGAGCTGCTTCATCAACTCCTCGCGGATCTTGATGTCCTCATGCAGCAACGTGCCGTACTCGGCCTTGCCCGAGTACCAGCGCGAGTCCCAGGTACGATTGATCCCGAGACGCAGTCCAATCGGATTGACTTTTTGACCCATCGACGACCCCTTTAGGCTTTCGCTGCGGCTGGCGCCTCGACCTGACGCACGACGATGGTCAGGTGGGAGAACGGTTTCAAAATGCGGCCCATGCGGCCGCGGCCGCGCGGGCTGAAGCGCTTGATCACCAGCGCCTTTCCAACGTGAGCCTCGGCAACGACCAGTTCGTCGACGTCGAGGTCGTGATTGTTCTCGGCATTGGCGATCGCCAACTCCAAGCACTTGCGCACATCCAAGGCGATGCGCTTGCGCGAAAACTGCAGGTCGGCGAGCGCGCTCGCGACCTTCTTGCCGCGGATCATCTGCGCGACAAGATTGAGCTTCTGCGGACTGATCCGGATCATCCGGCTCACCGCCTTGGCCTCGTTATCCGGGAGGCTTCGCTCGCGTGCGCTTTTGCCCATGACGTGTCTCTCTCAATTCCTTAGCTCGCCGCCGGCGCGGCGGCGGGCGCGGCAGGCGCTGCGCCGGACGCTGCCGGGGCAGCAGCCGTGCGCTTGGCTTTGCGGTCCGACGAATGGCCGTAGAACATCCGGCCCGGCGCGAATTCGCCGAACTTGTGACCGATCATTTCCTCGGTCACCATCACCGGAATGTGTTTCTGCCCGTTATAGACGCCGAAATTCAGCCCGACGAATTGCGGCAGAATGGTAGAGCGCCGGCTCCAGATCTTGATCATTTCATGACGGCCGGATGCGCGCGCGGCTTCTGCCTTTTTCAGCAGGTAGCCGTCGACGAACGGGCCTTTCCATAAAGATCGCGACATAATCTCTTGTCCTACTTCTGCTTCTTGCGCTCGTGGCGGCTGACGGCGATGAATTTGGTGGTGCGCTTGTTCTTGCGCGTCTTTTTGCCCTTGGTCGGGAAGCCCCACGGCGTGGTCCAGTGACCGCCGCCCTTGGTGCGTCCGCCATGCGGGTGATCGACGGGGTTCATGGTGATGCCGCGGTTATGCGGCATGCGGCCCTTCCAGCGCTGGCGACCGGCCTTGCCGATCGTCGTGTTCATATTGTCGGGGTTCGATACCGCGCCGATGGTGGCCATGCAGCGGCCGTGGATCAGGCGCTGCTCGGTCGTCGACAGCCGCAGGATGACGTAATCCTGATCTCGCCCGACGATCTGGACGTAGGTGCCGGCCGAGCGCGCGAGCTGCCCGCCCTTGCCGATCTTGATCTCGACATTGTGCACAATGGTGCCGACCGGGATATTGCCGATCGGCATGGCATTGCCCGGCTTCACGTCGGCGCGCTCGGAGGCGATCACCTGGTCGCCGGCGGCAAGGCGCTGCGGCGCCAGGATATAGGCGAGCTCGCCGTCCTGATACTTGATCAGCGCGATGAAGGCGGTGCGGTTGGGATCGTATTCGAGTCGCTCGACGGTCGCCGGCACATCGAGTTTATTGCGCCGGAAATCGATCTTTCGATAGGCCTGCTTGTGGCCGCCGCCGCGGAAGCGCGACGTGATGCGGCCGTTATTGTTGCGGCCGCCGGTCGAGATCTGTCCTTCGGTCAGCGCCTTTACCGGCGCGCCCTTGTACAGCGACGAACGGTCGATGTTCACCAGCTGACGCTGGCTCGGCGTGGTCGGATTGTATGATTTCAAGGCCATCGGAAGCTTCCCTTACAATCCCGTGGTCACGTCGATGCGGTGACCTTCTTCCAACGTCACCACCGCGCGCTTCACGTCTGACAAGAGCCCGACCTTGTTCTTGAACACCTTGCGCTTGCCCTTGCGGGTGAGCGTGTTGACGCTCTTGACCTTGACGTCGAACAATTTCTCTACCGCTTCCTTGATCTGCGGTTTGGTCGCGGTCTTACGCACCTTGAACACGACCTTGTTGTGTTCGGACGCCATGGTCGCCTTTTCGGTGATCACCGGCGACAGAATGACGTCGTAATGGCGGGGATCGCTGGTGCTCATTTGAAGCGCGCCTCCAGCGCATCGAGCGCGGCCTTGGTCAGCACCAAAGTCTTGCGCCGCATGATGTCGTAGACGTTGATGCCCTGCACCGGCAGCACGTCGATATTCGGAATGTTGCGCGCGGCAGAACGGAACCCGGCTTCGACTTCGGCGCCGTCGATGATCAGCGCGTTCTCCAACCCGAGCTTGCCGAACTGCTTGGCCAGCGCCTTGGTTTTGGCATCCTTCACCGTCGCCTTGTCGAGGACGATGATGCCGCCGCCCTTGGCCTTGGACGACAGCGCATGCTTGAGCGCGAGCGCGCGCACTTTCTTCGGCAGATCGATGGCGTGACTGCGCACCACCGGGCCGAAAGCGCGGCCGCCGCCGCGGAACTGCGGGACGCGCGCCGAACCGTGGCGGGCGCCGCCGGTGCCCTTCTGCGCGTACATCTTCTTGCCGGTGCGCCAGATTTCCGAACGGTCCTTGGTCTTATGGGTGCCGCGCTGGCGCTTGGCGAGCTGCCAGTTGACGCAACGCTGCAGGATGTCGCTGCGTGGCTCGAGGCCGAAGATCGCATCCGGCAGATTGACGGAGCCGGCATCCTTGCCTTCGAGCGTGGTGATTTTCATTTCCATGTCACGCGCCCTCCGTCGTAGCGGGGGCCGGCGCGGCGTCCGGCTTGGTCTCGGATTTCGTCTCGGCGACTTCCGCCAGGCGGAACTTGCCAGGCTTGGGCGCATCTTTCGGCAACGCCTTCTTCACGGCATCGCGCACCATGATCCAGCCGCCCTTGGCGCCGGGCACCGCGCCCTCGACCAAGATGAGGCCGCGCGCGACATCGGTCTGCACGACCTTGAGATTAAGCGTGGTCACGCGGTCGACACCCAAATGGCCGGGCATCTTCTTGTTTTTGAACGTCTTGCCGGGATCTTGACGGCCGCCGGTACCGCCGATCGAGCGGTGCGAGATCGACACGCCGTGCGAGGCGCGAAGGCCGGCGAAATTCCAGCGCTTCATGCCGCCGGCAAAGCCCTTGCCGATCGAGGTGCCGCAGACATCGACGAACTGCCCAACAACGAAGTGATCGGCGGTAATCTCGGCTCCGACCGGGATCAGCGCGTCCTCGGTGACGCGGAACTCGGCCAGCTTGCGCCTGGGCTCGACCTTGGCCTTGGCGAAATAGCCGCGGTCGGCCTTGATCATGTTGTTGGTGCTGCGCACGCCCGAGCCGAGCTGAAGCGCGACGTAGCCGTTCTTGTCCTTGGTCCGGTGGGCCACCACCTGGCACTGCGCGAGGCGCAGCACCGTGACCGGTACGTGCTCACCAGCATCGGTGAACAAGCGGGTCATCCCCAATTTCTGCGCAACCACTCCGGAACGCATTTTCTTCCTCGCGCGGCCTTTAAAGTTTGATCTCGACGTCGACGCCGGCGGCAAGGTCGAGCTTCATCAGCGCGTCCACCGTTTGCGGCGTCGGATCGACGATGTCCAAGAGGCGCTTGTGTGTGCGCATCTCGAACTGTTCGCGGCTCTTCTTGTCGACGTGCGGCGAGCGGTTCACCGTGAACTTCTCGATTTTCGTCGGTAGCGGGATCGGGCCACGGACTTGCGCGCCGGTGCGCTTGGCCGTGTTCACGATCTCGCGCGTCGACGCATCGAGGATGCGGTGATCGAACGCCTTGAGCCGGATCCGGATATTCTGGCCGTTCATTGTCGTTTCTCTCTGGACTGTCATCGCCCGCGCCCACGGACGATCCAGCACTCGCTAAAGTCTCAGTTGCCTTACGGCCCTGCAGAAAACTAGGTGCCCCGCTTTCGCGGGGCACGACAGCACACTTACTCGATGATGCTCGCCACCACGCCGGCGCCGACGGTGCGGCCGCCCTCGCGAATGGCGAAGCGGAGCTTCTCTTCCATGGCGATCGGCACGATCAGGTGCACTTCCATCGCCACGTTGTCGCCCGGCATCACCATTTCGGTACCGGCCGGCAGATGCACCACGCCGGTCACGTCGGTGGTGCGGAAATAGAACTGCGGACGATAGTTGGTGAAGAACGGGGTATGACGGCCGCCCTCTTCCTTGGTGAGGATGTAGGCTTCCGCCTTGAACTTGGTGTGCGGCTTGACCGAGCCGGGCTTGCACAGCACCTGACCGCGCTCGACTTCCTCGCGCTTGGTGCCGCGCAGCAGGCAGCCGACGTTGTCGCCCGCTTCGCCCTGGTCGAGCAGCTTGCGGAACATCTCGACGCCGGTGACGACGGTCTTCTGCGTCGGTTTAATGCCGACGATCTCGACTTCCTCGCCGACCTTGATGATGCCGCGCTCAATACGGCCGGTGCAGACGGTACCGCGGCCGGAGATCGAGAACACGTCTTCCACCGGCATCAGGAACGGCTGGTCCTTCGGACGCTCCGGCTGCGGGATGTAGTCGTCGACCGCCTTCATCAACTCGAGGATGGCGTCATGGCCGAGCTTGGGATCCTTGCCCTCAAGGCCGGCAAGCGCCGAGCCCTTGATGATCGGGATCTTGTCGCCGGGGAAATTGTACTTCGACAGCAGTTCGCGGACTTCGAGCTCGACCAGCTCGAGCAGTTCAGGATCGTCGACCATGTCGACCTTGTTCATGAACACAACAAGGGCGGGAACGCCAACTTGTCGGGCGAGCAAGATGTGCTCGCGAGTCTGCGGCATCGGGCCGTCGGCAGCGGAGACCACCAGGATGGCGCCGTCCATCTGCGCCGCGCCGGTGATCATGTTCTTCACGTAGTCGGCGTGGCCGGGGCAGTCGACATGCGCGTAGTGGCGCTTCTCGGTCTGATATTCGACGTGCGCGGTCGAGATGGTGATGCCGCGCGCCTTCTCTTCCGGCGCCTTGTCGATCTGGTCATAGGCGGTGAAGGTGGCGCCGCCGGTTTCCGCCAGCACCTTGGTGATCGCCGCCGTCAGCGTCGTCTTGCCGTGGTCGACGTGACCGATCGTACCGATATTGCAATGAGGCTTGTTGCGCAGGAATTTTTCTTTGGCCATGGAACTCTCCGTTCAGATTCCTTCAGGTTACGATCGTCACGCGAATTTCTTTTGCACTTCCGCCGACACGTTGGCGGGCAGTTCAGCGTAGTGATCGAATTGCATGGTGAATGTGGCGCGGCCCTGAGACATGGACCGCAACTGATTGACGTAGCCGAACATGTTCATCAGCGGCACCATCGCGTTGATCACGTTGGCGTTGCCGCGCATGTCCTGGCCCTGGATTTGCCCGCGCCGCGAGTTGAGGTCGCCGATGACGGAGCCGGTGTAATCCTCCGGCGTCACGCATTCGACTTTCATGATCGGCTCGAGCAGGACGGGCCGCGCCCTTTGCAGCGCTTCGCGCAGGCACTGGCGCGCGCAAATTTCGAACGCCAGCGCGGACGAATTGACGTCATGATATTTGCCGTCGATCAGCGTCACCTTGAGGTCGACCACCGGAAAGCCGGCGAGCGGACCGGAGCCGAGTACCGATTCCAAGCCCTTCTCGACGCCCGGGATGAACTCCTTCGGCACGGCGCCGCCGATGATTTCGTTCTCGAACTCGAACGGCGTGCCGGGCGGCACCGGTTCGGCGACGATCTTGATCTGCGCAAACTGGCCGGAGCCGCCGGTCTGCTTCTTGTGGGTGTAGTCGTGCTCGACCTTCTGAGTGATCTTCTCGCGGAACGCCACCTGCGGGGCGCCGATATTGGCGTCCACCTTGTAGGTGCGCTTGAGGATGTCGACCTTGATGTCGAGGTGCAGTTCGCCCATGCCCTTAAGGATGGTCTGGCCGCTCTCCTGGTCGGTGGAGACGCGGAACGAGGGGTCCTCGGCGGCGAGCTTGGCGAGCGCGACGCCGAGCTTTTCCTGGTCGGCCTTCGATTTCGGCTCGATCGCGATCTCGATCACCGGGTCAGGGAATTCCATCTTTTCCAGGATCACCGGCTGCTTGGGATCGCACAGCGTGTCGCCGGTGCGTACTTCCTTGAGGCCAGCCAGCGCGACGATGTCGCCGGCATAGGCTTCCTTGATGTCCTCGCGGTTGTTCGCATGCATCAGCAGCATGCGGCCGATGCGCTCCTTGCGTTCCTTGGTCGAATTGATCACGCCGGTGCCGCTGATCAGCGTGCCGGAATAGATGCGGCAGAAGGTGATGGTGCCGACGAAGGGGTCGTCCATGATCTTGAAGGCGAGCAGCGCCAGCGGCGCGCTATCCTTCGGCTCTCGGATGACGTCTTCGTTTTCCTTATCCGGATTGATGCCGTGGATCGGTGGCACGTCGAGCGGGCTCGGCAGGTAGTCGACGACGGCGTCGAGCAGCGGCTGGACGCCCTTGTTCTTGAACGCCGAGCCGCACAGAACCGGGAAGAAGGCGCCGGTGATCACCGCCTTGCGGATCAGCGACTTCAGCGTCGCCTCATCCGGCATCTTGCCTTCGAGGTAGGCGGTGGCTGCGTCATCGTCGAGCTCGCAGGCCGCCTCGATCATCTTGTCGCGGTATTCCTGCGCCTGATCGAGCATGTCGGCCGGAATATCGATGTCGTGATAATCGGCGCCGAGCGATTCGTCGTTCCATACGACGCCCTTCATGCGCACCAGATCGATCAGGCCTTTGAAATTCTGCTCAGAACCGATCGGCAGCTGGATTGCCACCGGCCTTGCGCCGAGACGGGTCACGATGTCTTCCATGCATTTGAAGAAATCGGCGCCGATCTTGTCCATCTTGTTGGCGAAGACGATACGCGGCACCTTGTATTTGTCGCCCTGACGCCAAACCGTCTCGGTCTGCGGCTCTACGCCCTGGTTCGAATCGAGCACCACGACCGCGCCGTCGAGCACGCGCAATGAACGCTCCACCTCGATGGTGAAGTCGACGTGGCCGGGGGTGTCGATGATGTTGAGGCGCTTTTCTTTCCAGAACGCGGTGGTCGCGGCCGAGGTGATGGTGATGCCGCGCTCCTGCTCCTGCTCCATCCAATCCATCGTCGCAGCGCCTTCGTGCACCTCGCCGATCTTGTGGCTCTTGCCGGTGTAATAGAGGATTCGCTCCGTGGTCGTGGTTTTCCCGGCATCGATGTGGGCCATGATGCCGAAATTGCGGTAGTCCTCGATCGGATGATTGCGGGGCATTGCAGGTCTAGTCCTTGATTCTGTTTTTCGTCGTCACCAGCGGTAATGCGAGAAGGCCCGGTTGGCTTCCGCCATCTTGTGGGTGTCCTCGCGCTTCTTGACGGCGTTTCCCCGGTTATTGGACGCGTCGAGCAGCTCGGCCGAGAGCCGTTCGGTCATGGTCTTCTCGTTGCGCTCACGCGCGGCAGAAATGATCCAGCGAATGCCGAGCGCCTGGCGGCGCGAGGTACGTACTTCGACAGGCACCTGATAGGTGGCGCCGCCGACGCGGCGCGAGCGCACTTCGATCGACGGCATCACGTTGTCGAGCGCCTGCTGGAACACCGTGAGCGGGCTCGCCTTGGTCTTGCTCTCGATCATCTCGAGAGCGCCGTAGACAATGCCTTCGGCCACCGACTTTTTGCCGGCATACATGACGGCGTTCATGAACTTGCTGACGACGACGTTGCCGAACTTCGGGTCCGGGATGACTTCGCGTTTTTCTGCGGCGTGGCGGCGGGACATGGCTCAGATTCCGATTATTTGGGACGCTTGGCGCCGTATTTCGAACGGCGCTGCTTGCGGTTCTTCACGCCCTGGGTGTCGAGCACGCCGCGCAGGATGTGGTAGCGCACGCCCGGTAGATCCTTGACTTGGCCGCCGCGGATCATCACCACCGAATGTTCCTGCAGATTGTGCCCCTCGCCCGGGATGTAGCCGATGACCTCGAAGCCGTTGGTCAGGCGCACCTTGGCGACCTTGCGCAACGCCGAGTTCGGCTTCTTCGGCGTCGTCGTGTAGACGCGCGTGCAGACGCCGCGCTTCTGCGGGCTCGCCTGCAACGCCGGCGCCGTGACGCGCACCTTGAGCGGCTTGCGCGGGTTGGCAATCAGCTGGTTGATCGTGGGCATCGTCACTCTCGGTTGGGCCCATTCGGCCCGGAATTGTTCAAGGCTTTCGCCCCTCGTAAGATCGCGCGGGCGCCCTCGCCCGCGGTTCGCTTTGGGCTTATCGCCCCGGCATTCCCGCGACTTTTCCACGCGCAAAACGAAATCGCGCCATCCGCCTGAAACGCGGGGGCGCTCTTCCGTTCCGGACGACCACAATGCGGTAAAACACCGCGGCCGATCACACGTCAGTCTGACAGTGGCTGTCAGAGGCAGCGTCTGAGCTTCTTTCCTCGAGGCGATGCGCCGGCCAAGCTTTGAGAAAACTTAAGCGTTCTCAAAGGATTAGCCGGGCGGCCGTGCCGAGCAAGCGAAGCTCACCGCCTGCCGAAAGTGTCGCGTATGTATCGGCCGGATTCGTGCAAGTCAAGGCGAAAGGGCTGGAAAATCGAGGCTTCTGGCTAATTCGCCGCCGCGGGCCCCGGCCGCTCCGGGCCAAGCGCGACAATGGCCCCTTCGTGTCCCCGCAACGCCAACGAATGCGCCACCCCTTCGCCGTTGCGACCGCCGCTCGATGATAGCAAGACGGTACCAGGGGAAGGAATGGTTAAAACCGCTTGCCCACCACCGAAATTGAGTGCCACCAGGACCCGGTCGCCACCGGCCTCACGTATATAGGCCAGAACGTCGCCGTCCGCTTCCAGCGGCCGATAGGCCCCTTGGCTCAAGGCTGGCCGACGACGGCGCAAAGCGATCAGGCGCCGATAGAGCTTGAACAGAGATACCGGGGCGGCCCGCTGGCCGGCGACGTTATTGCCGGCGAAATCCTCGGCCAGCGGCAGCCAGGGCGTGACACTTGAAAACCCGGCAAAGGCGCCGGCGTCCCACTGCATCGGCGTCCGGCAACCGTCACGACCGAGGCCAAGACCCGGCACGCGCTTCTCGAACGGATCGCGGACGCGCTCTGGCTGGATGGCCACCTGTGGCAGGCCGATCTCATCACCATAGTAGAGCGTGGGCGTGCCGCGCAGCGTCAGCAGCAACATCGCAGCCACGCGCGCCTGCGCCTGCCCGATGCGAGTTGCGACGCGCGGGCGATCGTGATTGCCAAGCACCCAATTGGGCCAAGCGCCGGTCAGCAGCAGCGCTTCATAACGATCGATGAGTTGGGCGATCGCGCGGGCGTTCCACGGCGTCTCGAGCAGGCTGAAATTGAATGGCAGGTGCACGCCGGCGAGATCGCGTCCGTAGTAGGTCACCAGGCGGTCGAGCGGTAGGTAGGTTTCGCCGATCAGCAGGCGGTTGGGAAATTCGTCGACGACGCCGCGTAGTTCGCGGATTAAATCGTGCACCTCTGGCCGGTCGGCGGAATAGAGCGGCAATTGGCGGCGATGCGGTGGATCGCCGGCGCGAAAATCGGGATTCGGCGGGTTGTCGCGGAATTGGCCATCCTTGATCAGGTGCCAGATCACATCGACCCGAAAGCCGTCGACGCCGCGGCGGAGCCAGAAGCGCATGACCTCATGCATCGCCGCGCGCACCGCAGGGTTGCGCCAGTTGAGGTCCGGCTGGGCCGCTAGGAAGGCGTGATAATAGTACTGGCCGGTCGTCTCATCGTAGGCCCAAGCCGAGCCGCCGAATTCCGACAGCCAGTTGTTGGGCGGCCCACCGCCGGGGGCGCCGTCGCGCCAGATGTACCACTCGCGTTTCGCGTTATCGCGCGAGGCGCGGCATTCCTTGAACCAAGGATGTTCGATCGACGTGTGGTTCGGCACGAAATCGAGCAGCACTTTCAGGCCGCGCGCATGCGCCTCGTGCAGCAGCGCATCGAAGTCGGCCATGCCGCCGAACAACGGGGCGATCGCGGTGTAATCGGAAACGTCGTAGCCGAAGTCCGCCATCGGCGAGGCGAAGATCGGCGACAGCCAAAGCGCATCGACGCCGAGTTCGGCAAGATAAGGCAGCCGTTCGACGATGCCGCGCAAATCGCCAACGCCGTCGCCGTTACTGTCCTGAAACGAGCGCGGGTAGATTTGATAAAGAACCGCGGATTTCCACCAGGGCATACGTCGCACTATCGGGCGAATCATTACCACCGTGTGACGACTTCCGCACCCGCGCATTGCCGCGCAAGCGGGAATCCAGACCGCGATTGAGATGGTTTCAACTCAAACTAGGTCCCCGCTTTCGCGGGAGCGAACGGCCGAAGATGCAAAAGGGGCCGCCTCGCGGGCGGCCCCTTCGATTTCGTGATTGCGAGATGGCCTATTCGGCTGCCGGCAACGCCGGAGCCGCCGCCGCTTCCGCCGCGGAAGCCGCCTTGGCGGCATCCTTTTCGCGCTCCTCGAGGATGAGCGCGTCGCGTTTGACGGCGACCTCGCGCAACTCGTCCATCATCGCGCCGGTGCCGGCCGGGATCAGGCGGCCGACGATGACGTTCTCCTTGAGCCCGTCGAGCGTATCCGCCTTGCCGTTGACGGCCGCCTCGGTGAGCACACGCGTGGTCTCCTGGAACGACGCCGCCGAGATGAACGAGCGGGTCTGCAGGCTCGCCTTGGTGATGCCGAGCAGCACGGGATGACCGCTTGCCGGCTTCTTGCCTTCGGCGATAGCGCGCGCGTTGATCTCGTCGAGTTCGGTTTTGTCGATCTGCTCGCTTTGCAGCAGCTCGGTTTCGCCGGTCTCGTCGATCTCGACCTTCTGCAGCATCTGGCGAACGATCACCTCGATGTGCTTGTCGTTGATGTTGACGCCCTGCAGGCGGTAGACTTCCTGGATCTCGTTCGTCAGATACGACGCTAGCTCCTCGACGCCCTTGATGGCGAGAATATCGTGCGGGGCGGGATTGCCCTCGACGATGTAGTCGCCCTTCTCGATGACGTCGCCATCCTGCAGATGGATGTGCTTGCCCTTCGGGATCAGGTACTCCCTCGGCTCGTCGCCCTTGCTCGTCGGCTCGAGGGTCAGGCGGCGCTTGTTCTTGTAGTCCTTGCCGAAGCGCACCGTACCGCCGATCTCGGCGATGACCGCCGCGTCCTTCGGCTTGCGCGCCTCGAACAGCTCCGCCACCCGCGGCAGGCCGCCGGTGATGTCGCGGGTCTTGGCGCTTTCCGTCGGAATACGCGCGATCACGTCGCCCGCTTTCACGTGGGCGCCGGGGTCGACCGAGAGGATCGCATCCACAGCCAGCACGTAGCGGGCATCGCCGCCGCGCGCGAGCTTGAGGATCTTGTTGCCGGACTTGATCACGATCGACGGCCGCAATTCCTGCTGGTTACGGGACGACCCCGTGCGCCAGTCGACCACCACGCGCTTGGCGATACCGGTCGATTCGTCGAGCGCTTCCGACATCGACAGACCGTCCACCAGGTCCTCGAAGGCGATCGAGCCCTCGACTTCGGTGAGGATCGGCCGCGTGTAGGGATCCCACTCGGCGATGCGCTGGCCGCGTTTGATAGTGGCCCCGTCCTCGACGCGCATGCGCGCGCCATACGGGATGCGGTGATGCGCCCGCTCGGTGCCGTCGGGATCCACCACCGCCACCACCATGTTGCGCACCATCGCAACCACGTCACCGTCCGAGTTCTTGGCGATGTTCTTGCCCTTGAACTTGAGCTTGCCGTCGAAGTTCGATTCGATGAACGACTGCTCGGAGATCTGCGCCGCGCCGCCGATGTGGAACGTACGCATCGTGAGCTGGGTGCCCGGCTCGCCGATCGACTGCGCGGCGATGACGCCCACCGCCTCGCCCATGTTGACGGGGGTGCCGCGGGCGAGATCGCGCCCGTAACAGGCCCCGCATACGCCGTTCTTGGACTCGCAGGTCAGCACCGAACGGATCTTCATTTCCTGCACGCCGGCATTGGTGATCGCTTCGACTTCCGGCTCGGTGAGCAGAGTGCCGCGCTTGATCACGACCTTGTTGCTAGCCGGATCCTTAACGTCCTCCGCCGTGGTGCGGCCGAGGATGCGGATGGCCAGCGACGCCACCACGGTGCCCGCGTCGATGATGGCGCGAACCTTGATGCCGTTCTTGGTGCCGCAATCCTCGCTCGTGATGATGCAGTCTTGCGCCACGTCGACCAGACGCCGCGTCAGATAGCCCGAGTTCGCGGTCTTCAAAGCAGTGTCGGCGAGACCCTTGCGGGCGCCGTGCGTCGAGTTGAAGTACTCGAGCACCGAGAGACCTTCCTTGAAGTTCGAGATGATCGGGCTCTCGATGATCTCGCCACTCGGCTTCGCCATAAGTCCGCGCATGCCGGCGAGCTGGCGCATCTGCGCCGGCGAGCCGCGAGCGCCGGAATGCGCCATCATGTAGATCGAGTTGACCTGCATGTCGCGTCCCTGCGCGTCCTTCTTGACCGAAGAGATCTCCTTCATCATGGCGTCGGCGATCGCCTCGGTGCACTTCGACCACGCATCGACGACCTTGTTGTACTTCTCGCCCTGGGTGATCAGACCGTCGTTGTATTGCTGCTCGAACTCCTTGGCGAGCGAGCGCGTTTCGTCGACCGTCTTCCACTTCGAACCCGGCACCACCATGTCGTCCTTGCCGAACGAAATGCCGGCCTTGAACGCGTGATAGAAGCCGAGCGACATGATGCGGTCGCAGAAGATCACCGTCTCCTTCTGCCCGCAGTGGCGGTAGACCGTATCGATCAAGGTCGAGATTTCGCGCTTGGTCATCAGCTTGTTGACGATGTCGAAGGGCAGCTTCGCGCTCTTCGGCAGCACGTTGCCAAGCACGACGCGTCCGGGCGTGGTCTCGTACCACTTGTTGTAGGTTTTGCCCTTCTCGTCGACGCCTTCCCAGCGGTATTTGATCTTCGCGTGCAGCGTCACCGCCTTCTCGTTGAGGGCGTGATCGACTTCGCTGAGATCTTTGTAGAAGCCCTGCACACGGTTGCGCTTCTTCGTGTCGCGCTTGAGGTCTTCATCCTTGTGCAGTTCGAACCGCCATTCGCCCGGCTCGCCCTCGCGCAATAGCGTTAGGTAGTAGAGGCCGAGCACGATGTCCTGCGACGGCACGATGATCGGCTGGCCGTTCGCCGGATGCAGAATGTTGTTGGTCGACATCATCAGCACGCGCGCTTCCAGCTGCGCTTCGAGTGACAGCGGAACGTGCACGGCCATCTGATCGCCGTCGAAGTCGGCGTTGAACGCGGCGCAGACCAGCGGATGCAGCTGGATCGCCTTGCCCTCGATCAGCACCGGCTCGAACGCCTGAATGCCCAAGCGGTGCAGCGTCGGCGCTCGGTTCAAGAGCACCGGATGCTCGCGGATCACCTCGTCGAGGATATCCCAAACCTCGGGCTTCTCCTTTTCGACCAGCTTCTTGGCCTGCTTGACGGTGGTCGACAGACCCTTGGCGTCGAGCCGCGAATAGATGAACGGCTTGAACAGTTCGAGCGCCATTTTCTTCGGCAGGCCGCACTGGTGCAGCTTGAGCTCAGGCCCGACGACGATCACCGAACGGCCGGAATAGTCGACGCGCTTGCCGAGCAGGTTCTGCCGGAAGCGGCCCTGCTTGCCCTTGAGCATGTCGGCGAGCGACTTCAGCGGACGCTTGTTGGCGCCGGTGATGACGCGGCCGCGGCGGCCGTTGTCGAACAGCGCATCGACCGCTTCCTGCAGCATGCGCTTTTCGTTGCGGATGATGATGTCGGGCGCCCGCAGCTCGATCAGCCGCTTCAAACGGTTGTTGCGGTTGATGACGCGGCGGTAGAGATCGTTCAGGTCGGAGGTGGCGAAACGGCCGCCGTCGAGCGGCACCAGCGGCCGCAGATCGGGCGGGATCACCGGCACGACCGTGAGGATCATCCATTCCGGCTTGTTACCGGAGGCGATGAAGGCCTCGATCAGCTTGAGCCGCTTTGCGATCTTCTTTTTCTTGATGTCGCTGTCGGTCTCCAGGATGCCGGCGCGCAATTCGGCCTGCATCTTGTCGAGGTCGAGCGCTTTGAGCATCTCGCGAATCGCTTCCGCGCCGATGGTGGCGGTGAAGCTGTCGGCGCCGAATTCCTCCTGCGCCTTCAGGTACTCGTCCTCGGACAGCAACTGGCGGTCCTTGAGCGGGGTGAGGCCCGGCTCCAGCACGACGTAGTATTCGAAATAGAGGATGCGCTCGAGATCCTTCAGCGTCATGTCGAGCAGCAAGCCGATGCGGCTCGGCAGCGACTTGAGGAACCAGATGTGGGCGACTGGAGCTGCCAGTTCGATATGGCCCATGCGCTCGCGCCGCACGCGGCTGAGCGTGACTTCGACTGAGCACTTTTCGCAGATGATGCCCTTGTACTTCATACGCTTGTACTTGCCGCACAAGCACTCGTAATCCTTGATCGGCCCGAAAATGCGCGCGCAGAACAGACCGTCGCGCTCGGGCTTGAAGGTACGGTAGTTGATCGTCTCCGGCTTTTTGATCTCGCCGTAGGACCACGAGAGGATCTTTTCCGGGCTCGCGATCGAAATCCGGATCTGGTCGAAGACCTGAGCCGGAGCCTGCGGGCTGAAAAGATTCATCATCTCTTGATTCATTGCCATCTCCGCTTCGCCGGCCGTCGCCGGCTGCATTCGCTATAAATTCGTGACGCCGCGAGGATGGCCGGCCCTGAAGGGCCGGCCGATCTGTTCATCATTCGGCGGCTTCCGCCGTCTCGCCGCCCGGGCCCGACCGCTGCTGCTTGGAATTGTGCAGATCGACATTGAGGCCGAGCGAGCGCATTTCCTTGACCAGCACGTTGAAGCTTTCCGGAATGCCCGCCTCGAACGTGTCGTCGCCGCGCACGATCGCCTCGTACACCTTGGTACGGCCGGCGACGTCGTCCGACTTCACGGTGAGCATTTCCTGCAACGTGTAAGCCGCGCCGTAGGCTTCCAGCGCCCACACTTCCATTTCGCCGAAGCGCTGGCCGCCGAACTGCGCCTTGCCGCCGAGCGGCTGCTGGGTGACCAGCGAGTACGGGCCGATCGAGCGGGCGTGGATCTTGTCGTCCACCAGATGGTGCAGCTTGAGCATATAGATGTAGCCGACGGTCACTTGGCGATCGAACTTTTCGCCGGTGCGGCCGTCGAAGACCGACGACTGGCCGGAATGGTCGAGGCCAGCGAGATCGAGCATGTTCTCGATGTCCTTTTCCTTGGCGCCGTCGAACACCGGCGTCGCAATCGGCACGCCGTGACGCAGATTGCCGCCAAGCTCGACCAGTTCGCTTTCATTCAGCGACTTGATGGTTTCCTCGTCGCCATAGACCTTCTTCAGCATGTCCTTGAGCGGACGCGCGTCGTGCTTGAGATTGTAAGCGTCAACCGCCTGCCCGATCTTGAGCCCCAAGCCGGCGCAAGCCCAGCCGAGATGGGTCTCTAGAATCTGGCCGACGTTCATACGAGAGGGCACACCAAGAGGATTCAGCACGATGTCGACGGGTTGGCCGTCGGCGAGGAAAGGCATGTCCTCCGCCGGCACGATCTTCGACACCACGCCCTTGTTGCCGTGACGGCCGGCCATCTTGTCGCCGGGCTGGATCTTGCGCTTCACCGCGACGAAGACCTTGACCATCTTCATCACGCCCGGCGGCAATTCGTCGCCGCGCTGCAGCTTCTCGACCTTGTCGAGGAAGCGCTGCTCGAGCAGCTTCTTCGACTTGTCGTACTGCTTACGGATTGCCTCGATCTCGGCCATCAGCTTGTCGTTGGGCGAGGCGAACAGCCACCACTGCGAGCGCGGATATTCATCCAGCACCGCTTTGGTGATCTTGCTATCCTTCTTGAACCCCTTCGGACCGGCGATGCCCTGCCGGCCTTCCAGCAATTCCGCCAGACGCCCATAGACGTTGCGGTCGAGAATCGCCTGTTCGTCGTCGCGGTCCTTGGCGAGCCGCTCGATTTCCTCGCGCTCGATGGCGAGCGCGCGCTCGTCTTTCTCGACGCCGTGCCGGTTGAACACGCGCACTTCGACGACGGTGCCCTGCACGCCCGGCGGCACCCGCAACGAGGTGTCGCGAACGTCGCTGGCTTTTTCGCCGAAGATGGCGCGCAGCAGTTTTTCTTCCGGCGTCATCGGGCTTTCGCCCTTGGGCGTGATCTTGCCGACCAGGATGTCGCCGGCATGCACCTCGGCGCCGATATACACGATGCCCGCTTCGTCGAGATTCTTGAGCGCCTCTTCCGAGACGTTTGGGATATCGCGGGTGATTTCCTCGGGACCCAACTTCGTGTCGCGCGCCATCACCTCGAATTCCTCGATGTGGATGGAGGTGAACACGTCGTCTTTCACGATCCGCTCGGAGAGCAGGATCGAGTCCTCGAAGTTGTAGCCGTTCCAAGGCATGAACGCGACCAGCACGTTGCGGCCAAGCGCGAGTTCGCCCAGATCGGTCGAGGGACCGTCGGCGATGATGTCGGCCTTCTCGACCGAATCGCCCACCTTCACCAACGGACGCTGGTTGATGCAGGTGTTTTGGTTCGAGCGCTGGTATTTCATCAGCCGGTAGATATCGACGCCGGGCTTGGTCGGGTCGGTTTCGCCGGTGGCGCGCACCACGATACGGGTGGCGTCGACCTGGTCGACGACGCCGGTGCGGCGGGCGGAGATCGACGCGCCTGAATCGCGCGCGACCACGCCTTCCATGCCGGTGCCGACGAACGGCGCTTCCGAGCGAACCAGCGGCACCGCCTGGCGCTGCATGTTCGAACCCATCAGCGCGCGGTTGGCGTCGTCGTTCTCCAGGAACGGAATGAGCGCCGCGGCCACCGAAACGAGCTGCTTTGGCGACACGTCCATGAAGTCAACTTTGTCCCGGGGGACCAAGTGAACATCGCCGGCGTGGCGGCAAATGATCAGGTCCTCGGTGAACTTGCCGCGCGCATCCATCGTCGCGTTGGCTTGCGCGACGGTGTAGCGGCCCTCCTCCATGGCGGAGAGATAGATCACCTCGTCGGTGACCCGGCCGTCCTTCACCTTGCGATAGGGCGTTTCGACGAAGCCGTATTTGTTCACCCGCGCATAGGTCGCGAGCGAATTGATCAAGCCGATATTCGGGCCTTCCGGTGTCTCGATCGGACAGATGCGGCCGTAATGCGTCGGATGCACGTCGCGCACTTCGAAGCCGGCGCGCTCGCGCGTCAGACCGCCAGGCCCGAGCGCCGAGAGACGCCGCTTGTGCGTGATCTCGGACAGCGGGTTGGTCTGGTCCATGAACTGCGAGAGCTGCGAGGAGCCGAAGAACTCACGCACCGCGGCGGCGGCAGGCTTCGCGTTGATCAGGTCTTGCGGCATGACGGTGTCGATATCGACCGACGACATGCGCTCCTTAATCGCGCGCTCCATGCGCAGCAGGCCGATGCGGTACTGATTTTCCATCAACTCGCCGACCGAGCGCACCCGGCGATTGCCGAGATGATCGATGTCGTCGATCTCGCCTTTGCCGTCGCGCAGATCGACCAGCGTGCGGATGACCGAGATGATGTCTTCCTTGCGCAGCACGCGCATAGTGTCGGGTGCGTCGAGGTCGAGGCGCATGTTCATCTTGACGCGGCCGACGGCGGACAGGTCGTAGCGCTCGCTGTCGAAGAACAGCGAACGGAACATCGCTTCCGCGGTGTCGACGGTCGGCGGCTCGCCCGGGCGCATCACGCGGTAAATGTCGAACAACGCGTCCTCGCGCGTCATGTTCTTGTCGACCGTGAGCGTGTTGCGGATATAAGCGCCGACATTGACGTGGTCGATGTCGAGCAGCGGCAGTTCCTTGTAGCCGGCCTCGATCAGAACCTTGAGGTTCTTCTCGTCGATCTCCTGGCCGGCCTCCATGTAGATCTCGCCGGTCTTGCCGTTGGCGAGATCCTCGGCAACGTAATGGCCGATCAACTCGTCGTCGGTCATGCGCAGATGTTTGAGGCCCTTCTCGGAGAGCTGGCGGGCCTGGCGCACGCTGAGTTTCTTGCCGGCTTCCACGACCACGCGGCCGGTGTCGGCATCGACTAGATCGTTGACCGCCTTGTAGCCCTTGAGCCGGTTGGCATCGAACGGCACGCGCCAGCCTTCCTTGGCGCGCTTGTAAGTGACGTGCTTGTAGAAGGTGCGCAGGATTTCCTCGCCGTCGAGGCCGAGCGCATACATCAGCGACGTCACCGGAATTTTGCGGCGGCGGTCGATACGCGCATAGACAATGTCCTTGGCGTCGAATTCGATGTCGAGCCAGGAACCGCGATAGGGAATGATGCGGGCGGCGAACAAGAGCTTGCCCGAGGAGTGTGTCTTGCCCTTGTCGTGATCGAAGAACACGCCGGGCGAACGATGCATCTGCGAGACGATGACGCGCTCGGTGCCGTTGACGATGAAGGTGCCATTGTTGGTCATGAGCGGAATGTCGCCCATGTAGACGTCCTGCTCCTTGATGTCCTTGACCGACCGCGCGGCGGTCTCTTCGTCGATATCGAACACGATCAGCCGCAGCGTCACCTTGAGTGGCGCGGCATAGGTCATGCCGCGCTGGCGGCACTCGTCGACGTCGTATTTCGGCGGCTCGAATTCATATTTGACGAATTCAAGCTGCGAGGAATTGGAAAAATCGGAAATCGGAAACACCGATTTGAAGACCGCCTGCAGGCCCTCGTCGGGGCGCCCGCCGACGGGCTCCTTGACCAGCAGGAATTGGTCGTAAGATGCCTTTTGAACCTCGATGAGGTTCGGCATCTCCGCTACTTCTTTGATTGATCCGAAAAATTTCCTTACGCGCTTGCGACCAGTAAATGTCTGCGCCATCGTCTCTTTCTCTCGATTCGATTTTGGCGGCCAGCGCGGGCGCCTCTCCGAACGGTCGCAATCCATCGCGACCATCAGGACAGGCGTCGGGGCTACCCGTTTCTATGTGATTCGGGCCTCGCCCGAACCGCCGCACACTTCACACTATCCCGTGAACAGGCTGACCCGTTCACGACCGCCTCCAAAATGACCGTCGGGCGGTCACTCTCTAACCTTTTGCTCAAAACCCCCGGGGATGAACCCCGGGGATATCGGTCAAATAGGCATTCGCTTACTTGAGCTCAACCTTGGCACCCACCTTTTCGAGGGTTGCCTTGATCTTGTCGGCTTCTTCCTTGTTCACGCCTTCCTTGACCGGCTTGGGCGCACCCTCGACCAGGTCCTTGGCCTCCTTGAGGCCGAGGCCGGTGAGCGCACGCACTTCCTTGATCACCTCGATCTTCTTCTCGCCAGCAGCGGCGAGGACCACGGTGAACTCGGTCTTCTCTTCGGCCGCGGCAGCGCCGCCGCCCGCGGGGCCGGCCGCCACCGCGACCGCGGCAGCAGCGGAGACGCCCCACTTCTCTTCCAGCAGCTTCGCCAGATCCGCCGCTTCCAGGACGGTCAGCTTTGACAATTCATCGACGATCTTTTGCAGGTCAGCCATTGTTTAGTTCCTATAGGTTCGAACCAGAGAATGCTTGTGAGCCGTCAGGCCGCGGCGCTCTTGGAAGCGTAGGCCTGGACCACGCGCGCGACCTTGGCCGCGGGTGCGTTGACGAGCTGCGCGATTTTTGTCGCCGGCGCCACCAGGAGGCCGACGATCTTGCCGCGCAATTCATCCAGAGACGGCAGCGAGGCGAGCGCCTTGACGCCGTTGAGGTCCAGAGCGGTCTTGCCCATCGACCCGCCGAGAATGACGAACTGCTCGTTCGCCTTGGCAAAATCGACGGCCACCTTCGGCGCCGCCACGGGATCGCCTGAGTAGGCGAGCACCGTCGGCCCCTTCAGCAGGGGCGAAATGGCGGCAGCATCGGTGTTCTTGAGCGCAATCTTGGCGAGACGGTTTTTCGCGACCTTCACCTGCGCGCCCGCCTGCTTCATCTGCTTCCGCAGGGTCTGCATTTGGGCGACGGTGAGGCCGGCATAGTGAGCCACCACCACGACGTTCGAGGTCTTAAAGACCCCGCTCAGTTCGGTGATGGACTCCGCTTTAGCCGCTCGTTCCACTGCAAGCTCTTTCCGGTTATGACGGCCCGCCGCGATCTCGCGGGAACCGCCGGGTTGAGACCAGCCGTCCCGCCATAAGCTCACGCGAGCGAACCGGGCAGGACGACGTTTGAGAAGCCTGCCCCCCAAAACCGGCCGAAGCCGGCATTCGGGTCTCCGAGGTTCGAACCAAACTTGGCGCGTTCATGACCGATGGTCATGGACGCGCAAACTCGGGTCGTGTCCCCGTCTGTGCTGGCCCTTTCCAGGATTAAGCGTCAGCCCGAAGGCGTCGGCGCCGGCAGTCTTGGACAGGTCGGTCGGCCCGTTTCCGGACCGTCTTTACGCGTCACCAAAGCAAAGGCGTCGGTTTTTTCCCTTTCAGATGTCCCGCCGGGATGCCCAAAAGGAATAAGTTCCGACCACCATATGTTTGTAGAGACGCGCAAAGGCGTGCCGACAAACTGGGCCGGCACGCCCGATGCATATTATCTAGAGCTTCCAAAACCTTTTGCCAAGCCCCTTTTCACGGCAATTCCCGCGAAAATTGCCAGCAAACGAGGCTTAGTGGCCGCCGCCAGCGGTAAACAGCGATGAAGGCTCGACCTTGACACCCGGGCCCATCGTCGAGGAGATCGCCACCCGGTTGATGTAGTGGCCCTTGGCCCCTGGGGGCTTGGCCTTCTGCACGGCGTCCGCGAACGCCTTGATATTCTCGACCAGCTTGTCCTCTGAGAATGAGGCCTTGCCGACCCCGGCCTGGACGATGCCGGCCTTTTCCACACGAAACTCGACCGAGCCGCCCTTGGATGCCTTCACCGCGTTGGTGATGTCCATGGTGACCGTGCCGACTTTGGGGTTCGGCATCATGCCGCGTGGGCCCAGCACCTTACCCAGACGCCCGACCAGCGGCATCATGTCCGGGGTGGCGATACAGCGGTCGAAGTCGATCTCACCTTTGTTGACCTTCTCGACCAGGTCCTCGGCGCCGACCACGTCGGCACCAGCAGCCTTGGCCTCTTCCGCCTTGGCGCCGCGCGCGAACACGCCGACGCGCACGGTGCGGCCGGAGCCGTTCGGCAGGTTGACCACGCCGCGCACCATCTGGTCGGCATGCTTGGGATCGACGCCAAGATTCATCGCGATTTCGATGGTCTCGTCGAATTTCGCCTTGGCGCGCTCCTTCACCAGCTTGACCGCTTCCGCGATCGGATAGGACTTGTCGCGATTGACGCCTTCGCGGGCGGCTGTCGTGCGTTTTCCGAGTGCCATGACCGTTACTCCGCCACCGTGAGGCCCATCGAGCGGGCGGAACCTTCGATCATCTTCACCGCCGCTTCGATCGTGTCGCAGTTCAAATCCTTCATCTTCTGCTCGGCGATCTCGCGCAGTTGCTTCTTGGTCACCTGGCCGACCATTTCGCGGCCCGGGGTCTTCGATCCGCTGTCCAGCTTCGCCGCCTTCTTCAGGAAATAGGACACCGGCGGCGTCTTCATCTCGAAGGTAAAGGAGCGATCCTGATAGGTGGTGATGATCACCGGGATCGGAGTGTTCTTCTCGATCTTCTGGGTCTGCGCGTTGAACGCCTTGCAGAACTCCATGATGTTGAGGCCGCGCTGACCCAGCGCCGGCCCGATCGGGGGCGACGGGTTGGCGGCGCCGGCCGGCACCTGCAATTTGAGGAATCCAGTGACTTTTTTCGCCATAACTCTCTCCGGTTAGTGGTGCGGATCTTGACGGTTGGCGGCCGCCTCACCTCCCACGTCTGCTATGTAGCCTCGATGTAGTGGGTCTTCGCTACCCTGTCCAGCGGAAGTGGCCGGCGGGCCATTAACCCGCGTCGCCTCAAGCTTCTTAGAGTTTTTCGACCTGCCCGAATTCCAGCTCGACCGGCGTGGCGCGTCCAAAGATCGACACCGCCACCTTCACGCGCGAGCGGCCTTCGTCGACTTCCTCTACGATGCCGTTGAACGAGGCGAACGGGCCATCCGACACCCGCACCTGCTCCCCGACCTCGAACGACACCGACGGCTTCGGCCGCTCGATGCCTTCCTGCACTTGATGCAGGATGCGATTGGCTTCGGCTTCCGAGATCGGCATCGGTTTGTTGTCGCTGCCGAGGAAGCCGGTGACCTTCGGCGTGTTCTTGATCAGATGGTAGACCTCGTCGGTCAGATTCATCTTCACCAGAACGTAGCCGGGGAAAAACTTGCGTTCCGCGTTCACCTTGCGGCCGCGACGCACCTCGACCACCGTCTCGACGGGGACGAGAATCTCATCGAAGTGGTCCTCGAGCCCGCGCTGTTTGGACTGCTCGCGGATCGATTCCGCGACCTTCTTCTCGAAGTTGGAATAAGCGTGGACGATGTACCAGCGCTTGGGGCGGGTCGACGTGGTGGCGGCTGTGTCGCTCATCGCTGTTTAGCTTTCAGGTGCCAATGCCGAGCACGAAGGTAACGGCGATGCGGATGAATTGATCCGCAAGCAGGAAAAAGACCGAGGCGATCGTCACCATGACAAACACCATGGCGGTGGTGATCATGGTTTCCTTGCGCGAGGGCCAGGTGACCTTGCGGGTCTCCTCGCGCACCTCCTGTAGAAATTTGAACGGAGATGTCGCCATTCAATTCGGTCCTGATTGCAAAGCCTGCTTACCTACGTCGTGATCCAACAATTCATTATCAAGTTTCGTCCGGCGGATTATTCTCGGGCCTCCGCCTGGCAGGAGTGGCAGGACTTCGAACCTGCAACCCCCGGTTTTGGAGACCGGTGCTCTAGCCATTGAGCTACACTCCTCCGGAAGCGGATACGGCGGACCCTAAGAGTTCGCCGCCGTGATGTCATGCATTATACTGACTTGCTTTGCAAGACGGAAGATTGTGGAAGCACGTCAATGCCTTGGACAACAGTCCAAGGTGATTTAGGGAGTGGTGAGTTTGGCTGGGACGGTGCAATGAAATTCAATCGAATAGTCGGCTACCTGTCGGAACCGAATACGTCGCAGCAAATCGCAATGTGCCGCGCCGCAATGCTGCTCGGCAGAAAGGCGGAGGCGCGGCACCGGCTCATTAACCTGTTCGAACGGATAGAACCCGGCGCCGCACTCGATAGTCCCGCGTTTCGCCGGAAAAACCGAATTTTCTCTGACATAGCCGACTGGCTGGCGGATAGTTTCATTGCCGAATCGCAAGCCGATGAGGGCATCGCGTTCTTCCGGCGCATGCTGCAGAAGAATCCCGGCTGGAGTGTCCTGTATCGCGGTCTCTGCCGGCTGACGTTTCCCGGAGACGACCACGTCAGCCTGCTGAAGGCGCTGCATGAAAACGTTCGGCCGAAATTCTATGTCGAGATCGGGGTCTCGAAGGGTGTATCTATTTCCATGGCCGGACCGTCCACCGATGCGGTCGGTGTCGATCCGATGCCGCAGATCACCCGGAGATTGCCGCCAAACATTTCCATCTTCGCCGAAACCAGCGACGCCTTCTTTGCCGCCTACGAGGCGCGAGCACAGTTCGCCAAACGAAAAATCGATATGGCCTTCATCGACGGCCTGCACCTTTTCGAACAGGCGCTGCGCGATTTCATCAATGTCGAGAAGCGCGCTGCCGCGAACGGCCTGATCGCACTGCACGATTGCATCCCGTTCGACGATATCGCTGCCGGGCGCGACTACCACGCGCCGTATTGGGTCGGCGACGTTTGGAAATGTCTCGCAATTCTAATGGATCATCGACCCGACCTTCGCATCGAGATTATCGGTGCGCCGCCATCGGGACTTGTTTTGGTGAGCAAGCTTAATCCGGACTCGCGGATGTTGGACGACAAGTTCAAATCACTCGCCCGCGAGTATGCGGGGCTGCGCTTTGCCGATTGGGAAGCAAACTATGCGAAGCGAGTAAGATTAATCCCAAGCCGTGCCGAAGCAGTCGGCCGGACTTACGCAAGAGCGGACAACGTCATCTCCGTGGCCAACGCTGGATCGTCTCTACGGCGGCGGCGTGTTTGATGGGTGACAACCCCCTCCCCGATGATCTTCCAGCCGGCGGCAAAATTGCCTACCGTCCGCCTGCATTGAAAAGCAAACGATCAACTCCGGTTAAAGCGGCGGGTACGGCTGATGAACATCACGATCCTCGACGACTACTTCGACACGATCCGCACGCTCGACTGTTTCCGCAAAGTTGACGGCCATACGGTCAAAATCTGGAACGACCACGTCCAGGACGTCGACGCATTGGCAGAGCGGCTCAAGGATACGGACGTCCTGGTGCTGATCCGCGAGCGCACCAAAATCCGCACCCCTCTCCTCGAAAGACTTCCGCGGCTCAAACTCATCAGCCAACGCAGCGTCTATCCGCACATCGACATCGACACTTGCGCCGATCTCGGCATCGTCGTCGCATCCAGCCAACATCCCGGCGCGCCATGCTACGCCGCCGCCGAACTGACATGGGCCCTGACGCTTGCCGCGATGCGCCAGCTTCCGCAGCAGATGGCCTCGCTGAAAGCCGGGACCTGGCAGATCGGCGTCGGCTCGACGCTGCGCGGCAAGACGCTCGGAATTTTCGGCTACAGCCGGATCGGCCGCGAAGTTGCCGGCTACGGGCAGGCTTTCGGCATGACCGTCAAGTTCTGGGCGCGCGAGCCGTCGATGGCGAAGGCGCGCAGCGAGGGCTACGCGACCGCCGTGAGCAAACAGGCGTTTTTCGAAGAGTCCGACGTGTTGACCTTGCACATGCGATTGGTCGAAGCGACGCGCGGCATCGTCGCCGCCGCCGATCTCGCCCGCATGAAGCCGACGGCCGTGCTCGTCAACACCAGCCGGGCGCCGCTCATCGAACCTAGCGCGCTGGTTGCCGCTCTTAAGGCCGGGCGCCCGGGCATGGCCGCGGTCGATGTCTTTGAAGAGGAGCCGGTGCGCGACACCAATCACCCGCTCCTGACATTGCCCAATGTCATTGCCACGCCGCACATCGGTTACGTGACGCGCGAGGAATACGAAACGCAATTCGTGGAAATCTTTGATCAGATCGCCGCCTATCAGGCCGGTCATCCGATCAACGTCGTCAATCCCGACGTTCTGACGTCGCCGAAGTTGCGCCGATAGAGAGGCCCCTTCCGCCGCTTTATCGAAACCTGTATTTTGATGAAAACGATAAAACGATAGTGAGGGAGAGGACCGCCATGACACTTCGCCGCCGAGATTTTCTTCATTTGTCAGCGGGCGCGGCTACGCTACCGGCCTTTTCACGTTTCGCGTGGGCCGACACCTATCCCTCGCGGCCGGGCCGCATCGTCGTCGGCTTTCCCCCCGGCACGTCGTCCGACATCTGCGCCCGGTTGATCGGCCAGTGGCTGACGGAAAAGCTCGGCCAGCAATTTGTGGTCGAAAACCGCCCCGGCGCCGGCACCAATATCGCCGCCGAAACCGTGGTGCAGGCCTCGCCGGACGGTTACACGCTGCTTTGGATCACGCAGACCAACGCCATCAATGCCACGCTCTACAAGTCGCTCAAATTCAACTTCATGAAAGACATCGAACCCGTCGCGGGCGTCATTACCGTTCCAACCGTGATGATGGTCAATCCGGGGGTTCCGGCCAAAACCGTCGCGGAATTTATCGCCTACGCCAAAGCCAATCCGGGCAAGATCAACATGTCGTCACCCGGCATCGGCAGCGCCAATCATATCCTCGGCGAGTTGTTCAATATGATGGCCGGCATCAAGATGGTTCACGTTCCCTATAAGGGCAGCCAGTTTCCCGACCTGATCAGCGGACAGGTGCAGGTCACCTTCAATCCGCTGCCGTCGTCGCTCGGCTTCATCAAGAGCGGCAAGCTGCGCGCGCTGGGCGTGACCTCCGCGACGCGTCAGGCGGTGCTGCCCGATGTCCCCGCCATCGGCGAGACCGTGAAAGGCTATGAGGGCAACGCCTGGTTCGGCGTCGGCACGCCGAAAAAGACGCCGAAGGACATCGTCGACAAGCTCAACAGCACGATCAACGCCGGCCTCGCCGATCCGACCTTCAAGAAAAAGCTCGAGGAACTGGGCGGAGTGCCAATGGTGGTCGCGCCCGCCGCGTTCACCAAATTCATCAGCGACGAGACCGAGAAATGGGCCAAGGTGGTCCAGTTCTCCGGCGCCAAGGTGGAGTGATTACGCAATCGGCTTCCTCCGATCCGCGCCACAGGCAACGTCCTCCGATCGTAAATCCGAAAGTAGGCCCGCAATGGCGGTGACAGCCCAGCTTTGCGAACGGATCGCCACGACCGGCTATGACGATCTCGGCCAGCACGCGATCGAGGCCGCACGGCGGCTGGTGCTCGACGGCATCGCCATTGCCATTGCCGGCACCGAAGAGGAAGCGATCCAGATTCTCGCCGCCTACCACAAGGAGCAAGGTGGCAGGCCGCAGGCAACGGCGATCGGCAATGGCTTCCGTCTCAATACGGTGTCGGCCGCGGCGCTCAACGGCGCCGCCATGCACGTGCTCGACTTCGAGCCGATGTGGAGCCCGGCCAATCACGCGTTGTCGACTACGCTCGCTGGCGTATTGGTGCTCGCCGAGGCGCGCGGCACCACCGGCCGCGAGGTTTTGACCGCCCTGGTCAAAGGCGTGGAGATGCAGGGCTGGATTCGTCAGGCCTCCGGACAGTTCGAGGCAAGCACGAGCCGGTTTCATCCGCCCGGCGCCGTCGGTCCGCTCGGCGCGGCGGTCGCGGCCGGACATATCTTGAAACTCGATCCTGGACAGATCGCCAGCGCCATCGGCATCGCAGCCTCGCGCGCCGGCAGCGTACTGGCCAACGCCGGCACCATGACCAAATCGACACATTGCGGCCATGCCGCTGCGCTGGGTCTCGAGTTGGCGCTTCTCGCCGCGCGCGGCTTCACCGCGAATGCGGCCGTGTTCGAAGCGGCGCAAGGCTACGTGCCGGCGTTCTACGACGATGGCTTCAAGGTCGATGAGATGCTCGGCTTCGGCCGTGCGCCCTTTCGCATCGTCGACCCCGGCTATGCGATCAAGATGTTTCCGAGCCAGTTCGGCACCCACTTCGGCATCACCGCAGGCCTCGAACTGCACCCGCAGATTCCCCGCGCTAGCACCATTCGCCGCGTGGTCTTGACCGCGCCGGTGATGGCTTATGTCAACCGGCCGCAGCCCACGAAGGGTCTCGAGGGCAAGTTCTCGCTTCAATATACGGCGGGGGCCGCGCTGCTCGACGGCAAGGTCGGCATCGGCACTTTCACCGACGAGCGGCTCGCCAAATCCGACATGCAAGACTTGCTCGGCAAGTTCGAGGTCGTTCTCGATCCCGCCATCCCCGGCCGTTTCGAGGATATGCATGTGCTGCTGCGCGTAGAGCTCGGCGGCGGACGCGTGCTGGAGACGCGCTGCAACGGCCCGCGCGGCAAGTGGGGAACGCCGCCGATCAGCGAGGCGGAGCATCTCGTCAAGATCCGCGACTGCCTGGCGACGCGGCTCGAGCCGGCTGCGGCCGAAAACTTCATCGGGCTCGCCGGGCAGATCGACGATCTCGACACCGACGGCGTGCGTCAGCTCATGCAACTCGCCGGCTGCTTTGCCCGCGATACGAATTGAATGACTGACAAATTGGAGCGGGTGAAGGGAATCGAACCCTCGTCATCAGCTTGGAAGGCTGTTGCTCTACCATTGAGCTACACCCGCAGAACTCGAAGCCTCTTACCGGAAATCGCGCCCGCCTTCGCCAAGGCTACGGCGGGCAACCTTCGCGATCTAGGTCGGCTTGCCAACCGAAACACCGCAGACGCGAAGGTTGGTGGGAGAGGTAGGACTCGAACCTACGAAGGCATAGCCAGCGGATTTACAGTCCGCCCCCTTTGCCGCTCGGGACACTCTCCCCCGAAGCCGTCGCACCATATTGATCCGATAAGAAAAACGGCCCTTCGACCGGCCGGTCTGGATCGCGCGTTTTATGGGCAGACACCCCCTCGAAGTCAATGGAGGCTGTTCTGCTGAGGGCGGATCGGTTAAGGCACCGCAATGACAACACACCCACCCACGGGGCGGTCCCGTCCTGGCGCCAAGCCAGGCGCCACCCGCCAGCAGATCGAACGACGCGAGCGCTTCGAACGCGCACGCCGCGATAGTCTGCGGCCTGCCGCCGACGGCCCGGTCATCATGTATGGCTGGCACACGGTGACTGCCGCGCTGCGCAATCCGGCGCGCCGTCTGCGCAAGCTGCTAGCCACCGAGAACGCCGCGCGGCGCCTAGCTGACGATGGCATAGCGTCCCAGATTGCGCCGGAATTGGTGCGGCCCTCGGCGATCGCCGAACGGCTCACGCCCGACGCAGTGCATCAGGGGCTTTATCTCGAGACCGATCCGTTACCCTCGCCCGCTGTCGAGGATTTGCCGGCGCAAGGCGTCGTGCTGGTGCTCGACCAGATCACCGACCCGCACAATGTCGGCGCTATCTTCCGCTCGGCCGCGGCTTTCGCGGCCACCGCCATCGTGACCACCCAGCGCCACAGCCCGGACGCCACCGGCGCGCTGGCCAAGGCCGCCTCCGGCGCCCTCGAATTCGTGCCGCTGGTGAGTGTGCAGAACCTGGCGCGCGGACTCGCCGCGCTCAAGCAAAGCGGCTTCCTCGTGGTCGGCCTCGACTCAAGCGGCGAGGACGATCTCGTCGCCCTGCCCTTGCGCGCGCCGCTCGCGCTGGTGCTAGGCGCCGAGGGCAAGGGCCTGCGCCAGCTCACCAAGGAAACCTGCGACGCGGTCGCCCGCCTCGACCTTCCCGGCGCGATCAAGAGCCTGAACGTGTCGAACGCGGCGGCGCTCGCGCTTTATGTCGCCAGCCGGCAACTTCACGGCGCATAAAATGCAAATGGCGGGCCCCCCAGCCCGCCGTTTGCGCCCGCTATTTCTTCTGGACGTCAGTGATCCGGATAAACGACGACGCCGCGCTCCTTGCGGAACAGCCGGATATTCATGCGGTCCGGTCCGAGAATGGTGACCTGGGCGTCGGCGTCGATAACGCGCTGCTCGCCGCTTTCGGATCCGACGATCGCCGGCGCGCCAATGCTGACGATGCGGCCTTCGCCATAGCCGCCGCTCACATATCGATAGCGTCGCAAGTGGTATGGAATCGCGAACACGTTCGGCGCCAATTGGACCGCGACTACGTCGTGCACGTGCGGCGCGTAATATCGGCCGTGATAATGTGAGTGGCGCCAGTAGAGCGGCGCCCGCTGGCAGCCGCACGGGTTATTCCAATGCGCCTGCGCGGCGGCCGGCAGCAGCGCGGCGGCGGCGAGGATGAGTGCGAGGATGCGCGGACGATTGATCATGATGGGGCTTTCACGCGTTCAGTGCATGTGCGGGGTGTGATGGCCGTGTAAATACAAGCGATGCCTCGAGCGAGTATGCGAATTCGGCTGGTTGTCGCCTTGGTTGCCGAGCGAATCCTGATTGACCATTCCGGTCTGGTCTCCGGGCGGAAACAGAATGACCGGCGAATGCTCGATTGCCCAGTTGTTGGTCCAGGTGCGGCGATAACTCTGCGCCGGCTTCGACGGATGGCTCGGCGCCGACAGATTTTCGTGGCGGCCCACCCGCGGCCGAATTCCGGTGTAGGGATAGTAGTGATGATCGTGCCAGGGCGCGCTCCAATAGGCGCGCACGACGACGCCGGGCTGATCGTCGTAGAACCACACCATCTCGCTGCGCTGGCCTTCGCCGAATCCGCCGTCGGATTGGCCGACCGGCATATCCGCCGCGCGCGCGGCGAAGGCGGCACTCAACAATGCGATGGCGAACAGTACGCGCATCCGGACTTGCTCCGATAAATCCAAAACTATTTTATATGAATGCTTTGCTTTGCCGCTTGCAATCGCGGAGTAACATTAATCGCCGCGCCGCCATGAACATGCTGGATTCAAGGCACCAAGTGACAATTAGGTTCCGCTCGCCAACCGGCCATCGCGATATTAAAGTTAATCATTATGTCAGACTGCGAGCGATCATCCGAAAAACCACGAACGCGCGCGGGCTTTCGCGAGCGCTATGATGACATCGAAGCGCGGCGCACCGCCTTGGTCGCGCGGCTGACCTCGCTCGGCGAGGCCGCGCGGCGGCATCCCGGCTACAAGCACGCGTTCACGCTGCTCAACGCTACCTTCCGCCGCTCGAAGCTGGCGCAGCGGCTGGCAATCCTGCAGGCGGCCGCCTGGCTGATCGACATATTGGAAAAACTCACCTCGATCACTTGATCGGACGCTGCAAGACGCAGCCAGGCGGCGCGTTTTCCGTTTGGTGCTCCGCAGCAAAATCGAGTTCTTATCCACAGCAAACAATACTTTAGTTGTACGACGTGAGACGCGCAGACGCGGCCGCTTTGTGCGACATAATAAACATACCGGGGGTGGTTTTCTGGAGAGCATCTGGCAGGCCGTCCCCCAAAAAGAAATCAAATCAAAAAATCAAAATGGGGACAACGTCCATGACAGTAATGACAGCTAGTACATCCCGCGAAGGCGGGATGACGTCCGAGGAACGGATGGTCATCTTCGCGTCGTCACTCGGGACCGTATTCGAGTGGTACGACTTCTACATCTACGGCACGCTGGCGCCGATTCTCGCCGCGCAGTTTTTCTCCGGTGTCAATCCAACGGCGGCCTTCATCTTCACCCTACTCGCCTTCGCCGCAGGCTTCGCCGTGCGTCCGTTCGGAGCACTGTTCTTTGGCCGGCTTGGCGACATCATCGGCCGCAAGTACACCTTCCTCATCACCATGTCGCTGATGGGCGTCGGCACATTCTTCATCGGCGTGCTGCCCTCTTACGCCAAGGCCGGCATCATCGCGCCGGTGATCCTGATCTGCCTGCGTCTGGTGCAAGGCCTTGCGCTCGGCGGCGAATATGGCGGCGCCGCGATCTACGTCGCCGAACACGCGCCGAAGAACAAGCGCGGCCTCTATACGTCATGGATCCAGACCACCGCGACGCTCGGCCTGTTCATGGCGCTGCTGCTCGTGCTCGGCATCCGATCAAGCCAGGGCGAACCGACCTTCGCCGCCTGGGGCTGGCGCATTCCGTTCCTGCTGTCGGCCATCCTGCTCGCGGTCTCGATCTGGATCCGGCTCAAGCTCAACGAGTTGCCCCTGTTCCAGCGCATGAAGGAACTCGGCAAAGGCTCCAAGCAGCCATTGACCGAAGCCTTCGCCAACTGGACGAATGCCAAGATCGCGATCTTCGCATTGTTCGGCGCCACTGCCGGCGAGGCAGTCGTCTGGTATGGCGGACAGTTCTACGCGCTGTTCTTCCTACTATTGACGGCCAAGGTGCCGGCGATTCAGGCGCAGATCATGATTGCGGTCTCGCTCCTGCTCGGCACGCCGTTTTTCATCGTCTTCGGATGGTTGTCGGACAAGATCGGCCGCAAGCCGATCATCCTGGCGGGCTTTGCGCTGGCGGTCGTGACCTATTTCCCGATCTTCCAGGGCCTTGTCCACTTTACCAATCCAAAGCTGGAAGCCGCGCTGGCCTCTGCGCCGGTGACCGTAATCGCGGACCCGAACGAATGCTCGTTCCAGTTCAATCCGGTCGGCACCGCCAAGTTCACTACCTCGTGCGACATCGCCAAGTCGGCGCTGGTCACACGTTCGGTGAACTACCAGAACGAGGTGGCGCCGGCGGGCACCAAGGCGAGCGTTAAGGTCGGCGATCAGACAATCTCCACGGCGGCGCCTGATTTCGCCAAGCAGCTCGGTGATGCCATCACCAAGCACGGCTACCCGCCCTCCGCCGCCCTGGCCGACATCAACTACCCGATGGCTGTGATTCTGCTGACCATCCTGGTGATCTACGTCACCATGGTGTACGCACCGATCGCCGCCTGGCTGGTGGAACTGTTCCCGACCCGCATCCGTTATTCGGGTCTGTCGCTGCCCTATCACATCGGCAACGGCTGGTTCGGCGGCTTCCTGCCGGCGACCGTCTTTGCCATCGTGGCGGCGACCGGAAACATCTACTCCGGCCTCTGGTACCCGATCGTGATCGCGGCGATGAGTTTTGTCGTCGGGCTGATCTTCCTGCCCGAGACGAAGGATCGCGACATCACCGTCCTGTAACACTACGGCGGGCGGCTGAAGCCGGCTGCCCCTCTCCAACTTCGAGCGCCCCGCACCTCCGGTGCGGGGCGTTTCGCTGCCGCCGACGGACCAAGCCCGGTCAGGCGCGACTTGTGGCGACGCGGCGACGCTGATAGCTCTTTGGCCCAAGCCGGGTTAGCTCAGCGGTAGAGCAGCGGTTTTGTAATTCTACCTGGGCCATCCGTGCCCATGCTGCCTAGTATCGAATAGGCCTATTTAATTGACGTTTTTGAGACTCGCGCCCACGGCCCGTACCGCCTAATCCGTGTCGGTTATCGACCGTCCGGTGGCAATTCCGGTGGCAATAATTGGGGCCGCGTATTCGCTATCCCCCGGTGCTCGCGGACGCCAAGAACGCGCCTATAAGCATCTCGTTTTGCTTGGAAGGTCGCAGCCTGCTCTACGGTTTGAACAAGATAGGGGCGAATGGACGCCTGGTTGGCCCAACCACCCACAGCCATAAGCTCCGCAGGCGTTGCACCAGCAGACGCACCTTCTGTCGCGCCCGTACGGCGTAGGTCGCGTATCTGAAGATCGTCGGGTAGCCCAGCCGTTCTAGCGATACGCCGCGCAGTCTTGGTGAAATTGCGTCTATGCCACCTTTTGCCAGTTACCGTCGGGCAGACAAGCTCCTCACAGACCGCGCCAGCAGACCGTTCCCTTGCCAACTGTCTGGCGGCGGCTAACGCAGTTCGAAGGCGGTCTGTTTCAGGAATGTGTACCAGAGTACCACGTTTGCTTTGGCGGATATGCCAAGTTCTGTCACGCTCATCATATGCACCCCATCTTAGGCTCAAGATATCGCCCGGCCGTTGCACCATTTCCATGCACATGAGCGCGCAGCGCCCGACTGATGGGTATCCCAATTCTTCTGCGCTCTTCATAAAGCTAATAAGCTGTTGATCACTCCACCGTTGTCGTCGAGGCGGTGACGTCAGTTTGTCGAGTTGCGAGAATGGATTGAATGTGATCTCGGCGAATTTCAGCATTCCGTAGCGGAATGCCACTCGGCAGGCGGATATCGTTTTATTTGCGGAGTCGTGACCATGATCTATCACATTTTGTTCGTACACAGAGTATGCCAGCTGCTTTGTTACCTCTGAGAGTTTCACTTCGCCAAACATTCGTTGATCATTCACAAATTGAGTCTCGACGTTTCGATAAATGTTCGAATAGTCCTGCCGTGTCACACGTGAGTACCGAGCGAATTTTGGTGATGCCTCAAATTGTCTCACAAGAAAACCAAACGTCATTGGATTAATTGTTACAAGCACCGGCTTTATTCCGTTCCTAGCTCGACGATGCGCTTCGAGCCTCGCATTCCAATCTTGAGCCTTTGCAACTGCAATAGCGAAATCCGTGCCAAGAGTTTTGTGTTTAAAGACTCCAGCCTTTTGTAACGAGACAGGCGGCGTCCAAAAATAGACGAGACCTCTTTTCAGTTGAACGCCTTTCAAACCTCGGACGCCATATTTGTTGGTTCGCATGAAGGACCTCCATTACCTGCAGCTTGGAGGAAGTTTATAAATTGGTTCCGATAAATCCCAATATCGGAACCAAATTTAAAAGCCGCCCGCTAATGTCTGCTCTTGGTCGGTGGTCTCAATTGATCGACGCAACGCTTTATCTTTGAGGGAAAAGATGGGGTGTGGCGATGGATCAGAGGTTTCGTCGCGGGTTCACTGCGGCAGAGAAGACGGAGTTATGGGATCGTTGGCAGCGGGGAGAGTCGCTCAAAGCGATTGGGCGGGCGTTTGGTAAGCCGTCCTCATCGATTTATAATCAGGTGGCGCCGCACGGTGGGATACGTCCTCCACCCCGGCGTCGCTCACGGCTGGCACTGACGCTCGTCGAACGCGAGGAAATATCCAGAGGCATTGCGGCGCGTCAATCGGCACGATCGATGGCGAGGTTGCTGGGCCGCTCGGCCTCGGCGGTGAGCCGGGAACTCAGCCGCAATGGTGGCTATGATGGATACCGGGCTGCATTGGCTGATGAGACAGCCTGGGCCCGGGCTCGTCGCCCGAAGCGGTGTAAGCTGGCGAACAGTGCGCGGCTACGACAGGCAGTGGCGAGCAAGCTGAGATTGAACTGGTCGCCCGAGCAGGTCGCCGGCTGGCTGAAGAGAGCCCATCCTGGCGATGAGAGTTATCACGTGTCCCACGAGACGATCTATCGCAGCCTGTTTGTTCAAGCCCGCGGGGTGCTTAAGAAGGAGCTGCTCGGCTATCTTCGATCGAGGCGGACCATCCGCCGATCAAAATCGGCGGGCCTCAATGGCGATGGACGGGGGCGGATCAAGGACATCGTCTCAATCCGTCAGCGGCCGGCAGCGGTTGAAGATCGGGCGGTGCCTGGTCATTGGGAGGGTGATCTCTTGACCGGGTCAAAGAACAGCTACATCGCGACCCTGGTCGAACGTCATACGCGCTACGTGATGCTGGCGAAGGTGGCCAACAAGGACACCCAGACGGTCATCTCTGCGCTCATCAAGCAGGCCAAAAAGCTACCCAGTGAGCTCTATAAGTCGCTGACCTGGGACCGCGGCAAGGAACTGACAGACCATCGACGATTTACCTTGGCAACCAACATCGACGTTTACTTCTGCGATCCGCAGAGTCCATGGCAGCGCGGGTCGAACGAGAACACCAATGGTCTGCTGCGACAGTACTTTCCGAAGGGCACCGACCTGTCGGTGCACTCGCAAGCCCATTTGAACAAAGTGGCGCGTCAGCTCAATGAACGGCCACGGGAGACCTTGCAATTCGAAACCCCAGCAGAGAGATTTAACGCCTGCGTTGCGTCGACCGGTTGAGCTGGCTGACATTAGCGGACAAAATGTTGCGACGCGGCGATTGTCCTCTAAGTGCCAGTACCGAAATTTGCACGTGCATCTCCTTGGATCATGCCGGTTGCCCTAATCCGGAGATCCAAGGCCACTGTTATTTGGTTAAACGCACCTTTGAAGGAGTTCGAAATACGGCAATTACTTGATCGATCCATTGGGGCTGAATGAGATCAAAACATGCTTGCGAAACCAAAAGGCTGCCGCGTCGAAGGAGGCGTCTATCAATTCTCTTGTTTGCTAAATCGTCTAACTGTAGTTCACCGTTGAGTTGATCCTTAGGGTCCGAAATTAGTTTACGATATTCGACCATTGCTCCTTCGAGAACCTTGTCCTCTATGAGAACAAGTTTGCCCCAATAGAGCTCATCAAATTCTGCTGCTGCCTTTTTAATCTCGTTTGGGTCGTTTGAAGTCGCCATTTTCGCAGTACTGTCGACTGCGCGAACGCACAAATTTGATTTCAAATCGTAGTATGTATCAAACGAATGCTTCGTGTTGTCGGTAAAAAACGTATAGGCAATCCAACTAGTAGTCGCAACGATTCCGATGAGGGCGAAAAATACAACGCCCTTCTTGCTTAATTTGCTTCGAAGCAATTCAAATAGATATTCTATCATGCATTAGCTTTTGCAGTGGCAGTTACGCGAAAGCTGCAGCGTTCTTCCGCTTCCTGCGCCAGCCGACCAGACCCAACGCGCCGAGGCATAAGGCGAAGAGAGGATGGGGCTAAGAAATAAGCGACGGGTTCTCCTGCCAAGACGAAGAGCTCATTGCAGCGCGATAAGAACCGGTATCAACCCGCGGCCAGATTCCAGCCCCCGCATCGCCTTCCCGATCACCGCGCCGAACGCCCGATGGCGATCTACAGCCTTCATCGCGTGTCCCTCGATCGCCGAGGTCGTTAGCAGATCGCCCGTCTCGATGGCGCTCTCGCTAGCGTCCACTTTGCAATAAACCGTGCCCATCAGAGCGATGGTCACCCTTGGTCGAACCGTTACCCGCCTACCAAGCATAATTGCCGGCTTCAAATCGCCCGCACCCGAGATGATGCCCGCCACACGAGGGTCGTAGGCTTGCGCACTGGGTGTCACCGTCCCGTCCTTGCTCAACACCATCACCGTTCCGGGCATGATAGACACATCGGCCATCACGTCGAAATCTTCGGCGCAATCCATATTGGTTAGTTGAACATCTCCCGCTACTACGACATTGCCATTCGTCACATTGACATTGCCATTGAATTGCGCCGCATAACCCCCGTTGTACGCCGTGCCCCGAATGGCCGTGCCGGTGGTTGTTTCGGCCCGGATGGCGTCACCATCCGTACTGTCACCATAAACCGCCGTCCCGTGGCCTCCGGTCGAAGCACCTACCACCCCTTGCTGGTCGCTCGAACCATACACCCCGGCTTTTTGCTTATACTTAGGGTCAATGCCGCCAATGAAACCCGTGCCATTGGGGCTGTCGCCGCGCAGCGCATAATAACCATTGCCATACACGCCCGTGCCGGTTGCGCCGGTAGATTGACCAAAAACGCCCTGACCCTGGCTCACTCCGCAAGCGCCGGCATCGTCATTATAAAGCGGATCGCGTCCGCCCAAAAAACCATAACGGCCGTAGCTGATGTTATCGGGGCCAGGCTGGCTTCCGCCCCAAACGCCTTGGCCTGTATTGCTCGTCCCTGTAACGCCTTGGCCTGTGTTGCTCGTCCCCGTAACGCCAACGTAGTTTGGCGCATCACCCCAAACCCCGGTTATCACAGTTTCGAGCGCAACGACTTTGTTTTGGACAAAGCCCTTCGATGGCGCTGGACTGGAATTTTCACCTTTGACTCCATAATTGGCCGTGGAGTTAGCGGTTCCATCAACGTGAGACATATCATGCCTCCTTTGAGATCAAAGGCCGGGGTGAAGCCCCGCCTTCAGCGTGGAATTTGCTGAACCGAGATTTTTCGCATGTACTCCGAACTGATGTGAATGGTAGTCGCATTCTGAACTGACGGCTATCGACATTGCTGGCTTCCCAAATGACGAGTCCTTGGGGATGGCGATATCGACCGGCGAAGACTTCGCCGATGACATTGAAGCGCCAGTTGATGACATTGAAGCGTCAGTTAGTGAAGTGATCGGGTCTGGAACCTTTGGGTCACCACGTAGATAATATCACGCCAATGCACTAGTATACCACCCGCTGGTTCAATAAATGGCCGCTAGGCCAGCGGCGGGCCGGAGTTCTCATTCCGACTCTGGCTACCTTGCAGTGAGTTTCCTATCGGAAGGAGAACTCGTCAGCCATGCAAGTTTCCCTTTATGCCCAGTCACCATCGTCAATCTCGGTCTCCTGGCAAACAGAAGCCGGCGATCCTGTGTTTTCGCCCAATTCGGTGGTCATAAATGAATATGATCCGAGCGGTAAGTTAATTGAGACTCAAACCAATTTGCCCCCGGATTTTGGTAGTACGCTGTTTACGAAGAACCTCCAGCCCAGTACCCAATATACGTATATATGGTCTGCGCTTGTGGCCACGGAGTCCGGCGAGGCCCCATTTCAACTGCCCCCTCAAAAGCAGACAACAAAATCGAAATCTGGTGCGAGCAGTGGCGGCAGCCAGCCAAGCGGCGGCCAAACAGGTAGTGTGCAGCCCTATCCCGGCGCTGTCCAAAATGTTCAGGCCCAAGCGAAACCATTTGGCAGGATTGTAGTGACTTGGAATCTTACAGGCGACTGGGCCAAACAGTTGACCGTACAGCGCAACCAAATAAACAGTCCCACTGGCATCAATGCGACTGCTGTGCCCTATAATGTTCAGAATTATGGTCAGCCTCAGGGAAACGCTGGGGTCGACCAGTCGCCAGATGGTTTTACAGACTCAGGGCCATTTGTGATTGGCGCGGAATACTCCTACACGGCAATCTCCACGAATGGACAGCAGACTGCTTCGGTATCCGCCCCCAATCCAGTGATCTATCCGGGAATCTTCGGTTTAAAGGAGTACCTGCCGCCTGGTTTCGACCCATCTCAAGGGGTAAAGCGGCTTAGGCCAAACGATCACCCCTACGTTAGTATTCGCACGATTATGAGTAGCACCTGATTTGTAACCAGTGGCTTAGCCCGTATCTTTACCGTTCGCGCAACCCGGTCGAATGGTTCTTCAACAAGATCAAACAGTATCGGCGGGTCGCGACGCGCTACGACAAGCTCGCGGCCAGGTGATCTGCCCCCTTTGAAGTGGTCCTCCCTGATGTATGTTTTTGACAGAGGAGGAAACGGAGATGGGAAGGAAGAGGCATGCGGCTGAAGAGATTGTGGCGAAGCTTCGGCAAGTTGATGTACTGACGTCACAAGGCCATGCGGTGGTGGATGCGATCCGAATGATCGGTGTAACGGAAGTGACGTATTATCGCTGGCGAAGTGAGTACGGCGGCCTGAAGGGCGACCAGGTCAAGCGGCTGAAGGAGTTGGAGACCGAGAACGGCCGGCTGCGCCGAGCGGTATCCGATCTGACGCTGGATAAGCTAATCCTGACCGAGGCCGCCAAGGGAAACTTCTAAGCCCCGCACGCCGACGTGCGTGTGTGGATCATGTAAAGGCCGAGCTTGGTGTCTCCGAGCGTCGGGCCTGCCGGGTTCTTCAGCAGCATCGATCCACACAACGCAAAGCTCCGACGACGCCAGATGATGAGGCAGCACTGAAGGCCGACATCATAGCTCTTGCCCGTCAATACGGCCGCTACGGCTACCGCCGGATCACGGCGCTGCTACGCGAGGCCGGATGGGCAGTGAACAAGAAGCGCGTTGAACGGATCTGGCGGTGTGAGGGGCTAAAGGTTCCGCAAAGGCAGCCTAAACGGAGCCGTCTATGGCTCAACGACGGATCATGCGTCCGGCTTCGGCCGGCGCGTGCCAATCACGTGTGGTCCTATGACTTTGTCAGCGATCGCACCCACGATGGTCGAGCCTTCCGCATGTTGTGCGTGATCGACGAGTTCACACGCGAGAGCCTTGCTATCCGAGTAGCCCGCAAGCTCAAAGCCACGGACGTCATCGATGTTCTTGCGGATCTCTTCATACTTCGCGGGGTTCCAACGCACATCCGGTCTGATAACGGCCCCGAGTTCGTGGCAACGGCACTTCGGGAATGGATTGCGGCCGTCGGAGCCAAGGCCGCCTATATCGAACCTGGCAGTCCCTGGGAGAATGGCTACTGCGAATCCTTCAACGGAAAGCTGCGCGACGAACTGCTCAACGGGGAGATCTTCTACAGCCTGAAAGAGGCCCAGATTGTCATCGAGCAATGGCGCAAGCACTACAACACCGCGCGTCCGCATTCATCGCTGGGATACCGGCCGCCGGCGCCTGAGGTTATCGCCTGGCCAACCGTCAAATCGGTAGCGCCAATGCAAACACTAAACTAACATTCGACCCGGACCACTTAGTGGGGGCCGATCACTCGTACGAGCGTCACAGACACCAATCACCTACCAGCGCCAGCTCCAGGACGGCAGCATCGAGATTTACGCACAATCCAACGGCAGCACGAGTTATCCGAGGAATATCTTTTTAAGCCAGGTTATCGACCCGCAAGGCAACGCTCTCACGCTCAACTATGATAACCAGCAGCGGCTCGTGTCGTTGACCGATGCGACCGGACGGCAAACGACTTTCACATATGGTCTGCCTAGCCATCAGCTGCTGATTACGCAGATCACAGATCCATTTGGCCGTAGTGCGACACTAACTTACGACGCCAGCGCGCGCCTGAGCTCCATCACCGATGTGATCGGGCTGACGTCAAGCTTTACCTATGACGCTAATTCGCTCGTCAATTCGTTGACCACCCCCTATGGCACAACGAACTTTTCATACACTGCCCCAGGAACTGGCGGACCGCTACGTTTCGTGGATGTTACCGACCCATTGGGCTATCACGAACGTGAGGGATGGCTAGAACCCGCACCCGTTCCGGCCAGCGACCCTGACAACACCGTCCCGGTGGGCATGCCGCTCACCCAGAAAACGAATACCTAACGTACCGCGACAGCTTCCATTGGGACAAGAACGCCTACATTTTGGCGGGGTGCACGCCCACCGGCGGCTGCGACTACAGCAAGGCCCGTGATCCGCACTTTAATCACTTGGCCAGCAACGCCACGCTCAAGTCGACCAGCATCGAAAGCGTCAAATATCCGCTCGAAAATCGCATTTGGTATAATTATCCAGGGCATACGCAGTCCCTCTACTACCGCAATGTATGAAAGCCAGTTGCGACCGGCCGCGCGCTCGACGACGGCACGAAACAGCCCAGTCAAGCGTCCCACGATACGACCGGGTATTTCAAACTGACCGAAACCATCGATCCCGTTGGCCGCACAACGTCGTTCGCCTATGCCAATCATATCGATTTGTCCGCTATCAGCCAGACCACGGCGTACGGGATCCAAATGATCATCGCCCAGATCCATCTACAATACGCAACATCGATCGATCTATTACACCGACGCCGCGGGCGAAACGACAAACTATGACTATAACGCTGCCGGACAGCTGACATCGGTCACCAATCCGCTGGGCCACACGAGAGCCTACCAATAGAACACGTCAGGCGACCTAACCACGATCATCAACGCCACAGTGTCACCGCTGCCACCTACACGTATTACGCCTATTATCGGGTCAGGACCTTTACCTACTTGGAAGGCTGGACGGCCACATACGACTATGATGCGGCGAACCGAGTCACCAAACTCACTTACCCCGACGGCACGACGGACCTCTCAATCACGACAAGCTCGATCTCGCCTCATACCAGGACCGCTTGGGCCGGGTATGGACCTACGCGCACGACGCCGACCGGCGACTGACTTCGATAACCGATCCGCTCGGCAACCTGACCAGGTTCGCGCTATATCGTGCTGCGTGCAGCTCACCAGCCTCATTGGTCCCAGAACAATACCACGACGTGGAACTACGACGTCGAAGGCCCACTCATACTGAAAACCTATGCCAACAACAGCACCGTCACCTACACTTACGAGAACACGGACGAGCCGGCTCAAATCAGTACTCGATGCGCTCGGTCAGACCAACAATACACTTACGCCAAAAGAAATAATCGGCTCGCGGGAATTACTTATCTCAATCCAGTCGGTGAATTTCACTCCGATGGTTGCAAAGCGCCGACGACCCCTCTCACCCTCCGCGCGTCGCGTCGATGACCGATGGCAATGGCACGACACAGTACAGCTATAATCCAGTCGGCTCGCGAGCTGCTCCTTCAGTTGCAGCAGGAACAGGGCCCACTCGCGAACAGTGCAATTACCTATGTTTATGACGCTCTCGAAGCTCATAACCTCTGAACCGTCGCCGGGCCGGGACGGAGTCATTCGCATACTATGCGATTGGCCGCCTCAGAGCTTACGGCGGCGACCTTGGCTCATTCACGATAAACTATCTTGGCGAGACGGGGCAGATCACCGAGAGGTCCCTTGCTAATACAACCTTGTCGACCGCCTGGGGTTATCTCCCGAACTCCGGCGACCGCCGGCTGGCGAGCATCGGCAATACCGGTCTGTCGGCCGGTCAATATTCAAACTACACGTATACAACGACGCCAGAGAGTTTCATCACTGCGATCGGTGAGACGAGCGACAGCGCCGCCGTATATCCAACCGCGGGCACGCAAACAGCGAGCTACAACAATCTGAACCAACTGACGAACCTCTCTGGCCAGGCAGTGAGACGACGCCGACGGCAACGCACCGTCGGTTCGTCAGCGCAATTACACCTGGGATGCCGAAAACCGTCTGGTCGGCATCACCTATCCGGGGCAATCCGGCAAAGAGACCGCCTTTGCCTACGACGGCCTCAGTCGGCGCACCGCGATATCGAGCATGCCCGCGGGTGGCGGCAGCGCGGTCACGACTTCCTACATTTGGTGCAATATGCGGATCTGCCAGGCGCGCGGCGCAAGCAATTCGACCACGGGGAAAATTATGCCGAGGGCGAATTCGTTCCGGGTACGCCGGCACAATCCTAGTACTAGGGTCGAGACCAAATCGGCTCGGTGCGCCGTGCCTTTGTCAGCACCAGCAGCGCGCCGGCCTACGACTACGACCCTTATGGCAATGCTCTGCAAGGAACTACGCCGGTCACTGATTTCGGCTATGCCGGCATGTTCTACAATGCAGTAACGGGCTATATCCGACTTAGTACCGCGCTTACTACCCGACTTCCGGGAGATGGCTCTCACGCGATCCAATTGGTGATGCGATCGCCGGCTCTGGCATTCCGTTCGGCGGTCCACAAAGTGACAATTCTTCCATTTCGAACGCGGCCAACCTGTTTAGCTACGTACAAGGCAACCCACTTACTCGCACCGATCCGCTGGGCTTATTTCCGATTCAACCCATACCCCCATCAGTAGATGGATGTCTAAATTCCGGTTCAAATAATCAGCAAGTACAATGGGTACCTCCATTCTTGCTTGAAGAGCCGCCAATGATGGTTCGTCCACCAGTCCACCGGTACCGGAGTTTCCCGAGGATATGACGGAGCCACCCGGTCCTGGATGGGAATGGCGGGGTGCGCCAGGAAGCGAACCAGGAGATCCCAATGGTAATTGGTATAATCCAGAAACGGGTGAGAGCCTTCATCCGGACGCCACGCATCCGCCGCCTATTGGGCCTCATATGGATTACAGAGCACCGAACGGCCAATGGTATCGGTGGTTCCCTGATGGCAGAATAGAACTTAGGACTTAGAATTAGCCATGATAAAATTGATCGAAAGGGAAATAGGACCGGACGGCATTGCGTACGTTCAGGAATGTTTGCGACAAGGAGGAGGACTCTCAGCAAGCTCTTGGAGCTACCGCTTACGCTCGGAAAGGCCTACGCGCTTGTTCCAGAACAGACCAGCACCCAGCGCGCGAAATCCTTTAATGTGGGCGGCTTAATGCACCGACATGACACGAACATTTGGCTCGCTGCACATCTTTTGAGTTTATGGAAGGTCCAAGGTACTGGTACCTGCATTCTTCAGGACGTATGGGCTAAGCCGAGCGACCCGGCTGTGCGACAGACAACTCAAAAAAACTTTTTGACGATGAGAACGTGTATTATTTTCTCCAGAGGGATGACATTGATCTTCTCACAATGGAAAGCACCATCCGCTCCCTAGTGAGTTATCTTTTTATTGGTGTATTCACTCATATGTTATTCAAGAAAGCGACATTTCATCTAACTACGTGAGCGCACCTAATGTCGTAGATGCCATTGCCCACTTAACCAAAGAAGTATTTGTGACCGCTTACGATCAGGAGGGGCTTGTCATCTGGCGCAATAGCTAGGCTGCCGCGTAGTAGGCGTGCAAAACCAGTTGACAAACCTGTCGGGTCAGGTGCTGACCTACGACGCAGATGGCAACCTCGCCTCAGATAGCTAACGCAATTACATGAACGACACTTCTTCATTGAACGCCGCAAAAGTTATGCTGCGGGAGGGGCAGCTCCAGGATGCTATTGCGATTTTCGAGCAAATCATAAGCGATAATTCGGATGAATTAGTTGAGGCGGCCTATTGTCTAGGTATTCTCCATCAATCGGGGAACGGCATCGCGAAGAATATCAATGAAGCGAAGAAGTATTACCTCATCGCTGAAAAGTCTGGATACGTCCTGGCTACTTATCGCCTCGGCGGCATCTACTATAGATCTGACGAATTTCAGAAAGCTTATGTTTCATATCGGGCGGTAGCACAAAAAATTCCATCCGCTGCATATTGGGCTCATCGCCTCCTGCTGGCTAACAAGCATTTAGATGACGATCCTGGCGCTTGCGAAACGTATCTGAATAGCGCAGCCCAACAGGGTCATGTTCTTGCCCTGAGAGTTATCTCCATGGAATACCTGTCGGGAAAGAGAGGGCTAGTAAAGATCCTCGTGGGCTACAGTGTTCGCTAAAATGGCATGTGACACAATTCGAGTGGTCTGGAGAGGCGAGAAATTGAAATATGATTAGAGTCTATGTTGTTCGTTCCATGAATCAGTTTCGGAGCGAGGCGAGATGAGATGGCGTTCTCCACGTCGGGCTGCCATTGTGGCAATCGTCTTTATGCTTGGCTATATCGTGTCGATAGATATGTCTGCGCCTCCGATGGAGGTGAATGGTGCAGCTATTGTGAGAAAGACAACGACATCGCTGTGATTGGTCTGCTGATTGACGTAAAGGACAAATTTTCCAGACCGATCGAAGCACTACAAGCAACATCAATAGCTTTCGCTCGTCAGGTGCCTCAAGAAGGCAAGTTCAGATTTGACAAGCTAACGGATGCATGGCGCACCGCTTTGGTAGAGGAATGTTGACCTGACGGATTTTTTGAACCAGGGCCGGCTCACTTAGGAAACATAGGCGGGCGGCAGCACGGTCACTTACACTCACGAGAACACGACGAGCCGCCTTAAATCGGGGCTCGACGCGCTCGGACAGACCAAGCAATTCAGCTACGCAAAGGATAACCGGCCTGCCGGCGTCACATATTCGAACACCGTCAATCCCACGCCGAGTTGGCCGCCTTCTGGATCGAGAAATACAATTCGCCGCCAAGAGAGGGACAGAGTGCCCCCCACGCCAAATTTGACCGTATCCATATTTGAGAATTTTCTGCCGTGAAATTTGTCCACCGGCAAAAGAAAGCGCCGGCGACTAGATCGACCGATAGCGCATTCTTTTTGGCAAAGCGTCGGATTCGGCCGGGTGTAATCACTGACAGATGTCGATGGGCCAACACATCCTGCCATAGCGCTTTATTTCGATGGCGAAGCCACGGCTCATGCAGCAGCGCGGTCGCATCCGGCATTGTTGGTGAGCCGCCTATCAGCGCGCCACCGTCCCGCAGGGCGCCCATGAGACGAGTGAGTGATTTTTCAGGCGAGAAAAGATGCTCCAGAACGTGTAGGAGCACGATGGCATCGTACTGCCGCGTTGGCAGATCGACCGCCGTTTCTATATCAGCCTCAATAAATTGCGAATAGGAGTGCCGGCATAGCGTTTCGCCTTCGCACTTGACGTCCAGCCCGTCCCACTGGCCGATCCACGGCGGCAGCCCATATCGGCCATCACCCAGGCCTGGGCCGTCGAGGAACCGAAGCATCTTGCCGTCGCCGACGCCGACCTCCAGCACCGACAGGGGCCGCCCCAACCGTGCATGAAGCTCCTCAAGGAGCATGCGCATGAACCAGTAGCGCAGGAAGCGGATCGGATAGCGAGTCCTGAACGAGCCCCCGCGGAGGGTCTCGAACCCCCGCAATGGCCAGCGAAGCTGGCGCACGGCAATGGCTTAGAAGCGATAATTCAGGCCGGCTCGCACAATCTCGTCGGTCACCCGCGCACTCGTGGCGACCGGCACGCCCGCAATCGTGTAATTAGCCGATATAGTGCCGCTATCGAGGTGCAGGTATTCGATCTTCCAGGTCCAACGGCTGTTGTTGATTGCTGCTTCAACTCCGCCTCCTGCGACCCAGCCTGCCCGTGTTTCTGAGGCGCTGGCGGAGCCGGTCGCGGCACCGCTGAGCGCGAGTGTCGATTTGAACTCGCCGTAGCCGATGCCGCCGGTCCCGTAAAAGAGCCAATTGCCCTGCGCGAAGCCCGCACGCACGCGGGTGGTGCCGAACCACGGGATGCTGTCGGTCTCTGTAGCGGTCACGCCGCCCGAGGACGCGCTTGTCGCTACGCGCTGGCCCGTGCCCTGGAAATCGGTCTCAAGGCCGAGCACCCAGTTGCCTGTCTGCCAGTTGAAGCCCATCTGGCCGCCGCCGAGGACGCCGTTGAGATTTTCGGAGCCGGTGGTGGCAGTGCCAGCGACTGTTGCGGTCGCGTCGGCGTGGGCCCAGCCGTAGCCGAGATTGCCGCCGATATAGAAGCCAGTCCAATTGTACGGTGCGGCGGGAGGCGCGGCTTTGTATGCGGCCGGCAGATCGGCCGCATTGGCGCCCAGGCCTGCGCCACAAGCGAAAACGAACCCCAGTAACGGCCTTGAAATCGTGCGCATTCCAACCTCCGCTTCATGATCAGCTCAGGTTGGATGCTACAGAATGGCCAATTGTGTTTCAGACTTCTGATATACTTAGGGAATTCCACGCAAATGATATGAGAAAGGGGTAGTGTCCTAATTTGATTTATTCAACAATGCGACCGCTCCCGGTGCAGCATAAATGCCCCACCAAATAGCCCACGTGAATGACACCGCGCTTCCCAACAAGCCAATAACAAAGGTCGCACGGTTCCGGGTAGTAGGCTCTTTAAGAAGGCCCCACCCTCCTGCAACCTTCAATGCAATCCATCCGCCAATAAAAGGAGCAAGAAGCTTAGGCGTCCAAATAACTAAAGTTGTAGCAATGGCGCGTTCCGTAATGCCAGTAAGCATCGGCAGCCACCAAATACGTTCCGTCGAATGCGGTGCGGGACCTAATCGTTTGGCTAAAAGCCTAAAGAGAAGTGCTGACCATCCCCATGTTACCGGGATGCCTACAAAAACGGAAAGCAAATAGGCTTCTAGTTTCAAGTCAGCCTCTCCGTTGCTCCGCCACGATAGCCGCTCGCACAGCCTCCGCCGGCGACGTAATCGGCGGCAGGTGTAGGACGGCAAAAAACCGCCGCTTATCGCTTCCCTCTATCGGGGATGACCAGGCATAGGCTGTAGTCGCCCTGTGGTGGCCTTTGATTCGGAAAACGTGGACGATGCCTTCCCAGACCGTCTTGCCGCCAAACGTCTCTTTGACGGGCACCGACTGGGCGAGCGTGGCTGTACAGCCGTGCTGGGATTCGACGGCTCGTTTTAACTCGTCCGTGTTTGCAGTTTCGCTCATTGGAATAGGGTGCCCTGTTTTGGCACGGCACCTTTTGATAATTCCAACACTAGGTCTTCGCACTTGGCATTATTCTTACAAAGAACAGCGATATAGTCGGACGCATGATTTTCTTGAATATAATTTGCCACAGGAGCGAATATGTTTTTGGCGGCATTTCTGGCCGCCTCGATTAGATCGGCTTGATCGGCTTGATCGTGTCTCAATTTTTTTACGTCTATATCCTGAAAGACGAGATGCAAAATAATTCTGTTTAGATGGATCCCTACCATGTCAGCGCGAGGAGCCTCGCTGCTGCGAAGTATTTGCAGTTCTTCGTCAACTGCGCGCATCAGAAGGACCGATCGCCAGACTTGGATGCTGGTCAATTTGTCATTGAATAAATCTTTGTAAGGTGAAGCTTGAGTATCAGCCCATATTTGACCGATTTCTCGCTTTACCTGAACGGCAAGAGCGGCCGAGTATGCGCTACCTAAGGCTTGGGTCGCTTCAACAATACTGCACCCTTCGTTCCCTTTAGGATCCACGTCACCTTGCTTGTAGGTGTATATTCTTTTGTCGAGAGCAAAATCGATTGCTAATCGATGTTGAGTTAGATCCATCGCTGCAAATTCGCGATAACCCACAGCATTTTGTAAGTTGGCCGCGCGAGTAATTGCACGGCTGAAATCTGGCGGACACTTTTCTAGCGATATTATTCTAACCTGTACCCAGGCTTCTGGCCCTTCTGCTTCAGGATTTGGTTTTGGTATTTCTCCGTTTTTCCCGATTGTGCCGACAGTCTGTGCACCGTTTACGATGCTCGCTCCGTGGCACGTAAAAACGCCGACTAACCGGCCCGGAGAACCAACTGGGGCTTTTGCGATTGTATCGCAAATAATGGTAATGCCGTTATTAAAATACCAGAAAAAATCTGAATTTGACTGCAAGGTGCGCGATAGCGCGTCATTCACATCAGAGCTGGGATAGAACAAGCGCAGATTTTGCGTGAACAGCGCGTTGCGGTGGTCATTCCACCACTGAACAATCTCATTGATATGGACTCGGCCATAGTAAGCGAGAAAAGGTGTCTCGATAAAACCCCAGTCCTTAAGTCCTACTTGCAGTTTAATTTTGGCGGGCTGTGATTCAGATGTGATGAGGCCATAGATGCCACCCTGGTCGTAATGGATACAGTTCGCTATAGGCACTGCGGCGTTTAATTCATTGATAAGATCGTCAACTTTTCGCTTCACATGAGGTGAAATAACCTGAGTTGCTGTGTGCGCCGTAACCATTGAAATTTGAATGGGCCGTTCGGAATAGAGAGCGGCAGTTACTTCTGACTGTTTTGCCGCAACCTTCGTATTAAAACGATCAAATCGCGCGGCCAGCAAATCTCGCACACCAACTGCAAAGGCATTGCTGTCTGCCGCGTCGAGGGGTTTGGATCCGTCATCGCTCCATTTGCTCTGTACCAAAAGCAGAACATCATTCTTTTGGTCGAAGTAGATTGCATCTAGACCATTGTCGTTAAATCCATCTGTGACGGCCTTCGCGGCGGTCTCTACATCCACGTCCGCAAGCTTTTTGATGCAAAGCGCGGCAACGGCTCGCGACAAAAATGCTTTGCGCACATCCGCTGCCGGACGATTTACCCAATCTGACATATCGATATGCCCGTCGAACTGGCTTTTTAGAATGTTGTCTATTCGATTGAGCGTATAACTCATGCCACTCCGCCGGATCCGGACCGGCCCTTATCGTTGGCTGTACTCTTTGCGAGTTCCCCCAATAGTTGATGATAGTGGCGGATCCTATTTTCTGCCAGATCGGCCACGGCCCGCTCCCAACCCTTGGGGGGAGCGCGGTAAGCCTTGGCGCCCGGATCCAGACGGGCTTGGCGGATCGCCGCTATAGATACGGCCAATTGTTCCGCTAAATCCTCATGCGAAACGCGATTGAATAGGCCGTCCGTAGCCTTTTTAAAATTCATGTATGCACTCTAGTTGACAAGCTCCGGTTTGTCAACTATACTGCATACAGATCATTTGGAACAAGTGCCATGAACCGCACCCCACTCGCCCGCCGTACCCAGATCATCAACTGTCTGGTCGAAGGCAATTCCATTCGCTCGACCGAGCGCATGACCAACACGCACCGCGACACCATCATGCGTTTGATGGTCGAGGTCGGGACCGGCTGCGCCGTGCTCGCCAATGAGCAAATGCGCGATTTGCCGTGCCAGAGGATCGAGGTGGACGAAATTTGGAGTTATGTCGGCAAGAAGCAAATGCATCTTAAGCCTGGCGATGATCGCCGCCGTTTGGGCGACCAGTGGACCTTTGTGGCGATTGACCCGGAAACCAAGCTTGTCCCGGCCTACCGCGTTGGCAAGCGTTCCCGTGACAATGCCGTGGCGTTTATGACCGATCTCTCGGAACGGCTGACCAACCGAGTGCAGATTTCGTCCGACTCGCTGCGCTCCTACGTGGACGCGGTTGAGCGGGCCTTTGGTGCAGATGTGGACTACGGGCAGATAGTTAAATTTTACGATGCCGAGCCTATCGGGCCGGGTCGCTATGCACCGCCGCGCGTGACAGGCGTGGATCGCATGGTGATTGCCGGTTCACCGGACAAGCGCCTTATCTCGACCAGCATGGTCGAGCGTCAAAACTTGACCATGCGGATGAGCATGAGGCGCTTTACCCGCCTAACCAACGCTTTCAGCAAGAAGCTTGAAAACTTGCAGGCTGCGGTCGCCCTGCATTTTGCCCATTACAATCTAGTCCGGCTGCATAAGACGCTGCGGGTTACACCGGCTATGGCCGCTGGCGTGACGGATCGGCTATGGTCGCTAGAGGAATTGGTAGAGCAAACATCCAAGTAGGAGGGGAAAATGGTGGATCGATATACAAGGATGATTCTTACCGTTATCGCTGCCGCTTTGGTTGCCCTTGTGATTCAGGAATCCGTTCGGCAATCGAGAGCAATGGACGGAATTCAAATGGTTAAAATCTGTGATTCCGCTGTAGCCTGCGTTTCAACAATCCCGACCGGGACTCTGGAAAGCGGACTGAAGTGGGCGCTCGCAGTCAGATCAAATTAGGACACTACCGAGAAAGGAGTTCACGAAACCTGTTCGTAGTTCATCAAATGCTCGGAAATTCGCTGCAAAAACGCTTGCAACATTATTGGCCAAACCGTTTCAGAGCGCGCAGCGCCCGAGCCAATCCCGTACGATGATTCAACCGTATTACGACGGGATGAGCCTGCGTAACTCGGGAGGCCGAAAGTATCTGAATGTCGCTGAGCGCCGCCGGTTTGTTCAGGCCGTAAACCAGGCTGACATGAAAGTGCGCCTATTCTGCCTGACGCTCGCATGGGGCGGCTCTCGAATTTCTGAGGCCCTGGCGCTCGTCCCGTTAAGTTTTGACCTAGAGGCCGGCACGGTTGAATTTGAAACTCTGAAGCGACGCCAGCATGGCATCGTGCGTCAAGTGCCATTGCCGGCGGACCTCCTTCATGAATTGAACTGCGTGTTCAAGCTTGACGCCGCACAGCGAGATCCAATGGTAGCGCAGGCGCGACTTTGGCACTGGAGCCGAAGTACGGCATGGCGTCACGTCAAGGAAGTCATGCGCGCTGCAGATGTGCACGGTAGCTCTGCGATGCCAAAAGGGCTGCGCCATACTTTCGGAGTTGCCGCCTTCAATACCTTCCCGCCGCATTTGGTGCAGCGATGGCTCGGGCATGCGTCACTACGCACGACCGCAATTTATGGTGATGTGAGTGGACCTGAAGAACGAAGCTTTGCCGAACGCCTCTGGCGGGGTTGGTAAATGAGGCGATCGCTGTTTGCTGGACGTTAAACTGCAAGTCTATGTTATAAGCCAACGTCAGTTTGCGCTGCAACGCAGCGTCTTCGGTGTAATCTGCGTGTCAAACCCCGGTGTCATGTTGCCTATAAGTGTTCCATTCTGTAGCTGAACATCTGGCTGAGTTGCTTCCCAAACGATTGCAACCAGCGTGGATAGCTAAGTTCTAGCGCTATCATTCGGACCTGCGGTGGTGGATGCGTATCGGAAACGGGCTGGCCGGAAAGCTTCATGCGGTGGAGAATATGATCCCACATAGTCATCCAAAGCTGCACGGCTGCGAAATCCCACATGAGAGGTAGGTGGCTTTGAGGCGAGAACTCGTTATCAGCGTTAAATTCCGTGAGCGAAGTCTCTTGCATCAGCTTGATTCCCATCATATCGCAGGCGAATTCGTCGGCCCACGCTGTAACGCGATGCGAGGGAGCCTTTGCAATTCGTCCAAACTCCTCTAGCGTTCGCCACGGCATTTCAAAATCTTTAAATTTTCCGTCGGTCTTCCAAAGCAAAAGATGTCCCATTTCATGCGCAATCACAAAGCGCCGCAGACCTTTTGCCAGCCGTTCAACAATCAGGACTTGATGTGGCAATAGCTTTGCCGCAATCGCATCGGTTGCAGGGACCGCACGGCTGCCATCATAAAGAGCGATAATTTGGCGAAGGGAGTCGTTTATTTCTTTCGCCGTAATGTTGTTACGAGGTTCGTCCTCGCTTAACCGTATGCGTGCGGCACAAGATCGGGCTGCGACCAACATTACATGATAAAATACGTGACCAATTATAATTCTAAATCCATCTCCGTCAGGCACGCTCATACACAGGTCGGGTTCAATGCCGATCTTGCCGCCGATGCATTCAAGTTTAATTTCATTTCTGAGACTAGCCTCACTCCATCCAAAATGCTGTTCTGCGACCGGTGCGAAAGCCGATAGTTCCTCCTGCAGCCAGCGCTGCAGCGGACAAGAGCCGTGGTCATGTATATCAATTTCCTCAAACAATTTCCGTCCTAGTAAGAAATCGCCGGCATACGATGGTATAAGCATGAAGCCGTCTGCCTCATCCGAACAAAAGGCCCGGTGACGCATCGCTTCCAGGATATTGGAGGGAAGGGATGCTGCGCTCGCCAATTCGAGATCAAGTGCTTTGGTTGCTTGTTCTTGCAAAGATTTTTGAACTTCGACAGAAGGCGGAGCATCAATACCGACGCTTGTGTTGGCCCCGCGTGTTCTTGCGACGGCATCCAGAAGCTTTTGCATATCCTTGCCTAACGGCACCCGGCTGCGGATAAGAAGATCACCCGCCGGAATTGTTTGTGGATGCGAGACATGATGTTCCAAATCGCTTTGGCTACCAACATAGAGAATGGCACGCCCTCGATCGTCCTTCTCTGCACGCCACTTCCTGATATGTGCTTGTAGGGACGCCATGATCACCACCTAACCGCTTGTTTAAATCTGTCTAATCCAGAAACGTGGTGAGCGTCGTCTGTATCTCTGCCCGGGATAACCCTGGCGGATCGTCGCGACCGGGCGCGCGAGTCTGCATGCCCCGACTCCGCTGATGCCCACGCACTCACGATCAATGGTGATGTCGCGCCAATATGAATGGCTCGAAGGACTGAAATTGAATTACCTTCCCCGTAGAGGACCAAGGTCGCGAGCGCGCCGCCTAAGAGGACGAATGTGAAAAACGAAATCCAGTATAGCGGGTTGCCCCAACGTTCCCGCGTCCGATGGAAGCTGCGCCACGTAGCGATCTTGGCGAGCTCAATGATCAACGGACCGCACATTCCCGCGATCGCAATTTGCCACCATGCGGTAGCGACCATTGCATCCTCCAAAGCACCCAACGGGTAAATGGTCTGAACTACAACAATGCGCCTACGCTTGATGCGCCAATTGAGGCCGAGATTGCGGTTTGGTCCCCGTCAGGCTCGGTACCGCGAGCCACTACATTACTATTCCCGTATAAATTGTGTCACAGCTTGATCAAGCTTAAAAGGGCCTCTCGCAGGAAATTAATCAGTCCGTCAGTTTGACCAAGCCTATCGATAACCCTTTACGCTTGCAGGCGACAGCCATTGGGCCGCTGGTCGAGATATTTGACGTGACGATTAGCGTTGGCCATGGGCTGCCAACCACTCTCGCGCGCCGGAGCGTGCCTCCTTGTGCATCGGCCGCCCTGTAATCGCAGCAAGTGTACGGACAGCATGATCGCCTCTGGTACCTCCGAATTTTATCTCCTTCGCGATCGTGGAAAGAGCTTGCTGTTTCCGCTGCATCGTGAACCACGCAATATCGTTACGCGGAGACACCGTGTCGGTATGTATCTTGTCGGGCTCTCCAAATGAGGCCCTTGGACGGCGGTCCGATCCGAAGGCCAGCGATGTTATGCGACGAATGAACCACATCAGGACAAATGCCATGCCGTGAAACAGCAAGCTGAACAGCACTACGAAACGCGGGACGGTCTCAACAGTCACTTCCGCGACGGTTGCTTTCGGCTCAAACCACAGAGCCGTTTTTAGAAACGTGGCCAACTTCAGCAAGCCCTTGTCATGTTCCGTTATGCCGAACGCAGCGTCTTCAAGCTCCGGGTCAACAGGTTGAAGCGCAGGCATAACTATCTGTGGGATAGTGTCCTCATCCGGACGAATGGTATCGGAAATTAAAACTCCAATGCTGGTTGCTTGGGGGGTCCGCAATCCAAGCGGGCCGAGGTCCCACTTCTCTGTAAGATATTTCAGCAAGCTGGTGTGATCAAACACGGGGGATTGGCCGCCGATCTTGGCGACGCCTCGTGCCACCCAGGGTGAGACGAGGATAGCCGGCACGCGCAAACCAAGTTGATCGAACGAATACGTTTCCTCGGGCTTATGCCACGGGTTCAGCCGCACCAGCATTTCGGAGAGAAGCCGATTCTTCTGCTGCTGCGGAGGGTCAGGCGGCACTGCTGCAGGCGGATACACGTGATCATAGAACCCGCCGTGCTCGTCAAAGAAGATCACGAGCAGCGTTGAATGCCACAGCTCGGCATTGCCGCGCAACGCGTTATATACATCCGCGACCAGCTTCTCTCCTTTCATCACGTCGTGCGGCGGATGGTCGTCGTTTTGCTGAAATCCAAGAAAATCCGGTTCGATGTAGCAAAACTTCGGAAAATCGTCGGCCTCTCCGCGCGCGTCATCGAAGAACTCGTCGAAGTAAAAGTACCGCGCGACGTTATGCGGCAATCGTGGCCGGCGAAGTACCCAGCTTTGCGGGATGTCATGGAAATAAGTTTTCCAGTGTATTCCCTTTTCATTTAGCCGATCGAAGATGGTGGGTTGCTTTTGATGAAAGTAGCCCGGCACATCGAGGTGATATGTGCCATCACCGGGCATATCGACGCGCCCGCTAGCGGTGCCCGAAAGTGCGAAGAAGCGGTTCGGCCAGGTCGGTCCCGGGAGCGACGAAAACCATCGATCACAAATGGTGAAATCGTGGCCGAGTTTATGGAGCGCTGGAAGAAATCCCAGTGGAAAGTAGTCCATCACATATTGGCGGGCTTCATCCGTACTGTCTGGGTATGCCGTCACAAAATCGGCGATGAAGCCACCCATCCGTTCTAGACGGCCTATCGGTCCTTCCAGTTGCGTGTGAACATGGGATACTTCGTGATGTGGGTCCCATAGGTATGGTTTGCGCCATGGCATTTGTCGAAGCGTCGTGGGGTGCTGCTCAAATACTTCCAGCCTTCCTGGGATGCCTCCAGGAGGTAGTGGGTTTGTCCGCGGATTCAGGCGATCGATGCCGTCAAGACTGTCGTAAACTTCGCTAAAACATCCTAGCATTTGATCAAAGGAACGATTTTCTAAGAGAAGAACGACTACATGTTTGATGGGATCGCTTTGGATTGCGTTCATGTGGTCCCCCAAAATGCAATGCAAGAACATGCGTGATTGCCAGCCACGACAAAGGCAACCAGGCCAACAATACACGACCAAAGACGCCGTCACGAGCTCCTAGCTGGGATAGCGGATTTACTGCTAGTCATTCTGAGCTCTAGTGGGAAAGGGCTTCTTGGACTTCCCAAAACCAAGCGGTAACTCCATCCACAGAAACGGGACTCGGCCTCGCCTCGCATTATTTGTGGCGCCATCATGCCATACACGCCCCTAAATCCCTTTACCGACGGGGGCCCAAATGGCTACGGAAAATCCTCACTGAGAATATGGATAACGCCTTTATTCGATTTCACATCAGCAATCAGAACCCGAATATTATTTATTCTGAATTCCCCGTCGCGGAGTGCCAAGGCGTAGGACGTTCCGTCATCGACGTGTAATTCTGCGATAGCGGCCTTCGTGCCATCGCCGGCAACATCCTTACTGGTGATACCCTTGGCGGCGTGATGCCGATGATACCACTTTTCAAAGGCGTCACTCTCGGGATCGTTGAGCATGTTCCATGTCGTCAGGGCGAGCCGCCCCATCGCTTCATCTGATGGGATCAGGAGAGTGAACTCGCTTTCGAGACTGACCCTTGTTCCGATGCCGTATTTGAGTAGCAGACCTGCCGCCAAAGAGGCGCCTTTGCCCGTTGCGATTTCGGCGAGCGATCGGTCCTCGTCTCGGGCATTGGCAATTTCTCCACCGGGCTTGGCGGCAAATATTTGCGTTCCGTACCGGCGAATTCGGCCGAAAGCTTCATCGTGCATTAGGCCGGACAGAAATCCCAGCAGGCCGATAAAATAAGCAGACAACGGCTGGGCACCGTTCGTATCCGCGGTTAGTAGCAGACCGGCGCTTCCGAGCAGAAAAATTCCGAAAGCCGCAAGCGCCCCGAGCAGCGGACTGACGAAGATTTCGCCCCATCGCGGATCGCTCTGATTGCCCCACCAACCTACACTCGACATCCGGAGCACGTTCAGCGCCAGCGCACCTAAGGCGCCCAGAAACAACGTCACTAACAATGTCTGCGCCGCAGGAGGCTGCTGAAAATACGCCACCAGTGATTGATGATAGCCCCGTGGGATAATTCCGAACGCGTCGGCCCAGGTCATTTTGTTCCACGATTTTCCCAGCATAGGACTCTCTGACCGAATTCTGCCAGTGACCAATGCGTAGTAATCATCAAAGCTCTTGCAATTTCGCTGTTCCTTCAGCGGAGCCGTGTCGGCCTTGCCCATGTTGTATGCTATGTCGTCTGACAACGCAGTATCGGCAACTCCTCCGCTCAGAGCGCCGATCCAGATGCTGTAGCGCGCGACAATATCTTCCACATCGCCAAATTTCTCTTTGTTATCCTTGCGCTCCTCCCTCAGCTGATCGATGCGTGTCGCCAAAGCTGTGATCGCGCTCATATTCCAATACTTGGATTCCTGTAGGTTGTGACCGCGTATAATCTCTTCCGCCTTCTGGCGAAGCGGCGCGTTTCCCGCTGCCACGGCCGTATATTTTCCCCTCTGAATTGTGATTTCGTCCTTCAGCTTCTGATAGTCAGGATTGCCCTTGGCGGCCAGCTCACCGGCGTGAGATACTCATCAAGCTTGGACAGATCAAAGTGGATACCGTTGATAAATTCCTTTGCTTTCTCGACATCGATCAAGCTCGGTCCCAATTTCTCGACGATCTTGATCAGCCCGTTCTTTTCCTCGACCAAATCGCTATAAATCTTCTGGATTTGATCATCCTCGGCATTGAAAATCCTGAACATGGTCAATTGCACACGCTCGGCGCATCGCCCCTCCAGTGCCGTAACCGTAAGCGCGCGTTCCCGTTGTAACATCAAATTGAGGTATTCGAGACTTGGAACCTTTTTTGATCGCAACTCGAAATCGATATCTCGCCGCGCGATGTAGAACGAATACGCGTCGAACACCACAATGAGCGTCAGGGTCACGCCGAAGAGCAGAACGACGTATTTGAAAAACCGTGAGATACACGCGACTGTTAAAAACCGCGAGATAAACGCGATGAACGCGCAAAGCGCCCGCCTAAGTCCCGCGCCACGAGGATTTGGGGGTTCTTCCTTATCGGCGCCCATGTGTTGCCTCCGCGAGCCCAGCTACCTCAACTGGATCGAGTAAGCCAATCACTCTGTTATTGATGTTGTCTCGGCCTAATTGCAGCATCGCTTTATGACCTTCTTGAAGGGCAAAAGTCGAGGTTCTACCCGGGCCTCTTGTGACACATGATTTTACCAGTGCGTTGAACTGCGCCTATGTAACATTCAGTGCTTCATAACCGAGGCGGTCGTGATGCCCCGCCAGCCTGCAAGAAATTACTGCACTCATAATCGGTGGACCCTTCAGGGTGCACGCCTGACTTTAGCTCAACATCGACTTCCTCGATTAGCGCGAGACCGCGCGAAGCGCAGCGCGTAATCCCGATGCAGCGGGAATTAGAGACCACCGCAAACGCTTAGCTTATTGTACTCATCGAAACACACACTCCCCGTCGACGCACTGCATGTTTGGAAAAGGACCACATGGCGTGCCGTCTTCTTGTCCAGCACACTCCGCAATTTGCGGCACCACGCGGGGCGCGCCGCGACTTCTGCTGGTGTTACCGCCAACGAAAAGGCCCGCATTACGCCGAAACACCGGACGTTTGGTATATGGCACGACGTCGTTATCGATGGGAGCAGGCGTGAGCATCATAGCCTCCTGATATTTGTGTTAGCGATCGAGATACTCGGTTATGTGATTTACAATCATAGGGAAAAGATGGCTGACATCCACGCGAACGAAATATTTCTTCACGACTCCAGTTTCCATTTGCTGGAAAGAAAATATTGGATCCACTATGCGCTTCTCGCGCTGTAACCGCGACGTCGCCACCCTAACGCTATCAAGCGCCCAACCATTCTTTGCAGTCACCATTTTCGCGAACAGCTCGTATAGGGGCTTGTAACGAACGGCAAGAAAGTTGAGCGCACGCTGCTCATCCGTATTGCCAAAATTATCCGCACTCTGGACGAGCTTCTTGAAAAGCTCATTTGGATTGTGCTCATCCGGGTCGGATGCCTCCTTGTCTGACGATGACTTCCGTGGTGTCTTTGATGACACATTAAACCACGACATTAAGTCATTCTGTTCGAACGAGCACAACTGATCCACTATAAGGGTGGGCGCCGTGATTTCCGGGCATGCCTCAACAGGAATCAGCGAACTCAATCCGACGAATAAATCGAGGTCGTTCTCAGGGTGACCGAGACAACTGATCAGGTCCGGCAAGTCAAATAAATCGCGTAAGGCAAGATAATAGGCAGGCACTCCTTCGACCTTCAAAATCCAACATACTTTTCGCGCGACATAACGCGCCTCGGGCTCAACCAGGACCCGCGAATACCAAATACGCAAAGGTTCATCCGTGCCTTGAATAATTTTCTTCTTCCGCGCCACATCTTGCAGCTCTTCGGATATCGATTGATCGGGAAAGCGAATGTCGACGCTGCCCAGCACGTAAATAAAACGCGGTGGCGCTGACCCGGCTTCCGCACAGGTGCATACTCCACCTGGCGCACCGCAAGCGCATCCACCCGAGCCGTGCGCAGGGATCACCGTATGACCAAAGCTCGCGGTCGAATAATCACCGCCATGATTTGGCGGCATCGGTTGTCCATTTCCGTCATTCATTGTCATTTTCCCCTGCAAACAAGCATAGTTCGTCGAGCCGCTTACCGCCAGCGAAGCAGCCGCGATCTTTGCGTCATGTGTTCGGCCTATCGCTGCTAAGAAGGCGTCACGGTCGAGCATTGGCGGAATAATCCCATTGCGCGGAGAAAGGCGCGCCACGGCAGTACGAATCTCGGCGCCTTTGGCGCCCGGAAATGCGGACCAAAGCTGTGCCAAGGTCCCGGTTGCGACGGCTGTCGCCACGCTTGTTCCGGACATTACAGTCGTGCCGCCGCCTGGCGCATAGCCCCGCACCCGGTAGCCGAGCGCTGCGACGCCGCGGCGAGAAATCGAAGGACCAAAATTACAGTCTGGCAAGAGCCTGTTAGCCGCGTCTACTGCAACAACTGGAATCGTCACGGGATGCGATAATAGCTGACCCAAGGCCCGACGTCCCTGATTGCCGGCAGCTACCATAACAACGGCGCCGCTCGCGTCGGCAAAGTCCAGTGCTTTGGCAAGCTTCGTATCGAATTGGGCATCGTCACCCATGATCGCGACACTTAGATTGATCAGCTTCGCGCCGGCTCTGACTGCAATCGTGATTGCATTTGCCAATTCACCGACGTTTGCCCATGGGCCACTTTCATCTACGAACAGTGGAACGTGCAAAAGTCTGCAGCCCGGGCATAGGCCGGGGATCAAAGCGTTTCGTTGCGCACCAAGCATCCCCACGATAAAAGTGCCATGATCGCACGCAATATTAGGACTGACTCCGCAGCTACCGTTCCCGAGGCTGAGAGGAGTTCGTGCCAGAATTCCGGATAATGCGGCAGCGTCGTATGGACCGTCGATGACTGCCACCGATAACGCAGGCACCTCGTTCGGCCGAAGATCTTGCATATCCAAAGATAATGCAGTGCGGCGAGAAGCCTGAGATCGTCGCGTCCCCAGTCGCCATGGCACAAGTGCGCTGGCGTTCATCTCTCCTCCGGAAAAGCTTTTTGCCATTAAAAGCTTCCTTGGATTACGTCATCTGCATAACGTTCAATGCGTTTGGCTGTTTATCGATGTTCCAACTGCACTACCGGTGAGAGCGGAATTGTGAACGGCCTGGGTTTCCGACGATAGCTGTGCGGGCGATGACTTCGTGGCTTGCGCAACCACCTTACCCATCGAGATGATCACGTCGTTTGTGCTGCTTCGCGTGGCACTAACCAATGGCGAGGTGGATGAATAACTGGCTCTCGCGAATTTCCATGTAGGAGTTCCGTTACCTCCAAAGGAGGCCACAAAGGTAAGCTCCTCTTGGAATGTGCTATAGGGCGGCGCTGTCGCTTTATTGCTTGTGGCCTCCCCGGTCGCCGCAATAACCGTTTTATCATAAATGAACTGACCGATCTTCAAATCACTTTGAATTGTGACTCCATTTTGCAATTTGTCGCATGACAGTGATTGCTGGGCTTTAAGCCGCTCCTTTACCTCGGCCAGGAGCTCTGCGTTTGAATAGGTGAATTGTATGGTTTCGACGCGAGTTGCGTGGGCCGAACCTGACAATCCCAATCCAAGCGCGAATGATTGGCCACTGTTAACATTTCCTCCAACCGGATACACTTTTAATGAGTTTTCAAGCGGTGTTGTCAAACTGACACCAGGATTTAGCGCGCTCTGTTCATCAGTTGTAATTTTAAGCGTGACCGTTGCTCCCCATGTCGCAAGCCACTGGACGTTGGGGAGTTGCAGAGCTTTCCAGACGCCATTGCGTATTTCGCAGCGAATGTTTGCAACTATCGTTTCTTCATACATACCCTGCGATGAGGGCGTGCCAGCGGCGGGATTGTCGTCGGAAAAAAGATCCTTCTCCGGCACACGAAGACCGCATCCGCTAAGAATAATCAGAGAAATTAATGCGAACAGCGGTACACGCTTTGAGTTCGGCATCACACGCCCCCGCCACATCCAACTTTGGATTGAAAAACTCCTACTCTATCTCTTTTGCTAGCAAACAGCGTTCTATCTTTGATTGCAATGGAGCCTTTGCTCGGAATGCGGGAAATGCCTCCTCGTTGCAAAAATACAACATTAAGTAAAAGGCGGTGGGCGTTTGTGATAGCTTCTGCTCCTCGCTATGGACCCGAGGCCGGCCTTTCCATTGTCGTCATTGGACAGCCGACTTAGATGTCCGCGATGCGGCCCGCGCCGGGTCGCAGTTCTCTACGAGCCGCCAAGTTTGCGCAGGATGGTAACTTGATAAAAATATTTTGCCTGCTCTAAGAACGCTTCACCTCGCACTGCTAGTGCCTGGGAGGTGCCTAAGACTTCGGTGCCTATCGCTAAGCGATTGAGCCGACTCAGTTTTGGGGGATAGTTCAACGGTAGAACTTCGGACTCTGACTTTCGGCGCGACTCGCGCGCCTTCAATTGGCTGCGCTCAGTCCTCCCAAAACGACTTAAACCTCCCGGACGACAGCGCAGTATTATCGCTTTGCTGCGGTATTTTTTTGGCTGCTTGGTTTCTGAAGGTCGCATGTCACGAGAGGGATCACGCGGGCCGGGCGTGCGTCGAAGCCACGCCACGTCCTCAAAGCCAGATAAATCTCCAGGCGATACCAAGAACGGCCAAAAGCAATATCGCTGTGGAGATGTACAGCAATGTCGATCCTCGTCTTAGTTCCTTCGGCTGGAATTCGGTCACATCGTTCTTGAACAAGCCTAGCAGCATTTTTGTTCGTCCAAGCGCAACGTCTATGTAGGCGATGGCCGCCATGATGAACCCGGCCACAAAGGCCGCGATAAATATTCCAATACCTTTGAGCTTTGAATCCGGCGTGTAGTCCTTGACTTGAGAAAGGCAACCGAGAATGGCACCTCCGTGAGCGATCAAAAGGGAGTTGGTGGCCTTCTGCAAGACGCCTGTTAGGTCATCAATCTCGCGGCGTATCTCCGCTTTCACTGCCGCGAGTTCTAACTTGGCTTGCGGCTCTGGCATCGCGCTCTCCATTCAGCCCATTACGCGAATCAGTGAAGTTGTGCGTCGCCCACCTCTCACAGAGCGGCTAGATGTACGGAACAACATCCTCGCATCACCCTGGCCTGATCGATACGCCGGTGTCCACGACGCAGCTCACGCCGAATGGCCCTCTTTCGCAGTGCCCGGCTCATCTCCCCTTTTCGGCGGTCCATGAATTCCCCTTGACTAGTTAGAGGATTGTTCACTATTTGTTCTTAGATTGTCGAGCGAATTATTTGACCCGCTAGGAACTCCCATGAGTGAGCCGAAAGAGTCGCTGTATGTGAAGCAAGGCTCCCCAACCCGCTGCTTCTTGCCCGGCTGCGCCAAGCCGTTTGCAGGGTCATGCTTTCATGGGGAGGACGGCAATTACTATTGCTCGGAGGAATGCGCGCTAACGGTCGACCTCACGCATGTTGAGCCATTCGAAGCGAAAAAGCGGTTGGCCTAGACATACAGCAGCGCTGTATATATCCGGCGCCTAGGCCGGGTTAGCTCAGTGGTAGAGCAATGGTTTTGTAAACCAGAGGTCGGGGGTTCAATCCCCTCACCCGGCACCAATTCAAAAGCTGGTGCCAGCGCGGTGCCAAAGAATTTGGAAGGCCCAGATTTTGCAGGGCTAACTTTCCTCTTGCCTTCTGTTTTGTAAACCGTTGGTCGGGAGTTCAATTCTCTCACCCGGCACCAAAAAAAATGCCGTTAAAATTGGCCGGCTATCGCCATTTCCGCTTGGCGGGCGCCGCGCCTATGATTTGACCAGGATCAACACCCCGTGACGCAATCGGACCACCGTTGGCCCAAGAGGGTGAAACCGTGCTGATCGCACTGTTCGCGGACATCCACGCCAACCGGCAAGCTTTCGAGGCCTGCCTGGCGCAAGCGCGCGACTTTGGCGCGCAGCGCTTCGTGCTGCTAGGCGACTACATCGGCTACGGCGCCGATCCGGACTGGACGGTGACGACCGTCACGGAACTGGTCGACAAGGGTGCGCTCGCCGTGCTCGGCAATCACGACAATGCGATCGGCAATCTGAGCGAACAAATGAATTTGGAAGCCAAGATCGCCATCGAATGGACGCGCGGCGAATTGGACGCTTCGCAACGGCAATTCCTGGCCAAGTTGCCGCTCACGGTGGCGGACGATGACCGCCTCTACGTCCATTCGGAAGCCTATAGCCCCGCGAGCTGGACCTACGTGACGAGCACGGTGGAGGCCTCGCGCAGCATCAGCGCCACGTCCGCGCAGGTTTGTTTCTGTGGCCATATTCACCGGCCGGCGATCTACAGCATGTCGCCGACCGCCAAGATGACCGCGTTCACGCCGGTGACCGGCGCCACCGTGCCGCTACTGCAGGGGAGGCGCTGGCTCGCCGTGCTCGGTTCGGTCGGCCAGCCGCGTGATGGCAACCCGGCCGCTTCGTTCGCCATGTTCGACACCGATAAACGCGAGCTCACCTACTGCCGCGTGCCCTATGACGTCGAGCAAGCAGTGGCCGCGATCCGGAAAAAAGGCCTGCCACGCTGGCTGGCGGATCGCCTTCTCGTGGGGCAATGACAAATGGCCAAGCCATTGCACGAGCCTGGGGTGATCCTCGATGGCTTCCGGCTTGAGGAAATGGCGCATCAGGGCGGTATGGCGACGGTGTGGCGAGTCACGTGTCCGGGCATGACCACGCCGATCCTGATGAAGGTGCCACGCATCGGCGAAGGCACCGACCCGGCGGCGATCGTCAGCTTCGAGATGGAACAGATGATCGTGCCGCGTCTTACCGGCGTGCACGTTCCCAAATGCATTGCGGTCGGCGATTTCGCCAAGCAGCCTTACATCGCGCTCGAGTGCATCCCTGGCAAGACCTTGTACACGCGGCTGCCCGAACTGCCGCTGCCTTATGAGGAGGTGGCGGATATCGGCGTTAAAATCGCGCAGGCGCTCGACGATATCCATCGGCAGCACGTGGTGCATCTCGACATCAAGCCGAGCAACATCATGTTCCGCCCGACCGGCGAAGCTGTGCTGCTCGATTTCGGCCTCTCGCACCACGATCAGCTTCCCGACCTGATGCAGGAGGAGTTCCGCGTCCCCTTCGGCACGGCACCCTACATGTCGCCGGAGCAATTGCGCGGCATCCGCAACGACCCGCGCAGCGATCTGTTCGCGCTAGGAGTGCTGCTCTATTTCTTCACGACCGGCGTGCGGCCCTTCGGCGAAAGCGAGACGATGCGCGGCATGCGCCGCCGGTTGTGGCGCGATCCAGTGCCGCCGCGCCGGATGCAGGCGGACTATCCGCCCTGGCTGCAGGAGATCGTGCTCCGTTGTCTCGAGATCGAGCCGGGCTACCGCTACCCGACCGCGGCGCAACTCGCCTTCGATCTCACCCATCACGATGGGGTCAAGCTGACCGCGCGATCCGAGCGACTACGGCGCGACCCGTTCACCACGGTGCTGCGGCGGCGATTCAACAAAGATCTGATGCGATCGAGCGACAAGCCGACGCTGGCCGCGCAAATCTCCTCGTCTCCGATCATCGCGGTCGCCATCGATCTGACCGAAGGGTCCAAAGCGACCAACGACGCGCTGCGCGCCACCGCCGCGCAAATTCTCGCGACGATGCCGGCGGCGCGGCTTGCCTGTCTCAACGTGCTCAAGCAAGGCCGCATCACCGTCGATTTCACACTCGATGAGCGCGGCCACAACAAGCAGATCGGCCGCCTGGTCGCGCTCAAGCACTGGGCCGCACCGATCAAGCTGGATGAATACCGGCTGACCGCGCATGTGCTCGAAGGCATCGACCCAGCGACGGCTATTTTGAAATTCGCGCAAGCCAACTCCATCGATCACATTCTGATCGGCGCGCGACAAAACTCGCTGATGCGCAAGCTGCTGGGCAGCGTGTCGGCCAAAGTGGCCGCCGAAGCGCACTGCACCGTCACGGTCGTTCGCTCGCATCCGACCGCGGAGGAGGAGAAAGCGCTGCCGGCTGATGACGCTGGCATGTCGTCAACCGGCTAAGAACCCGCTGAGCTTCTGTGCGAACGCGTTGCAGAGACTAACGGTGCAACATGCCACGATCAAGCAACCCGATGATATGGCTGGCGTTTCCAACTTAGCGCGTACTTTTGTGATGCGCCGGCCGGGTTCAATTTCCGCAGTTTCTGCGGAAAGCGCGGTATCCGGTAATCACCCGAAAGTCAGAGGATGCGGGCCGCACAGGACCTTGTTCGGCAGTTGCAGACTGTGCCAAACTATCCCTGTTACTCGTAATACCTCGGAGATCTAGCATGCCTCAGGGCACCGTAAAGTGGTTCAATCCGACGAAGGGCTATGGCTTCATCCAACCGCAAGAAGGCGGCAAGGATGTGTTCGTGCACATTTCGGCGGTTGAGCGCGCCGGACTTAGCACACTGAACGAAGGTCAGACCGTTCAGTTTGAACTCGTCGAGAATCGCGGCAAGACATCCGCAGAGAACCTCAAGGTTAAGTGACCTCGTCGCCCGAGGCTGCTTTCGGCCTTTTTGTCTGGGACTGGCGCCGCCGACCTTTTCAGGCCGGGCAGTTGTTGCTCGCTCGCCTGCCTGGGTGTGCGAGCGTTTCCGCGCGCATGGCGATTTCAACTAGCGCTTGAGCGTCTCAAGCTCGGGGAATGGCGCATAGACCGCGTCCTTGCAAAGCTCCTTCACGTCTAGCTTGCCGTCGAAGTAGCGATCGAGCTTGCCCGACACAAAGGTGGCGGCGCCGTCCTTGGCGCCGGCATATTTGCCGTCGACGCGCGCGTTGTAGCGCACACAGGTGACGTAGCGTTCGCCGCGACCGACCTGTTTGAGCTGCGGCTGCGACACCGTTGCGCCGCGAATATGAGTCGGATCATTGAGATAGGTTCGCAGGAAGGCCATCAGATCGTTCTTGTAGTTTTGCGGAACGACGTTCTGCGCGTCCCATTGCGCCTTCAGTTCGGCCGGGCTCGGGCCGACTTCGGTCGTGCAACCGCCGATTATGAGCACCGCCAGCAATGCCAACCACCGCATCCACAGTCTCCACATTCTCAGCTAGGCGCCCGCCACCGCAATCATAGCGGCTCACGCCGGATCGGCCAGGGATGTCCACCTATGAACTAAACGACGGGGGCGCGGTGTTGAAGGGGTCAGCCACCTGCCCAAGAGTTGTTTTGCTCGCCTGCGAAACAGGACGCCATGCTGGAGTTTTCGCGCCGCTCGTTCCTGACCGGTCCCCTACTCGCCGCCGGCTGCGCCGTATTGCCGGCGCGGGCAAGCGCCGCAGCGCCGGCGGCCAAGGCGCAAGGCCCCGGCATCTATCGCTACAAGCTCGGCGCCTATCAGCTCACCGCGCTTTACGACGGTATCTGGTATCTACCGATCGACGGCAAATTCGTGCGCAACGCCAGCGGCGGGAAAGTGAACGCGGCGCTGGCGGCGGCCTTCCTGCCGCCGCGCGTGCTGCCGATCTCGTTCACCGCATTGCTGGTGAATACCGGGACCAAACTGGTGCTGATCGACACCGGCACCGCGGGGCAGATCACCGACAGCGCCGGATTCATGAACGCCAACCTGGCCGCCGCCGGCATTGCGCCGGAGGCGATCGACACCATCGTCATTTCGCATTTCCATCCCGACCACATCGACGGCATCAAGACCAAGGACGGCGACAAGGTCTTCCGCAACGCTGAAATTCTGGTGCCGGAGCTCGAATGGAAATTCTGGATGGACGACGGCAATATGAGCCGGGCGACCGGCGCGGTGCACCGCTACTTCCTCAACGCCCGGCGTATCTTCAAGGACATCGCCAAGGAAGTGCGGCCGTTTAGGCCCGGTGCCGAGGTCGCCCCCGGCATTGTCTCGGTCGCGGCCTACGGCCATACGCCCGGCCATACCGCCTTTGCGATCCATTCCGGCTCACAATCGATGCTGGCAATGAGCGACACGGCGCGCGAACCATTTCTGTTCGTCCGCCACCCGCAATGGCAGCCGAGCTACGACATGGACGGACCGCTCGCTGCGAAAACGCGAGTCGCTATGCTCGACCGCGCCTCAGCCGACCGCATGCTAGTCGAGGCCTACCACTTCCCGTTCCCGGCCTGCGGCCACATCGTCGAGAGCGGTCGTGGCTACGAGTTGGTGCCGGCGATGTGGACGCCACTGTAACCGGCTTTACATCTTCGACAGCTTGGCGATGTCCACCGCCTGGGCATAAGCGAGCTTGGCTTCCGCGTCGGCCGAGCCCTCGATGGTAACCAGATATTTGTTGGCGACGACCATGTTGATCGAGCCTTCATGCGTCTGGATCGCGCGTTGGTCGCGGACGCGAATCAACTTGCCCATGGCGCCTGCGATGGCCGGGTTCATGAACAGCTGCGCGAACTGCATGACCATCGCGGAGTCGCCGGTGATACGCACCTGGACATCGTGGCCATCCGGCCCCCTGTAGCGGCGGCTCGCCGACGAGGCGCCGAACATGGCGACGCCGACCGCAGCGGTCTCGACCTTCTCGGCCGTCCAGCCCGCCAGCGCCGCCGGCAGCAGCGCCGCGAAGGCCTCGGCATTCTTCTGCCCGACCAGTTGCGAGGCCGTATCGAGTTGCTGCTTGGCGGCGGCCATGTCGCCGGCCTGGTAGGCTTTGCGGGCCTGATCCATGGCGTCGAGAATGTCGTCGGCAGCAAGAGCCGGTATCGCTGCCGCCCAAAGCGCTGCAGCGACAACCACCATCCGTAATCCTGCCATGATGCCGCCCTCCGGAAAAGAATCCGGCATCAAATTAGCAGCACTTGCGTCACATGATCAAAAGGTCACGCCGCCTCGCAACATGAATGTCCGCCCCGGTTGCGGATAGGCGCTGTAGAATCCCTGCGTGAACGCGCTGGCGATGGCGTAGTCGAAGTAGCTGACGTTGAACAGGTTGAGCACCGCGGCCGACCAGAAAAAGCGGTCGTATTGTCCGCCAAGCTTTACGTCCACCGTGGCATTCGCGGGAATCAGCGGCTGCGTGTTGGTCTGGTCATTGTCCATGTGGCGCTCGCCCACAAAGCGCGCGGTGACATCGAGCACCGCCATTTTTTTCCAGATGTCCCATGACGCGCCGGCGTTGCCGGTCCAGCGCGACACCAGCGGAATATCGTTGCCGGCGAACGGCCCGTCCCGGAAAGTCGCCCGCGTATAGGCAAAGCCGCCATGCAGACGAACATCGTCCGTCAGTTGGTAGCTTGCGCTGTTCTCCCAGCCCAACCGTTGTGTCGGGTCGAGATTGACGTCCAGGAACAGTGCGGGAATGAAATGGATCTCGTTATTGAGCTCCATCACATAGGCGCTCGACTCGACGTTGAGCCGCCCCCATTTCACACGAAATCCATCCTCGACGTCGTAGGATGTTTGAGTTTTGAGATCCAGGTTGGGCGGCGTTGCTAGGCTAAATGGGCTGCCGGACCCCACCCGTTCGTCCGCATTGGGCAGCCGGAACGCGCGGGCGACGCGGCCGAAAAACGTCAATACCGCGTTGGCCCGATACTCGTAGCCGAGGTGTGCAGCCCATTGCCATTCACTCGTGTCGACCGGCGGTGCCTGCGGATTGGTGGGATAAGGGCCGAAGATAAGATTGGGATCATTGGCGGCCTTATAGGTGTCCTGCGCATTGACCATATTGCGCTGCAGCCGCCCGCCGAAGGAGATGTCCAGGCTCGGCATTACGGTCGCGGTGTTCATGCCGTAAATCGCGGCCGTCGTCTGGCGTATATCGTAATGATGGATTGGGATATCGCCGGGAGAAAGGCTGCGGTCGGAATCATATTGTGTGTTGTAAAAATCGATCCCGGTCAGCAGATGGTTCGGAACGCCAAACAACTTATGCGTAACATCGAGCCGAGGCGTCAGGGACGAGGTCGTCATCACGGTGTTGGCGTAGGACATCGGACCGGCGTTCAACGGATCGAAAGGACCGAAGCCCGGAAAGTAGTTTAGAAAGTTACTCTGCTGAAATTTCCGCCGCACGCCACCGTCGACGATGAGATCGATGCCTGAGCCCAACGTATTGGTGAAGCCGGCCGTCAGGCTCGCATCCTGCTTGGTCGCCCAATCGAACGGCGTGACCGAGGCCCGCGGATCGCTCAGTGTGATGGGGTAAACCAGCGGCAAGTTTTCAAGACCACCGGGAAGATCCTGCGCTTGGCGGTCACCACTGACGGTGAGGTAGCTGCTCCACCCCAGCGCCATGTAATTGAGATTGCCAACGACATTTTGCTGATTTGATTTGCTGTTCTGGCGATAGCCGGACCAGCCGGCGGTATTGCTGTAAAGCGACATCGACCAGGGGCCCGATGAAGCGGCGGCCGATAGACGCCCTTCTTGATAGCCATAAGAGCCGACGGCACCTTCCGCTTTGCCGGAGAACGGTTTTGCCGGCGCGGTCTTGGTCACGATGTTGATGACGCCGCCGATGGCGCCGTCGCCATACAGCACGGCGCCGCTGTTGCCGCGGGTGATTTCGATACGCTCGATGCTATTGAGTGGGATTGTTGAAAAATCAAAGCCTTGCGAATCCAAATCCTGAAAGCGTCTGCCGTTCACCAGAATAAGGACATTGGATTGCGCGAATGCGCCGAAGCCGCGCAGATCGACCATATCGTTGGTGCCGATCGGACTGCCGAACAGGTGCATGACCTGCACACCGGCCGCTTGCGACAGAATATCCGGCAAGGATTGCGCCGGCGAATGCTGGATATCTTCGGCCGTAATCACCGATGTCGAAGCACCGGTAATGGTGCCGCCCAATCGAGAGGATGTGACCACGATCTGCGGCAGTTCGACGTTGTTAACTTGCGCGGTCGCTGGCTGCGCAAACAGAGCGAGCGCCAAGGCGGCGCCGGCGATGCGAAAATGAGTTCCCATAACGTCACGTTCCTTCGTTTGCGCGCGCACGAATGCGGCGCGTCGGGTGAGACCAAGCCCGGTGCGAAGGACACGTTCAGCGGCACGCGGACGCGCGACGCTTACGTGTGCAATGTCGTGGGAGAGATTCTCTCACGGCTTCGCACCGGCAATGTCGTCACCGCTGCGAAAGACCGCTCCGTATGGACGCCCCGTCCACCGGTTGGGTGACCGCGCTGGCAGGTCTCCTGGCTCGCGGGTCGTTACCCAGTTGCGCCCGGCCTTCCCGGTTTCCCAGTGGCCATACGGACGCGGGCTCGCCGCTCACAGTTGCGGGGGCAGCCACGGAGTTCTGCCAATTCGCGACGTGCGGACCGGCAGCTTCCGTGTTCCCTCTTTCGTCCCCGGAGTCACCCGGGGAACCAGCACACCAAAATGTTCCATCCAACCCGTGGATGAGTCAAGCACCGTCGGACTTTGGCCGGATTTTGGGGTCCGGTAACACTTTCGTGCGCGGCGGGACTAGGCGCCGATCACGAAGTGTTTTCTTCGCAGCAGAAGGACTCGGATTTATTCTAACGCCCAGAGCCCAAAGGAGAGATTCCCTATGATCCCGACCCATGCGCTTCGCCATATTGGCATCTTTGCCGCTGCCGGCCTGCTGGCGCTCGCCGTCAGTATCAAGCCGGTGACGGTTTACGCCATGGGCACCGACACGCCGTACCCGCCAACAGATGACGGCAGCAAGAAGAAGAAAAAGAAAGACAACAACGCAATCGAGCAGCAGGAGCAGCAATTGGCGCAGGAAAAACTCTTGCGCGACTATCGGGCCGCCCGTCTATTGATCCTCGCCGGCAACTACCAGGCCGGCATCGCCGCCATGCACGCGCTCGGCCATGACGAGCACCCCGACGTAGCGAACTACATCGGCTACTCCTACCGCCGCATGGGCAACTACGGCCAATCCAAGGTCTGGTATGAGCGCGCGCTCGCGTCCGATCCCAACCACACACGCACGTGGTCCTATTACGGCATGTGGCAGATGGAGCAGGGCAACCGGCTCAAGGCCGAAGACGATCTGAAAAAGGTGAAGCTGTTGTGCGGCAGCACCAGCTGTCAGGAATACATTCAGCTCAAAGCCGTGATCGACGGCACGGGAACCTATTGAGCCGACATTTTGCCGACCGATAATGCGTCATCGCCGGGCTTTGCCCGGCGATTTCGCTTTTCAGCCACCACTCTCTGTGACGATCCACTGGTGATAGCCCGGGTCGAGGCTTTCGACCGGCAACACCATGATCGCTGGGGTGGTATAAGTGTGCAGTTCCTTGACCAGCCCGCCGACTTTCTCCGCCAAAGAGGCGCGGGTCTTGACCAGCATCACCGCCTCCTCCGCCCGCTCGATCTTTCCCTCCCACCGGTAGTGCGAAATCATTCCGGGGAGGATATTGACGCAAGCCGCCAGCCGTTTTTCGACGATTGTCCGGCCGGCAGCCTCCGCCTCGACAATCGAGGGCCAAGTCGTATAGACGAGCACCGCGCGTTCCATCGAAAGACCCTGACTTTGCCCCCGAGCCGTCAATGAGCCGCCCGCCCAAGCGTTTCAAGCAGATCGCCTTCATCGCCGGCATCTCGCCGGAGGCGAGCGAGGCCTATGAGCGCATGCAAGGGCGCTATGGCAACGTCGAGCCGAAGGACGCCGATGTGATCGTGGCGCTCGGCGGCGACGGCCATATGCTGCAAACCCTGCACAAGTTCATGAATTCCGGCAAGCCTATCTACGGCATGCACCGCGGCACTATCGGCTTCCTGATGAATGAATTCTCATTGGACGCCCTGCCCGAGCGGCTGGCCGCCGCGCATATTACCGTGATTCACCCGCTGGTGATGCGCGCGCGCGATGCCGCCGGTCGCGTGAACGAGCACCGCGCCATCAACGAGGTGTCGCTGTTCCGCCAGAGCGCGCAGGCCGCGCACTTGCGCATTCTGGTCGATGGCGAGGAGCGCATCCCCGAACTGATCGCCGACGGCCTCCTGGTGTCGACGCCCGCCGGCTCCACCGCCTATAACCTGTCGGTGCAGGGCCCGATCATTCCGATCACCGCCTCGCTGCTGGCGCTTACCCCGATCAGCCCGTTTCGCCCTCGCCGCTGGCGCGGCGCGCTTCTGCCCGACAAAGCGCACGTCACCATCGAGGTGATGGACGGCAACAAGCGGCCGGTCGCAGCGGTCGCGGATTCCGATGAGGTGCGCTCGGTGCGCGACGTCGACATCGAGATGGACCATGCCGTGTCGATCAATCTCTTATTCGACCCTGGGCACAGTCTCGATGAGCGCATCTTGCGTGAACAGTTCGGATTTTGATTTCGCTTTTTCCTGTGTGAGCCGTAAATGACTCAAAGTTTCGAATTCACCGTCAACGGCAAGCCGGTGAGCGTCGTGCTTGCCAACGAAGAGACGCCGCTGCTCAATGTGCTGCGCAACGAACTCGGCCTGATGGGCACGCGCTTCGGCTGCGGGCTCGAGCAATGCGGCTGCTGCACCGTGCTGATCGACGGCAAGCCGGAGAAATGCTGCGCCAAGCCGGTCTGGAGCGTCGCCGGCAAGTCGGTCGTCACCATCGAGGGACTGGGCAGTCCCGAGCGCCCTCACCCGCTGCAGCAGGCCTTCATCGACGAGCAGGCGGGCCAATGCTGCTATTGCCTCGCCGGCATCATCGTCAGCGCCAAGGCGCTGCTCGATCAGAACCCGTCGCCAACGCGCGCCGAGATCGCCGCAGCGCTCGACGACAATATTTGTCGCTGCGGCTCTCATAATCGCATCATCCGGGCGGTCGTAAAAGCCGCGGCGCAGATGCGCGCGGGGGCCGTATCATGAACGCGCCCCTGCCTGGCCCGCTCGCCGACAATCCTAGTCTCGACCGCTGGGTTTCTTTCCCTGCGCCCGGCAAGGTCATCGTCAACACCGGCCGCGTCGAAATCGGCCAGGGAGTACTCACCGGCATGGCTCAAATCGCGGCCGACGAGCTCGACGTAGAGATGGAGCGCATCGTCATCCGCTCCGGCGACACCGAGCTCACGCCTAATGAGGGCTACACCGCCGGCAGCCAGTCGATGCAGTCGGGAGGCGTCGCCATGCGGCAGGCTTGCGCCGATGTGCGTGCGCTGTTCCTGGCGCAGGCCGCCGCCATCATCGGCTGCCAGCCGGGCGAGCTGACCGTCCGTGACGGCAGAATCCTGCGCGGCGGCAAGGCGACGGGACAGGATTACTGGACGCTCGCCGGCGCGGTGAACCTCGCCGTCAAGGCCAGCGGCAGCGGGGCACGCAAGCCGGCTGGCGAGTTCAAGCATATCGGCGAAAGCAGCGAACGCCTCGATCTGCCCGACAAGATTTTCGGCAAGGCCATCTTCATCCACGACATACAATTGCCCGGCATGGTGCATGCGCGCACGGTGCGACAGCCCAATCGCGGCGCCACCATCGACAAGATCGACGAGAAAACGATCGCGCGCGCCGCCAAGGGCAAAGTCGACCTCGTGCGCACCGGCAACTTCCTCGCCATCGTCGGCGACGACGAAACTGCCGTCGATCTGGCGGCCGCCGCCGCGGTGACTCACGTCACCTGGAACAACGTCGAGACACTGACCGCGCTGCAAGCGGAAGCGTCGTGGCTCTTGCAGCGGCCTTGGCTCGACCGCCCGTTCGGTGCGCCGGCGGGCGAGCCGCAAGGCCGCCAGCGTTTCGAGGCAACCTACAGCCGCGGCTATCTCGCCCACGCCTCGATCTCGCCGTCTTGCGGCCTCGCCGAATATCGCGACGGCCATCTCACGGTTTGGACGCATTGCCAGGGCGTGTACCCGCTGCGCGCATCGCTCGCCAAGGCGCTCGACATCGAAGCGTCCAAGATCACCGTGCGCCACGTACAGGGCTCCGGCTGCTATGGCCACAACGGCGCCGATGATGCGGCGGCGGACGCCGCCATAATCGCCATGCAGATGCCGGGCAAGCCGGTCCGCGTGCGCTGGCGGCGCGAGGAGGAGTTCGTCTACGAGCCGAAGACTCCAGCCATGGTGGTAAAGGTCCAGGCGTTGCTCGACGAAGCCGGCAAGCCGGTCGACTGGACGCAGGAAATCTGGAGCCCGACGCACAACAATCGGCCCGGCGCCGGCGGCGTGCTGCTCGGCGCGGTAGCGCTACCCAATTCGATGCCGGAACCGCCGCCCAGCGACGTGCCGGAATCAAACGGCGGCGGCGCCACGCGTAACGGCGAGCCGCTCTACGACATCCCCGCCAAGCGCATGATCCATCATCTCATCACCGAGCCGCCGGTGCGCACTTCGGCGCTGCGCGGCCTCGGCGCCATGCCCAACGTATTCGCGATGGAGTGCTGCATCGATGAGCTGGCCGAGCGCGCTGGCCAGGACCCGGTTGCCTACCGGCTGTCGATCATCGCCGACCAACGGGCGCGCGCGGTGATCCAGAAAGTCGCCGCCATGGCGCACTGGAATCCGCAAGAGCCCGGCGGCGCGGGGCATGGTCGCGGTTTCGCCTTCGCCCGCTACAAGAACCGCGCCGCCTATGCCGCCGTGGTGGTCGAGCTCGACGTCGCCGAGGACATCCGTCTCGCCCACGTGTGGTGCGCGTGTGACGCCGGTCTCGTTATCAATCCGGACGGCGTGCTCAACCAGCTCGAAGGCGGCGTCATCCAGTCAGCGAGTTGGGTGCTCAAGGAGCAGGTGCGCTTCGACAACGGCGCTGTCGCCGGCATCGCCTCGTTCGACTGGGAGACTTACCCGGTGCTCAAATTCAGCGAGGTGCCGGAAATCGACATCGAGCTGATCAATACCAAGGACGAAGTGCCGCTCGGCGTCGGCGAGGTCACTGCGGGCCCGACCGCCGCGGCAATCGGCAACGCCATCTCGCACGCGCTCGGCGCACGCATCCGCGACCTGCCCCTGACGCGCGAGCGCATCATGGCGACGCTGCTGAAAACGTAAGCGTCAGATGCGTCGCAGCGGATTCGTGAGCGCTAGAAAAAACCCGCCGGTCGAGAACACCGCCATGGTCAAAAAGGCTGCGCCGAACGCTTGCCGGATATCGGCCTGAATGACGAGCCGCTGGGCGGCCGGCAGCGCCGGGCCGGTGCCGGCATGCTGGACCGTGCTAGCAAACACGCGGGCAGCTTCCGGATTGCGCAGCGCGAGGAAGCCGAACAGGACAGTCGCCACCAAAGCAGTGCCAAAAGCGGCGCCGATTGAGCGCGAAAACTGCACCGAGGCGGCCGCTTCGCCGAGTCGCACCGGCCCGGCAGCGATCTGCACGCTTACCTGCACGACGCCCATCACGGTTCCCATGAACAGCCCATTGAACAGTAGCATACCGGCGAGTGCCGTTGTCCCGAGCGCCGATACCCAGAAGGCGAGCACGATGAAAATGGCAGTCACCATGGCAAGGCCGACGATCGGATAGACCGTCAGCAATCCGGTCTTGTTGACCAGCCGGCCGGTCACCAGCGAGCCGGTGCCGATGCCGATGGTGAGCGGCACCAGCAGCAAGCCGGTCTCCGACGGCGAATCCCCACGCACGACCTGCAGGTAAACCGGGAAAAACGTGATCAGCGACACCAGCGCAGCGCCATGACAACTGGCAAGCGCGTCGCTGTGCCAGATCGCCGGTTGCCGTAACAGGCCGAGCGGAATGAGCGGCGACGGCGCACGATTCTCGTGGCGAACCAACAACACCAAAGCGACGATGCCGGCGGCGAGCAAGCTACCGCCGAGCGGAATCATCTCGATATCCACGTGCTGTACCTGCTCGAGCGACAGCAGCGTCGTCGCAACGAACACCGTGAATAGGATGAGGCCGCCGGGGTCGGCCCGCCAAGCGAGCCGCTCAACTTTCGGACTTGGCAAGCGCCAAGTCAGCGCGACCGCACCGAGCCCGATCGGGATGTTGACCAGGAAGATCGACTGCCAGCCGAAATGCTCGGTGAGATAGCCGCCGGCAACGGGCCCGAAGGTATTGGCGCAGACCGCGACCGCGGCGAGATAGCCTTGATAGCGCGCCCGCTCGCGCGGCGGGATTGCCTCGCCGATCAGCGCCTGCGACAACGTCATCAGCCCGCCGCCGCCCAGCCCCTGTAGCAGACGGGCGAGCGTTAACAGTTCGATCGTTGGCGAAGCCGCGCATAGCAACGACGCGACCATGAAAACGGCGAGCGCCGCGAACATCAACCGGCGGCGGCCGAAAGCGTCGCCCAGTCGTCCGTAAATCGGCGCTGCGATGGTCGATGCGATCAGGTAGGAGACGACGATCCAGGACGCCCGCTCGAATTGGCCGGTCGAGACCGCGATCGCAGGCAGAGCCGTGGCTATGATGGTCTGGTCCACTACCGCCAGAAACATCGGCAGCATGATCGAGGGAAATACGGTCAGAAACGCCGGATATTTCGCTATCGCGGGCCCGGCGGGGTGTTGGCTTTGGTCGGGCCCGTTCGACAAATGAATGACGTCCTGCTCTCGTGCGGTCGACAGACTTATCAGTGCGCCATCAAGACCGGCAAGGTCGCGTTCGCGAGAATGTGGCGGGTTGCACCGCCGAAGATCATCTGGCGCAAACGGCTTTGGGTGTATGCGGTCTTGACCAGCAGGTCGCAACCGAGCGACGCCGCGTGGTCGAGAATGATCTCGCCGGGCGTGCGCTGCCCGCGCTTGACCGTCAACGCGGCGGCTTTGATCCCATTCCGGCGCAGGTGACGGGCGGCCTCCTCCGCCGAAGGCCCCTGCACGGTCCCACCTTCGACCATCAGCACCGTCACTTGCTCGGCAAGCCGCAGCAACGGCAATGCAAAGATATTGGTGCGCGCCTGCTGCGTGCTGCGGTTCCAGGCGACCAGCACATTGCGCGCGAGTGTCTGCGGTGCGGATTTCGGCACAACGAAAACCGGCCGGCCGCTGTCGAACAACGCGGCCTCCAGCGGCGGCATCCGGGGATTTTGCGGCTCGGGTCCCGGCCGCCCCAGCACGATGAGGTCGAAACTGCGGCCATAGCTTCCGATGAACGCGTCTTCCGCCGCCTCGGCGCGCGGCCAGCGGTAGGAGTAGGCTGCGGGCTCGCGGTCGACTTGCGGCACCCCATGGCTCTGCATGAACGATTCAAATTGCGCGCGCGCCTGATTGGCAGTGTCGCCCTCGAAGGCGCCTGAGATCGCCAAACTGCTGACCGGCTCGACCATCACGTAGGTGCCAGCCGACGGACGAACCGCGAAGCCTTCCATATAGCTGCCGAATTGCTGAGCCACCAACCGGGCGGCTTCCAAAACCGCCGGCATGGCGTCGTGGTCTTCGGTCGGTACCAACAAGGTCTTCATGCCGGGCCCCGTGAGAGCAATGCCTCTGCCAATGATGACGATTTTTAGCTCGACCGCGCCAGACGGCGACGCAGCGGTATCCTAAACCCTTCCTTAACGGCACCCCAGTAGCTTTTCTCCATGGTATCAGGCTCTAGGCCCGAGGCCAGGGATGCCTATGATCCACATCGATTTCAATCGCCTGCATTTTCTCGTAGTCGACGACAACGCCAATATGCGCCGGATGATACGCGCCATCCTGCACAGCTTCGACGCGCGCGAAGTGCACGAAGCGGAAGACGGCGCGGACGGCCTGGAAACCTTCAACAACCACAAGCCGGATATCGTCGTCACCGATTGGGCGATGCCGATCTTCGATGGCCTCGAACTCACCCAGATCATCCGTCAGCCCGGCACCAGCCCCAATCCTTTCGTCCCGATCATCATGCTCACCGGCCACGCCGAGAAAAAGCGCGTAGCCTCCGCGCGCGACGCCGGGGTAACCGAATTCCTCGTCAAGCCGATCTCGCCTAAGAGCCTTTATCGGCGCGTCGTCAACGTGATCGTCAATCCGCGCCCGTTCATCAAGACCACGACCTATTTCGGGCCCGACCGCCGCCGCAATTTCAATCCGAACTATACTGGCCCCGAGCGCCGCAAGGGCGGCAAGGCCGACATCATCCGAAATACTTCCGCGCTCGATCAAGTCCGCGTCATAGATTGATGGTGCAACATACCATGGCTCCCCCGAAACAAAATTCGACGGCCACCGCTACTTTTAGCGATCACGAGGTCATCACGCCCGAAAACAAGCTGCGCAAGGTGGTCAGCGTCAAGGCGTTGCAGCCCGGCGAAGACGATCCGGTCGCGCGTGCCGAGAAGGCGCTGGCCGGTCTGTCGACCGAATTCTCGACCTGGATGGGCGCCGAATGCGAACGGCTGGACGGCGCCCGCTGTCGTGTTGCCGCCGAGGGCTTCACCGCGGCGACCAAGGAAGCCCTCTTTCACGCCGCCCATGACATCAAGGGCGAAGCCGCGACCTTCGGATTCCCCCTCGTGGCACCCGCCGCCGAAAGCCTGTGCCGGCTGATCGAGCACACACCCGACGCGGCCCGCATTCCAATCAAGCTGGTGGACCAGCACGTCGATGCGGTGCGCGCAATCTATCGCGAATATTCCAGCTCCGACGCCAAGAACTTGGCCGCCACCCTGACCAAGCGATTGCGTGCAGTGGCCGACGAGTTTCTCATCCATGAGAATCGCGACCGGCCGGACGTACTCGAGCAGATCAACGGCTCGTCGATCGAGCCGAAGTAAGTTTCAGTTTAACAATGCAGAGTGGCGCTCTGCCGGGACAATCCCGGTGGCGGCGTTGCGTCTCACGCCACCAAGCGCTCGTCTTCGATGAGCCGGCTCGGGTCGATTACATGGTCGTTAGCGACCAGATCGTCGCAGAACATGCGCGCTTCCTCGCGCGCAGCCTCGACCGCAAACCGCCGCAGCAGCGCGAGCAGCGACGTCAAATCGCGGCCGCGCTCGGCTTCGCAAGCAGCGAGCACACGCTCGACCATGCGTCGTTTGAGCTGCCCCGCCCCGCCCCACTCGCCAACCAGTACGCCTTCGCGCATAGCCGCGATCGCTTCGCGGAACGCCGGATAGGCCTGATCCGGTAGCTCCGCCTTGCGGTAGAGCGCGCTGAACCCAGAAATATTGCGATCGTGGATATAGCTGGTGACGCGGTCGATTGGCACGCCGGACAAATCCGCCAGCGCTTCCTCGAACAACACCACATTGCCGGAAAGCAGCGCGCGCAAAATCATGCCGGCGGTGAGCTGGCCGCTGGCTTGCAAATGCTGCACCAGTTGGCCGACCTCGTCGTAGGGCGTCTCGGCAGCGAGCGCGACCGTCGCCTTCTCGCAAGCCTCTCGCGCGGCGTCTTCGGCATGTTCGGGGCCGAGCCACTGCCGCCCGGCGACGAAGCCCGCAAGCGTGTGCGACAGCTTGGCGAGCAGCGCCTGGCGGGTCGCCATCGGCAGATCGACGCGCGTCAGCACTGGCTCGCGGATCGCCGCCAGATGACCGAACCGCTCGACGACGCGGTCGATGGAGAACGGCGCGATGTCGGCGTCGAAATTTTCCAAAAGCGCGAGGCAGGCCTGCGCGCAGCCCACCTCGGCGATCGCGGCGGCTAGCGAGCGCGGCAGCATGGCGCGGCTGGCGATGGCGGTCTGCGCCGAGGGTTGCGCGGTCGCCACCAGGTCGATCAGATCGGCTTCCTGCAACATCGGCGACAACGCGAGGATCGCCATCGCGATTTCCGGCTGATCGTTGGCGAGCGCATGAATCACCACCGGCGGCGCTTTTTGCGAGGTGGCAAACACGTCGGCGAGCGCACGCCGCACCAGTGGCGAGGGATCGTCCAGTAGCATGATCATCGCGCCTTCGGCGGCGGCGATGTCATCAGGCGACAAATCGGAATAAAGGTAGGCGCGGGCCAGCGCAGAAGTGGCCTCGGCTCGTTCGCCGGGCGGCGCGTGGCGGATCCACTGTAGAAACTGCCGGACAATCATTGCTACGACCTAACGCGACTGACGGCCGTCTCCCACGTCGACGGCAGGCCACAACATACCGCCCGACGCTTAACAAAGCGTTCACCATAGAAATTATGGCGCGATTAACCATGTGGTAATCTGCCGCCGCGTCAGATCTTTCCGCCGGCGGGTTTGGCCCCACCTGCGGGCGGGTCCGTGAACAAATTCAGCGGACGCGGCTGGTTGCTGGCGGCCGGCGTATCCGCCCCGGCCGGCGTCCATAAATTGGTCACGGCCTGCGTCACCGCGCGGTTGCCGCGATCGGTGAACATGCTCTGGAAGAGCGGGCGCGCGTCCGGCGGCACCGCGGGCATCGGCACCGGAATGGCAAGTGGCCGGGCAGTGGCTTGCGCGTAGGCCTGCGCAACGCCGGCGGGGTCGGGCATCGCGACTTGTACCCCGCGCAGCGCCGGACCACCAAACGCTGTGGCCCGCGCAACCTCGAAGCGGCCGGTCAGTGTCGTGTAGACCTCGCTCACGCTGCGCGGCTGTCCGGATTTATCGACGAATATGCCGGAGTTCGCCGCCGCAGCCTGCGGGAACAATTGAGCGGCGTTGGCGTTCGGCTGGCTCTTCATCGCCCCGATTAGCTTCGAGGCGCCCTCGGAGCCGAGGAAATGCGCGATGTAGAGTTCGCCTTCGGACGGCTGCCGGCCGAGCGCACTGGCGAGCTGCGCGGCATTGGTCTGGGTAAAGGCGCCCGCCATGGTCGCGCTCACGACTGGATCGTTGCGCAAGCGCATGATGGCCGCGCGCATGTTCGGATCAGATACCTCGTAACGGCCATCCGGGCCCTGCGTGATGGCATCGGCATATTGGCCGTAGCCGTGTGCCGGTCCGGCGCTCTTGAGCGTCGCGAGCCAGGTCTGATCGACGAACTGGTAGAGGCCGGTCGCCGTCGAGGTCGTTGCCTGCGCGGCCGGATTGAGGTTGGATTCGATGCGCGCGGCGGTCAGCAGGTATTCAAAGCTGGCGCCGGTCGACCGCGCCGCATCCCGAATGGCGCCTGCGACGCGAGTTGACACATTGGCTATGATGGAATCGATCGCCATGATGGGCCTCGAGGTCGCGGGCCGTAGATTTGGCCATACCGGACGCCGACAATCGCGATCTCTGTCGATCCTGGGTAATTATGGTAAATGAATGATTAACGGCGGCGGCTTTGGGGTCGCGCCTTGGTCACGATACGGAGGATAGCGATGGCGGACACGATCCAGCGGCACAAGCGCGGCGGGCTCTATTTCGAAGATTTCGAGATCGGCAAGACCTATGAGCACCCGCTCACCCGCACCGTCACCCAGATGGACAACATGTTGTTCTCCAACATGACGCTCAACCCGCAGCCTTTGCATATCGACCGGCATTTCTGCGAGCAGGAAACCGAATGGGGCCAGCCGCTGATGAATTCGCTGTTCACGCTCGGCCTGATGGTCGGTATCCAAGTGTCCGACATGACGGTCGGCACCACCATCGCCAATCTCGGCATGACTGATGTAAGGTTTCCCGCGCCGCTGTTCGAGGGCGACACCGTGCACTGCAGCACGCAGGTGGCGAGCAAGCGCGAATCGCAATCGCGCCCGGGCGCCGGCATCGTCGAATTCCATCACAAGGCGTTCAAGCAGGACGGCACGCTGGTGGCAGAATGCCACCGCAACGTCTTCATCAACATGCGACCCAAGTGAATTGGCATAAGTGATTTGATGCGTTCCCTGCTTTTCGTTCCAGCCGATGGCGGCTCCAAGCTCGACAAGGCGATGGCAAGCGGCGCCGACGCCGTGATCCTCGATCTTGAGGATTCGATCATGCCCGAGCGCAAAGTGCAGGCGCGCGCCGCTGCGCTGGAATTCCTCAAATCCGCGCAAAGGAAGACGCCGCGCCCCCGCCTGCTGGTGCGCGTCAACGGCCTGGAAACCGGCATGACCGATGCCGATCTCGATGCCGTGGTACCGGGAAAGCCCGACGCCATTTTGTTCCCAAAGGCCGAAGGCGGCGCGACCGTCACCCACCTCGACGCCAAGCTAACCGCGCGCGAAGCCATCGCCGGCCTGCCGGAGGGCTCGATCAAGATTTTGGCGCAGACGGTGGAGTCGGCTGCCGGCCTGTTTACGGCCGGAACCTATAGGAATTCCAGCACGCGGCTGATCGGAATGACCTGGGGACCGGAAGATCTATCCGCCGAACTCGGCGCCGAAGCCAACCGCGAAGCCAACGGCACGCTGACCGAACCTTATCGTCTCGCGCGCTCGTTCTGCTTGTTCGGCGCGGCGGCGGCGAAAGTGCCGGCGATCGAAACCATCCACGTCAACTTCCGCGACCCGGACGTCTTGCGCCGCGACACCGAACTTGCCCGCCGCGACGGCTTTACCGGGCGACTGGCGATCCATCCGGCGCAGGTCGCGGTGATCAACGAGGTATTCACTCCGACGGCGGAGCAGATTGAAAAGGCGAAGACGGTGGTCACGGCTTTTGCCGCCAAGCCCGGAGCGGGCGCGGTGGCCATCGACGGCAAGATGTACGATCGCCCGCATCTCGCGCGCGCGCAGGCCCTGCTGGCGCGGATCGGATAGCCGCTATTCGGCGGCTTCCACCACCACCGTATCGTGCGCGTGGCCATCCTGGGCCTGCTTGATGCGCTTGGCCTGCGCGACATAGGCCTGCGCCGCATCGGTATGGAACAACTCGTGCGTCTCGGCCTCGTCATCGGCGACCGCGGTCATCGCCAGGTCAGTATAGCTGTAGCGCTGGGGGTCGCTCTTAATGCGCAGATAGATCCGACGGAGGCTGAAATAAAGCGAGGTCCACCGCACCAGCTTGCCGGCAATCTCCGCGAAATATTTCGGATAGAACGACCACACCGGCTCGATCGGCAACCCCGGCCGCCGGTCACGCCGCGCGCGGCGGCGCAGGAAACCGCCTTCGAGCGGATGGATATGCTCGATATTGATCGAGCCCATGAACCACGTGATCAGGAACAGCGCGTTGCTGGCATTCGCCTTGGTCTTGGCCACGCGCCGCAGAATCGTCTCGACGTGATCGATGGTGTAATAACGCTGCCACGCCATTTTGTAGGCGCGATCCCATTCTTCGCGCGACATCTTTGGATGCGTCGTGCAGATGTGGTTGAGATCGTATTTGTTGAGGTCCGGATCGAGCGGCGCGCCGGCACGATGCAGCTTGAGATGGTCCTCGGAACCCGGCAGCGGCGTTAGATAGAAGAACTCCAACAGATCGACGGGCAATTCGCGCTTGATCACGTCGATGTCGTGCATAATCGACTCAACGGTGTCGTTGGGAAAGCCGAGAATGTAGCCGGCATAGGTGATCACGCCGGCGTTTTTCCAGGCCAGCAGCATCCGCCGGTATTCGGTGATCTTGTTCTGCTTCTTCTTGGCGCCGGCCAGATTGTCCGGATTGATGTTCTCCAGCCCGATGAACACACGTTTGACGCCCGCGCGCGCGCATTTCTCGATGAAATGCGGCAGCTTGTGACAGAGCGTATCGACCTGGATGATGAAGCTGGTATTGAACTTCTCGACCTCGCGCAGGTAGACGAGCCGGTCGAGGATCGGCTCCCAGTCTTTGTTGCGAGCGAAATTGTCGTCGGTGATAAAAAAGGCGCGCAGCCCCTGCGCGTAGTTCACCCGCACGATCTTTTCGACGTCTGCCGGCGAGCGCCGTCGCGACTTGCGCCCCTGCACGTTGATGATGGTGCAGAACGAGCATTGGTAGGGGCAGCCGCGGCCGGCGTCGAATGAGGTGGTGCCGCCGGCGGTGCGCTGCGCGCGCTCGACCGCCATCAGCGGGATCGGCGTGCCCTCGATGCCGGGCAAGTCGTCCATGAAATTGTAGAGCGGCTTGAGCGCGCCGGCGGCGCCATCGCGTAGCACCTCTTCCAGCCGCCCTTCGGCCTCGCCGGCGAACAGCGACACACCCATGGCCTTGGCGCGGTCGAGATCCGCATCGACGCCGTTGAGCATCGACAGCACGCCGGAAACGTGGAACCCGCCGATGCCGACTTGGATACCGCGCGCGCGCAACGGGCGCGCCAGATCGAGCGCGCGCGGGAATTGGTTCGACTGCACGCCGGTCAACATGACCATGCCGGAACCGGCGTTTTCGATCATCGCCCCCAGGCGCTCGGGTCGGATGCGAGTATTGGTTTCATCGAAAGCGTGGATTTCAATCGCGGTATCGTCGCCTAGGACGTGGCGCTCGGCGCAATCCTTGGCCAGGCCGTAAAGCGAGGCGAGCGAATTCGACGGGATCGGCGAACGCATCCACTGGATGACGTAGCCGTTGTCGTCGTAATGCGACGGCTTGACCAGCACGAGGCAGAACCGCCGCCGTGCGCCGTGCGTGGCCGCCTCTGCCGCTCCCATGCCGTCCCCTTAACGCAAACCTGCACGAAACGAAGATACGATCGTAACTTACATGTGATTTTCACGCAGCGAAACCGCTATCGACACTTAACGGCCCGGCTTTCCCGCCACCCCACCATAGACCGCATCCGGGTCGAACGTCTTGTCGGCATTGCGGAATTCCAACGTGACCGCCCCGCTTTGGCCGAGCGGAACTGCGCGGTAGAAGCAGGACCGTCGGCCGGTGTGGCAAGCGCCCCCGCCCACCTGCTCGACCTTGAGCCAGAGTGCATCCTGGTCGCAATCGACGCGCAGTTCGACCACGCGCTGGACGTGGCCCGAGCTCTCGCCCTTCTTCCAAAGCTTCTTGCGCGAGCGGCTGTAGTACCAAGCCTCGCCGGTCGCGATGGTTTTTGCGACCGCTTCCGCGTTCATATGCGCGACCATCAGCACGTCGCCCGATTTGGCATCGGTCACGACCGCGGTGATCAGCCCGTCCGCGCCGAATTGCGGCGCGAAGGTGAGGCCTTCCTCGATCTCGGTCTTGTCAGCCAAAATTCGCCTCGCGGGTTGGCGCGGGGCTTAGCGTTGCGCCCCGCGCAGCATGGTCATGAAACGGACTTGTTCGCTCGCGTCGTCGCGGAACGCGCCGGTGAAATGTGTCGTCACGGTCAGCGCGCCAGGCTTCTGCACCCCGCGCAGCGACATGCACATATGTTCAGCCTCGATCATCACCGCGACTCCGCGCGGCTTGAGGATCTCATCGATCGCGGTCGCCACCTGCGAGGTGAGATGCTCCTGTGTCTGCAGACGCAGCGCATAGACGTCGAGCAGGCGCGCCAGCTTCGACAATCCCACCACCCGCTCGGTCGGCATATAGGCGATGTGCGCCTTGCCGAAGAACGGCATCATGTGGTGTTCACAATGCGAATTAAAGCCGATGTCCTTGACCAGCACGAAGTCGTCATAGCCGCCGGTCTCGCTGAACGTGCGGTCTAGCACTTCGGCGGGGCATTCCCGGTAGCCTTGATAGACCTCCTCGTAAGCGTCGATGACGCGCTTAGGCGTCTCCAGCACGCCTTCGCGCTGCGGGTCATCGCCGGTATAGGCGATCAAGGTGCGCACTGCGGCTTCCGCCTCGGCACGCGACGGACGCGGACCGGGAGGCGTCGGCGCCGCCCGCACGTGATCGGATAAGCCCTGCTTGGGCCACGGCTTAATGATCGTACTCTTGGCGTCCATAACGGTCTCTCCGTTCGACCGGCGCTCGCTTCAGCAAGCAGCACCGGGAGTGTCACCGGGGTGGCCGCGTCAGTAGCCCGCCGGACCACCGCGGTCCAATTCGGGGCGTCGGGACGCCGCATTCCCATTCGGCATGGCTCGCAAGCCACGGCCGCGCGCTAGGAACCCCTTCTCGCGCCATCGGGCCAGCACCTATATATTCGTTTATGCGGCGGAGGCAATCTGCGGCGAGGCAAATCGGTCAATCGTCAATGCTGAACGAGGTTTATAATGCCAAAATCCTTGACCTGGCGGGCAATATCCCCCGTTTGGGACGGCTTTCTGCGCCCGATGCCAGCGCCACCGCCCATTCCAAGCTGTGCGGCTCCACGGTCACCGTCGACCTCAAGATGAACGGCCCGGTGGTCGGCGATTTCGCCCACGACGTAAAGGCCTGCGCGCTCGGCCAGGCCTCGTCCTCGATCATGGCCCGTTACGTGGTTGGCTCGAGGCCCGCTGAACTGCGCGAGCTGCGCGAGGCCGTGCGAAAGATGCTCAAGGAAAACGGTCCACCGCCGTCCGGCAAATGGGCCGACATCGCTGTGCTTGAGCCGGTGCGCGACTACAAGGCTCGCCACGCCTCGACCATGCTCACGTTCGACGCGGTGGTGTCGGCGCTTGATCAGATAGAGGCCAAGCAAGCAAAGAAGCCGGCACAAGCAGCCGAATAGATCACTTTGCCGACGCGATCCCGCCTGTCTTGGGCGCCGCCAAGTCGGCGCGGTCGCCGACCGACTTCTGGCAAGCCGCCGTCAGCCGCGGCAGGCTGTCCTGCGCACCCGTGTTTCCGAAGCGAATGCCGGTGACCATGCCATCGCTCTCGGTCTCAATCATCATCGAGTGGTCGCCGACGGCGGTGAAGGCGCCGATCAGTGCCGCCGGCACCGTGCCGGTAGCATAAGTAACGAGTTCGTCGGGATTCGCGCGATGCTCCGAAGACACGACCTTGAGCGGTGCCGACATGCGTCCGACCACTACGGTCACCGTGCCAAGTGTGGCCGGCACCTGGATACGGTCGCCATCATGGCGCCGCTCGACATAGTTCACGTCGTAGCTGTCGCGGCCAGCGCCGCAAGCGAGCATGAGATCGAAACTGCCAATATCCTCGCCTTCGACGGTGAGCGGCTGGCGCCGCGCCAAGGCCGCGACCCCGGCGTGCTCGACCAGTGCCCAACGCCGCTCGCTGATCTCGGACGCGCGCGCGCCATCGGTCACGCGCGGAACCGGCCGCTTCGCGACCGACGGCGGTGATGACGCGACGGCCGGTGCCACCATCGGCACCGGCGGCAGGTCGGTCGCGAGGCGCGTGCGGCGCGTCTCGTTCGCCGTCAAGGCGTGCATCGGCTCCCACGGCGGAATGCGCAGCGCCAGGTTGAGCAAATCGATCGAGCCGCCCATTTCGACGGTGTATTTCGCCAGCCGCCCGACATCGCGCTGCACCAGCGCGAGATCCTCGGCCGTGTAGTTCGCCGCGGTCGGATCATTGCGGCGATCGCCAAGCCAAATCTGATGCACCATCACGCGCGCTTCGCCCGGCACCGAACGATGGACACCGCCCAGCAGCACGAAGCCGCACATGGATTCGCAATCGGCGCGCGGTGAGTATTTTCCGCGTGCAATACCCTGCTCCGCGGCGTCGAGATCGATGATGCGGCCCACGGTGGTGTTGAGGCCCAGGCGGCGGATGACGCGCCCGAGCGCCATGGCGCCATGCACCGAGCCACCATCAGAATCGAGTACGACGGTCGCGCCGGCGAGATCGTGATTTTGCGCGAACCGTTCGAAGTCTTGCGGCGTATCCGCCGTGATGGCGCCACTCGCCGAAATCCAGAGCTGGCACGCGGTGACGCAGCTATCGGCGGGGCCTTGCCGCCGCAGATCGAAATGCATCGGCAGCACACGATCGACGACCTCGGCGGAGGCCGGCGGCGACAAAACCAGCGCCGCCGCAGCAAGCGCAAGAGCGATCGCAAGGGAGCGAATCATCATTCCCCTTCTCGCCGCCGGACCCTTAATCGTTGCACGGTTGTCCGCGTTCGTATTGGGCTTTGGCGGCTTTTGAGACCCCCGGTCTACGTCTTTTTTAATGAGCTTGAAGATTCGGGTCTAGTGTAAAAAAGTCGCTATCGACATCGCTTTGGCTCAAAGCCTGCGGTTTCCGTGCGATGGAACTTTTGGATTTAACCTTGTCGGGAACTTTGTGCCGCCAATGACCGAACCACACGTCTCATCTTCCGGCTTCGCGCGTCTGCCGCGGCTTTTCGGACGGGGACTGGTGACTCTGTACCGTTACACGCTGGCGCCACTGATCGGGCCGCGCTGCCGGCATCTGCCGGGGTGTTCCGAGTATGCCGACGAGGCGATCACCCGCTTCGGGCTTTGGGCGGGCTCCTGGATGGCACTCGCGCGCATTCTGCGCTGCCAGCCTTGGGGCACGCACGGACTCGATTTCGTTCCGGCGGAGGTGCCAGCCGGCGCCAAGTGGTGGATGCCGTGGCGCTACGGGCGCTGGCGGGGAACGAACGAAGGGCCGCCGCGATGAGATCAAGCCACAGCAGAATCCTGCTGGTCGTGATCGTGCTGAGCGCGCTGGCGTCTATCTTATTCGGCTTGCGTAGTTACGGTTCGTTTCTGTTGTTGCGCTCGGCCTATGAGGCGGGCCGGCCACAGGTGAGCAGCCTGCGCGCTTGGATGACGCTCGACCATGTGGCGGCGGCCTATCGCGTGCCGATGAACGAATTGACCGCGCGCCTCGCGCTGCCACCCGACATCAATGGCAACGAGAGTTCTCAAGGACATTGCGGACAAACGCGGCATCGGCCGCTTCGATTTCGTTCGGCAAGTCCAGCGCGCGCTGGGTCAATCGGCGCCGCCTCCGGAGAGCGGTCAAAGCGGAGGCGGCTTCACCGATCGCATCCTGTCGGCGCTATTGATCTACGGCTATCCGGCGCTGGCGTTGACGCTCGTGCTCGGCGCGATCGGCCTGCCGCTGCCGATCGGAGTCGCCGCCGTGCTGGCCGGCTCACTCGCCGCACTCGGCACTCTCCAGTGGCAATGGGCAGCCGCGATCGCGGTCGGCGCCTCCCTCGCCGGTGACATCGTCGCCTACGCTATCGGCCGCGCGGTCAGCGACAATTTTCTGGCCCGTTACGGCCGTTGGATCGGCTACAGCCCGCAGCGGCGGGACAGCATCGCGGCGCTGTTGCGAAGGTGGGGCGGTATCACGGTGATCATCTCGCGTACGCTGACGTCGTCCTTGAGTTCAGTCGTTAGTATCTTTGCCGGCGTAAGCCGCTATCGCTTGTCGCGCTTTGTGGGGTTCGCCTTGTTTGGCCGGCTGATCTGGACGTCGGCCTATCTCGGCCTCGGCTACGGCATTGGCGGCAATATCGACGCCGCCAGCCAGTTCCTCGCCAATCTGAGCGGGCTCATCATCGCGCTCGGCGTTCTAGTGGTCGCGAGCGCCTATCGGGCGGGACGCAAGCTGTCCACGCCAAGCTAAAACCAGTTGCATGCCCGCAACCGGCTGCTATATCCGTGCCCAATTCAAATCACGCTTACCTGCGTTCGTAGGCAGCGAGTGAGCAAAGGAGCCGCGTCATGGTCGCATTGACCTTCCCCGACGGCGCGCGTCGGGAGTACCCCACAGGTACAACCGGCTTGGATATCGCCAAGGGCATTTCGCCCTCGCTGGCCAAACGCACCGTGGCCATGGCGCTCGACGGCGTCGTCACCGATCTCGCCGACCCGATCGAGCGCGACGCCAAGATCGAATTCCTCAACCGGGAGGACCCGCGCGCGCTGGAACTGATCCGGCACGACGCCGCGCACATCATGGCGGAAGCCGTGCAATCGCTGTGGCCGGGCACGCAGGTGACCATTGGACCGGTGATCGAGAACGGCTTTTATTACGACTTCTTCCGCAACCAGCCGTTCACGCTGGAAGACCTGCCGGTGATCGAGAAGAAGATGAAGGAGATCATCGCCCGCGACAAACCGTTCACCAAGGAAATCTGGTCGCGCGAGCAGACGAAGAAAACTTTCCGCGACATGGGCGAGAACTTCAAGGTCGAGCTGGTCGACGCCATCCCGGAAGACCAGCAGATCAAAATCTACAAGCAGGGCGACTGGTTCGATCTCTGCCGCGGCCCGCACATGACTTCGGTCGGCAAGGTCGGCAACGCCTTCAAGCTGATGAAGGTGGCCGGCGCCTATTGGCGCGGCGACAGCAAGAACCCGATGCTCACCCGCATTTACGGCACGGCCTTTGCCAAGCAGGAAGAACTCGACGCCTATCTCAAGCAGATCGAGGAAGCCGAAAAGCGCGACCATCGCCGCCTGGGGCGCGAGATGGACCTGTTCCACTTCCAGGAGGAAGCGCCGGGCTCGGTGTTCTGGCACGCCAAGGGCTGGACGCTGTTCCAGGCGCTCGAAAATTACATCCGCCGCCGCCAGACCGACGCCGGCTACGTCGAGGTCAACTCGCCGCAGTTGATGGACCGCGAATTGTGGGTCACCACCGGCCATATCCCAACCTACAGCGACATGATCTTCCTGACGCAGCGGCGCGAAGAAGACGAGCGCGTCTATGCGGTCAAGCCGATGAACTGCCCCGGCCACGTGCAGATCTTCAAGAACGGCTTGAAATCGTATCGCGACCTACCGCTCAAAATCGCCGAATTCGGCAAGGTGCACCGCTTCGAGCCGTCGGGCGCATTGCACGGGCTGATGCGTGTGCGCGCCTTCACACAGGACGACGCCCACGTCTTCGTCCGCGAGGAGCAGATCGCCGCCGAGGTGCTGGCGATGAACGATCTCATCCTCGCTATTTATGAGGATTTCGGCTTTTCCGACGTGCACATCAAGTTCTCCGACCGGCCCGACAAGCGCATCGGCGACGACGCTGTCTGGGACAAGGCGGAAGCCGCGCTGATGGCCGCACTCAAAGCCTCGGGCCGCCCGTGGACGCTCAACAAGGGCGAAGGCGCCTTCTATGGGCCCAAGCTTGAATATGTGCTGCGCGACGCCATCGGCCGCGAATGGCAATGCGGCACCGTGCAGGTCGACCTCAACCTGCCGGGCCGGCTTGGCGCCTTCTACATCGACGAGCATTCCAACAAGGTAATGCCGGTGATGCTTCACCGCGCCATGTTCGGCTCGCTCGAGCGTTTCACCGGTATTCTGATCGAGCACTATGCCGGCCATCTGCCACTGTGGCTGTCGCCGGTGCAGGCGGTAGTCGCCACAATTACCTCGGACGCCGACGACTATGCGCGCGAGGCCATTGCCGCCGCGCGCAAGCTCGGCCTGCGCGTCGAGGCCGATCTGCGCAACGAAAAGATCAATTACAAAGTGCGCGAGCACTCGCTCGCCAAGGTTCCTGCTCTCTTGGTGATCGGCAAGAAGGAAGCGGCCGAGCGGCTGGTGTCGATCCGCCGTCTCGGCAGCGAAGGCCAGCAGGTGATGCCGCTCGACGCGGCGCTTGCCGCGCTCGCCGAAGAAGCGGTGCCGCCGGATATGCGGCGGGCCAAAACCGCCGCCTGACCGTCACTTGCCGTCGTGCGTCGCCTCCTTGAGCGCGCGCATTACGTCGCCGCGCGAGATCATGCCGAGCAATTGGCGGTCGGGACCGACCACCGGGAAGCTGCGAATTTTGAGGCTGACCATCAATTGCAGCACGCGGGTCAATGGCGTGGCCGGATCGATGTGCACGACACCTTCGGTCATCACGTCACCAACCGTGTGTTTCATCAGGGCTTCGTAACTCGGCATCAGCTGGCCGGTCGTGAACGCGAAGGCACGCAGGAAATCGAACTTTGTGACGATACCGAGCATGTGGCCGTTATCCACGACCGGATACGCATCAAAATCATGTTGCGCAAACAGCGTTTCCAACTCGGCCATGGTGCATTGGCGCGTCACGGTCTTCACCTGGGGCGTCATGTATTGGGCAGCCGTCGATTTAAGAAAGCGAAACATTCCTATCGATCCCCATTTCAATTTGACGGATTTCAGCCACGACCTGCGGCACGATGATTTATAGAGCATGATCCGCCCGATTGGAATCGGATCATGCTCGCTTTGTCGTGATCGTATTGCGATATGCGCCGGCGGTTCCAACCGCCACCGACGCTAGGGCCGCGCCTTTCCGGCCATCGTGACGCCGGCCTTGCCGCTCGCCGCCAGGCTGTCGAGCGAATCGTAGAGCAGTTGCAGGACATAGCGGCCGTTGTGGTAGGCCCCGCCTGGATCGCGCACCGAGTAGGTATAGTTGTACATGGCCTGTAACAGCCGCGGCGTATAGGCCGTGTACTTGTTGCTCATCTTGACCTCTTCCGGATCGATACGGCCGTTGCCGTTACTGTCGGCATACCAATAAGGGAATGCCGCCTTGGTGAAGGCGATCGGCGTACCGCCGACTATCTTGGCGTAGGTCTGGATCGCAACATAAAGCTGACCCTGCAGGCCGGCGATCTCGCGCGCGAGCCCCTCTTCCTTGCCGTTGCCGTCGAAGTCGCCTTTGGTCGACATGCGGATGTTGGCGAGATCGGCCACCGTCTTGACGCCGGTGTGGCAGCCGCCACAGCGGTCGATCTTGACCTCGCCGGTGTGCGGCGTGTGGCAGTCGGTGCATTTACTCACGTTCGGCATATGCGCGAAGCGGCCGACGTATTTCTTGCCGTCATATTGATAGCCGACCTTCGCTTCGTCGCCGTAGATGGTCGCCCCGGCCGGGAAATAGTGCACGTGCAGGAAGGCGAGCTTCGGATTAGACGTATCGGGCGCCATGCCGGCGATCGCCTTGTTCAAGCTCGCGGTCGACTCGCGGCCTTGATGGCAGGTCATGCACAGATTGGCGTCGTTATTGCCGCTGTCGACCGTCACGCCGCTCGGAAACGTGACCTTGGCGACAGTGTGCCGCGCGTAGGTCAGCAGGTCGGCGTGGCAGTTGGTGCAGGCGAAGCCGTTTTTGACGTGCTGCGCCGGCGTGTTCTTGCCCTCCTTAAAGTATTCCGGGAGGCTGTTGGCGCCGTGGCAGCGCGCGCAGACCGCGGGAATTTCCTTTTCCTTGTCCCAGTCGTGGAACGCTTGGGCGTTGCGGTCAAAGTGACCCTTCCAGAACTCGAGTTTGATGCCGGTCTCTTCTGCCCGCGCGAGTGCGCCGGCGAGGCATGTTGCAGCCATAACGGCAATTGCGAATGTGGTGCATGCGCGCGCGCGCATGGCTTGCTCCGTGTTGTCGTCAATCGACCAACGCAAGCGGCGTGCCCTCGCCCAGTTTTTTTTCGAGTGTTGCGGGCCAGTTGATGGTGGGCCATACCGCCGCGCACGCATTGATCTCAATCAACACGAGTAAATGCGCGGACCAAGCGGCAACTGAATTGGATTGGGCAAGGGTAGCTGGCTAGCGGCCCTGGCTCATGATGTAGGCCGTGATGTCGGCAGCCTCATCGCGGCTGAGATTCATATCCGGCATTTTCGGATGCGGCAGCAACAGGTAGAGCGCGAGCTTGGCGCCATCGAAACCCGGCATTTTGGCGATTGCCGAAAATGGCGCCACCTGGGTATTACCGCTTTTCTGGTCTGCGGCCACAACATGGCAGGCCGCGCACCAGCGCTTGGCGAGCCTCTCGCCATTCGTCGCGTTGGCCGCGACCGCCGCCTGCGAAAGCGCCGTGACGGCGGTGAACAACACCAAACCGGCGATGATTCAACTCATGAGTGGCACCTTCGTTGACCAAATGATATATTAGTGACGCTTTGCGATCGCCAATGTGACCTAGATCAAGCTGAGATTCAGCGACCGGCCGCGACGCGCACCTGCGTCCAGTCGTTGCCTGAATTCGGCGGCCGTTCGAGCATGGACATAAAGCGCTCGGCCCAATGGGAGAGATCGTTCGCCACCAGCACCTTGTAGTTGGCCGAATGGCGCTGGCGCCGCTCGTCCAGCGGCATCGCCAGCGCGCGGTTGATGGCGATAGCGACGCCTTCCGGATCATAGGGGTTGACCAATAACGCGGCGGCGCATTCGTGGGCCGCGCCGGCGAAGCGCGATAGGATCAGCACCCCCGGATCGTCCGGATTCTGCGCTGCAATGAATTCCTTGGCCACCAGGTTCATGCCGTCGCGTAGCGGCGTGACCAGGCCGGCGCGCGCGGCACGGTAAAGTCCGGCCAGCGCCGTGCGGCTGTGCGCCTTGTTGATGTAGCGCAGCGGCGTCCATGACGCCTCGCCGAAGGTTCCGTTGATGCGCCCGACCGCTTCGCCGACCAGCCGCCCGATATCAGCATATTCCTGAATGTCGGTGCGGCTGCGCGGAGTGATCTGCAGATAGGTGACCTTGCCGCGCCAGTCCGGGAAATTATTGAGGAATCGCTCGAACGCGTTCATCCGCTCCGGCAAGCCCTTGGAATAGTCGAGCCGGTCGACGCCGATAATCATGGCACGGCCGGAAAGGCTGTCGAGCACCTCGCGCACGAATTCCGATTCGATGGCGCGGCGCGCCAGTCGCGCGAGAGCTTCCGTCTCGACGCCGACCGGGAACGTGCCGATGTGCACGATGCGATTGCCGAAATGGAAGCTGTTGCCACCGCCCCACGGCAGGCCACATTCGTTGGCGATATAGCGCGAGAAGTTGGCCGCATCGACTTCGGTCTGGAAGCCGACCAGATCGTAATGGCCCAGCGCCGGAATGAGCTGGTCGTGGTTCGGCAAGGCGGTGATGATTTCAGGCGGCGGAAACGGAATATGGATGAAAAATCCGATTTTGTTGGCGTGACCGCGATCGCGCAGCGCTTTGGCGAGCGGCATCAAGTGGTAGTCGTGCACCCACACGACGTCGTCGGGTTCGAGCAGCGCCTCCAGGCGCCGGGCGAAGAATTCGTTGACGCGGAAGTAACCGCCGAGATCGCGGCGCGTGAACTCGGCAAGGTCGAGCCGGTAATGCAGAATCGGCCACAGCACGCGGTTGGCGAAGCCGTTATAGAATTCCTGGTAGTCGTCCTTGCGCAGATCGGTGGTGGCGTAAGTGACATTGTCGTGCTCGACGATCCTTGTCGGGCCCGGATCGTTGTCAGCCGCGCGCCCGCTCCAGCCAAACCAAAGGCCGCCGCGCCGCCGCAGCGTCGGCCGGATCGCGACTTCGAGCCCCCCGGCGCGCGCGTTGCGATCGGGAACGCCAACTCTGTTCGAGACTACGACGAGCCGCGCCAATACCGGTCTCCCCAGCTCCGCGACAGCTTGATTGCGGTCAAAATTAGTCCTGACATCGAGTAGGTCTGCGGAAAATTACCCCACAGTTTCCCGGTCACGGGGTGCACGTCTTCCGACAGCAGTCCGTAGCGATTGCGCAATTTCAATGCGTCGACGAACATTTCGCGGGCCTCGTCGCGCCGCCCAATTTCCCACAATGCATCGATCAGCCAAAATCGGCAAATCAAAAAGGCCGTCTCCGGCAGGCCGAAATCGTCTGCAGCAACATAGCGCATAACGTGAAAGTCGCGCCGAAGTTCGAGCTCGATCGCCTCCACAGTGGAGACGAAGCGCGGATCGTCTGGTGCGATTAGTCCGAGTTCGGCCAGCAGGAGGCAGCTGGCGTCGAGATCGTCGCTACCGAACGCCGCAGAAAAGGCCTTGCGTTTGGGATTCCAGGCGCGTGTCAGCACCTCCTCGCCGATGTGTTTGGCGATGTCGCCCCAATAGGCCGCGCGCTCCGGGAGACCGAGATGGGCGGCGATCGCCTCCAGCCGTTGGCATCCGGCCCAGCACATCGCTGCTGAATAAGTATGCACGCGCTTGCGGCCGCGGTATTCCCAGATACCGGCGTCCGGCTCGAGCGCAAGCCGCGCTGCCTGTTCGCCGAGCGGCTCGATTGCCCGAAACAACGCGGCGTCGCCCGGATTGGGTAGCCGGCGATCGAAGAACATCGGCGTCGCCGCCATGATGATGCTGCCATAGACGTCGTGCTGATTTTGACCGGCGGCGGCATTGCCGATGCGCACCGGCCCATCGCCGTTGAAACCGACGAGCGCTTCCGCGGCGCGCTCGTCAAGCGGCTCGGTGTGCACCACGCCGTAGAGCGGTTTGAGCCGGTCGGCGCGGCCTGCCGCGATACTCAGGATATAGGAGATGAAGTCTTCCATTGTGCGCGTCGCACCAATGCGGTTGAGCGCGCGCACGACGAAGAAGGCGTCGCGCATCCAGCAGTAGCGATAGTCCCAGTTGCGCCCCGACCCCGGACCCTCCGGGATCGAGGTGGTGAGCGCCGCCACGATCGCGCCGGTCTCCTCGAAATTGCAAAGCTTGAGCGTGATGCCGGCGCGGATGATCTCGTCCTGCCAGTCGATCGAGAAAGCAAGCCGCCGCACCCAATCCATCCAATAATCGCGGGTGCGATCGCAAAATTGCCGGCAGGTGCTATCGAGTGCGCCTTCAAACGGCTCATCCACACCCATCACCATATGAACCGGACGCGTGAGCACAAAGGAGGCCTCGTTCTCGACATAAGAGAGCGGCGCGTCGGTGGTCAGCCGCACCGGCACGTCGTCGCGCCAATAGCGGATGCTATTGCTGCTGGACGAGTGCGAGGCGACCTGCACGCCATAGCGATGCGTGGTTCGCAGGCGGATGGTGATTTGCGGCATGCCGGTAATCGGCTCAATGATGCGCACCAGCTGCGGCGGCCGGAATGTGCGGCCATAGTGGTGGAAGCGCGGCGCGAAATCTGTAATGCGCACCGCCGCGCCATTACCGTCAATGAGCTCTGTCACGACGATGGCGGTGTTGCGCATATAGTCAGAGCGGCTCTCCACCTGGCCGTCGAGCAGCACGTCGGTAAAGCCTTTTTCCTCTTCGCCGGCCAGCAGCCGGCAGAACACCGGGTCGCCATCGTAGCGCGGCAGACACCACCACACGATGCGCCCTGACGGCTCAACCAGCGCCGCCGTGCGGCCATTGCCAATGACCGCGAGATCGAGCGAGGATTCGCTCATGATCGCGCCTGCGCCTTGGCCGCGAGGTGCTGCAAGGCGCGGCGCACATCGAGCGGCGAATCGAAAATGCCGGCGAGTCCGGCAAAATGCCGGCCGACCGAGAAACCCTTGCCGCCCAATTCACCCAGTACCGCAAAAACCGATTCATCGGTGACGTCGTCGCCGATGAACACCGGCATACGGCCGGCAAACGGCGGACGGCGCATCAAATCGCGCACCCCCTCGCCTTTGCTAACGTTCGGCCGCATCACTTCCAGCATCGCCTTGCCCGGCAGCACTTCGGTCGGTTCGCCTGGATAAGCCGCCCGGCCGGCCGCGACATGCGAGCGCAGGCGATCTTCATGCTGCGGCGCCTGGCGATAATGCAGCGCGAGCGAATAGCCCTTGTCTTCAACGATGATGCCGGAACTCAGTGTCGCCGCCGCCGCAAGGTGCCGCCGCAGATCCGGCGAGAGCGGCGCAACCGAACTGGCGGCCTCGCCGCCGCGCAAGCGCAGTTCGGCGCCGTGGCCGCCGACCGCCGGCAGTTTGAGCGGCGCGAACAGCACATCGAGATCTGCGATCGGGCGGCCGCTCACCAGCGCAAGCGCGCCGCCGGTTGCCTGCGACAGGCGGACGAGCGAGTTCTGGCAAATCATTAGCGACATGGACGTCATTCGGCGACGGCCCGATATCGACCAACGTGCCGTCGACATCGAGCAGTAGCGCGATCGATTGGGTGTCGAGTCCGGCGAATATGTCTGATGCCGTTTCGTTCGCAATGAGTTGCGTCACCATAATTTATTCCAACGATCGGATATGCAGGTTAGTTCCAGCGGCTAACATTGTTTGCGCACGATCTTGTTCTCGAGATCATGCGCTACTGCGCAACCACTTCGACATCTCCGTCAACGCCGGTGACGACCTTGAATTCGCGCTCGTAGACTTTGCCCTCGTTGCGGGCAATGGCGCGATACTCACCTTCGGCCAGGATCACGCGCGGGAAGGCGCCGATCGATTCCTTGATCACGTCGCCACCAGGCGTGAGCACCGACCAGGCGGTATTGGCGAGCGCCTCGCCGCCCTTCTCGCTCACTAGCTTGAGCGTGATCGCGGCAGCGCGGTGAGTCACGGTGATGTCGGTAAGCTTGCCGGCGGCGACGCGGATGTCGGAGCGCACCACGGAATTGGCGTCGCCGTAGTTCGACACGATGTAATAGGTGCCTTCCGGGACCGCCACCACATTGCCGGTCATTACGTGATCGGCGATCGGCCGGCGGTCGCCGGGCTCAAATTGGCTGCCTTTGTAGACGTCGAAGGACACTTGGCCGGCCGGGATGCGCACGTCGCCGACACGGGCTTCCAGGCGCAGGGCGCCCGCCGGCAGATCGAAGTCCTCGTGCACAGTCTGCCCGCTCAAAGTCACCGGCTTGACTGCGGTGGCGAGCCCGAAGCCGACGTGCACGACATAGGCGCCAGTCGGCAGCACCATCGTCGGCGCCGGCGATTTGTCTTCTTTGACGAGCTGATACTTGCCGGTGGCATCGGGCCTAGCAGAATAGACTCGCCAAGTGAGGCCGCCGTCGATCAGCGGCGCGCCCTTGCCGAAGCGGGCGCTGAGCGCGAGCGCCACTTGTCCGGCCGGCACCATCGGCACCGCGATCGGCGCAGTCGCGTGCGGCGTGCTGGGTGGCCATTCTGCTTGCGGCGCCAGGGCGCCGCCCTGTCCGAACACGTCGCCACGCACGGTCGATCCCGGCGCCAAAAGTCCAGTCGCAGGTGCCGCCGAAAACAACGAATTCTGCCCGGCTGCCTGCGCCAATGCAGGCCGCACAGCGAGCAGAGGCAGGATGATCGCGAGTGCCAGCCCCTGAAGGCCGCGGACGGCAGTTGCGTGTGGATTGCTCATGGCGGAGCGTTTTTCGGCCCAAATCGCGGCGATTTCAAGCCACTGGACCGGTTTGTCACCCTGGCATCCCTATGCTAGGGCGCAAAGTAAATTGCCCTAAGAGGCCGCAATGCCCGACGCCTTGCAACTGCTGAAGACCCGCCGCTCGGTCAAGCCGACGGAATTAGCCGGTCCCGGCCCGAGCCAGCCCGAAATCGACGCGCTGCTCGCCATCGCCTCGCGGGTGCCCGACCACGGCAAGCTCACGCCCTGGCGCTTCATCGTGTTCGAGGGCGACGCGCGCTTGGCCGCGGGCGAAGCGATCGCCGAGGCCTTTGTCGCCGATCGCGCCGACGCCACGCCCGAGCAGATCGAATTCGAACGCAAGCGGCTAGCACGCGCACCGTTGGTGATCGCGGTAGTCAGCCGCGCCGCGCCGCACGTCAAGATACCGGAATGGGAGCAGCAATTGTCGGCCGGTGCTTCCGCCATGAGCCTGGTGATCGCCGCCCATGCCATGGGCTTTGCGGCCAGCTGGATCACCGAGTGGTACGCCTACGACCGGCGCGTGCTGAATAAACTTGGCGTCGGACTCAACGAGCGCGTCGCCGGTTTTGTCCATATCGGCCGAGCCGCCAAGCCGCCGGAGGATCGCGAGCGTCCCCCGCTCGATTTGATCGTCACGCGCTACGGCAGTTGAAATCGCGTTGCCCCGGGTCGAACGAAACCGCCCCTCCCGCATTTAACCTTTATGTAATCACGTGAGCGCACGCTTACGTCACGTTTCGGTCACAACACTCCGCCAGCGTTTTCGCCATTCGGGGTGATCCGCTTGTCCGGCGGCTGGCCCGATCCGAATATCGGGAACGGGGAGAAAATTTTGGTGTTCGAGGGTCTATTCGCGCGCGCACGCAACGGTGATCGCTCGGCCGAGGCCACGACCGCGCCGATCCAGCCGGCCGCCACGCGTCCGAGCATCGGTCTCGCGCTCGGCGGCGGCGCCGCGCGCGGCTTTGCCCACATCGGCGTGATGCGCACGCTCGCCGCGCACGGCATCGTGCCGGACGTCATTGTCGGCACTTCGATCGGCGCGGTAGTTGGCGGCTGCTATGCCGCCCGTCAGCTCGACAGCCTGGAGGAATGGGCGCGCGGCCTCAATGTGCGCAGCATCCTCAGCTATCTCGACATCAGCCTGTCCGGGGCTGGGCTCATCCGTGGCGGCCATCTCGCGGCTCAGCTGGAAAAGGCGCTCACCGACAGCCGCATCGACGATCTGCCGATCCGCTTTGCCGCAATCGCCACCGAATTCAATACCGGCCATGAAATCTGGCTGACCCGCGGCCGGCTGGCCGAGGCTTTGCGCGCCTCTTATGCATTGCCGGGAATCTTTCCGCCGGTGCTGATCGGCGGGCGCTGGCTGGTGGACGGCGCCCTGGTCAATCCGGTGCCGGTCTCAGCGGCACGCGCGCTCGGCGCCCGGCTGGTGATCGCCGTCAATCTCAATTCCGATATATTCGGGCGCGGCACCATCATTGCCAGTCACGGCTCCGACGACAGCGACGACGACGCCAGCGAAGCGTCCAAGCCGAATGGGCTACGCGGCCTGTTCGGCGAACGCTCGCTGCGCCGGCAATTCCTCGGGCGACGCGGCCGGCCGGGCATTCCGACCGTGATGGTGGAAGCTTTCAACGTCATGCAGGATCGCATCACCCGCGCGCGGCTCGCCGGCGATCCGCCCGACGTGCTGATCAGCCCGCGGCTCGGCGGGGTCGGCTGGTTCGACTTCCATCGCGCCGCCGATGCCATCGCCATCGGCACTGAGGCGGCCGAAAAAGCGATCGACGCGGTGACCGAAGCAGTCACCGCGTTGTCGCAGCCCTATGGCAGCAACGGCGCGGCCAAATAACCCGATTCAAGTCATCCGATTTACGCGGTGCGGATGTAATCGCGCATCGCCTCGGACTCCTGCTCGATCTCCTCGACGCGCTGCTTGACCACATCACCGATCGACACCAGGCCGACCAACTCGCCCTTGGAGAGCACCGGCATGTGGCGGAATTTTCCTTCCGTCATGCGCTCCATGATGCTGGCGATGCTGTCGTCCTCGCCGCAGGTGGCGACATTGCGCGTCATCACCTGACCGACAGGCAAAGCAAGCGCGCTAACGCCTTGTTCGGAGATTGCGCGCACGATGTCGCGCTCCGACAATATGCCGGCGATGCGCCCTCCTGCGCCGCGGATCAGAACTGCGCCGATGCGGTGCGCACCCAGCAGCCGCGCCGCCGCCGTCAGATCCGCTGTCGGCTCGATACTGACAATGTCGCCGCCCAAAGCTCCAGAAACTTTGGCGGCCAGAATTGCCTTGACGTTCATGGCAGCCTCCTTGGATCCCGAGTTGCGGATTTGATTATCCGCGATGAACCCCGGGTTCTGCCCAACGATCCTGCCGCGAGGCTGGTTCCGTCAATGGTATTCCGAGCGCGTTTGATATGCCGCGATCACATTGCTTAACGTCACATTGCAAGCAGTCTATTGCGGCATCGCAATATCGTCGGGATGTGGTTCTTGTGGCGCAGGATCGAACCAGAAAAATAACACCAGGCCGGCGAGAAAGCCGCCGATGTGCGCCTGCCAGGCCACCACTTGGTTCGCTCCAGCGCCGGGAAGCGGCAATGAGCCGAGCCCGAACAGAATGTTGATCCCGAACCACACCGCCACGAAAGCAATAACGCGCGGATCGCGCAGTACGCCACTGAGCGGGATCGCCGGCACGCGATAGTCATTGGCGTCGCCGTTGCGGTGGAAATTGAGCGGCCCGCCACGCTGGAATGCAAATCGCATGGCCGCCGCCATGGTGCCGGAAATCGCGGCCGATGCACCGATCACGGGCACTTCCTGACCCGCATGCGTAGCCAGATGCAGGGCCGCACCGGCCGCAGCCGTCGTGGCGAAAAACAAGAGAAACCGCAGCGGGCCAAACCTCCGTGCCACAGCGCTGCCGAATGGCAGCAGCCACACCGCATTGACTCCGTAGTGCATCCAGTCGGCGTGGATCAGTGCATAGGTGACGAATGTCCACAGTTCGGCGCCAAAGCCGCCCGGCAGCACACCGCCGAGTACGATCGATGTGTCATAGCGCGAAGGAATAAAGGCGAAGGTAAGCAGGAACTCCATATCCTGCTGGTCGGTGAGCACGTAAGTGCGCACAGCCTGGACGAGCGCCAGCACTGCCAGCAGCCCGACGATGACGGAAGGAATATTGAAGAGAGGTTCGCGCTTCACGAGGGTCCAATGGCCTGCCGAGAGGCTTGAGTTACGCCGTCTAGCCGCCCGACCGCAAGCACGCAGACCAAAAAAAGGAGGGCTCGCGCCCTCCTGAAAGCCGTGTGGATGGTTCGACCGCTATCCTAGCAACGCGCCGTGCTACGGCAATGCGATTGCGATTTTAACGCTAACGCGCGCCGCCTCGCCCGAAGACACGCCGGCGGCATGGCGCCTGCTCCACCCACGACGTCGCGGCGAAAAGCCGGCGCTGATGTCCCAACCGGGGACAACGAACGCCGGCGCCGTCTCGCGACGGAACAGGTGGCGTCCCATGAAACATCAATCCACGCGGACCGTATTCGAATATTGGAACAAGAAACGGGGCGCCCGCCCGGCCCCCGCGCGCTCCGATATCGATCCGGCCGAGATCCGCCACGCGCTCAGCGACACCTTCATGCTGGCGGCGGATTTCACCGACCGGCTCCGGTTTCGCCTCGCTGGCACGCGCGTCTGCGCGCTGTTCGGCCGCGAAATCAAGGGCGAGGCCTTTGCCGAGCTGTGGAGCGAGAGCAGCCGCAAATCGATCGAAGAGTTGCTTGCCATCGTCACCCATGAGGCGGGCGGCGCGGTTGCCGGTCTCGCCGCGCAGACCGAAGACGGCGCCAAGGCCGATGTCGAACTTCTACTGTTGCCGCTCGCCCATGCCGGACACGCCCGCATCCGTGCCATCGGCGTGCTGGCACCGCCCGTTTCGCCCTATTGGCTTGGTGCCAAGCCGGTTACGGCGCTTACCCTCGGCACTTTGCGTCATACCGGAGTGGACGCGGATATCAGCATTGCGCCGCGTTTAATCCCGGCGGCGAGCGACAGCCGGATACGGCACGGCTTCGTGGTCTATAGCGGCGGCCGCGAGGTCCCGTCCGGCGACCGGACCGGCTAACGCCGCGTTAACGATAGACTCTTAGGTTCATTGGAACGGGGAATATTTCCCCAAAAGCCCCAATGCGACCATGGCTCTTACCCTGCCAAAGCCGAGAGTGCTGCCCCTGGCGGAGGAACGCCGGCGCCACCAACGGGTGAAGGTCAATCTGCTCGGCCGCTACATGCTGGCAGACCGGCGCGAGTTTCCGTGCCAGGTCGTCAATATGTCACCGGGCGGCATCGCCATTGTCGCGCCGGTTGCCGGCAATCCCGGCGAACGGGTGATCGCCTATGTCGACCATGTCGGCCGGCTCGAAGGCAAGATCTCACGCTTGCTCGACAATGGCTTCGCCATGACGGTCGAGGCGACCCTGCGAAAGCGCGACAAGCTCGCCGCCCAGCTCACCTGGCTCGCTAACCGGAACATCCTCAACCTGCCGGAAGACCGCCGCCATGGCCGCTTTATCCCGCGCAAGACGATGGCGCGGCTGATTCTGCCGAACGGCAACAATGTCGCCTGCCGCGTCATCGACCTGTCGGAGTCCGGCGCCGCGATTTCGATTTCGCCGGAACTGCGGCCGGCGGTCGGCGGCATGGTTACCATCGGAAAGACGACAGGCCGGGTGGTCCGCCATATCGAGGACGGCTTCGCCGTCGAATTCACTCGCCTGCAGCATCACGACTTCGTCGAAGAGAACGTCACCGGCGGATAGGCTGAGCGGCAGGTAAAGCGGCTCCCTAAAATTGCATGCATCGGCGGCGGCAAATTTGCGCTCCCGGCGCGCCCGCGGGTATCGCAAAACCGCAATTCCCCAACCGCTTACGGTAAACTCGCACGCGCCGGACCACGCGCAAGCGCGTCAATCCTGCATTTAGCGCATTAATGTATAAAATTTTAGGCAAAATGTATCGTGTAAGCTTTTAATCGAATTCTATTTCAAGTTTTACTGTATTCGCCTCTTTCTTTATTCTGTTTGTCTTCAAAATGACCGGCGTGACTTAGCGGCGATGCAAAAGCTTTGTGCGAATTGTGGTCCCAACAAGACGGGAAGGGGCCACAACGATGGGCTGGCGTTTCAAACAGTTTGCGATCGGCGGCATGTCGCTGATGGCCGGCCTAACGGTTTTGGCCGCGGCCGCCGGCACGGCCGCGGCAGATGAGCGGCTCGCTTATGGCGGGCCGGCCAATTTGCACGAGCAGCCTGCCTATATCGCGGTCGGCGGACCGACCCGCGCGCCGATCGGATGGACCGGTTTTTGCGTCCGCTACAAACCTGAATGCCAAACCAAGCCATCGGCACCACGCGACGTGGTGCTCACGCAGAAGGCCTGGACCGACATGGTCAAGGTCAATGCTTGGGCGAACCAGAATATAGAACCGGTCACCGACCTCGAACATTGGGGCGTCGTCGAGCAATGGGATTATCCCGCCGACGGCAAAGGTGACTGCGAGGACTATGTGCTGCTCAAGCGGCGCATGCTGATGCAGGCCGGCTGGCCGCGCGAGGCGTTGCTGATCACCGTGGTGCGCGACAAGAGGGGCGACGGCCACGCCGTGCTCACAGTCAAGACCACTCGTGGCGAGTTCATCCTGGATAACCAGGAAGCCGAGATCCTGCCCTGGAACAAGACCGGCTACCGCTTTGTGAAGCGGCAGTCGCAATCCGATCCGAATGTATGGGTCGCGCTGGGCGAACCGAGAGCGCCGGTAACGGTATCCGCACGCTAGCGCGATCACGACACACAAACTGACTGAGCACTGAGCAACACTGAAGAAGGAATTCGCGCCCCGGTCACGTCCCCACCCCTCCCCGTCCCCAGACCGGGTTCGCGAGCGGCCGGCCTCCCCCAGGGTCGGCCGCACCTTTTTGCGCCATAAGAACTCGCGTCGGCGCAAACGTCACGCGATTGTCAATTCGCGGCCGGACTCTCGACGCTTTTCCAGCGCATTGACTGGGCAGGAACGGCAACCAAGCCAGGGAGGGTTCCATGCAACAGCGAATTGACGCCGCCACCGCCAGCCCCGCCGCCTACAAGGCCGTGGCCGCGTTACAGACCTACATCGATCAATCCGGTCTTGACGCGAAACTGCGCGAACTCATCAAAATCCGCGCTTCGCAGATCAATGGCTGCGCCTTCTGTCTGGTCATGCATGCACGCGGCGCGCGCAAGCTCGGCGAAAGCGATGATCGCGTGCATCTGCTCGATGCTTGGCGGGAGGCGCCGGTGTTCACCGCGCGCGAACGTGCGGCCCTGGCCTGGACCGAAGCGATCACATTGGTATCCAAAAGTCATGTGCCCGACAATGTCTATGCCGAAGTGCGGCGGCACTTTTCCAAGAAGGAAATCGTCGACCTCACCGCCGCGGTCGTTGCCATCAACAGTTGGAACCGGATTGCAATCGCCTTCCGCACCCCGCCGCAGGTCGCAACCGCAAAAGCCGCGGCTTAAAGCTCAGCCAATCCGCTTCAAGCCTTTGGCGTATTGCTGCGAGCGCCGCACGTAAATGTCGGCGCCGCCGCGGATCATTTCGATCAATCTGTCGTCGATGGTTCGAATGGCGCGCGCGGGCGAACCGACGATCAGCGAATTATCGGGAAAGGCCTTGCCTTCGGTGACCACCGCGCCGGCGCCGACTAGTGAATTTTTGCCGATCTTGACGCCGTTGAGCATGATCGCACCCATCCCGATCAGACTGTTATCGCCGACGGTGCAGCCATGCATGATGACGTTGTGGCCGATCACGCAATTGCTACCGATCACCATGGGGTAACCGGGATCGGTATGCAGCGTGGCGTTGTCCTGGATTTGCGAACGCTCACCCAGTTCGATCCACTCGTTGTCGCCGCGCAACACGGCGCCGAACCAGACGCTTGAATTGCGCTTGAGCCGCACGCGGCCGATCAGCGTCGCGGTCTCCGCGATCCAATAGTCGCCCTCGCCCGGAAATTCCGGCGCCTGTCCGTCGAGTTCATAAATCGGCATTCGCGTCTCTCCCAACGAGACGCACCATCGCAACGAAATTGGAAAAATGGAAGTGGCTAAGCTGACAGCAGGCCGCAGGCATGCAACGCCGACACCAGCGTCAGCCCTGACATCAGGCTCCAGAAACCGGCAATCAGTGTGGCCACAAACACGAATTCGAAACGGCGGGCTTCCTGGCGACGGCCAAGCAGCGTGTTGCGCATGATCAGGAACGGTGCCGCGACCAGCAGAAATGGCACTGCGGCGAAGGCTGCCGCGCTCGGGCCGGCATTGAGCAGGCCGAAGGTCGGCAGGCGGCTGGTGAAGAGCTGGTAGGCCGAACTGCACAGGCCCGCAAAGGCAAAACCAAGGGCGAGCGCCAACACGTTTTGTACGGAATCCGGGGACATTTAGGCCTCAACGCAATACAGGGCCCCTGTGTCGCAAAGCCGGCGTGCCCGCGCCAGCCATTCCTTAACAAATGGTAAACGGGTAAAGCCGGGGCTGCCCCGGCCGCCGTGGCATACTCAGGCGCGATTCGAATTCGGGAAGTGGAATGGCCACTTTTACGCACGTGCCAGCCAAAACGGCAAAGCCACCTCGGCGACGCCACGTCGGCCGCAGCCCGCTCACCGCGCCGCTCCTGCTGTTTGCCGCAGCGGCGTTGATCGCCGCCGCTTATGTCGTCTACGTGCTGTGGCCGCGTTGGCCGCAAATGCCGGTCACGCTTGATGCGCCCTCTTTGCCGATCGTAGTCGCCGGCACCGCGTTCAACATCGAGCCGGCGGCGATCCGCGTCCCCGTGCAGCGCCGCCCCGGCACGCAGCCGCGCGTCGACCTCGCCTATCTCTGGCCGTCGCTGACGCCGCCCGACCCCGCGTTGCGGCCGACGGTCGGCGCGCCGGTCGATCCCAATCAGCGTCTGTTCGTGACCATTGCGTCGGGGGACGACACGCTGCCGCTGCTCGAGCGCGTGCAGACGATCTATCCGCGCTATCTGGTGCCGCAGCCGACCGCGGGGCCGAACGGGCTCACGCTGCGCGGCTTCCGCGACGGCACGCCATATCAGGGCGAGGAGCTGGTGTTCGAGCAGGCCGCGCCCGAGCATTTCCTGGCGCGCTGTTCGCTGCGCGGCGTGGTCAATAGCGGCGAATGCCTGCTCGAGCGGCGGATCGGCAAGGCCGACATCACGCTGCGGTTTCCGCGCGACTGGCTGAGCGATTGGAAAAACGTCGTCGCCGGCATCGACCGGCTGATGGCGAGATTGCATCCGAATTAATTGTCATTCCGCGCGCGCTGGATCCGGAAACCCAGATGCAAGCTCTGTGGTTGTTTGTGGATTCCGGGTTCGCGCCTTCGGCGCGCCCCGGAATGACGGCTAGACGCCTGAATCGACCAGATCGACGTCTAAAATCGGCAGTTCAAAAATATATGACTTGCGGCCTTTTTCGTTCTCGACGAACAGCACGCCGAGAAACTCCTCGCCGATATAGACTTCCAGCGAATCCGTTTTCTTCGGCCGCACCACGACGCGGATGTTCTCGTTGTCGAACTTGCGCCGCAGATAGGCGGTGAGCGTCGGCACCGGCTGGATCGAGGGATCGCTGCCAACCTGGATGACCATGCGGAAATTGTAGGAGCGGTCGCCGTCCTCGTCGTCGACCGTCAACTCGCCGAGATCGTCCTCGCCGACGAAGATCTCGGCCATGTCGCCCTTCTTCGGCACCACGCGGATCAGCGCGTTGCCGAACAGCTTCTTGAGATAGGCGTCAAGCTTTCTGACTTCCACTACGTCCACCAGGCCGCTCCTTTGTCGTCAATGATGCGCTAGTTGCCTCATTGCGCCGCCCGGCGCAAGCCGCTCATTCAGCCGTCGAGCATGATGCCGTACAGCATCTGATCCATGACGCGCGAGGGCTCCGGGCAACCGGCCTCGCCGACCACCTTGGCCGGCACGCCGGCGACGGTCACGTTATTCGGCACTGGCTTGATGACCACCGAACCCGCGGCAATGCGCGCGCAATGGCCGATCTCGATATTGCCGAGAATCTTGGCACCGGCGCCAATCATCACGCCGTGGCGGATTTTCGGATGGCGGTCCTCGTGCTCCTTGCCGGTGCCGCCGAGCGTGACGTCATGCAGGATCGAGACGTCGTCATCGATCGTCGCGGTCTCGCCCACCACCAGACCGGTGGCGTGGTCGAGGAAGATGCCGCGGCCGATCTTGGCGGCCGGATTGATGTCGCACTGCAACACCGCCGAGGAACGGCTCTGCAGATAGAGCGCGAAGTCCTTGCGGCCCTTGCCGAAGAGCCAATGCGCCAGGCGATGCGTCTGGATGGCATGGAAGCCCTTGTAATAAAGCACCGGCTCGATGAAGCGCGTGGTCGCCGGATCGCGGTCGAAGGTGGCGACGATGTCGGCACGGAAGATTTCGCCGAGCCCCGGCTGATCGTCGAGCGCGTCGCCATAGGCTTGGCGGATCAGGTCGCCGGACACGTCGGCATTGCCGAGCCGCTCGCTGACGCGGTGGACGACCGCGGCCTCCAGTGTGTCGTGGTGCAGGACGTTTTCGTAGATGAAGGTGGCGAGCTCCGGCTCCCGGCGTGCGACGTCTTCCGCCTCGCCGCGGACGCGCGCCCAGACCGGATCGACCTTGGCCAGGCCCGTGGCAGGCCGTGTCTGAAACTGAGCCATGGAATATTATTCTCCAGCAGTGCCTCTCGAACCCCTCAGATAGTCTTTTATCACAAATTTGCAGCGGCCAAGAGGGGCGCGAAAAGCCAATAAGGCATGGCTCATCCGCGTTGGTTAAGGAAGTCGAGCACGCCCGCTTTGAATACCTTGTCGCCGACCGCCAGCATGTGGTCGCGGTTCGGGATATCGAGCGCGCGGGCGCCCGGTATCAGCGCGGCCAGTTTTTGCGCACTGCCCGCGACATCGTCTTGGGTGCCGACCGCAACCAGCGCCGGCACGCGAAGACCGGCGATCTGCTCGCGGCTCAAGGTCTGCCGCGAACCGCGGATGCAGGCGGCAAGCGCCGGCAAATCCGACTTGGTCTGCTCGGCGAAGGAGCGGAACAGCCGGCCAGTTTCGTCGGGCACAGCGACAAGCGACGGCGCTTCCAGGGCGTCCGCAATATTTTCCATGAGCCCGACACCTTCAACCAGCTTATAGCCAAGCCCGCCGAGCACAATCGAGCGCACGCGCCCGGGATGCTCCACGGCGAGAAACGCGGTAATGCGCGCGCCCATCGAATAGCCCATCACATCGGCGCGCTCGATGCCGAGATGATCGAGCAGCGCGCGCACGTCTTCCGCCATCTTGCTGCTGTGATATTCGGCGGAATCGTAGAGCTTGCTCGATTGACCATGGCCGCGATTGTCGAGCGCGATAGCGCGGCGGCCGGCGCCGGTGAGCGTCCTCACCCAGCCCGGATTGACCCAATTCACTTCCTTGGTGGAGGCAAAGCCGTGCACCAGTACGATCGGCTCGGCATTGGGATTTTCTCGGCCTTCGTCGAGGTAGGCGATCTCGACGTCGCCGTATTTGAATCTTGCCATGATGAGATTCTACCCGCGCCCGCCCAAAGTCGCAAAATACCACCGGTGGGTCTGCCCTCTTGGAGATAACCCGAAGCGCCTCCGGGACCCTAGGCATCGCGCGGCGACCTCGCTATGGTGCCGCTAAATTCGCCACCGTTTCGGCAACAGAAGGTTCCCCATGGCCGAGCACGTCGTCCCCCATTTCCACAACGATCCGGGCGTGCCGGTGATCGAGATCGGCGCCAAGAAATTCATGTGCGTGGGCGCCACGCCCCCGTACGATCATCCGCACGTGTTCCTCGACATGGGCAACGACAACGAGATCGTGTGCCCCTATTGCTCGACGCTGTACCGGTTCGACTCCAAGCTCGATTCGCACGCGGCACGGCCGCCGGAATGCGCCTTGCCGATGTCGGCTGCGGCCTGATCCAAAATCGGAGCTTTTAGGTCTTGGCGTCCGCGCGTCATGTCATCGTCGCCGGCGCCGGCATCGCGGGGCTGACGGCGGCGTTGGCGCTGGCGCGCGCCGGCCTGCGCGTCACCGTGCTCGAGCAAGCCGCTAGATTGGAAGAGACCGGCGCCGGAATTCAACTCGGACCCAATGCCGCCCGCGTGCTGATCGCGCTCGGCTTGCGCGAGCGCCTCGCCCCATCTGTGGTTACGCCGCAGGCGATCCGCGTGATGGCCGGCGGCTCGGGCCACGAGATCGTGCGTATTCCGCTCGGGACGGACGCCGAGCGCCGCTATGGCGCGCCCTATTGGGCGATCCATCGCGGCGACCTGCAAGCCGCGCTCACCGATGCCGCGGAGAAGACGCAAGACATCGCAGTCAAGCTCGCGACCCGCGTCGAGGACTTTGCGACCCACGCCAATGGTCTCACCGTGCAGGCGCATCACGGTAAACGCGTGGTGGAAGAGCGCGGTCTCGCATTGATCGGCGCCGACGGCGTTTGGTCGGCGCTGCGCGCGCGCGTACGCAGCCGAAGTTCGGCAACGTTCCGCCACCGCACCGCCTGGCGCGCGCTGGTGCCGGCCGACGCGGTGCCCGAGGAGTTCCGCACGCCGCTGGTGCATCTGTGGCTCGGACTCGACGCGCATCTTGTGCACTATCCCGTGAAGGCCGGCCAGCTCATCAACATCGTCGGCATTGTGCACGACGAGTGGCGAGAGACCGGCTGGTCGGCCGCCGGTGTGCGTGAGGAAATCCAGCGCCACTTTGCGCGCTTTGCCTGGGCCGATGCAGCGCGCGCGCTGCTCGCTATCCCCGACCGATGGCTGAAATGGGCGCTCTACGACAGCAACGAGCCGTTTCGCGGCGGCGCCGGCCCGGTGACGCTCATCGGGGACGCCGCCCACCCGATGCTGCCGTTTCTCGCGCAAGGCGCCGGCATGGCGATCGAGGATGCGGCGGTGGTCGCGGATATGCTGGGGAAATATCGCGATGACCCGTCCGACGCACTGCGCGCTTACGAAGGCGCGCGCTGGCACCGCACCTTCCGCGCCCAACAGGCGTCCCGCCGCCAGAGCCGCATTTACGGAATGAGCGGCCCGCAGGCGCTGATCCGCAATCTCGCCATGCGCACGATGGGCGGAGAAAAACTGCTCAACCGCTTCGATTGGCTCTATAGTTGGCGGCCACCCGAGCGTTTTGCGAGTTAAACGAATGCTTTTTCCGTCGACCGTTGCTGGCAGTCTGCCGAAACCATCCTGGCTCGCCGAACCTAACAAACTGTGGCCGCAGTGGCGGCTTACGGGGGCTGATCTCGCACGAGGCAAGCTCGATGCCACACTGTTAGCGATCAAGCTCCAAGAAGACGCCGGCATCGACATCGTGTGCGATGGCGAAATGTCGCGTCAGCATTTCGTGCACGGTTTCCTGGAATTCGTCGATGGTATCGACTTCGCGCACAAAGTCGAGATGGGCATCCGCGCCGACCGCTACAAGGCGATGGTGCCGGTGGTGCGCGGCGCGCTCTCGCTCAAAGGCCGCGTGCACCAAGCCGAGGCGCGTCACGCCCGCGCCCATACCAAGCATCAATTGAAGATCACGCTGCCCGGGCCGATGACCATCTCCGACACCATCGCCGACGCGCATTACGGCGACAAAATAAAGATGGCGATGGCTTTTGCCGATCTGCTCAACCAGGAAGCGCGCGCGCTGCAAGCAGATGGCGTTGACGTCATTCAGTTCGACGAGCCGGCTTTCAACGTGTTCATGGACGAGGTGCCCGGTTGGGGCATCGACGCGCTGCATCGCACCGTCGACGGGCTCACCTGCTTGACTGCCGTGCACATCTGTTACGGCTACGGCATCAAGGCCAATATCGACTGGAAGAATTCGCTCGGCGGCGAATGGACGCAATACGAAAAGATTTTCCCTGCACTGGCCAAGAGCCACATCAAGCAGGTCTCGCTGGAAGCCATCAATTCGCGCGTACCGCTGAAGCTGCTCTCGTTGCTCGACGGCAAGGATGTGCTGGTCGGCGTCATCGACGTCGCCACCGACGAGATCGAAACGCCCGAGCGGGTCGCGCAAGTGATCGGCGATGTGATGAAGTTCGTGCCGAAGGAGCGCATCGTCGCCTGCACCAATTGTGGCATGGCGCCAATGCGGCGCGAGATCGCCGAGGCAAAGCTGGTCGCCCTCGGCGTCGGCGCGAAGCTGGCGCGGGAAAAACTCGCCTAGCGCGCTACCGCCCCGCCCGTCCCATCACGTCCATCAATTCGGCGACCTTGCGCCGCTGATCGGCCTTGTCACCACTGGTAATGGCGTGGTTGACGCAATGCGCGACGTGGTCGCGTAGGATTTCTTCTTCCACCCGGCGCAGTGCGGCGCGCACCGCGCCGATTTGCGTGACGATGTCGATGCAGTAGCGCTCGTCCTCGACCATGCGGGCTAAGCCCCGAACCTGGCCCTCAATACGTTTGAGCCGCCCGAGCATTGGTGTCTTGCTGTTCTTGGCCATGAGGCCTATATACCCCCTGGGGGTATTGAAGACAAGAGCCTCCGAATACCGCCGAGCGAAAGTCGAGCGCCATGAGCATGACGGCCGCCCACAATCACCATCATCACGACGCGCCGGCCAAAGGCGGCGTCATCGACCCGGTCTGCGGCATGACGGTCGATCCGCAAACCGCCAAGCATCGCGCCGATTACGGCGGTCACACCTACTATTTCTGCGCTGCCAGCTGCCGCACCAAATTCGTCGCCGATCCGCAGAAATATCTTGGCAAGCGCGAACCCGATCTCGGGCCTGCCCGAGATCGGTCTTTAAGTGCGCAAGTCGGCAGCAGCCGACTTGCGATGCCGGTCATCGAAGGCGCGATCTACACCTGCCCGATGCATCCCGAGATCCGGCAAGTCGGCCCCGGTCCCTGCCCGATCTGCGGCATGGCTTTGGAGCCAGAGATGGCGACCGCCGACAGCGGTCCCAATCCCGAACTTGCCGACATGACGCGCCGTTTCTGGATCGGCCTCGTGCTCGCCCTTCCGGTCATGGTGCTGGAAATGGGCGGCCACTTCGTCGGGCCGCACAATTGGGTCGAGCCCACGCTGTCGAACTACATCCAGTTCGCCTTCGCCACACCGGTCGTGCTGTGGGCGGGTTGGCCGTTCTTCGTGCGCGGCGCGCAATCGCTGGTCACGCGCAATCTCAACATGTTCACCCTGATCGGCATGGGTACCGGTGTAGCCTATGTCTACAGCGTCATCGCAACCTTCGCGCCTGGCATTTTCCCCGACGCCTTCCGCGGCCATGGAGGCGCGCCGGCGGTCTACTTCGAGGCCGCCGGCATGATCACCGTGCTGGTGCTGATCGGCCAGGTGCTCGAACTGCGCGCGCGCGAGGCGACTTCTGGCGCGATCAAGACTTTGCTCGATCTCGCGCCGAAGACCGCGCGCCGCGTAAAAACTGACGGCAGCGACGAGGAAGTGTCGCTCGACGCCGTGGCGGCCGGCGACACATTGCGCGTGCGCCCCGGCGACAAGGTGCCGGTCGACGGCGTCGTGCTGGAGGGCCGCTCCTCGCTTGATGAGTCGATGGTGACCGGCGAATCCATGCCGGTAAGCAAACAAGAAAACGCGCGTGTGATCGGCGGCACCATCAACATCGCGGGAAGTTTTGTGATGCGCGCCGAAAAAGTCGGACGCGACACATTGCTGTCCCAGATCGTGCAGATGGTGGCGAGCGCGCAACGTAGCCGTGCGCCGATTCAACGGCTGGCCGACCAGGTCGCCGGCTGGTTCGTGCCGACGGTAATCGCGGTGGCGCTCATCGCCTTCACGTCCTGGGCGACGTTCGGGCCCGAGCCGCGCTTCGCCTTCGGGCTGGTGGCGGCGGTGAGCGTGCTGATCATCGCCTGCCCCTGCGCGCTCGGTCTCGCCACGCCGATGTCGATCATGGTGGGCGTCGGCCGCGGCGCCCAGGCGGGGGTTCTGATCAAGAATGCCGAGGCCTTGGAGCGGATGGAAAAGATCGACACTCTTGTCATTGACAAGACCGGCACGCTGACCGAAGGCAAGCCGAAAGTTGTTGCGATCATTCCGACGTCCGATTTCGACGAGGCGCAGGTGCTGCGCTTGGCGGCCAGCGCTGAGCGCGGCAGCGAGCACCCGCTGGCAGCGGCGATCGTCACGGCCGCGACCGAACGCAAGATCGATCTCGCTTCCGTGCGCGGCTTCAATGCGCCGGTCGGCAAAGGCGTGGTCGGCGTGGTCGAGGGCAAACGGCTGGTGCTCGGCAATGCGGCGTTCCTCGCCGAACTCAACATCGACACCGCGACACTCCGCGACGACGCCGAGCGCCTGCGTCAGGACGGCGTCACCGCGATCTTCCTCGGCATCAACGGCAAGCTCGCAGGCGTCATCGCCATTGCCGATCCGGTCAAAACGAGCACCCCGGCCGCGGTGAAGGCACTCGCCGACGAAGGCATCCGCGTAGTGATGCTCACCGGCGACAACCGCACCACCGCGCTCGCGGTCGCCAAGCGCTTAGGGATTACCGAGGTCGAAGCCGAAGTCCTGCCCGAGCAGAAAAGCGCCGTGATCGAAAAATTTACGCGTGAAGGCCGCGTCGTGGCCATGGCGGGCGACGGCGTCAACGACGCGCCGGCGCTCGCCGCAGCACAAGTCGGCATCGCAATGGGCACCGGCTCGGATGTGGCGATCGAAAGCGCCGGCATCACGCTGCTCAAGGGCGACCTGACCGGTATTGTCAAGGCGCGTGCGTTGTCGAAGGCGGTGATGCATAATATCCGGCAAAATTTGTTCTTCGCCTTCGTCTACAATTCCGCCGGCGTACCGATCGCCGCCGGTGTGCTCTATCCGGCCTTCGGGCTGCTGCTGTCGCCTATCATCGCCGCCGCGGCGATGGCTCTGTCGTCGGTCAGCGTCGTCGGCAACGCGTTGCGGCTGCGCCGGACAACGTTGTAAGGAGGCGCATGCATCGCCTCCTTTGCGTCGTTATTTTTGTCATCTGCGCCGCCACGGCGCAAGCCGCCGATTGGCACATCGAGCGCGTCAATGCGCCAGCGCGCGTCAACGCCATCGAAACCGTCGCCGGCGAAGCGCGCGTCAATGCCGGCGGCCTCTGGTACAAGCTCGCCGCCGCCGGCGACACATTGTCGCTTGCCTTCATCGACACCCCGGCGCAGCCGCGACTGCCGGAGGGCGCGCTGCCTGACGGTAAGGTCGCCACCGGCGCCGGCGACATCGCGCGCGCCTGGCTCGCCGAGCTGACCACCCGTTATGACCACGGCATTCTCGGCGACAAGATCGAGGCCGGCAGTCTGGTGATCGAAACGCGCGACGGCAAGCGCCAGACCGTGCGGCTCAACACCGACGCCGTGTTCGAGGATCTCGAGCCGCGCATTGTCGATCTCGACCGCGACGGACACAACGAGATTGTCGTCGTGAAAACCTATGTCAAACGTGGCTCCAGCCTGGCGGTGATCGCGGAGCGCCATGGCAAGTATGAAATCGTCGCCGAAACGCCGCCACTCGGGGCCGCGCACCGCTGGCTCGATCCCGCTGGCATTGCCGATTTCAACGGCGACGGAAAAATCGATATCGCGCTGGTGCGCCAGCCCCATGTAGTAGGCTCGCTTGAATTGTGGAGCTGGAGTGGCGGTGCGCTGCGTAAAGTGGCCGAGTTGCCTGACATCGCCAATCACATCGGCGGCACGCGCACAATCGACATGGCCGCCGTGGCCGACTTCGACGGTGACGGCATCGCCGATATCGCCGCGCCCTCGCTCGACCGCAGCCGCCTGCGCATCGTCAGCTTCGCGCCGGGCCCGCGCGAGATCGCCAGCCTGGCGCTGCCGGCGAAGGCCGCAACCAATCTCGGGCTGGTCGCGCAAAGCAAAGGCCCGCCGGCCATCGCGGTCGGGCTTGCCGACGGATCGCTCGCGGTGATCAGGCGCGCGCCATAGATCGCGCAGCTGTGCGCGCGCTTAGCGGAGCTCGTGGCTGCTCGCTGGCGTGGCCGGGGTATCGGCGCCAGGCACAAAATTGCAATTCTTCTCGATGGCGGCGGCGCGCAAATCCTTCAGCTGACCGCGCGTCGTCTCGTATTCGGGCCCATAGGTCGCGTTGCTGATCAACTGCCCGCCGGCGCTGGTGCCGGCTTTCGCCATCAACTGTTCCAGTTCTTTTTGGCGCGCCACCACGCCTTTGGCAGCCCGATCGATATCGTCACATTGGTACAGCACGTAATGCCCCGGCGCGACGAAGAACGACGACATCGTGTCGTCCGACGCCGCGCAGCCGGCAAGCGCGGCAAGGCCAAGGGCGGCCGAGAAGAGACGGAAGAGGCCATAGTCCTGCAATTGCTTCGCCGTTCCCGCCGTTTTACGCTCTGTCGCCCATCCGTGCCGCTTCATGACCTGCTCATTGTGGCGTCCGTTTGCCGCCGGTCACGGTTCCAGACCTGTATTACGAATTTGTAACCCAGCGATCTACTGGCTGTCATCGAACTGAAATAAAACGCCCTTGTAGTGCCCCCGCTAGGTCCCGGGAGAGAGGGCGACCCCGGAGCGACCTTTGCTTCCCAGTGGGGGATACCGCATGCGATCTCACTTCGTGGCGGCCGCAGCCGCTGCAGCCTTATCATTTGCAGCCAGCAATGCTTATGCCGTCACCATCACCGGCGCCGGTAGCACCTGGGTTTATCCGCTGGTCTCAAAATGGGCAGCGGCCTACCAAAAAAAGACCGGCGACGAGGTAAATTATGCGTCGATCGGTTCCGGGGGCGGAATTAAGCAGATCGAGAGCGGGGTAGTGGCATTTGGTGCCAGCGACATGCCGCTCACGCCAGAGGATCTCGCCAAGAACAAGCTTATCCAGTTCCCGACGGCCATTGCCGGCGAGGACTTGGTCTACAATCTGCCCGGCATCGGGGCCGGTAAGATTATTCTGTCAGGCCCTGTCGTTGCGGATATCTATCTGGGAAAAGTCAAGAAGTGGAACGATCCGGAGATCGCGAAGCTCAACGTCGGCCTGAAATTGCCGGACACGGACATCACCGTTGTGCATCGTGCCGATGGTTCCGGCACGACCTTCACCTTCGCGGACTACCTGTCCAAGGTCAGCCCCGAATGGAAGACTAAGCTTGGCGCCAATGTCTCGATAGACTGGCCGACTGGCGTGGGCGGCAAGGGCAACGAAGGCGTTTCCGCCTATGTGCAGCGGATCCAAGGCGCTATCGGCTATGTGGAGTACGCCTATATTCAGCAAAATAAACTTGCCTATGCGCGCATGATCAATAGCGCCGGCAAAACAGTGAGCCCCAATCTCAAGGGGTTCCAGGCCGCCGCCCGACACGTGGACTTCACCAAGGCGAAGGACTTTTACGTCATTCTTACCAATCAGCCCGGCGACGATACGTGGCCTATCTCTGGCTGCACATGGCAGATTCTGCGTAAAGATGCGCCCAAAACGACGAACGAGGACGTGACCAAGTTCTTCGATTGGGGCTTCGAAAAAGGTCAGAAGATGGCAACCGATATTGCCTTCGGTCCGCTGCCGCCTAGCACTGTGTCTGCGATCAAGGCTTATTGGAAGGCCAATCTCGGCATTTGATACGCCAACGCCGAGCCGCTGGCCGGTCGAAGCACACTGGCACAACTAGCTCGGCGCGGCATAAAAAATGGCGTCGAATTGGCCGCCGCGTGGCCTTAATGGCGCAGCGACCGGCGTGTTGGGGGCGCTCTCAAGTCTGCACTTGGAGGCCGGACGCAATTCCGGCCTCCATTTTTTGAGGCCGCGCGTAACCGCGCGTGGGTTGGGTTTGCAATTGGTGCGGACGCCGGGACTCGAACCCGGACGGGATTACTCCCAAGGGATTTTAAGTCCCTTGCGTCTACCATTCCGCCACGTCCGCGTGACACATATGTTCCGTTCCGCGCCGGCGCGCGGACAAACACCACGCGGCGGCGCGTCAAACTATTTTGCTAATAAAGAACCCCAGGCTTCGTCCCAGTTCTTGCCCGTCGAGTTCGAGCACCCGCCCGTCCTGTTCGAAGAATTTGTTCGGGATCTGGAACATGGCGATGAAGGTGCCGCCCTTCGGCGCCCAGGCGCTATGCCGGCTGCCCGCAGGCCGCCAGACGAATTCGCCGGCCGTGACTTCGATGCCGGCGTCGGGGCCCTCTTTGTCGACTAGCGAGCCCTCCAGCACGTAAGTCTGCTCGATCAAGACATGCTCGTGGTCGGGCAGTTCCGCGCCTGGCGCCATCTTAAACAGCAGCGTCGCCAGCCCGCTTTTGGCGTGAACCAAAAGCGGCTTCATCTCGCAGCCGGGAAAGCGCGTCTTCTGCCACGGCATGTCGTCGGGCTTAAGGTGGCGCGAACGCAGATCGTCGACCGGCGTCGCGTTGTCGGTGTTCGGCTTGACGTTCATCGGCTGTCCTCCCCGCTCATACGCGGAATGATACACGAAAAAGGCGGCTAGTTCGCCACTTTAATGTTGGCCTGCACGATGATCTTGCCGAATTTTTCGGTTTCCGATTCGACGAACTTCTTGTATTCGGCAGCGCTCATCGGCCGCGGCACGATGCCTTGCGGAATGAGCTTGTCGGCAATGGCCGGATCCTTGAGCGCGGTGTTAACGATCGTATTGAGCCGGTCGACGATAGGCTGCGGCGTGCCGCCGGTCGCGAACATGCCGAACCAGTTGAGCAACTCATAGCCGGCAAGCCCCGGCGCGCCCTCGGAGAGCGGCGGCACGTCCGGCAATTGCGGCATGCGGTCCTTCGAGGTAACGGCGACCGCGCGCAGCTTGCCGCCCTTTATCAGCGGCAGCGCAGCCGCGAGGCTGGCGAAGCTCATGCTGACGGCCCCGGTCGCAACGTCCGTTACCGCCGGCGCCGCCCCGCGGTACGGCACGTGCAACACATTGGTGCCGGCCATCATGTTCATCAACTCGCCGGCAAGCTGTTGCGGGTTGCCAACGCCAGAGGAGGAGAACGACAATTTCCCGGCGTTGGCCTTGGCGTAGGCGATCAATTCCTTCGGATTGTGCACCGGCGTCGTCGTGGCAACGACCACCACGCAAGGCACGATGCCGATGAGCGCGATCGGCGCGAGTTCGCGCATCGGATCGTACGTCATCTTGCCCTTGTACAGATGCGGAGCGATGGCGATCTCGCCCGAGGTCGCCATCAGCAGCATGTGGCCGTCAGGTGCCGCCTTAGCGACCGTGTTGGCGGCGAGCATGCCCGCCGCGCCCGTGCGGTTCTCGACAATCACCGTCTGGCCGAGCGCGTTCTTGAGCGGATCGGTCATCAGCCGCGCCGAGATGTCGATACCGCCGCCTGGCGGAAAGCCGGCGATGATGCGGATGGTCTGCGTCGGATAGGATTGCGCCTGGGCCGGCGCGGCCAGCAAGGAAGCGCTCGCACTCGCCAGGAAAGCGCGTCTGCTCAGCATATCGTTTCTCCCTGCTCTCTTTTATTTTCTCTTGTATCGTCGCTAGTCGCCGCCCTCGCGGATCGGCGGCTGGAAGGCGAGCCCCGTGTCCCAGGGGAAATAGATCCAGGTGTCCTGCGACACCTCGGTGATGAACGTGTCGACCAAAGGCCGCCCCATCGGCTTGGCATAGACGGTGGCGAAATGCGCGGCGGGGAGCATGTCGCGCACGATGCGCGCGGTCTTGCCGGTGTCGACCAGATCGTCGACGATCAGCACGCCCTTGCCCTGCCCGCGCATCGCGGTCACCTCCGGCCCGACGCCCTTGATCACCTTCAGTTCGCCCTCATTCTTGTAGTCCTGGTAGCTCGCCACGCACACGGTCTCGATCAGCCGCACGTTGAGTTCGCGCGCCACGATCGCCGCCGGCACCAGCCCGCCGCGGGTGATGGCGACCACGGCGTCGAACGGGCCGGCCGCGTGCAGCCGCCAGGCCAGCGCGCGCGAATCGCGGTGGAACTGATCCCAGGAGACGGGGAAAATTTTTTCCGGACCGGGCGGGCTTGCTGGCGGCTTCGGCATGCTCAGCGCGCCGCGGCTGTCAGCTGCGCCTTGACCTGCGTCAGCATCGCCTCGACCGCGGCCTTTGCGGCCGCGAGTTTCTGCGGATCGCGCGAGCGCACCACGATATTGGTGTTGGGCCCCAGCTTCTCGTCGAAGAACGGATAGCTACCGATGATGGTGTCCGGGTTGGCCTTGGCGATGGCGCCAAGTTCGGTGCCGACGTCGCCTTCCTTGGCGTCGGCGCGGATGGTTTCCGACAATAATTTGGCGCCGGTTCTCAATTTCGGCGCCACCTCGTCAACCATCGCCTGCATGATCGAGGGCACGCCCGCCATCACGATCACGTTCTCGATCCAGAAGCCGGGCGCGCCCGATACCTTGTTCTTCACCAGCGCGGCGCCATGCGGGATGCGCGCCATGCGCAGCCGCGCCTCGTTGAGCTCGCCGCCGATCTTGGCCATACGCTCCTTGAGGACGGCGACCGCTTCCGGATGGTGGCTGATGCCAACGCCGAAGGCTTTGGCCACGCATTCGGCGGTGATGTCGTCATGCGTCGGCCCGATGCCGCCGGTGGTGAAGAGGTAGGTATAGCGCGCGCGCAGCGCGTTGACCGCCTCGACGATCGCGGCCTCGTCGTCAGAGATCACCCGCACTTCCTTAAGGTCGATGCCGATGGCGGTGAGATAGTCGGCGATGAAGCCGATGTTCTTGTCCTTGGTGCGGCCCGACAGGATCTCGTCGCCGATGACCAGCACGGCCGCGGTAACAAGTTCCGGGTTGGCGTTCGTGGCGGTCACGGCATCTCTCCTGGTCCAGCCGAACACCTAGCGTGACCGCGCTAGTCACTCAAGTTGAGTTGGCCTTTATGACCCGCCAAGACAAATCCCACTTGGCAGCCCTTTTCGCCTATAATTTAGGCAGGATCTGGCAGAGTCATCTCGTACAAGTGGCTATTTTACCTGATCTTTTCTTGAGGTTTCCTTGGCCTGAAGCTTGCAGATCAATAACCGGGATCGGCGACCGCCCGCGTCCCCCTGCAGGCAAGGACGAGAAGTCGGGCGGTCAGGCGTTCCTCGTCCGCGGCCGAATGCTGGGGGTCCGAGATGGTTGTCGCTTTCGATGAAATGAATGGAGCCGACGGCGGCGTGCGCCCGGCCTATGGCGAGTTGTCGCGCTGGCTCGGCGAGGTGCCGCCTGACGTTCTCGACTACCGGCGGCGCGAAGCCGAGCTTTTGTTTCGCCGCATCGGCATCACCTTCGCGGTCTACGGCGAAGCCGAGGCGCAGGAGCGGCTGATCCCGTTCGACGTCATCCCGCGCATCATGTCCGGCGCCGAATGGCGGCTCCTGGAAAAGGGCTTGGCCCAGCGCGTCAAGGCGCTCAATCTGTTCATCAAGGACGTCTACGGCGCGCGCGAGATCCTGCGCGCCGGCGTGGTGCCTGACGATCTGGTGTTTCGCAATCCGGCGTTCCGCCCCGAGATGAGCGGACAGAGTGTGCCCTACAACATCTACATCCACGTCGCCGGCATCGACATCGTGCGGGTGGACGCCGACACGTTCTACGTGCTCGAGGACAATGCACGCACGCCCTCCGGCGTCTCCTACATGCTGGAGAACCGCGAGATCATGATGCGGTTGTTCCCGGAGCTGTTTTCCCGCCACCGCATCGCGCCGGTGGAGGATTATCCGGACGTCCTGCTGGCCACGCTCAAGTCGGTGGCGCCGTCCCGCGTCGCGCGCGACCCGACTGTGGTGCTGCTCACGCCCGGCGTCTACAACTCGGCCTACTACGAGCACTCGTTTCTCGCCGATAAGCTCGGCGTCGAACTGGTCGAGGGCCGAGACCTATTCGTGAAGGACGAGATTGTCTACATGCGCACCACGCAAGGGCCGCGCCAGGTCGACGTCATCTACCGCCGGATCGACGACGACTTCATCGATCCGCTCACCTTCCGCCCCGACTCGGCGCTTGGCGTGGCCGGGCTGATGTCGGCCTATCAGGCCGGCAATGTGACGCTTGCCAACGCGGTCGGCACCGGCATCGCCGACGACAAGGCAGTGTACAGTTTCATGCCGGCGATTGTGAAATTCTATCTCGGCGAGGAGCCGCTGCTGAAAAATGTGCCGACCTGGCGCTGCCGAGAGGAAGAGCATCTCGCTTATGTGCTCGATCATCTGCACGAACTGGTGATCAAGGAAGTGCACGGCTCGGGCGGCTACGGCATGCTGATCGGCCCGGCGGCCAGCAAGGTCGCAATCGAACAGTTCCGCGCCAAGCTCAAGACCGCGCCGAAGAACTTCATCGCCCAGCCGACGCTGGCGCTGTCGACCTGCCCGACCTGCGTTGAGCAAGGCGTGGCGCCGCGTCATGTCGACCTGCGCCCGTTCGTGCTCACCGGCAGCAACGGCACGCGCATCGTGCCCGGCGGCTTGACGCGGGTCGCCTTGAAGGAGGGTTCGCTGGTGGTCAATTCAAGCCAGGGCGGCGGCACCAAGGACACCTGGGTATTGGACGGATAGAAATGCTCTCGCGCACCGCCGATAACCTGTATTGGCTTTCGCGCTACGTGGAGCGCGCGGAATACCTCGCGCGCATTCTCGACGCCACCCAACGCCTCTCCGCGCTGCCGCTCGCCTATGTCGGCTCAACCAATGAATGGGAATCGGCGGTGCTCACCGCCGGCTGCGCCACCGCTTTCTTCAAGCACTACGAGGAGGCCAACGAGGAAAATGTCACCGACTTCCTCGCCTTCTCCACTGCCAATGCCTCCTCGATCCGCTCCTGCTTCGAGCTTGCACGCAGCAATGCGCGCGCTGTGCGCACCGCGCTGACCATGGAAATGTGGGACGCCATCAACGGCACCTGGCTCGAGCTTAAGCGCTACGGCAACGGACCGACGTCGCGCGAGGAATTCTCCCGCTTCCTGCGCTGGGTGCAGGAATCCTCGCTGCGCTACGACGGCTCCGCCTACCGCACCATGCTGCGCAACGACGCCTACTGGTTTTCCCGCCTTGGGGTCTATCTCGAGCGCGCCGACAACACCGCGCGCATTCTCGACGTGAAATATCACCTGCTGCTGCCCGACAACGAACGCGTCGGCGGTCCGCTCGATTATTTCCAGTGGGCGGCGATCCTGCGCTCGGTGTCGGCGCTCACCGCCTATCATTGGGTCTACCGTGACAGCCTGCAGCCCTGGCTGGTGGCCGATCTCTTGATCCTGAAGGAGGAGATGCCGCGCTCGCTCGCCTCCTGCTACGAGGCGATCGTGCGCAATCTCGATCAGGTGGCCGGCGCCTATGGCCGGCAGGGCCCGGCCCAGCGCCAGGCCCGCGGCATGCGCGCGCGCCTGCAGAACAGCCGCATGGACGGCATCTTCCAGCGCGGCCTGCACGAATACATCGGCGAATTCATCACCGAGAACAACCGGATGGGTGCCGCCATCACCGAGCAATTCCTGCTATGAGCGGGCAAGGGATATTGATCTTGCGCATGATCTGATCCGAAAACCGGTTCCCACTTTTCGGGATCATGCGCTAGCCTGTGCTAGAAACGTCACCGGTAAAATTGGCCCCCGCGAGCGCATGCGAATTCGAATCTCCCACGCGACCACCTATCGCTACGACACGCCGCCCAACAGCGTGATCCAGATGCTGCGGCTCACGCCGCGCAATCACGACGGGCAATACGTGGTGAATTGGCGCGTCGATCTGTCGGAGGATTGTCTGCTGCACCAGCACGAGGACGCCTTCGGCAACATCAACCATTTCTTCACCGCCGAGGGACCGTTCCGCGAATTGTCGGTCGCGGTCGAGGGCGAGGTCGATACCCACGATACCAAAAGCGTGGTGAGCGGCGCGGTCGAGCGCTTCCCGCCCGGCATGTACCTGCGCGAGACCGCGCTGACGCAGCCCGACGCCGCCATCATCGACTTCGCCGACAGCGCGCGCGCCGGCACGGGCAGCGAGCCGCTTGCGCTACTGCATGGGCTGATGACCGCGCTCAATGGCGAGATAACTTTCGACACTGACCCGACCCAAAGCTCGACCACGGCGGCGGAAGCCTTCACGCTGCGCCGGGGCGTCTGCCAGGACCTCACCCATATTTTTATCGCGGCGGCGCGCCAGCTCGGCATTCCGGCGCGCTATGTCGGCGGACATTTCTATCGCGTCGACGGCATCACCGCACAGGACGCCGGCCACGCCTGGGTCGAAGCCTATGTCGAGCACCTCGGCTGGGTCGGGTTCGATCCGACTAACGGCATCGGTACCACCGAGGCCCATGTGCGCGTTGCCGTCGGCCTGGACTACCTCGGCGCCGCGCCAGTGCGCGGCACCCGCTTCGGCGGCAGCGGCGAAACCCTCAAAGTGGCGGTGCACGTCGACCAGGCGCGCCAGCAGGCGCAAAACTGATGGGGCACGGCCATACCCGTAAACGGCTACCCGAGTTGTGGGGTCAGTCGCCGTGACATTGCCGGACATGGGCCCGCATAGTTATAACCCTGCGGCCGGGTCGCGGAAGAAAAAATCGAATCGTAAAAAGAAGAAGTCGGATCACATGACATATTGCTGCGGAATTCTGGTGCGTGACGGTCTGGTGATGGTCGCCGACACGCGCACCAATGCGGGCCTCGACAACGTCTCGACCTTCCGCAAGCTGCACGTCTACTTGGAACCGGGCGAGCGCATCATGGCAATCGCCTCCTCCGGCAATCTGTCGCTCTCCCAATCGGTGCGTTCGATCCTCACCGAGGGCGTGGACAATCCAGAAACCGGCGAGCGCGAGACGTTGATGAATTCGCCGACCATGTTCCAGGCCGCGCAGCGCATCGGCCGCACCATCCGCACCATCCAGAACGCTGAAGGCAAGGCGCTGGAAGCCGCCGAAGTCGACCACGACGTCGCCTTCCTGTTCGGCGGCCAGATCAAGGGCGAGAGGCTGCGGCTGTTTATGATCTATTCAGCCGGAAATTTTATCGAATGCACCACAGACACGCCCTATCTGCAGATTGGCGAGCATAAATACGGAAAACCGGTGCTCGACCGCGCCATCAGCTTCGACACCGACGTTTATGACGGCCTCAAGATTGGGCTGATCTCCATGGATTCCACCATGCGCTCCAACCTCGGGGTCGGCCTGCCGATTGACGTTTTAGTCGTGCGTCGCGACGTTTACAATCCTGAGTTGAATTACCGTATCGAGCCGGGCGAACCCTATTTCCAGGACCTGCGCGAGCGCTGGTCCACCGCATTGCGCGCCGCCCATATTGCGATCCCGCGCCCGCCCTACCGCAGTTCCGTCTGACGACCTCTGCCGCGGCCTTTTACTATCGGTTAACAGCGCCGTGCGAATTGCGATATTCGGCGGCCTCCGAGCCGCGGCCACCACCAAAGCGAAAGCGAAAAGCAAGCTTTCGACCTTAGATTCCGCGCCAAAAGCTCAATGGGCAGGACGGTTTAAGGGGTCAAACGTGTCGGCGGTCGCTCACCCGCGCGTATCCGAGGAAAGATTTACGAGTTGGGATCGCGCGCGCTTGAGCGTCGTGGTCCCGATCGGCGTCATCGTGGCCGTGGCCATCGTCTGCATTGTCGTCGCCGTGTTGTCTTCCGCCCAGCGTGCCGACGAGGTCGCGGTGCAGCACGAGAAGCTGTTGTTCTCGCGCGCGTTGAGCACCTATGGCGAGCGTGTGTTGCGCGAAGTCAAAAGCATCGCGGCCTCCGAACAGGCGATCCAGAACATCCGCGTCAAATATGACCCCGATTGGGTGAAGCAGCGCGTTGGGGTCTGGCTGAAAACCTACTTCGATCACAATCACGTTTTTGTCTTCGATGCCGGCGACAAACCGATCTATTCGCAATTCGACCGTCGCGCGCTCGACCCGTCCTGGTTCGAGGCGGCGCGGCCCGACATGCAGTCGGTGCTCGACTACATGCGCGGCCGCAATCCGGTCCTGCACGGCGCGTTGCGCCTCACCGGAGCGGAGGCGACGGACAAGGGCCCGCATTCGCAAGTCGCAGTGATCCGCAGCCTGGGGGGCCGGCCCGCGGTCATCGCCGCGGTTGCGGTCGGGCCGGTCGATGCAACCTTCTCCGCGCGCGACGTCGCGGCGCCAATCGTCATGTCGGTGAAATTCATCGACGGCAAGGCGCTCGCCGGCATTGCCGGGCAACTGCGGCTCATGCATCTGCGCAAGCTCGACAACGAACCGGCGCCGCCCGCCGACTTGACCTATGAGCTGGATGGACCGCAAGGCAAGCAGATCGCGCGTTTTGCCTGGACACCGAAACAGCCCGGCGCCGAGATCGTCAACAGCGTCATCCCGTTCATTGCCGTCGCGCTCGCCGGCTTCGCGCTGCTTGCCGCTTTCGTGCTGCGCTACATGCGCCGCACCGCCGCGGCGATCGCCGCCGGCGAAACGCGGCTGCGTCATCTCGCCATGCACGACCCGCTCTGCGGCCTGCCCAACCGTATTTTCTTCAGTGAACGGCTCGAGGCGGTGATTGATGAGGTGCACGCCGGCTCCGCGCCGGCCGCAGTTTTCTATATCGATCTCGACCATTTCAAGGACGTCAACGACACGCTCGGCCATCCAGTCGGCGACGAGTTGATCCGTAATGTCACGCTGCGCCTGTCGCACGCGCTGCGCGGCGACGACTTGGTGGCGCGGCTCGGCGGTGATGAGTTCGCGGTAATTTCCACAATGAGCGACGACAGCGACCAGATGATGGCGGTCGCGCAACGCATCATCGCCACGATTTGCGCGCCCTATGCCATCAACAATCAGAACATCGTGATCGGCGCCTCGATCGGCATCGCCGTGATCGACCGCAACTGCGGCGGCGCCGCAGACATCATGCGCTACGCCGACATGGCGCTCTACCGCGCCAAGAACGAGGGCCGCAACCGCGCCTGCATCTACGACGCGGCGATGGACGCGGACCTATCCAACCGCAAGCTCCTGGAAGGCGACCTACGCGAGGCTATCGAGAACAATCAGCTCAGACTGCTGTATCAACCGATCGTCAACAAGAGCGGCGAGACTGTGGTCGGCGTCGAGGCGCTTTGCCGCTGGAACCACCCGACGCGCGGCGAAATTCCGCCAACCGAATTCATCGCCGTCGCCGAGCACAGCGGCCTGATCATCGAACTCGGCGCATGGGTGCTCCAGCGCGCCTGTCTTGACGGCAAGGCCTGGCCGGACCTCACCGTCTCGGTCAACGTCTCGCCGCTGCAATTCCGCCGCACCGATTTTTTCGACACCGTGCAACGCACCTTGAGCGAAACCGGATTCGATCCGACCCGGCTTGAGATCGAGCTCACCGAGAGCGTGCTGCTCGGCAATGCGGACGCCGCGGAAACCGGCATGTTGCGGTTGAAGGAACTCGGCGTGCGGCTCGCACTCGACGATTTCGGCACCGGCTATTCCAGCCTGCTCTATCTGCGCCGCCTGCCGTTCGACAAGCTCAAGATCGACCGCAGCTTCGTGCTGAGCATTGAAAAAGCGGCCGATGCCGCCGCGATCGTGCACGCGGTGGTGAGCCTCGGCCGTGGTCTCGGCATGAAGGTGACGGCGGAAGGCGTGGAGACCGCCGACCAGCAGCTGTTCCTGCGCGCGGCCGGCGTGCATTTCATGCAGGGCTACCGTTTCGGCAAGGCGGTGACCGCCGCCGAGATCAGCGAGCGCCTCGAGTCGCCCGGCGTCTTCAAGCCCATCGACGTGCCGGACGCGCTGGCGAGCTGATCTCAAACCGCAATAGCCGGACAGGATGACGCGCCGCTGATGGCGCGCGCGCGCTTTTGTGATATGGCGATCTTTCCAATTGTCGGGTCAGGGAAGGTAACCAAAATGAGTGGGTCCGCAAAAATCGCGTTGGTGACCGGGGCCGGAACCGGAGTAGGCCGAGCGGTGGCAATCGCCTTGGCCAAAGCCGGCTACAGTCTGGTGCTGGCCGGACGGCGCAAGGAGATGCTCGACAAGGTATCGGACGAGATCAATGCGATCGGCGCGCAGGCACTGGCCGTGCCAACCGACGTATCGAAGCGCGACTCGATCCTGTCGCTGTTCGCCACCACCAAATCGACGTTCGGCCGCCTCGACGTGCTGTTCAACAATGCCGGCATCGGCGCCCCCGCCATGCCGCTCGAGGACCTGCCCTTCGAGACTTGGACCAACGTCGTCGCCACCAATCTGACCGGCATGTTCCTGTGCACCCAGGAAGCCATCAAGATCATGAAGGCGCAGAATCCGCGCGGCGGCCGTATCATCAACAACGGCTCGATTTCGGCACACGCGCCGCGGCCTTTTTCGGTCGCCTATACCTCGACCAAGCACGCGGTGACGGGCCTGACCAAATCGACCTCGCTCGACTGCCGGCAATACGACATCTGCTGCGGCCAGGTCGACATCGGCAACGCGGCGACGCCGCTCACCGAGCGCATGGTGCAGGGCGAAGGCGTGCTGCAGCCGGACGGCCGCAAGATGATCGAGCCACGCATGGAGGCCGAACATGTCGGCAACGCTGTGGTCTACATGGCGAGCCTACCGCTCGACACCAATGTGCTGTTCATGACGGTGATGGCGAACAAGATGCCGTTCGTCGGGCGAGGCTAGGCGCAGAGGAATGATCGCCGAACTCGAACACTGGCACGATTTCTACGTCCTGGTCGGAACCGCCGGCGCGACGCTGGTCGCGTTGTTGTTCGTTGCGTTATCGCTCGGCGCCGGTTTTCTCAACGACAAACGGGCGGCGGCGACGCGCGCCTTTTACAGCCCCGTGGTCGTGCATTTCAGTTCCGTCTTTTTTCTTGCGGCCATCGCGCTCGTGCCTTCGCACCGGACTGTTTTCTTCGCGGCGATGATCGGCGCCTGCGCCGTGGTCGGGCTCGGCGTTTCTCTGTTTGTGACAATCCAGCTGTTGCGTCACGACTGGACGAATTACAAGCAGGATCACCTCGCTTACGCGCTCTTGCCGACGATTGCCTATGTGGCGCTGCTGGTTGCGGCGGCGATGATCTGGTCGGACAACGACTTTGCGCTCGACGTGCTGGCGGGCTCGCTACTTTTGCTGCTGATCGTCAATATCCGCAACGCGTGGGACCTCACGCTGTCGATGGTGCGCCATCAGACCGAGCGACGCTGATGGCGTTCACCGCCGGTCGAGCACCGTCTTGAACTCTGGCTTGTTGCTCGAACAGTCCGCCGCCTCGCCCCAGAACACCAGCGCGGCCTTGGCGTCGGCGACGCGCCAGATGGCGTGCACGCGGCACAGACCCGCCTTGGCGGGGTCCCAGAACATCGAGATCAGATCGGGTTTGTCACCGATGAAGACCCGCTCGGCGATCAAGAGATCGGTCGTGGCCGCGTGCCCCTCCGCGTCGAGGATCGGGAAAATCAGCCGCCGCGGATCGTCGCCATCGCGGTCGCGCGTGCGATAAACGTAAGCCTGCTCCTTGCGCAGCATGTCGGCGCTGGCATTGCGCGCCTTCATTTGCTCCGGCGTTGGATTTGGATTGCCCGGACAGCCGAGCACAACGAGGCGGCCGAGATCGAAGCGCTGGTTGGTGGAAAACATCGCCGCCCCGTCCCCGGTGCAACGGTGCACGGCCGCGAGCGGCTTCGGCAGTTTGTCACGCGTAACATGTTCGACCATGGTCATGCGCACGCGGACCATGCCCGGCCGCGACGGACACCATTTGTTGAAGGCCTGCCGCGACGCCTCGATCACCTCGTCGGCATCGCGCACCGAGCTGGTTCGCTCCTTGGGCTCCTCGCAGCGCGCGAAGCTTTCGCGGATCCGTTCGGCGAGATCGATTTGTCGCGAGAGCGCCTTGCACCTCTCCGCTCCCGACGCCTTCATCCCGCTGTCGACCACCGCGGCCGATTCTAGCATCAGCTGCTGGGCGACCTTCAATTCGCGCTTGCAGGCGGCGCTGCCGACGTCGACGGCAGAGGCGCCTTGCGGCGTGCATAACAAAGCCGACAGAACGACGGCAAATGCGATGATCGTCGATTTGGTCATTTCACCTTCAACGCACGGGTCACCGCGATGAAAGCCAAGCCAATCGCCGCAACAACGACAAGCCCGCGCCGCGACGGATCACGCTAGCAATTATCGTTTCTTCTGCTTTTTCTTCCCGTAAATAGCGTTCCAGTTGTCTTTGTAGGCTTGGGTTACCGGTTTCTGGCCCTCGCCACGGCTATAGCTCTTGGGCGCAGCGTCAGCGGCATCGCCGGTTTCAGCCTTGGCTAGCTCTACGCCGCCAGAGGTCTTGTCCTTCGGCGCGGCCTCGTCTTTTTTCTTTGCAACGACCTCGGCTTTTAGCGGCGCGCCCGCTTGGATTTTCTTGTCGTTCTTAGCCATCTTCTTTCCTAACGCTGATATGCCGGATCAACCCGTCACCGAGGACCCATACTATTTGACGGCCGTGACTTCCACCTTCTCGCCGGTCTTCACTTTGCTTAGAATCTTAACGTTGCCGAACGCCTTGGCGAACACGTTACAAGGGCTAGCCAGCCGCGTCTCGTTGCCCTTGGAGATCGGTGTGCGGCCGAAGCCGATGGCGATCGCCGGGCCTTGCGGCCAATAGGCGATTTCGCCGGGCGTGATCACCGCGCGCGCGTCAGGCTCGCACGCGACGTCCACCGGCACGTCGAAATAGACCTCCTCGCCCCAGGTCAGCACCGACGAAGAGATCGGCAGCGCCGCCGCAATAGCCTTGGCGGTCGGCGTATCGAGTAGTTCGGCCTCGAGCGTGACCGTGCCGAAATCAAAGCGGATGCGGGCCATGAGCGTTTTCCCATTGTCGGTTGCCTTGGCCCCGGCAATTGCGCATTTTGATGAACGGGCCGGCGATGGCAAGGCGGCAAGCGCCACTTAACCACCGCCGTGTGGGAGAAATACGATATGCAGCGTCTGCAGTCCGCATTTGTAACGCTGGCAGTCTTGATCGCCGCCACAGTCGCCGCCTCCGCGCGCACCGTCCACATCGTCGCCTTCGGCGACAGCGCCACCGCCGGCTGGCTGGTCGCGCGCAAGGAGGCCTATCCGGCGCAATTGCAAGCCGTGTTGCGCAAGAAAGGCCGTGACGTCTTCGTCGACAATGCCGGAATCAACGGCGGCACGTTTCTCGACGCGCTCTTGCATTTCGACGAAGCGATTGCGCCGGGCACGGATATCGCCATCGTCGAATTCGGCACCAACGATCTGCGCAGCGGCGCGTCGATGAAAACCGTGCGCTCGCGCCTCGCCGAAGTCATCCGCGCGCTACGCGACCGCAAGATCGAGGTGCTCGTAGTCGGCTTCGGCGGCCTCAAGCTCGACGACGTCGCCCGCGCGGAAAACGCGGCTTATGCGCAGTGGGATCTGCCTCCGGGCAAGTACCGCGCGCACGATAATGCGCATTACAACGCGCAAGGCTATGCCATCATGGTCGCGCGTATGCTGCCACAGGTCGAGACGCTGATCGCGCGCGCCCAGCACAAATGAGAGATCTTCAGGCCGCGCCGGCGACGCTGGCGCGTTGCGCGGCGGCGGCCGGTCTGGGCCCGACCGAACTGTCACGGGTGATCGCCCAAACCGCAAGGCCGAGCGCCACGAAGGTCGCGCCCACGTAGCCGATGCTGTGCAGATAGCCGTGGCTGAACAATATGCCGCCAATCGCCGAACCGATCGCCTGCCCGGTGTAAAGCGCCGATGTGTTGAGCCCGACCGTGGCGCTGGACAGATCGGGCGCGGCCACCACCAGGCGCGCCTGCTGCATGGAGTTGGTGGCGGCAAAACCGAGCCCCCAGAACACGATGCCGATGCCCATCACCGGCAGGAAGCCGGCGCCGAGCGACCACAGCGTCATGCCGATGAAGGTCGAACCGAGAAACACCGCCGAGGTAACCCAGCCGCCAAGCGCCGACACGATGCGCGTGGCGATGACATTGCCGGCAAATCCGGCCACCCCGTAAATGGCGAACATGATTCCGATCACGTTGTGATCGGCGCCGGTCAGCCGCATCAAAAGCGGCGACAGAAAGATGAACACCGTGAATTGCCCGGACGTCTGCAAAATTGTGATCAGCAATAGCAACAGGATTTTGCGATGGCGCGCGATGATGCCGAAACTCGCCAGCGACAACGGCGGCCCGCGCAGGCCGCGCGGCAGCGTGAGCGCCAACAGCAGGCATGGCACCAGAGCGGCGAGCGCAGCGGCGGCAAAAGCCGCACGCCATCCGGCGTAAGCCGCGATGAAGGTGATCATCGGCAGGCCACCGGCGACCGCCAGCGACCAGCCGAGAAACACAAAGGCGATGGCGCTCGCGCGCTTGCCCGCTGGCACGATCATCGCGACCGTCGAAGCCGCTTGCGGTGTGTAGATCGCCGCGACCGTGAGCATCGCCAGCCGCAGCGTCAGCACAGTGGCGTAGTTCGGCGCAAAGGCCGAGGCTGCCTGCCCCGCAACCAGAACGGCGAGAGTGCAGGCAAGCAACAGTCGGCGGTCGATCCGCGTCGTCAGCCACGCCACCACCGGCGAGCCAGCGCACAGGATCATGGCGCCAAACGTCACCAGAAGCCCGGTATCGCGAATGCCCACGCCCAGGCCGTCGGCCAGCATGGTCAGCATGCCGGCGGGCGCCAGAATGGAAATGCCGGTGGCGAAATTGCCGAGCATCAGGGCAACGCGCGGGAGATACCCTCGCATGGACTAGCCTGTCACCAACCGGCATGCGCCGGCGGGATGCCGCGCATTTCAGGCGTGATAACTAGTCTGCCGGAGCGCTTGGCGCCACCTGCTTGCGGGCGCGGCGGCCGTTTAATGCAGCCTGAATTCGCCGTCGATCGCCTTCAACTCAGCTGGCTTGATCAGCTTGCAATGGGCGACCTGCACCGAGTGCAGCGGGCCTTCCAGCTTCTCCTGCCAGAATTCCAGAAACTTCTGCAGCTCGGGAAATTTCGGGAATAGGTCGTAGGCCTGCCAGACATAGGACTGCAGCAGCCATCGGTGGTCGGGACGCCGATACAGAATATGGGCAGTCGTCAGGCCGTAACCGGCGGCCATTTTACGAAAGTCTTGCGAAACCATCGCGTCCCCCTTTTCGAGTCGGACGTAGAGTTTCCAATTCGGGCCTTAGGCATTGCAAGCCAAAAAGGTAAACAAACTGTGTAAAATCAAGGCGATAGCAGCAACCCTGCGCGCCTGCTAACAACCACGCCGGCGCGCGCCACGCGGCGGCCCATGGCTAAGCCGGTGGCTCTCCTGGCGGTTTCCGGCATCCCGCCGTTAACCATTGAACCGCAAGGATTTTCTTGGCTTATTGGCACTCTCATCAAATGAGTGCTAAAAAATTTTCGGATGCCCCTTGCGGGCCGGAATGCCTGCACCACCTGCTAGCCAGGTGCTGGCAAGGGGACGCCGGCTACCAAAACCGCAAAATTGTTCATAACCGAGGAGGACTGCCATGAAGTTCCGCCCGCTTCACGACCGCGTTGTCGTCAAGCGCATCGATGCCGAGGAAAAGACTGCCGGCGGCATCATTATTCCTGACACCGCCAAAGAAAAGCCGAGCCAGGGCGAGATCGTCGCCGTCGGCCCCGGTGGCCGCGACGAGAGCGGCAAGCTGATCCCGATCGATCTCAAGGTCGGCGACACCGTGCTGTTCGGCAAATGGTCGGGCACCGAAGTGAAAATCGACGGTCAGGATCTCCTGATCATGAAAGAAAGCGACATCATGGGCGTGATCGAAGGCGGCCATGCCGCCAAGCGAAAAGCCGCCTAAGCGCTTAGCCGACATCAAACCGAAGGAATTCGAACTATGGCTGCTAAAGACGTTAAATTCTCCGTCGATGCGCGCGACCGCATGTTGCGCGGCGTCGACATTCTGGCCAATGCGGTGAAAGTCACCCTTGGCCCGAAGGGCCGCAACGTGGTCCTCGACAAATCTTTTGGTGCTCCTCGGATCACCAAGGACGGCGTCACTGTCGCCAAGGAGATCGAGCTCGAGGACAAGTTCGAGAATATGGGCGCGCAGATGGTGCGCGAAGTCGCATCGCGTACCTCCGACCAGGCCGGCGACGGCACCACCACCGCGACCGTATTGGCCGCGGCGATCGTGCGCGAAGGCTCCAAGGCCGTGGCCGCAGGCATGAACCCGATGGACCTCAAGCGCGGCGTCGATCTCGCGGTCGAAGCCATCGTCGAACACCTCAAGGCCAACTCCAAGAAAGTCACTTCGAACGAAGAGATCGCCCAGGTCGGCACCATCTCCGCCAACGGCGACGCCGAGATCGGCAAGTTCCTCGCCGATGCCATGAAGAAAGTCGGCAACGAAGGCGTGATCACGGTTGAAGAGGCCAAGAGCCTTGAGACCGAACTCGACGTGGTCGAGGGCATGCAGTTCGATCGTGGCTACATCTCACCCTACTTCATCACCAACGCCGACAAGATGCGCGTCGAGATGGACGACCCCTACATCCTGATCTACGAAAAGAAGCTGTCAGGCCTGCAGGAACTGCTGCCGCTGCTCGAAGCGGTGGTGCAGACAGGCAAGCCGCTGCTGATCGTGGCCGAGGACATCGAAGGCGAAGCGCTTGCCACCCTCGTCGTCAACAAGCTGCGCGGCGGTCTGAAGGTCGCTGCCGTCAAGGCGCCGGGCTTCGGCGATCGCCGCAAGGCCATGCTGCAGGACATCGCGATCCTGACCGGCGGCCAGGCGATCTCGGAAGATCTCGGCATCAAGCTCGAGAACGTCACCATCAACATGCTCGGCCGCACCAAGAAGGTGATGGTCGACAAGGAAAATACGACGATCATCAACGGCGCCGGCAAGAAGGCCGACATCGAAGCGCGCGTCTCCCAGATCAAGGCACAGATCGAGGAGACCACCTCCGACTACGACAAGGAGAAGCTACAGGAACGTCTGGCGAAACTCGCCGGCGGCGTTGCGGTGATCCGCGTCGGCGGCGCCACCGAGATCGAGGTGAAGGAGCGCAAGGATCGCGTCGACGACGCGATGCATGCGACCCGCGCCGCGGTCGAGGAAGGCATCCTGCCGGGCGGCGGCGTCGCGCTATTGCGCGCCACCGAGGCCCTCAAGAAGGTCAAGACCGCGAACGAAGATCAAAAGCACGGCGTCGACATCGTCCGCAAGGCGATCCAGGCTCCGGCGCGTCAGATCGCGACCAATGCCGGAGAAGACGGCTCGGTTATCGTTGGCAAGATCCTGGAGAAGGACCAGTACAACTGGGGCTTCGACGCGCAGCTCGGCGAGTACGGCAATCTCGTCAGCAAGGGCGTGATCGATCCGACCAAGGTCGTGCGTTCGGCAATCCAGGGCGCGGCATCGGTCGCCGGGCTCCTGATCACCACCGAAGCGATGGTCGCCGAGATCCCGCAGAAGAAGTCGGCCGGCGGCGGTATGCCGGGCGGCGGCGGAATGGGCGGAATGGGCGGCGGTATGGACTTCTAAGTCCTCCGTTCAACGCTAAAACAAAGAAGGCCCGGGAGAAATCCCGGGCCTTTAGTTTTTCGGGTGTCGCTGGAAGGCGCCGTCGATATATCCTCCGGCCATGGCAAAGACAGGCATTTACACCGGCATTGGCGGCTGGACCTACGAACCGTGGCGCGGCGTGTTCTACCCGAAGGGGCTGCCGCACGCCCGCGAACTCGCTTACGCAGGCGAGCACCTGACTTCGATCGAGGTCAACGGCACGTTTTACAGTACGCAATCGCCGAAGACCTTCCGCAAATGGGCTTCCGAGGTTCCCGACGGCTTCGTCTTCGCGCTCAAGGGCCCACGCTACGCGGTGAACCGGCGAGTGCTGAAAGAGGCCGGCGACTCGATCAAGCGTTTCATCGATTCCGGCATGACCGAACTGGGCGATAAGCTCGGCCCCCTGCTCTGGCAATTTGCGCCGTCCAAAAAATTCGACGAAGCCGACTTCGGCGGTTTCCTCGAGCTACTGCCGAAAATGCTCGACGGCCGGCCACTGCGTCATGTCGTCGAGGTGCGGCACGAGAGTTTCAAAACGCCGGCTTTCGTGGCGCTGCTGCGTAAGTTCAATGTGCCCGTCGTTTTCGCCGAACATGAAACCTATCCGGCCATCGCCGATGTCACGGGCGACTTCGTCTATGCGCGGCTGCAAAAGGGCGATGAAAAGCTGAAGGCCGGCTATCCGCCGAAAGCGCTCGATCGCTGGGCGGCGCGCGCAAAGACCTGGGCGCGCGGCGGCGAACCGGCGGATCTGCAGCGCATTGATAAAGAGCGCGCCAGGGCGCAACCGCGCGACGTCTTCATCTATTTTATTCACGAGGCGAAGGTTCGCGCGCCGGCCGCTGCCATGGCGTTGATCGACCGGCTTGCTGAGGACTAGGGTTGGCCAAAAACGGAAACGACCACGAACGAGAAGGCGCGGGTACATCCGCCGTCGCCAATTCTCATCGTGGCCGTCAAGGCGATCAGTACTCAACAAGTTCCGATCGCCACTTGCCGCCTATATACTGGGCGGTTGTGTCATTACTGTGACGAAGATATGCGCACTTTGTTTACGATCGGTTACCAGCAAGCCAGGCCCGATGCGGTGCTCGGCGAACTCAAGCGCGCCAAAGTCGATCTGCTGATCGATACCCGCGCGGTCGCGGCGTCGCGCCGCCCCGGATTTTCCAAGCGCCAGATCGCGGCGTCGCTCGACGAGACCGGAATCGGTTACCTCCATTTGCAGAAACTCGGCACGCCGGCGGAGGGCCGCGAAGCCGCGCGCGCCGGCGATTTCGAGAAACTCTGGCGCATCTACGACAAGCACATCAAGACGGCGGGAGCGCAGGAAGCGCTCGGCGAATTGCTGGCGCTGATCAAATCGGGCAAACGCGTCTGCCTGCTGTGTTACGAGCGCGACCCGAACGAATGCCACCGCAGCCGCATCGCCGCGCTGGTGAAAAAGCGCATGCGCGTCAAGGTCGAGAACCTGATTCCGGCCTTGTTCTGAATTTTATTCGGCAGGCTGAACGGCCGCGTGCCGCGCCTCGATATTCACGATCAGCGCCACTAGGCCAAGCGTCGCCAGAAACATCGCCAACGCGATGATCGAATTGACGCCGAGCACAAGACTGAACCCGCCGCTGTCATGCAGCAGCGAAATAATGGCGACCGCGGCGCCGGCGCTGATGAACAGCGTGAAATAGCGTACGGCATAGACGCGGCCACGCCACGCGTCAGCGGTATAGCGCGCGAGAATCATGTCGTTGACCGTCACCTGGCCGTAGATCGCGGCGACGGCGAGCGAGAGCGCGACCATCAACGACACGCCGCTAGCATACGTCGCCCAAAGATTGCCAACGAAGCCAAGCGCGGTCACCGCGGCAAAGATGGCGTGCGGCGGCACCCACTCGACCAGCCGCCCAACGGTAAGCTGCGCCATCGCGCCGCAAACGAGCACAGCGGTGGCGATGCTCCCGACCAGCACTAGCGGCACGGACGCGGCAACGCCTTCGTCGACGATCTTCGGCAATGCGATCGTCAACACGTTGAAAACGAGCCCGGAGCTGATCGCGATAACCAGGAATAGACCAAACAACATGGTTGCGACTTTTGGCGTCAACGGCACCGCCGGCTTCGATTGGCGCAGCTTGGTGTGATGGCGGTCATCCGGCGTCATCCAAAGGTAGATGACCCCCGTGATAATGCAGAGAGCCGCGGGCGCCAAAAAGGCGGTGCGCCAGCCCAACCAGGTCGCCAGCGCCGCGCTGACGCCGGCCGCCAGCGAAACGCCGAGATTGCCGCATACGCCGTTGAACGCCAGCGTGCGACCGCGCGCGCCGGAGGCCTCGATCAGCATGGCCATGCCGACCGGATGGTAGATGGCGGCGAACATGCCGAGGACGAACATCCCGACTGCTAGCATGGTCAAATTCGGCGCGAATGCCGTCAGCGCCAGCGAGACTCCGCAGCCGAGATAGAAGGCCACCATCATATTGCGGCGGCTCCAGCGATCGGCGAGCCAGCCGGCCGGCAGCGAAAAAACGCCGAAGGCAACAAAGGCCGCGCTCGAAAGCGCGATCAGTTCGTTGTAAGGCCGCTGGTAAACGAGTTCGAGACCGATCACCACCGTCGGATAGATCAGCAGCACGAAGTGATCGATCGCATGCGCCCAATTGAGGAAGGCGATCGACCGCAATCGGGCGCTTTCCTCGGGATTCTTGTTGGCGGTTGCGACGGTCATTGGGACCCCGGCCACAGTGTTCGCATGCATATACCCCGCTACTGGACCTTTGTCCTATGCGGATTTTGCAACTTTGCCCTCGACGACAACCGCACAACACGTATGAGTTGAAGAAGTAACTTGGTGTGTTTTTTGATTGTTCTGGGGCTTAGGGGCCTCAATGCGTTGCGTCGGGCGCGTCAGCGTGGCGGCCACCGCCGCCACGGCCTTCCTGGTTTGTTGCGTTTGCGTTTTCACCAGCCCTCCGGGCCGGCGAAGACGGCGCGCACTTCCTTTTGTTCTCCGGCGCCGACTTGTGGCGCGACGGCCGGTTCATGCATGGCGGTCTGCTGTGGTCGCCAGATGGCCTCGACCGCGATGGCTTCACGCTGAAAGCGATGATTTCGGGTGGGCGGTATCGCTACGTATCCGGTGCATTGAACAATTCCTGGGTGACCGGCACCGACGAGGACGCGCAACTGCTGCCCGGCTGGCACTTCAAGCGCGGACAACTCGAGCTCAAGGTGTTTGCTGGGCTCGACATCAAGAACGACGCCACCAATCCCTACGATCCCGGCAGTCGGCTGCACGGGACGACGCTCGGCGCGCGCACCACCGTCAATCTGTGGTTCGAACCGACACCGGCCACCATGCTCGCGGCCGACGCCTCGCTGTCGTCGATCGCCACCAGCTATTCGGCGCGTCTTGCCTACGGCTGGCGGTTCAACGATTGGTTCTATCTTGGTCCGGAGGCACAGGCATTCGCTTGCGTCGGCTACAGCCAGTTGAGGTTCGGTGGGCACTTGACCGGATTGAAAACGGGCCTGTGGGAGTGGTCGGCGGCGGCCGGCTGGTCAGAAGACAGCGACCGCCGATCCAGCCCTTACCTACGGCTCGGCGCCTTGACCCGCCGGCAGATTAGTCGAGCGTCCGGCGGAAGCGCGTGACGGCGATCGTCATCGCGATCAGCATCAGAATGAACAGCGCAATGCCGTCGTAGCGCAAGTCGCCGATCGACGAGCCTTTCAGCATGATCGCGCGTACGATGCGCAGATAATGCGTGAGCGGCAGCGCCTCGCCGACATATTGCGCCCAGACCGGCATGCCGGCGAACGGGAACATGAAGCCGGACAAAAGAATGTTCGGCAGGAAAAACATCATCGACATCTGCATCGCTTGCAACTGGTTCTGCGCAATGGTCGAGAAGGTATAGCCGATCGACAGATTGGCGGCGATGAACAACGTGCTGAGCGCGGCGAGCAAGCCGAGATTGCCAATGACCGGCACGCCGAACAGCATAACGCCGATGCCGATGATCAATGACGCCTGCACGAAGCCGACCATGATGTAAGGCACGATTTTGCCTAGCATGATCTCGACCGGCGTGATCGGCATCGACAGCAGACTTTCCATGGTGCCGCGTTCGATTTCGCGGGTCACCGATAATGCCGTGAAGATCAACATGGTCATGGTGAGGATGGTGCCGACCAGGCCCGGAACGATGTTCAACTGGGTGACACCGGCAGGATTGTACCGTGCGTGGGTGCGGATATCGAACGGCATGGTCGGCGTGGCCGGAACATCGCGATCATGCGAGAGCGCGGTCTGCAGCACTTGGCCGAGCGCGCCGAGCGCGGTACCGGCGGCAACCGGATCGGTGGCATCGGCCTCGACCAGCATGGCCGGCTTGTCGCCGCGGCGCACCGAGCGCTCGAAATTGGCCGGGATTTCGATCGCGAATAGCACGGTCCCGGAGGCGAGTAACCGATCGACCTCGGCTTCCGTATGTGGCAGCTTTGTGACCTTGAAATATCTGGTGTTTTCGAGCGCGGCCAGGATCGAGCGCGACAGATCGGTCTGCTCCTGCAGCAACACCGCGGTCGGCAGATCGCGCGGCGTGGTGTTGATGGCGTAGCCAAACAGCATCAACTGCACGAGCGGGATCATGATGATCATGGCGAACGACACGCGGTCGCGCCGCAGCTGGATGAATTCCTTCACCAGCATCGCCCAGGTCTTGCGCCAGAAGCCGTCGCCCGGCAGGCGGCGCGGCGCTTGGGTTGGCAGCACGTGGCTCATTGGAAATTGTCCCGTGCCTTGCTCATGAGGTCGATGAACACGTCTTCAAGCGAGGGCTCGGAGCGTTTCCAGTCGAGGTCTTTGCGCTGGCGGTAGGGCGCGATCGCTGCGTCCAGCGCGGCGCCGTCGCGGCCCGACACGTGCAAGCTGGTGCCGAACGGCGCGACCATGTCGACGCCCGGCTTGCCGGTGAGTTCTTCGGACAGTTTGCCGAGTCCGGCGCCTTCGGCGCTGCTCACCACATAGGTGCTCAGCTGCGCGGATTCGATCACATGCTCGACGCTACCATGCACCAGCAGATCGCCATAGGCGATATAAGCGATTTCGTGGCAGCGCTCGGCTTCGTCCATGTAATGGGTGGAGACCAGTACGGTGAGGCCTTCGGCGGCGAGCGCGTGGATCTCGTTCCAGAATTCACGCCGTGCTTTCGGATCGACGCCGGCGGTCGGCTCGTCGAGCAGCAACAGTTGCGGGCTCGGCAACGTGCAGGCGCCGAGCGCCAGCCGCTGTTTCCAGCCGCCCGACAATTCGCCGGCGATCTGCTCCTCGCGGCCGCCTAAGCCGAGCCGCTCGATCGCCGCGCGCGCGGCGGCAACCGGCTTGGCGATACCGTAGATGCGGGCGATGAATTCCAGGTTCTCGCGTACCGAAAGGTCTTGATAGAGACTGAAGCGCTGCGTCATGTAGCCGACCTGGCGCTTGATCTTGTCGGTCTCGGTCCGGATGTCGTAACCGAGGCAGGTGCCGTCGCCCTCGTCGGGCGTGAGCAGGCCGCACAGCATGCGGATGGTGGTGGTCTTGCCGGAGCCGTTCGGCCCCAGGAAGCCGTAGATCGTGCCGCGCTTGACCTGCATCGACAGGTCGCGCACCACCGCCCTGCCATCGAACTTCTTGGTCAGGTGGTGGACGTCGATGGCGATGTCATGTGCGCCATTTTGCGCCCCGACTTGTGCGCTCATTTCGGCGCCTCTTTCGACAGCACGACGGTTACCGGCTGGCCGACGCGGAATTTCTCCGGTTGGTCCGGCCGCGCTTCGATCAGGTAGACGAGCTTGGCGCGCTCATCCAGGCTGTAGATCACCGGCGGCGTGTACTCCGCGCTGCGGGCGATGAAGCTGACTTTCGCGGTCAGCCCTTTCTCGCAGCCGTCGCAGGAGACCGCGACGGTTTCGCCGTACTTAATCTGCGGCAGAATAGGTTCGGGCGCGAAGAAGCGGAATTTCAGATTCTGCGGCGGCAGCAGCGCCACGACCGGCTTGCCGGCCGACACCGTCTCGCCGACGCGGAAATAGACCTGCTCGATGGTGCCGTCGGCGGGACTGTAGGCATTGCGGCGCGTAAGCCGGGTTTCCGACCAGCCGAGATTGGCCTTGGCCTGGCGCAACGCGGCTTCAGCGTCGTCATAGGTCTTTTGCGTGCCTGCCGCGGTTTTTAGCAGTTCCTTGGCGCGATCGAAATTCTGCTGCGCATTGACCACAGCGGTCTTTCTCACCACCAAATCGGACTTTTGCAGATCGTCGTCGACAGTAAACAGCAATTGCCCCTGCGTGACCCGATCGCCTTCGCGCACCTTCAAAGCTTCCACGCGGCCCTGCTCGTCAGGCGAAACGAAAATCAACTCGGCTTCGACCCAGCCCTGCAATTGCTGGTCATTACCCCTGCCACAACCTGCAAGCGCGAGACCGGCAAGCGCCAGCGCCGGCAGGGTGGCAAATTTCACTATCATGGCGCACTCCTTGGTGCGAACAACAGCTCCACATGGGTCTTCATCATTTTGCGAACGTCGAGCGGCTCAAAACGTTCGAACAAGCCACTCCAGATGATGGCGACCAAGCCCGGCGCTGCGATGATCTGCGGGAATTCGGCCAGCGCCTCCGGCACCTCGCCGCGCGCGGCGGCGCGGCGCAGCAGCGCGCGCACCGCGGCGATGATGCGCGACAGCACCTCGCGGTAGTAGAATTCGGCAAGCTTGGGAAAGCGGCGGCCTTCCGAGATCATCAGGCGGATGACATCCTTGCGCCGCGTCTCGTAGACCTCGCGCACGAACAATTCGACGATCTGATCGGTAAGCACGCTGATCGGCACGTCGGCCGCACCCAGCGCCTCGATGGTGCCGATCAGCGGCGTGAGCATGGCCCGGATCAACTCCTGGAACAGGCTCTCCTTGTCGCGGAAGTAGAGATAGATCGTGCCCTTGGCAACGCCAGCGCGCTTGGCGACGTCGTCGAGACGTGCCGCCTCGAACCCTTGCGAAGAGAATTCATCGAGCGCGGCGGAAAGGATCGCATCGCGGCGGGCGGCGCTGCGTTCATGGCGCGCGCGGCCACCCGATAGCGGGCCGCCGCGATTCTGCAATGTCGTCGCACGCCGGCGGCGTGGCGTCTTGCGGGGTGGGCGTGGATGCGCGGTCGCCATGGTCGCTGGCCAAATAATGACTGACTGGTCAGTCATTATTTAGCGCAAGACAGGCCGTCATGCAAGAAAACATAAGGCCAAATAAATCAGGGAGTTATGACGGCGAGCGGGCTAGGGCTCAGCCCTTGGCGTCGCAGAAGAAAGTGCGGATCACGCATTCCTTGCCACCATCCTTGTAGCAGGAATGCAAGGCCAAGTTCTGACTGCGGCCGAGCCGCGGTCCCTTGCCCCAACCATTGGCGCCACAAGGATTGGTAAAATCGACCGCAAAGGCGGCGCAGCCGCGCCCGGTGACGGTCACCACGCGGCAGGTTTCGTTCTGGCATTTCGCCAAGGCGCTTTTGCGCGCGCCATCGGCGGAGGCAAAATCGTAAGCCTCGCCGAACGCCCCCCAGGCACCGATCGCAAGCGCTCCTGCCGCGCGCGCGGTGTTGACCGCGACCAGCATCAGCGTCGCGGTCGCGAACAACAGTGACGCCGCCACGAGCGCGCGCATCACCGGCGTGAAGCGATCAGTCATCGCCCCTCCCTTACCCAAGCACGGGTCCAGATAAGGGCTGAGTCGCAGACTCGATCAATGATTCGAGTCTTAAGCGCGTTCGATTTCCGCCTTGACGGCGGAAAACGACTCGGGTGTGTCGATGTCGGTGAGCGCCGCCTCACCGGCGACCGGAACTTCGATAACCGCCTCGGCATAGCTGCCGATCAGGTGGCGGGCGCCGATGTCGCCAGTGATTGCCATCAGATCGTGAAAGAAGCGGCGCGCCCACACCACCGGATTGCCGCGCCGGCCGTCGAATGTCGGCACCACCACCAGCGCGCCGCGTTCCGGATCGAAGGCTGCGATCAGTCTGTCGATCAGCTTGGCATCGACCTGCGGCATGTCGCCGAGGCAGACGATAGCGCCGTCGGCCTCCGGCGGCACGGCGGCGATGCCGGCCTTCAGCGACGTGCCGAGGCCGTCGGCGTAATCCGGATTGTTGACAAAGCGAACGGGAAGTCCGGCGAGCGCCGCTTCGACACGTTCGCGCTCATGGCCGGTGACCACGATCACCGGACTAGCGTGCGAGGCGAGCGCTTGCTCGGCGGCGATACGCACCAGCGGCTTGCCGCCGATCTCAGCGATCAGCTTGTTGATCGCGCCCATACGGGTGGAGCGCCCGGCCGCCAGCACCACGGCGGCGACGCGGCGGCCTTTTTCCGGGGCAGGCTCTTTGCGCGGCTGCGGCCGCGTGACGATTTCCATCAAGAGGCCGCCGACGCCCATGCCGGTAATATCGGCGCGGCTGACCGGTAACCCGGCAAGGAGCCGCATCAGTACCCAATCGAAGCCGTTCTCCTTCGGCGAGCGCGCGCAGCCGGGCGCGCCGATCACGGCCCGCCCGCGCAGGCGGCCGATCAGCATCAGATTGCCGGGATCGACCGGCATGCCGAAATGTTCAATCTCGCCGCCGACGGCCTCGACCGCCGCCGGGATGACGTCGCGCCGGTCGGCGATGGCGGAAGCGCCGAACACTATCACCAACTCGGCACCGGCTTTGAGCACCTCATCGATCGCCGCGGCCAGCGCCGGCGTTGCGTGCGGCACGCGCCGCTCGGCGACGATGGTCGCGCCGGCCGGCGCAATGCGGGCAGCCATGATCTTGAGGGTCTTGTCGACGACTTTTGGCGAAAGCCCCGGCAGCAAGGTCGACACAATGCCGATCTTGCGCACCTTGTAATGCGCCACGTGGATGACAGGCTTAGCCTTCCCGGCCTCGCCGACCGCATGGTCGCGGGCAGCGGCGGCTACGGCAAAAGGTATGATCTTCACGGTGGCGATCATCTCGCCTTCAACCACCGGCTTGAACGCCGGCAGCGTGGCAATCGTCACCGCCTCGTCGATGCGGTTGAGCCGGTCGATTGCGTCCTTGTCGAGCACCAGCACACCGGAGGTCTCGGCGAACAGATTGCAGCGGCCGGTGAAGGCGCGGTCGGCACGCACGCCCTCGCCTTTCACTGCAGACGCGATATCGGCGGCGGCTTGGTCCTCCGACACGTCGCCTGGCTCGAGCCGCGCGACGACGATTTCCTTTGCCCCGGCGGCCTTCAGCGCGGCGACTTCCGCCGGCCCGATCAACGTCCCCTTCTTGAGCACGAGATCGCCCTGGCGGATCGAATGCACCGCGGTGGCGCCGAGCGCATCGGCCGGGACGACGGGGCCGAATTTCATGCCGCCTCCGCCTTTTCCGATTTCATACGCAGGCGCGCCGTGATCTCGGCCATGATGGAAATGGCGATCTCGGCCGGCGATACCGCGCCGATAGCGAGCCCAATCGGCGCGTGGATGCGCGCGATATCGGCGTCGGTGAGGCCCGCTTCTTTTAGGCGCTGAACCCGCTTGGCGTGGGTCTTCTTGGAGCCGAGCGCGCCGATATAGAAGCAGTCACGCGCCAGCGCATGCTTGAGCGCTGGATCGTCGATCTTCGGATCGTGGGTGAGCGCGACGAACGCCGTATAATGATCGACATTGAGCGGCGGCAATGCGACGTCCGGCCATTCCGCTATCACTTTCACGTCAGGAAAGCGTTCGATCGAAGCAAAGGCCGTGCGCGGATCGACAATGGTCACGTCATAGCCGAGCAATTGCCCGACCGGCGCCAGCGTCTGGCTGATATGTACCGCGCCGGTGATGACAAGCTGCGGCGACGGCACATGCACGGTGAGGAAGACGCGGCCTTGCGCAGTCTCTTCCATGCCGCTTTTGGCCATGCGGATACGTTTTTCGATCAGGTCGCGCAGCGGATCCTTGGCGATATCCGCGGCTTTGACCAACCGCTGCTCGCCGCTCGCCACGTCGGTGACGACGACGACCGCCCGCCGCGCCGCACGTTCGGCGTTGAGTGCATGCAGAATGTCGAGTTTCAACTGACCTTCTCCACATAAACGCGGATGGTGCCGCCGCAGGACAGGCCGACGTTCCACGCCGTCTCGTCGGCGACGCCGAATTCCAGCATCTTCGGCTTGCCTGAATCGATCACGTCGACGGCTTCGGTCACCACCGCGCCCTCGACACAGCCGCCCGACACGGACCCAAGGAAATTGCCTTCGTTGTCGATCACCAGATTGGAGCCGACTGGCCGCGGCGCCGAGCCCCAGGTCTCGACCACCGTCGCCAGCGCCACGCCGCGCCCAGCTTTGCGCCAGTCCTCGGCGGCTTTGAGAATGTCTTCGTCTCGCGAAAGCATGATGTTCCTCCGTCAGGCAACGTCCCGCAGCCACAGCTTCGGATCGTAGTCCTTGTCCGGCGCGCCCGACAGGGCGCGCACCAGGTCGCTCATCGAGTCCAGATTGTGGATCGGCCGCAGTTCGTCGACATGCGGCAACATGGTTCGCACGCCGTTGGCGCGGGCTTCAAACCCCTCAAAGCGAAGCAGGGGATTGAGCCAGACCAGCCGGCGACACGAGCGGTGCAGCCGGTCCATCTCGAATGATAGCGTGTCGTCGGCGTCTCGCTCAAGCCCGTCGGTGATCAGCAGCACCACGGCCCCTTGTGTGAGCACGCGGCGCGACCAGCGCTTGTTAAACTCGCGTAGCGACGAGGCGATGCGCGTGCCGCCCGACCAGTCGGCGACGTTGGCAGAGCAGGCGGCGAGCGCCTCGTCCGGATCACGCGCCCGGATGGCGCGGGTGACGTTGGTCAACCGCGTGCCAAACAGGAACGTGGTCACGCGCTTCTCGCGTTCGCTCAACGCATGCAGGAAATGCAGGAACAGCCGCGTGTACTGGCTCATCGAGCCGGAAATATCCAAGAGCGCCACAATCGGCGGCTCCTTCTGGCGCGGCCCGAGATATTTAAGATCGATTACCGCCCCGCCCGCCTTCATGCTGGCGCGCAAGGTGCGGCGGATGTCGATGAGGTGCCGGCGACGGCTGGCGGCGAGCCGCCGCGTGCGCAGCAAGTCGAGCGGTAACGTCAGACGCGCGATCGCCCGCTTCGCTTCGGCGATCTCCGCCGCTGTCATCTGGGCGAAGTCCTTTTTCCGCAGCACCTCGCGGTCGGAGACGGTCAACCGCGCGTCAACCTCGACTTCGGACGTATCCTCTTGCTGATCGAGCCCGCCGAACAACGCCTTCTGGATGCGCTGCGCGCCGGGCGGCGGCGCTTTCGGCTCGCCGGGCGGCGTGCCCGGCAGCATGGACGCGATCAGCTTCTCGATATAGCCGCGCTTGCGGAAGAAGATGCGGAAGGCCTGGTCAAACAAAATCGTGTGCTCGTGCCGCTTCACGAACACCGCGTGCAGCGTCCAGTAGAAATCGTCGCGGTCGCCGACTTGCGCCACCTGCACGGCTTCGAGCGCGTCGAGTACGCTGCCTGGACCCACGGGAATGCCGGCAGCGCGCAGCGCGCGCGCGAAGTAGAGGATGTTTTCGGCGAGGCGGCCTTCGGCCATGCAATCTACTCCGCCGCTCTCAGCTCCGACTTCACGTCGTCGAGCAGCGCCTTCACCTTGCTGCCGTCGAGCCGGGCGATGTCGTCCTGATATTTCAACAGCGCGCCGAGCGTGTCCGACACCGTCGCCGGATCGAGCGCGACCACATCGAGCTCGGTCAGCGCGCCGGCCCAGTCCAGTGTCTCGGCGACGCCCGGCGACTTGAACAGGTCTTCCTTGCGCAAGGCCTGCACGAAGGCCACCACCTGCGCCGACAATTTCTTGGCAATGCCCGGTACCTTGGCGCGGACGATCTTGAGTTCGCGCTCGGCATCGGGATAGCCGACCCAATGATAGAGGCAGCGGCGCTTGAGCGCGTCATGCACTTCGCGCGTGCGGTTGGAGGTCACCACCACGATCGGCGGATGCGCGGCCTTGATCGTGCCCAGCTCCGGCACGGTGATCTGGAAATCGGCCAGCACTTCGAGCAAAAACGCCTCGAAAGCCTCGTCGGTGCGGTCGATCTCGTCGATTAACAGCACCGGGGCACCGGCCGGATCTGGCTCGAGCGCCTGGAGCAATGGGCGTTTGATCAGGAAGCGTTCGGAAAACACGTCGTGTTCAATACGCTCGCGGTCGCCCTCGCCTTCCGCTTCGGCCAGACGAATGGAGATCATCTGCGCGCCGTAGTTCCATTCGTAGACGGCGGATGAAATATCCAGCCCCTCGTAGCACTGCAGGCGGATCAGCCGACGGCCCAGCGCCTGACTTAACACCTTGGCGATTTCGGTCTTGCCGACGCCGGCCTCGCCTTCGAGAAACAGCGGCCGGCCCATTTTGAGCGCGAGATAGAGCACCGTCGCCAGCGACCGGTCGCCGACATAGTCGGCCTTGGCCAGCAAATCGAGCGTGGCGTCAATGCTGCCGGGAAGCGGTGTAAGAGACATTCCTAGGTCACCTCGAGGACACTTTAACCGACGCGGGCGCCATCCTACATTTATAGTCCGAGGCGACCCGTCACCAGCCCAGGATAGCTGCCATGTCCAGCCCCGACACCGCCGAAAAGACCGCTTTGCGACTGCCTACCATCGATCCGGGGGTCAGGATCGGCCATGTGCACCTGAAGGTCTCCGATTTGCGGCGGGCGCTCGATTTCTATTGCGGCGTCTTGGGTTTTGAGGTGACCACCACCCGGCCCGGCGCCGCCTTCATCTCGGCCGGCGGCTATCACCACCATCTCGGCCTCAATACCTGGGAGAGCCTGGGCGGCTCGCCGCCGCCTCCCGGCACGACCGGCCTTTACCATACCGCGATTTTATATCCGACCCGGCCGCTTCTGGCCGACGCGCTACGCCGGCTGATCGTCGCCAAGATCCCGCTCGACGGCGCTAGCGACCACGGCGTCTCCGAGGCGCTTTATTTGCGCGACCCGGACGACAACGGCGTCGAACTCTATTGGGACCGGCCAAAGGAGCAGTGGCCACAGAAGGCGGACGGCTCGCTGCAGATGTTCACGCATCCCCTCGATCTGCACGATCTCTTGAGTGAGCTGGACAAGCCGGCGTAACTCAGCCGCCGGTCCCCGCGACCCGGCCCTCGCTCTTGTCGCGAGCTTCGGCCGGTTCGAGTCCGCCGAAGCGCGGAGCGCAAAGGCGGAAAGCGGGACCCAGAGTGAAAATGCCGGCTTCGCATATCTGACGCTGGATTCCCGCTTATGCGGGAATGAGCGGTTGAAGCTACGCCGTCGCTTTCGCTACCGCGCGGCGCGCCAGCACGCTGACGAGATGCGCGCGATATTCCGGGCTGGCGTGGATGTCGCTATTCATGCCGGTCGCCGGGATGCTCATGCCCTCGAGCGATTTGGCCGCAAAGCGCTTCTTCAGCGCCTCCTCGAACGACTTCACCCGGAACACGCCGTTTGAGCCGGCGCCGGTCACCGCCACGCGGATGTCGGACCCGCGTTTCGACACGAACACGCCGACCAGCGCGAAGCCCGAGGCCGGGTGCTTGAATTTCTCGTAGGCCGCCTTCTTCGCGATCGGGAAACTGATCTTGGTGATGATCTCGCCCTCTTCCAGCGCGGTCGAGAACATGCCGGTGAAGAAATCATCGGCGGCGATGCGCCGCTTGTTGGTGATGATGGTGGCCCCTAATCCCAGGCACGCCGCCGGATAATCGGCGTTTGGATCGTTGTTGGCGATCGAGCCGCCGATGGTACCGCGGTTGCGCACCTGCGGATCGCCGACCGAAGCCGGCACCGAGGCGAGCCCCGGCAGCGCCTGCTGCAACACCGGCGAATTGGCGGCATCGGCGTGGCGCGTCATGGCGCCGATCACGATCGAGCGGCCCTTCTGTTCGACGCCGCTCATACCTTCGACGAGAGAGAGGTCGATCAGCGCGGACGGGCTTGCCAGCCGCTGCTTCATCACCGGGATCAGCGAATGGCCGCCGGCCAAGAGCTTGGCTTCCGGATTGCGCGCCAAGAGGCCCGCCGCCTGGCGGACTGTGGTTGGACGATGGAAGGTGAAATTGTACATCGCTCTCTCCTGATTAGGCAGCTTGGCGCGGTTTGGCGCTTTGCAGCGCCGTCCACACCGCATTGGCGGTTGCCGGCATGGCCAGATTTTCGGTTCCGATCGCGTCGGTGATGGCGTTGATCACCGCAGCGGGCGCGGCGATCGCGCCGGCTTCGCCGCAGCCCTTGATGCCGAGGGGGTTCGATGGCGACTTGGTTTCGGTGAGGCCCACGTGGAACGACGGCAGATCGTGCGCACGCGGCATGGTATAATCCATCATCGAGCCGGTCACGAGCTGGCCGTCTTTGTCGTAGACGGCGCCTTCGAGCAGCGCCTGGCCGACGCCTTGCGCGATGCCGCCATGTACTTGGCCCTCGACGATCATCGGATTGATCACGGTGCCGAAGTCGTCGACCGCGGTCCAGTTCACGACCTCGGTCTTGCCGGTGTCGATATCGACCTCGACCTCGCAGATGTGGCAGCCGGCCGGGAAGGTGAAATTGGTCGGGTCGTAGAACGAAGTCTCTTTCAACCCCGGCTCCAGTTCGGCGCCGGTAAATTTGTGCGCGATATAGGCGTTGAGCGCGACGTCGCCGAAGGCCGCCGACTTGTCGGTGCCGGCGACGGTGAACTTGCCGTCCTTGAACTCGATATCGCCTTCGGCGGCTTCTAGCATGAAGGCCGCGACCTTCTTGGCCTTGGCCTCGATCTTGTCGAGCGCCTTGACCACTGCGGTCAGGCCAACCGCTCCGGAGCGCGAGCCGTAGGTGCCCATGCCGAACTGCACCTTGTCAGTGTCGCCGTGCACAATCGAGACGTTCTCGATGGGGACGCCGAGGCGCTCCGAGACGACCTGCGCGAAAGTCGTCTCGTGCCCCTGCCCGTGCGCGTGGCTGCCGGTCAAAACTTCCACACTGCCGGTAGGATTGACGCGCACTTCGGCGCTCTCCCATAAGCCCACGCCGGCGCCGAGCGAACCGACCGCCTGCGACGGTGCGAGGCCGCAGGCTTCGATATAGGTCGAGAAGCCGAGGCCACGCAGCTTGCCGTGACGCGCCGCATCGCGCCGACGCTTGTTGAAGCCCTTCACGTCCGCGACCTCAATCGCCTTCTTGAGCGAAGCGTAATAGTCGCCGGCGTCATAGGCCATGATTACCGGCGTCTGGTGCGGGAACGATTTGATGAAGTTGCGCTTGCGAATTTCGGCGGGCTCAATGCCCATCTGGCGCGCCGCCACCTCAACCAGCCGCTCGACCACAAAAGTGGCTTCCGGCCGCCCGGCGCCGCGATAGGCGTCCACCGGCACGGTGTTGGTGTAGACCGCGTCCACCTCGCAATAGATCGACGGAATGTCGTACTGCCCCGACAGCAGCGTGCCGTAGAGATAAGTCGGCACCGACGACGAGAAAGTCGACATATAGGCGCCGAGGTTGGCGATGGTCTTCGCCTTCAACGCCAGAATCTTGCCATTGCCGTCGAGCGCCAGTTCCGCGTGGGTGACGTGATCGCGGCCGTGCGCGTCGGTGAGGAAGGACTCCGAACGCTCCGCAACCCATTTTACCGGCCGGCGCACCTTGCGCGCGGCCCACAAGCAAACGACTTCCTCGGGGTAGATGAAAATCTTGGAGCCAAAGCCGCCGCCGACGTCGGGCGCGATCACCCGCAATTTGTGCTCGGGCGCCATGCCGACAAAGGCGGCGATGACGAGGCGCGCCACATGCGGGTTTTGCGAGGTATTCCACAGCGTGAGGTTGTCGGTGCCGGCGTCGTATTCGGCGAGCGCTGCACGCGGCTCGATCGCATTCGGCACCAGGCGGTTGTTGACGATATCGAGCTTGGTGACGTGCTTGGCGGCGGCAAAGGCCGCGTCCGTCGCCTTGGCGTCGCCGAGCGACCATTCGTAGATGGTGTTCTTTGGCGCCACCTCGTGGATTTGCGGACCCGCCTTCGCCTTGGCCGGATCGGTCACCGACGGCAGCACCTCGTAATCGACCTTAACCTTCTCGGCGCCGTCGCGCGCCGCGGCAAGCGTTTCGCCGATCACCACCGCCACCGCGTCGCCGACACAGTTCACGTTGCCGGAGGCGAGTGCCGGATGCGGCGCCATCTTCATCGGCGAGCCGTCCTTGGAGTGGATCATCCAGCCACAGATCAGGTTGCCAATCTTGTCGTTGGCGAGATCGGCGCCGGTGAGCACATCAACCACGCCCGGAATTTTCTTCGCCGCGCTGACGTCGATGCGCTTGATCTTGGCGCGAGCGTGCGGCGAACGCACGAACGCGGCGCGGGTCTCGCCCGGCCGCACCACGTCGTCGGTATATTGCCCCTGGCCGGTAATAAAGCGGAAGTCTTCCTTGCGGCGCACCGCCGCGCCGATCCCGGTCGCGCTCATGGCGGTCTCCTCCCGTTGTATTTTTTTAGACTACTCGGCAGCCTGTCGTGCGCCACCCTTGGCCATTGCTTTTGCTCCCGCGGCGATCGCCTTGACGATGTTGTGATAGCCCGTGCAGCGGCAGATGTTGCCGTCGAGCTGTTCGCGAATGGTGTGCTCGTCGAGATCGTTGCCCCGCCGCCGCACGATATCGAGCGCCGCCATGATCATGCCCGGCGTGCAATAGCCGCATTGCAGGCCGTGGTTTTCGCGGAAGGCTTCCTGCATCGGATGCAGCGCGCCCCCCGGCTCGGCCAGGCCCTCGATGGTGGTGATTTTTGCGCCCTCGCATTGCAGGGCGAGCAAGGTGCAGGATTTCGCCGCGATGCCATCGACATGGACGACGCAGGCGCCGCACTGCGAGGTGTCGCAGCCCACGTGCGTGCCCGTAAGCCGGAGGTTTTCGCGCAGGAATTGCACCAGCAAGGTGCGTGCTTCGACGTCGCCGGTGACGGGTTTGCCGTTCACCGTCATGGACACCGCAGGCATGACCATCCTCCCAAATTCGGGGCCAAAAGCCCTCTTTTCGCTTCGCCCGGCGGGGGCGGCGGCGGCTCGGGTTTGAAATATAGCCGATTTCGACCCGAATGCGCCCTGGAACACCGACAACTCTGAACCCCGATTGCTTACTGGGTCAAGGGATTCCAAAGGCGAAGCTCGAAATGGTGCGTCGCACCGCCACACCCTACGAAAACTTAACGGAACAGAGCGGCCGGTCGCGGCTTGATTCCATGACAAGGCAAGACGGAGGAGATTTCCCATGCGTATCAAAATCATGGCGGGCGTCGCAGCGCTGGGGTTGGCAGCGTCGAGCGTACTGGCTGTTTCGTCAGCAGACGCGTACGGCTGGCATCACGGCTGGCGTGGCGGTGGCGGCGCGATCGCAGGTTTCGCGGCCGGCGCCATTTTGGGCGGTCTCGCGGCGCAGGGGCCCTATGGCTATTACGGGCCGGGCTATTACTACGGGCCCGATTACGCCTACGCGCCGGGCCCGGCCTACGTGGTCGGTGGCGACGCGAGGTACTGTATGTCGCGGTTCAAATCCTACGATCCGGCATCGGGGACCTATCTTGGCTACGACGGGTATCGTCACCCCTGCCCGTGAGTTGGCCTCGGCTCGCGTAACCGCACAGGAATTAAGCCGTCCGCGCAAAGCGGGCGGCTTCGTCAGGCCGGCGGCGGGCTCATCGCTGCGGCGAAATTTTTGAAAAAATCGTCGGCGATCTTCTTGGCAGCGCCATTGACCAGGCGCTGGCCGAGTTGGGCCAGTTTGCCGCCGATCTGCGCCTCGACGTTGTAGGTGAGCAAAGTGCCGCCGTCCTTTTCGGTCAGCGCCACCGTCGCGCCGCCCTTGGCGAAGCCGGCGACGCCGCCATCCCCCTCGCCTGAGATCTTGTAGCCATTGGGCGGGTCGAGGTCGGTCAGGTGGACTTTGCCTTTGAAACGCGCCTTGACCGGGCCGATCTTGGTGACGGCGACCGCCTGCAACTCGGTGTCGGATATCTTGTTGAGTTCCTCGCAACCGGGAATGCAGGCTTTCAGCACCTCGGCGTCGTTGAGCTTGGCATATACAATCTCGCGGCTGGCTGGGAGTTTAACCTCCCCCGTCATGACCATCGCCATCGGCGTCTCCTCCTCACGCACTTGCCCAAACCTTGAGTCACGGCTTAAGCCCTCGCGGGCCCGCTGAAAAGAGCTTTGCAGCGGGCGCCGACCGCTTTATGGGTGTCGACCGACAAACAATAATTTACGGATTGGGGGAGAATTTTCATGCCGACAATTGCCGCCGAAGACGGCTGCCCGCTCAACGTCGAGATCGAGGGCCGTGAAGGCGCTCCGGTTTTGATGCTGTCGAATTCGCTCGGCACCAACCTGCACATGTGGGACGACCAAGCGCCCGAATTCGCCAAACATTTCCGCCTGGTGCGCTGGGACCGCCGCGGCCACGGCAAGTCGGGCACGACCAAAGGTCCCTACAACTTTGCCCTCTTCGGTCGCGACATCATCCAGATCCTTGACACGCTCAAGATCAAGAAAGCGAACTGGTGCGGCCTGTCGATGGGCGGCATGGACGGTCAGTGGCTGGGCGCCAATGCGCCGGATCGGGTCGAGAAGCTCGTCCTCGCCAACACGAATTTCCACTATGCCGACAAGACGCCGTGGGCCGATCGCATCAAGACCGTGCGTGAAAACGGCCTCAAGCACATCGTCAGCATGAATATGGAGCGCTGGTTCACCAAGGGCTTCATCGAACGCGCGCCGCAGACGATCGCGCGCATGACCGAGATATTCGTCGCCGGCAACCTTGACGGCTACATCGGCTGCGTCGAAGCCGTCCGCGACATGGACTTCCGCGAATCCAACTCCCGCATTACCACGCCGACTTTGGTGATCGTCGGCAAGCACGATCCGGCCACGCCGCCGGTCGCTGGGGAGACCATCGCCAAAACCGTCAAAAACGGAAAGGTGGTCGCGCTCGATGCGGCGCACATGTCCAATGTCGAGCAGCCCAAGGCCTTCACCGACGCGACGCTCGACTTCCTGCTGAATTAGAGACACGCCGTCATGGACGAGAAAGAACGCCACGAGCGCGGCATGGCCCAGCGCCGCAAGGTGCTCGGCAACGAATGGGTCGATCGCGCCAATACGAAAAAGACGCCGTTCAACGAGGAATTTCAAAACCTCATAACCCGCTACGCCTGGGGCGAGGTCTGGACGCGGCCGCATTACGACGAGCGCACCCGCCGCGTGCTGGTGATCGGCACCATGATCGCGCTGGCGCAGTGGGACGAATTCCGCCTGCACGTGCGCGCCGCGCTCGCCGAGGGCGGCTTTACCGAAGCCGACATCAAGGAAGTCATCCTGCAGCAGGCGATCTATTGCGGCGTGCCGGCCGCCAACCACGCCTTCAAGGAAGCCGCCGAGGTGATGGCGGACATGGCGAAAGCAAAGTAGCCCGTCCTTGCGGACGAGCTACAACACGATTCAAAATCGGATGAGCTTGCGGCTCGCGTCCCTAGCGGAACGGCGAGAACCAGGCCGCTCCGGCGGGTGTGGCAGCGAGTTCGGCATCGAGGCCGGGCTTGGCTTCATCGGCAGAGCGGCTGTAACTACGCTCGACCAGACAAAGCGCGGTGGCGACCGCGGCAAGCATTAGCTGGATCGTCGTCTCGCGCACGAGCCATGCGTTATGCGACCAGACGGCTGGGCCGACCGAGACGATGCTGATCAACACGACCAGAATCAAACCACCTTCGAGGATTTCCGAGTCCGGCTTGCCGCCGATCAGGGCGCGCGCGCGGTCGAGAATGTGGATGGCACAGAAAGCGGCGACCGCAAGCTTCACCGCACCGAAGAAGGCCGCGAGCTTGATCAGCCCGATCGGGCTCAAGCCGAATATGCTGCCGATGGCAAAGATGAATTGCGAACGCCAGACTTCGTCCAGCCCGTAGCTCGGCGAGGTCAGCACGCGCAGCCCGTCGTAGCCCCAACTCATGGTGAAATAGAGCGCGACGCCGATGATGACGGCTACCGCCGCAAAGGACAACTGACGCATGACGTCCTCCTGTGACAACACGTCATGCGTAAGCCTTTCAAATGCTAATTTCAAAAGAAACCGAAACTTTACCTTACCGCTTAAGCGCGTTTTTTGCACAAAGCATGAGCTTCACCGAAAACCGGTTCCCACTTTTCGGGCTCATGCTCTTAATGTTAACCGCCGCGGCCCTCGCGGAACGCCTGCGGCGTCATGCCGGTCTGCTTGCGGAAGAAGCGCGTGAAGTGCGAGGGATCGGAAAAGGCGAGGTCGTAGGAAATCTCGTGGATCGGCTGGCTGGTGAACACGAGTTGACGTTTGGCCTCGGTCAAGACACGCTGACGAATCAGGTGGCCCGCCGTGACGCCGGTCGCACGCTTGACGTGGTCGTTGAGCCGGTCGGCGGTCATCGCTAATTTTTCGGCATAGAAGCTGATCAGCCGCTCCTTGCGGAAATGTTCGTCCAGCAGCCGGCGCAATTCCTCGACCCGCACATCGGCGCGCGTCAGCGTCACCGCGCCCGAGCGCGCGCGGCTGACCGCCAGCCGCACCACCTCGATCGCGATCAACGCCAGCAGCCCGCGCATGGCGAGGCGATAGCCTTCGCGCGCCAGCGAGGCTTCCTCGTTGAGGTCTGCGCAGAGCGCGGCGAGTTGTTTGGCCTCCGTCGCACCCGCGAGCGGCACCACCGGATCGGCCGCCACCGCCTTGAGCCGCGCCAGCGCTTCGCCCGACTGGTCGCCGAGCGTATCGGCTACGTCCTCGGTGAAGCTCACCACCCAGCCGTCGGTGACCTGCGGGGTGAAGCGAAAACCGTGCGCGGTGGTGGCCGGCACCAGGATCGCCGCCGGCGCCGAAAACGACACGGTTGCCGTTTCGAAATTCATCTCGCCGCCGCCCTGCTCGATCAGCAGGATCTGGAACAGATTGCGGTGACGATGCGCGCGGATCGTCCAGTCGTGCACCGAGGAGCGCGAGGCGATGGTTTCAATGTGAATGAAGTCGAAGGCGGAATCGTCCGGCGGATCGCCGTAAAGATGAAACAGCGGGAGCGGTGACGACGCCATGGCCACAAGCATAAGCTAGGCGGCGCGTCAGGCCAACGCAATCGAACGCTATCCAAACAAAAAGCCCCGCCATGCGGCGGGGCTTTCCGTTCATCGTGTCGCAGCGCGTTAGCGGTTCTGCTGGCTTTGCTGGCCGCCCTGACCGGGGCGATCCTGCTGCTGTTGCTGACCGGGCTTCTGGCCGGGCTGACCACCCTGCTGCTGCTGGCCGGGCTTCTGACCGGGCTGATTGCCCTGCTGCTGCTGACCCGGGTTCTGGTTGGGGTTTTGATTCTGACTCATTGTCTTTCCTTCCAACGTTGGTCGTTCGCGCTCCCCGCCCGAACAACAAGACAACGCGCGGTCGACCATCCAGTTCCCTGTCATGCGAATGGTAACACCGTAGGAACTCGGCGTAGATCTCGGAGTTCCCCATTACGTCAATGGAGGTGACACATCATGGGACGCTATTTGTTGCTTTGGCTCTTGGGAATTCCGCTGCCGATTCTATTCTTGATCTGGATATTCGGCGGACTGCACTAACGTTCTTTTCGGAACGGCTGCGTCAGCAGACGCACGATTGCTAATTCCGCCACATCGCGAAAAATCGGCAGGCCGATCGTCATACCCTGCTCGCCGGCCGAAGGCTTTGCGCGATAGGTGCCAAACAGACCATCCCACCAGGGTAGATTGAATCCGAAATTGCTATCGGTTTCGGCGCGCTCGGCCGAGTGATGCACCTGATGCATCTGCGGCGTCACCACGATCCAGCGCGCAAGCCGATCGAGCCGTGGCGGCAGCGCCACGTTGCTGTGATTGAACATCGAGGTGGCGTTGAGCAGCACCTCGAAGATCAGCACGGCGAGCGCCGGCACGCCGAGCGCCAGCACCGCCACCATCTTGATCGCGAGCGACAACAGTATCTCCAACGGATGAAAGCGCACGCCGGTGGTCACGTCGATGTCGAGATCGGCGTGATGCATGCGGTGCAGTCGCCACAGCACCGGCACGTGATGGAAGACGACGTGCTGGGCATATATCACGAGATCGAGCGCAACCACGCCGATGGGGATCGCCGCCCAGGCTGGCAGCCCCAACAGGTTGAACAGGCCCCAGCCCCGCGCGGCCGCGATCAGCGCCACACCAACCGCCGCGGTCGGCACGAGCAGCCGCACAGCTATAATGTCGATGGCCAGGATGCCGAGGTTTCCGGGCCAGCGAGGCCGCCGGCCGGCCGTCAGATGACGCCGCGGGGCGAACCATTCCCACAGCGCCATGGCGGCGAAAACGGCCACGAAGCAACCGAGCCGGACGGCGATTTCGAGGCTGGGGGACATGTGCCTTTCCTTTCAGGCTTCCGCCGCGGCGGTCCGACTTAATAACACGCCTCGCGGCGAGCGTTGCCGCTCCCGCCATGCCCTGTTAAGCCTTGGAGAATTGAAGTTATGACCGCCGGCCGGGGCGGCCCAAAGCAACAGGCGTGAGCACAACGCATGGAAATCTTTCTCCAGCAGCTCATCAACGGCATCACCCTTGGTTCGATCTACGGCCTGATCGCCATCGGCTACACCATGGTGTTCGGCATCATCGGCATGGTGAACTTCGCCCATGGCGACGTCTTCATGGTCTCGGCCTTCATCGCGCTGATCGCCTTTCTGATTCTCACCACCTGGCTCGGCATCACGTCGATTGCGCTGGCGCTGTTCATCGTGCTGATTGTGGCCATGCTGTTCACCTCGCTGGTCAACTGGGTGATCGAGCGGGTCGCCTACCGACCGCTGCGTGGCTCATTTCGGCTGGCGCCGCTGATCTCGGCGATCGGCATGTCGATCTTCTTGTCGAATTTCGTCCAGGTCACGCAAGGGCCGCGCAACAAATCGATCCCGCCCATGGTGCAGGGTCAATTCGACTTCTTCACGAAGGATAATTTCGAGGTCACGCTCTCCTACAAGCAACTCGTCATCTGGAGCGTCACCGCGGTGCTGCTGCTGATGTTCTGGTATTTGGTGAGCAGGACCAAGCTCGGCCGTGCGCAGCGTGCCTGCGAGCAGGACCAGAAGATGGCGGCGCTGGTCGGCGTCGACGTGGACCGTACAATCTCCATGACCTTCGTCATCGCCGCTGCGCTCGCCGCGATTGCCGGCACGATGTATCTCATGAACTATGGCGTGGTCAGCTTCTCCGATGGCTTCCTGCCCGGCGTGAAAGCGTTCACCGCCGCGGTACTCGGCGGCATCGGCTCGCTGCCCGGCGCGGTGGTCGGCGGCCTGCTCATCGGCCTGATCGAGACGATGTGGTCGAATTACGTTTCCATCGATTACAAGGACGTCGCCGCCTTTTCGGTTCTCGCCGTCACCTTGATCTTCCTGCCGCAGGGTCTGTTCGGCCGGCCGGACGTCGAGAAGGTGTAAGATGGCGGGCGTCGTGCAAAAGCGGCGCGTCAATATACCCGGCGCCTTGCGGGACGCCGCGCTCACCGGTCTCATCGCCTTCGGCCTGTTCCTGCCGCTGATCGGATTTCAAACCACGGTCAACGGGCGCAACGAGTTGATCCTGGTCACGCGCTGGCCGTTTCTTGTCGTGTTGGTCGCGATCATCGTCGCTGGCCGCCTCGCCTACTCCGTCGTCGCCGAACCGTGGCTTGCCCAGCGCGCAATGCGTCCGGTCAAGCCGACAACCTCGCCCTGGCGCGCGCAGGTCGCGAAGTGGTTCGTCCCGTTCGCCATCGGCTTTGTCCTCGTCTATCCACCGCTCGTTATTGTCATCAACGGTTTCAGCGGCGCGTTGAAGTGGATCGATAATTTCGGTATCCAGATTTTGATCTATGTGATGCTCGGCTGGGGTCTCAATATCGTCGTCGGGCTCGCCGGCCTGCTCGATCTCGGCTATGTCGCCTTCTACGCGGTCGGCGCCTATTCCTACGCCTTGCTCGCCAAAACCTTCGGCTTCGCGTTCTGGCTGCTGCTACCGCTCTCCGGCATCCTTGCCTCGTTCTGGGGCATCCTGCTCGGCTTTCCGGTGTTGCGCCTGCGCGGCGACTATCTCGCCATCGTCACGCTCGCCTTCGGCGAGATCATCCGGCTCATTCTGATCAACTGGGTCGACCTGACCAACGGCTATGCCGGCATCAGTGGCATCCCGCGGCCAAGCTTCTTCGGCATCCCGTTCAACGCCGACGATAACGGCTTTGCCGCCGTGTTCGGGCTCGAATTCTCGCCACTCTACCGCACCATATTCCTTTATTACGTGATCCTGGCGCTGGCGCTTGTCACCGCCTTCGTTACCGTCAGGCTGCGCCGGCTGCCGGTCGGCCGCGCCTGGGAGGCGCTGCGCGAGGACGAAATCGCCTGCCGCTCGCTCGGCATCAACACCACCAACACCAAGCTCACCGCCTTCGCCATGGGAGCCATGTTTGCCGGTTTCGCCGGCTCTTTCTTCGCCGCGCGGCAGGGTTTCATTTCTCCGGAATCCTTCACCTTCCTGGAATCCGCAACAATCTTGTCGATCGTCGTGCTCGGCGGCATGGGCAGCCAGGTCGGCGTCGCCATCGCCGCCATCGTGATGATCGGCGGCACCGAGATCATGCGCCAACTCGATTTCCTCAAGCAGATATTCGGCGCCACCTTCGATCCGAGCCAATATCGCATGTTGCTGTTTGGCTTCGCCATGGTGCTGATCATGATCTGGCGGCCGCGCGGCTTGATCGTGACGCGCTATCCCTCGGTGCACCTGAAGGAACGCAAGAGCATTTCGGCCGACTTGATCGGGGAAGGTCACGGATAGCGCATGATCCCGAAAAGTGGAGACCGGTTTTCGGACGAGATCATGCGCCAAGATAGAGGCGCCGGCGGCATTCTTCTCAGTGTCGAGCACCTGACCATGCGCTTTGGCGGGCTGGTCGCGGTGGATGATCTGTCGTTCGACGCGCGGCAGGGTAATATCACCGCGCTGATCGGGCCGAACGGCGCCGGCAAGACCACCGTCTTCAATTGCATCACCGGCTTTTACAAGCCGAGCGAGGGGCGCATCGGGCTTTGCCATGGCGATGCCTCGGTGTGGAACGAGCTAGACGCGCTGACCAACAGCGGCAAGCGCCGCCTCGCGCGCGCGCAGGGAATGCTCTATCAGCTCGAGCGCATGCCGGAATATCTGGTCACGCAACAGGCGCGCGTCGCCCGCACGTTCCAGAACATCCGCCTGTTTCCCGGCATGACGGCGCTGGAAAACCTGCTGGTGGCCCAGCACAACCGCCTGATGCTGGCGTCGGGTTATACGCTTTTTGGCATCCTCGGTTTTCCCTCTTACGCCGCGGCCGAACGTGCCGCGATCGACACGGCGCAGCTGTGGCTTGAGCGCGTCGGATTGCTTGAGCGCGCCGACGATCCGGCCGGCGACCTGCCCTACGGCGCCCAGCGCCGGCTCGAGATCGCCCGCGCCATGTGCACCGATCCTGTGCTGCTTTGTCTCGATGAGCCGGCCGCCGGCCTTAATCCGCGCGAAAGCGCCGAGCTGAATGAGTTACTGCGCGCGATTCGCGACGAACATGGAATTTCCATCCTGCTCATCGAGCACGATATGTCGGTGGTGATGGAAATTTCCGACCATGTTGTCGTGCTCGACTACGGCGTCAAGATTGCCGACGGCAACCCAGAGGGCGTGCGCAACGACCCGAAGGTAATCGCCGCCTATCTCGGCGTCCCCGGTGAAGACGTGCCGAAAGTTGCAGCGGGGGCCCGACGATGACCTCTCCGCTCCTGTCCGTGCGCGGCGTAAAGACTTTTTACGGCCGCGTCATGGCGCTCAGAGGCGTCGATCTCGACGTCAACGACGGCGAGATCGTCACCTTGATCGGCGCCAACGGCGCCGGCAAATCGACGCTGATGATGACCATCTGCGGCAATCCGCGCGCGCGCGAGGGCACCATCACCTTCGGCGGCCGCGACATCACGCATATGCCGACGCACGAGATCGCGCGGCTCAAGCTGGCGCAGGCGCCGGAAGGCCGCCGCATCTTCTCGCGCATGACGGTGCTGGAGAACCTGCAGATGGGCGCGACCACTGCCGATCCGTCTGCCTTCAACCACGATCTCGAGCGCGTGCTCACGCTGTTCCCGCGGCTCAAGCAGCGCCTGTACCAGCGCGGCGGCACACTGTCGGGCGGCGAACAGCAGATGCTGGCGATCGCGCGGGCGCTGATGGCGCGGCCGCGGCTGTTGTTGCTCGACGAGCCGTCGCTTGGCCTCGCGCCGCTGATCGTGCGGCAGATCTTCGACGCCATCAAAACGCTCAATGCGCAGGATGGGCTCACAGTGTTCCTGGTCGAGCAGAACGCCTTCCACGCGCTTAAGCTCGCCCACCGCGGCTACGTCATGGTCAACGGGCTGATCACGCTTTCCGGCAGCGGGCGCGAGCTGCTGGAGCGGCCCGAGATCAAAGCCGCCTATCTCGAAGGCGGCCGGCAACAGGCGGCTACGTAATGCAAGGCTTCATCTACGAGGAAGGCTCGTTCGGTGTGTTCATTCTCGTCACCGTCGTCCTGGGCGGCGGGGCGGCGGCACTGGCCGGGCGCGCTATTGCCGCGACCTGGCGGCCGTGGGGACAAGTCGTCGCCTATAGTTTCATCCTGGGTGCGGTCGTGCGGTTCTTCCATTTCGCCCTGTTCGACGGCTCCCTGTTGTCGGCCCACTATTATCTGGTCGACAGCGCGGTCTGCTTGGCGTTTGGCCTCGCCGGGTTCCGCGCCACCCGTGCCGCGCAAATGGTCAGCCAGTATCGCTGGATCAACGAGCCGGACGGTCCTCTACGCTGGCGCCGAAAGTCGCCCTGACGTAGTATTTACGGGCTAGACGAGCCTGCCGGCTCCACTCGAAGGGGAAAACGGATGAAACGGATCACCACGCTCGGCTTGGCGCTGGGCTTTGCGATTGCATGGGCGGGCGCGGCTTCGGCCCAGGTCAAATTCGGCATGGCCGGTCCGATCACCGGACCGAGCGCCGCGACCGGCGCGCAGATGAAGAACGGCGTCGATCAAGCCGCCGAAGATATCAACAAGACTGGCGGCATCCTCGGCCAGAAAATCACGGTCGAATTCGGCGACGACGTGTCCGATCCCAAGCAAGGCGTTTCCGTCGCCAACAAATTCGCCGGCGACGGGGTCAAGTTCGTGATCGGCAATTACAATTCCGGCGTCACCATCCCGTCCTCCGAGGTCTATCAGGAAAACGGCATCCTTGAGATCACGCCGGCTTCGACCAACCCGACCGTCACCGAGCGCAAGATGTGGAACATCTTCCGCGTCTGCGGCCGCGACGACCAGCAGGGCAAGGTCGCCGGCACTTACATTCTCAAGCACTTCAAGGGCAAGAAGATCGCCGTCGTCCACGACAAGACCACCTACGGCAAAGGCCTCGCCGACGAAATGAAGAAGGCGATCAATGCCGGCGGCATGAAGGAAGTGCTCTACGAAGGCATCAACACCGGCGAGAAGGACTATTCGGCACTGGTCTCCAAGATCAAGCAATCGGGCGCCGATCTGGTCTACTTCGGCGGGCTGTACACCGAAGGCGGCCTGATCGTGCGGCAGATGCGCGACCAGGGCGTCAAGGCGCCGCTGATGGGCGGCGACGGCATCACCTCGGACGAGTTCGCCTCGGTCGGCGGCCCCGGCGTCGAAGGCACGCTGATGACCTACGGCCCCGATCCGCGCAACAAACCAGAAGCCAAGAAGGTGGTTGCCGAGTTCCGCGCCAAGAAGTTCGAGCCGGAGGCCTACACGCTCTACTCCTACGCGGGCGTGCAGGTGATCAAGCAGGCGGCGGAAGCGGCCAAATCGCTCGACCCAAAGAAGGTGGCCGAGAAGATGCACTCGGGCATGAAGTTCAAGACCGTGCTCGGCGACCTCGCCTTCGACAAGAAGGGCGACATCACCAAGCTCGATTACGTGATGTATCTTTGGAAGAAGGACGCCAGCGGTAAGGTCACTTACGTCGAGTGCCCCGGCTCCGACTGCAGCAAGATGAAATAGGCGCACTGCCGTTTAGCGGAACGGCCCCGGCAGCAATGCCGGGGCCTTTTCGTATCCGCTCAGCCGATCTTGCCCAACACCGGAAACGCGTCCAGCAGCCACACGCTCATCCAGTTAATGCTGCCGGTGAGGAAGGCGATGCCGGTAAGCACCAAGAGTGCGCCCATCGCCTGCTCGACGCGGTGCAGATAATTCTTGAAGCGTGACAGGAAAGCCGCGAATGGCTCGACCGCGAAGGCGGCGATCATGAACGGAATGCCGAGGCCGAGCGAATAGATCGCCAAGAGGCCGGCGCCCTTGGTCACCGTCTGCTCGGAGGCCGCAACCGCCAGGATGGCGGCCAGGATCGGGCCGATGCACGGCGTCCAGCCGAAGGCGAAAGCCAAGCCGATCACATAGGCACCCCACAGACCCACCGGCTCGGCAACCTCCAGCCGTTTCTGCCGGTGCAGCAGCGCGATCGGCGTGACGCCGAGAAAGTGCAGACCCATGATGATGATGACGACGCCGGCGACGGTCGACAGCGGCCCCGAATAGGCGCGGATCAGCGAGCCGACGACGCTGGCGCTGGCGCCGAGCGCCACGAACACGGTCGAGAAACCGAGCACGAACAGCGCAGCGGCGAGCACGGTCTCGCGCCGGACCCGCCGTTCCGGCTCGGCGTTTTCGAGGCGTTCGATCGAGGTGCCGGTCAGGAAGACCAGATAGGGCGGTACGAGGGGCAGGACGCACGGGGAGAGGAAACTGATCAGCCCGGCGATCAACGCGGTCAAGATTGGGACGTTACCGTTCATGGCGCCTAGATGCCCCGGCAACTATGGCAATGGCAAGTCGGATACGGCCTGCTGACTTTGACGTGATCGGCCATGGTAGACTGCGGCCCATGACCTTGCGCAATCTCATCACCGATATTCCCGGCCTGCGGGTAGGCCATGCCGGCGACGCCAGGCTCGGCTCGGGCGCGACCGCAATCGTGTTCGATGCCGCCGTGGTGGCGACCGTCGACGTGCGCGGCGGCGGGCCGGGCACGCGCGAGACCGCGCTGCTCGATCCGGCGCAGACGGTGGAAGGCATCGACGCCATCGTGTTGTCGGGCGGCTCGGCCTTCGGCCTTGATGCCGCGTCCGGCGTGCAGGCCTGGCTGCGCGAGCAGAGCCGCGGCTTTGCCGTGCGCGAGGCGCTGGTGCCGATCGTGCCGGGCGCAATCCTGTTCGACCTGCTCTCCGGCGGTGACAAGAATTGGGGCCGCTACCCACCCTACCGCGAACTCGGCTACCAAGCGGCGAAAGCCGCGGGCGCCGATTTCGCGCTGGGCAGCGCCGGCGCGGGACTGGGCGCCACCACGTTCAGTCTCAAGGGCGGCATCGGCTCGGCCTCCGCGCAGACGCGCGACGGGCTGACGGTGGGCGCTATCGTCGCTGTGAACGCCGCCGGCAGCGTGACGATCGGCGACGGAGCGCATTTCTGGGCGGCGCCGTTCGAGCAAAACAAGGAATTCGGCGGCTGCGGCTGGCCGCCGGCCTTCGCCGGTGAGGCGCTGTCGTTCCGCAGCAAGGGCGCGCCGCGCGAGAACACGACGCTGGCGGTGGTCGCGACCGACGCCAAGCTGTCGAAGGCGCAATGTAAACGTCTCGCCGTCATGGCGCAGAGCGGCCTGTCGCGCGCGATCTATCCCGTGCACACACCCCTCGACGGCGATGTCGTGTTCGCCGCCGCCATGGGCGCCAAGCCGCTGCCCGATCCGGCCTATTCGCTGAGCGAACTCGGCATGACCGCCGCCAATGTCCTGGCGCGCGCCATCGCCCGCGGCGTTTATGAGGCAACCGCCCTGCCCTTTGCCGGCAGCCTGCCAAGCTGGAAAGACAAGTTCGCGCGTTAATACGTGAATGCAGAACCGACGAAGCTTAGAGGAACCGCTCCGCGCGGTACGGCGTCGGATCGCAGAACGGAACTTCGCCCGCCATCATCTCGGCAATCATGCGACCGGTCGCAGGTCCGAGCGTAAGCCCCCAATGCGCGTGGCCGGTCGCGAGCCACAGGCCGGCAAGACCGGGCGCGCGTCCGATCACCGGGCGGGAATCCGGGAAACACGGCCGGCTGCCGAGCCAGGTCTTGTCGTCGGCGCGCTCGCCAAGTGGAAACAGTTCGCGCGCCTTCGACACGATGCGGTCGAACTGCACCGGCGACGGCGCTGCATCGCGCGGCGCGAATTCGACGCCGGTGGTCATGCGGAGGCCCTGCTCCATCGGCGTGATGACATAGCCGAGGCCGGCATCGAGCACGGGCCGCGCCAGCGATGCATTGCCGGCACTGCGGAAGTGCCGGTGATAGCCGCGCTTGACCACCAGCGGCAATTTCAAGCCAAGCGACGCCAGCACATCGAGCGCCCAGGGACCAAGCGCAACCACGACTTCGGGCGCGTCGATGCCACCCTCATTGGTCTCCACCCGCCAGCGGCTGCCGGTGCGATGCAACGAGCGCGCGTCGCCAGCAAGCGTCACCCCGCCGAGCGCGGCAAAACGCGCCGCATAGGCCCGCGTGACGCCGAGCGGATTGCTCACGCTCGCCGCCTGCGGCCAGAACACCGCGCGCGTGAAAACTGGATTTAATGAAGGCTCGAGTGCCCGCGCACCCTCGGTGTCCAAGGCTTGCAGCGGTAGGCCGAGTTGCGCGGCCATGTCGAATTCCGGTTTTAGCGTCGCAAAGCCGCGTTCGCTGCGATAGACTTTCAGCCAGCCGGTCTTGCGAAGGTAATGCGAGCCGCCTGCTTCCGCCAACAGCGCCTCGTGCTCGGCCACCGCGCGCGCAAACAGCGGACGGATCAGCCGCGCGTTCTCGATCAACCGCTGCGGCCGTGATGCGGCGCGGAACGCCAAAAGCCAGGGCGCGATCTGCGGCAAAAACGAGAGATGGTAGTTGGCCTCGCTCGCGCGCTTGAGCGCAATGCGCGCCAGCGCCCTGAGATCGGACGGAAACGCCGGCGGGAATACCGTATTGCCCTCGATGATCCCGGCATTGCCATAGGAGGTCTGCTCGCCCACGCCGGCGCGGTCGATCAGCGAAACGCTCAGGCCCCGCTTGGCGAGATGCAGCGCAATTGATGTGCCGACAATGCCGGCGCCGAGCACGATGGCGTCCGTACGTGCCATGATCTGAGCTTCTCCGTAACCGCGGGTTGGCGGCGTATTTTATATGGAATGGGCCAGGCCGTGGCGCTATGACAATATGACAATACCGCGCCGGAGCCGTGCCCTTCATGCCCATTCTGATGGCGTTGCGCGCCGCGCTGGCGTGGCTCGGCCGGCAAGGCACGCGCGCGCTCGCCGCCTCGGTGTTTTTCGGCCTCGCGGTGCCCCAACTCGCGGCCTACGTGAAGCCCTATCTCGGCGAAACCGTGTTCGTGCTGCTGCTGTTTTCCTATCTGCGCACCAATCCGGCCGCCTTTATTCGCTACGTGCGCGCGCCAAAGCTGACCATCGTCGCCGCGCTGTGGGTAATGGTGGCGGTGCCGCTGCTGTTCGGCTTCGCCTACACCGCGGCCGGTCTGCGCGAAAGCATGCCGGCGCTCTACACCATCCTGATCCTGCAGATCGCGACGACACCGATCACCTCCTCGGCTGCCTTCGCCGCGCTGATGGGGCTAGACGTGGCGTTCTCGCTGGTGACGCTGATCATCACCAACGTGATGTCGCCGGTCACCACGGTCGCCTTCAGCTATCTGTTTCTCGGCTCGTCGCTGTTCTCGCCGATCGAACTCGGCGTCAAGCTGTTCCTGTTTTTCGCGCTGTCCGGCGCCATTGCCTATGCGATCCACCGCATCGCCGGCGAGGAATGGCTCGAGCGGCAGAAAGAGCCACTCGACGGCCTCAACGTCCTTGCCGTCTTCATCTTCGCCATCGCAGCCATGGAAAGCGTGCCGCGCAACGTGATCGCCGACCCCGCCTTCGCCATCGAACTGTTTGTGCTGGTCATCCTCGTGAGCTGCTTGCTTATAGGATTGAGCATGCTGATCTTCGTGCGCTCTGGACTAGACCGCAGCGTGCCGATCGCGCTGCTGTCCGCCTTCCGCAACATCGGCCTGGTCATGGCGACGCTCGGCTCGTCACTGCCGGACCTCGCGTGGTTCTATTTCGCGATGGCGCAGTTTCCGATCTATCTGCTGCCGGCCCTACTGGAGCCGCTGGCGAGGCGGCTGCGCCGGAGCAGCTAGAGACTACGCGACCGCCGACAACGTGGGCGGCGCCGCGTTCAACAATTGCGCCTGCAACTGGATCAATTGCTCGAGCAGATTGGGCGTGTTTTGGCCGGTCGCGCCGCTGCCCGAGTTGCCGGAGTTATCCGTCGATGCCGCCGGCGTGGTCATCTCGACCGTGCTGCCGTCGGCATAGGAAATGGTGGTGGTCGTCGAACCGTCCGAATTGGTGGTGGACTGGGTTTGTGCGCCACTGGCGCTGGCCGACGACAGCAGCGCATCGATCGTGCTTTGCCCAGAGGTACCGCCGGCTTGTCCGCCGCCGCCGCCGTGCATGTGATGGTGATGGCCGCCACCGCCGGCGTGCTGCGCTTGGGTCAGCTCGCTTTGGCTGATCGAGCCGTCGCCATTGGCGTCGAGCTTAGCGAACAGCGCATCGGCGCTGGATTTATCGACGCCGTCATTGCCGAGCGCCGTCTCGAATTCCGATTGACTGATCTGCCCATTACCATCGGTATCGAGCTTGGCAAACAACTGCGACGGGCTCTGCGGAGCGGCGCCGCTCGCTGACTGATTCTGCAACTGACTCTGCATCGAAATCAGCGCGGCCATCATGCCGGCGTCGAATGTTGGCTGGTTTGAGCCGGCCGTCGATGCGGTCGATGCCGCGGCGGGCGGCGGCGCGCCCGTGGTCGGGTCGGACCCGGATTGGCCATCCAGCAAGGACGATATGGGATTGGCACCGTTCGCATCGCCGGCCCCCGAAGTGCCCATCGCCAAGAGCGATTGCAGGTAGGACAGCGCATTGGACGCTGCACCGATAGGGATGAACATGACTCATACTCCATCACTCCACCGGCCATCCCGGCGGACGTAGCCCCTGCCGGCACCGTCGCAAATGCCGCGCCAATCCCGTCCGAACCTGCAAAAGGCCCGCCGTTATTGAGGTTGTCCACAGGTTCCCGCATGGCAGCGGCGACGCTATTGCCGCCGCGTATGGGCAATTTTTGCCGGACCGATCGACGTTAATGCCGGGTCATGCGCGGCCCTGGCCGCGCGTTGCTCCGCGCGTCCTGCCGTGTTAGGCGATCCCCGTTTGGAGGCCGTGCATGCGCCCGCTACTCATCGCGCCGTCGATTTTGTCGGCCGATTTCGCCAAATTGGGCGATGAAATTCGCGCAGTCGAGGCCGCAGGCGCCGACTGGATCCATGTCGACGTGATGGACGGGCACTTCGTGCCCAATATCTCGATCGGTCCCGCGGTGGTGCAGGCGATCCGCCCAGTCACCAAAAAGACGCTCGACGTGCACCTGATGATCGCGCCGTGCGATCCCTATCTCGAAGCCTTCGCCAAGGCCGGTTCCGACATCATCACCGTGCACGTCGAGGCCAGCCCGCACGTGCATCGCTCGCTGCAGGCGATCCGCGCGCTCGGCAAGAAGGCCGGCGTGACCATGAACCCGGCAACGCCGGTCTCAAGCATCGAGCACGTGATCGACATGGTCGATCTCATCCTCGTCATGTCGGTCAACCCCGGCTTCGGTGGCCAGGCGTTCATCCCGGCGGCGCTCGACAAGATTGCTGCCGTACGCGCATTGGTCGGCGCGCGACCGATCGACATCGAGGTCGACGGCGGCGTCACGGCTGACAATGCGGCGCGCGTGGTGCAAGCCGGCGCCAATGTTCTGGTCGCCGGCAACGCGGTGTTCAAGGGCAGCAATTACAAGGGCAATATAGCGGCGATCCGCAATGCGGCAGCGCTGGCGCGCGGGGAAGCGGCGTGATCCCGCGCTATTCCCGCGCCGACATGGTCGCGATCTGGTCGCCGGAGACCAAGTTCCGCATCTGGTTCGAGATCGAGGCGCACGCCGCCGAGGCGATGGCCGAACTCGGCGTCATCCCGAAGGATGCGGCGAAGAAAATCTGGGAAAAAGGAAAGTCCGCCAAGTTCGACGTCGCCCGCATCGACGCCATCGAGGCCGAGGTCAAGCACGACGTCATCGCCTTCCTGACGCATGTCTCGGAGATCGTCGGGCCGGAAGCGCGCTTCATGCACTCGGGCATGACGTCGTCCGACGTGTTGGACACGTGTTTCAACGTGCAACTGGTGCGCGCCGCCGACATTCTCATCAAGGACACCGATGCGCTGCTCGCCGCGCTCAAGCGCCGCGCCTTCGAGCACAAGTTGACGCCGACGGTTGGCCGCTCGCACGGCATCCATGCCGAGCCGACCACCTTCGGGCTCAAGCTCGCTTATGCCTATGCCGAGTTCGCCCGCGGACGCGAGCGCCTAGTGGCCGCGCGCAAGGAAGTTTCTACCGCTGCGATTTCCGGCGCGGTCGGCACTTTCGCCCAGGTCGATCCACGCGTCGAAGCGCACGTGGCCAAGGCGATGGGGCTTGCCGTCGAGCCGGTGTCGACCCAGATCATCCCGCGCGACCGCCACGCCATGTATTTCGCGACGCTCGCCGTCGTCGCCTCCTCGATCGAGCGGCTCGCCACCGAAATCCGCCACCTGCAGCGCACCGAAGTGCTGGAGGCGGAAGAGTTCTTCTCCGAAAAGCAGAAGGGCTCGTCCGCCATGCCGCACAAGCGCAACCCGGTGCTGTCGGAAAACCTTACCGGCCTGGCGCGCATGGTGCGGTCCTACGCGATACCCGCGATGGAGAACGTGGCACTTTGGCACGAGCGCGACATCTCGCACTCTTCCGTCGAGCGCATGATCGGCCCGGACGCGACAGTGACGCTCGACTTCGCGCTGGCGCGGCTTACCGGCATTGTCGACAAGCTGGTGGTCTATCCGGCCGCCATGCAGAAAAACCTCGATAAGCTCGGCGGGCTGATCCATTCGCAGCGCGTGCTGATCGCGCTGACGCAGAAGGGCGTGCCGCGCGAGGACGCCTACCGCCTCGTGCAGCGCAACGCCATGCAGGTGTGGGGCGGCGAGAAGGATTTCCTCGCACTGCTCAAGGCCGACAAGGATGTGCGCGCGAAACTGAGCGACAAGGAACTCGAGGCCAATTTCGACCTCGACCACCATTTCAAGCACGTCGATACGATCTTCCAGCGGGTGTTTGGCGCATGATCCCGAAAAGTGGGGACCGATTTTCGGAAAAGATCATGCGCACTTTAAAAGCCGCGTAAATGCGCGACGCCACCAACGACTTCGACTTCCTCGTCCTGCCGGGCCTCGGCAATTCCGGCGTCGAGCATTGGCAGAGCTACTGGTGCCTCGCTTTTCGCAACGCCACGCGCGTATTGCAGGACGATTGGGACGCGCCGAAACTCGCGTCCTGGCTTGAAAGGCTTAAAGCCGCACTCGCCGGTGGCACGCGCCCGGCGATCCTGATCTGCCACAGCCTGTCCTGCACCCTCGCCGCCCATTGGGCGCTTGGCGGCGATACGGGCCGCGTCAAAGCCGTTCTGCTGGTTGCGCCATCTGATCTAGAGCGGCCCGACGCGCCTCCCGCGACGCGCGATTTCCGGCCGACACCGCGGCCGCGCTTTCCAGTGCCGGCGCTGGTCGTTGCCTCGACCGACGATGCCTTCGTGTCACCGGCGCGCGCGCGCGAATTTGCCGAAGCCTGGGGCGCGGACTATTGCGAGCTGCCGGAGCTCGGCCACATCAACACCGCGTCGCGGCTCGGCTTTTGGCCGCAGGGACTGCTTCTGCTCGGCCGTCTGATTGAACGGATCAAGGCCTGACGTGGCGGCCGCCCCGACGATCCTGGTGTTCGACTCCGGCCTGGGCGGGCTCACCGTCTACCGTGAGGTCGCGGCGGTGCGGCCCGACGCGGCTTACGTCTATGTCGCGGACGATGCTGGTTTTCCCTACGGCAACCAGCCGGAAACGATGCTGATCGCGCGCATCATCGACGTGGTCGGCCAGGCGATTGCCGACTATAACCCCGATCTCGTTGTCGTGGCCTGCAATACGGCCTCCACTTTGGCGCTCGCCGAATTGCGCACGCGTTTTGTCGCGCCCTTTGTCGGCACTGTGCCGGCAATCAAGCCGGCCTGCGCGCAATCGACGAGCAAACGTATTTCGGTGCTCGGCACGCAGGCGACCGTGTCGCGCGAATATACCCGCGCGCTGATCCGCGAATTCGCCACCGGCTGCGACGTCGCGCTCATCGGCTCGTCGCATCTGGCGTCCTTTGCCGAAGCCGAGCTTGCCGGCGAGCCAATCGCCGATGCCGCGATCAAGGAAGAGATTGCCGGCTGTTTCGTTGACGCTGAGGGCCGGCGCACCGACACGGTGGTGCTTGCCTGCACGCATTATCCGCTGCTGCTTGAGCGCTTCAAGGCGAACGCGCCCTGGCCGGTCGATTGGCTCGATCCGGCGCCGGCGATTGCCCGCCGCGTCGCCGATCTGCTGCGCGACAAGCCGGCGGGCGAGCCGCCGCCATCACCAAAGATCGTATTCACCTCCGGCCGCGCGCCGTCGCTGGCGTTGGCCGCAGCCCTCTCGCGCTACGGATTCTAGAATTCATCACCAGGTCGTCCCCCCGAAAGTGGGGACCCAGGAAAGCGAATCGCTGACCCCACGGTTTGCCGCTCTGGATTCCCGCTTGCGCGGGAATGAACGGAAATTGGTTGACGCCCTAGCCGAACAGATGCGGCCACACTTCGTGTCCGCCGCGCCAGATCATGTCGAGTGCGACGTACAGGATGATGGCGAGGCCGGCATAGGCGATCCAGCGATGCCGGTTGAGCAGGCGCGCGACGAGGCTCGCGGCGACCCCCATCAGCACGATCGACAGGCTCAGGCCGAAGATCAGCGCAACAGGATGGTCGTGCGCCGCGCCCGCCACCGCCAGCACGTTGTCGAGCGACATCGAGATATCGGCCACGATGATCTGCCACGCCGCCTGCGCAAAGGTCTTGTGAGGAACGTGGGCGCTGCCGCCGACAAGCGCCGCCTCGGTGTCATGCTGACTGGGCCCGCGCAGTTCGCGCCACATCTTCCAGCATACCCACAGCAGCAACACGCCGCCGGCGAGCAGCAGACCGACGATCGCCAGCAATTCGATGGCGATGCTGGCGAACAGGATGCGCAGCACGGTCGCGGCGATGATGCCGACCAGAATCGCGCGTGCGCGTTGCGCTTTGGGCAAACCCGCCGCCGCCAGGCCGATCACGACCGCGTTGTCGCCGGCCAGCACCAGGTCGATCATGATGACCTGGAGAAAGGCGGCGATCGAAGCTTGCGATAAAATCTCGGTCATAGGCTTCGATAGCATCGGCCGGTCGGTTTGACACCCGCGCCGCTACCCCCTAAATACCCGGCTCCCGGCGGGTTTTCGAATCCGTCGGGCGTTTCGCGACCCGTGGTAAGGCCTTGCGCTTACGAGGCTTTTCCTGTCGGTCCCGGGGTCTCCCGGGACAAAGGAGGGCGCGATCCTCAACCAACAACAGCAAAACGACGAGGACGCGATGACCAAGCGCATGGAATCCAAGTACAAGCTCGACCGCCGGATGGGCGAGAACATCTGGGGCCGCCCCAAGAGCCCGGTGAACCGGCGTGAATACGGCCCTGGCCAGCACGGCCAGCGCCGCAAGGGCAAGCTCTCCGACTACGGCGTGCAGCTCAAGGCCAAGCAGAAGCTGCGCGGCTATTACGGTAATATCTCCGAGCGTCAATTCCGCGGCATCTACGACGAAGCGATCCGCATGAAGGGCGACTCGGGCGCCCACATGATCGGCCTGTTGGAGCGCCGGCTCGACGCCATCGTCTACCGCGCCAAATTCGTGCCGACTGTGTTCGCCGCCCGCCAGTTCGTCAACCATGGCCACGTCAAGGTGAACGGCAAGCGGGTGAACATCGCGAGCTACCGGGTCAAGGTCGGCGACGTGGTCGAGGTGCAGGAGAAGGCGAAACAGATGAATTTGGTGCTGGAAGCGCAGGCCTTGGCTGAGCGCGACGTGCCGGACTACATTGAAGTCGACGGTTCGAAGTTGACCGCCAAGCTCACGCGCGTCCCGGTGGTCACCGATGTGCCCTATCCGGTGCAGATGCAGCCGCATCTGGTGGTCGAATATTATTCGCGCTGACGCGCAACGGACATTCCGACGCTGTCGAATCCCCTGCCGCGAGGCGGGGGATTTGCTTTGTCCCGGCCGGTTGAGCGCGGATTTCGCCGCAACGCACAAAACTTGGTAGTGCGTTTGCCGCTTTTTTCTACATTTGGCGTTTGCCCTGCGGTAATTTTGAGCGTGCCCGAATCGGGCACAGCTGGGGAGAAGCGCTATGAAAGGCATTGAAAACGTCAAAGGTTGGGTCGCGGAGTTGACTGAACTCGGCTTGATGTTGATTGCGCTGGCAATCGTGCTCGCCGTGCTGATCGGTTCGAACCTTCCGTTCTTCGGCACCGTCACCGCCAACATCATGGCGTGGGTAAAGGATCTCGGCTCGAACGGCCTCGTCGGCCTGATCACGCTCGGGATCATCTTCTGGCTGTTCTCGAACCGGAAGCTCGCCTGAGCGAGGCGCGCAACATCTGAGCCGCTCCGGTGGGGAGCGTGACGGCTCCCCACCGTTGTCATGCGATCGTCGCCCGCGGACTTTCGCGCCCGTCAGAGGTCCCGTGCCATGTGGAAATTCATCGCCGACGCCAAACGCGCGTTGTGGGAGTTTGTCGAACTCGCCTTCCTCACCGTGCTCGCGCTGATGCTGATCTTCCTGCTGCTCGGCAAGAGCGCAGGCAGTTATGTCGAGTTGGTCGCCGAAAACGTGACCAAGTTCTCCGCCGGCGCCAGCTCCGGGCTGCTCGGCATCGTCATCGTCCTCGCGATCATTTATCTGGCGCTGCGGCGGATGAAGCAGGAGAACGGCCCCGCGCCCCGCGTGCCGCGGCAGGCCAAACGCTCGGGCGCCTAATAGGGTGGCGGCAGCAGCATCGCGGCGAGAGCGCCGGCCGTCGGCATCCAGGCAACGGTGATGCCGGGTGTGGGCTTGCCGCGCCGGGTCAAAATAAATCCGACAATTGGCGCCGCAACGCAGGCAATCACCGCGGCCACATAGCCTAAGAGGGCTGCCGAATCACCGTGCATGCTTTCCGGTCCCGAGCCGAACAGGAATCCGGAAATACCGATCAACAACGAGGCCAATGCGACATCAACGATTGCCGCCAGAATCAGCAGAGCCTTGACCACGCCGTGTTACGCGGTCTGCGTCACCGCCACGCCCTTCTCTTTCAGCGTCTGCTGCAATTCGCCGGCCTGGAACATCTCGCGCACGATGTCGCAGCCGCCGACGAACTCGCCCTTCACATAGAGCTGCGGAATGGTCGGCCAGTTCGAATAGGCCTTGATGCCGTCGCGCAGCTCCGCGGAGTTGAGCACGTTGAGTCCTTTGTAGGTGACGCCCAAATGGTCGAGAATCTGCACCACTTGGCCTGAAAATCCGCACTGCGGGAACTGCGGCGTGCCTTTCATGAACAGCACGACGTCGTTACCCTTCACTTCATTGTCGATGAATTGCTCGATGCCCATGAGATTTCAGTCCTTTTCGCGGCGACCCCGCTTCGCTGCCGATATATGTAGCGCAGATTCCAGCGCCAGCCCAAGCGGGGAATTGCCCTTAACTGCGAGGTTATTTCGGGGCGAAAAACGTGCCCTCGACCTCGAAAATGTCATCCTGATTGAGTTTCGCAACCTCGACGATGGTGCGCGGCGGATAGGGTCCGCCGCCCCAGAGTTCCTCCTGCACCTTGTTCACCAGCGGCCGTAAGCGGCTCATATCCGTGACGAAAACCGTCAGCCGCACGCAGTCCGCCAAGCCCGCGCCCTCCGATCCGGCGATCATCTTCATGTTCGTGAAAGCCCGCCGGATGCGCTCTTCCTCGCTGCCGAGGATGGAGTTGCTCGCCGGATCGATGCCCCGCATGCCGGCGACGAAGACGAAATCGCCGGCGCGCGCGCCCAGACTCCAGGGGCCGGTCGGTTTGATCGCGCCGTTGGGCGACAGTATCCGGACGCCGCCCTTGGCCGACATCAGTTTTCCGGCGTGGCGGTCTGCAGCGCGAGCGCGTGCAACACGCCGCCCATCTGCGCCTTGAGCGCCTCATAGACCAGTTGGTGCTGTTGCACCCGCGATTTGCCCTTGAACGAGGCGGAAATCACCGTGGCTGCGTAATGGTCGCCGTCGCCGGCCAGATCGCGAATGGTGACCTGCGCGTCGGGCAGGCGCGCCTTGATCAGCCGCTCAATTTCGCCGGCATCCATCGCCATGGTGGACCGTTCCCTCGCGCGAATCCCTACAGTTCGCCCGCCATATAGGCCGGCAGCCAGCTTTCGAAACGCTCGCGCAACATCGTGACAAGGATGGGGCGCTCACCGGGAAGCGTCAATGCATCGCCCCCGGTTGTCCCAATTGACCACACCGGAATACTCGCCGCGCGGGCCCGTTCGAGCACCGCCTCGGCCTTGGCCGCCGGCACCGTGACGAGATAGCGAGCCTGGTCTTCGCCAAACCAATAGGCATGCGCCGGGATATCATCCGGCGCGGCGGCGAGTTCCGCGCCGATGCCTGACGCCATCGCCATTTCGGCGAGCGCCACCGCCAAGCCGCCGTCCGAGAGATCGTGAGCCGCCGTTGCGGTGCCGTCGAGGATCAGTCCACGCACGAAATCGCCATTCTCGCGCTCCTCGATGAGGTCGACCGGCGGCGGGGCGCCCTCCTCGCGGCCACATAGTTCGCGTAAGTACATCGACTGACCGAGCCAGCCGGTGGTCTCGCCGACAGCCAAAATCGTTTCGCCGTCGCGCTTGAAGGCGAGCGAGGCCGATTTGGTGAAATCGTCGATCAGCCCGACGCCGCCGATCGACGGTGTCGGCAGGATCGCCTTGCCGTTGGTCTCGTTGTAGAGCGACACGTTGCCGGACACGACCGGGAACGCCAACACCTTGCAGGCTTCGGCGATGCCACGGATGCAGCCGACGAATTGGCCCATGATCTCGGGCCGTTCCGGGTTGCCGAAATTGAGATTGTCGGTGACTGCGAGCGGCTTGGCACCGACCGCCGTCAGGTTACGCCAGCATTCAGCCACCGCCTGCTTGCCGCCTTCGAACGGATCGGCCTCGCAATAGCGCGGCGTCACGTCGGTGGTGAGCGCAAGGCCCTTTGGCCCGTTCTCCACCCGCACCACCGCGGCGTCGCCGCCCGGCCGCTGCACGGTGTTGCCTTGAATAATGTGGTCGTATTGCTCCCACACCCAGCGCTTGGAGCACAGATCGGGCGTGCCGAGCAGCTTCTCGAGTGCGTCGGCGGTGCCCATCGGCGGCGCGACATCCTCGGCTTCGATCGCCTTGGGCTTCGCCGCGCTGACGAAGGGGCGCTTGTATTCCGGCGCCTGGTCGCCGAGTTCCTTGATCGGCAGGTCGGCCATCACATCGCCGCCGTGCCGCACGATGAAGCGCTTGGACGGCGTGGTCTCGCCGACGATGGCGAAGTCGAGCCCCCATTTGCGGAAGATCGCCTCGGCTTCCTTTTCTTTCTCCGGCTTGAGCACCATGAGCATGCGCTCCTGGCTTTCGGACAGCATCATCTCGTAAGCGCTCATGCCCTCTTCGCGGCACGGCACCTTGTCGAGATCGAGCGTGACGCCGAGATCGCCCTTGGCGCCCATCTCCACCGCCGAACAGGTAAGACCGGCCGCGCCCATGTCCTGGATGGCGATGACGCAGCCTTTGTGCATGATCTCAAGGCAGGCCTCTAACAGCAGCTTCTCCGAGAACGGATCGCCGACCTGCACGGTCGGGCGCTTGGCTTCCGAATCCTCGCCGAATTCCGCCGAGGCCATTGACGCGCCGTGGATGCCGTCGCGGCCGGTCTTCGAGCCGAGATAGACGATGGGCATGCCGACGCCGGAGGCGGCCGCGTAGAAAATCTTGTCCTTCCGCGCGATGCCGACCGCCATGGCATTGACCAGATTGTTGCCGTCGTAGCGCGCGTGGAAACGCACCGAGCCGCCGACCGTCGGGACGCCGAAGGAATTGCCGTAACCACCGATGCCAGCGACCACGCCCGACACCAGATGGCGGGTCTTGGGGTGCTTCGGATCGCCGAATGACAGTGCGTTCAGGCAGGCCACCGGCCGCGCGCCCATGGTGAACACGTCGCGCAGGATGCCGCCGACGCCGGTCGCCGCGCCCTGATAGGGCTCTATGTAGCTCGGGTGGTTATGGCTCTCCATCTTGAACACACAAGTGAGCCCATCGCCGATGTCGATGACGCCGGCATTCTCGCCCGGGCCCTGGATCACGTGCGGGCCTTTGGTCGGCAGCGTGCGCAGATGGACTTTGGAGGATTTGTACGAGCAGTGCTCGTTCCACATGGCCGAAAAGATGCCGAGCTCGGTGAGCGACGGTTCGCGGCCGATCAGCTCGAGCACGCGCTTGTACTCGTCGGGCTTGAGGCCGTGCTCGGCGACCAGTTCGGGGGTGATGGCAGGCTCGTTTGAGATCACGCTATGCCGCCTGTTCGAGCGCCTCGACCAGCCCGGCGAACAGCCCGCGCCCATCGGTGATGCCGAGCGCGGCTTCGACGTGATTTTCCGGATGCGGCATCATGCCGAGCACATTGCCGCGCTCATTGACGATGCCGGCGATGGCGTTGGTCGCGCCATTGACGTTCCAGGCTGGGTCGAGCGCGCCCGCCGGCGAGCAATAACGGAACAGCACCCGCGCCTCGCCTTCCAGCCGCGCGATGGTGTCGGCGTCGGCGATGTAGTTGCCCTCGCCATGGGCGACCGGCACGCGCACCACCTGCCCCGCATTGTAGCCGCGGGTGAACGGCGAACTTGATTTCTCCACGCGCAGATAGACGTCGCGGCAGATGAAGCGCAGCCGCGCGTTGCGCATCAGTACTCCGGGCAAGAGGCCCGCCTCGCACAAAATCTGGAAGCCATTGCAGACGCCGAGCGTAAGGCCGCCCTTGGCGGCATGCGCGCGCACTGCGTTCATAATGGCGCTGCGGGCGGCGATCGCGCCGCAGCGCAGATAGTCGCCATAAGAGAAGCCGCCGGGAATCACCACCAGGTCGGTGCCGGCAGGAAGCTCGTGGTCGGCGTGCCAGACCATTGCCGGCGCCTTGCCCGAGACCAGTTCGAGCGTGCGCGCCATGTCGCGCTCGCGATTGATGCCGGGGAAAACGACGACAGCGGCTTTCATCCCACCACCTCGACCCGGTAATTTTCGATCACGGTATTGGCCAGGAGCTTGTCGGCGGCCTGCTTGAGCAGCGCTTCGGTCTGGGCGCGGTCGCTACCCTCGATCTCAATGTCGAATACCTTGCCCTGGCGCACACTGGCGACGCCGGCAACGCCCAATGAGCGCAACGCGCCTTCAATCGCCTTGCCTTGCGGGTCGAGAATGCCGGACTTCAGGGTGACGGTAACGCGCGCTTTCATGTTTCGCCGCTTATGCCATGAGTCGTGGGCGCCGGGCGGGCCCGTTTCGCCTAACCTAGAGACGCCGAAGCCCGGCACAAGGCCGGGCTTCGGGTAATTCACGGACAAAAAGGCCAAAATCGGAACTTTACCTAGCCTTTTACCAACACCGGCCCGGCGCCGCGCGGCGGCTCGCCCTCGTTCATGATGCCCAGACGCTTGGCGACCTCGGTATAGGCCTCCAGGAGCCCGCCGAGGTTGCGGCGAAAGCGATCCTTGTCGAGCTTTTCGTTCGATTTGATGTCCCACAGCCGGCAGCTATCGGGGGAGATTTCGTCGGCCACGACGATACGCATCACGTCGTTTTCCCACAGCCGGCCGGCTTCCATCTTGAAATCGACCAGGCGGATGCCGACGCCCAGGAACACGCCCGAAAGGAAGTCGTTGACGCGGATGGCGAGCGCCATGATGTCGTCGATTTCCTGCGGGCTCGCCCAGCCGAAAGCGGTGATGTGCTCTTCGGATACCATCGGGTCGTTGAGCGCGTCGTTCTTGTAGTAAAATTCGATGATCGAACGCGGCAGCTGGGTACCCTCGTCGATGCCGAGCCGGGTCGCGAGCGAGCCGGCGGCGACATTGCGTACCACCACTTCGAGCGGGATGATCTCCACCTCGCGGATCAACTGCTCGCGCATGTTGAGCCGGCGGATGAAATGGGTGGGAACCCCGATTTCGTTGAGGTGCTGGAATATGTATTCGGAGATCCGGTTGTTGAGCACGCCCTTACCTTCGATCACCTCGTGCTTCTTGGCGTTGAAGGCGGTCGCGTCGTCCTTGAAGTGCTGAATCAGCGTGCCCGGTTCGGGGCCTTCATAGAGGATCTTCGCCTTGCCCTCATAAATGCGGCGGCGGCGACTCATCGGGGTATACCGTGGTTTTTGAAAGTCCATGGGATGCCGTGGCTCCTATTCGTGACGTGTCGAGATCCGCGGCGGCGGGACCGGACAATTGCGAATGCGCTAAAACGATCCGGACACGAGGTCAACCTAGCCGATCGGTCGGGTGAGCACAATCGCGAGAACAAGACGTTTTCCACTTGGCAAATCCGCGTCAACAGCGCTGCCGCATGTTGCCTTGACGCTGCCACAGCGATATGCAAGGCGCAGAAGTTAACACGTGTGCACGCGATCGCCAGCGGTCGCAAGCAGTGAGGGCGGCATGACCACTTTCGACAAGCGCGAGGAGGGCTTCGAGAAGAAGTTCGCGCACGACGAGGAGCTTAAATTCAAGGCCGTGGCGCGGCGTAACAAGCTGCTCGGCCTGTGGGCGGCCGGGAAAATGGGCCTCGCCGGAGCGGAAGCCGAGGCTTACGCCAAGGAAGTCGTGATGGCCGATTTCGAGGAAGCCGGCGACCACGACGTTTTTAAGAAAATCCGCAAGGACTTCGACGGCAAAAAACTGGCCATCGGCGACCAGGACATCCGCCGCGCCATGGACGAGTTGATGGCGCAGGCGATCGACCAAATCAAGGCGAGCGGCTAATTCTCCGTCATTCCGGGACCGGCCGAAGGCCGGAACCCGGAATCTAGATGCGAGCGCTGCGTTTGTTTCTGGATTCCGGGTTCGCTCGCCATAGCGCGTCAAAGATGCGCGTTAAACGCGCTTATGGCTCGCGCCCCGGAGTGACACATCGAGGGGCCAAGATGACTCAACAAGCCTTTTCCCTCGCCCAGCGGCTGCGCGCCGGCGAAACCGTCTATGCCGCTTGGTGTAGCCTGGCCTCCCCGCTGGTCGCCGAGACCGTCGCCCGCGACGGGTTTTCTGCCGTTGTCCTCGATATGCAGCACGGGCTGTGGGACACCGCCTCGATCATCGCCGGGATCGGCGCGGTCTATCACGCGGGTGCTTCGCCGGTGGTGCGGGTGCCGCTCGGCGACGTTGCCTTCGTCTCGCGCGCGCTCGACTTCGGCGCCGAGGCGATCATCGCGCCGATGATCAACAGCGCCGGCGATGCCCAAAGATTCGCCGCGGCGGCGAAATTTCCACCGTTCGGCGAGCGCAGCTGGGGCCCGCAACGCGCCATGACGCTGCAAGGCAAAACCGCGACCGTCGACTATCTGCGCGAGGCCAATGACGGCACGCTGACCATGGCAATGATCGAGACGCCGATGGCGCTGGCGCAGGTCGACAGCATTGCCGCGACGCCCGGCATCGATGCGCTGTTCATCGGCCCCTACGACCTGTCGACCATGCTGAGCGGCGGCAAGGCGCAGGACGTGACGTCGGGCGAAGTCGAGCGCGCCATCGACCAGATCTGCGCGGCGGCGACCAAAGCCGGCAAGATTCCCGGCATCTACTGTAACGGCGCCGAGCGAGCGCGGGCCATGGCCAAGCGTGGCTTCCGTTTTGTCACCGTCGGCGGCGACGTCGGCTACCTGCGCGACGGCATCGCGGCACAGGTGAAGGCGCTAAAGGGCTGACACGACCCCAGCAAGGTCATCGAGCACTTTCGCGACGTCCCGCTCCACCTCAGCCGCCCGCACCTCGACTACCCGGTAGCCGTGCGCCTCCAGCCACGCCCTTCTGTCGGCGCTTAAGCGCGCCGCCGCCTCGTCCGCCGCGGCCGGCTTGAGATCGATGACGCATTTGAGCGGAAATGACACGAAATCGGCGATATACGGGCCAATCGGCACCTGCCGCTTGAAGCCGCGGCCGGCGAAGCGGCGGTCGTTGACCAGCGCCGGCCACAAGACGCGCTCGGCGTCGGTCGGATTGCGCCGCAACAGCCGCGGCAGGCCGCGCAACGGCGTGCGCTCGGACGGCGCCCGGCCGGTGCCGTGCTCGGCCAAGAGTGCGCGCAGCTTGTCCGCGCCGGCGCCGTCGAGCACGCCGCCGCGCGCTGGGCCTTTGCGCCCTTGCGCGATCGCCGTGATGACCCCGTGCAAAGTGCGCACGTCCTGCTGCGACGGCTGCATGCGCTGGAAAATATTGCGCAAATTGATGCCCATGGTGCCGCGTTTTTCCTCCGGGCGGAAAAATTCGACGGCGTCGAGTTCGCGCTCCAGGTCGGCAAAGAACGCGTCGAGCTGCTGTTTGGCCGCCGGCGGCGATTTCTGCGGGATTGAGAATGGCAACTCGCCGCCCTGCTGCTTGAACCATTCGTAACCGACAATCACCACCGCCTGCCCCAGATTGAGCGAGGCGAAGGCCGGATTGACCGGCAGTGTGAGGATGCGGTCGGCGCGCGCCACCTCGTGGTTCTCCAGGCCATTGCGCTCGCGCCCGAACACGATTGCGACGTTCTCCTCCGCCGCCACGTGCGACGCCACCTCGGCTGCCGCTTCCGCCGCGCCGATGACAGGTTTGGCCTGATCGTGATTGCGCGCGGTCGCCGCTAAGACAAAAGTACAATCGCCGATGGCGTCGGCCAGGCTGTCATAAAGCTGCGCACCCTCGAGTACGCGGTCGGCGCCGGCCGCCATCACCCGCGCCTTCTCGTTCGGCCAGCCCTGCACCGGCTTGACCAGCCTCAGGCGCGACAGCCCGAAATTGGCCATCGCGCGCGCCGCCGCGCCGATGTTCTCGCCCATCTGCGGCTCGACCAGGACGACGATCGGCGCCGGCTCTACGCTCCAGCGTTTGGTCTTATCCGTGCCGGCACCCGGCATGACGCTTAGCCCTCCATACCGGTGCTCGTTACCACCGCAACGGCGCTCTGGGAAACCGTCGATTTTCTATGGCTTCGCACCCGCGCCGCCGACTTCCGCCCTCCGCCACGCAACGCCCCTATGTATTTATCCGTGCTTTGCCTCGCCCTAATGGCGGTGCTATAGGCTCGCCCGCCGGGCGACCGCTTCCTGCTGTCCGCGCCGAGAACAATTCATATGAGGGCCCGAGGGAGAAGCCATTCCACCCCGCCCCTCAATGTTCAGTTTCCGGTCGGCCCCAACAAACACGGCGACCAGAGGTGCAAGCATGCCAGATCTCGAAATTATGTGGACAAAGGTCGATGAAGCCCCGGCGCTCGCGACCTATTCCCTGCTGCCGATCGTCAAAGCCTTCGTGGGCGCGGCAGGCGTGTCGATGACGCTGAAGGACATCTCGCTGGCCGGCCGCATCCTCGCGAGTGTCTCCGACAAGCTGCCCCCTGCGCAACGGCACAACGACGAACTCGCCGAACTCGGCGCGCTCACGCTGAAGCCCGAAGCCAACATCATCAAGCTGCCCAACATCTCCGCCTCGATCCCGCAGCTCCGCGCCGCGATCAAGGAATTGCAGGGCAAGGGCTACGGCGTTCCGGATTATCCGGACAACCCGGCGACGGAAGCCGAGAAGGACATCAAGACCTGCTACGATAAGGTGTTCGGCAGCGTCGTCAACCCGGTGTTGCGCGAGGGCAATTCCGACCGACGCGCCGCCGGCGCCGTCAAGCAATACGCCCGCAAGAACCCACACAAGATGGGCACCTGGAGCAAGGACTCCAAAACGCACGTGGCCCACATGTCGAGCGGCGACTACTTCGGCTCGGAAATCGCGACCACGGTCGACAAGGCGACCAACGTTCGCATCGAATTAGCCAGCGCCGACGGCGCCGTCACAGTGCTGAAGGCCAAGACGGCGCTCGCGGCCGGCGAGATCATCGACGCTTCCGTGATGAGCGCCAAGGCGCTGCGCGCCTTCTTTGCCGAGCAGATCGAAGCCGCCAAGAAGGAAGGCGTGCTGTTCTCTCTGCACGTGAAGGCGACCATGATGAAGATCGCCGATCCTATCGTGTTCGGCCACGCCGTTTCCATCTTCTTCGCCGACGTGATCGAGAAGCACGCCGCCACGCTGAAGAAGCTTGGCGTCAATCTTAACAACGGCTTCGGCGATCTATTGTCGAAGATCGAGACGCTGCCGGACGCCGAGAAGAAAGCGATCAAGGACGACATCGCGGCCGAATACGCGAAGCGTCCGGCTCTCGCCATGGTGAATTCCGACAAGGGCATCACCGGCCTGCATGTCCCCAGCGACTTCATCATTGACGCGACGATGCCGGCGATGATCCGCGAGTCCGGCCGCATGTGGGGACCCGACGGCAAGCTGCACGACACCATGGCGGTGATCCCGGATCGCGCCTATGCGACGCTGTTTCAGACGGCTATCGAGGACTGCAAGGCCCACGGCGCGTTCGATCCCAAGACCATGGGCTCGGTGCCGAACGTCGGCCTGATGGCGCAGAAGGCCGAGGAATACGGCTCGCATGACAAGACCTTCGAAGTGCCGGCTGGCGGCACGGTCCGCGTCGTCGCGGACGACGGCAAGGTGCTGCTGGAGCGGCCCGTCGAGGTCGGTGACATCTTCCGCATGTGCGAGCTCAAGGACGCAGCCGTGCGGGATTGGGTGAAGCTCGGTGTGCGTCGCGCGCGCCTCACCAACACGCCGGCGGTGTTCTGGCTCGACGCCAAGCGCGCGCATGACGCACAGCTCATCGCCAAGGTCGAGACGTACTTGAAGGATCAAGACACCAAGGGACTCGATATCCGCATTTTGGCCCCGGTCGACGCGATGAAATTTTCACTCGAGCGGATTCGCAAGGGGCAGGACACAATTTCCGTCACCGGCAACATTCTGCGGGATTATCTGACCGACCTGTTTCCGATCATGGAGCTCGGTACCTCGTCCAAGATGCTGTCGATCGTTCCGCTGTTGGCGGGCGGCGGCATGTTCGAGACCGGCGCCGGCGGCTCTGCGCCCAAGCACGTGCAGCAGTTCCAGGAAGAAGGCTATCTGCGCTGGGATTCGCTCGGCGAATTCCTCGCCCTCGGCGCCTCGCTCGAACATCTGGCGCATACCTACAAGAACGCCAAGGCGCTGGTTCTCGCCGAGGCGCTCGACACAGCCATTGGCAAGTTCCTCGAGTTCAACCGCAATCCTGCGCGCAAGGTCGGAGAAATCGACAATCGCGGCAGCCATTTCTACCTCGCCCTCTACTGGGCCGAGGCTTTGGCCGCGCAGACCAAGGACGCGGAGCTGAAAGCCCGCTTCAAGCCGCTGGCCGAAACGCTCGCTAAGAACGAGGCCAAGATCAATGGCGAACTGATCGGCGCGCAAGGCAAGCCAGTCGACGTCGGCGGTTACTATCTGCCCGACGATGCCAAGGCATCGGCGGCGATGCGGCCGAGCGCCACGCTGAACGCCGCGCTCGCCACGCTCTGACGCTTAATTCCGGCGGCGGTCGTCTCCAAGGCCATGGCTCGCGGCTTTCACGGCAAGAGGGTCAGTGTTATAGGGTCCGCCGCGGCTGCGGAGGCGGCGCATTCTACGAGCGCGCGCCAAATTTTCCGTGAGTCCGACGACCGTGGCCGCTGCCCGCTTCCAAAAAGTGGCTCCTTAAAATGGCGAAGATCAAGGTAGCAAATCCCGTCGTCGAGATGGACGGCGACGAGATGACCCGCATTATTTGGCAGCTGATCAAAGACAAGCTGATCCGTCCCTACCTCGACATCGACCTGCTCTACTACGATCTGAGCATCGAAAAACGCGACGAGACCAACGACCAGATCACCATCGACGCCGCCGAGATGACCAAGAAGGTCGGCGTTGCCGTCAAGTGCGCCACCATCACCCCAGACGAGGGCCGGGTGAAGGAATTCGGCCTCAAGGAGATGTGGCGCTCTCCCAACGGCACGATTCGCAACATCCTCGGCGGCGTCATTTTTCGCGAGCCGATCATCTGCAGGAACGTGCCGCGCCTCGTGCCGGGCTGGACCAAACCGATCATCATCGGCCGCCACGCCTACGGCGACCAATACCGCGCCACCGATTTCAAGTTCCCGAGCGCCGGCACGCTCAGCCTCAAGTTCGTCGGCGCCGACGGCAAGGTGATCGACCGCGAAGTATTCAAGGCGCCGGGCTCGGGCGTCGTCATGGCGATGTACAATCTCGACGATTCGATCCGCGATTTCGCCCGCGCTTCGATGAACTATGCGCTCAGCCGCGGCTATCCGCTCTATCTGTCGACCAAGAACACCATCCTGAAGCAATATGACGGCCGCTTCATGGAGCTGTTCCAGCAGATATTCGACGCCGAGTTCAAAGCCGAATTTGCCAAGAAAGGCATTACCTACGAGCATCGGCTGATCGACGATATGGTGGCGTCGGCGCTGAAATGGTCCGGCGGCTACGTCTGGGCCTGCAAGAACTACGATGGCGACGTGCAATCCGACACTATAGCCCAAGGCTACGGTTCGCTCGGCCTGATGACCTCGGTGCTGATGACGCCGGACGGCAGGACGGTGGAAGCGGAAGCCGCACATGGCACGGTGACGCGCCACTACCGCCAGCATCAGCAAGGTAAGGAGACCTCAACCAACTCGATCGCCTCGATCTTCGCTTGGACGCGTGGGCTTGCCCATCGCGCCAAGCTCGACAACAACGCGGCGTTGGGGAAGTTCGCCAACACGCTAGAAAAAGTCTGCGTCGACACCATCGAAGCGGGCTTCATGACCAAGGACTTGGCGGCATTGATCGGCCCCAGCCAGAAGTGGCTCTCGACCACCGGCTTCCTCGACAAGATCGACGAGAACCTGAAGAAGGCGATGGCGTAATCCCTCCCCTGCAAGGGGAGGGATAAGAATGGCTACTTAATCTCTTCCGTCACGATATCGCCCGCGGGCGACACCCGCTCGCGGCCGACGCGTTTCTCCACCACGTCCTTGATCTGCTGGGCGACGTGCGGGCTACGCTGCATCAGCGCGTGCAAGTCCTGCGCGGCAAGCACCAGCAAATTCGTGCGCGTGAGCGCGGTGGCGGTGGCCGAGCGGCGGGCCCGGCGCAGCACCGCCACCTCGCCGAAGAACTGGCCGACGCCGAGGCGGATGCGTTCCTTCTTGAGCGCCACCTCGACCTCGCCGGCGGCGATGAAATACATCGAATGGGCCGGGTCGCCGGCGCGCACGATCACCTCGTCCGCCTCCACCACCTGCGCACGCAGCAGCCCCATGATGTCGGAGATGGCGGCGGCGTCGAGCTCGGCGAACAACGGCACCCGCGCGATCATGCTCCAGGTGACGATGAAATCGCGCCGGTGTATCTGCTCGGCAAAGGCGGTAGCGATGATGCCGATCGGCAGCGCCATCATGATCAGGCCGGCGAAGATGGTGGCGGTGGCGATCAGCTTGCCGAGCGCGGTGACCGGCACCACGTCGCCGTAACCGATGGTACCGACGGTGACGATCGCCCACCACAGCGCGTCAGGAATGGTGCCGAGCTTGTCCGGCTGCACCTTGCCTTCGGCGAGATGCATCAAGGCGGCAGCGACCAACGACGTGCCCAAAGTGATGACCAGGCAACCGAACAGCGCGCGGCGCTCGCGGTAGAGCACGTCGAGCAGCGAGCGCATCGCCGGCGAATAGCGCGCGATCTTGAAGAAGCGCACGATGCGGAAGACAACGAGCAGCCGCAGGTCGTCGGGCAGCACCAGCGTGAACCAGAACGGCAGCACCGCGATCAGATCGATGATGCCACTCGGGCTCAAGGCGTATTTGAGCCGCGCGCGCAGGGCATTGAGATGGCGGTGCGGCCCATGCTCGACCGCGGCCCACAGCCGCAAGGCATATTCGATCGAAAACACGACGAGCGAAAAAACCTCGATGGCGACGAAGGCGGCGGCAAAACGGCTGTGCAGTTCGGGCACCGACTCGAGCGCCACCGCAACGAGATTGGTCAAGATCAGCAGCACCAACGCCCGATCGACGACAATGCTCAAGGCGTCGCCGATCAGCCCTTGTTCGAGGACCAGATAGACGCGGTGGCGCAGTTCCTTGATCCTGTCGCGTGGCATCGCAGGAAGGCCTCGTAGGAATCGAGGCGATATTAAACCATTCCGGGCCAACCCCAGCTTTGCGCTCGATCAATCGGCCTAATACAGCCGCACCGCATAGATCGGCGGCAGGTGGGCGTTCACCAGTTGCCAGCCCTCCCCGGCATTGTCGCTCACCCACAGGCTGCCGGTGGTCGAGCCCATGGCAAGCCGGGCGCCGGCGGCATCGACGTCGAGGCCGTGCCGGTAGATGAGGTCGAAGGCGTCGCGCTGCGGCAGGCCATCGCGGAAGCTTTCCCAGGTCTTGCCGCCGTCGCGGGTGCGCGTAACAGCCAGCGCGCCGTCGCGCGGCACGCGCAGCTCGTCCTTGATGGCGGGAACGAACCAGGCGGTGAGCGGGTCGCGCGGATGGGCGGCGACGGCGAAGCCGAAATCGTCCACCGGCAGCTTGAGCGGCGTCCAGGTGGCGCCGGCATCGGTCGAACGGAAAATGCCGCAATGGTGCTGCATCCACATCGTGTCGGGGGCGGCAGCGCAGCGCACCACGCGGTGCGGGTCCTGCGTTTCCTTCTGCCCGGCCAGTTCCGGTGGCATATAAGCCGCCACCAGTCCGTTGCCGCGCAGCGTCCAGCTTTCGCCGCTGTCGGGCGAGTCCCACACGCCGCCGCAGGATATGGCGACGAAGACGCGGGCCGGGTCGCGCGGATCGGGCGAGACGGTGTGGATGCCGGCATCGTCATAGCCGCCGCCGAACCATTTCTCGCGCTCCGATACGTTCCACAGCGCGCTTACCTGTTGCCAATGCTCGCCGCGATCATCTGAGCGGAACAGACCGGCCGGCAGCGCGCCCGCCCACAGCCGGCCCGGCTCGGCGGCGCCGCCGGTCTCAAGGGTCCAAATCTGAAACAGCGTCGGCGCGCCCGCCGCGTCGGCCGGAAAGGCCGGCACCGGCAGTTCCGCCCAGGTTTGGCCATCGTCGTCCGAGCGATGCAGCTTGCTGCCGAAATGGCCGTGCTTGAGCATGGCGTAGAGCGTGTTGTCGCGCGCGTCGTGCAGCGCGGCCGTCACCGCAATGCCGGGGAAGCTCAGGCGCGCAATGCTCCAACCGCCGTTTTTATGCGCGAGCTGGAGCAAGCCCTTGCGCGTCGCCACCAACATGCGTTCGGACATGCTCAATTCCCTTTGCGCGTGATCTTATCCGAAAACCGGCTCCCACTTTTCGGGATCATGCGCTAGCCTCCTGACAGGGCTTGCATGACGTAAAGCTTGGAATCCGGGCGGATACTTTGGTTAAGCGCCGCCTCGCGCGGCAAGCGCTTGCCGTCGGCGAAGATGCAGACGTGCTTGCGCAATTGTCCGCGCTCGTCGAGCACGTAGCCGCGCACATGCGGCATTTCCGTAAATACTTGCGACAATACGGCGCCGACGGTGTCGCCGCCGGCGGTCAAGGGACCGTTGGGCACGATTTCACGCAGCCAACTGGTGAAATGGAGTTCGGCCATAAGGCCAAGACTAATTCGGCCGCCGTCGACGCGGAAGCTGGAACTGCAGTCTCGGCTAACCGCCGAGCGCCTGTTCAATCGCCTGCAATGCTTGTTCCGCCTTGGAACCGTCCGGCCCGCCGGCCTGCGCCATGTCGGGGCGGCCGCCGCCGCCTTTGCCGCCGAGCACTTCGGCGCCTTTTTTCACCAGGTCGACCGCGTTGAAGCGCTTGATCAGATCCTCGGTGACGGCGACCACAATGCCGGCCTTGCCGTCGGCAGCGAGGCCGACGATGGCGACCACGCCAGAGCCGACCTGTTTCTTGCCCTCGTCGGCGAGGCTGCGCAGATCCTTCAATTCGATGCCGGTGACCGATCGCGCGATCAGTTTCACGCCGTTGACCTGGCGCACGCCGTCGCCAGCGCTTTTCGCCGCGCCACCGCCGCCACCCATGGCGAGTTTTTTCCGCGCGTCGGTCAACTCGCGCTCGAGCTTCTTGCGTTCATCGAGCAGCGACACGATGCGCGCCGGCATTTCCTCGAGCGGCGCCTTGAGTTCCGCCGCTGCCGCCTTGGCGATCTGCACCTGACGGTCTGCGGATTTGCGCGCGACCTTGCCGGTCAAGGCCTCGAGACGCCGCACCCCGGCGGCAACGCCTGAATCGGTAAGGCCGTTGATCAGGCCGATGTCGCCCGTGCGTTTCACATGCGTGCCGCCGCACAATTCGACCGACCAGCCGAGCGTGTTGCCGCTCCCCAATTCTTCGGAAGTATTGCCCATCGCCACCACGCGCACCTCGTCGCCGTATTTCTCGCCAAACAGCGCGCGTGCGCCGGAGGCCCGCGCGTCGTCCAGCGCCATCAGCCGCGTGGCGACCGGCGCATTCTGCAGCACGATGTCGTTGGCGATGTCCTCGACGCGCTCGAGTTCGGCCGGCGTGACCGGCTTGGGGTGCGAGAAGTCGAAGCGCAGCCGGTCGGGCGCGACCAGCGAGCCCTTCTGCGCCACGTGATCCCCGAGCACCTGGCGCAGCGCCTCGTGCAGCAGATGGGTGGCGGAATGGTTCCGCCTGATGGCGGCGCGGCGCGCGTGATCCACTTCCAGCAGCAGCGGATCGCCGACTTTGATCGTGCCCTCGTCGACCTTGACCAGGTGCGCGAACAGATCGCCAGCCTTTTTCTGCGTGTCGGTGACGGCAAGGCGCACGCCCTCGCGGCGCATCTCGCCGGTGTCGCCAGCCTGGCCGCCCGACTCACCGTAGAATGGTGTCTGGTTCATCACCACGGCGCCGCTGTCGCCCTTTTTCAGTTCGCTGACGGCCTTGCCGTCCTTGACCAGCGCGGCGACGACGCCCTCGGCGCTCTCGGTTTCGTAGCCGAGGAATTCGGTGGCGCCGACCTTTTCGCGCAGGCCGAACCAGACGGTTTCCTGCGCCGCTTCCCCGGAGCCCGCCCACGAGGCGCGCGCTTTCTCGCGCTGGCGCTCCATGGCGTCGTTGAAGGAGGCGAGATCGACGCCGATGCCTCGCGCGCGCAGCGCGTCCTGCGTCAGGTCGAGCGGGAAGCCGTAGGTGTCGTAGAGCGTGAAGGCCGTCTCGCCGTCGAGCATGGCGCCCTTCTTCAGGCCGGCGCTCTTGTCGTCGAGGATGGCGAGGCCGCGCTCGAGCGTGGCGCGGAACCGCGTCTCTTCGAGCTTGAGCGTCTCGGTGATCAGCGCCTCGGCGCGGGTGAGTTCGGGATAGGCTTGGCCCATCTCGCGCGTCAGCGCGGAGACGAGCTTCCACATCAGCGGGTCCTTGGCGCCAAGCAGTTCGGCGTGGCGCATGGCGCGCCGCATGATGCGGCGGAGCACATAGCCGCGGCCCTCGTTCGAGGGCAGCACGCCGTCGGCAATCAGAAACGCGGAAGCGCGCAGGTGATCGGCGATCACCCGGTGCGAGGCCTTGTGCGGGCCGTGCGCGCCTACCTTGGTCAGATCGGCGATGTGCTGGATCAGATTGGCGAACAGATCGATTGCGTAATTGTCGTACGTGCCCTGGAGCACCGCCGCGATGCGCTCGAGCCCCATGCCGGTGTCGATCGAAGGCCGCGGCAGGTCGACGCGCTTGCCGCCTTCGAGCTGCTCGTACTGCATGAAGACGAGATTCCAGATCTCGATGAAGCGATCGCCGTCGGCTTCCGCCGAGCCGGGCGGGCCGCCGGGAATGTGGTCGCCGTGGTCGTAGAAGATTTCCGCGCAAGGCCCGCAGGGGCCGGTGTCGCCCATCGACCAGAAATTGTCGGCGCCGGCGATGCGCAGGATTTTTCTGTCAGGCAGGCCGGCGATCTTCTTCCACAGATTGAAGGCGTCGTCGTCGTCGATATAGACGGTGACCAGGAGCTTCTCGGGCGAGATCGCGTAATCCTTGGTGATCAACTCCCAGGCGAGCGCGATGGCGCGCTCCTTGAAATAGTCGCCGAACGAGAAGTTGCCGAGCATCTCGAAAAAGGTGTGGTGACGCGCGGTGTAGCCGACATTGTCGAGGTCGTTGTGCTTGCCGCCGGCGCGCACGCATTTCTGCGCGGTGGCGGCGCGCACGTAAGGCAGCTTCTCGACGCCGGTGAAGACGTTCTTGAACTGCACCATGCCGGCATTTGTGAACATCAGCGTCGGGTCATTGCGCGGCACGAGCGAGGACGACGCCACGACCTGGTGGTCGTTGCGCTTGAAGAAATCCAGGAAGCTTGTGCGGATATCGTTGACGCCGCTCATCGGAACGCTGTGCTAGCCCCCTGTTTACGGGGCTAAATCCCCGTCCGGACTGACGTTTCGGGGCCTATTTAGCGACGGGGGTGAGGTAAGTCCAGGAAAGGCTCGTCCCTCTCCCCGCTTCGCCGGAGGGGTCAAAAAACGCCCTCGCCCCCGTCCTCGGTGGCGGCCGCTTTACGCAGCCGGGTGCCGACGGGGGCGAATGCTGACGCGTTACCTGATACGCAGTACCGATTGGTGCGGCGAAGATACTGGCGCCGCCGCAGCGCCTTACAACCTTTGCCTGGGGACGTCAGGCCTCCGCGGCCTCGTCGCCGTCGTCGTCCTTCTCGCCCTCGCCCGCCATGATCGCCTCGGCGACGATGCCGGAGTTCTGGCGCACCTGCGCCTCGATCTTGGCGGCCATGTCGGGATTATCCTTGAGGAATTGCTTGGCGTTCTCGCGGCCCTGGCCGATGCGCTGGCTGTCATAAGAGAACCAGGCGCCCGACTTCTCTACCACACCGGCCTTGACGCCGAGATCGATCAGCTCGCCGACCTTGGAGACGCCCTCGCCGTACATGATGTCGAACTCGACCTGCTTGAACGGCGGCGCCAGCTTGTTCTTGACCACCTTGACGCGGGTCTGGTTGCCGACCACCTCGTCGCGCTCCTTGATGGCGCCGATGCGGCGGATATCGAGGCGCACGGAGGCGTAGAATTTCAGTGCGTTGCCGCCCGAGGTGGTCTCCGGCGAGCCGTACATCACCCCGATCTTCATGCGGATCTGGTTGATGAAAATGACCATTGTGCGCGATTTCGAGATCGAGGCGGTCAACTTGCGCAGCGCCTGGCTCATCAGCCGCGCTTGGCTGCCCGGCTGAACATCGCCCATCTCGCCTTCGAGTTCCGAGCGCGGCACGAGGGCCGCGACCGAATTGACCACCAGCACGTCAACCGCGCCGGAGCGCACCAGCGTATCGGCGATTTCCAGCGCCTGTTCGCCGGCGTCCGGCTGCGAGATCAGGAGATCGTCTACATTGACCCCGAGCTTGCGGGCATAGACCGGATCGAGCGCGTGCTCGGCGTCGACGAAGGCGCAGATGCCGCCGAGCTTCTGGGCTTCGGCGATGGTATGCAGCGCCAGCGTGGTCTTGCCGGAGGATTCCGGCCCGTAGATTTCTACCACCCGGCCGCGCGGCAGGCCGCCGACGCCGAGCGCGATATCGAGCCCGAGCGAGCCGGTGGAGATGGTCTCCACATCCATGGATTTGTCGTTCTTGCCGAGCCGCATGATCGAGCCCTTGCCGAACTGACGCTCGATCTGGCTGAGCGCGGCGGTCAGGGCTTTCGACTTGTCCATGGACGATCCTTCGACGATACGCAGGGCGGGCTGACTCATCGTTGCGCTCCTATATGGCCGGGAATTTCCCCACCGACAACGAAGGCCCCAAGGAAAGCCCAAGGCCCGCGCCGCCGGAATCGACTGAAACAGCAATGTACACTATTTGTTCTCAGTTCGCAATATGTTCTTTTGCGGACAAAGGTACTGGCCCCTTTCGACCCTTCAAAGGCCGAATGGCCCCTTTTTGAGGACAAATGTGGCCCCTTTTGACTAAATTTCAGCAATCGGTCGAAACCGGAAAAACAACTTTTGCGAGAATACTCGCACGAAATGTACGACAGAGCGTAAGCTGTACGAGGCGTGGCAAGGAGCTGCGTCATGCTCGATTACCGCATTTATTTCCTGGGACCAGACGGCCATATTCATAGCCCGCCGAAAATAATTGTCTGCGCCGACGACGACGACGCTGAAAACCAGAGTCGGCGGCTTTTGGAAGGGAACGTAATCGAAGTATGGCAATGTATGCGCCGGGTTGCAGTCCTCACGCCAGATGAAAACCGGAAGTAGGCCGCCTCAGTTGGCGGCCTCTTTCATTATCGGGGATTGATCAGCCCAATTGTTGGTGTGATTTTTCTTCAGTGCCCTTTTCCAGCTATTGGCCCCTTTTTCCCGGGGCCGCGCAATAAAATTTCGAATGGGGCCAGTACCGATTCAAAGATCTTCGCTTGCTTCAACTCTCGGCGGCTTTTTGAAATTCCGAGCGACCAGATTTTGTTGATTGCCATTATGTTCTAGACAGTAATTAGTTACAGGATGCCATATTCACGTTGTGTCCAAAAGATGGGGTAATCGGCCGGCGTCCTTGTGGATAGCTGAAGATTTTGGGTGCTGCGCTTCAGGCTGATGGTGAAACGAGGTCCGTGTGTGACGGCCTCAAGCATCAGAAGGAGAAGCGTGAGCCATGGACCATTTTGCTGGATTGGACGTATCGGTCAAGGAGACCAGCGTCTGCATTGTAGATGACACGGGCAGGATCGTGCGGGAAGTGAAGGTGGCGAGCGAACCTGACGCTCTGCTGCAGGTTCTCACGAAGTCCCGCCTACCGGTTCAAGCGGATTGGTCTGGAAGCCGGGCCGTTGTCGCAATGGCTGTTCAGTGGGCTCGCCGAGGCCGGCTTGCCGGTGATCTGTGTCGAGACGCGGCACATGCGGGCGGTGTTGAAGGCGCAGATCAACAAGACCGACCGCAACGACGCGCGCGGCATGGCGCAGATGATGCGGGTGGGGCTTTACCGTCCGGTACATGTGAAAACGCTGCGCAGCCAGAAACTGCGGATGCTGCTGACCCACCGCAAGCTGCTGCAGTCGAAGGCGATTGCCATCGACAACGACCTGCGCGGCACCTTACGCAACTTCGGCCTCAAGGTCGGAATGGTGGGAACGGTAAAGTTCGAGGCCCGCATCAAGGAGCTCCTCGAGAACCTGCCTGACATGGCCGCACTGGTCGAACCTTTGCTCATTGTCCGGCGGGTGCTTCGCGAACAGCTCGGCATCCTGCACCGCCGCTTGCTGGCCATCGTACGGGACGATGAGGTCTGCCGGCGTCTGATGACGGTTCCCGGGGTCGGCCCCGTGGTGGCGCTGACCTATCGCGCCACCGTCGACGTGCCGGCCCGCTTTCATAACTCCAAGGCGGTCGGGGCGGTGTTTGGACTGACGCCGTCCACGCATCAATCGGGCGAGAGCGAGCGAACTGGCGCAATATCAAAGTGCGGCGACGAGATGATGCGGGTGATGCTCTACGAAGCGGCCCAGATCATGCTGGTGCGTTCGACAAAATGGTCGTGGCTCAAAGCCTGGGCAATGAAGATCGCCAGGCATCGCGGGATGAAGAAGGCCATCGTCGCCCTGGCGCGCCGTTTGGCCGTCATCATGCACCGCATATGGGTTGACGGTACTGAGTTCCGCTGGACCCGGGAGGTCGCCGCGGCATGACAGCCGTCACAGGATTAAATACGATAGGAGAATAATCGAGCTCCACCGAGCGGTGGAAAGATGTCCCTTGCGGGACGATGGATGAGGTGAGTTCGTATGTCCGCTTGAACCCGCCGTTGGTCTTGACGGCAAGGTCGACCAAAAGATTGTTCCGCCTCGTCTTCGAATCCCATGATGGAAGGGCCTTGGTGCCGAGTTCCGAAGAGAAGCACGAGCCCGCGAGCGACATCGACACTGCAATGGTGGATCGTCTGAAAAGCGCTTGACCCCAAACGGCCGATTAGAGAAGCGCACATAACCGTTTTTTCAGTCGGCGAAAATTTATTAAACCCGGAACGGCAAGAAACCGGCGCCGCCCTTTTTGAACATTTTTCCAGGCCTTTTTGATCTGGCTCAAGGTTCAATCTATTGGCCTCCGACTAAAGTATAAACGCTGCGCATGCGCAGCTAGGGGCTCAAGGAGCAAATCCAATGACAACACAGACCGAAACTCATGATCACGCAATGATGTATGCCGTCCTGGCAGGCGGAGGCCTGCTCGTGTTCGCCGTCATCGCTTTGTGGTTCTACGCCTCGTAATTCCGATACCGCGCGCAATTCATGTGAGGCCGCCTCAGTGGCGGCCTCTTCCATTTTTCGGCAAGAACCAAGAACTTTGTGTCACTTGGCGAGACGTATCGGGATACCGTCTCCATCGCCGCCGGTCAGACATGCACAAGCGTTTGACGTTGCGCCATTTTTTTACCCCTTCCGGCGTATATATATAGTCTGAAGGACGATACGCGGGGCCGGGGCATGTTTTGACGTCTGACGTCAAGGCGACGTGTCATGACCTGTGTTCCGTATCGCGTTTATCCGTCCGACTCCGGCAGCTGGATGCTCGATCTTGAAACCCGCGTGGCCGGCCCCTATGCGACGCGCCATTTGGCGTTGCAGGTGGCGCGGGCCGAGGTTGCGCATTTGCGCGCCGCCAACTGGCCGGTCTGCATCATCGTCGCCGACGCGCGCGGCGAGGTGACCGCGTCGCGCTGCATTTGCGCGGTGTTCGAACACCATGTGCAGGCGCGATCGTTCTAGACCGCGCCGCCGCACCTTGCGTCCGGGATTACCGCCATTGTCCAAATTTGCCAGGTTTTGATCGGCATCAATGCTCTTTTGGTGCGCTGCACAAAACTGCGCCACGACGTGTTCTTTTCAAAGGAGATGCCACCATGCGCGTACTGCATCATGCCATCGCCGTCGCCGCGGTTTTCCTGTTCGTGATCGGCGTGAAAAGCGTGGTCCCGACCACCGGCGCGAATGCCGGTGCGGCCCCGAGCGCCAGCGTGAATATTCAGCAACTGCAGGCGGACGCGAAAGCCCTGTCAGAGATGAAAATGCACGACATGACATTCGCTCTCGATTGACCGGGCGATTGTGACGCAAGAGGCCGCCGCATCGGGCGGCTCCTGCCGCTGAACGAATTCCGGTGAATTTGAATTTTGCCGCGGCCGTTCTCGGCGGGGGTGCGCCATGTATGCACTTTAGTTTGCGCTGCATCATGCGCGGCGGATGGTGGTGCCCGCACCATTAAAAATTTTTTACTGGCTTTTTTTCCCGTCCAGGGGCGGAATCCACGCGCTTCGAGTTCACGGGCAATGAGCGCAACAGGGAGAGCAAGCAATGCGCAAGCTGGTGATCACGTTCGTCGCTGCGGCGGCGATGCTGGTATCGGGCGCGGTGGCCTTCAAGGCTGACGCGCAAACCTCGCGTGGCGCCGTGGACATTACGACGCATGCCAAGAACTTCACGCCGATCGAAAAAGCCGCCTGCGGACCGCATTGGGGCCGCTGGTGCGGGCCGTACCATCGCCGCGTTTGCGGGCCGTACGGCCACTGCTGGTGCGCGCACTGCTGATCGCGCCGGAAAACATTCACGCCGGTCCGGCGTGCTTGATCTAATGGGAGGCCGCCTGCCGGGCGGCCTCTTTCATCATGGCCGGCCGGTAGCCGCGGGGTGGCATAAGGCCCTCCGCCGCGCTCCATAGCCCGGGAAGAATCGCCAGCGGAAAGAATATCAGGCGGGACCCGGTTTCGAGGGCAGCGACGCGGAGCGACACGCCGGCGTGGCTTGCCATGCGCGCCAATGAGTTGGCCGCACGTCCAGCCGTTCCTTGGTCTCCACTTTCATCCAGCCGTTGAGAATGCGGCGGCACGGAAACACCAGCGCGTGCGGGCCGTCATCGTCGATGACGGCCAACTCGAGATCACAATCGAACGGCGCGGTGGAAACCTGCTGCCACATCAGGCAATGCTTGGCCGCACGGTCATCGGGCGCATTGACCTAAATCATGTTGAGCGCGCTCCGCCGCGGTGACCTATCGGCGCATTCGGGCGGCGCGTGCGCGCATGAAACCGTAGAGGCGCGAGGGCGTGAGCCGCCGATGCAGCCGCGGCGGCAGGACCATGATTTGATCTAGATCAAATCCCGAGCGGTGGTATTTGGGGATACTTCAAATCCTCACCCAGGTCGTCCGGATGAAAATTTGATAGTGAACCCGCGTCCTCGTATTCGCCATTGCCCGATCTGCGGTATCGCCATGCAGGCGAGTAAGTCACGGGAAGACCTAGCGGATTTCGACACCTTCGCGTGCTTGAACTGTGGCACGGCAATCAGCGAATCGAAATCGGAATCGCCCGGCACAGGCGATCCCAATACCCGCAAGACTCCATCTTGAGTGTGGGCGCGGGCGCCTGAACGGCCGCACTCGTAATGGCCCGGCGCCCGTTCCCGTCGCCATGCGACGTCGGCCAAAATCAGTCCCGGCGTGAAATTCATGGCCTCCTCCAGGCCCGTAAAATGCCGGCACCAGCGAGCCGGTACTGGGCCCCGAGGCCCGTAAATTACTCAATAAAAACAAACACTAAACACGGCCGGCCCAGCCCGCCGCCATAGCCCTTAGACGATGGTTTTAGGCGGGAAATCGCCCCCCGGCGCGCGGTTTTGATCTCGCTCAATACCACCACAGGAAACTCGGTCATGGTGCAGCGTAATCGGTGACGGCGTTTCCGCCCGCCGCAGCTAACGTTGGAGAAACCATGAATTCCGCAAACATCAAACGCTCGATCGTACGCAACGGGCAGAAGACCAGCGTGTCGCTCGAAGACGAATTTTGGGAAGGCCTGCGCGAGATCGCAAGCACGCAAAAGGCCAAGCTGTCGACACTGGTGCGTCAGATCGATCAAGGACGGCAAGGCAACAACCTGTCCTCGGCGATCCGCGTGTTCGTGTTCAATCAGCTGCGTGGCCAGGTCTCCAACGGCGGCTATGCCGTCGCGCAACAGGCCGCCGAACACGCCGAGATGCGCTAAGTGCGCCGCGGCCCGCCGCACGCGGGCCTTGGCATTGCCGGCGGCCGTCGCTAGCGTCGCTCCCGATCGATAACGGGAGCGCCGTTTGGCCGATACGATCACTGCCACGCCGCCTGCGCGCATTGCCGCGCCGCTGCGTCCTGCTTACATCGCCGCCGCTATTGCCGCCTTGACGGCGATGGCCGTGGCGATCCTCGGCACCAGCCTGTGGTTCCTCAATTTCGTCCATGTCATGGCCGGCAGCCTGTGGACCGGCATCGACCTGTTCATGGGCTTCGTGATCGGCCCGGTGCTACGCCGCGTCTCGCTCGATACGAGGCGCGCCATGATCGCCGGCATCATCCCGCGCACGCTGATCCTGATGCCGACGCTGTCGGCCATCACCTCGACCGCCGGCTGGTTTCTGGCGGTGCGGCTCGGCTTCCTCGACCTCGGCTATCCGCAGTTCTGGTGGGTGATCGCCGCGCTCGCCATCGTCAGCGTGCTCACCGTGCAGGGGCTCGGCTATCTGCTGCCGATGAACCTCAAGCTCTATTTCGAGATCCAGAAGCCGGCGCCCGACCCCGCCAAGCTGCAGCGCTGGATGCGCACTTACGTGCGCGTGGTCGCCATCCAGGGCACGATGCAGGTCGCCATCATCGTGGTGATGGCGCGCTTTGCGACAGGTTTCTAGTCCGCGCATGCCGTTTGCCCACGCGATCGACGACCGCTATTTCGACGATTACGTCGAAGGCGACGTGCACCGCTTCGGCGACATTGCGGTCGAGGCCGATGAAATCGTTGCCTTCGCAAAACGCTATGACCCGCAGGTTTTCCATACCGACCCGGAGGCGGCCAAGCAGACCCAATTCGGCGGCCTCATCGCCAGCGGCTGGCACACCTGCGGGCTAATGATGCGGCTTTATGCAGAGCACTATCTCACCCACAATGCCAGCCTCGCCTCTCCCGGCCTCGACGAATTGCGCTGGCTCAAGCCGGTGCGCCCGGGCGACCGGCTGTCGGTGCAAGTGACCGTGCTCAAAGCGGCGCCGTCGAAATCCAAGCCCGACCGCGGCGCGGTGACCTCGTTTATCGAGGTGTTCAATCAGGCCGACGAAGCCGTGATGACCATGAAAGTCGTCAATATCATCGCCCGAAGGGGACCGGCCTAAGCCGCGATGGCGCTGGCTTGACCGGCCGCGCCGCCGCCCGGCACAGTGGCCAGGGAGCGGCGAAGCGATACCGGGATCGACGATGGCGCGTCAACCCAATGCGGTCGACTTCTGGCGCGGCTTCGCGCTGATCACGATCTTCATCGACCACATCCCCGGCCTGGTCTACGCCAAATACACGCTGATCAACTTCTCCATTTCGGACGCCGCCGATCTGTTCGTGTTCCTGGCCGGCTGGTCGCTGCGGCTGATGGCGGACGGCGGCGGCCGCACCATGCCGACCCGCAACGTCATGCTGCGCCTGTTCGGCCGCGCGCTGGAGCTTTATGCCGCGCAGGTGCTGATCACCATGCTAGCGATCGCCATGCTGGCGCTGACCTCGATCGAACTCGACAATCCGCTGCTGCTCGAATGGCATAACGCCGCCGCCGTGTTCAACGATCCGGTGCCGACGCATATTGGGCTGGCCTTGCTCACCCATCAGCTCGGCTATTTCGATATCCTGCCGCTCTACGTGGTGCTGATGCTGATGGCGCCGTTCTTCGCGCTGATCGACCGCACCGTGCCAAGCCTGCTGCTGCCGGCCTCCGCCACGCTTTATGTCTGCGCCCTCGTCTTCCGCCTGACGCTGCCGACCTGGCCGGTGTCGGGCACCTGGTTCTTCAATCCGCTGGCCTGGCAATTCACATTCGTTCTCGGCTTTGCGCTCGCGCGCGAGGATGCCGGCGTCGGGGCTCTGGTGCGGCGGCATATCCGTTGGCTGCGCATCCTGGCGCTGCCGCTCCTGATCTATTTCACGCTCGGGGTTTTATTCGACATGCTGTGGGACCCGACCAATGTACCGGAGCCGAAGCTGTTCTTCCTGCTCGACAAGACCTGGGCGACGCCGCCGCGACTGATTCAGTTCCTGTCGCTGGTCGCGGTATTCTCGCCCGCCTTTCGCTATATCCGCTCGTTCGCCGGCCTGCCCTACCTGCACTATCCGATCGACGCCTTGATCCGCATGTTCGCGTTGCTCGGGCGCAACTCGCTTTATGTGTTCTGCGTTGGCTCGCTGTTGAGCCTCACCGGCCAGATGGTCCGCTTCGTCTACCGCGGCACTGTCGGCACCGACAGCATCGTGGTAATTTCCGGAATCATCATTATGGCGTTCACCGCATGGCTCGCCGAATCGCGACAACGCGCACGACCCGCCTCGCCTGCTGCGTAGCGCTCGTCAGCGCTGTCATCGCCGGCGGACCGGCGCTGGCGCAAACCGCGCCGCCGCCGCTGTCGAAGGCTTGCCAAGCCGGCGCTAGCGCCGACGCCGATCAATCGCCTCTGCCCAACGTCGCGGCCGCGCTGGCGCGGCGCAAAACCTTGCGCATTCTCGCGTTTGGCGCGGCGCCCGGCCGCGTCAGCGCGCACGGCGGCGGTTATACCTCGCTGATCGAAAGCATGCTGGCGCACGCGCTGCACGGCATCGACGTCGTCATGATCAATCGCGGCGTCTCCGGCGAACTCGCCGCCAGCGCCGCCGGCCGCATGAAGAACGAAGTCGCGCTCGACGAGCCCGACCTGGTGCTGTGGCAGGTCGGCACCAACGACGCGCTCGCCGGCGTGGCGACGGAGGAATTCGCCGCGACGGTCAAGGACCAGATCGACTGGCTGAAGGCGCACAAGATCGACGTGGTGCTGGTCGGCCTGCAATTCGCCATGGAGATGGTGCGCGACCCGCATTACGTCGATATCCGCGAGACGCTGCGCAAGCTGGCGGCGCAGGAGAACGTGATCGTCATTCGCTTTTTCGAGGCGATGCAGATCATCAACCAGGCGCAAAATACCGCGCCGGAGCCGGTGGCCGATGAATTCTCACGCGACGAAGCCGGCTATAATTGCCTGGCGCAATATGTCGCGCGCGCCATCACGCTCGGCGTCTTCGCCAAAAACATGCCGAAACGGTCGGCGCCCTGACGCGGCCGGCGCGTTGCACGCTCAGCTGGCCTTTTTCTGCGCGACCGGGTCGTCCCGTTCGATGAACAGCCACAGGCCGCCGCTGCGCGACGACTGGACGCGGATGCGCAACTCGCGCTGCGGATCGCCGAAGTCGCCGGGCCAGCCGATTTCGAGATCGACCGGGCCATCGGCCATCGCACGCTCGAGCCGGCCGCGGAAAGCATCGCTGCCCAGACAGTTCGAGATGGCGAACAGATTTTCGCCGATCGGGATATCGCCATAGCCCGACAGCCGCGCCTCGGTGGAATTGTAGAACTGCACGGTGCCTTCGCGGTCGAGCTTGATGACGCCGAACGGCAGATGGTCGAGCTCGAACAGGCTGGCGCGTTCGGCCCGCGCGGCAAGGTCGGGCGCCTCAAAATCAATGCGCGTTTTCGCCATGTAAATTGCCCCGTCGACCGGCAAGACCCGGGACGACGCTGCCCGCGCTGCCGCGATTCGACAAGGGATATTGGGGACGGCGGCACGCATCTTCCCCGTTCGTCCCCGCGAAAGCGGGAACCCAGGGCCACGCGATAAAAAGAACTGGATTCCCGCTTGCGCGGGAATGAACGGAGGGGATGCCTCGCCGCCTCAGCCCAAATTCAACTCCTTGAAGAAAGTCGTTGCCCTTGTCGTCGATGACGATGAAGGCGGGGAAGTCCTCGACCTCGATGCGCCAGATCGCCTCCATGCCGAGCTCGGGATATTCCTGCACCTCGACCTTCTTGATGCAGAATTCGGCCAAGTTCGCGGCGCAGCCGCCGATCGAGGCGAGATAAAAGCCGCCATGTTTCTTGCAGGCGTCACGCACCTGCGGCGAGCGGTTGCCCTTGGCGACCGAGATCATCGAGCCGCCGGCCGCCTGGAACGCATCGACATATGAGTCCATCCGCCCCGCCGTGGTCGGCCCGAAGGCGCCCGAGGCGTAGCCCTGCGGCGTCTTGGCCGGGCCCGCGTAATAGACCGGGTGGTACTTGAAATAGTCGGGCAGGCCTTTGCCCGCTTCCAGCCGCTCGCGCAATTTGGCGTGCGCCAGATCGCGCGCGACGATCATCGGCCCGTTGAGCGACAGCCGCGTCTTCACCGGATACTTGGACAGTTGCGCCAGGATTTCCTTCATCGGCCTGTTGAGATCGACCTTGACCACCGCGCCGCCGAGCTTTTCCTGGTCGACGTCGGGCAGATATTGCGCCGGGTGATGCTCCAACTCCTCCAGGAACACGCCGTCTTTGGTGATCTTGCCGAGCGCCTGGCGGTCGGCCGAGCACGACACGCCCAAGCCGATCGGCAACGACGCACCGTGCCGCGGCAGGCGGATCACGCGCACGTCGTGGCAGAAATATTTGCCGCCGAACTGCGCGCCGACGCCGGTCGACTGCGTCATCTTCAGCACTTCTTTTTCCATCTCGAGATCGCGAAAGGCGTGGCCGTCCTCTGAGCCCTGGGTCGGCAGCGTGTCATAGTAATGTGTGGAGGCGAGCTTCACCGTCTTCATGGTCAGTTCGACGCTGGTGCCGCCGATGACGATCGCCAGATGATACGGCGGGCACGCCGCGGTGCCGAGGGTGAGCACCTTCTCCTTGAGATACGCCAGCATGCGGTCGTGGGTGAGGATCGACGGCGTCGCCTGGAACAAAAACGACTTGTTGGCCGAGCCGCCGCCTTTGGCGATGAACAGGAACTTGTAGGCGTCCTCTCCGTCGGCATAGATCTCGACCTGCGCCGGCATGTTGTTCTTGGTGTTCTTCTCCTCGAACATGCTGATCGGCGCGAGCTGCGAATAGCGCAGGTTCTTTTTCAAGTAAGCGTCGCGCGCGCCTTCCGACAGCGCGCCCTCGTCCGAGCCATCGGTGAACACCAGGCGGCCCTTCTTGCCCATGATGATGGCGGTGCCGGTGTCCTGGCACATCGGCAGCACGCCGCCGGCGGCGATGTTGGCGTTCTTGAGGAAATCATAGGCGACGAACTTGTCGTTGGCGCTCGCCTCCGGGTCGTCGAGGATGGCGCGCAACTGCTTCAAGTGCGCCGGGCGCAGCAGGTGATTGATGTCGGTGAAGGCGGCCTCGGCCAGCGCGCGCAGCGCCTCGTGGCTGACCACCAGCACGTCCTTGCCCATCACCTTCTCGACCGTGACGCCGCCGACCTCGAGCTTGCGGTACGGCGTCTTGTCGGGACCGAGCGGAAACAGCGGCGTGTGGTGGTAGGGGGGGATGGTGGGCGGTGTGACGGGGGCGTTCATGGGGGGCCTACAAGAATGGTTCGAATTCCCTACTATAATGCACAGCAGCCGACAGGATACCAAATGCCAGTGTTTATTAGCCACAGTCAGAAGGACAGATCATTCGCAGATATGCTTGCGGCCAATCTTGCAAAAAAGAAACATCATATATGGATGGATCGATGGGAGCTAAGTGTTGGAGATTCATTGATTGACAAGATTCAGTCTGCGCTGACGGCCTCCAGCGCTATTCTCATTATTTTGTCCAAAAATTCCGTCACTTCCGAATGGTGCAAAAAGGAATTGAACTCAGGTTTGATTCGCGAGCTTGAGGAAAAGAAAACGCTTTTGCTGCCTTGCGTAATTGACGACTATGAAATTCCGCTTTTTCTTAGAGAAAAAATGTACGCAGACTTTCGTCGAGACCCTAACGAGGCGTTCAAACAAATCGATACTGCGCTCGCGCGGGTATCGAACCCACAACAAGGAAGGCTGGAAAGCCCAAAGTTTCTAACAGATTGGTCAGTCGATTGGAGGCGTATTCAATCTGATATTTGGGCATTCGACTTTAAGTTCGTGGATCACGGCGCCCTCGGAACTTAACCAATGTTGCCGTATTGATTTGCCATTGCGGTGCGCCTGACGGAAACGAACAACATCAGCCATTTTGCGATGGAGGCTGCCAATGACCACCCGTTCTCGCCTCATCCTGACGCAGCGGATTTTAATGGCCGTGCTTTGCGCGACCGTTCTCGGCTCAGCGGCGCCAGCGAGCGCGGCCGATCTCGCGCCGCTGCACCGATGGAACGTCCGGCACGTCAGGGTCTCGGCGGCCTATTGGAACTGGCGCGATCGCTGCGCCTATGCCGGCTACTACTGCCTCTACGCCGAGTACCGCTATGTCTATCACTATCCCTTCGACGACCGCCCTATTGCTTACGCGCATTACCGACGCCGCTTCCGGTAAAGATTTCGGTTGCAGGGCGGAACAGCGAAGCGCCCCGCGTCACGCCGTCCCAAATCCCTTCCCCGCCTTTTTGTACTCCGGCCGCGGCGGGCTGAAGATGTCGAGCACGCGTGCACCGTCGGGGCCTGCGCGCATGGTGTGCGGCACGTTACCGGGCGTGCGCCAGAAATCGCCCTGCTTGACCGCGATTTCCTCGCCGCCCTGAAACCGCACCGCGGAGCCTTCGAGTAGCACGCCCCATTGCTCCTCCGGGTGATGGTGCATGATGCCCTCGGCGTTGGGCGCGATCGTCACCACCGACAACATGGCGTGCTCGCCGGCGAAGATGCGCGTCGTCACGCCTCTGGCGAGCTCGCGCAGCAAGCCGTCGTTCGGTTTTTGCAGATTGTGGAATTCGGCCTTTTGACTCATGCGTCCCTCCCGCTCTTGTTCGCTGCGCTTATTCTTTCCGTCATGCCCGGGCTCGACCCGGGCATCCATGATGAGACGCCGCACTAAAATTCTTACGGCTGACACTCGTGGATGGGCATCATGGATTGCCCCGGGTCAAGCCCGGCAATGACAAGCTTGTGGATATATAGGAATATATTCCGCAATTCCGCCACACTCGGCTCTCATCTTTCTTCCCGCCTGGCTCGGCTGAGGGCGTCGTCGCGAGACGTCTCGATGATGGGGCCACGATGAGGCAGGCGCCGGAGATGCGGCGCCGCGCCTCAAAGGACCGGCGGGAAACCGCCGGTTGGTGTGGCCCCCCGGGCGGGGCTCGTAACCCCGCACCCGGGAGGCCCTGGGTCGCCGTCCGTCCCCATTACGAGGGACTGCCTTCGATGGGCTGGACGCGGCGCGGACGAAGGCGGGCGAAAGCCTGCCGGATCGGGACGACCCAAAAGCCGCCCGGGTCCGCGCCCGGAAGCTACGGTCCCGGGGCCAGAAATCGTCATGGCGGAGCGCCGAGAGGCGCCCGCACATCGCAAGATGTGCGGCTAACGGAACGACTGGTGCGCCACTCGGCGCTCCGTCCCCTCGGCATTTTGCCGGGGCGGAGAAATAGAAGACGGCCTACCCGGGGCCGCAAAGAATACGGGCGATGACTCACGCCTCCTTGTCATTCCGGGGCGCGAGCGCGAGCGAGCCAACCCGAAATCCAGATGCGGACTCGGAAACCGTTTCTGGATTCCGGGTCCGGTCCTTCGGACCGTCCCGGAATGACGAAGAAAATCGGCTGTTTGACATTTGAATCGGGGAAACGACGAATGCCGCTAAATCATGCGCGGCTGTCCCGCCTCGCCCAACGCGCACTCCAGCGCTTTGCGGTCCCATTTCGCCAGATCGGCCGCGGCGTTGTACGTGCTCTGCAGGAAGTCCGTCAGCGCGCCGTCCGGATCGCGCGCATTGCGCACGGCGTCGTAGGGCAGAATGAATTCGCCAAGCTCCTTGGAGAAAAACGCCGCCTCCGGTTTCACCTTGGCCGCCGCGAAACCTTCCGGCGCCGGATAGGCGTAGGAATAGAACGCCGCATACTCGACCGGTCCCGGCGAGCCCGGCCAGAAGCCGGCGCTCGACACCTCGTGCGAATAGGCTTCCTGCGCCACGGCATTCGGCAGATGCGGCACGCCGCCGGGGTGGCGCGGCGCGCGGCGCCCGGAGAAGCGCGTCACCGCGAGGTCGAACGAGCCCCAGAAAAAATGCACCGGGCTCGCCTTGCCGACAAAGCCGGTGCGGAAACGGCCGAGCACCTCGTGCGCGGCGAGCAGCGCGCGCCAGAAGCGGTTGGCGTAACCGGCGTCATAGGATTTGTGGATCGTGTCCTGGTCGAACGGCACACAGTCCGGGATCTCGCACGGCATGGCGCGGATCGGCACGGCGACGCCAAGCTCTTTGAGCGCGATGTTAACGTCGGCGTAGAATTCCGCGACGCTGACGGGCTTAAGCTCCACCTGGCGGAAATGGCCGTCGCTCAAGCGCAGCCACAGCACGTGGTCGATGAAGTCGAATTCGATCGCCAGGCTGCCGTTCTGCCACGGCATCGGCGACGTCGTCAGTCCGCGCGCGGTGACGTAGAGCGCCACGTGCCAGGAATGGTTCAGCCACGGCGTCAGCGCCAGGCGGACCTTGCCGACAACTTGCGTCCACAGATGCAGCGTGTCGCGCGTATCCTGCCACGCGGCAAAAGGCAGTTCGGGCCAGCGGTCGGGGTTTGCGGTCATGACGCAATCATGCCGCGCCCCGCCGGGCGCGGCAACAACGGAGGAGAAGCCGCGCCGGCAAACGTTCAAAACGAATGGCAAAAGAATCGCAAAAGAATCGAACGCGGCCATGGAACCAGCGGCGGCGGCCGTCATTGAATGACGGAAATGTGTACAAGGTGCGTTGCGTACGCTCTCACCTTGTGGTCAGGTCCGCCCCCGCTCTAACCAAATGTCAGGGAGAAACTGCATGCGCGTTCAGCTAGCCTTGTTTGCGGCAATCGCCGCGATGTTCACGTTCATGACCTTCAGCGCCCAGGCCATGCCGGCCGCGGCGCTTAAGGGCGCATCCAAGGCCACCGAACAGGTAATCCAGGTGCGCGACGGCTGCGGCCATCACCGCTGGCGCGACCACCATGGCCACTGCCATTGGGACCACGACTGGCACCGCTAAACCGGCCAATAACGACCACCGACGACTTTGGCCCGGCTCGTCCGGGCCAAAGTTTTTGGCGTTGACGCGCGCGCGGCCATCTGGCATCCGCAACGCTCATTCTGTTGGAATCGAATTTCCGAAAAATGCCCAAGAGACCGTTCCGTATCGGCCGCTCCCGCACCGGGCTCGGCCTGTTCGCCACCCGGCCGATCCGCAAAAGGGCGAAGATCGCCGAATACAAAGGCCTACTGCTGCGCACCAAGGAAGCCGAGATCCTCGAGGCCAAGGGCAACCGCTACCTCTACGAGATCAACAGCCGCTGGACCATCGACGGTTCGCCACGCAGCAATGTCGCGCGCTACTTCAACCATTCCTGCAATCCCAATTCGGAAACCTACGACGTCGGGCACCGCGTCTTCGTCCGCACGCTACGCGCCATCAAGCCGGACGAGGAGATCGTCTACGATTACGGCATCGACTACCTGAAGAACGTCATTGGCCGCTCGAACTGCAAATGCAGCCGCTGCCGAAGGCGGCGAGCCAGGAAGGCGCGCGAGGCGCGGGCCCTGAAAAAGCGGCGCGCCGCGCTGCTGGCCGCCAAGCGGCGGCGCAAGTAGCGGTTCGGGACGGGCTCTCGCAAGGCCGCCATTCCGATTTACCCCTGCCCGCTTGGCGGAGGCCGTGCTAGGCGGGACATCCCATCCCGCCAGAGGCCGCATCCCGGTGACCTTCGACAGTCTCGACCAGCGTCTGCCCACCGCGCGCGCCGACCGCGTACCGCGCGGCATTCTCTATATGGTCGCCGCCACCGTCATGTTCGCGGTGTCGATGGCGATCGCGAAATGGCAGGTGGCCAGCTACTCATTCGCCGAGGTGCTGTTCTACCGTTCGGTCGGCTCGTTCGCCGTCTGCGCCGTGCTGATTCTGCCGCGCACGGGGCTGACGGTATTCCGCACGCAGCGCCTGCGCGATCACCTCGGCCGCAGCACCACGCAGGCGGTGGCGCAGAGCCTGATCATCGTCGCCTTCTCGCTGATGCCGCTCGGCGGCGCCGTCGCCATCAATTTCTCCGCGCCCCTGTTCGCCACGCTGTTCGCTGCGATCTGGCTCAAGGAAAAGGTCGGTTTTGCGCGCGCCTGCGCACTGGCCACCGGCTTCGTCGGCGTGCTGCTGGTGGCGGCGCCCGGCGCTGACAGCTTTCGCGTCGGCGCGCTGTTCGCCATCGGCAATGCGGTTCTGTTCGGCAGCGTCACCGCGGCCGTGCGCGGCATGACGCAGACCGAGTCGGCGGAAACGCTCACCATGTACCAGATGGTGTTCCTGGTGGCGTTCTTCGCCGCCGCCATGCCGATCTTCGGCGTGACCTCGGCGGGCGGCCTCGATCTCGCCGCCATGCTGGCGAACGGACTGCTCAACGGGCTCGGTCAGTATTGGTGGACGCGCTCGCTATCGCTTGCCCCGCCCGCCGCGGTCGGGCCGTTCTATTATTTCTCGCTTGTTTGGGCGATGGCGCTCGGCTTCCTGATCTGGGGCGACATCCCGACGCTGCCCTTGCTCTTAGGCTCCACCATCGTGGTCGGCTCCGGGCTGTTTCTGCTTTGGCACGAAACGAACAAGAAGCCGCTTATCGCGGAATGAAAATCCAAGGGAGGATTGAACAATGAGCCTAAAAATTCGCCGCGTCATCACCGGCCATGACGATCAGGGCCGCTCCAAAGTGCTGATCGACGAAACGGTGAGCAACGTGATTTCGAGCCGGCCCGGCGCGCAATCGTCGGTGATCTGGTCGAGCACCGGTTTCCCGGTGAGCAATGACGGCGATCACGATCCCTCGCACCAGGACATCGCCACCACCATCGATAACGGCACGGTATTCCGCATCGTCTATTACAGGCCGGGCGTCGCCCCGCGCAACCACCGCACCGATTCGATCGACTACGCCGTGGTGATCTCCGGCGAGATCGACATGGAACTCGACGTCGGCAGCGTGCACTTGAAGGCCGGCGACGTCGTCGTGCAGCGCGGCACCATCCACAATTGGGTGAACAAGGGCAAAGAGCCATGCATCATCGCCTTCAGCCTGATCGCCTCCAAGCCGGTCACCGCAGGCGGCAAGCCGCTGCCCGCGCACGGCTGAGTCGACGCTACTCATCCAGTTCGGGGTAATGCCGGAAGATGCCCCATTCGTTGAATGGCAGGCGCCGTTTTGAGGCGACATAGGCCTTGATGCGCGGACGCGCCGCCACCTTCCCGCGCAGCGCGACCGTGAACGGGATTTTACGCTCGACGCGCTTCATCGCATTGGGAAAGGCGAAGCGCAGACCCTCGATCAACTGGAACAGCGATAGATCGACATAACTGAACTTGCGCCCCAACAGGCAAGGGCCGCTGCTTTTCGTCAACGCGGACTCGAAGTAGCCGAGATATTTCGGCACGCGATCCTTCAAAAAGTAATGCGCGAACTTTTTCGCTTCAGCCTTCTGGTCCTCGTAATAAAGGTCGCCGGCGATCGGGTGATGGGTGTCGTGAATTTCCTTGACGAAGTCGGTTACCGTCAATTGCAATTGATGCAGCCAAAGCCGGCCGGCCTCGTCGCGGGGCGCAAGCTTCAGGCGCGGTCCGAGATAGAACAGAATATTGGCGGTCTGCGCGATCACCAATTTTCCGGCTTTGAGAAAGGGCGGCGCGAACGGCGGATGCTTGTCGCTCCCGTCGTTCATCATCGTCATCATTTTGTCCATGCCGACTTTGCTGCGCGCGACGTCGTCGTAAGCAGCGCCGGCATCCTCCAGCGCGAGGCGCACGAACTCGCCGCGGCCCTGAATCTCAGGCCAGTAGTAGAGCTGATAGCGCATGGTGGTCCCTCGTCCGTCATGCTCCGCACTGCGCGGGCATCCACGCCATTGCATTCGCTATTCAAGCAAGGCGTGAACGGCCGGCACAAGGCCGGCCATGACGAATTCGCAGGGCGTCGGCGCTAGTTCACCGCAAAGCAATAAAGCAGCCCGTCGCCGCCGGTCGAGCGCAGGTCGGCTTGCGAGCAGCCGCCGTCCGGCCCGCGCGAGGGATGCGACGAATTCCAGGAATGGGATTCCACGTCATCGCGCAAGCCTTGCCGGTCGTTATGGCCAAGCATCACGGCACCCTGCGTGCTGCTCGTGTAATTCTTGCAGGTCATGTCCTTGTCGGCTGGAAAGGCTTTGCCGTCCGGCGTCGAGCCGGTCAAAATGTCATGCCGGTTCGGCTTGTCGCCGCGACCGTTGATGACCTCGCCCTTCTCGGACAGATTGTTCTGCTTGTTGAGCTTGTTGCTGGCGCTGTGCAGGTCGTCGACGCTGGTGGCCACCACCACGCCCTTGGCGTTCATCCATGGGCCCTTGCCGATGCGGTCGCGCGCGTTCACCGCGCCGGCGCCTTGCGTCGATAGATAAGCGTGCCAGGTCTTGGCTCCCGCTCCCGCCGACTTGGCAAGGTCCTGACAATGCTTGTCGGCGCCGGCCAGCCCGCCGAGGCCGGCCCCCTTGCCCGGTCCGACGCTGGTGACGAAGAAACTCATATTGCTCTGTTGCGCCTGCGCCGTCACCGCCACGAACAGCGCCAGGCATGCCGCCAGCGGCACGCCAATCCGAAGACCCGTCATCGAAGTTCCTCCCGACATCGGCGCAGGCCCGTCGCCCCACCATGGCAGTAAAGAACCCCGGCAATGTGTTGCTATTCCGACGTTCACGTGCCCTTGATCGGACGGCGCCGCATCAGCCGGCGGGCTTGGCCAAGTACTGCTCTTCGGTCACCGCCTCGAGCCAGGTCACGTGCTGGCCGTCTTTCGCCTCCTGCATAGCAATGTGCTCCATACTGTTGTCGGGCGCGCCGCCATGCCAGTGCTTCTCGCCCGGCGGAATCCAGACCGTATCGCCGGCGCGCACTTGGCGGATCGGGCCGCCCCAGGCCTGCACATGGCCAATGCCGGCGACGATGTGCAGCGTCTGCCCGAGCGGATGGCTGTGCCAGAAGGTGCGCGCGCCAGGTTCGAAGCGCACCCGGCCGGCGCGCAGCAATGCCGGTTCGGGCGCCTCGATGATCGGGTCCTGCCACACCGTTCCGGTAAAACTCGACGCAGAGCCCCGGCGCGACGGCCGCGATCCGCAAGCAATGATATCCATGGTTCGTCCCTCCCTGACATTCTTGTTTTCGAGCGTCGTATTTACACGATCGGCGGGCAAGCAAAAAGCCCGGCGTCGCCGCCGGGCTTTGCAGTCAGTGAAGTTCTTCTTATTGCTTGCGCGCCTCAGGCCGGCTGCAGATTGCCGGCAGCCTGCTTGCCGCGCTCGGTGACGATCTCGTAGCTGATCCGCTGGCCCTCGTTGAGCGAGCGCATGCCGGCGCGCTCGACGGCGGTGATGTGCACGAATACATCCTTGGAGCCGTCTTCCGGCTGAATAAAGCCGAAGCCTTTCTGGGTATTGAAGAACTTCACAGTTCCGACAGGCATCATAGTTCCTTTCAAGCTTCATGTTGAGCGCCCGCGCGCCGATCGCGTTGGCGGCAACACTGCAAGTTTTTGGGAGATCCCTTGCGTCGCAGCCCAAAGCCGGCAGCGTTTCAACAAGATGAGGCCGAAAACCAGGTTGCGGGCGGCGGCATAGACGGAAATCGCTGTAACGTCAACGCCCAAGCGGCGCGTGGCCGATGCCGGGACCAAGCGGCATTTTATAAATTGGCAATCGCCCGGCGGAACGGCTCCGCACTACTTTGACCGAGAGTTAACGGATCGTGAATTCCACATTGCGCCTGCCCCAGTTGCGGACGATGTGGGTCCACGATCGAGGAAAGGCGCATGGCGTGCGATCACTCCGCCATCGTCTCTTTGACTTTCGAGACCAGTTGCTTGAGCGTGAACGGCTTGGCGAGGAATTCGTACTGCTCCTGCTCCGGCAGGTTTTTCTGGAACGCCTCCTCGGCATAACCCGACACGAAGATCACCTTCAGCTTCGGATTGCGCCGGCGCAGTTCCTTGAGCAGTGTCGGCCCATCCATCTCCGGCATCACCACGTCCGATACCACCAGATCGACCTCGCCCCTCTTGTCGAGCACCTCGATCGCGTCGACGCCATTGCTGGCCTCGAACACGGTGTAGCCGCGCGAGGCGAGCCCGCGCGCATTGAGCGCGCGCAAACCCTCTTCGTCCTCGACCAGCAGGATAGTGCCCTGTCCGGTGAGATCGGCGCTGGCCGCCCGCGCGGCGGCAACGGCCGGTACCCCAGCGGCGGTCGCCGGCGCCTCGGCACTGGGAATTTTCAGTACCGCATCCTCGACACCGGCGACATAGCGCGGCAGGAAGATGCGGAACGCGGTGTTGCCCGGCACCGAATTCACATAGATGAAACCGCCGGTCTGCTTGACGATGCCGTAGACCGTGGACAGGCCGAGACCGGTACCCTTGCCGACCTCCTTGGTCGAGAAGAACGGCTCGAATATCTTGTCGACGATGTCGGGCGGGATGCCGGTGCCGGTGTCGCTCACTTCGACCAGCACGTGGTCGGCGCTCGGCATGCCCTTGTAGGCGAGCGTGCCGCTTTCGCTCGCCGGCACGTTGGCGGTGCGCACGATGAGTTTACCGCCGTCCGGCATGGCGTCACGCGCGTTGACCGCCAGATTGACGATGACCTGCTCGAACTGGGAGATGTCCACCTTGACTGGCCACAGGTCGCGGCCGAAAGCCGTTGTCAGCGTGACTTTCTCACCGATGAGCCGGCGTAACAGCATGGTGAGATCGTTGAGCGTCTCGTTAAGGTCGAGCACCTGCGGTCGCAGCGTCTGCTTGCGCGAGAACGCCAGCAATTGCCGAACCAGCGCCGCGCCGCGATTGGCGTTCTGCTTGATCTGGATGATGTCCTGGAAGCCGGGATCGGTCGGCTTGTGCGCGTTGAGCAGGAAATCGGTCGCCATCATGATGACCGACAGCACGTTGTTGAAGTCGTGCGCGATGCCGCCGGCGAGTTGGCCGACCGACTCCATCTTCTGCTGCTGATAGATCCGGTTCTCCAGGCTGCGCTGCGCGGTGATTTCCAGCGCGTAGACGATCGCCGCCTCGCCGTCGCGGTCCTCCTCCTCGATCGCCGACACGAAGAAGGTCGCCCAGCGCTCGCTGGCGCCGGCAAGCGCGGCTTCCACCGGCGCGATGTCGCCCTGCCCTTCGCCGGCCTTGCGGATTGCGGCTTCTAGCGCCGGGCGATCGCGTTCGGTGACCACCGTGTAGATCGAGCGTTCTTCATTGAGCATGCCATCGAACGAACTGGCGAAACGCGCGTTGCTGCGCGCGACGCGACCGGTCTTGTCGACGGTGGCGATCGCCATCGGCGTGTTCTGGAAGAAGCGCATGAAGCGCACTTCAGCCGCGCGGGCGGAATCGCTGCCGTCGTCCTTGGCGCGGTTGAGCACCAGCGTGCGCGAGACGCCGGCGATGCCGTCGGCGCCGTACGCCACCTTGTGATACAGACGCACCGGTACCGGCTTGCCGCCGCGCGTCTTGAGATCGAGGTCGAGCACCTCGGTTTTCACGTCGCCGGGCGCGGCATTGAGCGTGGTGAGCAGCGCCGCGCCCTCGCCGGCGACGATGTCGCCGAGCTTGAGCGAACCGGCGCCGACCTGGGCGAGATCGTGATCGAGCCAATCCGCCAGCGTCGCATTGAGATAGACGATGTCGCCCGCGCTATCGACCGAGAAGAAACCGGCCGGCGCGTGGTCCAGGTAGTCGATGGCGTGCTGGAGTTCCTGGAACACGTTTTCCTGGCGCGCGCGATCGTGCGTCACGTCGGCGACCGACCATACCGTCATGCGGCTGTCGTGCGGGCTTTCGCCGAGCGGGCGCACGCGCATGCGCAGCCAGCGCGCGGCCTGCGCGGTGGCGCCGGGAACGCGCACCTCCTCCTGCAGACGGCGGCCCTCGCGCGCGGCCTTGAGCAGACGGTAGATCGCTTCCGAGACATCGGGGTCGCCGACGAAAACCCGTTCGATTGGTCGTACGTCATTGCTGTCGCTCGCCCCGATCAGGTCGAGATAGGGGACATTGGCGTAAAACACGCGGCCGGACTGGTCGGAGACCACGATGCCGTAGAAGGCATGGTCGACCACCGCCTTGAGCAGCGGATTGCCTTGCGCCCGGCTGGAAAATTGCAGGATCCCGGAGGCCATGCCGAACAGCGCGGCCACGCCAGCAGTACCGAGCAAAGCCAAGAGCGCCAGGATATAGGTGCCGCCGTAGCGCGGCTCGATATAGAGCATGGCCACTGCGGCGGCGACCAGCGCGACGGCAACCAGCAGCACCATGCCGATTGAGCCTGAGCGCGGGGCGCTCTGGCTTTTGTCGAAGGCCTGCCGCCCCGATTCCGTGCTGCGGTCGGTGCCCGGCGGCTGCGCTGTGGGTTTCTCGCCTGCCATGACTCCTGAGTGCCTTAACCCGCCCTACCGGCGCAAGAGCCAGCCCATCGCCATCCCGCCCTTTGGCTAAGGACGGCCCTGGGACGGCTGCCTGACGACCGCCCGGCGCAGCCGCATGACGTAGCCGATCACTTCGGCCACCGCCTTGTAGTGCTCCACGGGGATCGCCTGGTCGACCTCAACGGTGGCGTGCAGCGCGCGGGCGAGCGGAGGATTCTCGACGATCGGGATCGAATGTTCGCCAGCGACCTTCCGGATCTTCAAGGCCACAGCATCGACGCCCTTGGCGACGCAGATCGGGGCCTCCATGCCGCGCTCGTATTGCAGGGCGATCGAATAATGGGTCGGGTTGGTGATGATCACCGCCGCCTTGGGCACGTTGGCCATCATGCGCTTGCGGCCGCGGTTGGTACGCAACTGCTTCATCTTGCCCTTGATGGTCGGGTCGCCTTCGCTCTGCTTGAATTCCTCCTTCATTTCCCGCAGCGACATTTTTTGCCGCTCGTGCCACTGCCGGTATTGGAACAAGTAATCGGCCATCGCCACCACCGCCATCATGGCGACCACGGCGCCCATCAGTTTCAGCGCAAGCGACTGCGCGAGCGGCAACACCGATCCAACATCGTTGCGCTCGAGCGCCATGATGCGGCCGCGCTCGGGCCACATCAGCGCGGTGAGGACCGTGCCGACCAGCACCAGCTTGACGATGCCCTTGGCGAAGTTGGCGAGCGCCTCTTTTCCGAATAGCCGTTTGAAGCCCGCGGCCGGCGAGATTTTGGACAGCTTGGGGGCCAGCAGATCGACCGACCAGACCAGCCGGTGCTGGATCATGTTGCCGCCGAGCGCGGCCAACATCAGCAGCAGGAAAGGAATGGCGACCGCGGCGATGATTTCGATGCCGATCTTTTCGAACAGCCGCGGCAAAGCCGGCCCGTCCATATTGATATCGTGCGCGTTGGCGATGATCCCGCGCATGGTGGCTGTGAGGGCGCTGCCCATCGTGCCGGAGAACGTGCTCAGCACCAGCGCAGCGCCGGCGATGATGAACCAGGTATTGACCTCCTGGCTCTTGACAACGTCGCCGCGCTCGAGCGCTTCGTCCAAGCGCTTTTGTGTAGGGTCTTCTGTTTTCTCGGAGCTATCTGGGGCGTCGCCTTCGGCCATCTGCGTTCCCCGTCAGCTGTAGGGTGCGAGTTCGCCGAGCACGCCCTGCAAATAGCCGACAAAGGTACCCATCATGGCGCCCATCACCAGCAATAGCAGCAGCAGGCCGAGCAGAATCGACAGCGGCAGGCCGATGAAGAACACCTGCATTTGCGGCATCAGCCGCGACAAGACGCCTAGGCCCAGATTGAACAGCAATCCGAACACCAGAAACGGGGCCGATAGCTGGATGCCGATGCGGAACGCGGTGGCGACGATGCGGGTGACGTGCTGCGCCGCATCCCCAGCCAGCGGCATCTCGCCCGGCCGGAAAATCGCATAGCTGTCGTTCATCGCGGCGATCACCAGGTGATGCATGTTGGTCGCAAACACCAGCGTGATGCCAAGCAGCGTGAGGAAATTACCAACCAGCATGCCCTGCTGGTTCTGCGTCGGATCGATCGCGGTGACAAAGCCCAGGCCGAGCTGCTGCGCCACCACGGAGCCGGCGACTTGCAGGGCCGAGATCGCCAGCCGCGCCGTCAGGCCGAGCACCGCGCCGACCACGACTTCCTGGATCAGCAACGTGAGCACAGGGGCGAGCGCGGTGAGATCGACCGTGTAGGCCTTCTGGTGCGACGGCAGCAGGATGGCGGTAAGCACCAGCGCGATGGTCAGCCGCACGCGCGAGGGCAAATTCAATTCGCCGACGCCCGGCATCAGCATGACCATGGTGCCGACACGGGCGAATGTCAGCAGGAACGCGGCGGCCAGCGCCGGCAGGAATGAAACATCGACGTTCATCTTTGACTTATCCGCCGACGATGCGGGCGGCGATCCGCAGCATTTCCGCGTGCAGCCTTTCGGCCATGAACGGCAGGGCGATCAGCAGCGAAATGAAGATCGCCAGGATCTTCGGCACGAAGGCGATGGTCATTTCCTGGATTTGCGTGACCGCCTGCAGCAGCGAAATGACGACGCCGACCGCGAGGCCGACCAGCATCACCGGACTGGCGACGATAATGAGCGTGTAAATCGCCTCGCGGGCGACGTCGAGAACCTCAGGTCCGGTCATCTTCTCTCCGTACTACTCCCTCTCCCCGCCCGCTGGCAGAGGGCAAATCAGATCGGCATCTTCATGATTTCGTCGTAGGCCGCGATCACCTTGTCGCGCACCGCGACCATGGCATCGACGGCGACCTCGGTCTGCGCCACCGCGGTGACCACGTCGACCATGTTGGATTTGCCGTTGGCCAGCGCTTGCGTCTGCGTGTCGGACTTGTGGCCCGCCGCGGTGACGGCGCCAATCGCGTCCTTGACCAACGCGGCAAAACTGCCGTCGGGATTGCCGGCGCCCGGCGCGACGCCGAGCGCCCGCGTCGGATCGGTGGCGATGCGTGCGATGTTGGCGTAGGCGCTGGCGGCGGCGAGTGGTGAAGCCATGAGTTGTTATTCCTTGTTAGGTTAGGCCTTGAGAATGTCGATGGTGCGCTGGAGCATGCGGCGCGTCGCGCTGATGACGTTGATATTGGCTTCGTAGGAACGCTGCGCATCGCGCATGTCGCTCATTTCTAGAAGCGAATTGACGTTGGGTAAGCGGACGTTGCCATTCTTGTCGGCGGCTGGATGGCCGGGCTCGTATTTGATCCGGAATTCGGAATTGTCGGTGCGCGTTTTGCCGAGTTCGACCAATTTGACGTCAAGCGTGCGGTCGACCTCGGTCTGAAAGGTCGGGATCTTGCGCCGGTAGGGCTGCGCGTTCGGGGTCGATGGCGTCGAATCCGCGTTGGCGATGTTCTCCGAGATGATGCGCATGCGGCCGGCCTGCGCGCGCAAGCCGGAGGCGGCGATGGCCATGGTCTTGAGGAAATCCACTTTGGCCTCCTTCGCTTATTGGCCGCGCCGAAGCGCGGCGGAATCTAATGTCAGGACTTGCCGAGCGCGGTTTTGAGCAGGCCGAGACTGCGGGTGTAGAGCGCGGTCACCGCCTGGTAGTCCATTTGGTTCGCGGCCACTTTCATCATCTCTTGCTCGAGGTTCACGGCGTTGCCGGTCGGACGCACCTCGTAATCGCCATCGTTTTTAGAGCGGAACGGCGAGTCGCTCTGCCCGATGCCGGCGAGGTGGCCGCTTTCGGTGCGCACGAGCGAAACGGTAGTAAGCGGCGGGCCGTCGCCCGGGTTCTGCTGTTTCGTGTCGAATTTCAGCGGCACCAGATCGAGCGCACGGAATTTGGGCGTATCGGCGTTGGCGACGTTTTCGGCCAGCACGCGCTGGCGCTCTTGCGCCCATTGCATACGGGTCCGCAGCATAGAGAGGATCGGAATATCGGTGATCGCCATCGGCCAGCCCTTAGAAGTCCCCATTGCGGCAGCGCCGCGCTAGGCAGACTTTGCCGAGCTTATGGTTAATGGCTGGTAAAGATTAAGGGATGGAACCCCTTGTCCCGCCCGCTGTTTATGACCGTAAGGTGGTGGAATCCGCGGTGGGATGGCAAACGATCTAATTTTTGTTAAGGCTCTGTTAGGGATACGGGCGGCAAATTATGCTTTACGGAATTAACCAATTGGACGATCCCCGTCCAATGAGCCGCCTCATCAGGTACGGAGTGGATTGATGTTCGAGAGCGTGTTTGGCTCGGAAATACCACTGGCCGCGCGATTTTTTATCGCATTTTTGGTGGTTCTCGCGCTGATCGGGCTGACTGCCTGGCTGGTGCGCCGGTTCGGCGCCAACCGCCTGGGCAGCGCCACGCGCGGACGCCAGCCGCGGCTGGCCGTCATAGACGCCGCCACTATCGACGGCCGCCGCCGCCTGGTCCTGATCCGCCGCGACAACGTCGAGCATCTGTTGATGATTGGCGGCCCTACCGACGTCGTGGTCGAGCCTAATATCGTGCGCGCGACCGGCGCGCGCGAACCGGCGCGGGTCAACAACGTTGCGCCCGAGCCCGTAGCGCGGCAAAGCCCCAGCGTCGAAGGCGCGTGGCCGCTGCAACCGCTGAACGAGCCGGCGCCGATTCCGGCGCCGCGCCCGTCCCGTTCGTCCGCCACCGAAGAACCGTGGTTGGCGCCGGAGCCGCCTGCGCGTCCGCGCCCGGCCGACAGCCTTTCCGGTCTGGCCGCCGAGTTATCGACGCGTCTCAACCCGCCCGACGCTCCCGCCCGCAGCGAACCGGCATTGCGTCCGAGCGTCGCGCCCGTGCCGCCGCCACACGAGGCGCCGCCGCAGACCGATCATAACCTCGCCGAAATGGCGCAGCAGCTGGAAGCCGCGCTACGCCGCGCGCCGGCGCCGGAAAGCCGCCCGCCGGTGACCGATCCGCTCGTCGCGCCGCCGGCCAAACCGGCGCCGCCGCGCGATCTCAAGCCGCGCCTCGAACCCAAATTCGAACCGCCGCGCGAAGCCAAGATCGACACCAAATTCGAACCGAAATTTGAACCCAAGTTTGAATCTAAGTTCGAGCCGAAGCTCGACGTCAGAATCGAACCGCCGGCCGAATTCAAGCCCGAGCCAAAACCCACCCCCGCCCCGGTCAAGGCGCCATTAGACAACCTCGAAGAGGAGATGGCCAACTTGCTCGGTCGTCCGTCAGGAAAAACGTGAGAGGCATTTCCGACCGCCGTGTCCGTCTTTTGACGGTGGTGGTTGGAGTAGCCGGACTGGTCGCAGCGGCCACCCAGCCCGCCGCCGCGCAGGACATCAGCGTCAACTTCGCCCAAGGCAGCGGGCTGACCGAACGCGTGATCCAGATGATCGCGCTGCTTACGGTGCTATCGCTGGCGCCGTCCATCCTCGTGATGATGACGTCGTTCACCCGCATCGTCGTGGTGCTGTCGCTTTTGCGCACCGCGCTCGGCACCGCCACCGCGCCGCCCAATGCGGTGATCGTTTCGCTCTCGCTGTTCCTCACCGCTTTCGTGATGGGGCCGGCGCTGCAAAAAGCCTACGACACCGGCGTGCGGCCGCTGATCGCCAATGAGATCACCGCCGAACAGGCGTTCCAGCGCAGCACGGTGCCGTTGCGCGCGTTCATGGAGAAGAACGTCAACGAAAAGGATCTGAAGCTTTTCATTGACATGTCGAAGGAAGCCGCGCCGGCCAAGCCCGAGGACATCTCGATGCGCGTGCTGGTGCCGGCCTTCATGATCTCCGAGCTCAAACGCGCCTTCGAGATCGGCTTCCTGTTGTTCCTGCCGTTCCTGATCATCGACCTGGTGGTGGCCTCGGTGCTGATGTCGATGGGCATGATGATGCTGCCGCCGGTGGTGGTGTCGCTGCCGTTCAAGCTTATCTTCTTCGTGCTGGTCGACGGCTGGAGCCTGGTGGCCGGCTCACTCATCCAGAGCTACGGGAATTAAACTCCGTCGTCGACGTCCGCAGCGGCACCGCCGACGTTGCGGTTCAGCCCTGGCCTGCACGTGAACTATGCCGAAACCGTATTGCCGATGCGCGACGGGTTCACCAGCTGAAGGATTTTCCCAAGGAATTCGGCAGCTCGGGCGAAATCGTGCCGGAGTAAGATGGGCGCAACAAGTTCAGGACGCCCGCTGCCGGCGTGTGACCGACCCAGTCGGCGTGCGGTCGGGCTTGGGTGGCTCGGCGCCGAGCGCTTTCGGCGGCGAGGCCACGGCAGCGGGTGCCGCGGCGGCGCCGGCACCGGGAGGCGGGGCGGGGCGCGAGATCGCCGACGAATCCGGATAGCGCTTGCGCAGGTCGCGCAGAAACGCCTCCAGCGAATCGATGCCGGTGACCTTCTTGGCGACGTTTTGGAAGTCCTGGCCGCTGCTACCGATCGGCGAGCTCACCACGTCGAAAGCGTTCGCATCCGGGGTGTTCGCCATCTTTGGGGCATAGCGCTCGCGGAAGCGCGCGAGCCCTAACGGCTCGTCGCCGAGCGAATAGCCGATCGCCGCGCGCAGGATGTCGAAGCGCTCTGTCTCATTGAGCGGCGTAAAGTCGCGCCAGCGGTCGCCATAGAGCACCTCGATCTGCTCGGCGGCGGCACGCCAGCGCCGCGCCGCCCACAGGATATCCGAACGCAGCCGGATCGCCTCGTGGGTGTCGATATTGGCGATCAGTTCTAGCGCCAGATCATGGCGGCCGGTCTCCGACAAAGCGCGCGCCTCCAGCAACAGGCGCTGGTCGCGCAGTTCGGTGGGCAGCTCCGCGGCGCGTGACTTCTGCAAGGTGTCGATCGCGCGCTGCGGCTTGTGATTCATGAGATAGATGACGGCGAGCCGCGTGGCGACCTGCGCGCGCGCGCTGCCTTGCAGACGGTTATCGACCTGATGCTGGAGCAATTCGGCGGCCTGATCGAGCAGATCGACCGATACCAGCCGGTCGGCCAGCTTGCGAATCATCTCGTCGCCGCGCCACCCGATCGGGGTGAGATCGCGGTAGTCATAGAACAGGCCGAGCGCCTCAATCGGCGGCAATGCGTCGGCCTCGCCACCGAGGAAGAGGTGATCGAAACTAACGCCCGCTTCGTCCTGGATCGCCCGGGTGTATTCGGAATAGGGATGCACCAGCAATGCCGTGCGCATCACGTGGAAGGCGGCGCGATAGTTTTTCTCATCGGTATAAAGATGCGCGAGCAGCTTAAGCCCCTGGGCTTCGATTTCGTCGCCACGCCAGATCGTGGTGAGCGTTTCCAGCGCGTCGATCGCCTCCTTGCGCGACATATCGCCGATGGCATAGCGCAGCATGATCTCGTGCAGACGCCCGTCCGCGGCGGCAAGCCGGTCGGACGAAATCGCCGCGGCATGATAGCCGGCGAGCGCTTCCGAGCTGCGGCCCAAAGCTTCTTTCAGGCGGCCGACCAGCACCGCAATCGAGGGCTTCATTTCCGGCGGCACGCCGAGCGAGATGATCTCGCTGAGGATGCGGTCGGCGCCGTTGAAATCGCGCACTTCGATCGCCGTCCTGAGCGCCTTGCGCAGCGCCATACGCTGCAGCTCGATCGGTAGTGATGAAATCGCGTTGTCGGTGTTCTTGAAGGAGGCTTGCGCGCTCGGCCATTGGCTGAGGTCCGCATAGGCGATCCCGCGCCAGATCGGCGCATCGAGCTGGTTGCCGATGCGCGGATTGGACAGTCCCTTGAGCGCGTCCTCGGGGCGGGCGAGCATGAGATTAGCCACCAACTCGAGCACGCTGCCAGTTATGTCGTCGTCGTTCTTCGCGTCGGCCTGTTCCACCTGGAGCACCGCCTTGGCCTCCGCCGACATTCCGCAAGCAAGATAGAAACGCGCGAGATTGAGCCGCGCCGGCTTGCGTTGGCTCGGCGGCGCCATGGCCGCGATCTGCATTAGCTCGGCCTGCCGGGTATTGAATTTGGCTTGTCGGTTATAAGCCCACAGCTGGGTGTCGAAGCTCAGCGCCCGGAATGTGCTTACCGGTTCCGCCGTGGCCGCCATCGACGAGAGCGAGAGGCCGCCCGGCCGGGTGACGGTGATCTTGTCGACTGCGAGCTCCGCCGTGACATCATCGGCGAGCGGCTGCAGCACCACGCCTTGGATGGACGGCAGCGCGCGTAATTCGACGAAGTTCTGCGCCTTCAAGAATCCACGCGCAGGCCCAAGCGCGGTGACCACCAATAACCTGTCGCCAATGTCGTGATCGGTCAGGATGTGGACCTTGGCCGGATGATCGAACGGAATCGAGAGGCTGGTGCGGTTCTTGCTGACGATGTTGCGGGCGATGGCGAGCGGACGGCTTGGCACTGTAACGTTATCGCCGATATTGATGATCCAACCCGGGCTGTCGGTCTCCAAACTCACCAGGCGCGGCCGCTCGAGCTTGATGCGCACGATCGCCTCGCCGTCCGCGCCGTGCTCCAGCACGACGGAGTGGATTATCCGGCTGGTATCTTTTGTCAACGCGGAAATATCGATCATAGCGGCGCTGTCGAACACTAGCCAAAACGTGTCGGCGCGTTGGAAAACGGCAGCCGGCGTTGCGGCCACGAACGGGAATTCGGCGCGTAAGCTGTCGCCGGACTGGCGCACATCGACGATGACGGGCGCATTCGGATCGGCCGGCGGCAGCTTGCGTCCGGTCGCCGCGGGTTTTGCAGGCCTCGGCGGAGCGGCGACCGCAGCAAGCGTCGGCGCCGGGCTGACTGGTGACGCCGGTGCACCCGCTGCATCTTTGGGCGGCGGCGGGGCCGGCGGCGGCGCGCTTTCCACCGCTTTAACCGGCGGCGCCGGCGCGGGAGTTACTGGCGGCGCGGCCGCGGCGGATAGCTTGACCGGTGACGGCGGAGCCATTGGCGGCGGCGCGGCGACGGCAGCCGGTTTGGCCGCCGGCGGCGCGGACGCGGCAGGCGGCTTGGCCGGCGGGGCTTCGCTATCGGCCTGCGGCGGCGGTACGGCGGCGGCATCCTTGACCGGCACGGTCTCGGGCCGCGTGATGCCCGGTACTGCGGCCGGCGGCGCGATGCCCGGCGCGGCAGCGGGCGCGGTGGCCTGCTTGGGCTTGGCGCCCTGCTCCGCCGCCTTGGGCTTGGCACCATCGTGGCTGACATCGATGACGATGCTGCGGTCCTCGCGGAAGGTGCGCACTTGCGGGTCGCCGTTGAACGTGAAGGTGACGGTCACCGAATCGTCGCCGAGGTCGTTGTCGATCGATCGTAGCGTCGGCGGCATTGCCACCCTGGCATCCGACAGATCCCATTTGATCGGCTGATCGAATTCGAGCGTCAGCTTCCCATTTGCGTTTTGGGGAGCGACATTCGTCAGCTCCGGCATCGCGAAGACGTAGCGGGTGAACGTTGGCTGGGTCGCCACCTTAACACGGATTTCGGCCGTCTTCTTCTCCTTCTCGGCCTTGACGGTGATCCGTTGCCGCCGCAGTTCGCGTTCAGCATCAAGCGCGCGTTTGGCGAGATCTTCGATCGTCTCGCGCGGTAGACTTGGCGGCAATCCGCTCCAGGTCTCCGGCAACAAATCGACAAAAAGCTGTTCAGCGGCCGGTATGGAATCGATCTTCACATTGTGCACCAGTGCGATGCGAACCGACCTGCCGTCGGGATCGATCCGCGCAGCACCGATATAATCGGGCGCACTGCCGCTAAGCCGATCGACGGAGATGGCGACCGGCTGTTTGAACGTCACCACCATGACCGGATAGGTCATGTGGATGCTGGCGGGCACTTCCTTTTCGAAACGGAATACCAGGCGCGCATAGCCGCCGTCGGTGCTGACCCTGACTTCGCCCTTGACCCGCTCTTCGGCCAGCGCGCGGCCGCCGAACGGCAGCGCGATCAACATCAACAATTGCAGGAGTGCGACGATCGCCAGCGCGCGACCAAATAGCGGCAGCCCCCGCAAACGCTTGCGCGCGCGGACCGTCCTCGGGCTGTGGGGCGTTGCCGTCATGCAGCCGTTCCAGCCGGCAACAATGCCGACCGCAACAGCCTAGGGATTCCCGTTTAATGTCGCGTTAACCGTCAGTTTTTACCCGGCTTACGGTCGTCGCGCTCATTCGCTCAACCACCGCTCGTTTTACCTTCGATCTTCGGCAACTGGTCCGGATTCTGCGGCTTGCCGTCCGCGCGCCGCGCCAGTTCGACGGTAAGCCGTTCGGCGGCCTCCGGCGTCATTTGCGCGAGGATTTCCGACATCTTGGCCGGCTTGATCGCGCTGACGACCTCGACCTGAATCCTCATGTCGATCCGTTCGAGGATGCGCGCGGCGTCCTTCGATTTCATATTCTCGTACATGGAGACGATGCCCTTGAAGCGGTCGGCCTCGGCCTTGTCGCGGGCACCCATGGCGGCTTTGATCCGCCCTTCCAAACTCTTGAGTTCGGCGAGCTTGTCATCCAGACGCTTTTCCGTGACCTTGAGCAGGTTTTCGCGCATTTCCAGTTCGCGGCTGCGCGTGTCGAGTTCCTTGCGGCGGTCCTGCAGGCGTCCCAGAATGGCGCGCTCGCTGGCCGACGCAATCCTGCCGGCTTCGATCGGCGCCGTGACGTCGCCGACTTTCACCTTAGGCGGCTCAGGCGGCTGGGTGCTCGTCTTGAGCGGCGGGCCGTTCGGTTTCTCGCCGCCTTCGACCGACCCGGTAATGTCGTTTTTGTCGCCACCGAAGTTGAACATCTCCTGCGCCCAAGGTCGCTTCGATATGGGCGCCGCGAACGCGGGGACCGGCGCGTCCTTGTCGGCGAACACGATCTTGGGATAATCGGGCACGCTCTCGCCCGTGGCGACCTGCATGCCGTTCTTATTGAGCCGCTGCAACCGCTCGGCCAGCGTATAGCCGCCGTCGAACACGAGACCCGAGACTTTGAGCGCGAACAGGCAGATCGTCGCCAACAGGACGATCGGGATCAGCCGGAAATCGCGCGCAAAGCGGATCATGCGGCAAGGCTGCGCACGCGCGCGGTGGCGCGTTCAGCGAAAGCTTGAGCTGCGGCCACGACCGACTTGGGGTCAAGAGCCAGGGACGGCTCCCTCACCGGCGGCTTGGCGGCGCCGACGATGCGCGTGAGCCGCGTCAGCAGTTCCTCGCCGGCGGAGAGCTGGCGCTCGATGTCGGCGCTGAGCGTCTCCGCCCGTTGCAGCCGGGCGGCCAGGCTCTGCTCGCCTTCGCGCATCGTCGCCTTCAAGCCGGCGATTGCACGCTCTGCGATTTCAGTGGCGGTGATCAACTCGGAAATGGTCGCGCGCAGGGTCTGCTCGTCGGCCTTGAGCAAGCGAAGCTGCTTGTTAAGTCGTACGCAATACAGGATCGTGAGCAGCAGCAGGATCGAGACCATGCTTTCGACTAGATAACCATAATGATAGCTCACGTCCCCTCCAATCGATTGGCCGGCTCGTCCGCATTCTCGAACATAGCGAACGTAGTCCGGGGTTTGCGCAAGGGCTTGGCGATCCGCACCGCGATGCGGTCGCCGATTTTGCCCATGCGGCCTTCGGTTAGGGTGATGTCCCCGCAACGAACGGCGACCAGCGCATCGGGCTTAAGTTCGAGCGGAATCGTATCGCCGACGCTCAGGTTCATCATCTTGCGCAACGGTAGGCGCTCCTCGTACAGCACGGCAGCGACCGAGATCTGCGCCTGGCCGATTTCGGTCGCCAGGTGATCTTCCCAGATCGGATCGCGGCCGAACTTCTCGCCCATGAACATCTGGAGCAAGGTGGCGCGGATCGGCTCGATCGTCGCGTAGGGCAACAACAGCTCGACGTTGCCGCCGCGGTCTTCCATGTCGATGCGCAGCCGCACCAGGATCGCCGCATTGGCCGGCCGCGTAATCGCAGCGAAGCGCGGATTGGTCTCGAGCCGGTCGATGGTGAATTTGACGGGCGACAGCGGCTTGAAGGCGAGCTCGGCATCCGACATCACCAACTCGATCATGCGTTTGACCAAGTTCGTCTCGATCGTGGTGTAGGGGCGTCCTTCCACGCGCACTGTGTTCTGTCCGCGTCGGCCGCCGAGTAGCACGTCGATGATCGAATAGATCAGACTGGAATTGACGGCGACGAGGCCGAAATTGTCCCATTCCTCCGCCTTGAAGACGGCGAGGATCGCCGGCAGCGGGATCGAGTTGAGATAGTCGCCAAACCGCACCGAGGTAATGCGGTCGAGCGAGACTTCGACGTTGTCGGAGGTGAAATTGCGCAAGCTGGTCGTCAGCAACCGTACCAGGCGGTCGAAGATGATTTCCAGCATCGGCAGGCGTTCGTAAGACACCATCGCCGAATCGATGATGGCGCGGATGCCGGAATTGTCGTTCAGCGAGACATCGGTCAGGCTGAAACCGAGCATGGTGTCGATTTCATCCTGATTGAGGATGCGCTCGGTGCCGCCCTTATTGCTCTGAACTCCGCCTTCATTGGCCATCGCCGCCCACTGCGCGGCAGCCTCATCGGCGGCCGCCACGGCGGCGGATTTCTCGGCGCCCGCAGCCGCGGTCGCCCCCTCCGCCGGTGCCCCTTTTTCCTGCGCCACGCTCAATTCGGCCGCTGGCGCGGCTTGACCGGCATCTTGCTGTTCGGGCGCCATCGGTTAGTCCGTCACTGAACGATGATTTCTTTGAAGAGAACGGCGGTGACACGGTTCGGCGCGACGGCCGCATTGACCCTGCGGGTCAATTCCTCCTTGAGCCGGTAAAGGCCCGCGGAGCCGTCGAGATCGCTCGGCCGCAATTCGCGCAAATAGGTTTGGAAGGTGTCCAGAACCCGCGGCATCAGCGGTTGAATCTCGGTCACCACCTCCGGCGTCGGCACTTCGAGCACGATCTTCACTTTGAGATATTGCGTGCGCTCGTTGGCGCCACTCGACAGATTGACCAACACGTCTGGCAGATCGACGAAGGTCGCCGGCTTGACCGGTTTGGCCGCAGTTTTCGCCGGCCCTTCATGTTCGGAACTGCTGAAGAAATAGAAGTAGGCCCCGCCGCCGCCGCCGAGCGCCAGCAGGCCGGCCGCCACAATGATCATCACCTTGCGTGACGGCATCGCGAACGATGGCAGCTTGAGCCAAGAAGGCAGTTTTCCTTTCGGTTTTTCTGCTTCCTGCTCTTCGCCGTCGTCCAGCTCTTCTTCTAACTCTTGTTCTTCGTCAGCTTTTTTGGCTTTAGCCATGATGACCCCGATCGCAACGGATTGAGCCGCCAACGGGTGTCACGGGTCAGACACCGCGGATGCGCGGCCCGCGCGCTCCCCTTGCGAATGAGCGTAGGTCGGTATGGTTAACAGATGCTTTCCGACGCCCGTTCGGCAGGAATGTTTTGCCGGGTGCGGGTACCGCAAGGGCGGTTTTTGCCTGGCGTGGAATCCGGTGTTTTCTGGTAACGCTCTGATTTTACACAATATTATCACTTGGCATGGTGCCTGCAAAGCCTTCGTCAGCCGCTGGCTTGGGAGAGCTAGCTGTGACTTTCGGCAAGGCCGGCCTCGGGAGGGCGGGCCTCGCTGGATGAGCTAGGGGAGAAGGCCGATGCAGAACGCGATCCTTGTCGGACTGTCGCGCCAAGTCGCGCTCGCGCGCGAGATGGACGTAGTTGCCAATAATATCGCGAACCTCAACACCACCGGCTACAAAGCCGACGGTTCGGTGTTCGAAGAATATCTTTCCTCTCCGGCGCGCGCCGACCTGACCGGCACCCGCATAAGCTTCGTGCAGGACCGCGGCATGTGGCACAATATGAGCCAGGGCGCGGCCGAGCACACCGGCAATCCACTCGATGTCGCGATCGACGGCCCCGGCTTCCTGGTCGTGCAGACGCCGCAGGGCGACCGTTACACCCGCAACGGCTCGATGCAGATCAACGCCACCGGTCAGCTCGTCACCAGCGACGGCTATGCGGTGCTCGGCGACGGCGGCCCAATCACGCTGCAGCCGAACGACCGTCAGATACAAATCAGCCGCGACGGCACGATCAGCGTGCGCGAAGGCGCCTCGAACGTCGATTCCGCACGCGGCAAGATTCGGCTGGTCGATTTTGCCAATCCACAGCAGTTGCAGAAAGCAGGCAACGGCACGTTCAATCCGGTAGGCGGCGCGCAGCCGCAACCCGCGGCGGCGACATCTGGTCTTATTCAGGGTTCGATCGAGCAGTCGAACGTGCATGGCGTCGTCGAGATGTCGCGCATGATCGAAATCACCCGCGCCTACACCCAGATCGACAGCCTACTGCAACAGCAGAACGACATCAGCCAATCGGCGATCGACAAGCTCGCCGAAGTTCCAGCTTGACGATGACGGAGAGTTAAATCCATGCGCGCGCTCAGTACAGCATCGACCGGCATGATGGCCATGGAACTCAACGTTCAGGTCATCGCCAACAACCTCGCCAACATGACGACCACCGGCTACAAGCGCCAGCGCGTCGCATTCCAGGATCTGCTGTACGACCACGTCAGCCGGATCGGCACGCAAACTTCGGCGCAAGGCAACATCTTGCCGGTGGGAATCGACCTCGGCTCCGGCGTCAAGACGGTCGGTACGCCGCGGTTGATGACGCAAGGCACGCTGGCGCAGACCGGCGGCACGCTCGACGTCGCGATCCGCGGCGACGGGTTCTTCAAGATCCAGTTGCCCGACGGCACCTACGCCTATAGCCGCGACGGTACGTTCCAGATGGACAATACCGGCCGCATCGTTACTGCGCAGGGCAATGTCGTGCAGCCCGCCATCACGATTCCCAACAACTCGACGGGCTTGACCATCAATCCGCAGGGCCAGGTCTCGGTGATCCCGCAGGGTTCGACGACGCCAACGATCCTGGGGCAACTCACCATCACCCGCTTCATCAATCCGACCGGCCTGCTGCCGACCGGCGACAACATGTACACGGAGACGCCGGCATCCGGCACGCCGCAGGACGGGTTGGCCGGCACCGACGGTGCCGGCGACATACAGCAGGGCAACCTGGAACAGTCCAACGTCGACTCGGTCACCGAAATCACCAACCTGATCGCCGCGCAGCGCGCCTACGAGATGAACGGCAAGGTGATCACCGCCGCCGATCAGATGCTGCAATCCGACGCCAATTTGATCCGCTGAGGCATAACCATGATCCGCAAGCTCGCCATCGCAACCGCCGCCCTGCTCGCGCTCGGCGCCGTCGCCGCCGCCGAACCCGCACCGGAACACCCCAAGCTCAAGGCGGAAGCCGTCATCACCGGCGGCATCGTGCGCATCGGCGACTTGGTCGATCATGCCGGCATCATCGCCAACGTGCCGATCTTCCGCGCCCCCGACCTCGGCGTCACCGGAACGGTGTCGGCCGAAGCGGTCATCGAGGCGGTGCGCCCCTACGCGCTGGTCGGGCTCGACACCGGCGACGTCGCCGAAGTGACGGTGACGCGGGCGAGCCGCGCGATCCCCGCCAAGATCATCGAGGACCGCGTCGCCGAGGCGCTGGCCGCGCAATACGCGCTCGGCCCTGTCAAGGACATCGTCGTGCATTTCGAGCGCGAGATGCGCATGATCCATGTGGAACCATCCGCCAAGGGCGATCCGCGCGTCGCCTACATCAATTACGACAACCGCAGCGGCCGCTTCGACGCCACGCTCGACATGCCGACCGGCGCCGGCACCCGTGGCACGCTGCATCTGACCGGCCGCGCCGCCGCAACCGCCGAGGTCGTGACTTTGCTCCGCCCGGTCGAGCGCGGCGAGGTGATCAAGGACAACGACGTGGCGGTCGAGCGCCGCCCGCGCGCCGACGTCGGCCGCGAACTCATCAGAAATGCCGACCAGGCGGTCGGGTTCGCCGCGCGTGCCGCGATGCAGGCCGGCCGGCCGCTGCGCGTCGCCGATCTGATGAAGCCCGAAGTGGTCCAACGCAACGAGACGGTGACGCTGGTCTACAATGTGCCGGGCATCATGCTCACGGTGCGCGGCAAGGCGACCGAAGGCGGCGCCGAAGGCGACGTGATCTCGGTGCTCAATGAACAATCCAAGCGCACGGTACAGGGCGTGGTGGTAGCGCCCGGCCGCGTCGTGATCAGCTCCGGTACGCCGCGGCTTGCCGCCAACCTGCCGGTGCGCCCGTGACGCGATAGCGTGAAGCGTAAACGGTGGTCGCGTTGTGTTTTGAGTCAATGCCAAACGTAACGGCGCCGTTGCGCCTTTTGTGAAAGTGATGTCGATGAAAGTCATAACCCTTGCGAGTCACGCGGTTCTCGCCGCCGTTGCCGCTTCGCTGTTGTCGAGTTGCGCTGCGATCGACCGGATCAAGAATATCGGTCAACAGCCGCCGCTGTCGGCGGTCGACAATCCGACCGCGCGGCCGGGCTACAAGCCGGTGCAGATGCCGATGCCGGCTGCGCAGCCGGCCTCCTACAATCCCAATTCGCTGTGGCGCAACGGCTCGCGCGCCTTCTTCAAGGACCAGCGCGCGCACCAGATCGGCGACATCCTCACCGTCACGGTCAACATCACCGACAAGGCCAATCTCTCCAACGAGACGCAGCGCACGCGGACGACGTCGGAGGATTCCGGAATTACCAATTTCTTCGGCAAGAACAAAGTGCCGATCGTGAATGCTACGGTGCCGACGCGCCTTCTCACGACGGATTCAAATTCGGCCGCCGACGGCAAAGGCACCATCAACCGCTCGGAAGCGCTGCAGACCAACGTCGCTGCGGTGGTGACCCAGGTGCTGCCCAACGGCAATCTGGTGGTCGAGGGCAAGCAAGAGATCCGCGTCAATTTCGAGATGCGCGAATTGATCGTCGCCGGCATCGTGCGGCCGGAAGACATCCAGAGCGACAACACCATCGATTCCAGCAAGATCGCCCAGGCGCGCATCGCCTATGGCGGACACGGCCAGGTCACCGACATTCAGCAAGACCCGTACGGCCAACAGCTAATGCAGGTCCTGCTGCCGTTCTAGTGCGTGTTGCGGACAGTGAGTATTGGTTCTCAGTGCGCGTGCACAGGTTACGTTCGGTGGCGTAGTCGAACGAGCTCCCCCGCCGTTTGCGTTTCGCGAGCGTAAATGGCGTAAACGACGCGGCCTCCGGATGCTCCCCAGCCGGAGGCCGCGTGCGTTTAGGGTGACCGAAGTGCCAAACCGTCGCTTTGCATATCGACTCCGCACGCGCCATTCTTTACGCCGCCTCCGTCAAGCCACGTTGGAAAGGCCGTCTCTATCCCATCTATCTGCCGGGCAAGGCGGAATCCCCAGTGGTTGAGGCGGAGCGAATCGAACACGGTCTCAAGTGGAGTCTGGTGAAAGCCTTTGCCAAGACCATCCCTAACGGTATTGGCAAGTCACCAAATTGGCGTTTGTTCGTTGAATACCTGACGCGTGCGGGCGAGCAGGTGCCGGCGAATGGCGTGCCGTTCACCGCGATCCTCACCATTTCCGATCCTGCAGGTGACCAGCCTGTTTTCACCGATATGCGCCAGTCGCTCCAAGCTCTCGACGTGCGGATTGAAGACATTAGGACCGCCGCGCGGGTCGCAACTCGCATTTGAATGCGCCGGAGTTTTTGCCGGTGCCCTAGGCGGTGCCTAGCGCAATTTGAAAAACCTGCTAATTGTTTGAATGTGCGGGCGTAGTTCAATGGTAGAACGGCAGCTTCCCAAGCCGCCGGACATTGCTCGCCGGGAACAATCAAGAATCGAACCGCCCGCGCGAACAAAAGTATGAGTAGCTATGTGAGTAGAGCCAGAATCACACGACTACAAAACGCCGCAAATATGGGTTTCTGCCGGTAGTTCGAGTGCGGCCAGGGCACCATCAAAAAGCGCGCCATTCGTCGCTTTAGTCAGGTAAGCCCCGCCGGGCGGTCGTGCTTCCTCGGCTTACATGCCGAGGCGGTCGAGACAGTCTTTTCGGCGAGTTTTTGACATCGCAGAGTCGCACCCATATTGTGTTTCACGAATTTCGCATCCGATTCGCAAAAAAGCAGAATGTCGCGAAAATTCAGGAACGTCCGAAACTTATCGCTCGCCGATAATGCATCGGCTGTTCAGGCTCAATTGAAGCTGAACGAAGCCATCGCTTTGCATCAGCGGGGCCGGCTGCAAGAAGCGGTGACCCTTTACTCGGATATTTTAAAGATCCAGCCTCGGCATTTCGATGCGATCCATCTGCTTGGTGTGGTTGCCAGCGAGTTCAAGAATTACCAGCTTGCCGCCGACCTGATTGCCCAGGCGATATCGATCAATCCCAATAACGCGGACGCCTATTTCAACCGCGGCAATGCGCTCAAGGAACTCAATCAACTGGACGCCGCCGTCGCCAGTTATGATAAGGCCATCAAGTTCAAGCCGAATTATGCGAGCGCCTGCAATAATCGCGGTATCGCGCTGCAAAAGTTGAACCAGTTCGCCGCTGCCGTTTCCAGTTACGATAAGGCGGTGCGCATCGATCCGAATTATGTGGAAGCTTTTTTCAATCGCGGCGTCGCCCTGCAGGAACTCAATCAATTCGACGAGGCGCTCGCCAGCTATAATCGCGCGGCGGCGCTGAAGCCCGACCACGCGGCGGCTCACTACAATGGCGGCGTGACGTTGCACAAGCTGAAGCGCTTCGATGAGGCGCTCGCGAGCTATGATTGCGCGATAACGCTCATTCCGGATTATGCAGAAGCCCACGCAAATCGCGGCGTGACATTGGAAGAACTCAAGCATTTCGATGAAGCTATCGCCAGCTACGATCGTGCGATCGCACTCAAGCCCGACGATGCGGACGCCTGCTTCAATCGGGGAAATGCGCTGACGGAGCTCGGCCGGCTGCAGGATGCGGCCGCGAGTTATGAAAAGGCGATCGCTATCAAATCGGCCTTCGCCGAGGCCCATCTCCAGCTTGGCCGCAGGCATTACGATTTGGACGATGCAGCCAGGGCGGCCGATGCATACCGAAAAGTTTGCGACCTGGACCCTGCCGATTTCGGGCTCGAGGCCGCAGTGGAATTGGCGATACTGCATTTCTTGGCCGAGGACTACGAGCAATGCAGGGCGCGGCTCGACGGGTCGCGGCTCATTCTTACGAAAGTGGATCCGGAGCGAGTAAACATCTGCGTCTACTGGCATCACTTGGACAGGTTGCTGTCTTGGCGGCAGGCCCATCGGGCGCTTGGCCAGACGCCTGGCACGGCAACGCTCTATGTTATTGGCGAGAGTCACTCGCTGACCGCACATAGCGTTGCGGTGTCCTGCGGCGGACAAGCTATGCGCTGCATGACGGAATGGATTTCCGGCATCAAGCAGTGGCATCTTGGGAACACAAATCCAAATAAATATAAGCATAGGTTCGAGGCGGTCATGGCGAGGTTGCCGCCGGAATCGGCAATCTTGCTGGTCATTGGCGAGATCGACTGCCGGCATGACGAGGGAATCATTCAAGCGTGGAAAAAGACGCCGGACGGTTCGCTGGATAATGTCGCGACATCGACGATAGAACCTTACCTGACCTATGTTGCCGGCGTGGCCGCTCGCCACGGCCATCGGCTGATTGTCGCCGGCGTGCCTGCCACCAACATTCAGATGGACGCGCTGTCGAAAGATGAGGCCGGCCAATTTGTCCACCTCCTCCGAATCTTCAATGCGACATTGAAGGAGCGCGCGCTCGCTGCCGGCATGGGCTTCCTCGACGTCTATGCGCTGTCGGATCGAGGCGATGGCATCGCGAGCGGCGATTGGCACATGGATACGCATCATCTGTCGCCGGACGCAATCGCCGAGGCGTTTGGCAGGCACTACGTTTCTTAGCGATCATTCACGCTTGTAGTTTTGTCGTATTGCGTTTGTCAGTTGGCGCCTGGCGCAAGTGTCTTGCGAACCAAATCCTCGAGCGTGCCGCCCTTGGCGTCGAATTTGAGGCCGCGGATGCCGAACGCTTTGTGGACACAATCGCTGCTGTTCGCGACCAACCGCTGAAATTCGGGACTAATTCGCGGGTAAATTTGGGGGTACAAACAGAGGCAAATTTGTAATTGATTGATATTGCTTAGTAATTTTCTATTTTGGGCGGACTCCCTCGCAGCAATGATCGACGAGATCGTCGTAGGATTTGAAGATGCGGTTGGAGAGCCAGTTGTCGCGCATGAACTGCCAGACGTTCTCGACCGGCTTGAGTTCGGGACATTTTGGCGGCAGGGCGAGAATGGTGATGTTGGGCGGCACGACGAGGCGCGTCGATAGATGCCAGCCGGCCTGGTCGACCAGGAGGACGGCGTGGGCGCCGGGCGCGATGATCTCGGCGATCTCAGCGAAGAGCAAGTTCATCGCTTCGGTATTGCAGGCTGGCAGGATCAGGGCCGCGCCCTTGCCCTCCTTCGGGCAGACGGCGCCGAAGATGTAGGTGGAGGCGGTGCGCTGATCATGCGGAGCGCTGGGACGGGAGCCCCGCCATCCTTGGTCTTCTTTGCCAATCCGCGCAGCCGAACCGCACTGAAATCCCGCCGCAATGGTATCGGAACCGACATGGCGAACCTCCTTGGTTCGCCACCTTGAATCAGATCGCCGCCGATTTGTGAATCCCCAACGAGTCACGCCCTCAGGGACCTGGTATTAGCCCAAGTAACTGCAGCGCATCCACGTGCGTCTTGTTGCTTTTGAGGATCTCCTCATAAAGCCGCCTGGCTTCGCCCAGGTCGCCTCGCTGATGAAGCGCGAAACTGCGCGGGACAGTTTTCCTGGACGTTATTTGAACTGCTTCGCTCGGGCGGCGCTCCAAATGCTGGCAGGCTTTTCAAGCTAGCCCCCTCATCTCAATTCGACCGCGCGCCTTTGGGTGATTCTCTCAGCCTCAATCTAGCGTAATGTGGTGGACAAGCCCTAATGACCGATGAGCCACCACGGCAAAGACTGCGGACGATTTTACCCATCTGGATGGTGGCTGAGTTGTTACTTAAAATGAGTTGCTGCTTAAACTTTTGAATTGAGGGACAAGCTCGGCAACTATTTCTGCCGTTGTCCCCGCGAAGGCGGGGACCCATACGCCGTGTAATACTCGTCCCGTGAGACGAAAATCGCTCGCGTCTTCTCACCGCATTCAATTTGCAAAGACTTGGGTTATCGGTCCCAGCCTTCGCGGCGATGACGCCGGCGGCTCAATCGTCGCGATACACCCGTTCTCGCCGCTCGTGGCGCTCCTGCGCTTCCACCGACAGCGTAGCGATCGGCCGCGCTTCGAGGCGGCGCAGCGAGATCGGCTCGCCGGTCTCCTCGCAATAGCCGTAGGTGCCTTCCTCGATGCGGCCGAGCGCCTCGTCGATCTTGGCGATCAGCTTGCGCTGGCGGTCGCGCGCGCGCAGCTCGATGGCGCGGTCGGTTTCCGACGACGCCCTGTCGGCGAGGTCGGGATGATTCTGATTTTCTTCCTGCAGATGCTGCAGCGTTTCCTTGGCCTCTTTCAAGATGTCTTCCCGCCATGCAAGCAGCTTGGCGCGGAAGTAGTCGCGCTGCCGCTCATTCATGAACGGCTCTTTGTCTGACGGCCGATATGTCTTGGTTTTAGCCAGCATTCCCACCGATTCCCTACCTTTTTATGGTTCTTGGATACGACGTCCGTCCTCCCGTTGCGGCAGGCTTATATACGCGCGCCGGGCTGCGGACAATATGCGAATAATGGCATATGGCGAGATAGTTTATTGTGACAACTCAATGACTTGGCAAAGATGGGCGGAAAAACCGGCGCGGTTTCGACGGGCGCCGGCTGAGCAATATTGAACAGGCCGGAACGGTAAAACGATCCCGCGCTAGCGGATGCCGGCCTTGGCCAATTCGACCGCCACGCGCAGATCGATCTCGCCCAGCACTGTGTCGAGGCCAGGATCGCCGGTTTCGTCGGTCAGCCCTTCGGCTGCGACCTTGAGACGCGCCAGCGTCGAGGGCTCGACGCTGCCGTCCAGCACGGCGAGCTTGAGCGCATCGAGCACGTCGAGCGCCTTGCGGCCGCGGACGACCGCGCGTTTCTTGCGCTCGGTCGAGTCTTCCACCCCCTGCAATGCGATCAGCGCATCGACGGTCGACACCGCGCGCAAATTGCCGGCCGCGGCGGTATTGCGCGGCGTCTCCTCTTCGCTGACGGTGAACGAGCCGGCGTTGCTGCGGCGCGCCATGGCGGGCGCCGAGGCCAATGCAGTTCCGTTCGGTCCATAAATGCGCATCGTTGGAAAATCCCAACCGGACATGCCGGTCCCGAATATCCTGCAGCGTGGCCTTTTATGGTTAACGAACGGTAAATGCCCCGGCAATATTTGCCGCCGTGGACGTTTCCTGCCGGTCCGCGCGCAGGCCGCTGTCGCCGCGCCGATTCAAAAACCGCAATGCCGCCAGAGTCTTGGATAGCGCGCCCGGCTTGGCACGGCGTTCGCATAGGAGATGTCAGTTAAGCGTCACATTGGGGAGCAGTGATGACGACGACGTTGCGAGCCGCATTGTTGGCCGTGCTATTGACCGCGTTCGCCGCGCCGAACGCCGGGGCGACTTCGCGCATCAAGGACCTCGCCAATATCGAGGGCGTGCGCCAGAACCAGCTCATCGGCTATGGATTGGTGGTCGGCCTCAACGGCACGGGCGACACTCTCAACAACATTCCCTTCACCAAACAGTCGCTCACCGCGATGCTGGAACGCCTCGGCGTCAACATCCGCGGCCAGACGCTGCGCACCGGCAACGTCGCCGCCGTGATGGTAACCGCCAACCTGCCGGCCTTCGCCACGCAGGGCACGCGCATCGACGTCACCGTCTCGTCGCTCGGCGATGCCAAGAGCCTGCAGGGCGGCATGCTGCTGGTCACCCCGCTGCTCGGCGCCGACGGCAATGTCTACGCGGTCGGCCAGGGCTCGGTGGCAATCGGCGGCTTCCAGGCCGAAGGCGAGGCTGCCAAGATCGTGCGCGGCGTGCCGACCGTCGGCCGCATCGCCAACGGCGCGCTGATCGAGCGCGAGATCGAATTCACGCTGAACAAGCTCAGTCAGTTACGCATGGCGCTGCGCAATCCCGATTTTACCACCGCCACGCGCATCGCCTCGGCGATCAACGACTTCCTCGGGACGCCAACCGCCGAACCGCTCGATCCCGCGACCGTCGGCATCACCGTGCCGCAGCAATATCGCGGCAACGTCATCTCGCTGCTCACCGAGATCGAGCAGCTCCAGATCGAGCCGGACCAGGCGGCCAAGATCGTGATCGACGAACGTTCCGGCATCATCGTCATGGGCCGCGACGTGCGCGTGTCCATGGTGGCGGTGGCGCAAGGCAATCTCACGGTCACCATTACCGAGACGCCGCAAGTGAGCCAGCCTGCGCCGTTCTCGCGCGGCGGTCAAACCCGCGTCGTGCCGCGCACTTCCATCGGCGTCCAGGAAGACGGCAAGAAGCTGGCGCTGGTGAAAGATGGCGTATCGCTGCAACAGCTTGTGGACGGGCTCAACGCGCTCGGCATCGGCCCACGCGACCTGATCGCGATCCTGCAGGCGATCAAAGCGGCAGGTGCGATCCAGGCCGACATCGAGGTGATGTGATGGCCAGCGCCTTGCCCCTGGCCGCGCCGGGTTTCAGCGCGATCGACATGCTCAACACCAAGCCGCCGGCCCCCGGCAAGATCACCGCCGCCGGCCAAGCTAAGGCGCACGCCGCGGCAAAGGACTTCGAGGCGGTCTTCCTCAATTCCATGTTCCAGCACATGTTCACCGGCATCGACGGCGACGGCCCGTTCGGCGGCAGCGGCGCCACCGGCGTCTGGCGCTCGCTGCTCACCGACCAATATGCCAAGTCGATCGCCAAGGCCGGCGGCATCGGCCTCGCCGACCAGGTCTATCGCAGCCTGATCGCCCACCAGGAGACGCACGCATGAGCGCGCCTACGACTGAAAGCCCGGTTGCCAGTGCCGGCGAGGTCGAACGGTTGATCGAAAGCCTCAATACCATCACCGACCAGTTGGAGGAGACGATCCAGGAGGAGACCGCGCACGTTCGCGCCGGCCGGCTGCGCGATGCGGCCAAATTATGCGAAGCGAAAGCCGAGATCTCGCGCCGCTATACCACCGAAACCATGCGCGTCATCGCCGCCCGCGAACTGATCGCACGGTCCTTGCCCGACGCGTATGCCGCGTTACGTGAGCGGCACGCCGCCTTCCAGGCTCTGCTGCAGACCAATATGACGGTGCTGGCGACTGCCCACGCGGTTTCCGAGGGCATCATCCGCGGCGTTTCGGGCGAACTCGCCCGCAAGCACGCGCCCTCGACCTATGGTCCCTCCGGCCGCGCCAATGCACCAAGCGCCAAGGCCAACCAGCCGCTGGCGATCAGCCGGACGCTTTAACTCAAACTGTAGGAAGGCGTTAACGTCTCAGTAACGCCTTGGATTCCGGACCAATGATTAGGTCCTGATTTTTCACGTGAATTCGCCCGGCGCCGCCACCCAGCAGTCGAAAAAGTCTTAACAAATCAATCCGCTGGCGCAGTCGCGGCAGCAATCGTTAACCATGTTCTTTTACGCTGCGTTACGCCGTCTTGGATAGTTTCCCAGAACGCGCGCTGGTCTGAGCGATTGGCGCCGGAACCAGCGCCGTTACGGCAAAACCAGAAGGGTTAAACTTATGTCGAATATCACTCTCTCCGCCGGCATTCGGGCGAACTTGCTTTCGCTGCAGAATACCGCAAACCTGATGCAGACCACGCAGAACGACCTTGCGACCGGCAAGAAGGTCAACTCGGCCCTCGACAACCCGCTGAGCTTCTTCACCTCGCAATCGCTCAACAACACCGCTGACGCGCTCAGCGGCCTGCTCGACTCGATGTCGAACGGCATTCAGACGATTCAGGCGGCCAACAACGGCATTACCTCGATCAACTCGTTGGTTCAGCAGCTGCAATCGGTGGCCAGCCAGGCTGCAGCCGACACGACCCAGAACGCTGTCACGCCGGGCGTTGGCGTAGCCGGAGGCAACACCTCGACCCAGGCCAATAACACGCTGACCTTCAACGTCGGTGGCGGCGTCAATGTTTCGGTCAGCACTTTCAACCATGTCAATGCGACGGTCAGCACGGTGACCGGCACCAGCGCTGCAGTCGGTACAGACGCCACGGGTTCTACCCTGACCGTCAATGACGGCACCGGCCTCGGCGTGCAAACCGTCACCTTTGCGACCACCGACACGACGACCGCCAAGAAGATCGCTGCCATCAATACGCAGCTGTCTGCTGCCGGCTCGGCGGTGACCGCGGCGGTCGTTGGCGGTAAGGTGGTGTTCACCAACAACAGCGGCAATACGACCACAGTCACCGCTACGGCCGCTATCCAGACCGACCTTGGCCTCGCCTCGACCGCCACGTCGACCGACGGCTCACCCGCCGTGAACACGGCGCTGACGCTCGCCCAGTTGGTGACTTCGATCAACACCAATGCGGCGCTGGCCGGCAAGGTGTCCGCTGACGTACCTACCAGTGGCGCGAACTCAGGCAAGCTCGAAATCAACAACCTGCAGACGTCCACCGCTCTCGTCGTGACGGGCTTCGACGGCACCAACGTCACCGGCGCCGCCGCCGCCACCAATACCATCGCGGCAGCGACGGGCAGCAGCATTAGCGCCACCCGTCAGAGCTTGATGAACCAGTACAACAGCCTGCTGACCCAGATCAACCAGACGGCAAGTGACTCTGGTTATAACGGCGTCAACCTGCTGAACGGCACCGCTCTCACTCTGAAGTTCAACCAGAACGGCACGAGCTCGCTGACCGTTCAGATGGTCGACAGCAACAACAACTCCTTCACCGTCAACGCCACGAATCTCGGCCTCTCCACCGCGACCGTCGGCCAGTTTTCCAGCAACACGAACCTCGCTACTCTGGCCGGGACAATCACCGCTGCGCTGACGACTCTGCAGACTCAAGCGACCGGCATTTCCGGTTCGCTGTCGGTCGTGCAGAACCGTCAGGACTTCACCAAACAGATGGTCAACACCCTGCAGACCGGTGCGGACGCCCTCGTCCTCGCCGATCCGAACCAGGAAGGCGCCAACCTGCTCGCCTTGCAGACTCGCCAGTCTCTGTCGACCACCGCGCTGTCGATGGCGTCTCAGGCTCAGCAAGCCGTGTTGCGCTTGTTCCAGTAATCGAAAGCGTATCGCTTCCGAGACGGCGGGGCCCCAAGCCCCGCCGTTTTTCTTTGGATCGGCCGGCATCCGCCGCGCAACTTAACGTTCCATTAATCATGCGGGGCAAGGATACGGCACAGGAGATAGAGATGGCACTCAAGGTCGAACTGAAGGCGGGCGAGCGCATTTTGATCGGTGAGAGCGTCATCACCAATTCCGGCCAACGCACGCGCCTCGTCATCGAGGGTAAGAAGGTACCGATCGTCCGCGAAAAGGATATCCTGACCGTAGAGCAGGCCGATACTCCGGCCAAACGCATCTACCTGGCAGTGCTATTGATGTACACGTCGCGCGATGCGCGCCAACATCACGTGACCTACTTTACGCTGGTGCAGGAACTCGTTCGCGCGGCGCCCAGCACCATGATCCACATTGAGATTATCAATAATCATATCTTAACAGGCAATATGTATAAGGCTCTCAAGCAAGTTCAGCAGCTGATCGAATACGAACGGGAGCTACTAAGCAATGAAGCAGGCCGCAAAAATCTACGGAAAAGTGGCAAACAAAATTTCCAGTCCGCGTGAATTGGAAGCCGATCTCTTGCTGGATGCGGCGCGCCGCCTGCAATCGGTGCAAGAAATGTGGAACGGATCGAGCGAAAGCCTCGACTCCGCGCTGCACTTCAATCGCAGGCTCTGGACGTTCTTCATGTCTGCAGTCACCAGCAACGACAATCCGTTGCCGACCGACGTCCGCCAGAACATCGCCAATCTCGGTCTGTTCGTCTGCAAGCAGACGATCTCGATCCTGGCCGATCCGAAGCCGCAGACCCTCGGCTCGCTTATCAGCATCAATCGCGAAGTAGCGGCAGGGCTGCTCGGCCACGCCTGATCGCCTACCGGCAAAGCAAATGAAACGACCGCGGTCATGCCGCGGTCTTTTTTATTGCGCGGCGATGACGGCCGGCTCGTGTTATCCGGTAACCGGCGCGAGATAAGTGACCAGATTGAGCTGCGCCATTCGTGCGGTTGTCGACAGCGTTGCCGACAGGCTGCTTTGCAGCGATAGAATTTCCGCGCCAATCGTATTCTGATCGACGCCCTCGATGGACTGCAACATATTGGTCAGCGTGTTCGTCTGTCTGTTGGTGCTGGCTTTGCGTGGAAGCCATGAGTACCTGCGCATTGGAGAGGCTCGCCTCGATGGCGGTGATCCCTTGCGTACCAGGTGGAGCCGCAAGCGCGGCATAGAGGCGCTGATTGAGGTTCGCGTAGCTCGTTGCTGCATTCGGATCGCTCGCGGAGTAGGTCGTTGCCGCAAGCGTCGCGATGCTTTGCACGATCGACCGGATGCCTTGTTCGTTGGCCTGCGTCCCGTAAGAGATCGTCGTCGATGGATCGATGCGCGCCGTTGCTGTCGATCGCACGGCCATCGAAAACGTGGCATTGGTGAAGCCGAGCGCGGCGGTGGTCCCGGCGAGATTGCCGGCAGCGTCCGCAACGGTAATATTGTTGCCGCTGGCGCTGGTCAGGACGATCTGGCCGCCGTTGAGACTGGCCTGCACATCGCTGCCGGCACCCAAGGCGGTGTTGATCTTGGTCACCACGGTGGCAAGCGAATCGCCGTTGGCGACCGTTACGGCAACGGGGTTGCCGCTATTTACGCCAGCGCTGGTGATATCGAACGTGCCGGCGGTGCCGGCGGTAATCGCGGCGCCGCCAGCGGCGGTCAAGGTCGCCGCGGTGGTGCCGCCGGTATACCAAGACACTGTGTTGGCGGATGTTCCAGCGACCAATGCCGTTGCAGTGGCCGGGGAGCCGCTCACCCGCATCGGCGGCTGATCGAAGAAGTTGTTTGCAGCGGCCACGGCGGAGGCGGACGGCAGCGTCGTCTGGCCAATTTGGGTCACGCCCGCGGCGAGCGCCGCCTGAAGGTTTGCCGCGGTCACGTCGCTTGTGGCCCCGATCACAAATTGATTGGGCCCCGGGGACCCCGAACTGATCGCCTGCAACTGCAGCGTCTGGGTCGTGCCATCGGGCAGGTTGAATTTGAAGGAGATCGTATCGCCTGCGTTGGGATTAGTCGCCCCGAGATCGATGGAATAAGACTGCGGCGGACCGGCCGGCGTTACGGTCGCTCCCGTGAGCGACGAGTTGACCGAGCCCAACTTGAGCCCGAACGGCGAACCGGCAGCATCCTCGGCCACCGAGACGACGGTGCTGGCGGGCGCGGGTACTGGAATGACCAGCCGGCAAAGCCCGCCAGTCCCCTGATCCGCCTGCAGACGTTCGGCAATCACCTGCTTGAGGCCGGCCTGCGTTCCATTGCCGTTGAGTATATCATCGGCGGAGGCGACCGAAGGCTGGTTCACGGCGTTTCCGGAGAACAGATAGCCGTTTCCGCCTTCCGAATTAAGCAGGCCCACAATCTGATCGAGCTGATTGACGGCCGTTTGCTGGACCGGAGTCTGGCCGGTGTTGTCGAGGCTGAAACTGGGTGTCGCCATCGACGTCTGCACCGAACTGCCGACACTTCCGACCTGTTGGAGGACCTGCTGCTGCAGGTTGATCGTCGTTCCCACATTCGTCATGGTCGTGTCGAAGCTGCTGAGCGCCGCCAATTGCGCGTTCAGCGAGACGGCAATTCCGCTCTGCGAGCCGAGGCCGGCATAATTGTCCGCTTTTTGTCCCGATCCGAGCTGCCGTTGCAGGCCGTCGAGCTGGGTTGTGATATCCAGCGCCGACTGAATGAGCGGAGCAACGGATGGTGAAATGCCTGAAAGCGCCATAATCGCCTCACGTCAAACTGCCAACAAAGAGTCCATCATCGCCTTGATCGTCGACATCACGCGCGCATTCGCTCCATAGGAGTTCTGCAGCGTGAGCAGGTTCGCCATTTCTGTATCGATATTCACCGCCGACGTTCGAATTGAATCGCGATTGCAGCGAGTTGACCACGGTATCCTGGCCGGTTTGCAGATTGGTCGCGGTATTCGTCGCAAGGCTCTGCATGCTCACGATCTGGCTTATATAGCCGGATAGCGTTCCTTGAAATGGAGCGGTGGTGCCGCCGACGCCGGTATCGGGAGAATAGACACCCGTGGCATTGACGAGCTGATTGTAGATGAAGTTTGGCCGCGTCGCGTCACCCACGGCCGTCGGCGGCGACGTTTGATAAGTGACGAGTTTCGAAGGATCGTCAACCAGCGCGGGGTTGACCGCAATTCGCCCCGCGTAACCCGTGATCTCGGGGCCGGTCCCGGCGAAGGCGCCCGTGTACGGGCTCACGCCATCGACGAAAAGCGGAAGCGCCGCGGATCCGGCCGTCAACGACGTCGCTGTGGTCGTCGTCGACACCGAATTCACGGTGACCGGCGAGCCCGTCGCATTCAGAATTTCGAGCGTCGAGCCAGACGGATTGGAAAATTGCAGACCCGCCGAGCCGAGCGCGGTATTGAGCGCGGCCGCGACCGCGGCGGGCCGCCGGAGAAATTGACACCAATGACGGTATCGTTCGGATTCGCGGTTGCCGTATTTGGCAGCGGCAGCGCGGTCGGATCGTCGACCCGAACGATCGTGACGCTGTGCTGCACATTGTTTCCGTCGGTGTAGCTGAGCTGGATCGTATTCCCGTTTGACAGGCCGCTGATGTCGGCATCGAATCCATTATTTGCGCCGACCGTGACCGGCGTTGCGGCCGTAGTCGTGTCGGAAAGGGCGCTCGACATCTGTGCGGCGAGTGCGTCGAGTTGATTTTGCGCCTGCGGCAGAACGTCGTCGCGCATGCTGAGGTAGCCGGCGATTTCGCCGGACTGGATGCCACCGTCGGCAACAAGATCGGTGGCCGTACCTGATGGCGAGGTCAGAGTTATGGTGCTCAGTCCGCTTTTGCTCGGATCGGCGTTCCAGAGTTGCGTGGCGTTAATCGTGCCGCTGGCGGTGAAACTTGAGCTGCGACGCGCCCCCTCTGCCCCACGAGTTGGGTGCCGCCGGTCGTCGTCACGATGACTTGGTTGTTGCTGCCTTGGGTAATGCGAATGTCCATCAGCTTTGCGAGTTGACTGACGTACTGGTCGCGCTGATCCTCCAACGTCACCGTCGTGTCATTGTCGATTCCGGCAGTCGACAGTTGCCCATTTATTTTCGCGATCTGCTGGAGGGCATTGTTGGCTTGCTGTACATCGCCGGCGATTCCCTGGTCAGCCTGGCTGCGAAGCGACTGAATGCTTTTTGTCGCGCTATTGAGCTGCTGCGCCATCGCTTGAGCCGCGTTGACCGCCTGGGCTTGCGCCGCGGCCGAGCTCGGGCTGGCGGACAGAGCCTGAACGGCGCCCGTGAAATTGTTGAATGTCGAGTCAAACGTGGAGTCCGAACCGGGCTGACCGTAAACTTGCTGCAGCTGCTGATAGACATTGGCTCTCAGATCGGCGTAGCCGCCACCGGCGCTTTCCGTCCACAATTGTTGCTGAACGAAAGTGTCGAGCAGACGGTTGATCGACCCAACGCTTACGCCATTGCCGCCGTTGCCGGACACGGTCTCGTTGAGGCTGACCGATTTGGTAATGTAGCCGGCCGTCTGCGCATTGGCTACGTTGCCGGCGACAATCGAAAGACCGGTCTGCGTTGCCTGCAATCCGGACGTCGCAGTGGCGAGCGCTTGCGTCAAACCCATGGCGCGGCTCCGATCATGCGCTTCGCCGATTCATACCGGGTGCTCACTGAGCGCTATCGAATGATGTTCAGCAAATCCTGCGACATTTGGTTCGCAGTCGTGATCACTTTCGTATTCGCCGAATAGGCTTGTTGGGTCACGATCAATTTGGTGAACTCGGTCGCAATATCGGTGTTGGACTCTTCGACCGACCCCCCGACGACCTGACCGGTCGCCCCGGTGAGTGCTACACCGGAAGCGTCCGTTTGCTCGTAGGCGCCACCGCTCAGGGATTTGAGGTTGGCCGGACTGTTGAAATGCACGAGCGGAATGTCAGCGAGCGCCACATTTTGCCCATTGGAAAACGTGCCAGTAACCGTGCCATTGTCAGCAATGGCAATCGTTTGCAACTGGCCGGCCGCAAAGCCGTTCTGTTTCAAGTTGTTGACGGTCGACAATCCGCTCGAGTTGGCGAATTGCGTGATGGCGCTGGTCGGTGTTTGCAGCGTGAGATTGCCGAGAACGGTGCCACCGATGTTGACGTTATTCAGCGCAACCGAATTGATTGGCGGCGTGAGTTGACCGGACGAGTTAAATACAAATTGGGTCCCAGCGTTCTGCCACGCGACTTGCCCGCCGGTCGCATTCGGGTTGACCTCATAAAACAACTCCCAGGTATCGGTGCCGCCGGCCGCCACGCTGTTGGTTTTGCCCCATCTGAACTGGAGATTGGCCGGCGTGCCGGTGGCGTCGTAGACGGTGAGCGAGCCGCCATCAATCGTTTGGTTGACAAAAGTTTGTGCATCGGAACCGATCACCTGACCGGTTGCCGGAAGACCGTTGGTGCCGTTGGCTGTCGCTGTTGCGCTGGCAAAGCCGAACTGGGTTGCGTCGCCGCTGCTGAAGGTGTTGACCGTCACCGAATCGCCCGCGCCCGCCGTTCCGGTGCTGGTGATCACCAGGTATCCGGCGCCATTTAGCGTTGCATTCACCTTGGCGGACGCGCCGACCTGCGTGTTGATCGCGTTTACGAGGTCTCCCGGCGTATAGAGACCGTTTGCGCCCGAGCCCCCGTTAGTCGCCAGCGTGACCGTCTGGCCGTTGACGTCAAACGTGATGGCGCCGCCGCTCGCGTTGATCGTGGTGAGAGCCGCCGTGCCGGTCACGACGGCATTGCTGTTGGCGGTTGCGACAAGTGTAGGATTTTGGGTAAAGGTCGTGGCATTGAGAAGATTGGAGTTTGGAATAAGCGAGCTGGTCGCGGTCGTCTTCGGTGTCGCCGGAAGATTGACTGCATAGTCGACTTCAGTGGTCGCGCTCGCCGGCAGAAAGTTGCTCTGGAAGTTCAATGGCGTGGCAACGTTGCCGACCGGATCGCCGGTGGTCGAATCGATCGGAATCCCTTCCAGGTAAAAACCGGAGCCGTTGACCAAATAGCCGTCGGCATTCAACGCAAAGTCGCCGCGTCTTGTATAGTTTTGGGTGCCGCTGAATACTGGCGTCGTCCCGCTGAAGCCGGTCGGGCTTTGCACCGTGAAATAACCGTCGCCATTGATCGCCATATTCGTTGCGGTCGTGGAAGACTGGATGGCGCCTTGCACGCTATTCGTCGCAACGGAACTTGCCGTGACGCCGCCGGCAACCTGCTGCGATGCATCGCCGCTGCCTGAGATCAAATCCGCAAAATTGGTATCGATGCCCTTGTAGGAAATGGTCTGAGAATTCGCGATGTTGCCCGAAATGTTCTGCATGGCGAACGCTTGCGCCTGCAATCCACTGACGGCCGAGGTAAGAGCGCCGAACAAACCCATGACTTCATCTCCACGTTCGCGATTCGCCAGCCCATCGGCCGCGTGCGGACATTCCCGCGAACAGGACAACGCAACCGCCATGCCACATAAATTATCGTGTTAACACAATTACTTAGTTGGACGCTTTGACCGGGGACCGGCGTTCACACGGGTTTTTTCTGCCGCATGGCGGCAGATTTTGCCGGGTGTTTCGGTCCATGAGCCGCCACCTTCCCGCCCCGAACACACGACCGCCCGGCAGGTTTTCCTGCCGGGCGGTCAAAGCACCGCGCTTTAAGTCGATTGACGGTTTCAGGTCTGGCCGGGCGCTTGCGGCTCGAATTTTAGCGCCACGCCGTTCATGCAGTAGCGCAGGCCGGTCGGCGGCGGGCCGTCGTCGAACACATGGCCAAGGTGGCCAAGGCAGCGGCTGCAATGCACCTCGGTGCGGGTCATGAAGAAGCTGCGGTCGGACGTGGTGCCGATGGCGTTCGGCAGCGGCTGATAGAAGCTCGGCCAGCCGGTGCCGCTCTCGAACTTGGTATCGGACGAGAACAGCGGCAGGTCGCAGCCGGCGCAGGCAAATGTGCCTTTGCGCTTCTCGTGGTTGAGCGGACTCGTGCCGGCGCGCTCGGTGCCATGCTTGCGCAGCACGTCGTAAGCTTGCGGGCTCAGGCGCTTGCGCCACTCCGCATCGGTCACTTTACGCCAGTCGGTATCTTGCGTCGTGGTCGTCATTGTTTCTGCCTCGCCAAATTTACTTGCGGTCAACAGCGCGCCCAATGCAACGCCGGCCGTCAACAGGGCTCGTCGGTCGATCATATCAGCTACCTTCCTTCGCTTTGCCCCATAGTTGCTCTAGCCGCTGATCGCGGCCGCAGTTCCAACGGTAGAATTTATATTTCGTCGGGTTCTTCAGATAGAAATTCTGATGATATTCCTCGGCCGGATAGAACGGCCCGGCATTGTCGATCTCGGTGTAGATCGGCTTCTTCAACTCAGCCTCGACCTTCTTCTTCGACGCTTCCGCGAGTTTGCGCTCCTCGTCGTTGTGCACGAAGATCGCGGTTCGGTACTGGTGGCCGACGTCGCAGAACTGGCGGTCTTTCACGGTCGGATCGACGTGGTGCCAGTAATACGTGAGCAGTTGCTGGTAGGAGACCTTGCTCGGGTCGTAGATCACTTGCACCGATTCAGCGTGCCCGGTGCCGCCGGCCGAAACCTGCTCATAAGTCGGATTGGCGACGTGTCCGCCGGTGTAGCCCGACGTGGTCGAGATCACGCCCTTCACGTGGTCGAAATCGGATTCCGTGCACCAGAAGCAACCGCCGGCGAAGGTCGCCACCGCCTGCCCGGGTCCGGGTTTCGGCAGCAGCGCCATCTGCGCGCTGGCGACAGCAATGGCGCCGAGCAGAAAAACAAAACCAAACAACAGGCGGCGCATCCGATCCTCCCGAATTCGATATCCCACGCGCCATGACATATATGCATTGCGCATAATAGCCATTCAACTCGCCATCACTCCGCCATCACGCTTGTGCGAGGGCGCATGGCCCCGAAAAGTGGGTACCGGTTTTCGGACCAGGCCATGCACCAAAAGAAAGTGTCTAGCAAAGCGCCTTGCCCCGCCGTGACCACCTGCCTAATGTCGCAAAAAAGCGAGGAATTCCATGCGGTTCGAAGGCACCAAGGCCTATGTGGCGACCGACGATCTTAAAGTGGCGGTCAATGCGGCGATCACGCTGGAGCGGCCTTTGCTGGTCAAGGGCGAGCCCGGCACCGGCAAGACCGTGCTGGCGCTTGAGATCGCCAAGTCGATCGGCGCGCCGCTGATCGAGTGGCACATCAAGTCCACCACCAAAGCGCTGCAGGGTCTCTATGAGTACGACGCGGTTTCGCGCCTGCGCGACAGCCAGCTCGGCGACGCCCGCGTGCAGGACATCCGCAACTACATCAAGCGCGGCAAATTGTGGGACGCCTTCGTCGCCGACGAGCGCCCGGTGCTGCTGATCGACGAGATCGACAAGGCCGACATCGAGTTCCCCAACGACCTGTTGCAGGAACTCGATCGCATGGAGTTCTTCGTCTACGAAACCGGCGAGACCGTGAAGGCACGCCGCCGGCCGGTCGTGGTCATCACTTCGAACAACGAGAAGGAGTTGCCGGACGCCTTCCTGCGCCGCTGCTTCTTCCACTACATCCGCTTTCCCGATCCCGACACCATGACGGCGATCATCGAGGTGCATTTCCCTGGCATCAAACAGCGCCTGGTCAGCGAAGCGCTCAAGCTGTTCTACGAGATCCGCGATGTGCCAGGCATGAAGAAAAAGCCGTCCACTTCGGAACTATTGGATTGGCTTAAATTGCTGATGATCGAAGACATCGGCCCCGAGATTTTGCGCGAGCGCGATCCCAAGAAGCTGATCCCGCCGCTGCACGGCGCGCTCTTGAAGAACGAGCAGGACGTGCATTTGTTCGAACGGCTGGCGTTTATGGCCCGGCGCGAGGGGCGCTGATCACGTTGCCGGCTTGTCCGGCTTTTTCTGCGCGGGCCTTTGCTCGGGCTTCGGCTCAGGCAATTTCACCGGCTCCTCCGCGGCCTCCGGCGCCGCGATCCAGCCCTGCTCCCTGGCATAGGCGACGACCTTTTCGCCCGCGGCGCGGCCGAGCCGGCGCGCCTGCGCTTCCACATCGGGCGAAAGCTTCACCTCGGCCTTTTCCGTCACCAGCACCGCGGCGATCGCCGCATTTCGCTCGGCCGCCTGCTTTCCCACCGGCGGCTTGCCAGCATCCTTGGGGTCGACGCTGAAGCCCGTCAGGTGCTTCCTTGCGCCGCTCGAGAAAAGCGAAATCGTGATGTCGGCCACCACGCCGTCGTGCCCGGCGCCAAATCCGATCGGCTTGGCCTTCGCGCCGCCGGCCTGCCCGCCGCCATGCAACCGCCCGCTCACCACCGCCGCCTGATCGTTGAGCGTGAGCGCCTCTTCACTGCCGGGCTGCGCATCGAGCCCCGCCTCGCGCAAGGTGACGACGATGGTCGCCACGATCTCGTCGTTGATGCGCGCGAGCGTGCGCCGCTTGCGCTCCAGGATCGGGAAATTGCTGCCGTTGCGATCCACGCGCAGGCTGAAGCCGCGGTCGATCGCGTCCACGTCGGGCGCCGCCGTGAAATCCGCCACCAGCACCGTCTTCGGCTTTACCCCGGTGCTCCCGAACAGGTCGGTGCCGCCGGTGTTGGCGCAGCCAGCCAGCACCAGCGCGGCAATGGCAAGGCCGATGGCGGCAAAACGGGGGGTCGATGAACTCATGATAATGGAACCTTAGCACAGGCCGATCGGCCGGCAGAACGGCTGCGGCGGATTTGACGGGACAGGCCGGTCAGGCCGGCGGAGCGGCGGGCGGCCCGGGAGCCGGTTGCGCCTGACCGTTGCGGACGGCAAGCCGCACTGTTTTCTGTGTGCGCGCCCGTTCGCGGTAACGCGCCCAGCCTTGCTCGAGCTGTTCGACCGGCTGCCTCCCCCAATAGATGCCTTGCGCCAGCGCCCGGCCGAGCAGACCACCGGCCCATACCAGTTCGTAGGGCGCAAACAGCCGCCAGGTGGCGTCGGTTTCGACGATGCCGCGCGCAACCAGTTCGCCGCCCATCGCCGTGGTGTTGAGCCCATGCCCGCCGAAACCGCTCACCACCCACAAGCCGCTCTCGATCTCGCCGATCTGCGGCATGCGATGCACCGCGCGCCCGAGTGTGCCGCTCCACAGATGCGCGATCTCGACCGCCCCGAGATCGGGAAAATTGCGCTTGATATCGGCGAGCAGCCCGCGCCGGACCCAGCGCGGGTCGGCCTGCCACGCACGCATGCGGCCCGACCACTGCAATCTTTCTCCAGCAGAATTTGCGCCGCCGACGATACGGTAGTGATTGTCGGCGCGGTTGGTGTCGCTGACCGCGCCGCGGTAGCGCACGATCTCCGTGAGTCGCGGTATCGGCTCGGTCACCAGCACGAAAGTGGTGATCGGCAGCAGCGTGGCGCCGAGCCGCGGCATCAGATCGCCGAGCTGCACATTGCAGGCGAGCACCACGTGAGCCGCGCGCACGCGCGCCTCGGGCATATCGATGCGTTTGCGCACCCCGGCCGGGTCGATCCCGGTCGCCCGTGTGTTCTCGAAGATTCGCGCGCCGAATTTCTCCGCGTCAGCGGCGAGACCGAGCGCGTAATTGAGCGGATGGATATGGATCGCGCCAGGAAAATGCAGCGCGCCGAAATAGCGTTTGTTCGGCAGCACCTCACGCACGCGGTGCGTCGGCCAGGCTTCGACATTGGCGCCGATCCATCGCAGCCGCTCGACCTCGGCGCCGGTTTCATAGCCGTTGTCGGTCTTCGAAACGCGCAGCCAGCCGGGAACCGGATCGACTCCCGGCATACCGGTTTCCGCGACCGCGCGCCGCACGTAGTCGATGCCCTGCTCCGACAGCGCCCAGAGCTGCTTGGTGTGGTCAAGCCCGATGCGCTCGACCATGCTTTCGATATCTTCCGAGAAGCCCGGCAACACGAAGCCGGTATTGCGCCCGGATGCCGCGCGGGCGACTTGGCCGCCCTCCAGTACCGCCACCGACCAGCCGCGCCGCGCCACCTCGCGCGCAACGGTCAAGCCGGCTAGCCCAGCGCCGATCACGCAGACATCGACATCGAGATCGAAATTCAGGCGCGGACGTTGCGGGCTTGCCACCCGGGTCGCTTCGTACCAGCCCGCCGCCACATTATCGTCTTCGCTCATCGCTACTCTTGTTGACAGTTACGCGGCGCCGCATGCGCCTGCCGCGCGCATGCTAAACTGCCGCAGATTCGAAATCGACGCTTCCCGCGTCGCCCAGCCGACACCCTGATACATCATGCGCCGCCTTTTGCTGCTACGCCATGCCAAGGCCGAAAAGTCGGAGCCCGGCACGAAAGACTTTGCCCGGGTCCTGATCGATCGTGGCCGCAAGGATGCCGCCAAGATTGGCGCCTATATGGCGGCCCATGCGCTCGTCCCCGACCGGGTAATCTTGTCCCCCGCCGCTCGTACCCAGGAAACCTGGAAATACGCCGCAAACGCATTCCATCCCGTCCCGGCGGCGATGTCGGTGGAAAAGGTCTACGACGCGACGCCGCATACCATCCTGGCGGTCATCAAGGACGCACCGGCCGCCGCCCATACGCTCATGGTCATCGGCCACAATCCGGGGCTGTACGAGCTTGCGCTGATGCTGATCGCCTCAGGCGACGTCGATGCGCGCGAGCGGCTGCGCGAGAAGCTGCCGACCTCGGGGCTGGTCATCATCGACTTCGCCTTCGATAATTGGAACAAACTGCATCCGCAATCCGGCCGCCTGGAGCGCTTCATCAGCCCGAAGTCGCTGGAAGCCGCGGCCAACTAGTCATCTGGAACGGAAGTTCGTTACATTATAAAAGAGCGCTCGGGGCTTCGAGAGGAGAGCGCTCATGGCGAAAGCAGGTAGAAAAGGCCGGCCGATCGCGCCGTTGGTGCTGAGTGCGGAAGAGCGGTCATATCTGGAGAGGCAAGTTCGCCGTCACCGTGTTGCCCGGTCCTTATCCGAGCGATGCCGCGTCATTCTGCGATGTGCGGAGGGCTTGTCGAGCAAGGACGTGGCTGCCGAACTCGACCACCATGAACACACCGTTGGCAAGTGGCGTCGCCGATTTTTGAAGGATCGCTGCGATGGTCTGCTTGACGAGGCCCGCCCCGGTCGACCTCGAACGATAGACGACGATCAGGTCGCCGCCGTGATCGAGCGGACGTTGCGAACGACACCGGTCGATGCGACGCACTGGTCGATCCGCACGATGGCGGCGGAAACGGGCTTTTCCCACACCACGATCCGTCGGATGTGGGTAGCGTTCGGCCTGCAGCCGCACCGTAGCCAGACGTTCAAGTTGTCGAGCGATCCGCTGTTTGTCGACAAGGTACGCGATATCGTTGGCCTTTACCTTTCTCCGCCCAACCGAGCACTGGTTCTCAGCGTCGATGAGAAGAGCCAGATTCAGGCGCTCGATCGCGAGCCGCCGGTCTTGCCTATGATGCCTGGCATACCCGAACGTCGCACGCACAGCTACGTGCGGCACGGCACGACCTCGCTATTTGCCGCACTCGACGTCGCCTCGGGGTTCATCATTGGCAAATGCTACAAGCGTCACCGGGCGGCCGAGTTTTTGAACTTCCTCAAAGCGATCGATGCTCAAGTCCCCGATGGGCTCGATATCCATATCGTGATGGACAACTATGCCACCCACAAAACCCCCAAGATCAGGGCGTGGCTCGCCCGGCGGCCGCATTATCATGTCCATTTCACGCCGACTTCGGCGTCTTGGATCAATCAGGTCGAGCGCTGGTTCGCTGAGCTCACCAGAAAGCGGCTTCGGCGAGGTGTTCATACATCCGTCAGGCAACTCGAAGCCGATATCCGTTCATTCATCGATCGGCACAACCAAAATCCCAAACCCTTCAAGTGGACAAAGTCTGCCGACCAAATCCTGGCATCAGTTAAACGCTTCTGCCACAAAGCCCAGCTGACATTATGCGGCGAACTTTAGATTCACGTGACTGAAGGCCGTGAACTCATAAACGGCTAGCGAAACTCCGGCTTGGATGCGCTGGTGAATGTCCGCTCTTGGAGTCAAAAGATGGGGTAATCGGCCGGCGTCCTTGTGGATAGCTGAAGATTTTGGGTGCTGCGCTTCAGGCTGATGGTGAAACGAGGTCCGTGTGTGACGGCCTCAAGCATCAGAAGGAGAAGCGTGAGCCATGGACCATTTTGCTGGATTGGACGTATCGGTCAAGGAGACGAGCGTCTGCATTGTGGATGACACGGGCAGGATCGTGCGGGAAGTGAAGGTGGCGAGCGAGCCGGAAGCTCTGCTGCAGGAACTCGCGAAGTCCGCCTACCGGTTCAAGCGGATTGGTCTGGAAGCCGGGCCGCTGTCGCAATGGCTGTTCAGTGGGCTCGCCGAGGCCGGCTTGCCGGTGATCTGTGTCGAGACGCGGCACATGCGGGCGGTGTTGAAGGCGCAGATCAACAAGACCGACCGCAACGACGCGCGCGGCATGGCGCAGATGATGCGGGCGGGACTTTATCGTCCGGTACATGTGAAGACGTTGCGCAGTCAAAAGCTGCGGATGCTGCTGACCCACCGCAAGCTGCTGCAGTCGAAGGCGATTGCCATCGACAACGACCTGCGCGGCACCTTGCGCAACTTTGGCCTCAAGGTGGGTATGGTCGGGACGGTAAAGTTCGAGGCGCGCATCAAGGAACTGGTCGAGAACCTGCCCGACCTGGCCGCGCTGGTCGAACCGCTGCTCATTGTCCGGCGGGTGCTTCGCGAACAGCTCGGCATCCTGCACCGCCGCTTGCTGGCCATCGTGCGGGACGATGAGGTCTGCCGGCGCTCTGATGACGGTTCCCGGTGTCGGCCCCGTGGTGGCGCTGACCTATCGTGCCACTGTCGACGTGCCGGCGCGCTTTCGTAACTCCAAGGCAGTCGGGGCGGTGTTTGGGCTGACGCCGTCCACGCATCAATCGGGCGAGAGCGAGCGAACCGGCGCAATATCAAAGTGCGGCGACGAGATGATGCGGGTGATGCTCTACGAAGCGGCCCAGATCATGCTGGTGCGTTCGACAAAATGGTCCTGGCTCAAGGCCTGGGCGATGAAGATCGCCAGGCATCGCGGGATGAAGAAGGCGATCGTGGCGCTGGCGCGCCGCTTGGCCGTGATCATGCACCGCATATGGGTTGACGGCACCGAGTTCCGCTGGACCCGGGAAGCCGCAGCGGCATGAAAGCCGCGCAGGATCAAATACGATAGGAGAAAACGCGAACTCCACCGAGCGGTGGAAAGATGTCCCTCGCGGGACGATGGATGAGGTGAGTTCGTATGTCCGCTTGAACCTGCCGTTCGTCTGACGGCAAGGTCGACCAAAAGATTGTTCCGCCTCGTCTTCGGATCCCATGATGGAAAGGCCTTGGTGCCGATTCCGAAGAGAAGCACGAGCCCGCGAGCGACATCGACACTGCAGTGGTGGATGGTCTGAAAAGTGCTTGACCCCAAATCGGCCGATTAGAGAAGCGGACATTCATTGTCCGTAGTCTCACTTATAAATGTCGTCGCGTTTGGGAAATTCGGCATGCCGTATGGTTAACAGGCCGTTAACTAGTCTTATGGCCTTATCGCCTGGGAGCGTCTTGGTAATCTAATGATTCTTCAAGCGAAATCATGATCAGCGATGACAAGCAGGCACCCCGTGCGGAGCAGGAAGCTCGGCTGCGGCACCTTGAGCACCAGATCGCTCGTCATCAAATTACAATTGAAGTCGAAATCGAACGGGCGGCGCTTTTGAGTGCCTTGGGTCGGCACGCCGAAGCTCAGCAGGCATTTGTCGACATACTTTCAAAGGCACCGACAAATTTTAGCGCACTCAATGAGTTTGGTGCCTGCCTGACGGCAATGGGCTTAATTGCCGCCGCGTCCCGCGTCTATTCCGAAACAATTATACACCATCGCGCAAATCCAATAGGGCATGTAAATTTGGCAAACCTGCTGCTTCGCGGGGGTAATCTGGAGGGAGCACGCGAACACTATGAAGCCGCTTTGCGGCTCGACCCTAACCATCCGCAGGCCCATCAGGGACTTGGTGTCGTTAATTCAGGATTAGGAAACCACGGCAGCGCCAAGCCGCATATCCAAAATGGTTTGCGCAATTATTTCATTTCTAGCCTGCCTTATCGGGGGACAAAGCCGCCGGTTCCTTTGTTGCTCCTAGCCTCGTCGGGCAGCGGCAATATTCCGACTGCATCACTCCTGGACGATCGTATCTTTGCGATATCCGTGATTATCGCTGACTTTCTCAATGCGGCGATCCCGCTGCCGGCGCATCAAGTCGTCTTTAATGCAATCGGCGACGCTGACCTCTGTGCGCCCGCTCTCGAAGTCGCGGCTCGATTTGCGAGGACGTCATCTACCCCAATTATTAATGACCCCTCGGTGGTGATTAAAACAGGTCGCGCCGCCAACGCTCAACGTCTTCGCGCATTGCCGGGCGTAGTGGCTCCACGAACAGTTACTATTCCTCGCGCAATTCTGACCGGCCCAAACGCTGCTGCCGTCCTTTCAATTCATGGTTTTGTGTTTCCGCTGCTCTTGCGCTCACCTGGCTTTCATACAGGGCATCATTTCGTATTGGCGGAATCCGTGACTGAATTATCGGCAGTCGCAGCCGACCTTCCCAGCGATGATTTGTTGGTGATTGAATATCTTGATGCGCGCTGCGCGGACGGCAAAACGCGGAAATATCGCGTGATGATCGTCAATGGCCGCATCTATCCAATGCATCTGGCAATATCGCGACAATGGAAGGTGCATTATTTCACCGCCGACATGACTAATAGCGCAGAGAATCGATCGGAAGATGCGGCCTTTCTCGACAACATGCCGACCGTCCTTGGACAAAAAGCGATGACCGCGCTGGAGCGGATCGCAGAGGAACTCAACCTCGACTACTGCGGCATCGATTTCGGCTTGAGCCCCAGCGGCGCCGTATTGTTGTTTGAGGCCAACGCAACAATGGTGGTGAATATGCCGGATTCTGACAAACGATGGGACTATCGCCGCCCTGCGGTCGCGAAGATCTTAACTGCTGTAAGCAACATGATTTTGGATCGTGCCGCGACCGAACGAAGGAACAACGTTGCCTAGCTATGAAATCAATTATTTGGCTATTTCCGCTTCTCTAATCGGCCGTTTGGGGTCAAGCGCTTTTCAGACGATCCACCACTGCAGTGTCGATGTCGCTCACGGGCTCGTGCTTCTCTTCGGAATCGGCACCAAGGCCTTTCCATCATGGGATTCGAAGACGAGGCGGAACAATCTTTGGGTCGACCTTGCCGTCAAGACCAACGGCAGGTTCAAGCGGACATACGAACTCACCTCATCCATCGTCCCGCGAGGGACATCATTCCACCGCGTGGTGGAATTCGCGTGTTCTCCTGTTAGGTTAGATCCTGCGCGGCTTTCATGCCGCTGCGACCTCCCGGGTCCAGCGGAACTCGGTGCCGTCAACCCATATGCGGTGCATGATGACGGCCAGGCGGCGCGCCAGGGCGACGATGGCCTTCTTCATCCCGCGATGCCTGGCGATCTTCATCGCCCAGGCCTTGAGCCAGGACCATTTTGTCGAACGCATCATGACTCTGAGCCGCTTCGTAGAGCATCACCCGCATCATCTCGTCGCCGCACTTTGATATTGCGCCAGTTCGCTCGCTCTCGCCCGATTGATGCGTGGACGGCGTCAGTCCAAACACCGCCCCGACCGCCTTGGAGTTATGAAAGCGCGCCGGCACGTCGACGGTGGCACGATAGGTTAGCGACACCACGGGCCCGACACCGGGCATCGTCATCAAGCGCCGGCACACCTCATCGTCCCGGACGATGGCCAGCAAGCGGCGGTGCAGGATGCAGAACTGTTCGCGAAGCACCCGCCGGACAATAAGCAGCGGTTCGACCAGCGCAGCCATGTCAGGCAGGTTCTCGACCAGTTCCTTGATGCGCGCCTCGAACTTTACCGTTCCGACCATACCCACCTTGAGGCCAAAGTTGCGCAAAGTGCCGCGCAGGTCGTTGTCGATAGCGATAGCCTTCGACTGCAGCAGCTTGCGGTGGGTCAGCAGCATCCGCAGCTTTTGACTGCGCAACGTCTTCACATGTACCGGGCGGTAAAGCCCCGCCCGCATCATCTGCGCCATGCCGCGCGCATCGTTGCGGTCGGTCTTGTTGATCTGCGCCTTCAACACCGCCCGCATGTGCCGCGTCTCGACACAGATCACCGGCAAGCCGGCCTCGGCGAGCCCACTGAACAGCCATTGCGACAACGGCCCGGCTTCCAGACCAATCCGCTTGAACCGGTAGGCGGACTTCGCGAGTTCTTGCAGCAGAGCCTCCGGCTCGCTCGCCACCTTCACTTCCCGCACGATCCTGCCCGTGTCATCCACAATGCAGACGCTCGTCTCCTTGACCGAAACGTCCAATCCAGCAAAATGGTCCATGGCTCACGCTTCTCCTTCTGATGCTTGAGGCCGTCACACACAGACCTCGTTTCACCATCAGCCTGAAGCGCAGCACCCAAAATCTTCAGCTATCCACAAGAACGCTGGCCGATTACCCCATCTTTGGGTAAAGCGGACATGCGGCCTGTTTTATGGGTGCACTCCCTAATACGTCCCGATTGCGCCGCAACTCTCCCTCAACTCGCGGGCCAAAAAGTGCCATGATCCGGCCTCTGCGGCGGAAAAGAGGGGCGCTGTCATGTACAAGCAGATTTTGGTCCCGATCGACCTGGCCGACACCGATCTGGCGAAGCCCGCGATTGAAGCGGCGGTGACGCTCGCTCGTTCGTCCGGCGGGCACGTGCGGCTGGTCAATGTGCTGCCGATGACGCCGGTGATGCTGGCGGAATACGTACCGCCCGATTTCGACGTGCAGCAGCGCAAGTCGGCCGACGAAGCCATGGCCATCATCGCCGGCGAAAGCGGGCTCGATGCCGCGCACATCTCGGGCACGGTGCGGCAAGGCGGCATTTATCACGAGGTGCTGGAAGAGGCGAAGGCGATCAATGCCGACCTCATCGTGATGAGCTCGCACCGTCCGGCCATGCGCACCTACTTCCTCGGCTCCAATGCCGGCCACGTGGTGCGTTACGCCAAATGCTCCGTTCTGGTGGTGCGCAACGGCAAAAACTGAGCGTGCACCATCAGCCTTTCGGCATCAGTTCGGCCGGCGGCGCATCCGGGCGATAAAGGCCCGGCCGGTTGCGGCGAAAGAAGTTACCGCCCTGCCACAGGAACAGGGCCAAAAAGACGCCGATGAAGGCCGCGCCGCCTTTGACGCCGGCCTGCAAGGCGCGCACGACCAGCCAGGCCAGCCCGAGCGACACGCCAATATAGACAATCAGGCCCGGCCAATAGAGGAGCGGGTAACTGCCCTGCTCGAACCGTGCCGGCGGCGCCGCCAGCGCAATGCGCCGGTGCAGTTCGGCGACAAATGCCGCATAAGGCTTGTCCAGCCGCTCCTGCTCGGCCATGCTTTTCCACGAACTCGACAGGATTTCCAGCTTGGGCGCGCCGTCCGCCCATAGCTCGGCCGCGAAGCGGTGCGTCTGCATGCTCGAAGGCCGAAACGACAGGCGCACGCGGCGGACCGTGCGAAACGGAACATGGCCGGTTTTGCGCCCATTAGCCCAGTCGATGCCGTCGCCGACGAGCTTGAACTCCCAGGACGAGCCCAGAAGCGAAGGCCGGTAGGTATAGGCGACATCCTCGCCGGCTCCCACCGGTTCAATGCTCACGTCGATCACCTGCGTGGCAAGGGCCGTCCAGCGCCCGTTTCATGCACAATTTCAGCCATTAACCATGATATCGGCCGACGCCGCCGCACCCTGCGGCAACACCCCTGCAATATGCTTCAAGATGCTTCAAGCACATGTTTCAATGCGCCCGAGTATATATTAACCTGAGCCCGGGCACACGTAGCGTAGGGTCTGGGGAGCCTTGTCATGGCCAAGTTGTCGAACCTGTTCGGGCGCAAGAGCGATGAGATCGGTGGCGACCGCGGAACCGGTAACGACGAGCCTCGCCCCGGCGAGACCATCACCGATGTCGGTTCGCGCATAGGCGAGGAGAACGAAGCGCTCCGCAACCTCCTGAGCGATACCGCCCGCAAGATCGGCGAACTCGATGAACTCAAGGAATCCTTCGACAAGATCGTTACGCCGTTCAACAGCGCGCTGCGCGCGCTCGAGCAGGAAAAGTCCCAGACGCTCGCGCTCAGCGGCATGCTCAACGAATTGCGCACGGCCTATGAGACGTTGCGCGCCGAATTTTACCGGGTCGACAGGAAGGCCACCACGCTCGAAGCCGATATCGAGACGCTGCGCGTCGACTACGAGCTGGCGCGCGAAGCAAACCGCGCGCTTGAAAGCACCCAACTCGAGCTCACCAACGAGATTTCCAACCATCGCGCCCAGATCAGTGAGCTTGAGCATCGGCTGGCGCAGGAAACCACCGAGCACCGCACGCTGATCGAAAATCACCGCACGCTGCGGGACCAGCACGACGGCGCCGAAAAGCGCAACATGGAGCTTGAGGGAGACATTGCCGACGTGCGCGAAAGGCTGGCGTTGGTGGACGACGACAAGCGTTCGCTGCAGATCGCGGTCGACAAGGCTTTGGACGAGACCGCCCGCCTCTCCCACACGCTGACTGAGACCGAGAACACGCTGGCCGCGACCCGCGCCCAGCTCGGCAAGGTCGAGGCCAATTTCGCCGAAACCTATGCCGAACGCGGCCAGCTTGCCGTCGCGCTCGACGAGGTCCGCGAGCAGCGCCAGGCCGAGCACAACAGCCTCAACATGCGGCTCGAAGCGTTGGTGTCGCGCGCGGCGACGGCCGAACGCCTGTTGGCCGAGACGCGGCAAAACATGATCATGCGCACCGAGGAAGTGCGCGCGTTCGACCGCAAGTCGGTGGAAGCCACCATCGCCCGTAACAACGCGGAAAAGCGCCTCGCCCAGGTCGAGGGGATGCACGAGATGCGCGAGAGCCATATCAAGGACATCGAGAAGGCGCGCACGGCGCTTGCCGAACGCAATAATTCGATGACCAAGGCGCTCAAGGCGCGCGAGGCCGCGCTGGTGCGCGCGGAAGAGAAGATCACCGCGCTCACCGAGCGCAACGGCCACCTCGAAGCCGACGTCCAGGTCAGCCGCACCAATATCGAAAAGCGCGTCGAAGACCTCAATTCGGCGCTGCAACGCGAGCGCATGGAGCGCGCGATGATCGAAGGCGCGCTGGAAGCCACGCGCAAGGATAACTCGCGGCTGCAAAGCGAAGTGGCGTCGTTGCGCTCCGTGCTGCGCCGCGGCATGTCGCTTGACGACGCACCGGTGGCGCCCGACGAGCCGGCGAACGACGAGGCTTCGGTCAAAGCCAAGATCGGCAAGAACGCGGAACCCGCGTAACGCGCTTTTTGACGCGGCGGTGTATCTAAATTTTTCTTCATTTTCGGAACGCGGGGCTTAGGCCCCGCGTTTCTTTGTCATGTGGCGCGCGCAACAGCGCGCCGCCTCGTCTTGCGTATTTCCGCATACAGACTCAAAAGGAGGAACGATCATGATGAAACGCGTATTAACCGCCACCGCGTTGGCCGCGGCGCTGGCAGCGCCGGCATTCGCGCAGCAGCCGGCGAGCAAGCCGGACACGGCGCTGCAGAGCTCCGCAAATATGCCCGCCAATGCCGGCTTTGTGCAGCAGCAGAGCCAGAATGAATGGCGCGGTTCCAAACTGATCGGCGCCAGCGTCTACGGACCGGATGACAAGTCGATCGGTTCGATCGACGACGTGATCGTCGCCAGCGACGGCCAGATCAAAGCTGCCGTGATCGGCGTCGGCGGCTTCCTCGGCGTCGGCCAGAAGGACGTAGCCGTCCCGTTCAATTCGCTGCAGGTGATGCGGAAGGCGGACTCGAGCTCGATCGAAAAGATCACGGTGACCTACACCAAGGATCAGCTCAAGGAGGCGCCGAAATTCGCCTATTACCAAGCGCCGAATTCGCGGTCGACCACCGGCTCCGGCTTGAACAGCCTCAACAAGGGCTCAATGGGTGCCCCGAAGCCGATGAGCTCGCCGAAATAAATAAGACAATTGGCGTTCGACCTTGCGCCCGGCCTCGCCGCCGGGCGCTATTTTTGTGTCGTGCCGGACTCGTGACACGGCGCCATGCGCGTCCTATATCGAATGCATGCGGACGCTGATCATCCTTGCTTTGTTCGCCCTGCTGGCGCTGTCGGTCTGGTTCGCCGGCACCGCTTGGGAGCGGCTCGGCGGCGACCCGATCCCGGTCTACGGCTACCTTGCGATGGGCGGTGGTATCCTGTTCTCGCTGCTGCTCGGCGGCGCATTGATGGGGCTGGTGTTTTATTCAAGCCGCCATGGTTACGACGATCTGAGCGGAGGCGACGGCGACCGACGTTGAGCGGCGGCTCCACAATCGATCGTCAGTCAGATTCTCTCGTTAATCTCACGCAATAACCGGCATTATCGCTTTGCGGCAATGATTGCCGCACTGCAACGCACGTTTGACCTTGATGTTTAAGCGGCCGCAGCAATAGCATCCTGGGCGCATTGAGTCCGCCGATGCCCAGAAAAGAATAAATTCTGAGCGATGGCGCTTATCGCGGACTTTAACTGCGGGAAACCAAGTTCGCGCGCAAGGTCGCGATAGTAAGCAATTCGGTGCTGCCGCAAAATGATCTAACCGGGGAGGCTACGGGGCATGTTCACTCAAATTCTCGACCCAACTGGAAATCTTTTCGTCACTTGGCTGGTCGCGCTGATTCCGGTCGCGGCCCTGCTCTTTATGCTCGCCGGCCTGCGCTGGTCGGCTTGGGTTGCGACTCTGGTCGGTTCGCTCATCACGCTCGCGCTCGGCCTTTGGGTTTGGAAAATGCCGCTCGACACCGGCATCCGAGCCTATCTCTACGGCTCGGCAACCGGCGTATGGAACGTCGACTGGATCACGTTCTGGGGCGTCATGCTGTTTAATACGCTGGTCAGCACTGGCACCTTTGACAAGCTGCGGCGCTGGCTGATCTCGCAAGGGACGCAAGATATCCGCGTCCAAACCATCCTCTTCGCTTGGGCGTTCGGCGCTCTCTTGGAGGGCCTCGTGGGCTTCGGCTATCCCTGGGCTTTCGTCGCTCCAATTTTGATCGCGCTCGGCATCCCCGACCTCGATGCTATCCGCGTCGCCGCGATCGCTAACAACGCGCCAGTGTCCTATGGCGCGCTCGGCGCGCCAATCATCGCGCTCGCCGCTGTCACGGGTTATCCGCTGCTCGCCCTGTCCGGTTCGATCAGCAAGATCGTCGCCATCCTGGCACTGTTGCCGCCCTGGATCCTGCTCTATCTGGTGTCCGGCAAGAAGGGCATGTGGGGCGCATGGCCCCTGGCGATTGTTGGCTCGCTCGGCTACATCGCCGGTCAGTTGCCGGTGGGCACCTATCTCGGTCCGTATCTGCCGGACGTAGCCGGTGCGATTGTCTGCTTCGTCTGTATTTTGCTCCTGCTCAAAGTTTGGCATCCTGCCGAGGTTCTTGGTTACGGCGGCAAACCTGTGAGCGGCGCGACTGTCATGGCGGAAGCGCATGGAATGTCCGGTCGCGACGTCTTCCAGGCATGGTTGCCGATCGGCGTTCTGATCATCGTTGTCGTTGCCTGGACCGGGCCATGGTCGAAGCTGCCCGGCATCGTGATGCTGCATTTTCAGGAGACGGCGGCATCCTCGATCGCTCAGGGCGCGACGATCGCGGCGATCTTCAACTGGACACCGTTTGTCGGCGGGTCGGCTATCCTGGCCTCGTGGATCATCGTCGCATTGCTGCTGCGGGTGAACGGCCAGCAACTCGCCGAGATTTGGAAGAAGACTTGGTCCCAGATGTGGGGCGCCTGCCTTGTTGGCGTATTCATCTTCGGCCTGGCCTATGTCTACAACTTCTCGGGCATGGCCGCGTCATTGGCTAAGGCCTTCGCCTCGCTCGGCACCGCTTTCATCATCGTGGCTCCGATCCTCGGATTCATCGGCGTGGCGCTGTCGGGCAGCAACACTTCGACCAACGCTATGTTCGGCAAGTTCCAGGCCCTGGTTGGGCAGATCCTCGGCTTCCCGCCGCTGCTGCTGCCGACCCTGAATTCAATTGGCTCCGAGATTGGCAAGCCAATCGCGCCGCAGACGGCGAGTGTCGGCGTTTCAACCTCGCGCTTCGTACGCAACGAAGGTGAGGTCATCCGGCACAATTTCGGTTGGTGCCTGGTGCTGCTGGGCTATCTTATCGTGATCAGCGTTGCCTGTTACCTGTTCTTCCCCGGAATCATGAAAATCTGACATCCGGCGGACCACAAAACGCAATAAAAGAGGGCGCGCTGTGCGCCCTCTTTTCTCAGGCGGCCGCTTCGTCACCTGCATGGCCGATAGCAGCCCTGCATCGATAGATACAGGGCAGTTTCTTGCGCATAGGCTATAGTCCGGCGATCAACCCGCCCGGAAAGCCCGATGAACAAGACCCTGGTCCAGGAACAATTCGGCAAGACCGCCGCCAGTTATCTCACGTCGACGCCGCACGCCCTGGGTAAAAGCCTGGAGCGGCTGGTGGCACTGACCTCCCCGCGGAAGAGCTGGCGCGCGCTCGACGTCGCCACCGGCGGCGGCCACGTCGCCTACACCTTCGCGCCACATGTCGAGCGCATGTGGGCAACCGACATCACTCAGGAAATGCTCGACATGGTGAAAGCCGAGGCGCAAAAGCGCGGCCTCGCCAATATCCGCACCGCCTACGCCAAAGCCGAGGCGCTGCCGTTCGAGGACGCAAGCTTCGACCTGGTCACCTGCCGCATTGCGCCGCATCATTTCGATTCGATCCAGGAATTCATCGACGAGGCGCACCGCGTGCTCAAGCCGAACGGGCTCTTCGCGGTGGTGGACAACGTCGTGCCGGAAGGCAGCGTCGGCGACTACGTCAACGCTTTCGAGCGCTTTCGCGACCCCAGTCACCTGCGCGCCTGGACCATCGACGAATGGCGCGCTGCGTTGAAAACGCACGGTTTTTCCATTGCGCACGAAGAGCAGCTTTACAAGCAGATGGAATTCAAGAGCTGGGCGGCGCGGCACGACGCCAACATGCAGGCCTTTTTGCGCGCGATGCTGGCGCTGGCGACACCCGACGTGAAGACCGTCCTGGAACCGAAAGGTACCGGGCCCGATCTCACCTTCCGCCTGAGCGAAGGCCTATTCATCGCCAGGCGCGCGTAAGCGCGCGAGCGGGCGCAGTCCACAAAAACGAAAACGCCGGCGCCGACATCGTCGGCACCGGCGAATTGCCGGAACACGTTTTCGGACGCGCCGCGACTACTTTTTCGCGTGGTGCTTTCTGTGATGCCTAACGGCCGGCGGCGCGCTGCCCGCTTCCCATTCCGGATGGGCGTTATAGGCCTTCGTTGACCAGCCAGCCGCCGACGATCGGCAATACGCAGGAGGCGACCAGCACGTGCGCTTCCCGCATCGTCAGCGGGCGATTGACCACGACCGTCGCCACCATAGGCGACACCGCCATGCAGCCGATCGTGGTGCCGGCATAGGCGCCGAATTGGCTGATCGAACTGGCGTGCCAATGGTCGAATTTCCAGTTGTTTATACTGAAAAAGGCCGCGGTCGACGCCGCCCCCACACCAATCGAGACCGCCACGAGGCGCTTGTCGACGTGGTGCTTGCGCCAATGGGCGTCGGCCCCCTGGCAGGTGAAAACAAACGCCGCGATTGCGGCGATCAACATCGCAAGAGCCTTGTTCATCCCTAGCCCCCCGGTACGGTGTTGCTCGATTCAGCGCGAATTTTGTGAAATGCCTGAGCCTTCAAGTCGAGCGGCCAGGCCGCCCGCGGCATGATTATTCACAAGCCTATGATGCAGATGTTTCATTTACGCTAAGCACGCGCCGGCGCCGGCAGCATCCGGCACCGTGCGCAAGCCACTGATCTCAGGCGATTTGTCCGTCAATACAAGTGGTTAAAGTCTTGATTACCGTCGCAGACCGGTTTTCATTCCGCTAGTATCGCCTTCTGTGGTTGATTCGGAGTCGCTTCGGCCGGGCGGATCGGCGCATTCAAGGGGTCACCGCCATGAGCAGATTTGGCTTTCTCACCCGGAAATCGGGTTCCGATGAAAGGCCGGACGAGCCGATAGACGCCAGCGATAACCCGCTCGAACTCGACGAGGAACTTTTTTCCACGCTCGGCGCCCAGCTCGGCGGCGAGAACGAGGCGCTGCGCAATCTGCTGCTCGACGCCAACAACAAGATCGGCGAACTCGACACCATCAAGGCCGCGGTCGGCAAGCTGGTCGATCCGGTCAGCAAGGCGCTGCGCGATTTCGAGGCCGAGAAGACGGAAAAGGTCGGCCTGCAGACGGTGCTCAACAATACGCGCACGGCCTACGGCAAATTGCGCAACGAGGTGGGCGATCTCGAGAAGCGGCTCGCCGCATCCGACCAGGAATGCCAGACGCTGCGCCAGGACCTCGCCGCCACGCAGAGCCTGCTGCACACGCTGGAATCGACCAAGACCGATTTCACAATCGATATCGCTGCTGCGCGTGCGCAAATCGCCGAATTAGAGTTGAATCTGGCGCAGCGAACGGGGGAATGCCTCGCCTTGCGCGAGGAAAACCGCCGCTTCGACGAACGGCTGGTCACCACCGAAAAACGCTCGATCGCGATCGAATCGGACCTTGCCAGCGCGCGTCAGCGGCTCCTGGTAGCCGAAGACGAGAAACGCGCGCAGCAGGTCATGCTCGATAAAGCGAGTTCGGAAGCCGCGCGCATTTCGCGCAAGCTGGCCGAAACGGAAGCGAGCTTCGCTGCCGTGCAGGGCCGCCTGCGCCAGGCCGAAGCCGCCCTCAACGAAGGCAACATCGAGCGCGCCCGGCTTGTCACCACCGTCGACGAGATAAACGAACGGCACGAGCGCGACCGTACCGGCCAGGCCATGCGTTTCGACTCGCTGCAGGCGCGTACAGTGACGCTCGAGAAAGTGGTCGCCGATGCGCGCGAGTTGCTGCTCGCCCGTGCCGAACAGATCCGCCAATACGACCGGCGCATCGCCGATACCGCGGCCGAGCGCGACGCCCTGCAGGAACGCGTGACCAATCTGCAGGCCGCGCTGATCGAGTACGAATCCAAATACAAGGAAGCCGACCAGACCCGCTCGAGCTATCTGGAACGCAACGAAACGCTGGCGCGCGCCTTCACCGCCAAGGAAGCCGCGCTCAAGCATGCCGAGGACGCCAACGGCTCGCTCATCGACCGCGTCCGTTCGCTGGAAACCGCTCGGGCCGTCGAGAAACAGGCGTCCGAGCAAAAGATCGAAGGCCTCGACACCGCGTTGCGGCGCGAGAAACTGGCGCGCGCCGTCGCGGAAGGCGCGCTGGAGGCCGCCCGCAGGGACTACGCCAAAGCGATGCGCGAAGTGATGACGCTGCAGCGCAATCCAGCAGGGCCCGGCGAACCTACGCGCCCGCGCGCGGCCAACGCCGCATAAGTATCGTTCTACCGCCGGCTTTGCCGCATCGCCGGGCCCCGCGCCCGGCGATGTCGTTTTGGCGGCCGGGGCGCAATTCCATTGATGTAGCGCAAGACGCCGGCGCCGGTTTCCGCTAGCGTGCGCATGCATCACCCCGGCGGGGGCCGGCTACTTCTCGATATGCCCTATCGCGTCAACAGCGATCTGCCGCCGCCCGTCAGGAACCGCCTGCCCGATCACGCGCAGGACATTTACCGTGCAGCATTCAACCACGCCTTCGCCGCCCATGCCGGTGAACTCGATCGCGAAAAGCGCGCCCACATGATTGCCTGGGCGGCGGTCAAACGCGGTTACGTCAAGGCTGGCGATACTTGGGTTCCGCGCGAGAACGAACCGGCAGCATCCTGACAAATCTCAATTTTCCCCCGGCCTTTGATCCAGATCATGGCCCGAATCGTCGCGCTGCCTAGCGTTCTAGGCGCTAGGTGTGGAGGGATTTCCATGCCTTTACCTGCGACACATGCGCGTCAAACGACCTACATCGTTGAGATGATGGAACGTCTCGGCATCGAACCGGGCGGCGGCGCGGTTCCGCGCCTGGGCTTGAGCTATGCGACCGCATTTCACCGCTGTGAGGCCTGTGAATCCAAGCCGGCCTGCCGTGCGTGGATGGATACCGGCCCGGCTGCGGTGACGTTTGCGCCGCGCTTCTGCCCCAATGCCGATATCTTCTTCGAATTGCAGGTCGATTTGCCCGGCCACCATCCGAGGTGGTCGGGTCACGCTTAGAATTCGCTGCCAATCGTGCACGACGTTTGGACGGAGTGGAACACGACCATGAAAAATCCCGCAAACATCACCGACCTAGTGCGGCTGGAAGACGAAATCGACGAAGCGCTGCTCAACCTGCTCAACAAGCCGGGCGACGAGCGGACGATTGCCGATCTCAAGCGCTGCCGAACGCACCTGCGCGACGAGATCGAGCATCTCCTGCACGAAACCGAAGGCGGCAAACCCACCCGCCTGCACTGACGGCGCCGCACCGCTTATAGGCGGCGTGCCGAATGGAAATTTTGTGAGTTCGTGAGCTAGTCGCAGAACGCGTGCGGCGGCATGAACGAATTGGCGCGGCGCAGCGGCAAATCCGTGCCGGCCTCGCGCGTGTCGCGGCGTTGGCACGCCTCGACCGCCTGCGCCAGCACCGAAACCCCGGCCGGCCACGCCGCCACAACGATCGCCAGCTTCAGTTGCCCGGTTACCGCCGCCATCTGGCGGTCGGTAGCAGGCTGCGTCTCTTGTGCAGCCGCGGGCAACTGGGATTTTTTAAATCGGTCCATTGTTTATCTTGAACCGATTTTGCGCGTTCGGCATTGATCCACCGCAACGGGAAAGCCCGCCGTCTTAGGGAAAAATACGTAACGCTCTTATCGGCGCACCAGCCCCCGCGTCACGCGACGCATGCTTCCCGGAGCAGCCCCGGTGCCGTGACGGCCGGCGATCGGAGTGGTAAATACCAAGCCCACGAAAACACGCGAGACAGCACCATGCCGCGTTACTTTTTCCATCTCACCGACGGCAAAAACGTCCTCAACAATCACAAGGGCGTCGACCTGCCCGGCAACGCCGCCGCGCGCGAGGATGCCGCCGACCTTGCCCGCGACCTGCGGCACGAGAAGATGCCGCACTGGAACTGGGCCGGCTGGTTCGTCAAGATCGTCGACGCGCACGGCCACAAGGTCGACGAAGTGCCGATCGCCGATACGCTCGAGAAAAAATAGGCGGGGGATTTCCGTCCCGCGCCGACAACAAAGAAGGGCCGCCCTCGCGGACAGCCCTTCCATTGTCAGGCCGTGGCCCGGTTGCGCGAAGCGCTTAGCTTTGCGCGCGTGAGCCGGTGACGATCAGGTCACCTGGCGAGTCACCTGCTGTGGACCTCGGCAGAGGCGAGGATCCAGTTCACGAATGCCGGCGACCGCGGCGATAGACAATGAGACACTGGATCACCTCCTTTCGTTTGTTAATGGTGCGCCCAGTATAGGGGAGCGGCGGCGATTCGGAAGGGTGCTTTCGGCGCAAGCGGCGGCCGTCACCTCACCAACTCCCGCATCGCCCGATCCAGCCCTTCCAGCGTCAGCGGATACATCCGCCCGCCCATCAACTGCCGCACCATCTGGATCGAATAGGTGAAATCCCACTCCTTCTCCGGTACCGGATTGAGCCACACCGCCGCCGGATAAGTGCGCGTTAGACGCTCGAGCCACACCCCGCCCGCCTCGTCGTTGAAATGCTCGACCGAGCCGCCTTGCGCGGTGATCTCGTAAGGCGACATCGAGGCGTCGCCGACGAACACCACCTTGTAGTCGTGCGGATAGGTGTGCAGCACGTCCCAGGTCGCGGTGTGCGCCTGGAATCTGCGGCGGTTCTCCTTCCACACTTTCTCGTACAGGCAATTGTGGAAATAGAAATGCTCCATGTGCTTGAATTCGGTGCGGGCCGCCGAGAACAGTTCCTCGGTCGCCTTGATGTGCCAGTCCATCGAGCCGCCGATGTCGAAGAACAGCAGCACCTTCACCGCGTTGTGCCGCTCGGGCCGCATCTGGATGTCGAGATAGCCCTTGTGCGCGGTGCCCTTGATGGTGCCGTCGAGATCGAGTTCGTCGGGCGCGCCAGTGCGGGCGAATTTGCGCAGGCGGCGCAGCGCGACCTTGATGTTGCGGGTGCCGAGTTCGACCTCGTCGTCGAGGTCCTTGAACTCGCGTCTGTCCCACACCTTCACGGCGCGGAAATTGCGGTTGCCGTCCTGCCCGATGCGCACGCCTTCCGGATTGTAGCCATAGGCGCCGTAGGGCGACGTGCCGCCGGTGCCGATCCATTTCGACCCGCCCTGGTGGCGGCCCTTCTGCTCGGCCAGCCGCTTCTTGAGTTCCTCCAGCAGTTTCTCGAGCCCGCCCATCGCCTCGATCTGCTTCTTCTCTTCCTCGGTGAGATATTTCTCGGCGAGCTTTTTCAGCCACTCGGCCGGGATCTCGGCTTCGATAGCGTCGCCGAGCATTTCCAGACCCTTGAAGACGTGGCCGAACACGCGGTCGAATTTGTCGAGGTTGCGCTCGTCCTTCACCAGCGTGGCGCGCGACAGATAATAGAAATCCTCCACCCGCCGCGAGGCGAGGTCGGCCTGCATCGCCTGCATCAAGGTGAGGTATTCGCGCAGCGTCACCGGCACGCCAGCGGATTTGAGTTCCTGGAAAAAATTGACGAACATGGCGCGAGAATTCGCCCTTGGCGCGTCGCCGTCAAGCGCTGGCCGCCGCGCGTGCGAACCACCATTGGTGGCGGCGCTGGCGCTCCACAATGTCGCGGTGAGATTTTCCCCCTAGGCGGGCGCGCGCCAAGCCGCTAACAAGGCGGCGCCGGGGGATTTTGATGGGTTATCGTCACCGCGCTCTTTGGGCGCTGGTCGTTCTTGCCTGCCTTGCGCTGTTGATGGCACCGGCGCTGTGGAACGGCTTTCCGCTTTTGCAATACGACACCGGCGGCTACCTGTCGCCGTGGTTCGATGGGCGGCTGCATACCAACCGCTCGATTTCCTATGGCCTGCTTCTGGTGCTGGGCCGGTGGCCCGATTTCTGGCCGGTCTTGTTCATGCAATCGGCGCTCACGATTTGGATCCTCGCGCTGACACTGCGCGTGCACCGGCTGGGTGGGCGCCCGCTGCTGCTGCTGGCCACCGTCGCGGTGTTGTCCGTCCTCACCACGTTGCCCTGGCTGACCGCCATCCTGCTCACCGATATCTTCGCCGGGCTCGGCGTGCTCGCGCTCTACCTCCTGCTGCTGCGCGACGACGCGTTGAGCAATCGCGAACGCATCGGTCTGATCGTATTTGCGGCGGCGTCGGCTGCGACCCATAGCGCGACCATGGCCGTGCTGGCGGGGCTCGTCGTCGTCGCCACGATTGTCTGGTTCGTCGACAAAGCGCGCATTCCATACCGGCGGCTGTTGCACGCCATCGCAGCCTTGCTGCTCGGCATGCTAATGGTGGTGACTACCAATGCGCTGATCGCCGGCCGGCCCGGCTGGACTCCGGGCGGCTACGCGCTGTCCTTCGGCCGCATGCTGCAAGATGGCATCGTCAAGAAATACCTCGACGCGCACTGCCCCGACGCGAGCTTGCGGCTATGCCCTTACAAGGACCAACTGCCGCAGAACGCCGACGCGTTCTTCTGGGAAGATGACTTGTTCATCAAGCTAGGCCGATTCGACGGCCTGCACGACGAGATGCGCCGCATTGCGCTCGCATGTCTCGCCGACTACCCCATGCTTCAGTTGGAATCGGTCCTCACGGCATCTGCGACCCAGCTCACCATGGTCGAGACGGGCGCCGGCGTGGTCAGATGGGTCTGGGACAGCTACTATAGCATCAAGAATCATGTGCCCGCCGCCGTGCCGGCGATGACAGCAGCGCGCCAGCAGCGCGGCGACATTGACTTTACCGGCCTCAATCGGCTGCACGTCCCTGTCGTCTATCTTGCGATGGCGCTGCTGCCACTCATCGCGCTGACCCTGCGCCGGAAAGGCCTGAGCGAAATCGGCGAACTCGCCGCCGTCGCCATGCTCGCGCTGCTGGGCAATGCCGTCGTGTTCGGCGCGTTCGCCACGGCGCATAATCGTTACGGCGCGCGCATGGTGTGGCTCGCCCCATTTGTCGTCATGCTCGCGCTCGTCCGCTTATACGAACGCCGCCGCGCCAAGGGCGCGATCCCCCGATTGCCGCTCGGCGAGCAAACCGCCTTGGGCAGCCTCCCGAATTGACCTAGACTTTGCACGTAATGTGGGTCCGGGAGGCAATCCGACAATGACCACAAGCACTCTGAATACGGCCTTGCTTGCCGCCGCCGCCACGGCGGATACGCTCAAGAACCTGGCGCCCACCGGAAAGCTGCGCGCCGCGATCAATCTCGGCAATTCGGTGCTGGCGCAGAAAGACGAGGCCACCGGCCAACCTAAAGGCATTACGCCCGATCTCGCGCGTGAACTCGGGCGGCGGCTGGGCGTTCCGGCCGAATTGATCCCGTACAACGCCGCCGGCAAGGTGTTCGACGACGCCGGAACCGGCAATTGGGACATCGCTTTTGTCGCGATCGAGCCGGTGCGCGCCTCCGTCATCGAGTTCAGCGCGCCATATGTCATCATCGAGGGCACCTACATGGTGCGCAACAACTCGCCGCTCAAGACGATCGCTGACGTCGACCGCCCCGGCGTGCGCATCGCGGTCGGTCCCAAGTCGGCCTACGACCTCTACCTGACGCGCACCATCAAGAACGCCGTCATCGTGCGCGCGCCGGAGGGCGGCGGGCGGGCCATGATCGACATGTTCGTCAACGACAGGCTCGAAGTCGCGGCCGGCGTGAAGCAGCCGCTGGTCGCCTATGCCAAGGACCATCCGGGCATGCGGGTGATGGACGGCCATTTCATGGAAATCCAGCAGGCCATGGGCACGCCCAAGGGCCGCACCGCCGGCGCTGCTTATTTGCGCGCCTTCGTCGAGGAGATGAAAGCCTCCGGCTTTGTCGCCGAGGCGCTCAAGCGCAGTCATCAGACGGCGGCGGTGGCGCCGGCTGCCAAATAGCTACAAAGCAAACAAGGACCTCATTGCAATGCCCAACCCTGCCGCTCAACTCGCTCCCACCGGAAAACTGCGCGTCGCCATCGCCATCGCACCCTCGCCGTCGGCGCAATTCGCCATCAAGGACGAGGCCGGCAATTATCGCGGCGTCGCCGTGATCCTCGGCCATGCGCTCGCCAAGAAGCTCGGCGTGCCGGCCGAACTCATCGCCCATAACAGCTCCGGCGAAATCCAGAATTCGGCCGCGGACAACAAATGGGATGTGGCGTTTCTCCCCGTCGACGAGGAGCGCAAGAAATTCGTCGACTTCGGCAATGCCTATCACTTGTTGCAGAGCACCTATCTGGTCGGGCCTTCGGCCAAGATCGCTTCGGTCGCGGCGGCCAACGCGGCCGGCGTGAAGATCGGCGGCGTCGCCAACACGGCGACCTTCCGCACCTCCGACAAGACGGCGCCAAACGCCACCCATGTCTCCTTCGACAAGACCGACGCCGCGCTTGCCGCGTTGAAGGCGGGCGAGGTCGACGCGCTCGCCTTCTCGCGCGAGTCGCTCACTGGCCTCGTGCCCAAGGTGCCCGGCTCGCATATCCTCGACGGCGGCTTTCTGAATTCGACCACCTCGGTCGCGGTGCCGAAGGGACGTCCCGACGCGCTTGCCTACGTCACCGAATTCATCGAAGAAGCCAAAGCCTCCGGCCTGGTGCGCATGGCCTTCGACGAGATGGGGCTGACATCCTCGCAAGTTGCGCCGGCGGGGATGAAGTCTTAGAGCTTCGCCTCCGGCGTTCGCACATGCTCCGGCCGCACGCCGAGGCCGATGATGCGCGCCGGCAGGCGCTGCAGCGGCGGAAACCAGTTCAACAGCTTGGCTGCGAATGGCGGCTTCGGCCGCGCGGCGCTCTTGAGCACCGGGTTGAGCACATTGTTCTGTATCTGCACCTGGAGCCACTGGATCACGCGCGTCGGCAAAGTGCGTCGCCGCTGTACCGCCGCGAGCAACGCGCCGGTAACGCGGCCTTCCGCCAACGGCGCGGCAAGAATATTGGCCGCGGCCACCGCGTCCTGAATGGCGAGATTGATGCCGACGCCGCCGATCGGCGATATCGCGTGCGCCGCGTCGCCGATGCAGAGTAGGCCCGGCTTATGCCAACGCGACAGCCGGTCGACGGCCACCGTCAGCAGTTTCACGTCGTCCCAGCTTTTGATCTCGCTTAAGCGATTGCGCAGGAACGGCGACATGACGGCGATATTGTCGCGAAACGCGCCCAGCCCCTTGGCCTTTACCGCATCGATGCCGCCTTTCGGGATCACATATGCGCATTGCCAATAGTCGGTGCGGTTGATCATGACGAACATGCGGCCGGCTTCCATATGGCCGAAGGTCTCGCCGGTGTCGTCGTCGCGACGCGACATGCGGAACCAAAGAATGTCCATGGGCGCGCCGATGTCCTCGACATGGAAACCGGCGCGCTCGCGCAGTGTCGAATGGCGGCCGTCGCAGCCGACCGTCAGATCGGCGCGGATCTCGATCTCGCCGTCCGGGCTCTTGGCGCGCACGCCCACGACGCGCCCGCCTTGTTCGATCAGATCGGTCGCCTCCGTCTTCATGCGCAGATCGAAGGCCACGTATTTCTTGCCGTGCGCCGCCAGGAAGTCGAGGAAGTCCCACTGCGGCATCAGCGCGGCGAATTTGCAATGCGTCGGCAGGTGGCTGAAGTCGGCCAGCGCGATGGTGGTGTCGCCAACTTGTCCACTCAACCGCGTGACGCGCGAATGCGGCAGCTTGAGGAATTCATCCAGCAGTCCGAGCTCGACCATCAACTCCAGCGTCGAGGGATGAATGGTGTCGCCGCGGAAATCGCGCAGGAAGTCCTTGTGCTTCTCCAGCACGGTCACGGCAACGCCGGCGCGCGCCAGCAAAAAGCCTAGCATCATGCCGGCCGGGCCGCCGCCGGCAATACAGCACGTGGTATTGATCTCGGCCATTGGATGTCAAACGGCCCCGGCAAGCCTTCGGTTCCGGCCCAAGCTTACGCCTGCTTCTCTGGCGTACGCACCACCAGCCCGTCGAGTTCGTCGCTGACCTTGATCTGGCACGACAGGCGCGAATTCGGCCGCACGTCGTAGCCGAAGTCGAGCATGTCCTCCTCCATCGGCGACGGCTCGCCGGTCTTGGCGCGCCAGGCTTCGTCGACATAAACGTGGCACGTGGCGCAGGCGCAGGCGCCGCCACACTCGGCCTCGATGCCGGGAACGTTGTTGCGGATCGCCGCCTCCATCACGGTCGAGCCGTTCTCGGCTTCGATCGCACGGGCCGTGCCGCTGGAATCGATATAAGTGATCTTCGCCATGATGGACGTTTGCGGGAAATCGCGCCGGAATTAGCGCTAAGCGGCGCCCCGTATATAGTCATTCCGCCGTGGACGCTATCCCTTCATGGCCCCGGCGCTCAGAACTCGCGGAGCAGCCCCGCGATCGCCGCGCAGGCCTCGTCGATGGCGACGGCAAGTCTGTCCAAGGCAGCGTTACGTTCGGCGGCGCCGGCGTGTTCCACCGCCGCGGCGGCGAGCATGACGTCGGTTGCGCCGATGCTCGCGGCCGATCCCTTCAGCGTGTGCGCCAGCGTGGCCACCGCCGCCGCCTCTTGGCTCTGCATGCGGGCGAGCAGCAGGCCGGCTTGCCGGTCGAACAGTTGCAGGACCTCGCGCTCGAGACTGCGGTCGCCGAAAGTCATGCGGACGAGCTGGCTGCGGTCGATTGCCGCGGCCGGCACTGCCGGTTTCTGGTCGACGATCGTTGTCGCGAGTTGCGCCATGCGGATCTTCCCGGGGACTCTACGGCCCCTCCTGTTGGGCGCCCAGTTTGACTTGCCCGCGGCCAAAACTCGGTAAATGCGGGGCCATCCAAGGGTGCGATTGAGCCCCTATCCCGGGGGCGTAGTTAATGCGCGCTATAAAGGTTGCGCGCGGAGAGCCTGAAACGTCATGGTTAATAGCAGGTTAACGATGATGAAAAAGTCCTTACCGTCGCAGTTTCTTTCGCGTTGCCAAGCCGATAGGATGCCGAGCCGGCGTTATTAACGGTGCTTGCCTTAACTGCGGGCGCCGCAAAATGCCGCGCTTTTGGGGCAACCCGTGCAAGGCGACGGATCGGGACGCAATTGTCCGGCGTAATTGGCGAGGCGACCACCGAATGGCGAACATTCCGCAGAAATCCCCCGATTTGGCCGAAGACGCCCTCAACGCCATCCAGGAAGCGCTCTCCGACGGTCAAGGCGACCGCCGCAGCGCAGTAGGCGGCGCCGCCGCTAACGAGAGCAACCGCGGCCAAATTCCGGCTCCGCCGGCCGCCGACCTGTTCGTCGAGCCGCCGGAGGCGGACGACGTGCCGCCGCGCCGCGCCGCCAATGACGACCGCGCCGAGCTCGGGCGGATACTTCAGACCCTGCACCACCGCCCGGCGCGCATGCCCTACGTCCTCGCCAGCGCCGGCGCCTTGGTCTGGGCCGCCGGCAGCCTCGCCACCGCGTATTTTTACACCGGTCAATTGCAGGCCTTGTTCGCGACCCCACGGCTCGGCATCGCCGCCGTGATCGGGCTCGCCTGCGGCATCGTCGTGCCGGTGATCTTCTTCTACGTGCTTGCGCACATGTTCCGCCGCACGCAGGACCTGCGCCTGATCGCCGAGACCATTGCCGAGGTGGCCATGCGGCTGGCCCAGCCGGAGGACACCGCGCGCGAGCAGGTCGTATCGGTCGGACAGGCCATCCGCCGCGAAGTCGCCGCCATGGGCGACGGGGTCGAGCGCGCACTGGCGCGCGCGGCCGAGCTGGAATCGCTGGTGCACAACGAAGTCTCCGCGATCGAGCGCGCCTACAACGACAACGAAGTGCGCATCCGTGATCTGCTCAACGGGCTCGCCAACCAGCGCGAGACCCTGGTTAGTCAGGCCGAGCATGTGCGCAACGCCATCGCCGGCGTCCATCTCGATCTGTCGCACGACATCACCTCGGTCGGCGATCTGGTCGCCGACAAAGTCAGCGAAGTCGCCCAGCGCGTCACCCGCTCGCTGACCGAAAAGGGCGAGCACATCACGCTTGCGCTGGGCCATGTCGGCGATTCCATGATCGACACGCTGACCGAGCGCGGCTCCACTTTGCTCGACCGGCTGGAGACCACCGGCGACCGCGCCAGCACCGCCATCACCGCCGCCAGTGAGAACCTCACGGCGAGCCTCAGTTTCAAGACCGCGAACGTGCACGACGAATTTGCCGAACTCGCCGCCCGCCTGCAGCAGATGATGAGCAGCCGGCTCGATCAGGTCGCGCAAGGCTTCGCGCAGAAATCCGCCATCACCATCGAGAATATGGCGAACCGCTCGCAGCAGTTCACTGACAACCTCACCCAGACCGGCACCAAGATGGCCGACACCATCGCCGCCCGCGCCGACGAAGTGAACACCACGCTGCGGTCGACCGGCGACGCGTTGGTGGTCGACTTGGGGCGGCGCGGCGGCGAAGTGGTCACCAAACTGGAGCAGACCGGCGCAAGCATCACCAGCGCCTTGGTCAGCCGCGGCGACGCGGTGGCCGGCGCCTTCCGCGAAAACGCGGAAGCCCTGGCGCAGGCGCTCACCAGCCGCAGCGACGCGGTCAAGGACATGCTGACCGCGCGGCTGCAGGCGTTCGAGGACATGTTCAACCACGGCGGCACCGCGCTCACCGAGAAGGTGTCGCGCGATTCCACGACGCTCGGCAGCCTGATCACCCGCCACATGACCGAGTTCGACCGCACCGTGAAAACCTATGGCGGCGAACTGGTGGAACGCCTGGGCCAGCGCACGCAGGACGTGGCCGAGGCCATGCGCAATTACGTCGACACGTTCGACCAGCGCATGAACGGCCGCGCCAGCGATCTTACCGGCTCGATCGACGTGCGGCTCTCGCAATTCGAGGAGAGCATGGCGACGCGTGTCGCCGACTTCACCACGCGGCTGACCGGCGACGGCCAGCGGGTCGTCGACACGATCGACGGCCGCATCAGCGCGGTGACCGGCATCATCACGACCCGCGGTACCGAGGTCGCCGACTCCATCGGCGCCAAGATCGCCCAGATCGACCACACCCTGGGGACGCGCGCGCTCGAGGTCGCCAACACGCTCGACAACCGCGTCACCCGTTTTGAAGATCTTCTGGTCGGGCGCGCCGAAACCGCCACCAATCAGATCGAAACCCGCACCAAGGCCGCCGCTGACGCGCTGCATGACCGCCTGGAGCACCTTGGCGAATCAATCAAGACCAATGCGGCGGACGCCGAACGCTCGCTCGGCCAGCTCGCGCAATCCACCGCCGAAACGCTGCGCAGCAGCGCCGACGATGTCGAGCGCAAGCTTGTGGGCATGAGCGCCGAGGTCACCCGCGCCATCGCCGGAAAAGCCGACGAGATCTCCACCACGGTCAGCCAGCGCACCAACGAGATGGCAAGCGTGCTGTCCGACAAGGGCGGCAGCGTGATCGCCGCCATTACGGAAAAGGGCGAGCAATTCGCCGCCAGCCTCAACAAGGCCACCGACGATGCCATTCAATCGATCGAGAATAACGGCCTGACGTTGACGCGCGCGATGCTGGACAACAGCACGGAAATCGCGCGGATGATCAACAGCGCGGGCGAAACCGCTTCCAACTCGATCAACCGCACGCTGAACGATCTGCACTCCACCGGACAGACCGCGATCGAACAGTCGGCGGCGATCGCGACCGCCGCGGTCAACGAGATGATGGAAACGCACAATGTGTTGCGTAACGACACCACGGCGCTTTTCGAGCGGCTGCGTGAGGCCAACATCATGTTGCAGGAAGTGCTTTCCGGCTCGCACGCGAACATGAGCGCGCTCGAGAATACGCTGGTGCTGCGCGTGTCGGAATTCGTCTCCGCCATGACCGACGTCACCGCCGCGACCGGCGCCGTCACCACCAGGGTGGAAAGCAACGTCGCCGATTTCCGCGAGGTCACCACCCGAGTCATCACCGATCTCACCCAGATCGCCAGTCAGTTCGATACCCACGGCCGCGAACTCGCCGGCGCCGCCGAGCTGATCGAACGCAGCAATCAGCGCGCCGAAGATGGCCTCGGCCAGCGCCGCGTCGCGCTCGATGAGCTGGTCGCCGCGCTCGACACCCGTACGGACGATCTCGATCAGCGGCTCAAGCGCTTCTCCGGCCTGCTCGACGAGTCGCTTGAGATGGCGTCCGCCCGCGCGCGCGAGGTCGCCCGCGTCGTGTCGGAAGCGACCGCCGAAAGCAACCGCGCGATCAGCGACCAATACGAGCGCGTGCGCGAACAGGCCGACGACGAACGCCGCCGCACCATCGAAACTATGCATTCGGTCTACGACCAGACCACCGGCGACACCCACGCTATGTTCGGCGACGCCGCCGAGCGCTTTGCCGAAACGGTGCAAGGCATGCGGCAGATGGCGGCGGAGATGCAGCGCGAGCTGGAATCGACGCGCCTGCAGATGCACCGTGAGCTCGAAGCCACCCGCGACGAACTGCGCCGTGGCACCTTCGAATTGCCACAGGAGACCGCCGAGAGCGCCGCGCAAATGCGCCGCGTCATCGTCGAACAGATCGAGGCGCTGGCCGAGCTCAACCGCATCGTCGCCCGCCACGGCCGCAATCTCGACGCGGTCGAGCCGCGGCGCGCGGCGCGCGAGGATGTCACGCTCGCCGCCACCGGCAGCCGCGAGCTGCCGCCCCGCCCGGCCCCGCCACGAAGCGACGTCGGCGGCTTCGCGCCGCGGCGCGCTGAACCGCCGCCGCCCCTCAGCCCGAGCGCTGGTTCGACCAACCGCAACAGCACCGGCTGGCTCACCGATCTGCTCAGCCGCGCCTCGCGCGAGGACGGCGAGCAGGCCCGCGACCTGCCGCGCGAAGCCGCGCGCGAGCCGCTGCGCGGCAACGAGGAGCGCTCGCCCCGGCACAGCATCGAATCGCTCGATTCGCTCTCGGTCGACATCACCCGCATGATCGATCACGACGCCACGGCCGATCTGTGGGACCGTTACAAGCGCGGCGAGCGCAACGTGTTCACCCGCCGGCTCTACACCTTGCAGGGCCAGCAGGCGTTCGACGACATCCGCAAGAAATATCGCAGCGACCGCGAGTTCAAGCTCGCCGTCGACCGCTATATCGGCGAGTTCGAGCGGTTGCTCGACGAGGTCTCGCACGACGACCGCGGCCAGCTGGTGGCGCGCACTTATCTCACCTCGGAAACCGGCAAGGTCTACACCATGCTGGCGCATGCGGCGGGGCGGTTCGACTAGGGCGTGCCGTCGCTATTGCTGCCAAAGGCCAAGTAGCACGGGGTTTGCAACGACGCCGCTGATCCAAAGCGCCTAGCCGACGGCGCGGATGATCGCGCGCGCCACGGCTCTTATTTCGCGGGCGCGCCGCCGAACAGCAGCCGGCTCGGGTTCTGGTTGATGTTCTTCACCGTCTTCTCGACCTCGCCCATCATGCGGTGGGCGTCGGAGCCGATCGCGTTGATCTGCTTGGTGCCTGCGGCGGTGAATGTATTGATGCCTTTGGTGATCTCTGCCGTGCGCTGATCCAGGTGATCGGACAGCGTGCGGATCGAATGCACCGCTTCGAACAGCTCGCCGCCCTTGCCGTCGGTGCCGGCGGTCAGGGTTTCCAGGCCCGTGGTGATCTTGTCGATGCGGTCGGAATTGCGGGCCAGCGCCTGGCTGAACTTGTCGAGATTGGCGAGCGCGTTGTGGAAGGTTTCCTGGTTCTGTTCGATCAGGTTGTCGATCCGGCGCAGCGTGTCGCGCGCGCCTTGCGTGACATCCTGCGCCGCGCCGGCCGCCGCCATGAGCTGCGGCGGATTGTCCTTGGAGCCGACCAGCACCGGCGATGCCGGGCTGCCGCCCTTGAGCGACACCGAGGCGATGCCGGTGAGCCCCTGGAATTCCAGGCCGACCTCGGTGTCCTTGCGCACCGCCACCGACTTGTCGATCGCAATGACGGCGATCACCTGCTTCGGCCGCTGCGGATCGAGCTTGAGACCGGTCACTTCGCCGACGCGGATGCCGTTGAACAGCACGGTCGCGCCGGTGCGCAGTCCGGACACCGACCCGTCGAACACCACGCTGTAATTGGCGCGCTCGGCGGTGCCGCCGATGTTCTGGAACCAGTAGACGAATCCGAACACGCCGAACGCGACGGCCAGCGTGAACAGTCCGATGATCACATAGTTAGCTCTGGTTTCCATCAACCGACTCCAACTAAACGTTCACAGCTTCGACATGGGCCGCCCGCGACCGCTTGCCGTGGAAATAGGCGCGCAGCCAGGGATGGGTGGACGCGAGCATGGTGGGCATCGTGCCCGCGGCAATGACCTTGCCGTCGGCCAAAACCGCGATGCGGTCGCAGACCGTATGCAGGCTGTCGAGGTCATGCGTCACCATGAAAACGGTCAGCCCCAAGGTGCGCTGCAACGTGGCGATTAGCGTATCGAATTCGCCCGCCCCGATCGGATCGAGGCCGGAGGTCGGTTCGTCCAGAAAGACGATGTCGGGATCGAGCGCCAGCGCGCGCGCCAGCGCCACACGTTTGGTCATGCCGCCCGACAGTTCCGAGGGGAGTTTTTCGAGCGCGCTGGCGTCGAGCCCCACCATTTCGAGCTTGGCGATGGCCAGTTCGTCGAGCAGCCGTTGCGACAGATTCAGGTATTCGCGGATCGGAAATTGCAGATTTTCGCGCACCGTCAGCGACGAAAACAGCGCGCCCTGCTGGAACAGCACGCCCCAACGCCGCTCGACGGCATGACGCTCGTCGTCGGAAGCCGCCGCCAGATCGACGCCGAACACCTTGATGGTGCCGGCGCGCTTGGGCAGCAGGCCGACAATGGTACGCATGAGCACCGACTTGCCGGCGCCGGAGCCGCCGACAAAGCCGAGGATTTCGCCGCGATAGACGTCGAGGTCGATCTTGTCGAGCACAGTGTGATCGCCGAAGCCGACGGTCACGCCGCGCACCTCGATCACCCCCTCCCGGCTGCCGTTGCCTTTTGCTTTCTCTTGCGCCATCGCTCACATCCCGATCGATGCAAAGAAGATGGCGAAAAACCCGTCGAGCACGATCACCAGGAAGATCGACTCCACGACCGAAGCGGTGGTCTGCCGGCCCAGCGATTCCGATGAGCCCTTCACGGCCATGCCTTCGACGCAGGCTACCACGCCGATGACGATCGCCATGAACGGCGCTTTGATCATGCCGACCTCGAAGGTCGACAGGTCGATCGCCTCTTTCAACCGCGACAGGAAGATGTCCGGGCTGATGCCGCCATAAAGCCAGCACACCAGCCCGCCGCCATAGAGCGCCGCGAGCGATCCGAGGAAGGTAAGGATCGGCACGCCGATGATCAGCGCCACGATGCGCGGCAGGATCAGCACCTCGGTCGGATCGAAGCCCATGGTGCACAGCGCGTCGACCTCCTCGCGCATCTTCATGGCGCCGAGCTCGGCGGTGTAGGCACTGCCGGAGCGGCCCGCCACCATGATGGCGACGATCAGCACGCCGATCTCGCGCAGCACCAGGATGCCGACCATGTCGACGACGTAGATGTCGGCACCGAATTTGCGGAAATGGAAAATGCCCTGCTGCGCGATGATGGCGCCGATCAAGAAGGTAATGAGCAGGATGATCGGCACCGCTCGCCAGCCGACATTGTCGAGCTGGTGCACCATCGAGGTGAAGCGGAAACGGCGCGGATGCGTCACGACGCGCGCGAACGCGACCATCAGCGCGCCCAGCATGTTGACGATGGCGGCGAGCGAGCTGCCGACCGAGGCGATGCTCACGCCGATCGCGCCGACCGCGGCGGCGAGCGAATTGCCGCGGCGGTGCGCCGACGCCTGCTCCGGCGCGACGCCGTGCACCTCGTCGACCAGCGCGCGGTAGTCTTCCTTGAGCCCGGTCACCGCGGTCTCGCAGCCGCGCGCGGAAAAGCTGCGCGTCAGCCGCTCCAGCAGCCAAGCGCCGAAGGTGTCGAGCCGGTCGACCCGAGCCATGTCGATGACAACGCGCTTGATGGCGCCGCCGCCACGGGTCGCTGCGTTGACCTGCGCCTCCAGGCTGTGGGCGTTCTCGGCCACCCAGCCGCCCGCGCCGGCAAGGCGCAGCCGCTCACCGTCCGCCGTGCCTTCAAGCAAAACGCCGCTCATCCTACCAAGCCTTTGATTTTGTGCAGTTTCTCCGGCGACCGAATGGGTCGTCCGCCGCGCGGCACTTGACCCAAGGGCCTGAAACTGTCGAGGGTCTGGCGGTTGCCGCCATGCCTATCCCGTCGGTAGACACTAGAATTTAACCCTGAAAATGGCCTTAACCCTCGCTACTGCCGCCGAAAACTGGCCGATCGCCGGTTCCTTTGCCATCAGCCGCGGCGCCAAGACCGAAGCCGTGGTGGTGGTCGCAGAATTGGGCGACGGCAAGGCGCGCGGCCGCGGCGAATGCGTCCCCTACACCCGCTACGGCGAAACCGTCGACAGCGTGATGACGCAGATCAAGGCTCTGGGGCCGCGGCTCGCCGCTGGTCTCGACCGCAAGGCTTTGCAGGACGCGATGCCGGCCGGGGCCGCCCGCAATGCGCTCGACTGCGCGTTCTGGGACCTCGAGGCCAAGCGCAGCGGGCGGCCGGTTCATGCGCTCGCCGGCCTGCCCGCCCCGCACGCCCTCACCACCGCTTTTACGATCTCGCTTGCGCCGCCCGACGTCATGGCCGCAGCCGCGGCCAAGGCCGCCAGCCGTGCATTGCTCAAGATCAAGCTCGGCGGCAACAGCGAAAACGGCGGCGATGCCGCGCGAATCGCCGCGGTGCGCGCCGCGGCGCCCAAGGCCACGCTGATTGTCGATGCCAACGAGGGCTGGGAGGCGGACAATCTTGGCCGCCATCTCGCCGCCTGCGCCGAGGCCGGCGTTGTGCTGGTGGAACAACCGCTGCCGGACGGCCGCGATCAGGCGCTCGCGCAGGTCAAGCGGGCGATCCCGGTTTGCGCCGACGAAAGCGCGCACGACCGCGCGTCTCTATCGGCGCTGGTCGGCAAATACGATGCGATCAACATCAAGCTCGACAAAACGGGCGGCTTGACCGAAGCGCTGGCGATGGCCGAGCAGGCGCGACAACTCGGCATTGCCATCATGGCCGGCTGCATGGTGGCAACCTCGCTCGCCATGGCGCCGGCTATGCTGCTGGCGCAAGCGGCGCGCTATGTCGATCTCGACGGGCCGCTACTGCTCGCCAAGGACCGGCCGGAAGGATTGCGTTACGAGGGTAGCCTGGTTTATCCGCCGGCTGCCGCGCTCTGGGGCTGAGTCGGCCGGCCTGCCCGGGTTCCAATCGAATTGACGTTCATCAATGCGGCACGGGATGGTTGCAGGCATAAAACCGCGGCATGTCGCAACCCTCGACTATGGTGGAACTCCTGCTCGCGCATGCCCGCATTTGCCAGGAGATCGCCAATACCACTTTGAATAAGCAAACGGCGCGCGAACTCGAACTCCTTGCCGAGGATTGCGTCCAGGCTGCTCGCGATGCCGAACCGGCGCCGCGGTTCCAACAGTTCCGGCATCAAGCCACGAGCGGCCGCGCCGCCGGCTGATCCCTGCGCGGAATTGTCCCCATGCCGTTGGTTAACCAAGCCTTTCCAGCAGGCGCGTCTTTGGCCTACACTTGCGCTTAAATCGTGCAGCCGCCAGGACAGGCGGGAACCAACGATGATGGGGACGGAAGTCATGGGAATTCGGGGCCCGCTGCTTTGCGTCGTGTTGCTTGTGTGCGGAGCGTCGTCTGCGTCGGCCACCATGCGTATCGCCGAGGACCGCGGCGGCCAGATCGGTCAATACATGCAGAGCTTCGGCGCGGTGCGCGAGAGCGGCGAGCGCGTGGTCATCGACGGCAACTGCCTGTCGGCCTGCACGATGGTGCTCGGACTGATCCCGCGCGATCGTATCTGCGCGACATCGCGCGCACGTTTCGGCTTCCACGCCGCCTGGATGCCGGATTCCGACGGCCATCCGGTCACCAGTCCGATGGGAACGCAGGCGCTATGGAGTATCTATCCACCGTCGGTGCGGCACTGGATCAACCGGCATGGCGGTCTGTCGCGCAAGATGATTTTCATGCAAGGCCGCTCGCTCAATGGCATCGTCGCGAGCTGCGACCGTCCCGTGCAACGCGCGCGCCTGCGCTCAGAGCGCCACTACTCGGCGCGTCCGCTGCGCGATATGCCCGCAGGCGCCGCCAGCGACCGCCGCTAGCGCCATCGCCAAGTAGGCGCGGCTGCCGAAGCTGCCGTAGAGCCAGCCGGACAATCCGGTCGCCGCCGCCATCGTCACGCCGAGCGCGACCGCTAGATAACCTTGCGCGGTCGCGCCCTGCCCAACCGGTGCATGGCGCGCGACGAAGCCGAGCGCGCCGAGATGCGTCGCGCCGAATGAGGCCGCGTGCAGCAATTGCAGCCAAGGCAGCACGGAGGCCGGCGGATCGAGCGCCATCGCCGCCCAGCGCAAGGCGCCGCCGGCTGCGCCGATCATGATGAGCACGGTCGGCTGGAAAAATGGCGGCAGCCGTCCGGAAATCGCGAACAGCAATATCTCGGCAATCACGCCGAGCCCCCACAGCGCGGCGATCGCCGTGCCGTCCAACCCGGCGCCGCGCCATTGCAGTGCCGAGAAGCCGTAATAGACGGCATGGCTCGCTTGGATCAGGCTCGCCGCCGCCAGCACGGCGATGAAGGCTGGATCGCGCAGCAAAGACTTGCGTGGCTGCGCGGGCTCATTCGACGGCGGCGTGGCAGCCGACAGCGGCTCAAGCGTCAGCGCCGTCAACGCACTTATCAGGCTCGCCGCGGCGACCAGCCAGATCAGATCGCGCGCCGGGATCGTATCGGTGGCAAAGCCGGCCACGAATGTGCCGAGGATGAAGGCCGCCGAACCCCATAGCCGCACCGGACCGTAGGCGCGCCCGCGCTGGCCAAGGCCCTTGAGCGCGTAAGTCTCCGCCAGTGGCATCACCGGCGTGAGTGCCAGCGAGGCGAGCGCGTAGGCGGCGAGAATCGCGCGCGCCCCCTCGGCCAGCCCCACCAGCACATAGCCGGCGACGCCGAGAAAGCTCGTCACGACGATGGCCGCGCGCACGGCGGCGCGCCGGTCGGCTGTGCGCGCCACCAGCGGGACCGCAATCAGGCGCGCCACGATCGGCGCCGCCAGCACGATGCCGATCATCTGCGGGTCGAGCCCCTTGGCCTTCAGCCAGACCGGGAAGAACGGCAACTGGATGCCGCTCATGACGAATATACCGGCATAGAGCGCCGCCAGACGCGGCGCGAAACCGATTGGCAACTGACGTAAGGACCACATTTCGCTGTCTTTTTCGCTGAAGCGATACGCCGTTCGCCAACTTCCAGGGTCAGGATTGGCTAGCCGAATCAGGCCGGCTGATTCATAAACGGACGATCAGGGATTGCCCATGGCGAACGAGCCTTTGGCGCTGGCGATCAGGCCGCCGGAAGCGCCCCAAGAAGCGTCCCAAGAGGACGAGTATCTCACGCTCTGCGCCGCGCTGTCGCAAAGCGCGCGTGGCCGCGCGTTCCTGGCCGAACACACCCGGCGCAGCCGCAATGCCGACAACGAGGCGCTGCTGACCGCGATCGGCCGCATCGAGACGCGCCTGCAGGCCGATGCCTCCGCCGTGCAGCGCCTGCGCGACGACCTGCGCATGCTGGTCACCGCCATCCGCCTCGCCCGCCCCGAGATCGACGCCGCCGACCCGCCAGCGCGGGCGGTGAAGCTCGCCAAATTGCTCGACCTGTTCGAACGGCGCATCGACGCCATGGCCGAGGCGAGAGCGTCCGAGTTGCCCGACGCGGCGCCGCGCGCCCGCATCGCGCTGGCGGAGGCCGAGCCCGCGCGCGCCCAGCTCTTCGTGCTGCCGATGCGCAACGAGCCCGAAGCGCCGCCGTCCGCGCCGGCAAGCTTCGCGCCGCCGCCGCAACCCGCGCCGGCCAGCGCGCCCAAGCCGGCGACGATTGCCGTTCCCAAGGTCGGGGTCGTGCAGGAAGCCGCCGTCGCGAAAGCTGCGCCGCCGCCGGTGGATGTCGTCGAAGCGGCCGCGCCGCCAGCCGATCCGCTCGCCGCGTTGATGGCGCTGAGCGCCGACGAGCGTCTGGCGTTGTTTACGTAATCAGCCGCGCGAATAAATCCGCATCGACATTGCCGCCGGAAAGGATGCCGACCACCACCTTGCCTTTGACGTGGAGTTTGCCCGCGAGCAGCGCGGCAAGGCCGATGGCGCCGCCCGGCTCCACCACCAGCTTCAATTCCTGAAACGCATAGCGCACCGCGGCGCCGACCTCGGCGTCGCTCGCGGTCATGCCGGCGCCGATCAATTCGCGATTGATCGGAAAGGTCAGCTCGCCCGGCGTATTGCTCATCAGCGCATCGCAGATGGTGCCGCTCATGCGTTCGTTATGTTCGCGCCGGCCGCTGACGAAAGAGCGCAGCGTGTCGTCGAAGCCTTCCGGCTCGACGGTGTAGAACTTCGCCGACGGCACGCGCGCCTTGACGCCGAGCGAAATGCCGGCGGCCAGTCCGCCGCCGGAGGCGCCCACCACCACGATCTCGGGCTTGAGCCCCAGGCGCTCCAGATCCTCGACGATCTCGCGGCCGATGGTGCCCTGCCCGGCGATGATCAGCGGATCGTCGTAAGGCGGCACCAGCGTGGCGCCGCGCTCGGCGACGATTTTCTTGGCGATGGCGGCGCGGTCCTCGGTATCGCGGCTATAGAGTACAATTTCGGCGCCGAGCGCCGCGGTGCGCTCGCGCTTCAAGCGCGGCGCGTCGGACGGCATCACGATGGTCGCGGGCATGCCGAGCAGGCGCGCCGCGGCGGCGACGCCCTGCGCATGATTGCCGGACGAATAGGCCACCACGCCGGCGCGGCGGAGCTCTTCGGGAATCGATGATACTTTGTTGTAGGCGCCGCGGAACTTGAACGAGCCGGTGCGCTGCAGCGTCTCGGCCTTCAGGAACACGCGCGCGTCGAGCTTGTCGTCGAGCACCGGCGCGTTGATCAGCGGCGTGCGCACCGCGATACCGGCGAGCCGCCGGGCGGCGGCCTCGATATCGGCGGCGGTCGGCAGCGGCGTTTTGTCGATGGCGCCCATAGGGCAAGGCTAACGCCGCCGCGTCGATTTGGGCAAGAGTGCAAGCGGAAAGGATTCACGCCGCCAGCTTGCGCCGCAGCCAGGTCCGCTTGCGGCGCGGCACCTGCGTTGCTTCCGCCACGTGCTCGACGAAGATGCGCGCGCTTGCCTCCCAGGTCATGCCGAGCGCGAAATCGCGGCAGTCGTGGCGGGACAATTCCAGCGCTTCCTGGCAGGCGCGCCGCAGATCCTCATCCAGCACGCCAACCGGCGCCCCGCCGATCACGTCGCGCGGCGCCGCAGCGGGAAAACCGGCCACCGGCACGCCGCTCGCCAGCGCCTCCAGCAACACCAGGCCGAAGGTGTCGGTACGGCTCGGAAACACGAACACGTCGGCGGCGGCGTAGATCTCGGCCAGCGCCTCGCCCTCGCGGCCGCCCAGAAACACCGCCTCGGGAAACTGCTTGGCCAGCGAGGCGCGCGCCGGCCCGTCGCCAACCACAACCTTGGTCCCGGGCAGATCGAGCTTGAGAAAAGCTTCCAGATTTTTCTCCACCGCCACGCGCCCGACGGTGAGAAAGATCGGCCGCGGCAGATCGAGCGCGTTACGTCTGCGCGGGTGAAACAGGTCGGCATCGACGCCGCGCGACCACAGCTTCACGTTCTTGAAACCGCGCGCGGCGAGCTCGGTGCCGAGCGTCGGGGTCGCCGCCAGCACCGCCGCGCCGGCGCTATGGAACCGCCTCAGCCAGGCCCAGGTCACCTCGCAGGTCCAGCGTTCCGGCACCGGCAGCCGTTCGGCCAGGTAATCGGGAAACCGCGTGTGCAGGCTGGTGGTGAACGGCAGGCCGCGCCGCATGCAGACGCGGCGCACCGCGTGGCCAATCGGGCCCTCGGTCGCGATATGTATGGCGTCCGGTCGCGCGCGCTCGAGCCTGCGCTCGACGGCGCCCGGCCCCGTCAACGCCAGCCTCACTTCCGGATAGGTCGGCATCGGCAGCGTCCAAAACTCGCTGGGCGTCAGGAATTCGAGCTCCGCGCCGAGTGCGCGCGCTTCGCGCGCCACATGGCCGAGCGTGCGCACCACGCCGTTGACCTGCGGATGCCACGCATCGGTGGCGACCAAAATCTTCATGCTTTTTTCTGCCGCATGATCTGATCCGAAAACCGGTTCCCACTTTTCGGGCTCATGCGGCGGCCTGCTCCATGCCGTCCGCTGTTTCCTCGGCCGGCGCCGGCTGGATGTCGGGGCCGGCGCGGCTCCAGTCGATGATCTCGAAACGGCCGTCGCGATGCTCGACGACCGCGGTGCAGCTCTCCACCCAGTCGCCGCAGTTGATGTAGCGCAGGCCGAAATCGTCGTGCATGGCGGCAGTGTGGATATGACCGCAGATCACGCCGTCGGCCTGATGGCGCTTGGCTTCGGTGGCGAGCGCCTTCTCGAAGGCGCCAATGAAATTGACCGCGTTCTTGACCTTCAGCTTGGCCCATTTCGACAGCGACCAATAGGGCGCGCCGAACACGCGGCGCAGGCCGTTGAACACGCGGTTGGCGGTGAGCGCGAAGTCGTAGGCCTTGTCGCCGAGCAGCGCGAGCCAGCGCGCCTGCGTCACCACCAGATCGAAGAGGTCGCCGTGCACGACCAGATAGCGGCAGCCGTCGGCACCCTCGTGGATGGCGTTCTCCACCACCTCGATGCCGCCGAAATGAGTGCCGTAATAGCCGCGCAGAAATTCGTCGTGATTGCCCGGGATGTAGATGACGCGCGAACCCTTGCGGCCCTTGCGCAGCAATTTCTGCACCACGTCGTTATGCGCCTGCGGCCAGTACCACGACGAGCGCAGCGCCCAGCCGTCGACGATGTCGCCGACCAGATAGATTGTGTCGGCTTCGTAGTGGCGCAGGAAGTGGAGCAGTTTTTCGGCCTGGCAGCCGCGCGTGCCGAGATGCACGTCGGAAATGAAGAGAGCGCGAAACCGTCGCGAGTCAGTCACGATGCGGCGAGCTTTCTGCTGTTGCCCATGGCCGATCGCATAACAAATTCGCGTCTCGGTTTTATGACAGCGGCATTTACCATTTGGGGAGGATTAGGCCGCGGCGCTTTGCGGCTCGCTGCGGCGGAACCGCACCAGCGTATAGACGCCGAACGGCGGCACCTTGCGCCGCTCGATCAGTTCGGCCCCGCCATGGCTTTGCGCCCAGGCCGCCAGCCGCGCGAAGGGAAACTCCGGCCGCAAGCCGAGCGCGCGCGCCTTTTGCGCCAGCAGCCGCTCGATCGCCGCGGCCAGGCCCCGCTCTGAATATAGATGATTGACCAGGACGATCTGCCCGCCCGGCTTGACCACGCGCGCGCATTCCGACAACACGCGTTCGGGATCCTCGACCAGCGTGATGACGAATTGGCCGGCCACGCAGTCGAAGCTGGCGTCGTCATAGCGCAGGTTGTGCGCGTCCATCACCGCCAGGCCCTTGACGAAAGGATAGCGGCCGCTCGCCGCGCGCAACCGCGCGCGCGCGATCATCGGCTCCGAGATGTCGATGCCGGTGATCTCGGTGCTGCCGTCGTAGTCGTCGAACGACAGGCCGGTGCCGACGCCGATCTCGAGGATGCGCCCGCCCGCCTCGCGCGCAGCGCGGGCGGCGGCGCGCCGGCCGTTGAGGAACACCGGCCCGCACAGCACGTCGTAGACCGGCGCCCAGCGCGCATAGGCCTTTTCCATCGCCTGCTTGTTCGGATCGCGCAGCATGGTTCCCCCGCGAATCATTGAGCCGACATCCGCAGCGGGTTACCAAGCGATTGCTACAGTTGCGCGACAAGGCTTGACGCTCGCGCATCAGCCCCTAACACTCACGTCGAAACGCTTACGCAACGAGGAAACGCCATGGATCTCGGAATTGCCGGCCGCAAGGCCATCGTTTGCGCGTCGAGCCGCGGGCTCGGCAAGGCCTGCGCGCGGGCGCTCGCGGAAGCCGGCTGCGAGGTGGTGGTCAACGGCCGCGACGCCAAGCGGCTGGAAGCGACCGCCGCCGAAATCGTCAAGGTGACCGGCGCCAAGGTGACCGCGGTCGCCGCCGACGTGGCCACACCGGACGGCCAGAAAGCGCTGCTCGCCGCCTGCCCCTCGCCCGACATCCTGATCAACAATAATGCGGGGCCGCCGCTGCGCGACTTCCGCGAACTCACACGGGCGCAGATGATCGACGGCGTCATCGCCAACATGATCGTCGCGGTCGAACTGATCCAGAAGGTGATCGACCCGATGAGCCAGCGCAAGTTCGGCCGCATCGTCAACATCACCTCGGGCTCGGTGAAGATGCCGCTCGCCGGGCTCGACCTGTCGTCGGGTGCGCGCGCCGGGCTGACCGCGTTTTTGGCCGGCGTGGCGCGCACCGTCGCCGGCAACAACGTCACCATCAACAACATCCTGCCCGGCGCCTTCGACACCGACCGCCTGCGCGGCACGCTGACCAAGGCGGCCGAGCAGAAAGGCGTCAGCGTCGAGGAAGCCGCCAAGGCGCGCGCCGCCACCATTCCGGCGCGCCGTTTCGGCGAGCCGGCCGAATTCGGCGCGGCCGCGGCGTTCCTGTGCTCGGCGCAAGCCGGCTACATCACCGGGCAAAATTTGCTGATCGACGGCGGCACGTTCAACGGCGCGTTTTAGACAAACAATTCAACCGCTCGTCCCCGCGAAAGCGGGGACCCAGGGCCCAACTTGCCGATTTTGCGATCAAGCAACTGGATTCCCGCTTGCGCGGGAATGAGCGAAGTGTGTCTTGGCGCCAAACGAAAAAGGCCGGCGCTTCCGCCGGCCTTTTCACGAACTTTGTATCACAGCGTCTACTTGGCCTTGAAGTAACCCTGCTTCGGCGGCGCCGCCGCCGGCTCGTCGAAACGATACTTCAACGCCACCGAGACGATGTCGATGTGCGACTGCACGCTGCCGACATAGTCGGTGCTGCCGTCCCACCACGGATTACCCGAGGCCGCCGTAATGTTGATCGGCGCATCCTTCACGAAAATATGCGAATAAGCCGCATCGAGCGTGATCTTCGGCGTCAGCTGGTAAGTGCCGCCGACCGACAGCCAGTAGCGATCGTTGTCCGGCAGGATCGGGATGCGCACCTGATCGGTGATCGGCGACTTCTCGAAGGCCGCGCCGGCGCGCACGGTCAGCCGGTCGTTCCACTGATATTCGGCGCCGGCAGAGAAAAACCAGCCGTCCTTAAATTCGAACGGCAGCGTCGTCTGGCTCACGCCGGCGGAGTCAACGACATTTGACGTGCCGATCCGACTCCAGTTCGTCCACTCGACGGTGCCGAGCAAGGTCCATTGCGGATCGAGGCGCTGGCGGATGCCGAGCGATACCATGTCGGGAAGCTTGATGGTGGTGTTGACCGAATTGAAGGTGCTGAACGGATTACCAAAGACGGTGCCGTTCGTCGTAAGACTGCCATCGATCTTTTGGTCGATGAACGAGCGATATCCGAGGCCGATGGTGGTGGTCGGCGTCGGCGTCACGGTGACGCCCGCGGTAAAACCAACACCCCAACCATGCCCGGAAAGGTCGGCATCGCCGAAGCCGATGGGGAAGAGCCCTACTCCCTGTCCCAAGTTGGCGCTGGCATATTGCACCTGCAGGCCGACACCGACGCTGATCATGTCGTTGACGCGGTACGCGAAGGTCGGCGCAAAGTTATACGTCCGCAGGCTGCTGCCATTCGCGGCATAGTCATGTCCCGCCCACGCATCTGGGAACGTGACCTGCAATCCGTACGGAGACGTCACCGCCAAGCCAAGCCACATGTCCGGTCTGAACTGCCAGGAAAAATAACCTGCGGGCACCAGCGCGGCTTTGTCGACATTGCCGGTGCCACCAAGGCCGACCAGCGTTCCCGAAGTCGGCGTGTTGGTGGAGGACGGGAGAATGCCGGTCAGCGCCGACTCACTCTGGAGCCCCGGCACCTGCGTCATGGTCGCCGGATTCCAGAACATTGCCGACAGCGATCCGCCGGCGGCGATGCCGGCGAATGACGATCCCTGTCCGTAAGCGCTCTGCTCACGAATGGCGAAGCCGCCGGCATTGGCGGCGCCCATCGTCGCGAGCAACGCGCCGACGCCGCCGCACGCCAGCACGGCGGCCTTGATCCCGCTAAATGACATTGGCAGCCCCTGTCATTAATCCCTGCGCCAATGGTCCACGGCGCCAGTCGTTGACAATGTGCCCCAGCGACATCGTGCTCCAAGGCTTGGCCGCGAACAATCTCGCACGGCCACGATGCACAAATTTCTGCGGTTGTGTGACCGTCGCGCCACAGCTGCGGCGCGTCCCGTCCATCCCTTAAACAGCGCCGTCTCAATGCAATGGGCGGAAGATTGCGCAAACAAAAAGGCCGGCGCTTCCGCCGGCCTTTTCGCGAATGTCAGATCGCCGCGCTTACTTGGCCTTGAAGTAGCCCTGCTTCGGCGGCGGCGCCGCCGGCTCGTCCCAGCGATAGTGCATCGCCACCGAGATGATGTCGATGTGCGAGTTGACGGAACCGGCGTAAGCCGTCCCGTCGAACCACGGGTTGCCGGACGTCGCCGTGATGTTGATCGACGCATCTTTCACGAAAATATGCGAATAGGCCGCGTCGAATGAGATCTTCGGCGTCAGCTGGTAGGTGCCGCCAACCGACAGCCAGTAGCGATCGTTGTCCGGCAGGATCGGGATGCGCACCTGATCGGTGATCGGCGACTTCTCGTAAGCCGCGCCGGCGCGCACGGTCAGTCGGTCATTCCACTGATATTCGGCGCCAACCGAGAAGAACCAGCCGTCCTCAAACTGGAAAGGCAAAGTGACAGCGGTGCCGGCGACCGAGGCCGGCGCGCCGGACCCCTGCGCCACGGCAGAGGTGCCAATTCGGCTCCAGTTTGTCCATTCGACCGTGCCGAGCAAGGTCCATTGCGGGCCGACGCGCTGTTTCAGACCGAGCGACACGACGTCGGGGAGATTGAGCGTCGTGCTGGCCGAACCGTTGGTGGACAATGCCGCCAAAGGACCCACGACGGTCATCGTGCCGTTGATTTTCTGATTGATCGCCGAGCGGTAGCCCAGACCGATGGTGGTGGTCGGTGTCGGCGTAACGGTCATGCCGGCGGTGAAGCCGTAGCCCCAGCCGGTACCCTCAAGGGTAAAATCGGAGAAGCCGCCGCCGAAGAAGGGCAGGCCTTTGTTCAGTTTGGCGTCGCCGTATTGGACCTGTACGCCGAAACCGACGCTGATCATGTCATTGATGCGCCAGGCGAAGCTCGGCGTGGCGTTATAGGTCGTCAGGCTTGTGCCGTTGTCGCCATAATCGCGGCCGGCCCACATGTCCGGGAATGTCACAGACAGGCCGAACGGCGACGTGACCGCTAGGCCGACCCACATGTCCGGCCTGAACTGCCAAGTATAGTAGCCAGCCGGCACCAAAGCGTCTTTGGCGATATTGCTGGTGCCGCCGAGGCCGGCGAGCGCACTGCCCGCGCCGGGCGTATTCGTGGAGTTCGGCAAGATGCCAGTCAAAATTGAATTGCTCTGGAGGCCCGGGATCTGCGTCATGGTCGCCGGATTCCAGAACATCGCCGACGACGATCCGCCGGCGGCGACTCCCGCAAAGGACATTCCCTGTCCCCAGGCGCTCTGCTCGCGAATGGCGAAACCGCCCGCGTTCGCGTCGGCAGTGGCCGCGATCAATGCGCCGACGCCGCCGCACGCCAGCAGAACAACCTTCAATCCACGAAACGACATCGCAAGCCCCCGTTTCCTCCTGCGCCATTATCCCCGCGGCGCATGCCTGACGGCATCGTGCCCCCGGACCAGGCTCCCGACAATGGCCGATGACCCAATAGGCGCCGACAACAGGCCGTTTGCACAAATTTTGGCACCATGTGACAACTGCGCCACAGGCCGCCGGCAAGCCTCAGTGGCGGTTGGGCACAACAAAAAATACTTAAGATTCATATGCTTAGCTGCCTAGGCGGGCAGCGCGCCGCATCCGCCGGCATTAATGCGCTCGACCGCGCGTCTTGCCGCACGATCATGCGCCGACAAACACCGCCTCAGGCACTGAAAGCCACGCCCAGGCGCGTCGCGGTGCGCCAGATGACGTGGCACGGCGACTTCATGTGATCGGCCTCGACCACCAGGACGAACTCGTTGGGTATGCCGACCTGGCTCGCCACTTCGAGGCACGCGCCGGCAGGCGACAGATTGCGCACGCGGCAGTCGACACCGCCAGCGCGATTGAAACTGATGGTCCCCGCTTTCAGCGTGCGGTGACGTTGAACGCTTCGTCTATCCTCCATGACATCCTCCGTCGTTAACGGCATTCGCGCGCTCCTGTGCCGACATGCCGATGCAGGTCAGACGGTTTGACCAACGCCGCATTTTACGCCGCGGTTTTTAGCCGACGGTGAAACTGTTCGTCGAAATACGAATGCTTCCGTTAGCATTCGCTAACCAAGGCGCGGCGCGCGGACACGGCTTTCCCGCGCAGACGCTCGCATTTTATCCGCAATTTACGGAATGGGACCGGCAACAAGGCTTAAAGTGCAAGCCTGATCGTTGCACCAGGACACATCGCCGCCGTGATGCATTGGCTCCTCAGTGACTTCTTCTTTTTCGGCCTGCCGGCGCAAAACTGGATGTGGGTCTTGCCCGGCGCCCTTGTGCTCTACTGCATCATATTGATCTATATCCGGTCGCGGCGGCCAAAACTGCGGCCATGACGGCTCGATCGCGCGGCCTGCGCTCGCTGTGCAATCCAACATATAAGACCGGCGTGCGCGGCCCTGGCGTGGCGCGATGCTTGCGGCCATAGTCGCGTCATGGCCAGCCGTCCCTGCAAACCCGGCGCCGATGTGAAGCATATCTGGCAGCTGCTGCTGCCGGACACGCCGTTTCCGGCGTGCGGGACGCAAGATAATCTCGGCGCGGATGCGAGCGAGCGCACGGCGCCGCAAAGCGAGCCGCCCACGCAGGCGCCTCGCGACGGCGCACCCGCGCGACCCGAATGATGGCGACGGAAATGCCCGCGGCGCCCGGGCGCTGGCGTCGGTTGCTTTTGGGGCAAAGCGGACATCGCTTGGCAGGCAAAATCGGCTGACCCGGTCGAAAATGACCCGAAGCAGATGAGGTGGATGGCTCCCGCTCACGGCATCTAGGTGCCAGGGTGTGAAGGCTATCAAGCATTCACGAGCAAATGGGAGCCATCCGTCATGGAGATTACTACGATCGGCCTCGATTTGGCCAAGAGCATTTTTCAGGTTCACGGCGCTGATGCGACCGGTCAGGTCGTTGTCCGCAGGTCGCTTCGACGAGCGCAGATGCTGCCCTTCTTGGCCAAGTTGCCTTCATGCCTGGTCGGCATGGAAGCGTGCGGCACCTCGCATCACTGGGCGCGCGAGCTGATCAAGCTCGGCCATGAGGTGCGGCTGATGCCGCCGGCTTACGTCAAGCCGTATGTAAAGCGTGGGAAGACCGATGCGGCCGATGCGGAAGCGATTTGCGAAGCGGTAAGGCGGCCGACGATGCGGTTTGTGCCGGTGAAGTCACCCGAACAGCAGTCGGCACTGTCGATGCATCGGACGCGCGATCTGCTGGTCAAGCAGCGCACGCAGTTGGTCAACATGATCCGCGGCCTGCTCGCCGAGTTTGGCATCAACATTCCCAAGGGTCTCGAACGGGCGCTGCTGATGGCGAGACGGATCGTCGATGGTGAAGCACCAGACGTGCCGATTGAAGCCGCGAAGATCGTTGGTACGCTGTCACAGCAGGCGCTAGACATCCACGTTCGGCTTCGCCAAATCGATCGCGATCTGCTCGTCTGGCAACGTGGCAACGATGTCGCGCGGCGTCTCATGACGATCCCCGGCATCGGGCCGGTCGGAGCGACGGCACTTGCCGCATCGGTTACTGATCCGCATCAGTTCCGCTCGGGGCGGCAGTTCGCCGCCTGGTTGGGACTGACGCCACTACAGAAGTCGAGCGGTGGCAAAGAGCGGCTCGGGCGCATCTCCAAGATGGGCGACAAGTACCTGCGCAAGCTCCTCATTGTCGGCATGACTTCACTCGTGCGACGCGCAAAGTACAATCCTCAGGCAATCGATCCACGGCTGGCCAATCTGCTCGCGCGAAAGCCCGTGCGGGTCGCAACTGTCGCCATGGCAAACAAGACAGCACGCACCATCTGGGCAATCATGACACGTGGCGAGACCTATCGTGCCGGCCACCAGCCGGCACTGGCCGCATAACAGCGAGGATACACGAATTAGCTGAACAGCAGATCAGCTTCACCAGGTTGCGAGAGCGATGCGACGTGATGGCAAACCGGTCAGACCGGGAACAGGGACAACCCACCGAATGTCCAAGGCGTCATAGCCTGAGAAGCAGAATGGGACCTTGCTCGCGGACTCCATCACGGCCAGCAGTCTCAATCGACTGCATCAACAGGCCGGACAGAAGACTGCACCCGACCAATGCCACCGCGTCAATTTACTCCTTGCAATGCGGGAGCCATCCACAGAGGACATTGTGACGAGCATCGGCGGGTAAACACCTAAAGTCTTGGTTGAAGCGAAGCCGATTGGCGCAAGCCCGGTCACGATCAAGGAGCGACGTCGAGTGCCCAAGTCTCCTTGGCTGAAGATAGAACAATCATCGTCTCCGTGCGCTCAACTCCAGCCACAGCTTTCACAGTTTCACTAAGAAACTTTTCCAGATCGCGCGTGGTCCCGAGCCGTACCTTGATAAGATAATTCCAGGCTCCGGTGACATGATGACATTCGAGAACCGCGGATGACGTCTTTATCTTTTTCAGGAATACCGGTTCGACCTTCGGGTTACTCCAACCGACGAAAATGAAAGCCAAAAGATCGAGCCCGAATGCTTCCGGCGATAGCCGCGCGTGGAAGCCGGCGATAACGCCGTTGGCCACCAGCCGCTTGATGCGGTCGTTGAGCGTGGTGGCCGGCGCGCCGATCGCCCGGGCCAGCTCCGCCAGCACCAGCCGGTCGTCGTCCTGCAATAAGTTCAGCAGCTTGCGGTCAATCTCATCGAGCTGATGCATGGCGTTCCCGGCGGCATCTCCAGGCGCACCATAGAATTCCGCCCTCGCCACCGCCATGCGGCGTAGCGGCCTACTCACAGATCAGCCCCGGGCATCCATGCATATCTTAGACGAGCCTCGAGTTGTTGCAATTTTATCATTGTTGAGAATAGCCGTTATTACAACGGATTATATCTATTATTACCGTATTATTTATGATTTACTCCCATCCAGGCCGGATCCGGCGGGCAGGAGAAATGGCATGGTCGGTGCAGCACGAACGGCGGCAAAGGCTGCCTTATTCGCCGGGGTTTTGGCGTCCGGCATGGGTATCGCGGCAGCGGCCGAGAAGGCGAGGCCGGTCGCCCACTACGATTGGACTGGATTCTATATCGGCGCCAATGCTGGTGCTGCTTGGGGCCATTCGGATCAGACGTCGAATTTCACCTGCCCGGTGCCAGGTTCATGTCCATACAACAACCCAATAAATTTGGCTGTTATTAGTGCGGCCGGTACAGGTGGAGTTTCCCCGACTGCTTTTACCGGTGGCGGGCAGCTTGGTTACAACTACCAAAGCGGTCAGGTCGTCTTTGGCGGCGAGCTCGACATTGAGTTGTTTCGGCTAAAGGGCAGTCTTGTCGGCGTTGGACCAGTTTTAGTGGGAGGACTTCCAGCAGCAGCTTTCGGGTTTGGGGCCAGCGTCGATACCGATTGGCTGTTCACGGTCAGGGGGCGTCTAGGCTGGGCCGTCCAACCGCAGCTTCTTCTTTACGCGACTGGCGGTTTGGCAGTGACCGATCTCAAGGTCGGGAACAACTTCGGCGACAATTGCACGGTAGGCGTGTGCGGCATTCCTAGTAATGGAGGCCTATCTAACACCAGCAAGACACTGGTGGGCTATTCCCTTGGCGGTGGCCTGGAGTATGCCTTGAACCAGAACTGGTCGGTGAAAGGCGAATACCTTTATGTGAACTTCGGGAACGCATCGACGACTTTGACCATTGCCCAACCTGCCTTCGGTTTACCTGTCTCAAACGCAATGATCACAACCGCGAAACTAAATGCGAGCATTGCCCGTCTCGGCCTGAACTACAGGTTCGGCGGTCCGTACTGAGCGACCCAAAGGTCTCCGATCGTGAAGTCCTGGGGCAATGTCCCAGTTTTTTTGTGCGCGTATCGCGGGCGCAACGCAGTCCACTCAATCTATTCTCTTGATCTTTCGTAGTGCATCGGTCGCAATTGGCACATCGCGTCATTTCGCTGCTGCGCGGCAACTGCGTCGCTTTAGGAGCAAAGCGGACTCAACTGCGTCACGTCACGCCACCCGCTTTATAAACACACGACCTAACAAAGCCGCTTCGGCGGGCCCTCCGAGGGAACCGGGTTGCGCCATGCCGTCCGCCATCGCATGATCGGTGTCCGACCCATCCTTCAAGCCATCTCACAAAAATAGACGCCCCAGGGAGACCTCCATGAAACTCGTCCGCTATGGCGCGCCCGGCCGCGAGAAGCCCGGCATCATCGACGCCGACGGCAAGATCCGCGACCTGTCGCGCGTTGTGAAGGACATCGACGGCGCCATGCTGGCGGCCGGCGGGCTCGCCAAGATCAGAAAAGCCAACCTCAAGCGCCTCAAGACGGTCGCCGGCAAGCCGCGGCTCGGCGCTTGCGTCGGCCAGGTGCGCAACTTCATCGCCATCGGGCTGAACTACGCCGACCACGCGGCCGAATCCGGCGTGCCGGTGCCGAGCGAGCCCGTGGTGTTCAACAAGGCGCCATCGTGCATCGTCGGACCGAACGATAACACCATGATCCCGAAAGGCTCGACCAAGCTCGACTACGAATGCGAGCTCGGCGTCGTTATCGGCAAGCGCGCGCGCTATCTGTCGAAAGAAAAGGCGATGGACGCGGTGGCCGGCTACTGCATATCCAACGACGTGTCGGAGCGCGCGTTCCAGATGGAACACGGGCAGACGATCTGCAAAGGCAAAGGCGCCGAGACCTTCGGGCCGCTCGGGCCCTGGTTCGTCACCAAGGACGAGATCAAGGATCCGCAGAATCTCACGATGTGGACAAACGTCAACGGCGAGAAGCGCCAGCACGGCTCGACCAAGACGATGGTGTTCGACGTCGCGCACCTCGTCTGGTACCTGTCACAGATATTCGTGCTCGAGCCGGGCGACGTGATCGCCACCGGCACGCCGCCGGGCGTCGCCTTCGGCATGAAGCCGGTGCAGGTCTATCTGAAAGCCGGCGACGTGGTCGAACTCGGCATCGAGGGGCTCGGCACGCAGACGCAGAAGGTGGTGCCGTTCAAGGCGTGAAACTTGGCGTGAAATTTGCCGCAAATTGCGCCACGCTCCGATTCAACTCCCGGCGCTCGCTTGCTGCATCGCACGCGGCCACGCACATGACTGTGCGGCATTTTCCGCATGATGTCCGTGCTTGATTTTGCTCAGTGCGGCTGCTGCTGTGTCGCATCCATAATGGCCGCGAAAACGTGAGAGCTCAGGCATCGGACGCATGGCGCAACGCAAGCCTTTTACGGCCGTGACCGGAATCGTTCATGTGCCGGTGACGCCGTTCACGCCAGAGAACAAGATCGATCTCGACACCTTCGCGCGCGTGATCGAATTTTTGCTGCGGCAGAAGGCGTCGTCGCTGTGCATCAATCTGCATCTGGCGGAATCGCTCAACCTGACGCTCGACGAGCGCAAAGCGCTCGCCAAAGCCGCGGTTGAAACCGCCGCCGGCCGCGCGCCGATCATCGTTCATGTCAGCACGCCGGGCACCGACCAGGCGATCGAGCTGGCGCGCCACGCCGAACAAATCGGCGCCGACTGCGTGATGGCGATCGCGCCCTATTACTGGAAGCCGTCGCAGGAACAGCTTTACGACCACTTTGCCGCCATCATCGCGGCGACCGGGCTGCCGTTCATCGCCTATAACTCGCCCACCATCATGGATGGCGTCGGCATCGCGCCGTCGACGCTCACCGCCTTGATGCAGCGGTTTCCTAAATTCATCGGGCTCAAGGAAGCCAGCCACAACTGGGAGAAATATCTCGAGCTCGGTCGCGCGGCGAAGCTTGTGCGCGCCGATTTCGGCCTGTTCGTCGGCACCGAATGGATGCTGCCGAGCCTGACGCTCGGCGGCACCGCCTGCATGTCGATCTTCGGCGGCATCGCGCCGAACTTCATCAACGCGCTCTATGACGCGGTGACGAGCGGCAGGCTCAAGGAGGCGCTGGCGCTGCAATACAAATTCTCCGAACTCTACCAGATCGCCAAGGTCGAATATCCGGCGCCGACCAAGGCGATGTGGGAGATCATGGGCCGGCCGGTCGGCGCGCCGCGGCTGCCCAACCGCCCGCTGACGGCGGAGCGGAAAAAGGAAATCAGATCAACGCTCGAGACGCTCGGGCTCTACGATACCGAACCGCATGGTTGGTAGCGGCCCGAACGGCCGCAAGACTTAAGACAACTCGCAATCACACGTTGGAAAAACAAGGGAGGCGAACTTGAGAAAATTGTTAACGGTAGGCGTGGCCGCACTCGGGCTGTTGGCGCTGGCATCGGCGCCGGCGTTCGCGCAAGAATGGCCGACGCGCGGCACGATCCGCATGATCGTGCCCTACCCCGCGGGCGGCGGCACCGACGTAGTCGCGCGCATCGTCGCCAAATTTCTGTCGGAGCGGCTGAAGCAGACCATCATCGTCGAGAACCGCGGCGGCGCCAACGGCCAGGTCGGCCTGCAGGCGCTCAAGCAATCGCCGCCGGACGGCTACACCATGGCGATGACGTCGGACTCGCCGATGACGGTCAATCCGTGGGTCTACAAGAATCTGCCTTATAGCCCGATGAAGGACTTCATCCACGTCACCTCGGTGATCCGCCTGCCCTCGCTGCTCGCGGTGCATCCGTCGCTTCCCGTCAAGAACGTTGCCGAGTTGATCGCGCTCGCCAAATCGAAGCCCGGCGCGCTCAATTACGCCTCCGCCGGCGTTGGCAATTTCAGTCATCTCGAGGCCGAGTTGTTCGCGCAGGCGGCCGGCATCAAGCTTGTGCACGTTCCCTACAAGGGCACCGGCCCCTCGTCGCTCGCGTTGATCGCCGGCGAGGTGCAAATGTCGTTCAACAACGTATCGACGCTGTGGCCTTACGTGAAGGAGAAGAAGATCGTGGCGCTCGCGGTCATGGAACCCAAGCGCATGCCGGAGCTGCCCGACATCCCGGCGATCAGCGAGACCATCCCCGGCTTCGACATGGCACCGTGGGTCGGCATCATCCTGCCGGCCGGCGTACCGAAGCCGATCGTCGACCGCCTGACCACGGAAATTCTCGCGGTGATGAAAGACCCGGCGGCGGTCAAGATATTCACCGACCAGCAACTGGTGGTGATGACGCTGCCCGGCGAACAGTTCACCGCTTTGATCAAGAAGGATTCCGACAAGTGGGAGAAGGTGGTGAAATCGGCCGGCATCAAGATGGATTGATGCAGGCGTTTCGCAAGCCACACTTTAAATTCCGCGCATGAAAAAAAGCCCCGGGCGATGAGCCCGGGGCTTCGTCGTTAGCCGTTAGTGTAGACAGCTCACTCGGCCGCCTGCTGCTGCGACCGGCCGAGCGTCGCCCGCGCCACGTCGCGGAATTCGGCGTGGCTGAGCATCTTCTTGTTCTTCAGCGAATGCAGCTTCACCGCCTGCAGCACCTTCATGGCGTCCTCTTCCGACACCTGCATGCCGACGTCGCGCAGCCAGGCATTGACCGAGTCGATGCCGGAGCCCTTGCCCATCACGATCTCGGCCGGCGGCTGGCCGACCGCCGACCAGCGGATCGGGAATAGCTCGGTGGCGTTCTTCTCGCCGCAGTTCTTGAACCACGACGCGATGATGCCGGACTCGATCTGGTAGAGCCCCGAGCCGACGATCGCTTTGTTCGACGGCACCACGACGCCGGTCAAGCGTTGCACCAGGTTGGCCAGCGGGGTGAGCTTGGTGGTGTCGATGCCGCAGTCGACGCCGTACATGGTTTTCAGCGCCATCACCACGTCTTCCATCGGCGCGTTGCCGGAGCGTTCGCCGATGCCGAGCACGGTGGTGTGCATCACCTCGACGCCGAGCGACAGCGCCATGATGGTGTTGGCGACGCCCATGCCGAAGTCCTGGTGGAAGTGCGCCTCGAGCCGCTTGGGGATGCGGGCCTGCACCTGCTGCACGAAATACTTCATGGCGTGCGGCGAGACGACGCCGAAGGTGTCGACCAGCGCCAGCGCGTCCATGTGGCCTTCTCGGCCTACCTTCTCGATCAGGTCGAGCGCCCACTTGATTTCGGCGCGCGAGAAGTCGATCGGGAAGAACACCACTTCGAGGCCGTTGTCGTGGGCGAACTTGGTGGCCTCGACCGAGGTCTCGATCGCCTTTTCCAGCGGCCAGCGGTAGGCGAGCTCGAGCATGTGCTTGGACGACGGGATCTCCATGACGATGCCGTTGACGCCGGTGTCGACGGCGCGCTTGACGTCTTCCTTCATGCAGCGGGCGAAGGAGAAGATCTGCGGGCCCAAGTTGCGCTTGACGATTTCCTTGATGGCGTCGTTGTCGGACGGCGAGACGATCGGCATGCCGGCTTCGATGCGGTGCACGCCGGCTTCGGCGAGGCCCTCCGCGATGCGGATTTTTTCGTCCTTGGAAAGAATGATGCCGGTCTGCTGCTCGCCGTCGCGCAGCGTCACGTCGTGGATTTTGATGTTCTTGGCGAACTTGAAGTCCTTGGTGACTTCAGGCGCGTAATTCCATTCGCTGACGAACCAGTCGTTGGTTTTCCAGGGGGTTGGGTTGGCCATCCGTTTACTCCTCTCGCATGGTTTTATTGGCTGATAGTGCGGTGTTTTTCAGGGCCGGCCAAGGCGGGCTAAGGCCAGGGCAATCGGGGGAGCAGAACGCCTCCGCCGCCGCTGGCATTGATATGTCGCAAGTCCCGGCCGAAATTCCTTGTTTGCCAGCGCCCTTATAAGGGGTCGCGGCGCTTCAGACTACCGGGCTGATGAGCTCGCCGATGCCGGAAATAGCGATGCGGACCACGTCCCCGGCCTTGAGATAGCGCGGCGGGTCGAACCCAATACCGACGCCGGCGGGCGTGCCGGTCGCCAACAGGTCGCCCGGCTCGAGCGGCACGTAGGCCGTGACCGTCTCGATGAAGGTCGGCACGTCGAAAATCATGTCTTTCAGCTTGGCGGACTGCCGCCGCTCGTCGTTCACATACGTCGCAAGCTCCTGCTCGGCCGGCACGCCGAACTCGTCGCGCGTGACGAGATAGGGCCCGACCGGGCAGAAGCCGTCGAGGCTTTTGCCGAGGAACCACTGTTTGTGCTTCTGCTGCACGGCGCGCGCGGTGACGTCGTTGACGATGGTGTAGCCGAACACATACTCCAGCGCGTCCTCACGCTTGACGTTCTTCGCCGCCTTGCCGATGACGACTCCGAACTCGCCCTCGTAGTCGACGGTGTGCGTCGGGTCGAGCGCGGCGACGATCTTGTCACCGGGACCGGCGAGCGAGGACGGCGACTTGGTGAAGATCACCGGATCGGCCGGCACGTCCTGCTTGTCGCCGGACTGGTCGACCCCGCTTTGGGCGAATTCGCGGGCGTGGTCGTAATAATTCTTGCCGACGCAGATCACATTCTTGGCGAGCGGCCCGACCGGCGCGGCGAGCTTGGCGCGCCCGAGGCTGGTGGGCTCACCGTACTCGGGGGCGGCGCCTGCGGCGAGCAGCTTGATAACGTGGCGCAGGTCGCGCAGCGCAGCCCCGCCGACCGAGAACGGGCGGAAGCTGTCGCCCTCGACGGCGCCGAAAACCTTGCCCTTCGGGGTGTTGATCGCTGCGATTTTCATGGGAGGAATGCTGACCTTGCTGGAATGCCGCCATTGGAATGGACGGCCGGCGGGCGGGACGCGCATGGCGCTAGCAAAGAGCGCGGCGGCGGGCAAGGCGGGCCGTCTTCCTCTCTCCCCTTGTGGGGGGAGGGTCGACCGCCGAGCTACAGCGAAGGCGGTCGGGGTGGGGTGAACGGCGCCGTCGAAAAGATCACCCCACCCCGCTCGCTTCGCTCGCGACCCTCCCCTTCCAGGGGGGAATTATATACCTGACAAGTAGGACCGTTGGCCGATTTAGTGAGTGATGCCAAGCGCCGCTTGAATTTTTGGAATAAGCGTCGCTGCGGCCACAAGCACGGAGATGCCTATCGTAACCACAGTTGTGATGAAGCCCTTGCTGGGGAGGTGATCTACGCGAACTTCCAGCCGCGCCATGCGGTCCCGCATATCCTTCATATCTGTGCGTGTCTCGCCAAGATCGCGCTTTAGATGCTCTCCGTCGGACTGAATTTTAGCAATTTCTACAAGAGCAATGTCAGCCGACCGCAACTGCGGCGCTGTCCGACGCCAGGATCAGGAGCTTGTACGGTTGTGCGATCTTTAGCCAAAGCAGCCCTCAGACAGAATTAAGAGTGAGCCATTCCCATAAATCCTTGCGGTGATATCCCCAATGTCCAGCCACTGAAAATATCACGTACTGCCCTACTTGGTCGTTACTGCCCAATGTCAGTGCCAGATGCTGTGCTGTAGGTCCCAAATCGTTAACCACGTATTGACCGGGACCAAATTTGAAATGTCTCGGGAATTTGGATTGCACGGCCAAATTTAACCGCCCGTCATCGGTAGGTGCGATGATTGCAAATACGGGCATTGCTTTATTGCTTCCCTTTACGTGGCTCTGGCTTCCGCTTAGCTAGTTTTCCTATCAGAATATCACCTTCTGTCTCGCGGTCAGCCCCTAGCTCGCGCGCCTTCTCAATGAAGAGCCTGGATTGCTCGGGGTCATCTCGACCAGGCCTAGCCTTTGCCTTCACCGCTTTTTTTGGCTTCGCTGTCATCTCGTTCCAGTTTCTCGAATAGAGGCAACGTCTCTAAAGGCGCAGGTGCAGGCGGTTTAGGCGGCGGACCAATCTTGAGCTTTTTGCCGTCCCTTCGATCAATCTTGTCACTCAGCCCAATCAGATTCTCTCGGTCGTAGGTATGTAGTTCGTCAACATTATTCAAAAGGGCGGTCGCTAAATGTATGCCATCCTGCGGCTTCGAAATTTCAGGATATTTCCGCAACAAACGTCGCGCCAAAACTCCCACGTCATAATCGACCTGAACCCGCTCAACAAACTCTTGAAGAATGTAGTCCTCAAAAACCTGATCCTGCGGCGGCAGCAAGCTTTTTTGTTCTCCATCACATGGCCGTTTGTAGACTTCGGCGAGAGTGAAAAGAGAAGTCCAAATTTCTACTTTCCCCGCTTTAGCCTCTTCGACCACATATTTTAGAGATTTGAATCTATTCGGCTCCTGCTGGATCAACGCAATCCACGCACACGCGTCCCAATAATATCGCGGCTTGTCAGCCAAGCGCCCCGTCCCTGAATTGATCTAGATACTCACCAATCGGTAGGCCGCCCGTAAAACTCCGGTCTTTTATTGCTTCCAAAGAAACTTCGCGAGAGTCGATACGACGGATATCGTTCGCAACAAGGTACAAAATATCACCGTCCTTATCGTATTTAATGCGACCGCTGACGATAACGCGGCGATGCTGCCATACGTCTTTGTATGTTGCCTTGTCTTGAAACTCTTCCTGCAAAGAGCCACTCACTCGGCACCACACCTCTTGTTTGTTTCGCGTATCTACTATCTTCACAGCCGGAAGATTGTAGTGCGTGCCAACGTCGCTTAGCGTTCCTTCAATAGAGCCAATCTCGTCACGGACACTCACAATTTCAAACAGCGCGTCGTGCCTTTTTTCCAAAGTATTAAGCGCGGCTTGTGCCACCCGAGGTGTAACAACGATTGGCTCTCCGCCAACATCTAAATCAATATCGGTGGCGCCGACGCCATTCAGATTTCTGGATAAGAACCGGCGAGCAACGTTGGTTCTAAATTCAGGACTAGAGGGAGGTTCCCCCCGAGCAATCTCGCGAAGGTTCTTTGCCAGATTTTGCTTTTGGGCGCGCGCCACCACAGTCACGTCTACACTCGGCTCAAAGCTGATTGCCTCAGCCTCAATCTGGAGCGGACTATTTGTAGAAGCATACACCAATTTCCATTCAACGCCCGGCGTGCTTTCGAGCATTTCAAAAATGTCCAGCACGTGGCTCATGGCGTCCTCAATTGTGAGAACGTCCGGGTGAGAACCGGATGGGCGGACAGTTATTTTGATACGCTCTGGCACTAGACCAACTCGCCAGCGACGCCGGGCACTGATGAGTCCCGGTACATAAGCCGCTTCCCGATAATACCACGAACAAGCTGGTCTCCGCGAGCCTCATCGGTAATCCCCAAAGCGGCGCGTTTATTGTAACGAAAATCAAATTCGGCCAAATACCGCTTCAAATGATGCGGGCTGACGTGGTGATAAACGCCGTTTATGCCGCGTTTCAGGATAGAAAAATATCCCTCAATCGTATTCGTGTGAACATCGCCGCGAACGTACTCGCCAATGCTATGATTGACAAATCATGACGCGGAAACTCTTCGCTCACGCGAGAGCCGCCGCCGTCACTATAGACATTGCTGGCCGCATCAATCTGCTGCTGTAAGATCGGGCGCAGCGTCTTGGCGCTGACAGTCGGGATATGATGGGAGCGCACGCTTCCGCCGCGCTCAACTAAAGAGAAAACGATTTCCTTGCCAGCCCCACCGATGTTCCGACTATTGCGCTTGCTGCGATGTTTATTTGCTTCCTTGCCGCCAACGTAGGTTTCGTCGATTTCTACGGTCTTGCCTTCGCCACCCATCGGATGCATCGGGTGAAGTTCGCGCATAGCTTCACGCAGCCGGTGTTCCATGAACCACGCGGTCTTGTAGGTCACTTTCAACGTGCGATGCAGTTGATGCGCACTGACGCCCTTCTTGCTGCTAGCCATGAGGTGCGCCGCCTGAAACCATTTGTGCAGAGCAACCTTGCTGCGTTCGAACACAGTGCCGACCGTGGCCGTAAACTCGCGCTTGCACGGGCCACAGCGCCGCACGCCGGGGCGCACGCCTTTGACCGGCGTAATGCGGTCAAATCCACCGCATTTCGGACAATGCGGACCCTGTGGCCATACAATCCGCTCAAGGCGCTCGCGGGCTGCGGCCTCGTTATGAAAGTGCGGCTGGGAAAGAATACTCATTGGCTAACTCCTTGACTCCTAACGTAGAGTCAGCCATCGTACTTGTCAAGTATATAATTCCCTTCCAGGGGAGGGTGAAGAAAGCTACCCCCTCGCCCGCAGCACCGCCTCGATGCTCACCCTTGACCACGGCGCGGTGCGTTCGCGGAAGTCATCGTAGGAGCCGGAGATCTTGCCGCGCATGTCGCTATGGATGGCAAACAGTTCGCCCATGACGAGGCGCGCCTGCTCCCGCGCCGCCGCGACGACGTCGTCGGGGAACGCCGTCAGCTTGACGCCGTGGTCCTTGATGAGCGCTTCCAGCGCCTGCGCGTTGAGCCGCTCCATCTCGGCCAGCGCGTAATTCGCCTCCGCGGCGCAGGCATGCGCGACGATCGCCTTGAGCTCGTCGGAGAGCGCGTTCCAAACTTTGAGCGCGACGATGCACTCGCCGGTGCCGTTCGGCTTGTTGAAGCCGGGATAATAATAGAACGGCGCCACGCGATAGAGGCCGAGCGCGATGTCGGTGCCGGGGCCGACGAATTCGGCGCCGTCGAGCACGCCCGATTGCAGCGAGGTGAGAATTTCCGCGGGCGGCGTGGTCTGCGGCGTGGCGCCGAGCCGGCGGTAGACCTCGCCGCCGAGGCCGAGCGAGCGCAGTTTAAGCCCGCGCAATTCGGCGACGCTTCTGATCTCGCGGCGGAACCAGCCGCCCATGCAGACGCCGGTGTTGCCGGCCATGAACGGCTTGACGCCGAACGGCGCGTAGAGCTCGTCCCACAGCGCCTGGCCGCCGCCGGCCTCGATCCAGGCGACGTGCTCGGCGGGGGTGAGTCCGAACGGCACGGTGGTGAAGAAGGCCGCGGCCGGCATCTTGCCCTGCCAGTAGAAGGCCGCGGTGTGGCCGATGTCGGCGACGCCCGAGCCGACCGCGCCGAGCACCTCGAAGGCCGGCACGACTTCGCCGGCGGCATAGACGGTGATGTCGATGCGCCCGCCGGACAGCGTGCGGATGCGGGAAGCGACGCGCTCGGCCGATAGGCCGGGGCCGGGCAGACGTTTCGGCCAGGAGGTGACCATGCGCCATTTGACCGTCTGCGCGCGGGCGATTTGCGGCGCGGCGATGAGGCCGGCGGCGCTCAAGCCGGCGAGGCGGGTGAATTGACGGCGCGTGGTCATGGCTTGCTCCATTGTTCATAGAAGTGATGCAAAGGCCCGGGGCCGTGGCCGACGTTCAATTCGTCGGCGTGTGCGATGGTCGCAGTGACGTAGGCCTTGGCCTCCTGGCAGCCGGTGACGATGTCGCGGCCCTTGGCCAGCCCGGCCGCGATCGCCGACGACAAGGTGCAGCCGGTGCCGTGCGTGTTCTTGGTCGCAATCCGCTTCGCCGACAGCCGCACGACCTCGCCCTCGCCGATCAACAGATCGACGCACGCGTCACCATCCGCGTGGCCGCCTTTGATCAGCACATTGCGTGCGCCGAGCGACAGGATCTCGCGCGCCTGGATTTCCATTTCGCGCTCGGTACGCGCCGGCGTCGCGCCGGTGAGCGCGGCCGCCTCTTCCAGATTGGGCGTCACCAGCAGCGTGTGCGGGATGAGCCGGCGGCGCATCGCTTCGATGACGTTGCCGGCGAGCAGGCTGTCGCCGGAACTGGCGATCGTTACCGGGTCGAGCACGACGTTGCGCACGCGGTGGCGCGCGAGCCCTTCCGCCACCGCGCGCACGGTCGCCGGGCGGAACAGCATGCCGATCTTGACCGCGCCGACAGCGAGATCGGCGAAGACGGTGTCGATCTGCGCGGCGATGAAGGCGGGCGGCACGTCGTAGATTGCGGCGACGCCCTGCGTATTCTGTGCGGTCAGCGCAGTGATGACGTTCGCGCCGTAAACGCCGAGCGCGGCAAAGGTCTTCAGGTCCGCCTGGATGCCGGCGCCGCCGCTTGAGTCCGAGCCGGCGATGGTCAGCGCGATGGCCGTCATGACTTGTTGGGTCAAGATTTGCCTCGCCGCTTGAGCGCCGCGTCGACCACGGCGCGTAGCTCCCGCGCGGCCTGCGCCGGATCGGGAGCGCGCGACAGCGCGGAGATCACCGCGACGCCGTCCGCCCCCGCCTCAATCGTCACGGCGGCATTGCCGGCCGTGATCCCGGAAATGGCACAGACTGGAAATCCTGGCTTGCACGCGCGCACCGCCTGCACGATGTCGCGCAGGCCGGCGACGCCGATGGGCGCCGACACATCCTCCTTCGATCCGGTCGGATAGACCGCGCCGATGCCGACGTAATCGATCAAATCGAGTGGGGCGGTCTGAGCCTGCTGCACCGTACTCAAGCTCAGTCCGATGATGGCGGTGCGGCCGAGCAGCAGCCGCGCGTCTTCGGCCGTCATGTCGTCCTGGCCGATATGCACGCCGTCGGCCTCCGCGGCGAGCGCGACGTCGACGCGATCGTTGATCAGTAACGGCACACCGGCCGGCTCCAGCACAGCGCGAAGGCTGCGCGCCTCCTCCACCATGGCACGGGTGGACCTGTGCTTGTCGCGGAGTTGCACCAACGTGGCGCTGCCGGCGATCAGACCGGCAAGATCGGTTAGCGTATGGCCGCCGGCCACGGCGGGATCGACAAGCGCATAAAGCCGGAGATCGATGTCCATCATCTTGCCTTTGAAACATTTACGCGAGCATTTGCGATGAGCGTCGGTCCATCGAGGTTGAACAGCGCATCGGTGAATGCCACCGCGAAGCTGCCCGGCCCTACGGCCTTTGCGGCCGCCAATTCGCCGGCAACGCCGGCGATCGCCAACGCGGCCACGGTGGCAAGCCAGGCATCCTGTTCGACGCCGAGACACGCCGCAACCAGCGCCGAAACGGCGCAGCCCGTGGCGGTTACCTTGGCCATCAGCGGGTGGCCGTTGGCGATAACCGCCAGCCGCCCGCCGTCGCCGACCAGATCGGTCGCGCCCGAAAGCCCGATCACGCTTTTCGCAGCGCATGCAAACGCCGTCAGCGCGTCGCGGGCCGGCTCGTTGCCCGACAGCGCAATAAATTCCGCAGCGTTGAGACGTACCGCCTTCGGCGCACTCGCGAGCAGGGCGCGGGCGAAAGCCGCCCGCGCGGTGCTGCGGTCAATGAAAACCGGATCGAGAACCCAAGGGAGACTCCCTCGCGTGGCAGTTTCGACCGCGATCGCCGTTGCCTCACGCCGCTCATGGTCGAAGGTGCCGAGATTAACCAGCAGCGCGTCGGCGCGGGACACGAAGGCGCCGATTTCTTCGGTCGACAGCGTCATTGAGGGCACGCAGCCCACCGCGAGCAGCACATTGGCGGTAAAATTCTGCGCCACCGCGTTGGTGATGCAATGGACGCGTGGCGAACGCGCGCGCAGCCGCTCGATCAACGCCGCCGCGAATTGCGCCACACTATCGTGCGTCGCCGGTCCGGAATCGCGCATCTCATCTCCCTCCGCCGGCATGACCCGGATCAGGTTCGTTGGGTTGGCCGCGGACCAGCCTCTCAGCCCGGCGACGCCGGACACCCCACGAGATTGCTGATCACTACCTAGTCTGCGCGGCCAGGCAAGGCAAGCCGGCGAGGCTTGAGCGCCTTGCATGTGGGCCGTGTTTTTGCTGGATTGCGGTGTCCCCCTCAAGGGGCACGGAGGCGCGCGATGACCCCCTTCTTCGTCCAGATCAAATGCGAACTCGGCAAGGCCTACCAGGTGGCCAACGAACTGGCCGAAGCCGAGATCGCCTCCGAGATTTACTCGACCGCCGGCGACTACGACCTGCTGGTCAAGTTCTATGTGGACGCGGGTACCGACATCGGCCACTTCGTCAACGAGAAGGTGCAGACCCTGCCGGGCATCAAGGACACCTACACCATCATCACCTTCAAAGCGTTCATGGCGTAGGGGATCGCAAAATTGCCGGCCGCCGTCATTCAGATCCCCCGCCGGCGCGGCGCTTGCGCCGCACGGACGTGCTGGCGCCAAATCACAAATAGCCTGTCGCCGTGGATCAGATTCGGCCCAGCAGCATGAGAATGACAACGATGATCAAGATGGTGCCGATAAGACCGACACCGCCATGACCGTAGCCGTAGCCATAGCCGCCGAAACGGCCGCTAAAGCCGCCGAACAGAAAGATGACGAGGAGGATGACGAGTATGAGTCCGATCGACATGACCTAGTCTCCGTTGCCATTGCTAATTTTAAATTGCGAACGCCATGCTACTTCTTCAAGACTGAAATTTTGATGCCGCCTGCGTCGAAGCACCGAGGAACCCTGCCTCTAATTTCAAGGCTTCAGTAAAATATTCCTCCGACATCAGTCTGAGGTTTCTTGCCGTGCCGAGGTCCATGCTGCTGCGAGAGAGGCGCTGACAACGGCTGGCTTGCAGCCGGAGGTAGGCCGGCGCCAATTGCGTCACAAAATTCATGGTCATATCGCGACCTCCCTGTCAGATGTGAAATCCGAAGCGGCGAATGGCCGCTCCGGATAGCAATGGCACAAACGTCGACCGGAGATTCAACGCCATCCGCAATGACGATAACCGTTATCGTTGATCCAGCAGTGGCGATGGCGATGCGCGATGTTCGGGCCGCCGACCACGCCGCCGATCACGCCGCCGACAACCGCGCCGGGAGGTCCGGCAATAACGGCACCGGTGCCCGCACCGATGGCGACGCCTTCCAATGTTCCGGCTTGGGCCGCGATCGGCGTCGCCGCAAGCATCAGAGCAAATATTCCACTCTTGAGGATCGAACGCATGGCAATCTCCTTGGTTAAGTTATGAGCGCGAGTATCAGCCGCATCCCAACAAACAATTTTTTCAGAAGATACGACTTGCAATCCATCACGTATTTGCTGTGGATATACTCGGTCAACTCACCGGATTGATTAGAGTTCCACGTGTATTTCGCAATGTTTACGGCGGTAAATACTAAGTTCAAACGCAATAGTAGTCTTCGAACGCAGTGCTCTATTTGATTTTACTTTGTCGGCCGCGGAACGTTCGACCCATGCCCGCGTTGTTCGTCCATGCGTTCATGGATGCAGGGGGACACAGTGTTCAGACCAATCGTCAGAATGGCCGCCGCCGTGTTCGTCGCAGGCGTCATCGCCTTCGCCGTGACCGCCGCACCGGCAGCGAACAAACCCAACAGGATCGCCAACGCGGCTGAAGAAGCATCGCCGCAACATTTCGCAAAGGCCAATCGCCTTCGTGCCCCGCTTAGGGGCGCCGCTTGCTCGGCGCACGGTTGGCCAAGTTTCGAGCCGAAATGCCAATTCGATGTCCGAGAGAGCGCCAGCGAAGCGCGGACCGTCAGAGTCATCGCCCTTCGCTAGTCTCACGGACGACACAAACTCCACACCTTAAATCTCCGGCCGGCGCGGCCCTCCGGCCTCGCGTGCGCGCTGCAAACCGAGCACCCGTTCGCGCCAGATCACGAACAGGCCGGCGCCTGCGACGATGGTCGCACCGACATAGACCAGCGTGCTCGGTAATTCGCCGAATACCCAGTAGCCGAGCAACAGCGCCCACAGCATCGACGAGTAGTCGAACGGCGCTACCACCGAGGCAGTGGCATGGCGATAGCTTTCGGTCAGAAAAATATGCGCGATGCCGCCGAAGACGCCCATCGAGACCAGCATGAGGAGTTCGGATCCGGTCGGCGTGTGCCAGGCAAACGGCAGTGTGACCGCGCCGGCCAGCGCCGTGACCAGCGAAAAATAAAAAACGATCGACGAGGTGGTCTCGCTCTGCGTGAGCCGCCGGGTCTGGATGACGGTGCCGGCGTTGCAGAAGGCGGAAAACAGCGCCAACATCGAGCCGATCGTCGCCGCACTGGCTGCGCCGGCGGCGGCGTAGTGGTTGACGTCAAAATGCGGGATCAGCATCACGATCACGCCGCCAAAGCCGACAACCACCGCCGACCAGCGATAGAACCGCACGTGCTCTTTCAGAATTACCGCCGCCAAAGCCACCGTGATCAACGGCGACGCAAACGAAATCGCGGTGGCGTCCGCCAGCGGCAGCCGCGCCAGCGCCGAGAAATTGCTGTACATGCCGCCGACGCTGAGCGCACCGCGCCCGAGCTGACCAAACGGCCGACGGGTGTAGACCGCGCTCGCCAGTTCGCCGCGCAACGCATAGATCAACAGCACGGGCGGGATCGCGCAGGCGCTGCGGAAGAACACGAGCTGGCCGACCGGGACCACATCGCCCAACTGGCGCACGAATGCCGACAGGGCGGCGAATAAAAGCGCGGAGATCAGCTTGAAGCCGATGGCTTTGAATAGATTCATCGAGCGCGCTTATAGCAGGCAACGACAACCGCAAGTCATTCCTTCTTTTTCGGCGGCGGCTTTTGCCCTTCGACCGCCGACAGCGACTTGATATAAGCGGCTATTGCCATACGATCCGCCGCAGTCAGTTGCGATGTGTTGCGCACCACCTCGACCATATTACCGCCGACCCGATCGGAATCGGGCGTCATGCCGTCCTCGAGCGTGTCGGCAATGTCTTGCTCCGACCAGGTCTTGAGCTTGTATTGGGTAATGTTGGGCACGCCGCCCTGACCGTCGGGGCTTGGGCCCCCGGTGAAGCGCAGGCTCGCGATCACACCGCCGAGCGCATCGCGCGGCGAGTGACATTCCGCGCAATGGCCGGGGCCATTGACCAGATAGGCGCCCCGGTTCCATTGCGCCGACTTCGACGGATCAGGCGCAAACGGCTTGCCGTCAAGGTACAGCAGTTTCCAGAGTCCGAGCGTGCGCCGGATATTGAACGGAAACGGCAGGTCGTGATCGCGCACGCGCCCGGCTACCGGCGGCAGCGTCTTGAGATAGGCGAACAGATCGCGCAAGTCGTCGAGCCGCATGTGCTGATATGACGTGTAGGGAAAGGCCGGATAGAGATGCTCTCCCGACGGCGACGTTCCCTTCGTCATGGCGGTGACGAATTGCGCCTCGGTCCACGCGCCGATGCCGTCCTTGGGGTCGGAGGAAATATTGGGGACGTAGAACGTGCCGAACTGCGAGGTCAGCGCCAATCCGCCGCCGAGCCTGGTCATGTCGGGCTGCTTCGGTACCGCGTGGCAGGACGCGCAGCCGCCAGCGTAGAACATCTCCTTGCCGCTGGCGAGGTCGGGCGTGTGGGCCGCGAGCGCGCTCGCCGGCACAATGGCAGGAATGGTCAGGAACCAGAACGCCGCGAGCCCCGCCACGGCGGCGATGGCCGCCAGCAAAATCAGCCTCCGTCTCATCGCATCCCTCGGACTCGCAGGCCGCCTGTCATACAGCAAACAAAACGCCGCCGCGACGGGATCGCAGCGGCGTCACGCATCGACTTGGCCGAGCCCTATTGTTTCGACAGGCGGTATTCCTTGTGGCAATCGTCGCAGGCCTTTCCAACCATCGGGATCGCAGCTTTCAGACCGTCGAGCGAAGATTTCGCCTTGTCGTGGTTTTCCGCCACGGCTTTTGCGAATGCCGCGGCCTTGGCATCGAAATCGCTCTTGTTCACCCAAATCTTCGGTGATGCACGGTTGTCGCCTCCGGTCTTGGAACCATCCGGAAACAGACTAGGCAGCTTCTGCGCGGTGTCGGCCCATTGCTTAAACGCGACGTCGACCGCGGCGGCATCGAACGGCGCCTGCCCACGCATCATTTGCACGACCGCTTTTGCGTGATCGTTGTTCTGTTTCATTAAGTCTTCGCGGGTCTTCACGGGATCCTGCTGGGCCACGAGGGTGCCGACGCTGAAAACAACCGCCAGAGCGGCAAGAATTGCACGAGCGAACATCATGACCTACTTTCTTCCAATGAATGACTGCTTCCGGAAAACCCTGGTGCAAAAGGATTATTCCTTCCACGGCTGGCATTTTGCCGCGCGCTATCCCTTCTTCGGCTGCCATGATCACAAATTCGTGATCAGCCAAGCCATTATACCGATTTGAGTTTCCCGGCCGCCGCGATCGCCGCCCAGACCTTGTGCGGCGTCGCCGGCATGTCGATGGCGCGGATGCGGTAGGCGCGCCAGAGCGCATCGAGGATGGCATTGATCAGCGCCGGACAGGAACCGATGGCGCCCGCCTCGCCCGCGCCTTTGACGCCAAGCGGATTGTTCTTGCATGGCACGTTGCGCGTCTCGAAAACGAAATCCGGCGCGTCGGCCGCGCGCGGCATGGCGTAATCCATGAAGCTAGCGCTGAGCAATTGCCCCGACGCCGGATCGTAGACGGTATCTTCCATTAGAGCCTGGCCGATGCCCTGCACGGCGCCGCCGTGCACTTGTCCAGCGAGCAGCCGCGGATTGAGCGTGGCGCCAAAATCGTCGACCACGACGTAATTCACGATCGTGGTCGCGCCGGTATCCGGATCGACCTCGACTTCGGCGATGTGCGTGCCATTCGGAAATGTCGGCTGCTCGACGCCGAACTCGCTCGACGCGCGCAGTTGCTCCGGTTTGGCCTGCGGGTGTGCGGCAAGATCGGCAAACGAAATGACGCGGTCGGTACCGGCGACGCGCACCGCGCCGTCGGCGATTTCCATGTCGGTGGCCGCGGCCTCAAGCGCGTCGGCGGCGAGTTGCCTCAATTGATCGGCGAGAGTCTTCGATGCACGGTCGACCGATACGCCGCCCACGGGGATCGAGCTCGAACCGCCGGTGCCGGCGCCGGACGCTATGAGATCGGTATCGCCCTGCACCACGCGCACGCGCTCGGGCGGCAGATCGAGCCGCTCGGCGACAAGCTGCGCATAAGACGTCGCATGGCCCTGCCCGGTCGATTGCGAGCCGATCAGCACGGTGACCCCGCCGTCACGCTCAAGCTGTATATTCGCGGTTTCCGGTCCGTTATTGCCGCAAGCTTCGACATACGTCGCGATGCCGATGCCGCGCAGCTTGCCGGCGCGCTTCGATGCCGCCGCGCGCTTGTTGAAGCCGTTCCAGTCGGCAATATCCTGTGCTCGCGCCATGGCGCCCGCGAAATCGCCGGAGTCATAGATCTTCCCGGTCGGCGTCGTGTAGGGGAGCGCCTTCGGCTTGATCAGATTCTTGCGGCGCAGCGCGTCGGGCGCGATGCCGACCTCGCGCGCTGCCGCGTCGACTACTCGCTCGATTAGATAAGAGGCTTCCGGCCGCCCGGCGCCGCGATAGGCGTCGACAGGAACCGTGTTGGTATAGGACGCGCGCAAGCGCACATGCGCCGCCGGGATGTCGTAGGCGCCGGTCGCCATGCCGGCGCCGAGCCAGGGAATGTACGGCGCATAGCAGGATAGATACGCGCCCATGTCCGCGACGGTATCGAGTTCGAGCGCAAGAAAACGTCCCTTGTCGTCCAGCGCGAGCCGCGCCGTCGAAATATTGTCGCGGCCGTGGCTGTCGCCGAGGAAATGTTCGGAGCGCTCGCACACCCATTTCACCGGCTTGCCGGTGCGCTCAGCGGCGACTGCGGCAAGCGCATATTCGCGGTAGGGAAACAGCTTGGTGCCGAAGCCGCCGCCGACGTCGGGCGTCACCACGCGCATGCGGTCGGGCGGGATGCGCAGCACATCGTTGCAGATGATGTCGCGGATGATGTGGCTGCCCTGGCTGCCGAGCGTGAGCGTATAGCGCTGGCCGTCGTATTCGGCGATCACGCCGCGGGTATCCATGTAATTCGTAACCAGCCGCTGATTGACAATGGTCAGTTCGACCGTGCGCGCGGCCCGCGCGAACGCTCCCTGGGTGGCGTCCGCATCACCCAACTCAGTCTCGAAGGCGAGATTGTCCGGCCGGTCGGACCACACACGCGGCGCGCTTGGCGCGAGCGCGGCCACGGCGCCGATCACATGCGGCAACGGCTGCCAGTCAACCGAGACCGCCTCAGCGGCATCCTTAGCCGCCGCCAGGCTGTCAGCGACCATGAAAGCGATGGCGTCGCCGACATGGCGCACCACGTCCTTGGCTAGAATCGGATAAACTGGAATCTTAATGTCCACGCCCGGCAGCACGCCCGGCGTCGGCAGCGGCCCGAGATCGGCCACCTCGGCCGCGGTGAGCACCAGGCGCACGCTCGGCATCGCACGCACGCGATCGAGTTCATGAATACTGAAACGCGCATGCGCATGCGGCGAACGCAACACAACCGCATGCAGCGTGGCGGCCGGCGCGACATCGGCCACGTAACAACCAGCGCCACGCAAGAGCGTGTCGTCTTCCTTGCGCGTCAGCGGCTGCCCGAATCCGAATTTCATTGTCATGATTTGAGCGGCTGTGATCGCTGGCGGCGCCGTGCGAAGCGCAGCGCCAACCAGCGTGAGACGACGTAGAACACCGGCGTGAAAATCAAGCCAAAGAGCGTGACGCCGATCATGCCGGAGAATACCGCCGTGCCCAAGGTCTGGCGCAGTTCGGCGCCGGCGCCAATCGCCCAGACCAGCGGCGTCACGCCGAGGATGAAGGCCATCGAGGTCATCAGGATTGGACGCAACCGCAAGTGCGCCGCCTCCACCGCCGCGGCGAAGCGGTCGCGGCCGGCGTCCTCTAGTTGCTTGGCGAATTCTACGATCAAAATGGCGTTCTTGGCGGCAAGACCGATGAGCACGATGAAGCCGACTTGCGTGAGAATATTGTTGTCCTGCCCGCGAAGCACCACGCCGACGATGGAGGCGATCAGGCACATCGGCACGATGAGGATGACCGCCAAAGGCAGCGTCAGGCTCTCGAATTGCGCGGCCAGCACCAGGAACACGAATACCACCGCCAGAACGAAGGCGAACATCGCGGTATTGCCGGCGCGCAATTGCTGGAAGGCGAGCGTGGTCCACTCGTAGGAGAATCCCTCCGGCAGCGTTTGCGCGGCCAATTGCTCCATGATCTTGATTGCCTGGCCCTGGCTGTAGCCGGGCGCCGCCGCGCCGTCGAGCTCGGCCGCCGGATAGAGATTATAGCGCGGCACGCGGTAGGGTCCCGTGACCGTGCGCACGGTAGTGAAGGCGCCGAGCGGCACGGTATTGCCGCTGCTGTTGCGCACGCGGATGCGCAGCACGTCCTCGGTGCTCTTGCGGTAGTCGCTCTCGGCCTGCGCGACCACGCGGTAGGTGCGGCCGAACAGATTGAAGTCATTCACGTAGGCCGAGCCGAGATAGATCTGCAGCGCGGCGAAGACGTCGGGAATGTTAATGCCGAGCAGTTGCGCCTTGACGCGGTCGATGTCGAGATAGAGCTGCGGCGTGGTGTTCTCGAACAGCGAGAACACTTGCACCAGTCCCGGCGTCTGGGCGGCCCTTCCCATCATCGCGTAGGTCGCGTTCTGCAAGGCCTGCGAACCGCGTCCGGCGCGGTCCTCGACCATCATGCGGAAGCCGCCGGCGTTGCCGATGCCCGCTACCGGTGGCGGCGCGGCAACGAAGATCAAGCCGTCTTTGATCGCCTGCAGGCGCATAAACAACTGACCTTGGATCGCGGCGGCGGTTTGCCGCGGGTCCTTGGCCCGCTCTTCGAAGGGAGAGAGCGTGACGAAGACCGCGCCCGCGTTCGGCGCATTGGTGAAGGTGGCGCCGGAAAAGCCGACGATATTGACCGCATGGGCAATGCCTGGAATTTTCAACGCGATGTCGACCGCGCGCCGGTTGACGTCATCGGTGCGCGCCAACGACGCGGCAGGCGGCAATTGAGTAATGATGATCAGGTAGCCGCGGTCGAGCTGCGGGATGAAACCGATCGGCGTCTTGCGGAATTCGTTGAGTCCGAAGGCGATGACGCCGGCATAGACCACCAACATCAGCACGGCGATGCGGACGGTGCGCGCCGACAGCCAGCCGTAGGCCCGCGTCAAGGCGTCGAAATAGCGATTGAACACGCGGAAGAAGCCGTGAATCGGCTTGTTCCACCAGGTATCGTCTTCCGGCTTGCCGTGCGGCTTGAGCAGCAGCGCGCACAGCGCCGGCGACAAGGTCAATGACACGATCAGCGAGATGATCGTCGCGCCGGCGATGGTGAGCGCGAATTGCCGGTAGAACTGCCCGGAGATTCCGGTGATGAAGGCCGATGGAATGAACACCGACGACAGCACCAGCGCGATCGCGATCAGCGCAGCGCCCACCTCGTCCATGCTCTTCACCGCCGCGTCATGCGGGCTTAAGCCCGCCTCGATGTTGCGCTCGACGTTTTCGACGACGACGATGGCGTCGTCGACGACGATGCCGATGGCAAGCACCAGACCGAACAGCGACAGATTGTTGAGCGTGAAGCCGAACAGCGACATCACGAAGAAGGTACCGATCAGCGACACCGGAATGGCGACGATCGGAATGATGGCAGCGCGCCAGGTCTGCAGGAACAGAATGACGACCAGCACGACCAGGATGATCGCTTCGCCGATAGTCGATTCGACGGCGTCGACTGACTGCTGGATAAACTGGGTCGGATTGTAGACGATGGTGTATTTCAGACCGGGCGGAAAGCGCTTGGACAGGTCTTCCATGGTGTTCTCGATCGCGCGCGCGGTGGACAAGGCGTTCGAGCCAGGACGCTGGAAAATGCCGATGGCGATCGCCGGATCATGGTCGAGATAGGAATTGGTCGAGTAGTCCTGTGCCGCCAACTCGACGCGCGCGATATCCTTGATCCGCACGATCGCGTTGGCGGTCTGCTTGACCACGATCTTGCCGAACTCGTCCGGATCGGCGAGCCGACCTTGCGTCTGCACCGAGATCTGGAACGCGCCCGACTTGTCCATCGGCGGCTGGTCGAGCACGCCCGACGCCACCTGCACGTTCTGGCCCTGCAGCGCCGTCACCACATCGGCCGCGGTCAGCCCGACCGATTGCAGGCGGTCGGGGTCGAGCCAGATTCGCATCGCGTAATCGCGCGCGCCGAACACGATGAGCGAACCGACTCCGTCGACGCGCGTCACCGCATCGGTGATTTCGAGCGTCGCATAATTGGAAATGAACAGCGTGTCTCGCGAATTATCCGGCGAATAAAGATGCACGACCATCATCAGGTCGGGCGAACTCTTGTTCACCGTGACGCCGATGTTGCGCACGTCGGCCGGCAGGCGTGGTTGCGCGATGGCGACACGATTTTGCACCTGCACCTGCGCGATGTCGAGATTGGTGCCGATGTCAAAGGTGACGGAAATGCTGAAGCGGCCGTCCGCTGTCGAGTTGGACGACAAGTAGATCATGTTCTCGACGCCGTTGATCTGCTGCTCGATCGGCGTCACCACCGTCGAGGCGACGACGTCGGCGCTGGCGCCGGGATATTGGCCGGATACGGTGATGGTCGGCGGCGCGATCTCCGGGTATTGCGCGATCGGCAGCCGGAAGAACGCCACGCCGCCGAGAATCACGAACACGATCGAGACCACGGAGGCGAAGATCGGCCGGTCGATGAAGAAGTGCGAGATGCGCATCGGTTGCGGCCGAGGTTATTTCGGTTTCTGCGGCGGGCTCGTGCCTTGCGCCGGCTCGGCGCCCGGCTTGCCTTCTTCCTGCGGCGTGACCTTTTGGCCCGGCCGCGCACGCATCAAACCGTTCACGATGATGCGGTCATCGGCGCTGACTCCGCTCTTGATCACGCGCAAATTGTCATTGGTGATCTGGCCGAGCGTCACGTATTTCGGCACGACTTGGTTGTCGGCCCCGACGGTGAGGACGAACTTCCGCGTCTGTTCCGTGCCGATCGCGGCATCCGGCACCAGCAGGGCCTCGTAAGGTGGCGAACCCGCAACTTGCACGCGGGCGAACATTCCGGGCGTGAAGAGATTGTTGGCATTGGCGAACACTGCACGACCGCGAATGGTGCCGGTCGACGGGTCGATCACGTTGTCGACGAAATCCATGTGGCCCTGGTGCACGAAATCCTGTTCGTCGATCAGCTTGAGCGCGACGGGGACACCAGCATTTCGGCTGGCGACGTCGTTACCGGTTTTCGACATCCGCTCGTAGCGCAGGAACGAGGCCTCGTCGAAAGTGAACTCGAAATAAATCGGATCGGTCGACACGATGGTGGCGAGCAAAGTCGTATTGCCGGCGGTGCCGCCGGTGACAAGGTTGCCCGGCGAGACCCGCCGATCGCCGATGCGGCCGGCGACCGGCGCGCGCAGCTCGGTGAACTCGATGTCGAGCTCGGCTTGGCGCACCGCCGCCGTGTTGGCGTTGACCAGAGCTTGCGCGTTGCGAAAGGCTTGCGCGCGCTGCTCAAAGACCTGGTCGGTGATTGTCTTGTCGCGCACCAGCTGTTGGCCGCGTTCGAGATCAGCCTTAGTGAAAACAAGATTGGAATTGGCGAGCTCTCGATTGGCCTTCGCCTGATCGAGCGTATTCTGGAACGGCCGCTTGTCGATGGTGAACAACAGATCGCCCTGTTTGACGATCTGCCCGTCCTTGAAATGCACGCCGTCGAGATAGCCGGAGACGCGCGCACGCATTTCCACCGAATTAATCGCGGTAAAGCGGCCGACATATTCGTCGTAATCGGTGACGGTTCGCTTGATAGGCTTGGCGACGGTGACCGCCGGCGGCGGCGGGGCGCCACCTTGTTTCTGTCCCTCGCCGCAACTTACGACCAAAGTCGCAAGCGCGCACAGCAAAGCAACTTTGCGGCCGCTATGCATCAACGAAAATGATGGAATTGCCCGTACGGAATTCATGAGTACCTGCAATATCGGCCAACCAAGAATAGCGCGGCCCGTCCCCATAACGTCGGGAAGCAGTTATGTCCACCGAGCCCGATCGGCAAGGACCGCTTGAAAGAACCTTCCGTCAGCCGCGCTGCCGGGCGCGGAATGCGGCAAGCCAACGTGCGCCGAACAGCGCCAGCACGATGCCACCATAGACGCCGCCGCCGATCGCCGCCAGCAACGCCAAGGTGGCGACATCGCCAAGCCGGTGCCAGTGTGCGAATAAACGCGCAACCGGCGCCTCGCATAGCCATAACGCCGAGGCCAAGGCTACGCCGGCGGCCACCAACTTGATTGTCGATTGCCGCAGCCGCTCGTCGACATGGATGTGCCCGGCGCGCGCCGCGAACCAGACCACCAGGCCGAGATTGATCCAGGCGCCGATCGAGGTCGCCAGCGCCAGTCCCACTTGCGCCAGCGGCCCCATCAACACGAACTTGAACGCGATATTGACCGCGGCCGCTATCAGCGCCGCCTTCACGGGTGTCGCGGTGTCGCCGCGCGCAAAAAACGCCGCCACCGTGCTGCGGATCAGTACGAAGGGCAGCAACCCGAACGCATAAGCCACGAGTGTGCGGCCGGCGGCAACCGCGTCGGCCGCGGTGAAGGCGCCGCGCATGAACAGCGCCCGCATGATCAACTCGGGAATGACGAAAAACGCCACGAGACAGGGAATCGACAACAGCAATGTGAATTCGATCGCACGGTTCTGTGCGCTTGAGGCGCCAGCCTCGTCGCCGGCAGCGAGGCGGCGCGCCATTTCGGGCAAGATGACGGTACCGGCGGCGATTCCGATGACGCCGATCGGGAGCTGATCGATACGATCGGCGTAGTAGAGCGCAGACAACGCGCCGGCCGGCAGGAAGCTCGCGATGATGGTGTCGGCGAACAGCGCGAGTTGCACGCCCATGGAGCCGACAGTGGCCGGTCCGAGCGCGCGAAAGAATTTCCGCACGTCGGCATCGAGTTCGGGCCAGCGCAGGGCGGTCATCGCGCCGGCGCGCAAGGTGTCGCCGCCGACCAGCAGCGCCTGCAGTACGCCGGAGATCAGCACGCCCCAGGCGGCGGCATGGCCGGCGGTCGGAAAGAACGCAGCCAGCGCCAACGTCACGACCATCGACAGATTGAGCAGCGTCGACGCGGCAGCCGCGGCGGCAAAACGCTGCAGCGCGTTGAGGATGCCGCCGTAGAGCGTCACCAAGGTGATCAGCAGCAGATAGGGAAAGGTGATGCGGGTGAGATCAACGGCCAGCGCAAAACGCTCGGGGTCGCGGGCAAAGCCGGGCGCCAGAACGTCAATCACTGTCGGCGTGAACAGGAGCGCCAATACGAGCAGCACGATCTGGCTTGCCAGCAGCAGCGTGAAGATGCGATCGGCGAACAATTCGGCCCGTGCGGCGGCGCCCTGCTCGCGGATGCGGGCATAGGCCGGAACAAAGGCGGCATTGAAGGCGCCCTCCGCGAAGATGGCGCGGAAATGATTCGGCAGCCGGAAGGCCACGAAAAAGGCGTCGGCCGCCGGCCCGGCGCCGAGGATCGCGGCCAGCACGATGTCACGGACAAAGCCGGTGATCCGCGACAACAACGTCAGTCCGCCGACCGTAAGGATGCGCTGTATCATCGCGGAACTTGCCTCGCGCCGACGCGAATATGCCGAAGTCGAATGAACTTGGACGATGGGCAACGATAGCGATAGTCTGGTCAGCCGAATTGCCTTAAGACGATTCCCACCGCAAACATAGAGCCAGGAGCGGTTCCGCCATAGCCATGCCCTCGCCCATTATTCCTGTTCTCCTCGCCGGCGGCGCCGGGACGCGGCTTTGGCCGGTTTCGCGCGACGCCCTACCCAAGCAGTTCCTGCCTTTGGTTGGCGAGCATTCGACTTATCAGCAGACGCTGCTGCGCGTGCAGGATCCGATGTTCGGGCCCCCCATTGTCATCACCGGCCCGAATTTCCATTTCTTCGCCCGCCGGCAGGCCGAGGATGTCGGCGTCGAGGCGACGGTGGTGGTCGAGCCGCTGCGGCGCGATTCGGCGGCGGCCATCGCGGCGGCCGCCGCGGTGGCGCGCCAGCGCGATCCCAACGCCGTGGTGCTGGCGCTCGCCGCCGACCACATCATCCTCGACGTGCCGCAATTCCGCGCGACCTGTCTCGCCGGCCGCGACGCCGCCGAGGCAGGATTCATCGTCACTTTCGGCATCAAGCCGACCGAGCCCAAGACCAGCTACGGCTACATCTTGCCGGGCGACTCCATCGGCAAGAGCGGCGTGCGTGCGGCCAAGAGCTTCGTCGAGAAGCCGGATGCCGCCACCGCCGCCCGCTATGTCAGCAACGGCTATCTGTGGAATTCCGGCAACTTCCTGTTCCGCGCCGATGTGCTGCTGTCCGAATTGGTGCGGTTGGAGCCGGCGATCGCCGAAGCGATCGAAGCGGCAGTCGCCAATGCCACCACCGACCTCGGCTTCCTGCGCCTGGAGCCGGAAGCTTTCGCGCGCTCACCGCTCAAGTCGATCGATTACGCAGTGATGGAAAAGACCGAGCACGCCGCCGTGGTGGCGGGCGATTTCCGCTGGTCGGACATCGGCAGCTGGGATGCGCTGTTCGACATCACGACGCCCAACGCGGCCGGTAATGTCGTGCAAGGGCCGACAGTGGCGCTCGATGCGAGCGGTTGCGTCCTGCACTCCGATGGCCGACTGATCGCCGTGGTCGGCGTCAAGGATCTGGTGGTGGTGAGCACGTCGGACGCGGTGATGGTGGTGCCGCGCGCGCGGGCACAAGAGGTCAAGCAACTCGTCGACAAACTCAAAGCCGCCAAGCGTCCTGAGGCGACCGACCATAAGCGCGTACACCGGCCCTGGGGCTATTATGAGTCGATCGACATGGGCGACCGCTTCCAGGTCAAGCGCATCGTCGTCATCCCCGGCGGCGTGCTGTCGCTGCAAAAGCATCGCCATCGCTCGGAACACTGGGTAGTGGTGCGCGGCACCGCCGAAGTGACCATCGCCGATACGATTCAAAACGTGCACGAGAACGAGTTGGTCTATATCCCGATCGGCAGCATCCACCGCATGGCCAACCACGGCAAGATCCCGCTCGAACTGATCGAGGTGCAGACCGGCAGCTATCTCGGCGAGGACGACATCGAGCGCATCGAGGACATCTACAAGCGCAGTTGATCCCGCGCCGACTAGGCTGGCGTCAAAGCCGGCTTCGCCACCGCGTTCTTGAATTGCTCGAACGCCTCCAACGCGTGATTAGCGTACATCACCGATGGGCCCGCGCCCATGTAGATCGCCATGCCGAGCGTTTCCATCACCTCGTCGCGCGAGGCGCCCTGCTCCAGCGCTGCCTTGACGTGGAAGCCTACGCAATCGTCGCAGTGAATCGCGACCGCGATGCCGAGCGCGATCAGTTCCTTGGTTTTGCCGTCGAGCGTCTTGGGCTCCAGCGCGGCTTGTGCCAGACTGGAAAAGGCCTTCATGACGTCCGGCGCGCCAGTGCGCAAATTTCGCAACTGTGCGGTGCGTTCCTTGATGTGGTCGGGCCAATTCATCATCGAGGCAGATCCATACCCGCGCAGCAGTGCAGTCACACTGCCACGCGGATTCATATTCATATCTAAAAATATGATATCGCGGACTGCGCAGCCCGCTATTGATTTCGATCAATCGCTGCGCACGCCGCGCGCCGAGGGCGGGGGCGCGAAAAAATTAGTTCTAAACGCTCACGACAGTAGTGCCCGACGCACGGCATCGATAATCCGGCTTTGTGTCGGCTCGTCGAGATAGGCATGCATGGGCAGGCTGATGACTTCGGAGGCCAAGCGCTCGCTCACCGCCACACCGCCCTCGCCCACCGGGAAATGCTTGTAAGCCTGCTGCCGGTGCAGCGGGATTGGGTAATAGATCGCTGTCGGAATGCCTTCCGCCTTGAGCGCGGCCGCCAGCTTGTCGCGGCCGCCGCCGGCGACGCGAACGGTGTATTGCGCCCACACCGAGGTCGAACCGGGCGGAGCTTTGGGGATAATCACGATGTCGCCCAGCGCTTCGGAATAGCGGCGCGCCACCCGATTGCGCGCTTCGATCTCGTCGGGAAAAATCTTCAGTTTCTCAGTCAAGATCGCCGCCTGGATGGTATCGAGCCGGGACGCCAGCCCGATACGAACGTTGTCGTATCGATCGCTCCCTTGTCCGTGCATGCGCAGGCTGCGCAAGTCATCGGCCATCGCGTCGTCGTCCGTGAGCACCGCGCCCCCGTCACCGTAACAGCCGAGCGGCTTGGCCGGGAAAAAACTGGTCGCGGTAGCATGGCCGAAGGTGCCGAGCCGGCGATTGTTGAATGTCGCGCCGAACGCCTGCGCCGCGTCGTCGAGAATGAACAGGCCTTCCGCCTCGGCGGCGGCAGCGACGGCCCTATGGTCGGCCGCTAAACCGAACAGATCGACCGGGATGATGGCCTTCGGTGTCAGCCCTGTGCGTTTCGCCGCCGCGATCGCGCCCGCTATTTTGCTCGCGTCGATATTGAACGTGGCGGCGTCGACGTCGACGAATACCGGCGTCGCCCCGACCAAGGCGGCAACCTCCGCGGTCGCGCAAAACGTGAATGACGGGCAGATCACCGCGTCGCCAGGTCCGACGCCGCGCGCGCGCAGCGCCAGCACCAGTGCGTCGGTGCCGCTGGCGCAAGTCACCGCGTGCTTGGCGCCGCAGAATTTCGCCAGCTCTGCCTCGAATGTTCGCACTTCGGGACCAAGAATGAACTGGCAGTGGCCGAGCACGCGCGCAATTGCGGCATCGATAGCACCGCCGAGCCGGCGGCGCTGCGCGGCTACGTCGATAAACGGAATCATGGGCGGGTTGGGTCGCTGATTCATACTCTTACCAAATAGTGGCGCCGGTCAGCCGGCCACGACACGTGGCGCCTGTCGTTGCGACGACGCCGTCGCTGCCGGACGAGACGCAAGACAGCGGATGGCGATCTCGAGACTGGCGACGCCCTCCTCCCCGGTTACCGCCGCCGCCGACCCCGAGCGCACGGCGCGCAGGAACGACAGCAGCTCGGAGCGCAGCGGCTCGGCGTGCCCGACCGAGAGATGGCGCATGGAATAACTGCCGTCCGGCTGGAAGCCGAAACATTCGGTCACCTGGCGCGTGAGCAGATCGGCCATGATGTATTTGCCGCGGGTGGCAACGATCACGGTGCGCGCCTTGAACGGGGTCAGCCAGTTGGTATTGATGTGGGCGAGCACGCCCGACGCGGTGCGGAATTGCAGGAGCGCGATATCCTCGCGCTCGGCGACCGCGCTCGACAACTGGGGCTGCACCTCGACAATGTCGGAATCGGTGAACCAGCGGATCAGATCGATGTCATGCACGGCGAGATCGATGACCACGCCAACGTTCGACATGCGCGGTGGAAACGGTCCGACCCGGGTGATCGCGATCGAAAGAATATCCTCGTTGCGAATGGCTTCTTTGATTGCCTCGACCGCCGGATTGAAGCGCTCGACGTGGCCGACCATCAATGTCACGCCGGCCCGGCGCGCCGCCGCGATAATCTCGCGGCCTTCTTCGACCGACGACGCGATTGGTTTTTCCACCATGACGTGGACACCGCGCACAATGCAGGCGAGCGCGATATCGCGGTGAAGATGTGTCGGCGCGGCGATAGTGACCGCGTCGACTTTCAGATCGAGCAGTTCATCGACGCTGGCGACAGCGGCGCAGCCGAGCGTGCGCGCGACAAAATCAGCCTGCCTGAGGTCGGGGTCGGCGACGCCGACAAGTTCAGCGCCCGGCAGCCCTGTAAGCACCCGCGCATGGTTGCTGCCCATCACGCCGACGCCGATCACGCCGATACGCAACAAAGGCCCCGCATCCGGTTTTACCGCCTGCGTCATGGTCGAACGGATTTCCCCTACCCTTAACCCTTAGCAGGGGTTCCCTAGCATGCTCAGCGGCGGCTGGCGACCACCCTGGGAAAACGCAGCGAACACGTTTTGATTCAAAGCGTTACAACAGTGCTGCGGCTTAATTTCCGAGCGTCCGGACGCGCCTTCCCATCTACATCACTCGGCGGCGCGCGAGGCCGGAACCGTAAGCTGCAAGTTCGCAGCCAACGCGTCCTCGCGGAACGACTTCACCGCCCCGAGCGAGAGTTCGGCCGCTGACTTGGTGCCCAGCGCGGGCAGCTTTTTCAGCACGTCAGCCGGCGCGGTGATGATGTGGCAGCCGAGGCTGTCCGCTTCCACCACGTTGAACACTTCGCGCGTAGAGGCCCAGATGATCTCGATATTGCGCGTCTTGCGCGCGCGCGCGATGGCGTCTTGCATGATGGGCCGATAGTCGATGCCGAAATCCGCGAGACGCCCGGCGAATACCGACACGCAGGCCGGCGCGCCGCCGTCGAGCGCCTCGACCGCGCGGGCGACCTGTTCGGGCGTGAAGATGGCGGTCATGTTGATCTTGACGCCGTCGCGCGACAACGCGCGCACCACGTCGAACAGCGGCTCGTTGCGCGTGGTGGTCACCGGCAGTTTGACGTAGACATTCTTGCCCCAGGCGGTGATGACGCGGGCCTGAGCGACCATTTCAGGAATGTCGTCGGAGAACACTTCGAACGAAATGTGGCGGTCCGGCACGGCCGCAACGAGATCGCGGGCGTAAGGCTCGTAGTCGCTCACCCCCGCTTTCTTGAGCAGCGAAGGGTTGGTGGTAAACCCGGCGATCCAGGCCTGCTTGGCCATGTCGACGATTTGCGCCTTGTCGGCGCCGTCAGTGAACAGCTTGACTTTGAGATCTGACAATTTCGGCATGCCTACCACCTTTGCGAGCCCTCACCCGAGCCTTCATTTATCCCACTCTCAACGCGCGACAATCAAGCTACGAACAATGAAACGCGTGGATTTCCCCCGATAACCGTCTTGCTGGGCATTTGTTTGGCCAAAGTGCCCGCGGTGTAAAGCCGCTTTCAACCGGCCTGATGATATTGCTTGTACCAGGTGACGAACTGCGCGATCCCCTCGGCGATTGGCGTCGATGGCTTGAAGCCGACATCACGCATCAGGTCGTCGACATCGGCGAAAGTCGCTGGCACATCGCCGGGCTGCATCGGCAGCAGTTCGCGAATAGCTTTTTTTCCGATCGCCTGTTCCAGAATTTTCACAACCTCGAGAACATCGACCGGGCTGTTGTTGCCTATGTTGTAGATACGCCACGGCGCCGAGCTGCGCGATGGATCTGGCGCATCGCTCGACCAGGTGGGATCGCCCTGGGCGGGCCGGTCGATCAGCCGCGCCACCGCCTGTACGACGTCATCGACATAGGTGAAATCGCGCTTCATGTTGCCATGATTGAACAGCTTGATCGGTTTGCCGGCGTCGATCGCCTTGGTGAAGATCCACATCGCCATATCGGGCCGGCCCCACGGACCGTAGACGGTAAAAAAGCGTAAGCCGGTTGTCGGCAGATTGAACAAATGCGAATAGGAATGCGCCGTCAGCTCGTTCGCCTTTTTCGTCGCGCCGTAAAGGCTGAGCGGATGATCGACATTGTCCGAGGTGCGAAACGGCATTTTCGTATTGGCGCCATAGACCGACGATGACGACGCGTAGAGCAGATGCTGGCAGCCGTTGTGACGGCAGCCTTCGAGGATATTCAGAAAGCCATCGAGATTGGCGTCCGCATAGGCATAGGGTTCGACCAGTGAATACCGGACGCCCGCCTGAGCTGCGAGATGCACCACCAACGGAAACTTGTGCTCGGCAAACAGCGCCGCGGTGCCAGCGCGATCCGCCAGATCGAGCCGTACGAATTTGAAATTCTTGGCGCCGGCAAGTTGCTGCAGCCGCGCCTGTTTGAGCTTGGGGTCGTAGTATGGCGATAGATTATCGACGCCGATCACCTCGCGGCCGGCCTCCACCAGGCGCCGTGCGGTGTGGAAGCCGATGAATCCGGCAGCGCCGGTGACCAGAATAGGATTTGCAGTTGTCACGAATTCAATGCCTTCTGGCCTATGTTGACCGCCGACCCCCGAAAATAACGCCGTTTACAGCGAGTTGTTGCAAGGCGCTTGAGCAGGTAATGAATATCCGGAATGACGGGTCCGGAGCAAATGGCAAGCGCGCATGGGCGGCATCACCGGCTTTCCATTGGCGAACTGTCCGCCGCCGGGCATCAGCCCACGGTGTCGCACGACCGGCGCCACAATCGCCAGCTTCTGCTTTGGGATATCCTGATGATCGAGGCATGGCGGTCGCGGCGGCATAGGTTGTCAGCCTGATGGCCCAAAAGATTCTCTATCTCGTTTCGGAAGACTGGTATTTCGTCTCCCATCGCCTGCCGATGGCGCGGGCAGCCAAGCTGGCCGGATTCGAAGTCCATGTGGCAACGCACGTCGCGGTTGACGGCCAAGCCATCGAGCGCGAAGGTTTCGTGTTGCATCCACTGCGCTGGCGGCGCGGCAGCCTCGATCCGCTGCATCTGCTTGCCGCCGCCAGCGAAGTTCGCGGCATTTACCGTCAAGTGCAGCCGGACCTCGCCCATCATGTCGCATTGTTGCCGACTCTGGTCGGTTCGATAGCCGCGATCGGGCTACCAATCGTCTGTCTGAATGCTCTCGCCGGCCTTGGGTTCGCATTCACCTCGCGCACGCCGAAAGCTGTTTTCATTCGCTTCACGATCGTGCCACTGCTGCGATGGCTACTCCGGCGCAGGCGCAACTCTGTGCTGGTGCAGAACCCGGACGATCGCACCGCCATCCGGTCGCTCGGGGTAAGCGACGCAAAAATCGCGCTGATTCCCGGCTCCGGCGTCGACATCGACGCGCTGACGCCACTGCCGGACCCGCCGCCACCGGTCGCCGCCGGCTTTGTCGGCCGGCTGCTCGGCGACAAAGGCCTGCCCACCTTGATCGAGGCCCATACGTTGCTTGCGAGCCGCGGCCGGCCGGCCGAACTCCTGATTGCCGGAGAGCCAGATCCTGCGAACCCCGCCTCGATCCCACAGACAACCCTTGCCGAATGGAAGCGGCGTCCAGGGCTGACCTTCCTCGGCCATGTCGATGACATCGGCGCATTCTGGGCGCGGGCGCATATTGCCGTCCTGCCGTCACTGCGTGAGGGCTTGCCAATGAGCCTACTGGAAGCCGCCGCCTGCGGGCGGCCGATCGTCGCCACCGACGTTCCAGGTTGCCGCGAGATCGCGCGCGTCGGCGTCAACGCGCTGCTGGTGCCGCCGAACGACGCCACGGCGCTTGCGGACGCGATTGGCCGGCTTGCCGGCGACGCCGAATTGCGGCGCCGCTTCGGCGCCGCCGGCCGCCGCATCGTGGAAGACGAGTTTTCACATCGACGGATAGGGCGGGAAATCGTCGCGCTCTATCAGCGGCTGCTGACGCAAGGCTAGGGCTCCGGCCAGCTATTGCAGCCACGGGGACCTCCCGGATAAACAGAGAGCCAACGAGCGAAGGAAACCTCCGTGGCGCATGCGCGTAAGATTGCCGTCATCGGCCTCGGCTATGTCGGCTTGCCGGTGGCAGTCTGTTTTGCACGGACAGGCGCAAGCGTCATCGGCTTTGATATCGATGCCGGCCGCATCACCGAAATCGCGTCGGGCCATGACCGCACCCGTGAGGTCGCACCCGCGGAATTGCGCGCCGCGCGGGCGCACTGGACTTCCAATCCTGCCGACCTGCACGCGGCGGACTTTTTCATCGTCACCGTCCCAACGCCGATCGACGACGATTTTCGTCCCGATCTGAGCATGTTGCTGAAGGCGTCCGAGCTGGTTGGCAAAGCCCTCAAGCAAGGCGATATCGTGGTCTACGAGTCCACGGTCTATCCCGGCGCTACCGAAGAAGACTGCATGCCTGCGCTCGAACGCGCGTCCGGGCTTGTCGGCGGACGCGATTTCACCCTTGGTTATTCGCCCGAGCGCATCAATCCGGGCGACCGTCAACATCGTTTCGAGACCATCGCCAAGGTGGTGGCCGGGCAGGACGCGCGCACACTCGACGTCGTCGCTGATGTCTACGGTTCCGTCGTGAAGGCGGGCATCCACAAGGCGCCGTCGATCAAGGTGGCGGAAGCAGCCAAGGTCATCGAGAACACCCAGCGCGATCTCAACATCGCGTTCATGAATGAACTATCCGAGCTTTTTCACGTCCTCGGCATCGACACCGCCGACGTGCTCGCAGCGGCACGCACCAAGTGGAATTTCCTTCCTTTCACGCCCGGATTGGTCGGCGGCCACTGCATCGGCGTCGATCCTTACTATCTGACGCACCGCGCGGAGAAAGCCGGCTTCGATCCCAAGATCATTCTCGCCGGCCGTCGCGTCAACGATGCGGTCGGAAGGAAAGTCGCGCGCGAATGTCTGCGCCTGCTCGAAGCCGGCGGCCGAAAACCCGAGCGCGTCACCGTTCTCGGCCTCACCTTCAAGGAAGACGTGCCGGACATCCGCAATTCGAAGGTCGCCGACATTGTGCGCGAATTGTCCGCGGCCGGCATTGCCGTGCAAGTGAACGATCCGATGGCCGACCCCGCCCATGCACAACGGGAATACGGGATTGATCTCATAGAACTCGATGCACTGCCGCCCGCCGATGCGGTGGTGCTCGCGGTCGCGCACGATGCCTATAAAGCCGGCTGGCCGCTGATCACGCCGCTGCTGCGCGACGGCAAAGGCGTCGTCGTCGACGTCAAGGCGCGCCTCGATCGCAGCCGCGTTCCGGCAGGCATCGCGCTGTGGCGACTGTGACATGCTAGGCGCCGGAGGGCTCGCGCTCATTCTTGTAACCGCCGCGGCGGTCAGTTTCGGCTCGCTGCTGCTGCTGCACCCGGTGCTACGGCGTCATGCCCTCGCCCACCCCAATGCCCGCTCGTCGCACAAAGTGCCGACACCGCAAGGCGGCGGATTAGCGGTCGTCGCCGCGACGCTCGGTGTTGTCGTCGCATCCGACCTGGTCGGCGTGCCCGGCTTGGGCGGGCTGTCTTTATGGCTCATTTTGGCGGCCACGCTTTTCATCACTGTCGTTGGCGCACTCGACGATATTCATTCGATCGCGGTGGTGCCGCGGCTGTTGCTGCAGGCCGTCGCGGTCGTAATCGTGTTGGTCGCGTTACCGGACGGCCTATATTCCGTTCCGATTCTACCAACGTGGATCGAGCGTGCGCTGCTTGGCGTTGCCATCCTCTGGTTCGTCAACCTGACCAACTTCATGGACGGCATCGACTGGATGACCGTCGCCGAAGTGGTGCCGGTCACGGCCGGCCTCGTCCTTTTCGGTCTGATGGGTGCGCTGCCGCACGAGGCCACGATCGTGGCGCTTGCGCTGTGCGGCGCGGTCATCGGCTTTGCGCCCGTCAATCGTCCGGTCGCGCGGCTGTTTCTCGGCGATGTCGGCAGCCTGCCGATCGGTCTGTTGCTCGGCTGGCTGCTGGTCGTGCTCGCGGGGAGCGGACATTTCGCGGCGGCGCTGTTGCTGCCGCTGTACTATCTCGCCGATGCGACGATCACGCTGTTGCGCCGGCTGGCGAAGGGCGAACCGGTCTGGCAGGCGCATCGCACGCACTTCTATCAGCGGGCGACCGACAATGGTTATAGCATCGTGCAGATCGTCGGCCGCGTGTTTCTGCTGAATGTTGCGTTGATTGCGCTCGCCGCCGCGACCTTGCTGACGACGTCATACCTTCTGCACGCCGCTGCGCTGATCGCCGGCTGCATTCTTGTCGGTTTGCTGCTTTACCGCTTTGCGGCCGTCAAGGCCTGATCGACAACGGCGATCGCCCGCTCCGGCGGCAGTTCATCGAGGCATGTGCTGTAACTGCCGAGCCGCCGCTCGCAACCTTCCAGCTGACACGGCATGCACGGCAGCGGATTCTGCACCAGCCAGACATTGCCGCGGCGCTGAATGGTGCCGGCTGCCTCCCACGTTTCGTGCAAGCCGCCGACCGGCCAAGGGCCCCACAGCCGCGGGTCGGTCGGCCCGTAGAGTGCGACGGTGGGGCAGCCGGCGGCGGCAGCCAGATGAGTGACGGACGTGTCGGGGCCGATATAGATGCGTGCCCGCGACAGCAACCCGGCGAGTTGCGGCCAGGTAAGTTGGCCATCGCGCCGCGTGACGGGAGCCCCGTTCCACACTTCGTCGAGATAGCGCCGCTCGGCCTCGGCCGGCCCACCAGTCGCGATCACCGTCAGCCCCCGCGCGGCCAGGGCGGCGGCAAGCGCGCGCCATCCGCTTGCGGTCCACTGCTTGTAGCGGAACATCGGCACAGCATGGATCACCGCATAAGAACCCACCGGCCGCTCGCCCGCCTCGGCAACGCGCGGTGACACCAGTTCCGGCACGCGCGCAATGCCGAGCGCGTCGGCGAGCCGCAGCATTTCCTCGACCCGGTGCAGACCCCGCGCGGCGGCGATGCTGCGCGTCAGCAGCGCCCGCTTCACGCGGCCGTTGAAGTTCGCCGCCACCGGCGCGACGCGCGCGCGTCCGGCGACGATGGCAAAGCCTGTCGGGCGGTCGCCGCTTTGCGTGGAGATCGCGAGATCGTAGCGGCGGAACAGCCGCGCGCCCAAGGCAAGCGTGTGCGCCGCCGTGGGCTGCGACGGAATGGTGATGACGCCGTCGAGATCGGGATTGCCTGCAAGAATTCCGGCCGTGTCTGCGAAGACCAGCGCGTCGATGCGCGCTTGCGGCCAGGCGCGCCGCAGGCTGCGGATCAACGGCGTGGCGAGCAGCACGTCGCCAAGGCGGCGCAAGGTGACGACCAGGATGCGCGGCCGGGGCGGAAGATCGAGCCGCGTCATGAGCCCGCCGTTGCCGGAGCAGCCGCATCGAACGACCGCTGCACCATGCCCGCCGCCACGCCGACGCCGATCACATAGAGCCAGCCCTCGGTGAAATCGAAAATGAAGGAATTGAACAGCGAGCCGACGATATTCGCCGTCACGACCGCCAGACCGATCCACGCCAGCGATCCATTGCGCCAGAAAAACATCGCCTGGCAAACCCACATCGCCCACAGCACCACCATTCCGACAAGGCCAAGCTGAATGCCGACGGCAAAGGTTTGATTGTGCGGATTGGCCGAAACAGCGCCGCGCACGCCGGGTTGCCCAGCCGCGGCGCGCCGGAATTGGTCGGGGATCGAACCGGTGCCGTGCCCGAACAGTGGCGCACTTTTGATGAAACCGATCGATTTGCTCCAGAAATCGAGGCGCAATCCGGATGAGGTGATATCGTTTCCCTGTTCGTAGCGGGCCGTTTCTGAGATTGTATCGTTCACGCGCTCGCGCAGATAAGGCGAAGCCGACCACATGATGCCGGCCACGACGAGCAGCACCGCCACCGCGCCAAAAACGCCCTTCAAGCCGGAATGCCGAATGCCATAAAGCACCGCCAGCACCGGAATGATGACCAGGGCCGTGCGGCCGGTGGTGATGAAGAAAATGTCGCCGAGGAACGCCAAGGCTAAGATGGCGAAAGCCGCCGACGTTTTCCAAAGGCATAGTTGAGCTTTGGCAACGGCGAGATCGAGCAGCACCGCGGCGCAAATGGTGAACTCGGCGCTTTGCAAAATATAGCTTTTGACCGGAACGCCCGCGTTACCTCCTGCTTGTCCGGGTTCAATATTCGGCCAGATCGTGACGATGACGGAGGCGATCAGCACCCCGACACAGGCGATCAGGAAGCCGATGAACACCCGATGCCCGCCATCCGACCGGCGGAACTGCGCCATCAGCAGCGGGATCACCAGCAACCGCACAAAGCCGTCGAGCCCGCCTAGGCGCTCATGCCACGTCACATCCGCCCAGGCCATGCCAACGGCGCCGAGCAAAAACAGCAGAACCGGCAAGCCGCCGACGGCGGTCGTCAGTTCGCGCCGCACGTCGCTCCACGCGAGCGTTGGAATGAGCGCGATCAGCCAGAGCACCAACAGGATGCTGGTCGTCGACGTCGACCAGGGCAGCGACACCGCCAATGCGACGGCGAAACCGTCGGCGATTTTGGTCAGCCGCGAGAGGTGGACTCCTGAGGCAATGGGACGCGTGGCCATCGTTCACCGGACCAAAGCAGGCGAAGGCGCGGATCGCAGCGCCGACAGACCGCGCCGCGCGCGAATATTGTCGCTCGCGATGATATCGGAAAGCTTGCGTTCGTTCTCCGCCAGCCGGCCGCGTTCGGCTTCGGCATGCCACAAATGGACCACGCCGGTGGCGAACGCGCCGTCCTTGCGCCGCACGCCGGCATGCAGCAGGCGCACGATGATGTCGGAATCTTCCTTGCCCCAGCCGCTGTAGTCTCCATCGAAGCCGTCGACGCGATCGAGATCGGCGCGCCAGATCGCCAGATTGCAGGACCGCGCGCCCTGCCATTGCCGCTGCCGCAGCCGCCGCAGCGGCCCGAGCGGCAGACGCAGCAGCGCCGACAGCCGGTTGATGCCGCCGCGCCGGCGTTCCGCCAGCCAGCGGCTCGAGGTCCATGTCTCCGGCGTGAGCTTGCCGCGCAGCACGTCGGCCGTCAGCTCGCGCGACAGCAGAATACGATTGCCGGTGACGAAACAGCCCAGTTCGGCGAGACGCCGATGGGTGGCGACGAAATCCGGCCGCGCGATGCAGTCGCCGTCGAGGAAGATGCAGTAGGCGCCGCGCGCCGCCAGGATCGCGCGATTGCGGATTTCCGCGGCGCGGAAACCGCGGTCCTCGTGCCAGACGCGGTCGAGGCGGCGGCCGACCTTGCCTTTCCACGCATCGATCACAGCAGCGGTCGCCGCGGTCGAGCCGTCGTCGGCCACCACGACCTCGAAATCCCGGTCGCTCTGGCAGGCGAGCGAGCGCAACACCGCATCGAGCGCATCTTCGCGGTTATAGGTGGTCACGATGACGGAAATCAGGTCGGACACGGGCATCCTCTTGGTGGACGCTTTAGCCGAACTTGCCCGCGCCGACAAACCCCTAGGGCGCGCCCGTCCGACAATGTTATGTAAGATGCGCCACGCCGTGAACGGCCAAGCACCGGACCATGCAGAAGATATCAGCCTATATCCTGACCTATAACGAGGCCGAGAAAATCCAGGCGGCGCTTTCGACCGTGCTTTGGGCCGACGAGGTGGTGGTGGTCGATTCCTTCAGCACCGACCGCACGGTCGAGATCGCCACGTCGCTCGGCGCCCGCGTCGTGCAGGTGCCGTTCAACGGCTTCGGCGATCTGCGCAACCGCGCCATCGAAGCCTGCACGCACGGCTGGATCTTCAGCCTCGACTCCGACGAACGCTGCACCGAGGAAGTGCGCGACGAAATTCTCAGGCTACTCGCCGGTTCGCCGCCGCACGACATTTATCTGGTGCCGCGCCGCAGCTACATGATGGGCCGGTGGATCAAAGGCTCGGGCTGGTATCCGAACTTCCGCCAGCCGCAGTTTTTCCGCAAAGGCTCAATGCGCTACACGCTCGAGCCGGTGCATGAAGGCTATGAAATCTTGAACGGCAAGCCCGTCGGCACGCTGACCAACGCGATCTGGCAATTCCCCTTCCGCAATCTGGACGAAGTCATCCGCAAGATGAACCGTTATTCCTCGCTGGGGGCGCCGAAGCTCGCGCACAAACGCGTGTCGATGGTGGGCGCGCTCGGCCACGGCGCGTGGTCGTTCCTTAAGCATTATATTTTCAAGCTCGGCTTCATCGACGGCTGGGTCGGCTTTGTCATCGCCTTGGGAAACTTCGAAGGCACGTTCTACCGCTACGCCAAGCGCTACGAAGAGACGCAAGGTTGGCGGCCACCCGAGAGCAAACCGATCAAGCGCAAACCGTAAGACCGGCGGCCCCAATTTCTTATCCCTTCCAGCCCTCACTGCCGTCATTGCCGGGCTTGACCCGGCAATCCATGAGGCCGTGCAACGAGCACAGCGATAAGACTGTCACGCTCCGCAGTTCATCATGGATGCCCGGGTCAAGCCCGGGCATGACGGAGCAAGGAGCAGCCGTTCTACCGCGCCTTCGGCGCGCGGCTGCGCTCGACCATCGCGGTGGTCGAATGTCCCGGCACGAGATCGACGAGCACGATCTCGCCGCCCAGCGCCTCAACGATGTCGCGGCCGACCACCTGCTCGCGCGTGTAGTCGCCGCCTTTGACCAGCACCGTCGGCTTCACCCGAGCGATCAATTTTTCCGGGGTGTCCTCGTCGAACACCACGACAAGATCGACGGCTTCGAGCGCGGCCAGCACTTCGGCGCGCGCCTCAACCGGCTGCACCGGGCGCCCCTCGCCTTTCAGCCGCGTCACCGAGGCATCGCCGTTCAAGCCCAACACCAGGCGGTCGCAGGCCGCGCGCGCGGCGGCCAATAATTTGACGTGGCCGGGATGCAAAAGGTCGAAGCAGCCATTGGTGAAGCCGACGCGCAGGCCCTGCCGCCGCCAGTCGGCGAGATGGTCGTCCAGCAGCGCCCAGTCGAACACGATCTTCTCCTCGGCCGCGAGCGTCGATGCCGGCAAGATGCGGGAGCGCAATTCGGCGACCGAGAGCGTCGCGGTGCCGCGCTTGCCGACGACGACCGCCGCGGCGGCATTGGCCGCGCGCATCGCGGATTCGAAATCGGCTTGCATCGCCAGCATGGCGGCGAGCACCGCCACCACCGTATCGCCGGCGCCGGAAACGTCGCGTACGCGCACCGGATAGGCCGGAACGTGGATCGCTGCGCCCTCGCCCACCAAAGTCATGCCGGCCTCGCTGCGCGTCACCAGCACCGCTTGCGTGCCGAGTTCGCGGCCGAGCTCAGCGGCGGCGCGCGCCACCTGCTCGTCGGTCTGCGCCGGCGAACTGGTCGCGTCGGCGAGTTCCTGCCGGTTTGGCGTGATCATGGTGGCGCCGCGGTAGATGCCGTAGTCGCGGCCTTTCGGATCGACAATCACCGGCTTGCCGAGTTTGTTGGCGGCATCGATGACGGCGCGGATGAGGCGCGGGGTGAGCGCGCCCTTGGCGTAATCGGACAGCACCACGCTGCCTACGCGCGGCATCGCATTGACGGCGTGGCCGATCAGCGCGTCTTCGCTCGCCGCATCGACGGCCGAGGCCATTTCCCAATCGGCGCGCAGCATATGGGTGGAGTGGTGCTCCGACACGAAGCGAACCTTGCGCGTGGTCTGCCGCGTCGCGTCGACCACGAGGTGGTACTCAATAAGCGGATGGGTAGCCAATGCGTCGCTCAACGCACGTCCGGCGTCGTCGTCCCCGACCACACCGATGAAGACGCAGCGCACGCCGAGCCCGACCAGGTTGCGCGCCACGTTGCCGGCGCCGCCGACCATCACTTCGGTGCGCTTGACCGCGATCACCGGCGTCGGCGCTTCCGGCGAAATGCGCGTCACCTCGCCGTAGACGAACTCGTCCAGCATCAGATCGCCGATGCAGAGCACGGTCTGCCCGGTCAGGTCCGCGAGATGTTTATCGAAGTCGAACATCTCTATCTCCGTTCATTCCCGCGCAAGCGGGAATCCAGAGTTACAATCGCAATCGCTTCAATGTTTGGCCCTGGGTCCCTGCTTTCGCGGGGACGAGCGGACAATTGCATCATTTGCGATACGCAAGCCATGATCAACGGTACCTGTCTTCCCGATCGAGATAGCCGGTGACGTATTGGCCGACCGCCGTTTCGAGCGGGGTGCAGCCGGCATTGTAGCCGGCGCGGCGCAGGTTCTCGACCGTACTTTCCGTGAAATACTGGTACTGGCCGCGGATCGCGTCGGGCATGTCGATATAATCGATATTGGCTGGCCGCCCGAGCGCCTTGAACATGGCGGTGATCATGTCGCGGAAGCTTTCCGCCTTGCCGGTGCCGACGTTGAAGATGCCGCTAACCGAAGGCGCGTCGAGCAGCCAACGCAGCACGGCGACTGCATCGTCGACATAGATGAAGTCGCGCCGCTGGTCGCCGTCCGCGATGCCGTCGCGGTGCGACTTGAACAGCTTGACCGGCTTGCCCGCTTTGGCCTCGTCGAACACCTTGGCCAGCACGCTCGCCATGTGACCTTTGTGATATTCGTTCGGGCCGTAGACGTTGAAGAATTTCAGGCCGACCCAGTGCGGCGGCAGTTTTTGTTTTTTGACGTAGCGGTCGACCAGGGCGAGATCGAACAGATGCTTGCTCCAGCCGTAGAGATTCATCGGCTTGAGCTTGCGCAGAGCTTCAAGCGACCAGTCGTCGTCGAAGCCTGCGGCGCCGTCGCCATAGGTCGCCGCCGACGAGGCATAGATGAACGGCGTGCGGGTCGCCGTGCACCAGTCGAGCAGGCGCAGCGATGCGCGGAAATTGTTCTCCATCACCAGGTCGCCGTCGGTCGCGGTGGTGTCGGAAATGGCGCCCATGTGGATGACGGCGTCGAGCTTGCGGCCGTCGAGCCAGGTCATCAGTTCGGCCGGCGGCACCAGGTCGGCCACCTGGCGCTTGGCCAGATTGCGCCATTTGGCGTCGTCCTTGCCGAGCAGGTCATTGACGACGACTTCGCTGGCGCCCGCCTCGTTGAGGCTCGCCACCACGTTCGACCCGATGAACCCGGCCCCGCCGGTGACCAAAAACATGCCCATTCCTTCGTCCCGGCAAAGCTTTGCCCCAGTCCGTGGATCGGCGCAATGTTGGGGCGTATTCCTGCGTAAATGGCTCAGGATACGGTAAAAATTGCGGCTGGACAGGCTCAGGGCCGGCAGGCTAACGCCTGCCCGGTGCGACCAAAATGGATGCACGAGCGGCTGCGGCGCCAACCGAATGAGCCAAGACCTGACCCGACCGCCAAGCCCGATCCTGATCGTGCCCTATGTCTGGATCGGCGACTTCGTGCGCTGCCATTCGGTGGTGAAGCTGTTGCGCGCGCAAGAAGCCGACCGGCCGGTCGACATCGTCAGCAGTTCGCTGTGCGCGCCGCTCGCCGACTATATGCCGGGCGTGCGCAATGCGATCGTCATCGATCTGCCGCGGCGGCGGCTCGGCCTCGCGCAACAGCGCGAGCTTGCCGCTAGGCTGAGCGCGAATAATTACGCGCGGGCGCTGGTGATGTCACGCAAGTGGAAGGCGGCTCTGGCGCCGCTCATGGCCGGCATTCCGCTGCGCACCGGGTTCGCCGGCGAGGCGCGCTTCGGCCTGATCAACGACATGCGCTGGGGCGAACGCAAGCTGCCGCGCATGATCGATCAGATGGGCGCGCTGGCATTGCCGAAGAGTGCGCGCTTGCCGAGCGAATGGCCGCTGCCCGAGTTGAAGGTGCCGCCCGATGATGTGACGCGCTGGCGCGCGCGGCGCGAGCTTGAAAGCGACGCGCGCCCGATCGTCACGCTGTCGCCCGGCACCGTGGGTGAAGGCAAGGCCTGGCCGCCTGGTCATTACGCCGCGCTGGCGCGCGCGCTCACCGATGACGGCGCGACAGTTTGGGTCCTCGGCGGACCGAACGAAACGCCGCTGGCCAAACAGATTGCCGACGCCGGCGGCAGCCATGTGCACGATCTCACCGGTAGCGATCTGCGCGACGCCATCCTGGCGATGGCTGCGGCCGATGTCGCGGTGACCAACGATTCCGGACTGATGCACGTTTCGGCAGCGATCGGCACGCCGACGGTGGCGATCTTCGGCCCGACCAGTCCGTGGCACTGGAAGCCGCTCAATCCGGTCGCCGCCATCCTCGAGCCGCCCGGCGACGAGGCCGCACGAGAACGCGCGCGCAGCGAAGGCAACGACGCGGTCGCCCATCGCCGGACCGCCGACGTCGCGGTCGAGACGGTGCTGGCGGCCGTGCGCGAGGTGCTGCGAAAAGCAGTAATTCGCGCATAGCCGCGACATTAACATCTTCCCCGGCGAGACTGACGCGCACATCATTCCGTGCTATCAAAGCCCAACAAAAAGGACGTACGAATGGCCAAAGCGAAGCCGGCCGAGATGAGCAGCCCAGGCACCCAGCCCGCGATCGAGTCCGCCTTGCGCACGCTCGACGCGGAAGGCGGCGGCATCGATGCGCTCGCCACCGCGCTGCGCGACGGGCTCGGCGCGACTTTTGCCGCCGCGATCGAGCTGATCCGCGCCGCGCAAGGCCGCGTCATCGTCACCGGCATGGGCAAATCGGGCCACGTCGCGCGCAAGATCGCCTCCACCTTCGCCTCCACCGGCACGCCGGCGCTGTTCGTGCACCCGAGCGAAGCAAGTCACGGCGACCTCGGCATGATCGCCGGCAACGACGTCATCATCGCGCTGTCGTGGTCGGGCGAGACGACGGAGCTCAAAGACCTCACCGATTATTCGCGCCGTTTCCGCATCGGCTTGATCGCCATGACCGCCAACGCGGAGTTGACGCTGGCCAACGCCGCCGACGTGGTGCTCGCTTTGCCGCAGGCGCGCGAGGCCTGCCCGCACAATTTGGCGCCGACCACCTCCTCGCTGATGCAGCTCGCGCTTGGCGACGCGCTGGCCATCGCGCTGCTCGAAAGCCGCGGCTTCACGGCGGTCGATTTTGGCCTGCTGCATCCGGGCGGCAAGCTTGGCGCGCTGCTGAAAACGGTGCGCGAGTTCATGCACACCGGCGACACCGTGCCGCTTGCCGCGCTCGGTACGCGCATGTCGGACGCGATCCTCGTCATGTCGGCCAAGGGCTTCGGCTGCGTCGGCATCACCGATGCGGGCGGCAGGCTGGTCGGCATCATCACCGACGGCGACCTGCGCCGCCACATGCGCAACGACCTGCTCGACGCGCGCGTCGACGACGTGATGACGCGCTCGCCGAAGACAGTGCGGCCGGACCAATTGATCAGCGAGACGCTGGAGCTGCTCAATTCGACCAAGGTGACGGCGCTGTTCGCGGTCGAGGCCGGCAAGCCGGTCGGCGTCATCCACATCCACGATCTGCTGCGCGCGGGGGCGGCGTGAGACGCGGCAGCGGTGACTCTAACGCGGCAACATCCTCTCGATCCGCCGGTCGGGCACCAGCCACACCAGCGCCACCAGAACGTAGATCGCCTGCGCGACCCACTCACTAAGAACAAAGCAAAGCACGATCGCCACGGCATAGGCGACGGCCGATAGATTGCCTTTGAAATCCCTGCCGACCGCCTTCGCAAGAAGCGAGTCCGGGCCCTCTTCCCTGATGATCGTGACGACCAGAATCTGGTAAGCGATCGCCGCCATCAGCAGCACGCCGCCGTAGAGCGCCGTCGGCAGCCGCGCGAAATGACTCTCGCCCATCCAGCCGGTGACGAACGGCAGCAGCGACAGCCAGAACAGCAGATGCAGATTGGCCCACAGCACGCCGCCGGAAATGCGCTTCACGGCATGCATCATGTGGTGATGGTTGTTCCAGTAGATGCCTATATAGACGAAGCTCAAGACGTAGTTGACGAAGACCGGCAGTAACGGCGTGAGGACACTCAGGTCCTCGCCGTGCGGCACCTTCAGCTCCAGCACCATGATGGTGATGATGATGGCGAGCACGCCATCGCTGAACGCTTCAAGCCTTGTCGTCGGCATCTTTTGTTGCCCTCCGTACCAAGCGAACGCTCAAGGTCTTTCCGCGGCAATCGTTTGCACCGTCCGCGCGTCGGTATCGGCCGGTCCACGCCGCGTGGTGACAATACGGACCGAATTGTGCGCGATGCTCACCTCGCCGTCCCAGCGGTCGCCCAGCGCGATGCTGCGCAGCACGGTAAGATTGATGCGGCGATAGCGCTTGCCGTCGAGATCGAAAGCGCGCGCTACGCCGACGTCCAAGATGTGCAGCGTATAAAAGATGCCGGAACCGCCCCCGTTGTAGCTTGCAACGACGACCAGCAATCCACTGTCCGTCGCGCCGATGAACTCGTATCCGGTCTCCTCGCTACCGTTGATGCTCGCGTTTGCTTTCTTCTGGCTGAGCCAGTGGCCCTCTTTCTTGATGTCATCGGCATAGAGATCGCTACCGATAGCCGCCTCGATATCGACGGCGACCCAGATGGAGCCGGAATCGGCGAGATCGCCGTCGCCGAAATCGCGGAAGATCTCGGGCGGGATCGGCTTGCCATGCAGCGTGAAGGCGCGGCGCACCTCGCTTAACGATGCAGCGTCGTCAGCGGCGGCCTGCGCAAATGCCGGCATACCGATGCAGACCAGGAACCACGCCAGTGCTGCGAGTAAGAGGATCGGCGATTTGATCTGCATGACACCTCCCGCGAGTAGCTAGCGCACGAAGGCCCGCGCCGCCGCGATAACTTCTTCCGCCGACGGCGCCGCGCCCTCCGCGCCCAGCACGGCGATCGGCCCGCTGCCGACCGGGCCGGTGAGGCCGGGGTTGCTGCCGACGAAAATCGCCACCAGCGGCACGCCGAGGGCTGCGGCCAAATGCATCAGCCCGGTATCGATGCCAACGACGAATTGCGCGCCGGCGATCAGCCGCGCGACGGCATCGAGCGGCGCCCGTTCGGGCACACGCGCGCGCGGCAGCCGCGCGGCCAGCCGCTCGCTGCGCGCCCGCTCGGCGTCTGTGCCCCAGGGCAGGATCAAAGTAAGATCGCCCAGCGCCTGGCCAAGCGCGATCCAGTGTTCTTCCGGCCACAGCTTGCGCGGCTCGGCGGTCGCGTGCAGCAGCACGGCGTAGCGTTCGCCCGGCGTGGGAAAACGGGCGCGGTCGAGGCCGAAATCCGGCGCGCCCCGCGGCGCGTAGCCGAGCGCAAGGCCGGTGAGCATGCGGTTGCGCTCGACCGCATGCAGCGCGCGGCTGACATTGTGGCGCACGTCGTAGAACATCGCGGCAAGCGGCTCGCGGATGCTCGCGGCGCCATAGCCGTGGCGGCGTCCGTGCGCGACGCGGCCGATGACGGCACTGCGCAGCAGGCCCTGGCTATCGACGATGAGATCGTAGCGCCGCGCCCGGATGGCGCGCAGGCTACCGGCAATCTCGCCGAGCGTTGCCGGTGAAAGCAGCGATTTTCGCCAGCGCCGCCAGGCAACCGGAATGACCTCGCCGACGGCCGGATGCAAGGCGACGAGCGGGGCAAAGGCCTCCTCGACGAGCCAGGTAAAGGACGCGACCGGGCGCGCCTTGCGCGCCTCACTCAGCGCCGGCATGTGGTGGACCACATCGCCGAGCGACGACGTCTTGATGAACAGGATGTCGGCCATTGTGCCTCTGCCCGGGTCATATACCGAGCATTAAGCATGACCGCCATAACCCTGGCCGCCCGCCGCGCGGCCTAAGTGCTCTTTCACCGTCATTCGGTTAAAACGCGCGGCAAATTCGAGGGATACGGTTCATGACGATCCTGGTCACGGGCGGGGCCGGCTACATCGGCAGCCACATGGTGCATGAACTCAACGACGCCGGGGAACCGGTGGTCGTGCTCGACAACCTGTCGACCGGCTTTCGCTTCCTGGTGCCGGGCAAGGTCCCCTTCGTCGTCGGCTCGACCGGCGACCGCAAGCTGGTGGAAGAGACGATCGTGCGCCACCGCGTCGACGCGATCATCCATTTCGCCGCTTCGATCGTGGTGCCGGATTCGGTGCGCGACCCGCTCGGCTACTACAGCAACAACACCATGAACACCTGCGCGCTGCTCGACGTCGCCATCAAGGCGGGCGTGCCGCAGTTCATCTTTTCCTCGACCGCCGCCGTCTACGGCAATGCGGAGACGGTGCCGGTGCGCGAGGACGCGCCGACCGCGCCGATCTCGCCTTACGGCACCTCGAAGCTGATGTCGGAGATCATGTTGCACGATGCCGGCGCCGCGCACGGGCTGCGCTTCGTCGTGTTACGTTATTTCAACGTCGCCGGCGCCGATCCGAAACTGCGCACCGGGCAATCGACGCCGGCAGCGACCCATCTGATCAAGGTCGCTTGCGAAGCCGTGCTCGGTAAGCGCGCCAAGATCGATGTATTCGGCACCGACTATCCGACGCCGGACGGCACCTGCATTCGCGACTACATTCACGTCAGCGATCTTGCGCGTGCGCATTCGGCAGCGCTCGCCTATCTGCGGCGCGGCGGCGCCAGCGCCACATTCAACTGTGGCTACGGGCACGGCGCCTCGGTGCTCAAAGTGATCGAGGCGGTGCGTCGCGCCAGCGGCCGGGATTTTCCAGTCGAAATCGCCGGACGGCGCCTAGGCGATCCGGCCGCGCTGGTGGCCGACGTCTCGCGCATCCGCGCGACGCTCGATTGGCGCCCGCAATTCGAAGACCTCGATACCATCGTCGCCCACGCGCTCGCCTGGGAGCGGCGGTTGCCGGGCCGGCAAGAACACGCCTCGGCCTGAGCGCGGCCGATTCGCGCGCAAACTTCGTATTTCACAAGTTTTGGCTTGAAAATTCCGCCGTCAGCGGGCAAGGAAACGCCTGCTCCAGCCAGCATTCAATTGTGCCATAATCAGACCCCGATAGAGGGCGGATGAACGACCACACTTTGCCATCGGCCGACGACGAGCGTTACGGCACTTTTGCCCTGATCCGGCGATTGCTGACCGAGCAAGGCCTCGTGCATTGGCGCAAATACGCGCTCGGGTTCACCTTGATGGCAGTTTCGGCCGGCTGCACGGCGTTCAGCGCCTATCTGATCGGCAACGTCATCAACGAGGCCTACGTCAATAAGAGCCTCGCCGGCATCTTCATTCTCGGCGGCGTCACCGTGGCCTTGTTCGCCACCAAAGGCCTCGCCACCTACGGCCACAGCGTATTGCTGTCGCAGATCGGCAACCGCATCGTCGCCGACAACCAGCGGCGCGTGTTCGCCAAGCTGCTCAACGAAGGCATCGGCTTTTTTTCCGACCGGCATTCGACCGAATTCATCGCGCGCCTCTCCGCCGGCGCGGCAGCGGCGACGCAGGTCATCAACCTCCTGATCACCTCGCTCGGCCGCGACCTGCTGACGCTGATCGGCCTGGTCGCCGTCATGGTCGCGAAAGACCCTATGATGTCGTTTTTCGCCTTCGTGGTGGCGCCGCCGGCTCTGCTGGTGCTGCGCAAGCTGATTCGCCGCGTCAAAGGGATCGCGCACAGCCAGTTCATGGGCGGCACCCGTATCATCGAGACGCTGCAGGAGACGCTGCAGGGCATCCGCATCGTCAAGGCGTTCACGCTGGAAGACACCATGCGCGAACGCTTCGACCGCAACGTCGCGGCGGTCGAGCACGAGGCCAACAAGCTGGCGCGCGTTTCCGGCCGCTCCTCGCCGCTGATGGAAACGCTCGGCGGCATCGCCATCGCCATGGCCATCACCTATGGCGGCTATCGCGTCATCGCGACCGGGGCGACGCCGGGCGAGTTCTTCTCCTTCATCGCCGCGTTCCTCCTGGCCTATGAGCCCGCCAAGCGACTGGCGCGGCTCAATATCGAGCTCAACAGCGGGCTGGTCGGCGTGCGCATCTTGTTCCAGGTGCTCGACTCGCCGCCGAGCGAGCCGGCCGACGACAACAAGCCGGCGCTCGCGATCAAAACGCCGCGGCTGGAATTCGACGACGTTTATTTCGCCTATCGCCGCGACGAGGCGGTGTTGCGCGGCGTTTCCTTCGTAGCCGAGCCGGGCAAGCTGACCGCGCTGGTCGGTCCCTCCGGCAGCGGCAAGACGACCATCGTCAATTTGATCCTGCGCTTCTACGACGTCGAGCGCGGCCAGATCGCCGTCGACGGGCAGGACATCCGCCAAGTCTCGCGCCACTCGTTGCGCCGGCACCTCGCTTACGTCGGACAGGACGTGTTCCTGTTCCGCGGCACCATCCGCGACAATATCGCCTTCGGCAAACCGGGCGCCAGCGAAGAGGAGATCGTTGCCGCCGCCAAGGGCGCCTACGCGCACGATTTTATCATGACGTTCCCACGCGGCTACGAGACGCCGGTCGGCGAGCACGGCCTGCAACTGTCGGGCGGGCAGCGCCAGCGCGTCGCCATTGCGCGCGCGCTGATCAAGAACGCCCCGATCATCCTGCTCGACGAGGCCACCGCCGCGCTCGATTCGGAATCCGAATTGCAGGTGCGCGAAGCGATGGAGCATCTCTGCCAGGGACGCACCACGGTCGCGATCGCGCACCGCCTGCATACTGTCTCGCACGCCGACCGCATCTACGTGATCGAAGAGGGCCAGGTGGTCGAATCCGGCCGCCACGAGGAGCTGCTGCGGAAAAACGGCCGCTACGCCTCGTTCTACCGGCTCCAGCTCAAGCAGCAGGAGAGTCCCGCACCGGTCGCAGCGGTAGCGAAATAAGCGAAGGCGATCTTAAGTTTTTTCGCCTTGTTCGGGTGCGTGGAATGCGATACCGGATGGGCCCGCCGGCCATTCCAGCCATCGTCTCAATCGCAAAAGGCAAATCCTCATGAGCGCGGACTACGTCATTTCGCCGCCGCCCCAGGCGACCATCGCGGTCGCCGGCTCGAGCAAGGTCTTTCCAGTCCGCCGAATCTGGTGTGTCGGCCGCAACTATATCGAACACATCCGCGAGATGGGCCAGGACGAGCGGCTGCCGCCTTTCTATTTCGCCAAGCCCGCCGACGCGATCGTGCCGGATGGCGGCACCGTGCCCTACCCGTCGCTGACCAAGGACATGCATCACGAGGTCGAGCTGGTGGTCGCGCTCAAGAGCGGCGGCCGCAACATTCCGGTGGCCAAGGCGAACGATTGCATCTGGGGCTATGCCGTCGGCATCGACTTGACCCGCCGCGACCTGCAGATCGCCTCGCGCGACCTAAAGCGGCCGTGGGAGATCGGCAAGGCCTTCGACCATTCGGCGCCGTGCGGCCCGCTCAAGCCGGTGAGCGAGGTCGGACATCCCACGAAAGGCAAGATCACGCTCAAGTGCAACGGCGAAATCCGCCAGGATGGAGATCTCAACCAGTTGATCTGGAATGTGCCGGAAATCATCTCCAACCTGTCGGAAATGGTGGAATTGGTGGCCGGCGACATCATCATGACCGGCACGCCGTCGGGCGTCGCCGCCACTGTCGCCGGCGATAAGCTTGAATGCGAGGTCGAAGGCGTCGGCAAGCTCACAGTAAACATCGGTCCACCGCTGAAATAGCTGCCGATTACCCGTTCGAAAAAAGCGGCCGGCGGATGGAACCGCCGGCCGCTTTGCTTTGTTGGGGGTGTCGCGGCCGGTTGACGAATGTCAACGAATCCTTAACGGCCGTAGCGCAGATTGTGCCAGCCGGGCCCCGAACTGCCTTTCGATGCCGCAGGGACTGATGACCATGGGCCAGATTTTCCGTACCGAATACAGCGTTTTCGCGCCCGTCGCCGACCCGGCCACTATGGCCGAGCAGGTGATGCTGTACGCCCCCGCCAGCGACGCCGAGGCGCTCAAGCTGTTGCGCGCGAGCTTCCCCGATTGCCCTTTGAGTGCGCGGGTCGCGGCGCTTGCCTTCCTGATGCGGCGCCAAAACGCCCGCGCCGGCGCCTACAGCCCGAGATAGGCCTGCCGCACGCGGTCGTCGACCAGCAGCGCCGCGCCGGTGCCTGACAGTGTGACGCGGCCGTTTTCCAGCACATAGGCGCGGCTGGCGAGCTTGAGCGAAACCGCCACGTTCTGTTCCACCAAAACGCACGTGAGACCCTCGCGATTGAGGTCGCGGACACAGCGCAACACCGTCTGCACGATCGTCGGCGCCAAGCCCAGCGACGGCTCGTCGAACATCACCAGATCCGGCGCGCCCATGAGGCAGCGCCCGATGGCGAGCATCTGCTGCTCGCCGCCCGACAGCGTGCCGGCGAGCTGGTGGCTGCGCTCGGACAATGCCGGAAACAGTGCATAGACGCGGTCAAGATTGCGCGTGCGTGCGCCTTGCGCGCGCGGCAGCATGGCGCCCATGGCGAGGTTTTCCGCAATCGACAGCGAAGGAAAAACCTGCCGACCCTCGGCCACCTGGCCGATGCCGAGATCGCAGACTTTGTGGCTCGGCCAGCCGGCGATATCGACGCCGCGAAAAAGAACGCGCCCGCGCGCCGGCTTGTGCATGCCGGCGATGGCGCGGATCAGCGAGGTTTTGCCTGCGCCGTTGGCGCCGACGATGGCCACGATCGCACCCTCTTCGATCTCGAGCGAAACGTCGTCGAGCGCCTGGGCGTCGCCGTAGAACACGTCGAGGTTTTCGACCTTAAGCATCGCAATAAGTCCCCGCTCGTCCCCGCAAGCAAACGGGTGCCGTCTGCGTTCCCTCCCCCCTTGTGGAGGAGGGACAGGGAGGGGGGTAGCCGTTGTAATGCAAGACCAATACCGGGACCCCCACCCCTAACCCCTCCCCACAAGGGGGAGGGGAACAGTCTGCGGCACTCGTTACGAATGTGCCCAACCGCATCAAGCGATCGCCTCCACACCCAGGTACGAGTCAATCACCGCGCGGTCGCGTATGACCTCTTCCGGCAGGCCTTCGGCGATCGCCGCGCCGTGGTGCAGCACGAAAATGCGCGAGGCCAGCGCCATGACGGCGCGCATCACGTGCTCGATTAAGAGAATGGTGAGCCCGGTGTCGCGATTGAGGCCGCGCAGGATCGTCACCATCCGGTCCGTTTCGGTCGGCCGCAAGCCGGCCATCACTTCGTCGAGCAGCAGCAATTTCGGATCGGTCGCCAGAGCGCGTGCCACTTCCAGCCGCTTACGGTCGGGCAATGTCAACGATGATGCACGCTGGTCGCGCTTGTCGTAGAGGTCGAGGCGGCGTAGCACCTCGCCCGCCCGCTCGCGCGCGGCGTCCACACGCCGGCGACGCATCAGCGCGCCGACGATGACATTATCCTCGACACTTAATGCCGGAAACGGCCGCACGATCTGGAAGGTGCGACCGATGCCGCGCCGGCAGATGCGGTCGGGCGGCAGGCCGTCGATGCGTTCGCCGTCGAATGTGATGGTTCCGGCGTCGGGCCGTAAAACTCCGGCGATGGTGTTGAACAGCGTGGTCTTGCCGGCGCCGTTCGGTCCGATGACCGCGAAGATGCCGCCTTCGGGTACATCGAAGCTGACGCGGTCGACCGCGACCAGGCCGCGGAAACGTTTGCTCACGCCGTTGACCGACAGCAGCAGGCTCATGATCGCCGCTCCTTCAGGCCGATACGCGCGCGCAGCCAGGGCCATACGCCGTCCGGCAGCGTGGTAATCACCAGCAGCAAGCAGATGCCGTAGAACACCTGCTTCACGCCCGGAATATCGATGCCGAGCGCGGCGAGCGCGGTCGTCACCGTTTCCGCCAAGCCGGTCAGCAGCGCGGCGCCGAGGATGGGTCCGAACAGCGTGCCGATGCCGCCGACGATCGGCCCCAAGATGATCTCGATCGAGCGCAGGATGTGAAACACCTGCTCGGGAAACAGATTGTTGTAATAGAACGCGTAGATCACGCCGGCAAAAGACGTCATGGCGGCGGAGATCACCACCGCGATCATCTTGTAGCGGAAGACGTCGATGCCGGCCGAACGCGCGGCTTCTTCGTCCTCGCGGATCGCCAGCCAGAAATAGCCGACGCGGCTTTGCAGCAGTGCGCGGCAGAAGATCAGAGCAAGCACGGTCGCGGCGAGGAGGATGTAATAGAACATCGCCGGATGACCGCGCAGGCGCCAGAGATCGTTGTGAGAATATTGCGCGACCGGGAGGAACAGGCCGGCGGAGGCGCCGGTCCAACTCAAGTGGGCAAACCCGACCCGGGCAAATTCCGCTAAGGCTATGGTAAGAATTGCGAAATAGACGCCGGCGACGCGAAACCGAAACGCCAGAAAGCCGACGAAGGCGCCCGCCAAAGCCGCTACCGGCACCGCGACCAAGAGGCCCAGCCACGGGCCGATTCCGAAATGAACGTAAAGCGCCGCGGCCGTGTAGGCGCCGAGCCCGACGTAAAGAGCGTGACCGAGCGACAATTGCCCGGCAAAGCCCATCATGATGTTCCAGCTCTGACCGATATACGCGAAGTACAGGATCAGAATAAGCACGGTGAGCAGATAGTCGCTGGCAAACAGCGGCGCGCCAATCAGAACGATCAACAGCGCAGCGAGCAGAAGCAAAGCGCGGCGCGACACACCGTCGATCAGGCGAGCGATCATGCCGCCCTCTTCATGTGGTTCTCTTGCCCATGATGCCCTGCGGGCGGAACAGCAGCACCAGCACCAGGACGGCGAAGGAAAACATGCTTTTCGCGGACGGCGTGAACAGCAGGCCCGCCATCGCCTCGGTGAGCCCGATCAGCACGCCGCCAACCAGCGCGCCCGGCATCGAGCCAAGCCCACCGGTGATGACAATGACGAAGGCGAGCAAGGTGTAGGCCGGTCCCAGCGCCGGCGTCACATCGACGATCAGCACCATCATCACGCCGGCGGCGCCGACGCAGGCCGTGCCGATGCCGAAGGTCAAGGCGTAGAGATGCTTGACGTCGAGCCCGACCACCAGCGCGCCGGTGTAATTGTCGGCGCAGGCGCGGATCGCGGTGCCGATCTGCGTGTATCTGAAGAAGACGAACAGCGCGATGGCGACCACGATCGCGGCGAGACCGGCGTAGAGCTTGGTGGCGTCGACGATCAACGGGCCAAGCTGGAAGCTGTCATAGGCATAAGAGGCCTGCACCGTCCGCGCGTCCGGCCCAAACGCGATCAGCAACACGTTGACGATGATGATCGCCACCGCGACCAGCAGCAGGAACTGGCTGGTATCGGGCCGCGTGATGAACGGATTGATCAGGCGCACCTGCAGCACGTAGCCGAAGGCGAACAGCATCGCGGCGATCGGCACCAGCATGATCAGCGGATCGAGGTGGAAGGCGGTGAACAGCGTCACCGCGATATACATGGCCATGGTCATCATCTCGCCGTGGGCGAAATTAACCACGCGTATGACGCCGAAGATGACCGACAGGCCGAGCGCCATCAGCCCATAGACGAGGCCGGTCAGAATGCCACCGACCGCCACATTGAGAAAGACATCGAAGGGCAAAGGCTGATCCTAACAACGCAACGCTCCCGCCGCGATTGCGGCGGGAGCAACGGCGAATGAAGCGCGCTTCAACCGCGCTTGTTGTAGGGCTTCAGCGGCCATTCCGGTTTGCCATTGGCCGCCTCCTTCGGCGCGACGGTGATGAGCTTGCCGCCGCGATTCTGGATGGCGCCGCCGACAATCTTGTCGTTCTGACCCTTGGCGTCAAACTGGATGCCGGGGCCGATGGCGGCGTTGTTCTTGATGTCGGTCTTGCGGATGGCGTCGGCGAGCGCCTTCGGATCGGCTGAGGCGGCGCGTTTGTAAGCGTCGGAAGCGATTAGCAACGCCTCGAACGTATAGACATGGTTGGTGTTCAGGTTGACACCCGGATGTGCCTTGGCGAGCACGGCATCGAGTTGCTTCGACAGCTTCTTGTTCGGATCATACCAGGGCGCGAAGCTGAGCGGCCCGTCGGACAGTTTGCCGAGCGTCTTGAGATACTGGTCTTCATACCAGCCCGGGCCCATGCTCATAACCGCCATCGGCGTCCAGCGTTGCTTGACCAATTCGCGGGTGAGCAGGATGGCGTCGTTGAGGCGGCTGACCACCAGCAGCGCCTCGGCGCCGCTCGCCTTCGCCTTGGCGACCTCGACTGAGAGGTCGCGCGCCGACGGATCGTAAGAAATTGTCTCGGCGATCGAGTACGGCATACTGAACTTCGGCATCACGCCGGGAATGGCCTTGAGCATCGCGGTACCGAAGGTATCGTTCTCGACCAGGAAGGCGACCGACTTCGGCGCCGCACCGACCTCGGCGAAGATCTGCTTCTGTTCGATGAAAGCGTCGCGCAGGATCATCGGCGCGGTCGGGAAATTGCGGAACACGAACTTGTAGCCCTGCTCGGTGATCGGCGGGGCGGCGGCGATGTTGATGACGAAGGGGATGCCCTTCTGCTCGGCGACCTGGGCGATGGCCGAACTCTGTCCCGAATCGAACGCGCCCATCAGCAACTGCGCACCCTCGCCGATCAGCTTTTCCGCGCGCGAGCGGGCGACCTCTACATTGGTTTCGGTATCGGCGTTCATGATCTGCAGCGGCGGCAGCCCGAGGTCCTTCAAAATCCCGTTGGCGATATCGACGCCGCGCTGGCAGTCCTGGCCGATGCCGGCCTGGTAACCGGAGCGCGGCAGCAGCACGCCGACTTTAAGGGCGGCGCCCTGCGCGCGCGCGATGTTGAACGGCGCGGTCCCGGCCAGAAGCCCGGCAGCGCCTAAGCCCGCGGTGAAAGTGCGGCGGCTCAAGCGCGCCGGCTGCGATTGCGATTTGCGTTTCATTGGCGGTTCCTCCTGGCCCAGCACACGGCCGATATTTCAATGATGCCGGATTATTAACAGCTTTAACAGGCTCGAACAGCGGCGCAACAAACTACCGCTTTTCAGGCCGTCAACAACCGCTCTACCGCCGCGGCGATGCGGAAAAGGCGGCGGTCGTGGCCATTGCGCGCCACCAGCATCAGGCCGGTGGGCAGGCCGCCGTCGCGCGGCAGCGGCAACGAGATGGCGCAGAGATTGAAGAAGTTGACGATCACCGTGTTGCGCAGGGCCATCGCGTTCTTGCGGGCGAAGTCGTCGGGCGTCGCCACCTCGCCCATCGTCGGCGCGACGATGGGCGTGGTCGGCCAGCACATTACATCGACGTCGGCGAGTCGCGCATCCATGGCGCAGATCAACGCAGCGCGCTCCCGTACCGTGGCGATGAAGTCCGCGGCGCCGATATTGCGCGCGCGCTCGAGCCGGGCGCGCACGTTCGGGTCGATGTCGCCGGCGCGGTGGCCGAGCAGATCGCGGTGGATGGCGAAGGCTTCCGCCGGCTGCACGCCACCTTTTGCGTTCACCCGCGCCATGTCGTCGAGCAGCGGCAGCTTCTCGTTGGATAGCCGGCATCCGGCTTTTTCCAGCGTGTCGATCGCGCGCGGGAAGCTTTTGCCGACGGTCGCATCGAGATTTTCCAGCACCGGACCCTGCGCGATGCCGACGCGCAAATTGGCGAGCGGCGCCGGATAGAGCGGCATCCAGCCGTCGCTGGCCATCACCGCGTCGGCCTTGGCGCAGGCCTCGACCGACTTCGCCAAAGGACCGATGGAGTCGATGCTGTAGGACAGCGGGAATGCGCCGTCGGTCGGGATGCGCTCACGGCTCGGCTTGAAGCCGACGATGCCGCAGAACGCCGCCGGGATGCGGGTGGAGCCGCCGGTGTCGGTGCCGATGGCGACTTCGCACATGCCGTCAGCGGCCGCGACCGCCGCGCCCGAGGACGATCCGCCCGGTACGCGCTTGCGGTCGGCCGGATTGCCCGGCGTGCCGTAGTGCGGATTGGCGCCGATGCCGGAATAGGCGAACTCGGACATGTTGGTCTTGGCGACGATCACCGCGCCGCCGGCGCGCAGGCGCCGCACCGGTGGCGCGTCCTGCGCAGCAGGTTTGCCCTCGTCGGCCAGCACCTTGGAGCCGGCGCGGGTGACTTCGCCAGCGACGTCGAACAAATCCTTGATGCTGACGATGGCCCCGTCGAGCGGCCCGAGCGATATGCCGACTTTGGCGCGGGCATCGGCGGCGTCGGCGGCGTCGCGCGCGGCTTGTGTGTAAACGGTGAGGCAGGCGCGCGCACCCTCGCCCTTGGGATCGGCGATGCGCGCAAGTGCTGATTCGAGATGGTCGCGGCTACTGGTCATTGTCCCAACCCGCCCTTCTCAACGATGAATTTGGCGATTTCATCGACGCCCTTGCCCTCGCGCAAGTTTGTCATGACGAAGGGGCGCTGCCCACGCATTTTTTTCGCGTCGCGCTCCATCACCTCGAGCGAGGCGCCGACGTAAGGCGCGAGATCCGTCTTGTTGATGACCAGGAGATCGGAGCGGGTTATGCCGGGCCCGCCTTTGGACGGGATCTTGTCGCCGGCGGCGACGTCGATGACGTAAATCGTCAGATCGGCAAGCTCGGGCGAGAACGTGGCAGCGAGATTGTCGCCACCGGATTCGATCAGCACCAGATCGAGATCGGGAAATTTGGCGCGCATCTCGGCGACCGCGGCGAGATTGATCGAAGCGTCCTCGCGGATCGCCGTGTGCGGGCAGCCGCCGGTCTCAACGCCGGCAATGCGGTCGGCGGAGAGCGCACCCGAGCGCACCAGATATTCGGCGTCCCACTTGGTGTAGATGTCGTTGGTGATGGCGGCGATCTCAAAGCGGTCGCGCAGCTTCTTGCACAGCGCGTCCATCAGCGCGGTCTTGCCGGAGCCGACCGGACCGCCGACGCCAATACGCAAGGGACCGTGGGGGTTCGCCATCCTCAACTCCTGAACAGTCTTGTGTACTGAGTCTCGTGCCGCGCGCTGGCGAGGTCGGCGCGGAAGGTAGCCGAGCCGATATCGTCAAGCGGTGTCTTTAGCGCATGTCGGGCGGTCGTGGCGACGACGGGCTCGAGCGCTGCGAGCACGCGCTGGCCGTCAGTCTGACCGAGCGGGATCAGCCGCACCCCAGCGGAGACCCAGTTGGCGGCAACGGCTTGCAGATAGGCTGAGAGCGCCGGCTCCAGCGCGATGCTGTGGCCGGCCGCGGCTACCGCGACCGCCACAGGGTAGGCCACTGGCCCAGTCCAGGCCGCTTTGAGGCGGTCAATGGCTGAGCATGGCCAGGCCGCCCGGACGGCCTCGATGAAGGCGTTGCCCTGCGCGGTGGTCTCCAGATGGCGCTCTTTCGACGGCGCAAAGGCAGCGGCGAGTTCGGCAACGGTGCGTAAGGCCTTGTCGTCGGCGACGGCGCGGTGGGCGTGAACGAAAAAGACCGCATCACAAGAGCCGCCGCCCTCGGCCAGCATCACGGCGAGCCAGCCCTTCAGCGTTTCGGCATCCTTGATGTCGCCCGCCTCCGCCGCCCATTCGATGCCGCTGGAATAAGAGAACGCGCCGACCGGAAAGGCCGGCGACAGCCAAGCCATGAGGCGATAGAGAGCGGACGCGTCATTCGCGGACATGGTCGTGCCCATGTGGCGCGCCCTGCGGGTCGAACGGCGCTTCGAGCGGCGTCAGATGCGCGCCGAGGCCGCGCAGCATGTCCTCCAACACGTGATCGCGGCGGATGCGCAATTTGCCGCCGGCGATCTGCACGTCGGTGTGGCGGTTGCCGAGATGCCATGCCAGCCGCACGGTATCGAGCGGGCTATGCGCGGACACTTCAATCAACGCTTCCAGCGCGCCGCGGATCAAGACAATGGCGCCGTCATCGAGCTCAAGGCCGTCGCCGTCGTGCAGCGTCATCGGCTTTTCAAAGTCGAGCATGAATTGCGCGCCCTTTTCGCCTGTCAGTACAATGCGCCGCCGGTTGCGGTCGCCAGCATCGAGCACGACGCGGTCGCGCGCGCTTGTCGCGTCCCATGTGCCGCCGGCCTTGATGCCGGTCACGCGCTGCACGTTTTTCCTGCGCTCAACCATTCACGGCCGGTCGATCTTCTCGGGTGTGACGACCTCGACCTTGCGCTCGGCGACGAACTCCGGGCCGGCCATGCGCCAAGCCTTGAAATGCGGCGTCTCGAAGTGGCGCTTAAGCGCCTCGGGCGTCTCCCAGCGCTCGACCAGCACCAGGCGCGCCGGATCGGTGACGCTCTGGTGCATGTCGTAGCTGATGCAGCCGTCTTCCTTGACGGTTTCGGCGACGCAGGCGCGGGCCGCGGCGATGGCCTTGTCGGCGGTGCCCGGCTTCACGCGGACTTCGGCGATGACGTAGATCACGGACTTATCCTTTCCCGGTTAACCCGGGTAGTTCTAGAACAGGAAATACCGTTGCGCCATCGGCAGAACCTCGGCGGGCGCGCAGGTCAGAATTTCGCCGTCGGCGCGGACTTCGTAGGTTTCCGGATCGACCTCGATATCCGGCGTGGCGTCGTTGTGGATCATGTTCTTCTTGCCGATGCCCCGGGTGCGCTCGACGGCGACGAACTGCTTGTCGACGCCGAGCTTCGACCGCAGATTGCTCTTGGCCGCGGCCTTTGAGACGAAGACCAGCGACGATGCGGTGCGCGCCTTGCCATAGGCGCCGAACATTGGCCGGTAGTGTACCGGCTGCGGCGTCGGGATCGAGGCGTTGGGATCGCCCATCTGCGCCGCGACGATCGAGCCGCCTTTAATCACGATCTCCGGTTTGACGCCGAAGAAGGCGGGCGCCCACAGCACCAAGTCGGCGAGCTTGCCTTTCTCGACCGAGCCGATGTGCTTCGAGACTCCATGAGCAATGGCGGGATTGATGGTGTATTTGGCGACGTAGCGCTTGACGCGCTTGTTGTCGTTGCCGTTGTCGCCTTGCAACGCACCGCGTTGCTTCTTCATCTTGTCGGCGGTCTGCCAAGTGCGGATGATGACCTCGCCGAGCCGGCCCATGGCTTGGCTGTCCGACGACATCATGGAGAGCGCGCCGAGGTCATGAAGAATGTCTTCGGCGGCGATGGTCTCCTTGCGGATGCGGCTTTCGGCAAAGGCGAGATCCTCGGCGATCGACGGATCGAGATGGTGGCACACCATCAGCATGTCGAGATGCTCGTCGATGGTGTTGCGGGTGAACGGCCGCGTCGGATTGGTCGAGGACGGCAACACGTTCTTGAGGCCCGCGACCTTGATGATATCGGGCGCGTGACCGCCGCCGGCGCCTTCGGTATGAAAGGCATGAATGGTGCGACCCTTAAAGGCCTTGATGGTGTCCTCGACGAAGCCGCTTTCGTTGAGCGTGTCGGTGTGGATCATCACCTGGATGTCGTACTTCTCCGCCACCGACAGACAGCAGTCGATCGCCGCCGGCGTCGTGCCCCAGTCCTCGTGCAGCTTGAGCGAACAGGCGCCGGCCTTGACCATCTCCTCGAGTGCGGCGGGGCGCGACGCATTGCCCTTGCCGGCAAAACCGAGATTGACCGGGAAGGCGTCGGCGGCCTGGATCATGCGGCCGAGATGCCACGGCCCGGGCGTGCAGGTGGTGGCGTTGGTGCCGGCCGCGGGGCCGGTGCCGCCGCCGAGCATCGAGGTGACGCCGGACATCAGCGCCTCCTCGACCTGCTGCGGACAGATGAAATGGATGTGGGTGTCGAAGCCGCCGGCGGTGAGGATTTTTCCTTCGCCCGCGATCACCTCGGTGCCGGGACCGATGACGATGGTCACGCCGGGCTGGATGTCGGGATTGCCGGCCTTGCCGATGGCGGAAATTTTTCCGTCCTTGATGCCGACATCGGCCTTGACGACGCCCCAGTGATCGAGGATCAGCGCGTTGGTGATGACGGTATCGACGGCACCCTGCTTGTTGGTGATCTGCGACTGCCCCATGCCGTCGCGGATCACTTTGCCGCCGCCAAACTTCACCTCTTCGCCGTAGACGGTGAAATCCTTTTCGACCTCGATGATGAGATCGGTGTCGGCGAGCCGCACTTTGTCGCCCGTGGTAGGGCCGAACATGTCGGCGTAAGCCGCGCGTCTCATTGTGACCGCCATATTTCATCCCCAACGTTATCAACCGCCGATTTTAGGCCCTTGCCAGCGCCAACTACCCCGATAGGCTTGCCATCAGGTCAGCCATCTTCGGCTCACGCCGGACACGGATGGCCGCCATGACCGGAGCGGGCATGGGACGTGGGTGCTGCTTGCAGTATTCGTGGTCCATGTTTGCCGGTCCTGGCTCTCAGTAACTGGGTACCGGATGGCGCGCTCACGCGCGCGGCCCGGAAATGGATCCGAGAGCTTGTGACGGGCAGACGACGGTCTGCCCGTTATGGCTTTTGGGGGCACCCATTAGAGTTTCCCCATCACGTCGCCGCGGAAGCCGTAGATCGTGCGCTTGCCGGCGAGGGCGACCAGCGTGACATCGCGCGTCTGGCCCGGTTCGAAGCGCACCGCCGTGCCGGCGGCGATATCGAGCCGCATGCCGCGCGCCTTTTTGCGCTCGAATTTGAGCGCCGGGTTGGTCTCGAAAAAATGATAGTGCGAGCCGACCTGGATGGGCCGGTCGCCGCTATTGGCGACCGTGAGCGTCACCGTCTTGCGGCCGGCGTTGAGCGTGATGTCCCCGTCCTTGATGAACAATTCGCCGGGGATCATGCAACGATTCCCGCATAGAGCCCCGCGCCGATCAGGACGCAAGCAACGCCGGCGACGCGAATGAGCGGACGCAACTGCGCGCTCGTCATCATTTGCGCGAAGGCGATGCCGATGCCGTGCAGCGTGGCGGTGGCGGGCGCGAAACCGGCCATATATTCGATGCCGCCTATATTCTCCGCGACTTCAGTGCCGTGCGCGTGGCCGTGCAGCAACGCGAACACGGCGACGATCGTGGCTCCAGCCCAAACCGGCAGATCGACGGCGAGCGCCACCATCAGCCCGAGCACGACCACCGAGGCGAGAATGCCCGGCTCAACGAACGGCAGCTCCACATGCGCCATGCCGAGCGCGCCGCCGATGAGAATCACGCCGACAAAGACCGCCGGCCACACCCAGAGCGCGCGGCCACCCTTGAGCGCCGCCCACAGGCCGACTGCGACCATCACGGTCATGTGGTCGAGGCCGGAGAACGGATGCGCGACGCCGGCGGCGAACGAGGAGGTCGACCCGACGCCAACATGGGCGAAGGCTGGGCTCGCGCTAAGCATGAGAAGCGTGACGAGCAGAACTTTTTTCATTGTTCGGGTCCTTTCAACGGATCGGATTGTGCACCGTGACCAGCTTGGTGCCGTCGGGAAACGTCGCCTCCACCTGGATATCGTGGATCATCTCGGAAATGCCATCCATCACCTGCGCGCGGGTGAGGACGTGGGCGCCGTCGCGCATCAGATCGGCGACGCTTTTGCCGTCGCGCGCGCCTTCCAGGATGAAATCGCTGATCAGAGCCACCGCCTCCGGATGGTTGAGCTTGACGCCGCGATCGAGACGCCGGCGCGCTACCATCGCGGCCATGGCGATCAGCAGCTTGTCCTTTTCGCGCGGCGTCAGATTCACTAGTTCTTCCCTTTGCGCATGATCTTATCCGAAAACCGGTTCCCACTTTTCGGGATCATGCGCTTGCCTCAATTCAACCACAGCCGCGGCACGGGCGTCTTGAGCGCGGCCAGCATCGAGATCAGATCGTGGCGCAGCGCCGCGCCGTCCTTGGCGCAAAGCCGCGCCACCGCGATGCCGTTCCAGGCTGAGATGCCGACTTCGCCGGCGAACCGCTCGGCGAGCGCGCGCACGGCCGATGTCGCCGCGTCATCGCCCGGCGCGATCAGCACGGTGGCGATGGCGATGCCACCGGCGGCGGAAGCCGAGGCTCCAAGTTTCTCAGCAATGGCGCCGTCGAGCCGCACGCTGTCGGCGAATACCAACTTGCCAGCGTGGCGCACGCGCCATCGGTCCGCGAAAAGACCCCGCTCCATCGCCTCGCCCATGGCGGCACGGCCGAACACCACTGCCTCCGCCATCAGCACCGTCGCGGTGTCGGCGAGATTGATTTGGATGCGCCGCGACAGCCGCGCGCGGTCGAACAGAATGGTTTCCTGCGGCAACCATACGAGCTTCGCGTTTGCGCCGACAGTGAGATTGACGTCCATCTCGGCGTCCGGTCCGGTCGAGCGATAGATCTTCTCTGCCGCCGCGGTGCCGGCGACCAGCCTCGCACCCTCCGCCAGCGCGATATCGATGGCGAAGCGGTCGCCGCCGGCCATGCCGCCACCGGTGTTGACGATTACCGCTTCCAGCGCATCAGCCGCAGCATTCGGGAAGCGCACGCGCAGCGAGCCGTCCTCGTGCACGCGGGTACGATGCGTACGGCCGGCGCTCGCCGCCACGCCGAGCGCGATGTGTCCGCTCGCGCGATTGGCGGCGAAGATCGCTTGTCGTGCTGCCGCGTTCACGGACGGTGCCCCTCTGACGCCTACGACCGAAAGCATAGCGCCCATCGCCTTTAAATCGCCAGCGCGCGCTTGAGCGCGCCCTCGTCCATCGTCGCCTTGTCGCAGGAATAGACGATCGATCCCCGGTCCATGACCACCAGATGGTCGCCGAGCTCCTGCGCGAAGTCGAGATACTGTTCGACCAAGACGATGGCCATCTCCTTCAGCCCGCGCAGGTAGGAGATGGCGCGGCCGATGTCCTTGATGATCGACGGCTGGATGCCTTCGGTCGGTTCGTCAAGCAGCAGCAGACGCGGCCGCATCACCAGCGCGCGGCCGATCGCCAATTGCTGCTGCTGGCCACCCGAGAGGTCGCCGCCGCGCCGGCCGAGCATGCTGTTGAGCACCGGAAACAGCGAGAACACGTCATCGGGCACCGAGCGCTGGTCGCGCTTGAGCGGCGCAAAGCCGGTCTCCAGGTTTTCTTCGACTGTGAGCAACGGGAAAATCTCGCGGCCCTGCGGCACGATGGCGATGCCGTGGCGCGCGCGCTCGACGGTCGATAGCTTGGTGATGTCCTTGCCCTCGAAGGTGATCGCGCCCGAACTGATCGGCCGCTGGCCGACGATGGCGCGCAGCAGGCTGGTCTTGCCGACGCCGTTGCGGCCGAGCACGCAGGTCACCCTCCCCACTTCGGCCTTGAGCGAAATGCCGCGCAGCGCCTGCGCCGCGCCGTAGTGCAGATCGATGTTGGCGACATTGAGCATGGCGCTTCCTTAACGGTCATTCCGGGGCACGCGCGTAGCGCGTGAACCCGGAATCCAGATGCAGACACTGAATTCGTTTCTGGATTCCGGGTTCGCGCCTTCGGCGCGCCCCAGAATGACGAACTTAAGAGCCTCATCCATCATCACCGTCCCAAATACACTTCGACCACGCGCTCGTTTTGCGAGACTTGGTCGATCGAGCCTTCCGCCAGCACCGAGCCTTCGTGCAGGCAGGTCACCTTGACGCCGAGCTCGCGCACGAAGGCCATGTCGTGCTCCACTACCACCACAGTCTTGGTTCTGTTGATCTCCTTCAGCAGTTCGGCGGTCTGCATGGTTTCGCTGTCGGTCATGCCGGCGACCGGCTCGTCGACCAGCAGCAATTTCGGCTCCTGCGCCAGCAGCATGCCTATCTCCAGCCACTGCTTCTGCCCGTGCGACAGACTGCCGGCGACGCGCGAACGCAACGGCTTCAGGCGGATGGTGTCGAGAATGGCGCCGATGCGCTGCTCCTGCGGCGGCGACGACTGCCAAAGCAGCGTGGCGCGCACACTGCGGTCGTCCTTCAGCGCCAGATTGAGATTGTCTTCGACGGTATGCATCTCGAACACCGTCGGCTTCTGGAACTTACGGCCGATGCCGAGCTCGGCAATCTCGGTCTCGTCGAGCTTGGAGAGATCGTAGGCACCTTCCTCGAAGAACACGTCGCCGGAATCGGGCCGGGTCTTGCCGGTGACCACGTCCATCATGGTGGTCTTGCCGGCGCCGTTGGGGCCGATGATGGCGCGCATTTCGCCCGGCTCGATCACGAACGACAGTTCGTTGAGCGCCTTGAAGCCGTCGAATGAGACACTGATGCCGTCGAGGTAGAGCAGCGCGGAGGTGGTCTGTTTTTCAATCATCGAGCCCTACTCCGCCGCGTGCGGTGACGCGGCCGCCACCGCGCCGCCGGTTTTCTCGGCGCGGTTGGCACGCCAATAATTGTAGGTTCCGATGATGCCGCGCGGCATCAGCAAAGTGACCCCGATAAACAGGCCGCCCAACATGAATAGCCAATAGGGCGCGAGAACGCCGGAGGTGAAATAGGTTTTGGCGTAATTGACCACGAAGGCGCCGAGCACCGCGCCGGTGAGCGTGCCGCGGCCGCCGACCGCGACCCAGATCACCGCCTCGATGGAATTGCCGGGTGCGAATTCACTCGGATTGATGATGCCGACCTGCGGCACGTAGAGCGCGCCGGCGACGCCCGCCATGCAGGCCGACAGCGTGAACACGAACAGCTTGTAGGCCTCCACCCGATAGCCGAGGAAGCGGGTGCGCGCTTCGGCGTCGCGGATCGCCACCAGCACCTTGCCGAATTTCGAGGTGACCAGCGCGCGGCAGATCAGGAACGCGAGCGCCAGCGCCAGGCAGGTGATGACCAGAAGCGCGTTGCGCGTCGTCTCCGTCTGCACGTTGAAGCCGAGGATGTCCTTGAAGTCGGTCAGCCCGTTGTTCCCGCCGAAGCCGAAGTCGTTGCGGAAGAAGCCAAGCAGCAGCGCGTAGGTCATCGCCTGCGTGATGATCGACAGATAAACGCCGGTGACGCGGCTGCGGAAGGCGAACCAGCCGAATACAAAAGCCAGCAGGCCCGGCACCAAAAGGATCATCAACGCGGCATAGGCGAAATGCTGGAAGCCGTACCAGTAGACCGGCAGCACCTTCCAGTTCAGGAACACCATGAAGTCGGGCAAGATCGGATCGCCATAGACGCCGCGGGTGCCGATCTGGCGCATCAGATACATGCCAATGGCGTAGCCGCCGAGGGCGAAGAAGGCGCCATGGCCGAGCGACAGGATGCCCCCGTAGCCCCAGATCAGGTCGATGGAGAGCGCCAGCAGCGCGTAGCAGAGGTACTTGCCGAACAGCGCGACCAGATAAGTCGAAACGTGCAGCGCAGAGCTCGCCGGTACCAAGAGATTGAGCACCGGAATGGCGACGGCGAAAGCGCCGAGCAGCACCACGAAGACGACGGCGCCGCGATCCAGAATACGGATGAGCGGGAACGCCGTCATGCCTCCACCGCCCTGCCCTTGAGCGCAAACATGCCGCGCGGACGCTTCTGGATGAACAGGATGATGAAGACCAGGATCGCGATCTTGCCGAGCACGGCGCCGGCGAAGGGCTCGAGGAATTTGTTGGCGATGCCGAGCGTGAAGGCGCCGACCAGCGTGCCCCACAGATTTCCGACGCCGCCGAAAACCACCACCATGAAGCTATCGATGATGTAGCCCTGGCCGAGATTGGGCGACACGTTATCGATCTGCGACAACGCGACGCCGGCCATGCCGGCGATGCCGGAGCCGAGCCCGAAGGTGAGCGCGTCGATGCGCGCGGTGCGGATGCCCATGGCCGCCGCCATGGCACGGTTCTGCGTTACGGCGCGCATCTCCAGGCCGAGTCGGGTAAAGCGCAGCATGGCGAGCAAGGCCACGAACACGACCATGGTGAAGACGATGATCCACAGCCGGTTATAGGTGATGGTAATGCCGCCGAGGTCGAAGGCGCCGCTCATCCAGGACGGATTGCCGACGTCCTTGTTGGTTGGGCCGAAGACGGTGCGCACCGCCTGCTGCAGCACCAGCGACAGGCCCCAGGTGGCGAGCAGTGTCTCCAGCGGCCGGCCGTAAAGGAAACGGATGATGGTGCGCTCGACGATCACGCCGGCGCCGCCCGCGACCATGAACGCCAACGGCACTGCGATCACCAGCGAATAGTCGAACAGCGCGGGGTTGTAAGCGCGGATGAGCTGCTGCACCACGAAGGTTGTGTAGGCGCCGAGCATCACCATTTCTCCGTGCGCCATATTGATCACGCCCATGACGCCGAAGGTGATGGCAAGACCGATCGCCGCAAGCAGCAGCACCGAGCCGAGCGAGAGCCCGTACCAGGCGTTCTGCACCGTATTCCAGATTGCCAAAGTACTCTGGATTTTGCCTCTGGCGGTCGTGATCGCCGCGAGCCCTTGGGGCGATTGGTTCGCCGCGACGCTGTCCAGAAGGCTCAGCGCGTCCTGATCGCCGCGGTCGCGGATGACGGCGATAGCGGCGATCTTGTCGGCATCGGCCGATTTGTCGTCGGTCAGCACGATGGCCGCATGCGCCTCGCTCATCGCCTTCCTGACGCGCGGGTCTTTCTCCGCGGCCATCGCCTTGTCCAAGGCCGAAAGCGCGCTGGCGTCGCGCGATTTGAAAACCGCCTGCGCCGCGTCGTAGCGCTGGCCGGGATTGGGCGACATTAATGTGAGACTGCCGAGCGCCGCGTCGATGACGCCGCGCAGACGGTTGTTGACGATGACGGTATCGATGTCATCCGGCGGCGCGCCGGCGACCGGCTTGCCGGTGGCGGCGTCGAGGAGCTTGTCGTCTTTGGTCTTGATGTAGACTTTCTTCTGCGCGGCGCTGAACATCAGCCGCGCATCCTGCAACGCTCCCAGCACCTGCGCGGCCATTGGGTTGCCGCTGGCGACCACTTTATCGATGGCCTCGCCGGTATCGCTCAGGGAGCCTTCGGTGAATCCGACCAGCGCGTCTTCGTAGGGACCGGCATGGGCCATCGCCGTGGCGGCGAGTACAAAACCAAGGGCGCATACGAGCGCCACCATGCGATCATGGAAGCTACGCATTGCAATCATTCCCGGCATCGGTTGTGTTCGTTGGGAGGCGGCGGAACGCCCGCCGCCTCCATGGAATCCATTACGGGTTCCGGTCGAAAGGCGGTCGCCGCGCGATCACGACGAGCCGCTGCACTTCTTGGTGACCTTGTTGTAGTGGCCGCACTTCAGCGTGACCCAGTCAGAGATGTAGTCCTTGGAGCCGGGCAGGTATTGCGACCATGCTTCGCCGGGGACTAGACCCTTGGTCTTCCACACCACATCAAACTGACCGTCGGCGCGAATTTCACCGATATAGACGGGCTTGGTGATGTGATGGTTGGGCAGCATGGTGGAGATGCCGCCGGTCAGGTTCGGCGCCTTGATGCCGGGTAGCGCGGCGATCACTTTGTCCGGATCGGTCGACTTCACCTTCTCGACAGCTTTCACCCACATGTTGAAGCCGATGTAGTGCGCTTCCATCGGATCGTTGGTGGTGCGCGTCGGCTTCTTGGTGAAGTCGTGCCACTCCTTGATGAACTGCGCATTGGCCGGCGTCTTGATCGACTCGAAGTAGTTCCAGGCGGCGAGATGGCCGACCAGCGGCTTGGTGTCGAGGCCGGCGAGTTCTTCCTCGCCGACCGAGAACGCCACCACCGGGATGTCGGTGGCCTTAATGCCCTGGTTGCCGAGTTCCTTGTAGAAAGGAACGTTGGCGTCACCGTTGATGGTGGAGACCACCGCGGTCTTCTTGCCCGCCGAACCGAACTTCTTGATCTTGGAGACCTCGGTCTGCCAGTCGGAGAAGCCGAACGGCGTGTAGTTGATCATGATGTCCTCGTCCTTCACGCCCTTGGCTTTGAGGAAGGCTTCGAGGATCTTGTTGGTGGTGCGCGGATAGACGTAGTCGGTGCCTTCCAGCACCCAGCGCTTCACGTTGCCGCCGTCCTTGCTCATCAGATATTCGACGGCCGGAATCGCCTGCTGGTTCGGCGCGGCGCCGGTGTAGAACACGTTGCGCTCGCTTTCTTCGCCTTCGTACTGCACCGGATAGAACAGGATCGAGTTCAATTCCTTGAACACGGGCAGCACCGACTTGCGCGACACCGAGGTCCAGCAGCCGAACACGACGGCGACCTTGTCCTTGGAGATCAATTCGCGCGCCTTCTCGGCGAACAGCGGCCAGTTCGAGGCCGGATCGACAACGACGGCTTCGAGTTTCTTGCCGAGCAGGCCGCCTTTCTTGTTCTGCTCGTCGATGAGCATCAGCATGACGTCCTTCAGCGTCGTTTCGCTGATCGCCATGGTGCCGGAAAGCGAATGCAGAATGCCGATCTTGATCGTGTCCTCGGCCCTGGCGGGCAGGACGGCGGCCGTAGCCGCAAAAGCCAATCCCGCGGCGGCTGAAAGCCACCGGCGGGCATTCGGTCGCGACGCGACCGCCTGTATCATGTTGAGCATGAGCGAAGTCCCCTGCGTTTGACGCGCGCGATTGTTCCCGGCGACATTTCCGCGCGTAACAGAGTTCGCAAGGCCTGTGCCAAGGCCGCAATTTCGAGCTAAGCCATTGCAAAATATGTTTGTTTTTCATTAGGCCTGTGGATTGCCTAATTTGCAGGCGGTGGCGTCTGATTAATCAGTAGGCAGAATGCTGTAGATTCTCTCAACCGTACACAATTCGCAGAGCAGCCTCGGCTTACCAAAGTTCGGCGGCGGTGAACCGGCGCGGGATCAACCGCTGCTGGACCGCGTAGGACAACAGCAGTTCGAGGCACGGCCGGTTGGCGTTTCTGCCAAACGGGGCGGTGTCGATTCCACCCGCAGCCGGCCGGCCGGACGCCGCCTTGCCGGCTTCCAGCATTCGGTACAGTTCGGCCACCGCCCGCGGGTTCGACCGCGCCAAGGTATCCGTCACCACCACCATATGATTGACCGGCACCAGGCCGTGCTGGCCGTACCAGGCGCTCGCCGCCGTGTCCGGATCCGGAATCACGCTTTGCAGGCGTGGATCTTTCGGCAATTCGGCGCCGTAGATCGCGGCATCGAGCTCGCCGTCGATCAGCATTTTCGTCATGTCCCGATCGGCCGCCGCGCGGATCACACCGGGCGGGTCTTTCGCTTCCGCCACATGGGCGTCCTCGAAGGTCACCCAATGCACGCGCGACATATCGACCGCGTAGTCGTTTTGCAGAATGCCGCGCAGCCACGCGCCGGTGGTCTGGCTGTAGGAGCGCGCGCCGACGCGGCAGCCCGGCAGACTGGCCGGATCGAGTTTGCCACGCTCGGCGTTGAACAGCATGCAGCCGTGCTGAAAGCGCGCCAGCATGGCGGCCGGCAGCAGCTTGAGGCCCTTGCTGAAGGATTTGGCCTGCAGATAGGTCACCAGCGCCATCTCGCTGGCATCGTAAGCGTGCTCGCGCACCATCGGCTTGAACGCCTTGTGCATCGGCTTGATCTCGACGAAGTCGAGCTTGAGCGAGGGCGAGGTGATCTCGCCGCGCTTGAGCGGCAGGGTGTGCGGATAGTCGCCGATGGCGATGCGCAGGGTCGTTTTGCCGTCATTTGCCATTGTGTGACGCCTCGCCTTAGGCGGCTTGACCGCCTGCCACCCTACCTAGTTTAAAGAGCCGGCAGGAAAAAGGGGGCATTCATGGCCGAGCAGAAGACGGGCCTCGTCATCACCGCGCATCCGGGCGATTTCGTCTGGCGCGCCGGCGGCGCCATCGCGCTGCACGCCAAGAAGGGATATCGCGTCAAGATCGTGTGCCTGTCCTACGGCGAGCGCGGCGAGAGCCAGTTCGCCTGGAAGGAGCCGGGCGCCACGCTGGAGAAGGTCAAGGCCAGCCGCCGGGACGAGGCCGAACGCGCCGCCAGCCTGCTCGGCGCCGAGATCGAGTTCTTTGACTGCGGCGACTATCCGCTCAAGCTCAATGAGCAGCATTTCGATCGCACCGTCGACATCTACCGCGAGCTCAATCCTTCCTTCGTGCTCAGCCACGCGCTGGAAGACCCGTATAATTTCGACCATCCCAATGCCGCGCATTTCGCCCAGGAGACCCGCGTGGTGGCGCAGGCCATGGGCCACAAGCCGGGCGCCAAGTACAAATATTCGGCGCCGCCGCTGTTCCTGTTCGAGCCGCACCAACCGGAAATGTGCAACTTCAAGCCAGACCTCATCCTCAAGATCGACGAGGTGTGGGAGCAGAAATACAAGGCGTTCCAGATACTCGCTGCGCAGAAGCATCTGTGGGGCTATTACGAACGCGTCGCGCTCAACCGCGGCATCCAAGGCTCGCGCAATACCGGCGTGCCGATGACCTATGGCGAGGCCTATCAAACGCTGTTCCCGCGCGTCGCAGAAACGCTCGGCTGAATCTGGAGGAACGCATGAAACCCGTCGTCGTCCGCAACATCAAACGCGCCGACTCGAACGCCATCGGCACGCTCGGCGCCGTCGGCGTCGCCACGTCGCATGAGGCGCTCGGCCGCTCCGGCCTGATGAAGCCCTACATGCGGCCGATCTGGGCCGGCGCATCGATCGGCGGCCCGGCGGTGACCGTGCTGGCGCAGCCCGGCGACAACTGGATGATCCATGTCGCGGTCGAGCAATGTCAAAAAGGCGACGTGCTGGTGGTCGGTTGCACCGCCGACAACACCGACGGCATGTTCGGCGAATTGCTGGCAACCGCGCTGGTCGCGCGTGGCGTCATCGGCCTCATTATCGACGCCGGCTGCCGCGATATCAAACCGCTGAAGGAGATGGGCTTCCCGGTGTGGTCGAAGGCGGTCTCGGCCAAGGGCACGGTGAAGGCGACGCTCGGCGCGGTCAACATCCCCGTGGTCTGCGGCGGCGTCAACGTCGAGCCGGGCGACGTGGTGGTCGCCGACGACGACGGCGTCGTTGTGATTCCGAAGAAACTCGCGGTCGAGATCGCGCAGAAGGCGCAGAAGCGCAAGGACGACGAGGACGGCAAGCGCAAGCAGCTCGAGGCCGGCGTACTCTCGCTCGACATGTACAAGATGCGCGAGGGCCTGGAGAAGGCGGGCCTGCGCTACGTCGACAAGCCAGAAGACGTCTGAGCGGCCGCCGCGCGGGTACTCTGTCGGGCGATTGAGCCTGCCGCCGTCACGTCGATGGCGCGGGGCGGAATTTGAACGCCGCGATCGCACCGAGCACGACCAGTAGCACCAGCACCACACCTTGAGCGACGGCGAATTGGGTGTTTTGCGGCTCGGGGAACGGCGGCCCGACCTGCGGCGCGTGCGGGTTGAGGAGCGAGACCTTCTCGAATGCCTGCACAACCAGCACGAAGACGTTGAACCACAGCGCGGCAACCGCGCTCACCACGTAAATCCAGCGCCAGGCGCCGGCGAGATGCCTGCTGTAGAGAGCCAGCAGCGCTATCGCCAGGATCACCAGCGAGACGACGCCGACGCCGAGCGCCGGCGTAAAGCCGTTGATGGGAAATAGGAAGCCGGTGACGCTGGTGAGGATCGTGGTGGCAAGAAACAGCGCGGTCACGCCGGGCATGCGCTGCGAGCCCAGCATGCCGGCAAGCACGACGAGACCCGACACGATCGCGATCAAGCTGATGATGACGTGCAGTACCGTGTATGCGTGAAGCGACATGCCGAAGATCATGACACGACTCCTTCCCACCCCATTGTGACGCCGCGTATGATCCTACGATGACACCGTCGCAACGAAAAGACGGCGCGCGCCGCGCATGTCCAGCCAAAGGCCAGCCGGGGTATGCGTCAGACGCATTACGGCAGTGTCACAATGGGCGCAACGCAGGATCGCGCCCATCGCGCCGCCAAAGACCCGAACCGCGCCAATATCGGCGACCGCGCCGCAGCCATCGCAGACGATTTCCGCCGCCGTCACATCGAGCGCGAACAATTCGCGCAGACGTCCGCCGACCGCATTGCCGTCGAGCGAGGCTTCGCCTTGGCCGTCCGTGCTCATGGGTCTTCTCCCGCGTTAGGTTCCCGTCGGCCCGAAACGTTCGGTCTTAATCAGATGCGGCTCGTGGCCGATGTCGCGTAAGTCGCGCGCGGCGGCCTCCACCAGCGGCGTCGGCCCGCACACGAAAATGCGCGGATGGGCGGCGGCGGCAAAGCCGGCGCTTTCCAGCATGGCGCGGTCGATCCGGCGCGCGAGCCCGCTCCAGCCGCTAGGGCGCTCACGCGTAAGCGTGTGCACGACTTTCAAGCCGTCGCCCTGCCCGGTCAGCCGCTCAAGCTCGGCACGATAGATGATGTCGTCCAGGCTGCGCGAGGAATAAAGCAGCGTCGCCGGCACCGTGCTTTGGACCGCGGCGCGCTGGCGCAGCATGGCCATCAGCGGCACGACGCCGGAACCGCCGGCGACCAGGAACAACGGGCCGCCAAGGTCGGGCGTCCAGACGAAATAGCCGCCGATCGGGCCGCGCAATTCAAATTGGTCGCCTTTGCGCGCCTCGCCGGCGAGATAAAGTGACACCTCGCCCTCGGCGAGGCGCTCGACGGTGAGCGTCAGCGTCGCGGTGGCCGGCGCGGACGCAATCGAATAACTTCGCTGCGCCCGGTAGCCGTCCGCGGCGGTGAGGCGAACGTCAACATGCTGGCCCGCGCGATGCCCAGGCCAATCCGGCACATCGAGCACGAGGCTGCGCGCGCGCGGCGTCTCGTCGATGACGTCGCGCACGGTCGCGGTCATCCATTGTAGCCGTCTCGGCGCCACAGCGACGGCGCTAGTCGCCGGCATAACGCTGCTCGCGCCAGGGATCGCCGTAGATGTGATAACCGAGTTCCTCCCAGAAGCCGGGCTGCTCGGTATCGATGAATTGCAGGCGGCGCACCCATTTGGCGCTCTTCCAGAAATAAAGATGCGGCACCAAGAGGCGCGCCGGGCCGCCATGCTCGGGATCGAGCGGCTCGCCGTCGAAATGCGTCGCCACCATGGCTTTGCCGTCGACCAGGTCCTCGGCCGGCACATTGGTGGTGTAGCCGCCGTCGCTATGCACGAGCACGAACGGCGCCGGCGGCTCGGCAAGACCTGCCGCCTCCAGTAGCGTGTCGATTGTCACACCGCGCCAATTCGTGTCGAGCTTCGACCAGGTGGTGACGCAATGAATGTCGACCGTCAGGTCGGTCTGTGGCAGCGCGTTGAATTCGGCCCAGTTCCACTTGCCGACCGGGCTGTCGCCGTCCTCGAGCGTCAAGCGCCAGCTCTTGGGGTCGGCTTCCGGGGTCGGGCCGGCCGACAGCACTGGAAAGTCGGACACCAGATGCTGGCCGGGCGGCACGCGGGCGCTTGGCCCGCCGGGCTTGCGGCCGCGAAAGCCGCGCGAAATCGGAGGTTCGCTCATGACGACAGACCCCGCTAACCGGCAGGCCAGTGTCGCGCGCGGTTATGGCAAAGACAATGTGGGAAACGTGGGCTGGCAGCTAAGACACCAGACCAATGCTCCGGCCGGCTCAACAAAGCTTGGGCGTGTCTTACGGTCAATGATCAGCGGCGGCGCTTTGCGAACCGGCCTGATTGACAGATCGGGCATGCCGCCGCAGCCATTTCTTTGCGATACCGGTGTCGTAACGATGAAATGGTCGTCCCGTAATCGCAGCAAGCGTTTTCAGCGCGTGGCTCCGCACCTCGACTGGCCGCGCTTCATCCGTAATCCGATTGGCGAGACCTTCGATCGCCCTTGGTTTTTGCGTGCTCAGGAAGCGAACGACGCGATTGCGTGCAGTGGCGCTTTCCGACGCCAGCCGGTCCGGTTGGGCAATCGCCACCGAGACTCCCCTGGTGCCGTAAAGGATCGCAAGCCCAGTCTCGCATCTGCCACGCAGCCAGTCCAATGCGGCAGTCGCCACACGCGCCAGCGCTGCATAAATTCGCGGCGCCGCTTCGTCAGCGCCTTGAGTCGCGTCCTCCCACAAAGCCGTCGGCAGAAAATCGGCCAGATGCGCAAGCGCCTTGTGATGCTCGCTGACCAATCCGAAAGCCTTGTCCTCAAGTTCCGGGTCGGGCGGCACGAGTTGTTCGGGCTTCATCACAATGCGCGCAATCGTGTTCGTGCGCGGCGCGTATTCCGTCAACGCAACTTCGATACTCGTGGCCGCCTTGACGCGGGCGCTTTCAAGCGGCCTCAGGCCCCATTTTTTCGTCACGAATTGCAGGACGCTGGTGTGGTCGAACAATGTTTTTTCCACCCGCGCGCCGACCCAAGGTGACGCGAGAATAGCCGGCACCCGCACGCCGAATTGATCGAATTTGAGGGTCCAAGGCCCGTCAGGGTCGTCGATTTTAGCCGTGTGATCATCAGGAGGTGTTGCCGTCTTCGGCGGCGACACATGATCGTAAAAGCCGCCATGCTCGTCATAAAAAACAACGAGCAGCGTCTTTGCCCACAACTCTTCATTGCCACGCAAGGCATTATAGACATCGGCGACCAACTTCTCCGCTTTCATGATGTCGTGCGGCGGATGATCGTCATTCTCCTCGGTACCCATGTAGTCGGGTTCGATCAGGGAGAATTGCGGGAAGTCACGCTCAGCGCCGCGCGCGTCTTCGAAGAACCGACGGAAATAGAAATAGCGGGCGGCGTTATGCGGTGCGCGCAGCTTCTTCATCGTCCAGCTTTGCGGGATGTCATGGAAATAGACTTTCCAATTGATGCCCGCATCGTTCATCCGATCGAATATCGTGTCCTGGGTCTGATGAAAAAAGCCTGGCAAATCAGCCCCACTGACGCCATCGCCGGGCATATCCACGCAGCCGAGGCAGGTGCCACTGAGCGCGAAAAACCGGTTGGGCCAAGTCGGCCCCGGCAAAGACGAAAACCACTGGTCGCAAATGGTGAAGTTTCTGCCCAAGGCGTGAAGCGCCGGTAAAGAATCGAGCGGGTAATAGCCCATAATGTACTGGCGAGCTTCGCTCGGGGGCACATGATCCGTTTGCGACTTGACGAAATCTAAGACAAAGCCACCGTTGCTGCCCTTGAGTTGGCGGGCAACATGTAAAACCTCGTGATGCGGGTCGAGCAACATCTGTCGCTCGTTTGTCGCAACCTGAAAGAAGTCCTCGCCTTTATCGTCGGTGTTTTTGTTGGCGTGATTGATGCCGTCGAGGTCGGGGTACACCGCCTTCAGACTGCCCAGCATCTGGTCGAACGAATGGTTTTCCAGGATCAAAACGACGACGTGTTCGATCTTGTCGATTGCCGACATGCAAATCCCCCACGCCGAAGCCAACAGGCAGTCGGTGCCACATTTATCACAAAGTAGAAATATTAGACAGCGCAATCGCAGGTTAAGCCTGCCGGCTGCTCACCGGTTAGCGTGGCTCCACGGCGCGATGCGCCGGCCGACCCACTCCAGTAGCGAGGTAAGCGACACGCCGAGAATCATCAGGACGATCACCGGCACGAAGGTTTTATCCATCGCGAACTGGTTGGCGTATTTGGTGAGCATGAAGCCGAGTCCGGAGATCGTCGTGTAGAATTCGGCGATGATCATGCCGATCAGCCCGCGGCCGATCGCCAGCCGCACGGCGGCAATAATGTAAGGCAGCGCAAAAGGTAGCAGCACGTCCTGCCAGACGCGCCACTCGCTGGAGCGGAACGAGTGCGCGACCTCTAGCATGTTCTTGTCGCATTCGCACACACCTTGATGGGTGTTGATCGAAACCGGGAACACAGAGAACAAGAAGACGACGATGATCTTGGCCTTGAGATAAATGCCGAACCACAGCACCAGCACCGGCACCAGCGCGACCAAAAGCGTCGCGTAAAACGCGTTGATCGGCAGGTCGAGCGCCCGGTCGAGCCAGCGCCGCGGCGGCAACGACGGCCAGCGTCGAATAGAATTTGCGCATGTGAATCCTCCCAGTTTTCTTTTTTCCTTTGCCCCAATGCCCCACGCAATCGGACAGATCGCGGATTACCCGCCAGAGGCCCAATATTGCCCGATCGGCCCATTAAAAACGACGAATCTGGGCTGCGTAGTCCCGCCTTTGACCGCGGCCGCGCGTATGGGTTAATTGCCCGCGCAACGCAAAAGGCCGGCATATGGCGGAATTCGTCGTCGAGTTCGGAAAGTCCGGCGCAATGCCGGACGGGCGGTTGAATGCTCCGGCATTCCAACGCAACCACAAGGCCATCTGGTCGGCGGTCGGCCTATTCCTGAGCGCGCAGACCGGCGACGTCCTGGAGCTAGGCAGCGGCACGGGGCAGCACGTGACGACCTTCGCCGCGCGCACGCCGCAGCTCACCTGGTGGCCAAGCGATATTTATCCCTCGCACCTTTCCAGCATCGAGGCCTGGCGGCAGCATTACGGTTTAGCCAACGTGCGGGCGCCGCAGCGCATCGATCTGACCGATCCGGCATGGACATGGACGGCGGATGGGCAAACAAGATCGCTCCTCGCCGCCATGCTCTGTATCAACGTGCTGCACATTTCGCTCTGGACAGTGGCGCAGAATCTCTTCGCCGGCGCCGGACGCTATTTGCGCGACGGCGGACGGCTGCTCGTCTACGGTCCGTTCAAGCGCGATGGCGAGCACACCGCGCCAAGCAATGCAGCTTTCGATCAAAGTCTGCGCGCGGAAAATCCCGAATGGGGCGTGCGTGATATCGCCGATCTCAATATGCTGGCGCAAAACGCTGGCCTGACTGGCGCCGAAGTCATGCCGATGCCGGCCAACAATCTGGTCCTGGCCTTCGCCCGCGCCGTCCGGCAGAATTGACCTCCACCCGCAAAAGCAAGGCCCATGACGCTAGAACCTAATCTCGACATCGCCCATCTCGGCCATCTCGAACTGCTGACGCCAAGCTTCGACAAGAGCGCGCGCTTTTTCATCGACGTGATGGGTATGACCCAGAGCGGCGAGAAAGGCGACAGCATCTATCTGCGCGGCTACGACGACTACGAACGCTACACGCTCAAGCTCACCGCATCGAAGACCAACGGCATGGCGCATGTCGCCTACCGCACGCGCTCGCCGCAGGCGCTTGAGCGGCGCGCCGCGACGCTGAAAGGCTCCGGCTTCGATGTCGGCTGGAGCGACGGCGATCTCGGCCACGGCAAGACCTTCGTCTGCAAGGACCCGGACGGCCACCTCATCGAGCTTTATTACGACACCGAATGGTACGATCCCCCGCCCGATCAAAAACCTGCGCTCAAGAACCAGGCGCAGCGTTTCCCCGGGCGCGGTTGCAATGTGCGCCGGCTCGATCACTGGAATGGGCTCGCCGCCGATATTTCTGCCTGCCGTAAATTCTTCGAGGACTATCTCGGCTTCCGCTTGACCGAGCGCATCGTGCTGAATGACGGCAGCGAGGCCGGCATCTGGCTCACCGCCACCAACAAGTCGTACGACTTCGCCTATACGCGCGACCATACCGGCGCGCGGGGGCGCTTCCATCATGTCACCTACGCACTTAATTCGCGCGAAGAGGTGCTGCTCGCCGCCGATATTTTCCTAGAGAACGGCGTGTTCATCGAGACCGGCCCGCACAAGCACGCCGTCCAGCAGACTTTCTTCCTTTACGTCTACGAGCCGGGCGGCAACCGCGTCGAAGTCGCCAATGCCGGGGCCAAACTGATCCTGGCGCCGGACTGGAAGCCTATCACCTGGACCGAGGCGGAGCGGATGAAGGGCCAGGCCTGGGGGCTCAAGACTATCGAGTCATTCCACACCCATGGCACGCCGGAGATTCCGGCCAGCGCCAAGGCGTGACGATGCTCGCGACCGGTGCCGACGCGATAGAGACCGACCGCGCGCTGGTCGCGGCGCTTGCCGCCGGCAATGCCGTGGCGATGGCCGCGCTGTTCGACGACGAACTGACATGGGTCAATCTCAACGGCCGCGTTCTCGACAGAACGCAAGCGGCCGCTTCTCCGCCCAAGCCGCTGCTCGGCGATGAAGCCGGCTTCGTATCCGACGTGCGCCGTTACGGCGACGTCTTCGCCGTTGCCGTCGAAAGCGGCAAGGAGTTCGTGCTGCGCATCTGGGTGAAACGCGCCGCCGGCTGGCGGCTGATCGCTTTTCATGAAGTGTCGCAGAATGTGCCGGCGACGCCGCACGGACCCGGCCGCAAGGAATGGGACAACCCGTGCTACATGCTGCCCTATGAGCCGCGCGATGCCGACGAACGCGACTGTCTCGCATCCTGGCAGGCGCTTGAAATCGCCGTCATGCATCACGAACCCGAGGTCTGGGCCGAGCACGTAGCCGACGAATTCCTGGTGGTCGGCGCCGCGCGGCGGCATTCCAAGGCCGACCGCAAGGCGGTGCTGACGGAGCAAAAACACAGCAACGCCAATTCCGCCCCGGCGCCGTTGGTCTCGGCGCGGCTGTTCGGCTTCGACGGAGCGATGGTGATGCTGTGCGAGCACCAGCCGTTCCACGGCAAGGCCGCGCGCGTCTCCCGCGTCTTCGTCAAGCGCGGCGGCCGCTGGCTGATGGCGGTGAGCTTCCAGACCATGCGGCAGGACGCGCCTGTGAAAACGATTTAACCGTCGGCGTCATGCCCGGCCTTGTGCCGGGCATCCACGCCTTACAATTTTGGACGTAAGACGTGGATGGCCGGGCCAAGCCCGGCCAGGACGAAGGGGACAGCATGACCCGCCGCAACACGCCGCGCATTTCCTTCATCGGCTTCGGCGAGGCCGGCCAGGCCCTCGCCTCCGGCCTGCGCGAGGGCGGCATTGAGCGCGTCGCCGCCTGGGATATTCTTTTTACCGAAAGCGGCGGCGCGAAACTGAAAGCGGCGGGCGAATGCATGGGCGTGCGGCTGGCCAGTTCGGCCGCCGACGCGGTCACTGAAACCGACCTGATCATTTCCGCAGTGACCGCCGCCTCCAGTCTGGAAGCCGCCCGCTCAGTCGAGCCGCATCTTGCCGGCGCGCCCTATTATCTCGATATCAATTCCGTCTCGCCCGGCCGCAAGCAGGCGACCGCCAAGCTGCTCGGCGAACGCGCCCGTTACGTCGACGTGGCCGTGGTCGCGCCGATCCATCCGTTGCGCCACAAGACGCCGCTGCTGATCGCAGGTCCGCACGCCGAGGCGATTTCGCCGCTGCTCGACGAATTGGAGATGACGCTGCGCGTGGTCGGCGCCGAGACGGGTCACGCCGCTGCTATCAAGATGATCCGCAGCGTGATGATCAAAGGCATCGAGGCGCTGACCGCCGAATGCTTCCTCGCCGCCAGCCGCGCCGGCGTGCTCGATGACGTGACGGTGTCGCTCAAGAACAATTATCCCTCGCTCGATTGGAGCAAGATCGCCGAATACAACCTGGAGCGGATGGCGAGCCACGGCGAACGCCGCGCGGCGGAGATGGAAGAATCGGCCGCGACCTTGCGCGAACTCGGGCTCGAGCCGTTGATGGTCGACTCCACCGTCAGGCGTCAGCGCGAGATGGGCGCGCTCGGTAAAGACGACAAGGTGCGCGCCTCGCTCAAATCCGGCCGCGCCGCCATGCTTGACGCCATCAATGCAGCCGCCAAGGACCGGCACTGAGCAATCAACGACATGAACATGCGTTCAGATTCGGGTGCGGCGCAGCGGCGTAAATTTCTTGTAATCGCGGCAAGTTCCCTCCTACTATGGCGCGTCAATCATGTCGGGAGGGAACGATGAAGTTTAAGACTATCGCATATGCAGCTTTGATCGCCGCCGCGTCCGCCGCTTTCGTGATCGGCTCAGGCGGCACCAGCCAAGCCAAGGGCAAAAAGATGATGGCGCCGCCGCCGGCGCCGGGCCCGTGCTTTGAAATCGCCGCGCCAGTCTGCGGCGCCAAAGGCGGCATGAAGTTCACCTACGCGAATTCCTGCTATGCGGCGAAGGACGGCGCTTCGGTGGTTTCGAAGGGCGCCTGCCATGCGCCGAAGGCGCACAAGAAGCATATGAAAGCCAAGAAGGCGGCCAAGCCGGCGAAAAAAATGGAAAAGAAGATGGACATGAAGAAGCCGGCCAAGAAGGACGAAAAAAAGAAGATGTAGCCGCGGCATTTTGACGGCAAAAAAACGGGCCGCTGCCACGCAGCGGCCCGTTTCTGTTTTGCCGGCGCGCTTCTATTTCTTGATTGGTGGAATCTGCAACAGCTCAGCGATCTGCTCCTTGGTCAGCGGCTTCTCCAGGAATTTGAGCTTGACCGCATCACGGATTGCGCCGTCGAGATCGGCGAAGTGATCGGTCTGCAGCGCTTCCTTTGGCTGGAATTTTGCCATCGATTCCTTGAGCATCTCGACCGGCCGGTGGATCTTCTTGGAATACATTTCGACCGCTTTCGGATCGGAATACATCCAGTCGACCGCTTCGCGATAGGCCTCCATGAAACGCATGATCGCGTCATGTTTGGTCTTCAGCGAATTGGCGTTTACGATCAGCGTGCGTACCGTCTGCCCGCGTAGCGAGGGCACGTCGCTGCCGTGCGCGATGATGCGGATCTTGCCGTCCTTGATCTCCTGCAGGCCGAACGGCGGCGCGGCCCAGCCGATGTCGATCTGGCCGGACATCACCGCGGTCAGCGTACCTGGAGGGCCGCCGGTCGCCGTCGGCTTGGCCTTGGCGCCGAGTTCCTGGACGAAGGCGACGACGATGTTGTTGGAACTCGAGCCGTTGGTCGAATAGGCGATCGTCGTCTCAGGCGTGGCGTCCTTTAGGCTTTTGATCTTAGAATCCGACCTCACGTACCAGAACAGATCGCCGGTGCCGGTGAAGGCCGGCGCCAGAATGCGCACCGGCGCGCCCTTAGCGAAGGCGCGCATGGCGCCCGCGGCGCCAACGCCTGCGCCGATATCGGCTGAGCCCGTGATCACCGCCTGAATGGTTTCGCCGGCGCCTTGTGAGCCGGTGTTCTCCAGCACCAGGCCGTGCTTCTTGAAGATGCCGGCGTCCTGGCCAAGCGTCGGCGCCTGGTTCTCCCAATTGTTGATCTGGCCGATCACCAGCTTGAGCGTGTCCTCGGCGGACGCCGGGGTGGCCGCAAGCGCCAGCGGCACGACAAGCCCGAGGGCGGCGGTAATCGTCTTGAAGGTCTGCATTGTGTTTCCTCCCTTGTTTTAGTTTCTATCGTTGAGAGCCGTGGGCAGCATTCAACACCGACTGCCGCCCACGGGCAAAGCCTTATCTCTCAGCGGCGGCGCTTTTTACCGCCGCGGCGCGGCTTGGCGGCGGCAGCGGACTTTTTGGCCGCAATCGGCCGCCCACCGGCCTTGGCGACCCGCATTTCCCAATACTCCCACGAGCGCATCAGACCTGTGGTCTTGCTGCTGATCGAGCCGGCAAGCTGCGCCTCGCCCGGGGTCAGCGAGGCGATGGTGCTGCCGATGGTCAAGGCGCGCACCTGGTACTCGGCATTGCGCGCCGAATAGATGGTGCGGAACACGCAGTCCTTGACGCTGGTGCCGGCGACGGTGACGCCGTGCCGATTCATCAGCACCATCCAGTGGCTGCCGAGTGCGCGGGCGAGCGAGGCGCCCTCTTCCGGCTTGATCACCAGCATATTGGTGTCGCCGAATTCGTCGTGCTGGTCCCAGAACGGCGGACGGATGCCGCCGACCGCGCCGAGGTGGAAGACCGGAACGTAATCGGTGCTGGTGGCGAGCAGCGGCATGAAGGCCGGGCAGTGGTGGTGGCACACCGACATCACCTCCGGCCGCGCCTTGTAGATTTCGCCGTGGATCACCCGTTCGGAATATTGGCCGACGCCGGGTTCGCGCACGGGGCGGGAATCGAGGTCGTATTCGATGAAATCGTCCGCCGTCACCAGTTCGGGCGCGCGCGAGCGCGACAGCAAATAGCGGCCCGGATCGCCGGGATGGCGCATACTGACGTGACCGAAGGCGTCGATGATCCCTTCATTGGCGACCATGCGGTTGGCGAGCGCGAGTTCGGCGCGCGCTTCTTTGAGCGTATTGACCACTGGGGATTCCTCTCGTGTGGTGATGGTTTGGTGTCCCGCATTATAGGACAACGATGCTGCTGCAACAGGGCCAGCGCGCTTGACAGACGCCGGCCGTTAGGGACGCTTCATTCCACCATGGCCGCCCAAACGCAAATCGTCATTGAAGGCGTCAGCCACCTCTATCGGCCGCCGCGCGGCCGCGCGGTGCTGGCGCTCGATCAGGTCTCGCTGCAAGTTGCAAACCGCGAATTTATCGCTTTGCTGGGGCCGTCCGGCTGCGGCAAATCGACCTTGCTCTACCTGCTCGGCGGCTTCATGCCGGTCGAAACCGGCACCATCGCGGTCGACGGCAACGTGGTGACCGGCCCCGGGCCCGACCGCGGCATCGTCTTCCAGCACTTCGCGCTGTTTCCGTGGAAAACCGTGCGCGGCAACATCCTGTACGGCCTGGAGCGGCAAGGCATGCCGAAGGCCGAGCGCGAACAACGCGTTCACGACTTCATCGAACTGGTCGGGCTGTCCGGCTTCGAGGACAGCTACCCCTCGCAGCTTTCCGGCGGCATGAAGCAGCGCTGCGCGATCGCGCGCACGCTCGCCTTCGATCCGAAGATCCTGCTGATGGACGAGCCGTTCGGCGCGCTCGACGCCCAGACGCGCGAACTGATGCAGAGCGAGTTGCTGCGCATCTGGCAGCGCACGCCGAAGACGGTGATCTTCGTTACCCACGATGTGCAGGAAGCGGTGTATCTCGCCGACCGGGTGGCGGTGATGTCGGCGCGACCAGGCCGCATCAAGACCATCGTCGATACCAAGTTCGACAAGACCGATCCGCACGTCCACAAATCGAAGGCATTCGTCGAGAAGGTCGACGAGCTCTGGAATCTGGTGAAGGTCGAGGCCATCAAGGCGCAAGGAGTACGCGCGCCGTGAAGCAGGTCAGGCGCTATCTGCCGCTGCTGCTGCTGGCCGTCGCCTGGGAGCTGGCGGCGCGGCTCGAACTGGTGTCGACCACCGCGCTGCCGCCGCTGTCGGACGTGATCCGGGCCTGGATCGAGTTGCTCAAGGACGGCGATCTCGTCGCCAACGGATTATCCTCGCTTTACCGCGCCTTCGCCGGCCTGGCGCTGGCGATCGTGGTCGGAGCGACGCTCGGCATCGTCATGGCTTGGTGGAAGCCGGCGAACGTGCTGTTTGCGCCACTCGTCGAGATATTCTACCCGCTGCCGAAATCGGCGCTGATCCCGGTCACCGTCATCTGGCTCGGCTACGGCGACGGCTCCAAGATCCTGCTGATCTTTCTCGGCTGCATGCTGCCGGTCACACTCGGCGCCTTCAACGGCGCACGCTCAAGCGAACAAGCGCTGGTCTGGTCGGCGCGTAGCATGGGCGCCAACAGGCTGCGCATGCTGTGGGACGTGGTGGTGCCGAGCGCCATGCCGGAAATGCTCAACGGCGTGCGTACGGCGCTGGCGCTTTCCTTCATTCTGCTGGTGGCGTCCGAACTGATCGTGGCGCAGAAGGGTTTCGGCTATCTGATCGGCTCGCTCGGCGCCAACGGCTCATATGACGCGATGTATGCGGTGGTCTTGACCGTCGCGTTCCTCGGCTTTGCCGCCGACCGGGTCTACCTCGTCATTACCAAACGGACGCTGGCATGGCGCGAATGATGCAAACTATGCCGAACGAGGTGCCGAACGGCATGGCGGAGAAAGCCGCGCGTTTCGTCTACGCGCTGTACTGGGCGTTCACGCGCGTATTCTCGATATTGGCGTTGTTGGCAACGTGGGAAATCCTGGCGCGCAGTGGCAGCTTCACACACTTCCAGTTGCCGGCGTTCAGCGAGGTCGTCGTCCGCATCGGGAACGACGCCTGGTCGGGCGATCTGTGGATCAACACCGCGCTGACGCTCTATCGCGCGCTGACCGCCTTTGCGATCTGCGCCGTATTCGGCGTCCTGATCGGCACGGCGATGTCGCGCAGCGCGATCGCCAACTGGTTCTTCGATCCGATCATCTCGGTCGGCTTCCCGATGCCCAAGATCGCCTTCCTGCCGGTAGTGATTCTGTGGCTTGGCGTCTACGACGTGTCCAAGATCACCATCATCGTCGTTGACGCGATCTTCCCGGTAATCGCCGCGACCGTCATCGCCATCCAGGGCGTCGAGCGCGAGCTGATCTGGTCGGCCCGCAACATGGGCGCGAACAACCGCGAATTGCTGACGCAGATCGTGCTGCCGGCGGCAAGCCCGCAGATCATAACCGGCCTGCAGGTGGCACTGCCGCTGTCGCTGATCGTGGCGGTTGTGGCCGAGATGCTGATGGGCGGCTATGGCCTCGGCGGCGCCATGATGACCGCCTCGCGCTTTGCCAATTCCACCGGCGTGTTCGCCGGCATCGTCGAGATCGCCGTGGTCGGTTACGCCATGGTCAAAGCTATGGCACTGATCCGCCGACGGCTACTGGTGTGGCACCAGGAAACCAACGAACCAACGACGGCATAAGCTGCACCGCATGGCGGGTAAAACGCCGCAGCCGGCAGGCTTGCCAAAATAGGTTGGACCCCCGACAATCTTTCCGTTCGCGGCGTGAAGCTTGCCAGATAGAAGCGCAAGCCCGGCGAAACGAGGAGGAAACGATGCGCCTGATGAAATTCGCGCTGGCCGGTGTGTGCGCGCTCGGCCTTTTCGCCACCGGCAGCGCCCGTAGCGCGGAGCCGGTCAAGATCCGCATGTCGTGGGTGGCCCCGATCGCCAACTGGGGCTCGATCGTTCTGGAGAAGAAGGACCTCGCCCAGCACATGGGCAAGTCCTACACGCTCGAGTCGATCCACTACCAAGGCACGCCGCAGACCATTACGGCGATCGCCAACAACGAGTTGGAAGTCGCCAGTCTCGCTTATTCCTCGCTCGCCATTGCGATCGAGAACGCCGGGCTCGACGACATCCGCGTCATCGCCGATGAATTCCAGGACGGCGTGCCCGGCTACTACAGCGGGCAGTATTACGTGCGCAAAGACTCCGGCATCAACAAAGTGGAGGACCTCAAGGGCAAGGTGATCGGCACCAATGGCGGCGGCAGCGCTATCGACGTCGCCGAGCGCGCCATGCTGCACAAGCACGGCTTAGAAGAAAAACGCGATTACACCATGCTGGAAGGGCCGCTGCCGGCGATGCCGGCGATGCTGCTAGAGAAGAAGGTCGATCTCATTCCGGCGGTGCTGCCGTTCTCGTTCAATCCCAAGCTGCGCGAGGACGGCAAGGTGCTGTTCGAGCAGCGCGACATCTTAGGCGTGACGCAGATGATCATGCTCGTCGCGCGCAAGTCGTTCATCGATAAGCATCGTGCCGCCATGGTCGATTACATGGAAGACATGCTGCGCATCGTGCACTGGTATCTCGACCCGAAGAACCACGACGAGGTCGCCAAGATCGCCTCCAAGATCACCAAGGCGCCGCCGGAACGGTTCGGCTGGCTGTTCACCAAGGCCGACACCTACAAGGATCCCAATTTGATCCCGAACCTCGAGGCGTTGCAGCGCAACGTCGACACCACTCGCGATCTCGGCTTCGTCAAGAAGCACATCGATATTTCCAAATACGCCGACTTGAGCCTGGTGCGGGAAGCGGCCAAGCGTCTGAAATAAAAATCACGCGCAAGATCAAGCCGCCGCGCCGGGGAAACCGGCGGGCGGCTTTTCATTGCCGGCGAGGCTCAGAGGCGCTTAATCGGAATGGCCCCCAGGAAGTCACGCTTGCCGACCTCGACGCCGCAATGGCGCACGATGGCGTAGGCCGAGGCGAGGTGGAAATAGAAATTCGGCAGCACGAAGTGATTGAGATAGTCGCCGCCCTGCATCTGGCCCTTGCTCGGCCCGAGCGGAAAGGTGATTTCGCGGTCGGCCGAGGCGTCGATCGCCTTGGCGTCGAGCGTCTTGAGATAGGCGACGGTCTTGGCGATGCGCTCCTTGAGCTGGTCGAGGCTCGTTTCGGTATCCTCGAATTTCGGCGGCTCGGCGCCGGCCAAGCGCGCGGCGCCGTTCTTCGCCTGGTCGCAGGCGACCTGCACCTGGCGGGCAAGCGCGAACATATCGGGCGCGAGCCGGTAGCCGAGCAACACCGTGGCATCGACCTTCTTTGCCGCAGCATAGGCCGCGGCCTTGTCGAGCACGCCCGACAGCGCATTGAGGCCGATCTCGAACGTCGGCAAAGCAGTCTGGGACATCGAATAAGGCATGGGAACCGTGTCCTCGCAGGATAGTCGAACCGGCACCTGCCGGCGCGGTGGACGATGCATTCAAAGGCCCGGCGGTTCAATCGGAGTTTGACTTCGGCTCCAAAGTATAATGTTATAATATTACAGTTAGAGCTTCGGAGGTTTCATGCGTTTTCGCGTTTCTTGCTCCCTGGTTCGGGTGGCATTGTCGTTTGTCATGGTGGGCGTCCTCGCCGGCGCGGCAGCGGCTCAGGAAGTGCTTCCGGAAATCGTCATCGAAGCCCAACGCCCGGCGCCGCCGCGGCCAACGACCGCGCCGTCAGCGCAGCCGAAAAACGACCTCGCCTCCGTCAATACGAAATTCGACATAGCGCGCGACAACCTGTCGCCGCGCTTCGGCGCCAGCAGTTTCGACATGAACCGCGCCTTCATCGACACCCTGCCGCAGGGCACGGACGCGCCGATCAATTCTGTCTTGCTGCAAGCGCCCGGCGTTGCCGCCGACAGCGCCGTTAACGGCGACATTCACGTCCGCAACGAGCACGCCAATGTGCAATACCGTATCAATGGAATCATCCTGCCCGATGGCATATCCGGCTTCGGCCATGTCCTCGATACCAGCTTCGTCGGCTCACTCGCCCTGATCACCGGCGCACTGCCGGCACAGTTCGGCTTGCGTACCGCCGGCATCGTCGACATCCAGACCAAGAGCGGCAATGCGCTCGTCCCCGGTGGCGATGTCGGCATCTATGGCGGCAGTTTCGGCACGCTGACGCCGAGCTTCGACTATGGCGGCCGCAGCGGCAACACCGAATATTTCGTCACCGGGCGCGGCTTCACCAGCAATCTCGGCATCGAGAACCCGACCGACAGCTACAACGCGATCCACGACCACACCTACCAGGGCAACTTCTTCAGCTACACCTCCACAGTGCTTGACCCGCACACACGCGTCAGTACCATCTTCGGCAACACCACGAACAGTTTCCAGATCCCGAACAATCCGGGGCAGATGCCTGGGTTCACTGCCTTCGGTGTCAGCAATTTCGACTCGTCGATGCTCAACGAGCGCCAAGCCGAGCAGAACACGTTCGGCGTCCTGGCACTGCAGAAATCGGCCATTGGCTTCGACTACCAGCTGGCCGCATTTTCGCGTTACAGCACCTTGCACTTCGTCCCCGATACGATCGGCGACCTTGTCTTCAACGGTATTGCTTCGGACGTTTACCGCCGCGGTTTTGCCAACGGCCTGCAGGGTGATGGCTCTTACAAGCTCAACGATTCTCATACGCTGCGGGCGGGCTTTACGATCGACGGCGAGAGCACGCAGAACAGCAATATCTCGACGGTGCTGCCGCTTGTTGGCGGCGTTCCAGTCGACGCGCCGTTCACGGTCACCGATGACAGTTCAAAATTCGGGTGGATTGCCGGCGTCTACGTCCAGGACGAGTGGAAGATCACAAACCAACTGACGGTGAATGCCGGGCTGCGCTTAGACCAGATGTGGCAATTTGTCGACGCCAACCAGCTCAGCCCGCGCTTTAACGTGGTGTATAAGCCGCTCGACGGCACGACGTTGCACGCCGGTTACGCCCGCTACTTCACACCGCCGCCGCAGGCCATCGCCGCGCCCGCCGCCATCGCGCCATTTGCAAATACGACCGCGCAGCCGGAAACATTTCAGCAGAGCCCGGTGCTGCCGGAACGCGCGCATTATTTCGACGCCGGTATCGTGCAGAAGATTACGCCGCAGCTCGAGGTTGGCCTCGACGCCTATTACAAGATTTCCCAAGACTTGCTCGACGACGGGCAATTCGGCACGGCGCTGATCCTCAACGGCTTCAACTACGAAAAAGCCTATAACAGCGGCGTCGAGTTGACCGCCAACTACAAGGACGGCAACTTCTCCGCCTACGGCAATCTCGCCTGGGGCCGCCAGGTCGCCACCAATATCGTGTCGAACCAATATCTGTTCAGCGCCGCCGATCTCGCCTACATCTCCAGCCATTACATCAACACCGATCACGCGCAGCAATGGACCGGCTCAGCCGGGGCGTCCTACCTCTGGAACGGCACCCGCTTCAGCGTGAGCATGGTGTACGGCAGCGGGCTACGCGCCAATCTCATATTGCCGGACGGGTCAGACATTCCGAATGGCGACCATGTCGCGCCCTACGCCACGGCCAATATCGGCATTTCGCACGAGATCAAGCAGCCCGACGGCAAGCCGGTCACGGTCCGCTTCGACGTCGTGAATCTGTTCGACACCATCTATGAGCTACGCAACGGAACGGGCATCGGCGTGTTCGCGCCGCAATATGGCGAGCGCCGCGGCTATTTCGTCGGCTTATCGAAGAAGCTGTAAGAATAATGGCGATGGGTCAGGCAGATCGCCAGTCCGCTTCGGCGCGGCGGCGCAACCGGACAAATTCGGCTGCGGCCGCCAGCACAGCCGCCGTTCGCCCTCGTCGTCCGCCAGCGCGGAGGCACAAGCGACGGAAACTCCGTTTTCCGAATGCGTTTAGTTGGTGAGGCCGAGTCATAAGCTTTAGCCGCCGGAACGGCCCTGATTCAGCCATCGGCACCTGCTATATGAAACTGAATCCGGGAGCGTTATCGGCGCTAGGCCGAAAGGATCAATACAAAATGCAATCGCCAGATATGCCGCAGCGTCTGGGTACGCTCTTGGCTGTATTGTTTTCCGCCGCGCTGCTTGTCGCCGCGCCGGCCTTCGCGCAAGCACCGCCAGGGCCTGCGGTTCCCGCAATTGCTCAGCCTGCCGCAGCACCGGCCCAGCCCGCCACGGCGCCAGCGCCCAGCCCGGATGCCGTGCTCAAGCTGCCGCGCGATCTGTCGCCCTGGGGCATGTTCACGGCCGCCGATGTCGTGGTCAAGGCGGTGATGATCGGGCTTGCCTTCGCCTCGGTGCTGACTTGGACCATCTGGCTCGCCAAGGTGATCGAGTTGATACTCGCTCGCCGCCGGATGCACGGGGCGATCGAAGCGCTCAATCAAGCGCGCAACTGGAACGAAGCAACCGCCGGTCTGCCGGGACGCCGCGACGGCGTGGCGACGCTGATCGCCGCCGCCGACGCCGAACTGCGGCTGTCGGCCAATGCTTTGTCGCCCGAGGGCGTCAAGGAGCGCATCGCCTCACGTTTGGAGCGCGCCGAGGCCGCTGCCGGGCGGGCGATGATCCGCGGCACCGGCATTCTCGCCACGGTCGGCGCGACCGCCCCCTTCGTCGGCCTGTTCGGCACGGTCTGGGGCATCATGAACAGCTTCATCGGCATCTCGAAGGTGCAGACCACCAATCTGGCGGTGGTGGCGCCCGGCATCGCCGAAGCGCTGCTGGCGACCGCGCTCGGCCTGGTGGCGGCGATCCCGGCGGTGGTAATGTACAATATGTTCTCGCGCTGGATCGCCAGTTACCGGGCATTGCATGCAGATGCCGCCGCCGACATCCTGCGCCTGATCAGCCGTGATCTCGATCGCGGCGCCTTCGACCGCTTGGCGGAGCGCCGCCGGGTGTCGGCGGCCGAGTAGTCGATCATGAGCGTACGCCTCGACCACGGCGAAGAGACGTTGAGCGAGATCCACGAGATCAACGTCACGCCATTCATTGACGTGATCTTGGTGCTGCTGATCATTTTCATGATCGCCGCGCCGCTAGCGACCGTCGATATTTCCGTGAATTTGCCGGCCGCCAATGCCGAGCCTAGTCCGCGTCCCGACAAGCCGCTGTTCCTGACGCTCAAGGCGGACTTGAGCGTGACGCTCGGCAACGATGCGGTCACCCGCGCGGGGCTTGCCGCCGCGCTCGATCAGACGACCGGTGGCGACAAACAGCAGCGTGTGTTCCTGCGCGCCGACAAGACCGTGCCGTACGGGGAATTGATGACGCTGATGAACGAATTGCGCAGCGCCGGCTATCTGCGCGTGGCGCTGGTCGGCCTCGAAGCGGACAAACTGCAGCCATGAACGCCGCGCGCGAAACCGCCGTCCCGCGCCGCTGGCCCGACGCTGTGCGCTGGGGCGCCTGCTTCGCCCTGGCGCTTGGCATCCATGTGGGCGGCGCGGCGGCGTTGCTGGCGCGTTGGAGCGACGATGCCGATTCGGTGGCAAACGCGCCGGTGATCATGATCGAGCTCGCACCGGTACCGGTCGCGCCGGAGACTAAGCAAACCGAATTGCCGCCCGGCCCGCAGCAGTCGCAAGCGCAGCCGGAGCCAGAACCGCCGAAGCCGGTCGAGAAGACTGTCGAGCTGCCGCCGGAGCCGCAGGCCGAACCCTTGCAGGCAGTCCTGCCGCCGCCGAAGCCGATCGAAAAGTCAGTCGAGAAGAAACACGAACAAAGGCATGCCAGCCTGCCCAGCGCGCCTAGCGCCGCCGAGAAGAAGGACGAGCGAGCGGCGGCGCCCGCGCCGGGCGCCGCATCGCATAATCCTAATGCCGCGCCAAATTGGAAATCCGCACTGGTCTCCCGGCTCGAACGCTTTAAACGCTATCCGCCGCAAGCGCAGACACGCGGCGAGCGCGGCGTGGCGCAACTCGCTTTCAGCATCGACCGCAGCGGCGGCGTGCACGACGCGCGCATCGTGCGCAGCTCTGGCTCGCATTTGCTCGACGAGGCAACGCTAGATCTGCTGAAGCGCGCGGCGCCGCTGCCACCGCCACCGTCGGAACTGGCCGGCGCGCAGATCGCGATCCAGGTACCAATCCGTTATGACATCCGTTAGGCGTGGCGGCGCGCGGGCACATTCTGCATATTCGCCGCCGCACAGACGCCGCCGATCATCACCAGAAGCGGGCCGGGCAGCGCCGCCGCTTGGAGTTGCGCCGGCAAAGCCGCGATGGTTGCCGTGACCGACTGCTGATCGGGCCATGTCGCGCGCGAGATGGCGACGGCAGGCGTCGCCGGGTCGAGCCCTTCGGCAAGCGCGCGCGTGACCAACGCTTCCAGCGTCCTCGCCGGCATATAGACCGCGGAGGTGACGGACGGATCGACCAGGCTCTTCCAGTCGATGTCGTCGGGTAGCTGGCCGTTGCGGGCATGGCCGGTGATGTATTGCAGGCGGCGGGAATGGCCGCGGCCGGTGAGCGGAATGCCGAGCCGGCTCGCCGCGCCCTGCGCCGCGGTGATGCCGGGCACGACCTCGACCGCGATGTCGGCGCCCTGGCAGGCTTCGATCTCCTCGCCGGCCCGACCGAAGATCAGCGGATCGCCGCCCTTGAGCCGCACTACGCGCTTGCCCTGCTTGGCGAGGCTCACTATCAGCGCGTTGATGTCGTTCTGTTTGCACGAGGGCCCGAAGCCCGTCTTGCCGACCAGCATCTTGCGCGCCTCGCGGCGCGCGAAGTCGAGCACGTCGCGCGACACCAGATCGTCGAACAGGATCACGTCGGCCGATTGCAGCGCGCGCACCGCGCGCAGCGTCAGCAATTCTGGATCGCCGGGGCCGGCGCCGACAAGCGTCACTGAACCACTCTCGACCGTGGCGCCGAGGCCCTGCACCTCGGCGATGAAACGGTCGAAGTCATTTTGCGTGGGCTCTGCGCCGGGATTTTTGACGGCATGCGCCGTAAACAATTGCCAGAACTTGCGCCGGCCGGAGAACGCCAGCCCGGACGCCTTCACCGCCGGGCGCCAGCGCGCCGCGGCCGCGGCCCAATCGGCAAAGCCCTTCGGCAGCAGTGCTTCGAGCTTAGCGCGGATCGCCTGCGCAAAGACCGGCGCCGCGCCGTCGGTGGAAATACCGATAAGCAAGGGAGAACGATTGACGATGGCGCCGAAGGCGAAATCGCAGAGCGCCGGCTTGTCGATCACATTGACCGGCACGCCCGCGGCACGCGCGGCGGCGGCGAAGGCCGCGGCGCCGTCATCGTCGTCGAACGCGCCAATGGCGACCGCAGCGTCCTTCAAATCGGCCGCTGTCCACGCTCGCCGGTTGATTACGATTGCACCGCGCGGCGGATCGCTGACAATCTGCAGCAACTCGTCGGATGGCGCGTCGGCATAAACATCGACGCACGCGCCGGCAGCCGACAACAACTCGGCTTTCCAGGCGGCCGCCGCACTGCCGCCGGCGAGCACCGCACGCCTGCCGTCAAGCGCGAGGAACACCGGCAACCGGGCGAGCGGTTCCAGCTTTCCCGAGCGGGTTTCGGAAGGCGTACGAATGATGTCCACGGGCATGATCCTTCTTACATCCGCTAATACACATCCGCCTGATAGCGGTCATTCTTCTTCAGCTCGGCGACATAGCGCGCGGCGTCTTCCGGTGAACGCTTGCCGTGTTCGGCGACGACGTCGATCAGCGCGCGCTCGACGTCCTTGGCCATGCGTAGCGCGTCGCCGCACACATATATGTGTGCGCCCTTGCTCAGCCAGTCCCAGAGATCGCGGCCGTCGTCGCGCATGCGGTGCTGCACGTAGATCTTTTCCTTGCCGTCGCGCGACCAGGCAAGCGTCAGCCGGGTGAGAAGGCCGCTTTTGCGCATCTCCTTGAGTTCGTCCTCGTAGAAGAAATCATAGTCGCTGCGCTGATGGCCGAAGTAGAGCCAGTTGGGTCCCGGCGCGTCGGTCGCCTGGCGCTCCTGCAGGAAAGCGCGGAAGGGTGCCAGCCCCGTGCCCGGGCCGATCATGATGATCGGCTTGCCCGGATCAGCCGGCAGCGCGAAATGCTGGGCCTTCTGCACATAGACCCTGATCTTGTCGCCGGGCAAAACGCGGCCGGCCAGGAAGGTCGAAGCGACGCCAAGGCGCGTGCGCTTTTCGACTTCGTAACGCACGGCATCGACGGTGAGCGAGACGCGGCCGGGGTTGAGCTTGAGCGATGAGGAGATCGAATAGACGCGCGGCTGCAACGGATCGAGCGACTCGATGAAGGCCTCCGGGTCGGGCCTTATGCCTGGAAACTTGTGCAGCGCCGCCAGCACGTCGAGCGTCGCGGCATCGCCGTCCGGGTCATGCCCGCCGGCCAGCGCCTGGGCCTTCTTCTTGCGCTCGCCGCCGGTGATGTATGAAATCAGCTGGAACAGCATGTCCGGCGCCGGCGACAGCGACACGCCATCAGTCAGCACTTCGCGCAGCGTGCGTCCGCCGATCGGGAAATCGGCCGGCGCCTCAAGCGCGGCGATCACGGCGTCGACCAGCACAGCATCGTTAGCGGGATAGACGCCGAACGAATCGCCGACCACGTAATCGAGCCCGCTATCGGAAAGATCGAACTCGATATGCCAGGTCTCCTTGGCCGAGCCCTCTTTGTTAAGGCGCCGGCGCGACAGGAACGTCGCGGTGACCGGATTGTCGCGCGAGCGGCCAGGCGCCGAGACAGGCGCCGGTGCTGGGGCGGCATCGGCCGGCGCTGCCGCGGGCGCACCGAGTTCGGCATAAAGTGTCTTGAGCGTGCGGGCGGTGTCCTTGCCGCCGGGCACGCACAGGTTCAGCCGCAATTCCTTCTTGGAGAACAGCGCCTCGGCATAGTCCTTGCAGTTATAGCCGCACTGGCTGCAATCCTGCTGCGCCATCGCCGCCATCAGGCGGCGCGGCAGCGGCTTGCCGTCGGCGAGCTTCATACGGTCCGGCAGCGGCATGGCGGGATCGTGCCAGGGCGCGCCGTCGTCGGCTTCCGCCGGCGCGCCGGCATCGAGCAGGCCCGGCATCAGCTTCGCCGCTTGCTCGTTGGATAGCGGCGTCACGCTCTCTTCCAGCGAAATCATGCCGGCGAACAGACCGTTGAGCCACGTCCGCTGCTCCGCCGTAAACGGCGCGGATTCAGGAATCAACGAGGGGATGCGCGGCGTGATGCTCATTCCTCCGCCTCCAGTTCGGCCATGGCTTTGAGGGCGTCGATCTCGTGCCGGCGCGCGAAAGCGATGAAGCTTTCCGCGCGCGATTCGCGGTGCGCCAGGTAGGTCTTGAGTACGCGCTCGATTGTCCGCGGCGCGTCCTCCGCCTTGACGTCGCGATAGAGTTCGCGGCCGAGCGCGGCATAAGGGCCGAAGCCGCCGCCGATCAGGATGTGATAGCCCTCGATCGGATCGGCATCCTCGTTCTCCTGCACCTTGCAGGCGAGCAGTCCGATCTCGGATACGAAATGCTGTGCGCAGGAGTGGTGGCAGCCGGTGAGATGGATGTTGACCGGCGTGTCGAGGGAAACGCGCGTTTCGCACCAGGCGGCGATCTCCTCGGCGTGCCGCTTGGTGTCGGAGGCGGCGAATTTGCAGCCGGTGCTGCCGGTGCAGGCGACCAATCCGGCGCGGATGGCGTTGGTTTCGATAGCAAGGCCGAGGGCTTCGATGTTCGCTTTCGCCTCGTCGAGCTTGGCGGTGGATAGGCCCGAGATCAGCAGGTTCTGCCAGACCGTGAGCCTTATATCGCCGTCGCCCAGTTCGCTTGCGATGCCGGCGAGGCCTTTCATCTGCGCGACCGTCAGGCGGCCGACCGGCACCACAACGCCGATCCAGTTGAGCCCAGCCTGCTTCTGCGCATGAATGCCGAGATGCGCGGTGCGGCTGAACGGCGGCCGTGGCGACAGCGCACCCGGCACGGCGCGGATGAGCTTGCTGCCGAGCTTTTCTTCCATGAGGCCGAGGAATTTCTCGACCCCCATCTTGTCGAGCACGTATTTGAGCCGCGCCTTGGTGCGGTCGGTGCGGTCGCCGGTATCGATGAACACGCGCACCACCGCGTCAGCAACCATCGTTGCGTCGGCGGGCTTGACCAGAACGCCGGTGTCGCCGGCAAAGCTGTGGTGCCCAGTGAGCCCGCCGAGGCAAAGACGGAACCAAACTCCCGGCTCGAGGCCGAAACCCTCGTTCACTTGCACCGCCTGGAAGCCGATGTCGTTGGTGTCTTCCAGCACCGGAATAATGCCGGCGCCGTCGAAGCCGACGTTGAACTTGCGCGGCAGGCCGTAGAGCGAGCGGTCGTTGAGGATGTGGAAATGCCATTCGCGCGCATAGGGGCGCGTGTCGATCAGTTCCTGCGGGTCGATGCCAGCGGTAGGCCCGCCGGTGACGTTGCGGATATTGTCGGCCCCGGAGCCGCGCGAGCACAGCCCCAGGTCCTGCACGCCTTCGATCATGGCGACCGCGTTTTTGGCTTCGATCTCGCGGACCTGCAGGTTGGCGCGTGTAGTGACGTGCGCATAGCCGCCGCCATAGCGCTCGGCGAGATCGGCGACGCCGGCAAACTGCGCCGCCTTGAGAATGCCGTTCGGCATGCGCAGCCGGCACATATAGGAGTTCTGGTTCGGCGCCACGTAGAACAGGCCGAAGAAGCGCCAGCGGAAATTGTCCGGCGGCTTCGGGTAGACGTTCTTGGCGGCGTGTTCCTTCAGCCGTTCGTAAGTGTCGAACGGATGCTGCTCGCGTTTGAACTTCTCCGGGTCGGACAGCTTGCCGCCGGCCTTGAGCACGCGGTCTTGTGCTTTCAGGGCGGCGGCGTCGGGGCCGATAGGTTCGGGCGCTGGTGCAGCCGCCGCTCCCGTCAGAGCGGCGGCCGAACCGGCAAGTCCTTTCGCGGTGCGCGCGATCTGCAAACCGGCGGCGAAGCCCTCCAGGTAACGCTTCTGTTCGGGCTCGAATTCGCCGGTTGCCGCCTCCGCCGGCTTCAGGGCGGCATCCGCCGTCATTCCGCCGGCACCTGCGATGACATGGTCAGCGGCGCAGGGGCCTTGCCTGGCTTGTGCGTGATATAGATCGCAAGGCCGGTGAAGACGAAACCGCCGACCAGATTGCCGAGGGTGACCGGAATCTGATTCCACAGCCACCATTCGGCGACCGTGATCTTGGCGCCCATCATCATCCCGGTCGGGATGATGAACATGTTCACCACCGAGTGCTCGAAGCCTTGGGCGAAAAAGATGAAGATTGGCATATAGGCACAGGCGATCTTGCCGATGGTCGAATTGGTGGTCATCGCCGCGACGATGGCGAGGCAGACCATCCAGTTGCACAGCATTGCCTTGACGAAGACGGTCACCATGCCGGCAAAGCCGATCACTTCGTAACCGGTGGTCTTGGCTTGCGCGATGGCGATGATCCTGGCGGCGACGCCGGCCGGCGCCAATGTGCCGAAATTGGTGAGCGCAATCGCCAGCAAGCCGCCATAGGCGACGCTGCCGATCAAATTGCCGAGAAATATCCAGGCAAAATTGGCGAGCATGCTGGGCGCTGTGGCGTCGCGTTCCATCCAGGGCAGCGGCACCAGGCCGAAGGCGCCGGTGACCAGATCGAGGCCAAGCAGAACGATAAGGATCAAGCCGACGGGAAAGATCAGCGCGCCGACCAGCAACTGGTTGGTTTGCACCGCGCCTGTGATGGCGAGGCTCGTCGCCGCGGCCAAAATAGAACCGGCGAGCGCGCCGCGAATGACGAGATCGACGGGCGACAATTTGAGTTTGTTCCGGCCGGTCTCGACCATCATCTTGGCAACGTCGACTGGCTTCACATAGTCCATGTCTCGACTCCCTGAATTGGCGGCCGCCGCGGTAGGTACGCAACGCAATCCGGCCGGCCGCAGTTCGTTTCATGCTGCAAAGCAGCAAGGAGTGTGCCAGCCCGGAAGGCATTGATATGTTTACGCTATCTTTACACGACGGAACTCGATGCCAGCTTCTGCCTTGCAAAGCAGCAAAGCGCGTCGAAAAACTGAGCAGCGAATCGCCGGCCCTTTGCACGGGGGGTCACCGCCCGGCGCGTTCGGCTTGCCCGCCCACATTGGCGTGGAAGTCGCGGCCGTAGCCGGTCGCCGCGACAAAACCGGCGCGGATGGTGAAGTCACCGAAGCGCTCACCCTTTTGCCGGTCGCCCGCATAAGCGGCGAACACGGGACCGAGCGCTGCGACGATGCCCGCGTGATCGAGGTCCTCGCCGTAGAGCTTGTTGAGCCGCGAGCCGTCGAAGGCGGCGCCGAGATAAAGATTGTAGCGGCCCGGCCCTTTGCCGACCAAGCCGATCTCCGCGAGGTAGGGCCGCGCGCAACCGTTCGGGCAGCCGGTCATGCGGATGACGATGTCGTCAGCGGAAAGTCCGTGCGCGGCGAGCCGCTCGTCGAGTGCCGTCATCAGGTCGGGCAGATAGCGTTCGCTTTCGGCGAGCGCGAGGCCGCAGGTCGGCAGCGCGACGCAGGCTATGGAATTGCGACGCAGGCCGGACCAGGGCGCCAGCAGCCCGGCCTCTTTCGCCAGCCAGTGAATCTCCGTACGTCGCTCGGGTGGAATATTGGCGACGATCAAGTTTTGATTGGGCGTGATGCGAAATTCGCCGTCGTGGTTCTGCGCGATCTGGCTCAACGCCGACATTTGCATTGCGCCGGCGCTATCGAGCAACCGGCCGTTCTGCACGAACAGCGTGAGATGGCTGCGGCCGTCGGCGCCGTCGCTCCAGCCGTAGCGGTCGCCAGTGGACGTAAACGCGAACGGCTTAGCCTCCTCCAGCCCCACGCCCGAGCGGCGCACCACCTCGGCGCGGAAGAAGTCGAGCCCGCGGTCTTCAATCGTATATTTCAGCCGCGCGTGCTTGCGGTTGGCCCTGTCGCCCCAATCGCGCTGCACAGTGACCACAGCTTCGGCGATCTTCACGGCGTCTTCGGTCTTGCAGAATCCCATGATATCGGCGGTGCGTGGATAGGTGTCCTCCTCGCCGTGGGTCATGCCCATGCCGCCACCGACGGTGACGTTCCAGCCGGTGACGCCGCCCTTGCCATCGAGGATGGCGATGTAACCGAGATCGTGCGCGAAGATATCGACGTCGTTCGACGGCGGCACCGCCACCACGACCTTGAATTTGCGCGGCAGATAGGTCTTGCCGTAGATCGGCTCGACGACGTCTTCCTCGCCGCCGGCGATCCTTTCGCCATCGAGCCAGATTTCGCGATAGGCGGGCGTCTGCGGCGTCAGATGATCGGAGATTGCACGCGCAAGCTCGAGCGCGGCCGCATGGATCGGACCCTGATCGGGATTGGCGCCGCACATGACGTTGCGGTTGACGTCGCCGCAGGCGGCAATCGAATTAAGCAGCGCGGCGTCGATCTCTTTCAGCGTCGCCTTCAGGTTCGACTTGATGATGCCGTGCAGCTGCACCGTCTGCCGCGTGGTAAGCCGCATGGTGTGGTTGCCATAGTCGCGCGCCACCTGGTCGAGAGCGAGCCATTGCTGCGGGGTGAGCACGCCGCCAGGAATGCGTACGCGGATCATGAAGGCGAAGGCCTTCTCCATTTTCTTGCGCGTGCGCTCAGGCCGCAGATCGCGGTCATCCTGCAGGTACATGCCGTGGAATTTGACCAGTTGCTGGTCGTCCTCGACAATAGCGCCGGTGATCTCTTCGCGTAGGCCTTCGGCCAGCGTGCCGCGCAGATAGTCGCTCGCCTCCTTGATGCGCTCGTTGCGCGAAACTTCGTCGGTCATGATGCTTCCTTCCCCTCGCCCCGCGAAACGGGGAGAGCGAAACAGCGCGCCGCGCCACCCATTAATACGTATCCGTCAGATAGCGCCGGTCGCGCTCCAGGCTCGCCACCGCCTGCTCGGCGGCTTCCGGCGACAGCGCCTTCACGTGGGCATAGGCGTGCACCAGCGTGGCGCGCACGTCTTTCGCCATATTCTTGACGTCGCCGCAGACATAGAAGTTCGCGCCGCCGTCGAGCCATTCTATCAGATCGTGGCGCTTGTCCCACACCTTGTTCTGCACGTAGACCTTCTCGGGCGTGTCTCGCGAAAAGGCGACGTCCATGCGGGTGAGCACGCCGTCTTTTAGCGCCTCCTGCCAGTCGAGTTGGTAGAGGAAATCGTGGGTGAACTGGCGGTCGCCGAAGAACAGCCAGCTTCGGCCCTTCGCCGCGGTGGCGCGGCGTTCCTGCACGAAGGCGCGGAACGGCGCGACGCCGGTGCCGGGACCTACCATAATGATGTCACGGTCGGCGGCCGGCAGCGCGAAATGCTTATTAGGCTTGAGCTTGACCCGCACGCGCGCGCCGCGCTTGAGCCGCTCGGCCACGTAATTCGAAGCGACGCCCTTGCGCGCGCGGCCATGGCTTTCGTAGCGCACGGCGGAAATCAGCAAATGCGCTTCGTCGCCGACTTCACGGCGCGACGACGCGATCGAATAGGCGCGCGGCGCCAGCGGCCGCGTCACCGCGCGCAGAAGGTCGGCAGTCAGCGCCGTCGGGAACATGGCAATCAGATCGATCAACTGGCGGCCCACGATCCATTCTTTCGCCTGCCCGTCGTCGACCAGCGCCTTGATGTATTGGTGGCCGGTCTGCGTCGCATAGGTCTCGACGGTCTTGAGCGACAACGTCGTCACGTCGCGCGACTTGATGAACTCGGTCCGCAAGGCATCGTCGCCGGCAAGCCCAGCGAGTTGCAGCAACTCGTCGACATAGGCCGGATCATTCTCGGCATAGAGATCGAGCGAGTCACCCGGCTCATAGGCCGGCGCGGCGCCATCGAAGGCGAGCGCGAGATGAATGGTTTCCTTGTTCGAGCGGGAGGAATTGAGATTGATGTGCTCGCTGACCTCGGCCTCGACGATGTCGGTGTTCGGCGCAGCCTGCGGCTTGCCGAAATCGACCTCGATGACCCGGCCACGGTCCGCATCGGGCGGGGTGAGAACCTTGAGCGCACCGCCGATCCATGCCGCCGCAGGCGCAGCGAAATCGAGATCGCAATCGACACGCTCGACCACGCGCTTGCCACCGAGCGCCGCAAGACGTTCGTCGATCTTCTTGCCGATAGCGCAGAATTCCGCATAAGCCGTGTCGCCGAGCGCCAGCACGCCGAACTCGACGCCGTCGAGACGCGGGGCGCGCTCGCCCATCAGCTCGCCATAGGCGTGCACGGCGCGCGCCGGCGGCTCGCCCTCGCCCCAGGTGGCGGCGATGAACACCAGCCGCTTTGCTTTCGTCAGGTCGGCCGGTTCGAGATCAGCCATGTCGATCAGGGCCGGCTTCAGGCCGTTCTTGCGCGCCGCCTTGGCGAAATCTCCGGCGAGCTTCTCGCAATTGCCGGACTCGCTGGCGTAGACAATGGTGATCGGCTCGGCCGGCCGTGCCGGCGCCGCCGGCAGCGCCTGCCCGGTGACCGACTCGACGCCGGCGAGGAAGCCGGCGAGCCAGGCGCGCTGCAGCGCATTGGCCGGGCCGACCACGCGATTAAGGAGATCGATCTCCTCCTCGGCGAAGGGTGCGGTCTTCGGGATGGTGGCAAGCCCTGACATGCGCGCAGCGCCTTACCAGAACAGGCGCGGCAGGACGCCGAGAAGAACAAACGCCACCAGGGCTGTTGCGAGCGCGACAAGCCAATCTTCCGGCGAGACGTGCGCCAGAAGATGTCGTTGTGGTTGGGGAAGATCGCTCACCGCTTTCAAGCTCCCGCATGGCCGCCAGAAGCCCTTAAATAGAAGCCTGTTGCGCGTAACCGCAATAAGTAGTGGAAAATAAGAAGATATTTCCTGTTTTATGCCCCTGAGTGCGCAACAATTTCCTGTCGTGACGGCTTTAAGGAGAACGCCGCTGCTGCCGGTTTTCCTACCAAAGACCCGCAAGTTACCCGTGGAGTCCCCACAACTTAGCTGTGGAGTCCTTGGTCCTTAGCCCCTGCCGCTACCATCGTCCGGATAAAGTCCGCGCGCATGCTCACCGGCTCATACCGAAATCGCCTCCGCGCGTTGCTGACTCCCGCCGAACACCGGGCGTTCGCGCGCCTGCGGACCGCGCAGATCATCCAGACCTTCATTGACAGACTGCCGCCGAATTACGAGCTAGACGGCGACACCACTATGTCGCCGCGCCGCGTGCTGAAGGCGCGCACCGCCCATTGTTCGGAAGCGGCCATCCTCGCCGTCGCCGCTTTCATCTATCACGGCAAGCCGGCCTGGCTGATGGACATCCAGGCGCTGCCGAGCGACCAGGATCACGTGGTGACCGTGTTCCAGGAACGTGGGCTGTGGGGCGCAATCAGCAAGACGAACCACGCGGTGCTGCGCTGGCGCGACCCGATCTACGCCAGCGCGCGCGAAGTGGCGATGAGCTACGCGCACGAATATTGCCTGCCGGGCGGCAAGAAATCGATGCTGGCGTTTTCCCGGCCGTTCTCTCTCACGCGTTACGCGCCGCAGCGCTGGGTGACGGCGACGGACGAACTCGACTGGATGCTCGAGGATCTCGACGATTCACCACACCTGCCGGTGGCGCCGCAGCACGCGCTGCACAAACGGCGGCGCATGAGCCGCGTCGAATTGAAGTCGCAGGACGTCACAGAGTGGCCGGTGCCGCGGAAACACCGGATTCCGCCGACGAAGTAGTGCTATAATTCCGGCCAAAGGCCGGAGATATTTCGCATGGCGTCTTTCACCTTCCGCAGGCAATTGACCGTCGAGTGGGGCCAGTGCGACCCGGCCGGCATCGTATTCAACAGTCGCTTTTTCGAGATGTTCGACGTCAGTACCTGGATGCTGTTCGAAACCGCGCTCGGCGTCACCGCGCATGAACTCGCCGACACGTTCGACATCATAGGCATTCCGCTGGTTGACGCCCGCGCCAATTTCCTTAAACCCGCGAAATTCGGCGACGTGGTGGAGATCGCCTCGCGGGTGACGGAGTTCCGCCGCTCCAGCTTCGACGTCGAGCACCGGCTCACCGTCGGCGGCGAATTGGCGGTGGACGGCGGCGAAACCCGGGTCTGGGCGACGCGCGATAAGACCAACCCTGACAAGATCCACGCCGTCGCGATTCCCGCCGACGTCATTGCCCACTTCGGCTAGTCCTGGGGCAATCGTCCTAGCCATTCCCGATAAAGGGACTGGAGGGCGTAGGCCTGCTGGTGTGTCGTAACGGCATAATCAGACGAAGCGCGAACCGCCGAACACGCGCCGCATAGGGAAGAAACATTTGACCCGGCTTCTGGAGTTCACGCTCAATGGGCGTGACCGCGCCGACGCGGTCGCAGACAACATCTTGTTGCTCGATTTCCTGCGTGAGCAGATCGGACTCACCGGCACTAAGACCGGCTGCGACGGCGGCGAATGCGGCGCCTGCACCGTGCTCATTGACGACAGGCCGGCTCTGTCATGTCTGACCTTGGCCGCGACTATCGCCGGCAAGCGCATCGACACCATCGAGTCGCTTGGGCACGACGGGCAATTGTCGGCGGTACAACGCGGCTTCCACGAGAAGCTCGGCTCGCAATGCGGCTATTGCACGCCAGGCTTCGTCATGGCCTCGGCGGGTTTGCTGCGGAAAAATCCCAACCCGAGCGACGAGGAAATCCTGGAAGCGCTCGGCAGCAATATCTGCCGCTGCACCGGCTACGTGAAAATCATCGAGGCGGTGAAATACGCGGTCACTCTGCACGCCCAAGGCGTGGCGCCATGAACAAGCCCGTCCCCACGCACAATATCGGCGGCTACGTGCCGATGATCGACGGACCGGAGAAGGTCTCCGGCCGCGCCAAATACACCGCCGATATTCTTGCGCCTGGACAACTCGCCGGCCGCATCTATCGCAGCCCCTACTCGCACGGCGAGATCATCGCAGTCGATGTGTCGGAGGCGCTTAAGGTTTCCGGCGTGCGCGCTATCGTCACCGGCGCCGATTGCGACAAGGCCTTCGGTGTGCTGCCGATCGCGCGCAGCGAATATCCGCTGGCGCGTGACAAAGTGCGCTATCGCGGCGAGCCGGTGGCGGCCGTCGCGGCTGTGGACGATGCCACCGCGCGCGAGGCACTGCGTCGCATCAAACTCACCGTGCGCGAGTTGCCGGCCTATTACACAGCGCGGGACGCGCTGGCGCCGGGTGCCGTGCAACTGCACGGGAAGAAGCCGGGCAACATCGAGCGCGACGTGCTGTTCGAGCTGGGCTGCACCGAACAAGGCTTCGCCGAAGCCGACCTCGTGCGGGAAGGTACGTACAACTGCGCCGAGGTCTGCCAGAATCAGATGGAGATGCACGCTGCGGTCGCCGAATACGACGCTGTGCGCGACCGCATGACGGTGCACGCCTCGACGCAGGTGCCCTACTACGTACATCTGATGCTGGCGCAGATCCTCGGCATGGAAATGTCGCGCATCCGCGTGATCAAGCCGCATGTCGGCGGCGGCTTCGGCTGCCGCACCGAGACGCTGGCGATCGAGCTGATCGCCGCGCTGCTGGCGCGCAAATGCAACGGCGCCGTGCGCATCGTCACCAATCGTGAAGAGACCTTCATCACCCATCGCGGCCGGCCGGAAACCGATATCGAGCTCAAGATCGGCATACGCAAGGACGGCCGCATCACCGCGGTCGAGTGCGGCTGCGACCAGCGCGGCGGCGCGCATTCGGGCTACGGCGTGGTGACCATCCTTTATGCCGGCTCGATGCTGTACGCCATCTACGACCTGCACAACGTCAAATATGTTGGCCGCCGCGTGCTCACAAACACGCCGCCCTGCGGCGCCTTCCGCGGCCATGGCACCGTCGATATTCGCTTCGCCTTCGAAAGCCTGGTCGATCAAATGGCGGCCGAGTTGGGGCTCGACCCGTTCGCGGTGCGGCGCGCCAATCTCCTGACGGCGCCGACCTTCACTGACAACGACCTGATGGTGAACTCCTACGGCCTGCCGGAATGCCTCGATTGGGTCGAGAAGGAAAGCGGCTGGAAAGCGCGTAGGGGCAAGCTGGCCAAGGGCGAAGGCAATTTAAGTAAAGGTTTGGGCATGGCCTGCTCGCATTATATCTCGGGCGCTTCCAAGCCGGTGAACTGGACCGGTGAGCCGCATGCCACCGTCAAGATCAAGCTCGATTTCGACGGCTCGATCGTCGTGCTGTCCGGCGCCGCCGATATCGGGCAAGGCTCGACCACCATCCTGGCGCAGACCGTGGCCGAAGTGCTCGGGCTCGATCTCGGCCGCGTGCGCGTGGTGACCGGTGACAGCGACGTGGTGCCGAAGGACAATGGCTCCTACTCCTCGCGCGTCACCTTCATGGTCGGCAATGCGGCGCTCGATGCCGCGCGCAATCTGAAAGCCGTGCTGGTCAATGCCGCCGCCCGCAAGCTGGAAGCGCGACCGGAGCATATCGAATGTCTGGGTGAGCTTTACCGCGCCGGCGCGCAGGACAAGGGCGCGACCTTCGACGAGGTCGTGACCGAGGCACTGAAGGATAGTGGCACTATCACCGTCACCGGCAACTATTCGACCATTCCGGAATCGCACGGCGGCAAGAAATACCGCGGCTCGGCCATCGGCGGCACCATGGGCTACAGCTATTCGGCGCAAGTGGTCGAAGTGAGCGTCGACGAGGAGACCGGCGTCGTCACGGTCGACAAGGTTTGGGTCGCGCATGACTGCGGCAAGGCGCTCAACCGGCTGACGGTCGAAGGCCAAGTGCAGGGTTCGGTCTGGATGGGCATGGGCCAGGCGATGAGCGAGGAAGCCGCCTATCACGACGGCCTCATGCTGACCGCCAACATGCTCGATTACCGCGTGCCGACCATCCAGGATTCGCCGCCGATCGAAGTCGGCATCGTCGAGAGCAACGACCCACACGGTCCTTTCGGCGCCAAGGAGGCCGGCGAAGGCTCGCTCGCCGCTTTCCTGCCGGCGCTCACTAACGCCATCGCCGACGCCATTGGCATTCGCTTCAACGACCTGCCGGTGACACCGGACCGCGTGTTCGAGGCGATCGAGGAGTGGCGGCGCAAGGGCAACGGGGGCGCCTGATGGACGCCCTCTCCGACTTCCGCGTGCTCAATCCGATCTCGCTCGACGAAGCGTTGGCGGCGCGTTCCGGTCATCCCGACTCAAAGCCGCTCGGCGGCGGCACCGATCTCATCGTCAACATCCGCCGCGGCATCGTTGCACCGCCGGTGCTGATCGACATGAATCGGGTGGAGGAACTTGCCGCGATTCGTGCCGACGCGGCTACCCTCGAAATCGGCGCGTCAGTTCGCTTGAGCGAGATCGCCGAGCATCCCGCGATCATGCAGCACTATCCGGTACTGGCGCAGGCCGCCGCCCGTATCGCCGGCCCTACCCACCGCAACATGGGCACGGTCGGCGGCAATCTCTGCCTCGACACCCGCTGCATCTTCTACAATCAGAGCGAATGGTGGCGAGACGCCAATCACCATTGCCTGAAGACCTCCGGTACCATCTGCCACGTCGCGCCGAAAAGCCGCGGCGTGTGCTTTGCCACCTTCTCGGGTGATCTCGCGCCCGCGTTGCTTGCGCTGAACGCGGAAGTGGACATCGCCGGACCAACTGGCAAGCGTACTATCCCGCTCAATAAACTTTATATTGGCTTCGCGCGGCAGGACGTGCCGATGACTGAGACGCAGGGCGACGGCAAATATTATCTGTCGCTGCGGCCGGGTGAGATCGTTACCGCAGTGCGGGCGAAGAATACACCCGGGCTGTGCTCGGCCTACGACAAGATCCGCATCCGCCGCTCGATCGAATACCCAGTCGCCGGCGTCGCGGTGGCGCTCAAACGCGAGGGCGACACACTCGCCGAACTGCGCATCGCCTTTACCGGCACCAATCCGCGCCCGGTGCTACTTGAGAGTACTGCGGAATTGTGCGGCGGCCCGCTCGACGCGCGCGTCATCAAGGGCCTCGACGCGCTAGTGCGCGACCAGATCATGCCGATGAAGACTACTTTCACGCCTGGGCACTATCGCCGGCGCGTAGCCGGCGTGCTGGCGCGGCGTCTCGTGACCAGATTATTCGAAGGCTGAGGCGATGGGGGCCGGCGTGGACGAATTCATCGAGCGCCGCCTCTACAACGCCGTTTCCGATTTCGTCGACGCCAATGTCGCGCGCGGGCTTGGATCAAAAATTGCATTCACCGATCCCGACCGTTCGCTTACCTATGGCGACCTGCAATCGCGCTCAGTCCGTTTCGCCAATGCGCTGCGCGCGCTCGGCACCCGGCAGGAAGAACGCGTCGCCCTACTGATGCACGACACGGTCGACTATCCGGTGGTGTTCTGGGGCACGATCCGCGCCGGCCGCATCGCGATCCCGCTCAATACTTTTCTCAATGTTTCGCAATACGCCTATATCCTTGCCGAAAGTCGCGCCAGCGCTCTGGTCGTCGCGGCGCCGCTGGCGCAAACAATCTGGCCCGTCATCGAGCGGCTGCCTCATCTGAGAACGGTGATCCTGGTCGGCGCCGTCGAGGACGACAAGGCGGCATTCCCCGGCCGCGACGTGCATCTGTTCGAGGACGTCATCGCCGCCGCCAACACGGCGCCGTACATCGCCGAAACGGTGTCCGACGAAGTGGCGTTCTGGCTCTACACCTCCGGCTCGACTGGCGATCCGAAAGGAGTCAAGCACGTCCATTCCAATTTGATGGCGACCGCCAAGCTGTTCGGCCAGGGCGTGCTCGGCATCCACCAAAACGACGTGGTGCATTCGGCGGCGAAACTGTTCTTCGCCTACGGGCTCGGAAATGCCATGACGTTCCCGCTGTCTGTCGGCGCCACCTCGATACTGTGGCCGCCACGGCCCACACCAGACGGTGTCCTTGAGATCATGGGCAAGTACCGGCCCAGCATCTTCTACGCCGTGCCGTCGTTGTTCATCGCCCTGCTCTCGCATCCGGATATCGGCAAAGGCTTAGGCTCGGACCGCCTGCGCCTCTGCGTCTCTGCCGGCGAGGCCCTGCCGGCGCATATCGGCGAACGCTGGCGCGAGGTCGTCGGCGTCGACGTGCTTGACGGAATCGGCTCGACCGAATTGCTGCAGACCTTCCTGAGCAACCGCCCCGGCGACATACGCTACGGCTCGACCGGGAAACCAGTGCCCGGCTATGAGGCGCGCATCGTCGACGAGCATGGCCGCGACTTGGGCGTCGACGAGGTCGGCGAATTGATCGTGCGCGGCCCATCGGCGGGCGAAGGCTACTGGAACCAACGCGCCAAGAGCCGCCACACCTTCTGCGGCGTATGGACCTATACCGGCGACAAATATCGCCGCGACACCGACGGCTACTACTATTACTGCGGGCGCACCGACGACATGTTCAAGGTTTCCGGCATGTGGGTATCGCCGTTCGACGTCGAGGCCGCGCTGGTCTCGCACGAGGCGGTGTTAGAGGCCGCCTGCATCGGCAAGCAAGACGCCGACGGGCTGATCAAGCCGAAGGCCTTCATCGTGCTCAAGAACGGTTATGTCGCCGACGAGGACCTGCTGGAAAAACTGAAGCTCCACGTCAAGGAGACGGCGGGCGCGTGGAAATATCCGCGCTGGATCGACGTGCGCACCGACCTGCCCCACACCGCCACTGGAAAGATCCAGCGCTTCAAGCTCAGAGACGAAGATAAGCAAACGGCGCGGAGCGACTAAGCGTCGGCGATCTTCACATACTCGAAATCGCCCGGCTTGTTATCGATGCCGACGCGCGGCGGCGCGATCCAGCTCGCAAACTTGCCGACTTCGAATTGCGGCTGCATCAGGCTCTCGATGAATTCGCGGTCGCTATCGGACGGCAGGAATTCACTGCGGCGCTTCTCCCATTCCGCCTCGTGCAACAGGTTGCCGTTCACGTCCGTCTTGATCGAGGCGAACTCGCCGATGTGGCGGTGGAAGGCGACGTGTGGCAGCTTGATCTCGAATGGAATGCCGATCTCGGCGATCACTTTGTTCCAGCGCCCGACGCCGACATTGGCGTCGGCGACGTAATCGTCGCGCAGCCGCATGTTGAGCGCGGAGAGCGCCGGCGTATCCGCGTTCTGGATCTTGCCATCGATCAGCCGCAGTACCGGATAGGTGCCGCTTTCGAGCTGGTGGTCGTCCTTCAGCCGATCCTCGCGATAGCGGCCTTTCAGTCCGGCGTGGAAGGCATTGGCGGCATTGGTCGAGATCTCGTGGCCAAACAGATCGAGCGTCAGCGAGAAATGCATGTTGGCTTTTTTCTGGATGGTCGGAAGGTCGATCACGCCAAGCTTGCGCACCGCCTCGATATCGTTGGGATCGCTGATGCCCGCCGCCTTCATCGCCTCGCAGGTGCGTTGGACGACGCGAGTGACGCCGGTCTCGCCCACAAACATATGGTGCGCTTCTTCGGTCAGCATGAAGCGGCAGGTGCGCGACAACGGATCGAAGCCGGATTGCGCCAAGGCCTCGAGCTGCATCTTGCCGTCGCGGTCGGTAAAAAAAGTGAACATGAAAAACGACAGCCAGTCCGGCGTCTTCTCGTTGAAGGCGCCCAGCATGCGCGGCGTGTCGGCATGGCCGGAGCGGCGCTGCAGCAGAGCTTCGGCCTCCTCGCGGCCGTCGGTGCCGAAATATTTCTGCAGCAGATAGACCATGGCCCAGAGATGGCGGCCCTCCTCGACATTGACCTGGAACAGGTTGCGCAGGTCGTAGAGCGACGGCGCGGTCTTGCCGAGATGGCGCTGCTGTTCGACCGAGGCCGGTTCGGTGTCGCCCTGGATCACGATCAGGCGGCGCAGCATGGCGCGGTATTCGCCCGGCACTTCCTGCCAGGCGTCCTCGCCTTTGTGCATGCCGAACGGAATCTTGCGGCCCTCATGCTGCGGCGCCAGCAGCACGCCCCAGCGATATTCCGGCATGCGCACGTAGTCGAATTTCGCCCAGCCTTTCGGATCGACGCTGATCGCGGTGCGCAGATAGACCAGCGATTCCTGGAAGCCTTCCGGCCCCATGTCGTTCCACCAATCGATATAGCCGGGGTGCCACTTCTCCAGCGCGCGCTTGACGCGCGGGTCCTGCCCGAGCCCGACATTGTTCGGGATCAAGCCATCGTAGTCGACCTGAGCGATATCCATGACTATACCCTTTCCTTATTGAAGGTCGGCGATACGCCGCTGCCATAGAGTTTCAGCGCGCCCTGTTCGCCGATCGCATTCGGCCGCTGGAAGATCCAGTTCTGCCAGGCGGTCAGCCGTCCGAAAATCTTGGTTTCCATGGTCTCCGGGCCGGCGAAGCGGAGGTTTGCTTCCATGCCGGTCATGGCGTCGGGCGAGAAGCTCGCGCGTTCCTCCAGCATGACGCGGAGTTCATCGTCCCAGTCGAAGTCTTCGTAAGCAGCGGTGACCAAGCCGAACTCGGCCGCATCCTCGCCTTCGATCGCCTCGCCGATCTTGGCTTTCGCCGCTTCGAGCGTCTGCGGCTCGCCGAGGAAGCGTGTCGCCAGCCGCGTAAGGCCGTTGCCCATCGGATACCAGCCGAAACTGGCCTGCCCCAGGGTGATCGCCGCCGGCGGGCGATTGTCGCCTTCGCGCGTGCCGATCAGCATCAGCGAACGGTCGGCGGCAAAGGCCAGCTCCGCCAGCGTACCGGCAAAACAGGAGCCCGGCTCGATCAGCGCGATCATGCTGCGCGGCGTTACGTCCAGGCGCTTGAGCACGCGCTTGAGGTAATGGCGGATCTCGCGCATCAGCCAATCACCGTTAGCCTTGCTGAGGAAATCGTCGTGTTCCAGCACACCTTGCGCGTTGCCGTCAGTTCGCAACAACCAGACCCCGATGGCCGGCTCGTTGGCGCGCAGATGCAGGATGGCATCCTCCAGTTCTCGCGCCACGGCGAGCGGCCAGAATTTGGCGCCGAGCGCATGGGCGGCTTCGACCGTGGCCGGCACCGCCTGCGACGGACCGCGCACGGTGATAGTCGCCAGGCCTCGCGCGCGGTCGATGTCGACGTCCACATGAGAATAGGCGACGCGGTCGGCTTCGATCTTGCGGTCGAGCGGCGTCAACGCGACGCCCTTGGCGGACTTCGGCCGGTCCGAGCGCGCGGCAATCTCGCGCGCGCGTGCGGCCACAACGTCCTTCCATTTTGAATTCGGCACCACCTCGTCCACCAGCCGCCACTCAACCGCCTTGGCGCCGCGGATGCCCTCCTCGATCGAGCAGAACACGTCGGCGCGATCGCGCCGCACCTTGCGCTTGTCGGTGACGCGGGTGAGCCCGCCGGTACCCGGCAGCACGGCGAGCAGCGGCGTTTCCGGCAGCGCCACCGCCGAGCGGCGGTCGTCGACCAGCATGATGTGGTCGGCGGCAAGTGCCAATTCATAGCCGCCGCCGGCGGCATTGCCGTTGATCGCGCAAATATAGATTTGTTTGGAATTGTCGCTCGCGTCCTCGATGGCGAGCCGCGTCTCGTTAGTGAATTTGCAGAAGTTCACCTTCTGCCCGTGCGTCGACTTGCCGAGCATGCGGATATTGGCGCCGGCGCAGAACACATTGTCCTTGCCGGACTTGATGACTACAGCGCGCACTTCCGGATGCTCGAAGCGCAGCCGCTGCACCGCGTCGTTGAGTTCGATATCGACCCCGAGGTCGTAGGAATTGAGTTTGAGTTCATAACCATCGAACAGGCCCCCTGCCTGATCGACATCCATGATCAGATAGGCGACATCGCCGTCGCACTCGATGCGCCAATGGCGGTAGCACGCGGGCTCAGTCTGGAAATCAATGGTTTGCATGATCAAACTCGCGCCCGGCCAAAACCGCCCAGCGGCCTTCTCCCAGTATGCATTATTTTGCATATCAATAGCACTTAAATAGGCCCCATACAATGGGGCCTATAAAGCTCTAGAAATAAACACTATTGTTTTGCACTATAATGCATGTTAATGGGTGGGGATGAAACTCGCGCGTGCCAAAGCGGCGCCCGGCCGCGACAGCGACCCCTATCTGCATCAGCTTGGCGAGCGCGTGCGCACGCTGCGCCATCAGCGCGGCATCACGCGCAAGGCCTTGGCGCAACATGCAAAAGTTTCCGAGCGCTACCTGGCACAACTCGAGGCCGGACGCGGCAATATCTCGATCGTGCTGCTGCGGCGGATTGCGCGCGCCATCGGACTGCCGGTCACACAGCTTGTGCATGAGGGCGCCGAACCGCCGTTCGATCTGGTGCTGCTGACGCAATTCCTCGAGCGGCTGCCGCCGGACATGCTCGTAGAAGCCCGCAAATTCGTGACCGAGCATTTCTCCTCGCCGTCCGAGGATCGTCGTCGCGTCGCGCTCATCGGCCTGCGCGGCGGCGGCAAGTCCACCCTCGGGCGCATGCTGGCGGAGCGCCTCGACGTGCCGTTCATCGAGCTCGACCGCGAGATCGAACGGCGCAGCGGCGCCAACCTGAGCGAAATCTTCGATATGTTCGGCCAGGAGACCTTCCGCCGCGCCGAGCGCGAGGCACTCGACGACGTGTTGCGCCGGCACCCGCATTTCGTCATCGCTACCAGCGGCAGCATTGTCACCGAACCGGGCACGCTTGAATTGCTGCTGGCCTCGTGCTTCACGGTCTGGGTACGCGCCGAGCCAGAAGAGCATATGAAGCGGGTAATGGCGCAAGGCGACATGCGGCCGATGGCCAACAATGCCCGCGCCATGGAGGATCTGGTATCCATTCTCAAGAGCCGCGAACCGCTTTATGCCAAGGCGGAAGCCGTGCTCGCCACCACTGGCAAGACGCCCGAGCAGAACCTGACGGAATTGCTGCGCGTCGTCGCAGTTCCCGCGATGCGCGTCGCGCGCCAGTCAGCGTGACCATCGGAAACTCGAAGTAAGGAGCCGGCCACGCCGGAACGGAAAGAATGAGCGAAACGATCAAGACCGACGTTGTGATCATCGGCGCGGGGCCGGTCGGCCTGTTCGCGGTATTCGAGCTAGGCCTGCTCGACATCAAGGCGCACCTGGTCGACATCCTCGACAAGGTCGGCGGGCAATGCGCGGAGCTTTATCCGGAAAAGCCGATCTACGACATCCCCGGTATCCCCTTCATCACTGGCCACGGCTTGACAGACGCGCTGAAGGAGCAAATCAAGCCGTTCAATCCCACCTTCCATCTCAACGAGATGGTGACGACCGTCGAGAAGACCGGCGATCCCGCTTTCCGCGTCACTACCGATCGCGGCAAGGTGTTCGAGGCGAAGGTGGTGGTGATCGGTGCCGGCGGCGGCTCGTTCCAGCCCAAGCGCCCACCCATTCCCGGCATCGAGCCCTACGAGAACAAATCGGTGCATTACGCCGTGCGCACGATGGACACCTTCCGCGACAAGAACCTGCTCATTGTTGGCGGCGGCGACTCGGCACTCGACTGGACGCTCAATCTGCAGCCAATCGCCAAGCGCTTGACTCTGGTGCACCGGCGAGACGAATTCCGCGGCGCGCCCGACAGCGTCAACAAGATGCGCGCGCTGGTCGCTTCCGGCGCTATGGATCTCAGGATCGGCCAGGTCTCGGCGTTGGAAGGCGCTGACGGCCAGCTCGCCGCCGCGTCGATCAAAGGCAAGGATGCGGTCGAACGCGTCGAATGCGACGCCATGCTGCCGTTCTTCGGATTGACGATGAAGCTCGGTCCGGTGGCCGACTGGGGCATCAAAATGGAAGACGAGTTGATCCCGGTCGGCACCGCCGCGTTTGAGACCAATATCCCCGGCCTGTTCGCCATCGGCGACATCAATACCTATCCGGGCAAGCTCAAACTTATCCTCTCCGGCTTCCACGAGGCCGCGCTGATGGCGCAGAAAGCCTACCACTACGTCTATCCCGACAAGCGGCTGGTGTTCCAATACACGACATCGTCGACCAGTCTGCAGAAGAAACTCGGTGTCGCATGAGCGACGTGCAGGACGTCTCCCCCTCCACCGCGGTGAAAAGCGCAACGATGCCCAAGATCACTTTCATCGAGCACGATGGCGCCGTTCACACGGTCGATGCCGAGATCGGCTCGACGGTGATGGAGACGGCGCAACGCAACAACGTGAGCAGCATCGTCGCCGAATGCGGCGGCTCGTGCACCTGCGCCACATGCTTGGTGCATGTGGACGAGAAGTGGTTTTCGGTCGTCGGCCCGCCCTCCACCGAGGAAGAGGACATGCTCGACTTTGCTTTCGAGGTGACGTCGACCTCGCGCCTGTCCTGTCAGATCAAGATCACGCAGGAACTCGACGGGCTGGTCGTCCGCACGCCGGCCTATCAAGGGCGTTGACGTCGGCCGCACCCGCGTGGCGCGAACTCGGCCAAGCCGTGGCTTTTGCTGATAGGCTGCCGGACGTTGTCTTCATTTCGCCGCAGTATCGTCACGGTTCCGATTTCGGCCTCGCTTCATTCCGAAATTAATCGTGCTAGATGATCAATCCAGATTTTGTTTCACGGTATGGTCCAGAACAAAGTATGGCGGTTTTCGCCATGTTGCATTTGTTCCATAATACAGGACAAATCCGGAGAATAATTTAACCAAATGGTGCCGACCCTCTTAGCCGCAGCCGCACTCGTGGTCTGGGTCTATCTGATTGCGGGACGCGGCGGCTTCTGGCTCGCATCGGAACGCGACGACGGCGGTCCGGCGCCGGTGGCATGGCCGGCCGTCACAGCCGTCGTCCCCGCGCGCGATGAGGCCGAAGGCGTCGGGCAAACGATCGCGTCGTTGCTGCAGCAGGACTATCCCGGCGCGTTCTCTGTCATTTTGGTGGATGATCAAAGCAGCGACGGCACCGCCGATGTGGCGCGGCAGGCCGCGGCGGCGTTCGCCGGCAGACTGACAATTGTTCCGGGCGTCGCGCTGCCAGCAGAATGGACCGGCAAGCTGTGGGCGATGAAGCAAGGCGTCGCGCAAGCAATGTTTGGCGACCCCGCCTATTTGCTGTTTACCGACGCCGATATCGTTTACGACCGCGACACGCTCACGCGCCTCGTCTCGCAAGCGCAGGCGAATGGGCTGGTGCTCAATTCGCTGATGGTTGCGCTCCGCTGCGAGAGCTTCGCCGAGCGCGCGTTCGTGCCGGCCTTCATTTTCTTTTTCCAGATGCTCTACCCTTTTTCCTGGGTCAATCGCGCGGACCGCACCACAGCGGCGGCGGCGGGCGGCTGCATGCTGGTGCGCCGCGACGCGCTCGTTGCAGCCGGCGGCATCGAGACCATTCGCGGCGCCTTGATCGACGACTGCGCGCTGGCGCGCAGCCTCAAGCCGCGGGGACCGATCCGACTCAGCCTGACGCAACGCGCGCGCAGCATCCGCGGTTACGCGACGGTGCAGGACATCCGCCGCATGGTTGCGCGCTCGGCCTACGCACAGCTTCGCTATTCGCCATTGCTGCTCGCCGCAACAGTGGCCGGGATGGCGCTGGTCTATCTGGCGCCGGTTGTTCTGGCGTTGTTCGGTCATGGGCCTGCTCAGGCGCTCGGCCTGCTCGCTTGGGCACTCATGACCATTGCATTCCTGCCGATGCTGCGGTTCTACCAGCGGCCGCCGCTCTGGGGCCCCTTTTTGCCTCTGATCGCGCTCGCCTACATGGCATTTACCGTTGACTCCGCCTATCAATATGCCCGCAAGCGCGGCGGCCTCTGGAAAGGCCGCGTGCAGTCGAATGTGAACGGCGTACGATGATGGATGCCAGCGAATTCCGCTCCGGCAAGGGCCACCGCAACGAGAATTTTCCCGTGGCGTCGCGGCTCATCCATGCGCGCCACCGCGCGCTGATCCTCGCCTTTTACGAATTCGTGCGCTGCGCCGACGATATCGCCGACCATCCCTCGCTGTCGGCGGCGGAGAAGGTCAGCCTGTTGGACCGTCTGGAGCAGGATTTGCTCGGCGAAAGCGCCGGCAATGCGGAAGCGGGCGCGCTACGTCGCGCGCTGGTCGAGCGCAGCATGTCGCCGCAACATGCGCAGGATCTGCTCAAGGCCTTCCGGCTCGACGCCACGAAGCTGCGCTACCGCGACTGGGACGACCTCATGGCCTACTGCGGCTACTCGGCGATGCCGGTCGGGCGCTTCGTGCTCGACGTGCACGGCGAGAGCCGCGGCACATGGCCCGCGTCCGACGCCATCTGCGCGGCGCTGCAGATCATCAACCACATTCAGGACTGCGCGGCGGACTATCGCAACCTGGACCGCGTCTATGTCCCGCTCGACGCCCTCGCTGCCTGCGGTATTACGGTCGAAGCGCTCGGCGCGGCTAAGGCCTCGCCGGAACTGCGGCGCTGTCTCTCGGGGCTCGCGGAGCGCACCGGAGCTCTTCTGCAAACAGGCGAGGCATTGCCGAGCATGGTTGAAGACTCGCGCCTCGCGCTCGAGCTCTCGGTCATTCAGACGCTGGCGCAGCGCCTCACGCGTATCCTCATGCAGCGCGATCCCTTGAGCGAGCGCGTGCATCTCGGCAAGCTTGGCGTCGCCGGCATCAGCCTTGTCGCCGTGCTCAAGGCGATCTCGCGCCGCGCCGGTCATCGTCGTCCAACGACGGCGGCGCAGCCGTGAGTGCCGTGGCCGACGAACCCGCGGTGGCAGCCGAGCAGCGCGCCAGCGGCAGCTCGTTCTATCTGGCCATGCGCATTATGCCGAAGGCGCAGCGCGAGGCGATGTTCGAGATCTACTCGTTCTGCCGCCGGGTCGATGATATCGCCGACGAAGCAGGCCTACGCGATCGGCGCCTCGCGCAATTGCAGAAATGGCGCGCCGACATTGCCGCACTCTATGCCGGCACGCCGCCGCAGCACCTGAGCGGGCTGGCGCGGGCCGTGCGCGTTTTCAACCTGCAACGCGAGGATTTCATCGCTGTCATCGACGGCATGGAGATGGACGTCGTTGCCGATATCCGCGCGCCCGACTTCGCCACCTTCGACCTCTATTGCGACCGCGTCGCCAGCGCGGTCGGCCGGCTCAGCGTGCGCGTGTTCGGCATGGAGAAGGAGCCAGGGCTCGCGCTCGCACACCATCTCGGGCGGGCGCTGCAGATGACGAATATCCTGCGCGATCTCGACGAGGACGCGGCCATCGACCGGCTCTATCTGCCGCGCGAGGCGCTGCGTGAGGCTGGTATTGCCAGCGACGATCCGGCGACGGTTCTTGCCAGCCCTGCGATCAGCAAAGCGTGCGCGCCGGTCGCCGCACACGCCGAGCGCCACTTCGCCGAGGCCGATGCGATCATGGCGAGCAGTCCGCGACGTGCCGTGCGCGCACCGCGTATCATGAGCAGCGCCTACCGCATCATGCTCGGGCGGATGAAGGCGCAAGGCTGGCAAGCGCCGCGCCAACGGGTGCGACTCTCCCGCTGGCAGTTTCTCTGGATATTCCTGCGTTACGCGATCGTGTGATGAATCGGACCGTTCACATCATCGGCGCCGGGCTTGCCGGTCTCGCCACTGCCGTGCGGCTTTGTGCGCAGGGCGTGCGCGTCATCATCTACGAGGCGACCAATCAGGCCGGCGGACGCTGCCGTTCGTATCACGATCCGGTTCTCGGGATAACGATCGACAACGGCAACCATCTGCTGCTGTCCGGCAACCGGGCGGCGCTCGGCTATCTCGACACGATCGGCGCAAGTGATCGCCTGTTCGGCCCTGCGACCGCGAGCTTTCCCTTTATCGATCTCGCCAGCAAAGAGCGCTGGACCCTGCGCGCCAATGACGGCCGCATTCCGTGGTGGATCTTCGACCGCAATCGCCGCGCGCCCGGAACGCGCGTACGCGATTATTTGTCCATGCTGCGCCTGCTGCGCGGCGCGCCGGGCACGACCATTGGCGACGTCATCGACTGCACAGGGCCGCTCTATGACCGGCTGATCGGGCCGCTGCTTCTGGCTGCGCTCAACACCGAACCGCCGCCGAGTTCGGCAAAGCTTGCCGCGGCGGTGATCCGCGAAACGCTGGCCGCGGGCGGGCGCAGCTATCGTCCGCTGTTCGCGCGCGACGGATTGTCGGCAGCCTTCGTCGAGCCGGCGCTGCGCTTCATTAATGCGAACGCAGGTGCTGTCATCTTCGGCCAGCGCTTGCGCGCTTTGACTTTCGAGGCGAACCGCGTGGCGGCGCTCGATTTCGGCGACGAGTCAGTGGCGCTGGGCTCGGGCGACGCGGTTGTCCTGGCGGTGCCGCCGGTGGTTGCGGCCTCGCTCATTCCAGACCTGACAACGCCGACCGAGTTTCGCGCCATCGTCAACGCCCACTTCCGCATCGTGCCACCGGCGGGGCTGCCGCCGATGACCGGCATCATCAACGGCACGGCGGAGTGGCTGTTCGCCTTTCCCGACCGTCTTTCCGTCACAATCAGCAGCGCTGATCGGCTGCTGGATACGCCGCGCGTGCAGCTCGCGGCGCAGATTTGGCTGGAGGTCGCCGCGGTCGCTGGCATTGCGGGCCCCCTGCCGCCGTGGCAAATCGTGCGCGAACGGCGGGCGACCTTCGCTGCCTTGCCGGGCGAAGACGCCAAGCGTCCGGGCCCGCGGACGCGCTGGAGCAATCTCCTTCTTGCCGGCGATTGGACGGCGACCGGCCTGCCGGCGACGATCGAGGGCTCGATACGCTCCGGCAACCGGGCGGCCGATTTGATCGAAGCAATGACCCAACGATAGGCGCAATGTCAGACATCCTGAACGGAAACAGCACGAGCAAATCGGACGCCGCGGCCTCCGCGCTCGAGCGCGTCATCGCGGCGGCGACCGATGCCTTGCTCGCGTGCCAGCGCAGCGACGGACACTGGGTGTTCGAACTCGAAGCCGACGCCACCATTCCGGCGGAATACGTGCTGCTGCGGCACTATCTCGGCGAGCCGGTCGATGCCGCGCTCGAAGCCAAAATCGCCGTCTACCTGCGCCGCATCCAAGGCGCGCATGGCGGCTGGCCGCTGTTTCGCGACGGTGATCTCGACGTCAGCGCGACCGTGAAGGCCTATTTCGCACTGAAGATGATCGGCGATGACCCGCAAGCCGCGCACATGACACGCGCACGCGAGGCATTACACGCGCGCGGCGGCGCCGAACGCGCGAACGTGTTCACGCGCATCATGCTCGCTTTGTTCGGATTTATTCCGTGGCGCGCCGTACCGATGATGCCGGTCGAGATCATGCTGCTGCCGACATGGTTTCCGATCCATCTCGACAAGATGTCGTACTGGAGCCGCACGGTCATCGTGCCGCTGCTGGTGCTGATGGCGAAGCGCCCGGTCGCGCGCAACGCCAAGAACGTGCGCATCGACGAGCTTTTCCTTGGATTACCGGCAAACCTCGGCCCGGCGCCGAGGGCGCCGCAGCAAAGAGCGTCGTGGTTCTGGTTTTTCCGCGGCGTCGACAATGTGTTGCGGGTGATTGAACCGCTGCTGCTGCGGCGGCTGCCCTCACATCAGCGCGCGATCGATCGCGCCGTCGCCTGGGTCGGCGAGCGCCTCAACGGCGAGGACGGCCTGGGCGCGATCTTTCCGGCCATGGCGAACAGCGTGATGATGTTCGACGTGCTTGGGCTCCCGGAAAGCCATCCGCAGCGCGCTATTGCGCGCAAGTCGGTGGAGAAGCTTCTCGTCGTGCGCGAGCACGAGGCTTATTGTCAGCCCTGCGTCTCGCCGATCTGGGACACGGGCCTTGCCTGCCACGCCCTGCTCGAAGCCGGCGGCGACCGTGCAGCCACGCAGGTCAAGAAGGGCCTCGACTGGCTGACGCCGATGCAGGTCCTCGACGTACGCGGCGACTGGATCGCACGGCGTCCCGACCTGCGCCCGGGCGGCTGGGCGTTCCAATACGCCAATCCACGCTACCCCGACGTCGATGACACTGCCGTGGTCGCCATGGCTATGGATCGCGTCCAGAAAGAGTCGGGGCGTCAAGATTTTCGCGCTCCGCTCGAACGCGCGCGCGAGTGGATCGTCGGCATGCAGAGCGAGAATGGCGCCTGGGGCGCATTCGACGCCGATAATGAGTTTTACTACCTGAACAACATCCCGTTCGCTGACCATGGCGCGCTGCTCGACCCGCCGACCGAGGACGTCACCGCGCGCTGCCTGTCGATGCTGGCACAGTTCGGCGACACGGTTGCAAACAGCCAGACGGTCACGCGCGGGGTCGACTATCTGCGACGCGTGCAGCTTACCGACGGCAGCTGGTACGGCCGCTGGGGCATGAATTACATCTACGGAACTTGGTCGGTGCTATGCGCTCTTAACGTCGTCGGGCTCGAGCCTGGCGATCCGATGATGCACAAGGCGGCCGACTGGCTCGTTTCCATCCAGAACCCGGACGGCGGCTGGGGCGAGGATGGCACCAGCTACAAGCTCGACTACCGCGGCTATGAGAGCGCGCCGAGCACCGCCTCGCAAACCGCCTGGGCGTTGATCGGCCTGATGGCGGCTGGCGTAATCGATTTGCCGGCGATCCAGCGCGGGATCGATTATCTCCTGCGTTCGCAAGGAGCGGACGGCTTCTGGGCGGAAGAACGCTACACAGCAACCGGTTTCCCACGCGTGTTCTATCTGCGCTACCACGGCTATGCCAAATTCTTCCCGCTGTGGGCGCTGGCGCGTTACCGCAATATCACTCAGCAGCGCTACGCCAAGTTTGGCATGTAGCCCGCGGAGTTGGTCAGTGACCGGGCTGCCACGGCTTGATGCTGCCGGTGTGCCGCGGCCCGCCGCCGTTGGTCATCATTGTGTCCGATGTTTTCTGCAAGGCGAGCCAATACGGTACTAAATTTTGCGGCAACTGGTCCTGCGGCAGCACATCGTTGGGTAATCGCTTCCAAGTCTGATTCTGACCGAGCAACTCAATACCAAGATAGCCGCGCACAATAAGCTGCTGGCCATCCGGGCTCAGCGTCATTTTCGCCTGATAGATCTTGCCGTCGCGCGGGTCGAGAATGTTGCCGTTCTCGTAAACGAGACCGTTGCGCTGCATACCCTTGATGATGACGAGACCGAGCGAGGGTTGATTCTTCTGGTCGCCGGTGCAGTGGATGCAGATCGGATTAGGGTCCTCCCCGGGCTTCATGAACATTTTGGCGATGGCGCCTTCGTAGACGCCATTATTCTCAAAAATGAGAAACCAGCCGCCGACGCTGCCATCCGGATAGACCTGCGCCCACATGCCGGCCGCGGACGGCTGGGTCACCGGCGACGGAGCTGCAAGAGTAAGCCCCGCCACCATCCCGGCTACGATAAGCGTCAGAATTCTCGCCTTCATCGTCATCTAGCATCCAACTCGGTGAACGCACGTTAGATCGTTCGCCAATGTGTTATTTTCGCGGAATTGCGCGGAACCCGCCAATTTCATGCGTTTAACGGCGCGAGGTTCCCTCCACCAGCGAACGATCCTTGCATTTTTTTGCTGCACATTTGCCATGCCAGCGGCGCGGCATCCTCGATCATTGCCCGTGACTTTCCAGCACCGCGCGGCAAGCGCGGCGAAGTTTCGCCCGATGTTCCTGCAGACAAGCAAGAAAGACGCCATCCCCCGATCCCGGCGGAATCGAGTGGCAGAATCGGCGCACGTCCGGGCGGCACGCGGCCTGTTCCTCGGGCGTACCGCCCGCCTGGGCCATTGTGGCCGAAGCGGCAATGGTCAAAACGGTCGCCAGCACCAGTTTGCGAATCATTTTCGGTTCTCCCTGCTTTTATGGCCGCGCGCGTCGCGTGCGGCAGGCGTTCCCCTAACCCAACTTGGCATTTGCTCGTTTGTTGCAGTCTGTTCCGATTCGTTGGTCTTGATCGTCACCTAGCACGACGCCGTTGGCCAGGCCCGCGGCTCAGTCGTCGCGCGGCTTGCCCATGAGCACCGGCTGGAACAGCACGGCCGCCGCCAGCGTGCACATCAGCGACAAAGCCAACAGTTTGCCCATGCTGGCCGTTCCCGGGTGACTAGAGAACCAGAGGCTGCCGAATGCGGTCGCCGTAGTCAGTGCGCTGAAAAACACGGCGCGAGTTAGGCTCGTCTGCAGGAGGTTCGTCTGCCCCTCGCGCCATGCCATAATGTAATAAATCTTGAAGGCGACGCCGACGCCGAGCAGCAGCGGCAGCGCGATGATATTGGCGAAATTGAGTGGGAGACCAATCAATACACAGATCTCCAGCGTTACAGCGCCCGCCGTCATCAGCGGAATGAGCGTCAGCAAAACGTCGCCGATGCGCCGCAGCACCAGCCACAGCAGAATGCCGATCGATAGCAGCGCCCACAGGCCAGCCTCGACGAAGGCGTAGACGATGGTGTCGCCGGCATCGAGGATCGAAATAGGCCCTTCGACGGCGTTCGGCTCGACCGCTAGCACGGCGCGCGCGAACCGCCTCATTTCCTCGTTGTCGTTGGCGTTGCCCTTCGGTGCGACCTCGACGCGTGCGCGGCCGTCGGGGGTCATCCAATCGTCCACCAGTTTTGGCGGCAGCGAGCCTTGCACCACCGGCTGCGCTTGCAACGACGCGTGCAGGCTCGCCAGGACGGCCTGCAGCGGCGGGATGAACGCGGCCGCGGCTTTGGCGCGTAGTTCGGGACTTCCCTTTGCGACCGCCGTGAGCGCCGCAGCCAGCCGCTTGGCGCCGCTAGCGCCTGGGCCGTTCTGCTTGCCTGCCGCCTCGACGAGGCGGCTCGCCCCCTCCTTAAGCGCATCTACGTTGTCCGCGTCGCTCGGCGGCGGCTCAGCGTTCCTGGGGTCGAAGGCGCCAGAGAGCTTTGCCGCCGTGTTATGAATGAGCGGCAATTTCTCATGCTGATCGCGCGGGATGAAGCTCGTCAACGTCATGACGCGCGCGACTTCCGGTACTTTCGAAAGCCGCGCGGCGATGGCGTTCGCTTCGCCGACCGACGGCGCCAGCACCTCAGCCGCATTGGTATTGGAGTCCGGATCGCGGCTCAGATCGAGATAGGTCGCGATCGATTCCGAGTGGGGGTCGCGCAAGTTGATCGGGTTGAAGTCGAAACGCAGCCAATACAGCAGCGGCAGTCCGGCCACCACCACGAGCGCGGTGCCGACGATGATAGGGATGCGCTGCCGCTCGAGAAATCGGTCGACCGGCGCCAGAAAGGAAAATCCGAGCTCGTCCGGTTCGCCCGGCGGGTTGAACAGGCGGATCAACGCCGGCAGTACGGTGACACTGGTGGCAAACGCGATAAGCATGCCGAAGCCGGCGATGAGCCCCAGTTCGGACACGCCGCGGTAGGCGGTCGGCAGAAACGACAGGAAACCGGCGGCCGTGGCCCCTGCGGCGAGCGTCAGCGGCGCGCCGACATGTTTGCCGGCCGCGAGCACCGCGGCTTTGAGGTTGTCGATCTCGTGGCGTTCGGCCCGATAGCGGACGCTGTACTGGATGCCGAAATCGACGCCGATGCCGACGAACAGCACGGCAAAATAGACCGAGATCAGATTGAGCGTGCCGACCATGGCGAGGCCGAGCGCCGCAGTCAGCGCAAGGCCAATGAACAGGTTGACGAACACGGCGACGATCAGCCGTTTCGAGCGCAAAGCGAGCCACAGAATGAACAACACGATGACGACGGTGATAATCCCGTTGCGCACCGCGCCCTCCTTGATGGTGGCGAATTCCTCGTCCGCCATGGCGACCGGTCCGGTGAGGCGCACGGATGCCTGATATTGCGGGGCGATCTGGGCCGCGACCTGGCGGATCGCCTCGGTAGCGGCATGGCCGGCTTCCAATGAGGTGTAATCGAGCACCGGGCGCACATCGATGAAGCCGCGCAGTTCGCTCGGCTTGGCCGGGTGGCCCGCGACCAGGACGCGCCAGGAGAAGCTCGCCGGCTCGCCCTTGATGACCTTGTCTAAGGTATCGGAGGCCGCATTGAAGACGCGGGTGAAATCGTCGAGCTTGAGCTTGCCCGACTGGATGCCGAGCAGGCCGTCTTCGAGACCGGCGATGAGACCGCGCAGGCTTGGATCAGTGGCCATGTCGTGAATGAGTGGTTCGGCCTGGATCATCAACGCGGTGCTCCGCTGGAGATCCTCGACCGACTGGAACAGCAGGCCGTTCTTGGCGAAAAATTCGCCGCCGCCAAGCTGCGTCACCGACTGGAAGTGCTGCTTGTCCTTCGTCAGCGCCTCCGTGAGCGCCGCCGTCGCCTCGCTTGCCAATTCCGGCGTCGGCGCTTCGACGACGACGAATATCCGCTGGAAGCGGCGGAACGCCTGCTCGAAGGCGAGCTCGCGCTGGCGCCAGCCGAGATTGGGCGACAGCAGCGTGCTGATGTCGGAGTTGATGGCGAAATGCCGCGCGACGTAGACCCCCGACCCGCCCGCCAGCACCAATCCGACGACGACCACCTGCCACGCGTAGCGCGTGCAGAAATCGATGGCGCGGACAATGACGGACGTCAGCATAGAGGGAAGGTCATCCAATCGCCCGAGCGCAATTTATGGGAACAAGGACGGCCGCGCACCGTGCAAAGCGCGGCCGGCTGGCCGGGAGCGAGACGGCCTTAGCCCTACCCCGCAGCCGCCGACACCGTGGGCTCAGCAGGCTTTTCGGCCGCCTCATCGGCCGCCGCCGCCGGCTTCGTTTTTATGTCGTGCAGCATCTTCTCGACGTGGCGGGAAAAGACGTATTGCGCCGGCCGCTGTTGCTCGAGGGAAATCTCCGGCGCCATTGGCCCGCTCGTGCGCACACCGCGCAGCGCGGTCCAGAGCGCACTCAGCGGGTTGCTGATTGAAGCGTGCGCCGCGGTCGGCTCGTAGCCGCAATGCGCCATGCAGTTCGCGCACTTCTCGTAGCGCCCGGTCCCGTAGGAATCCCAGTCGGTGGTCTCCATCAATTCCTTGAAGGTCTTGGCATAGCCTTCGCCGAGCAAGTAGCAGGGCTTCTGCCAGCCGAATAAATTGCGCGTCGGCATGCCCCACGGCGTGCAGTGGTATTCGCGGTTACCCGCGAGGAAATCGAGGAACAGGCCGGAGTGCATCAGATTCCACTGCTTGCCCTTGCCGAGCGCGAAGACGCGGCGGAACAGCTCCTTGGTCTTGCGGCGGTTAAGGAAGTGCTCCTGGTCGGGCGCGCGCTCATAGGCATAGCCGGGTGATATCGAAACACCAACGCCGAGTTCCTTGGTCTTGTCGAGGAAGGCGGCAATATCCTCGGCGGCGTGGCCGTCGAAGATCGTCGCGTTGACGTTGACGGTGAAGCCCTTGTCCCGTGCCGCCTTGATGGCGTGTACCGCCTTTTCGTAGACGCCCTTCTGCGATACCGATTTATCGTGGTGCTCCTCAAGTCCGTCGAGATGGACGGAGAAGAACAGATAGGGCGAAGGCTCGAACAGGTGCAGCTTCTTCTCGAGCAGCAGCGCATTGGTGCAGAGCGAGACGAATTTCTTGCGTGCAACGATGCCTTTGACGATCTCGCCGATCTCGCGATGGATCAGCGGCTCGCCGCCCGGGATCGCCACCATCGGCGCGCCGCATTCATCGACCGCGTCGAGACAATCCTTCACCGACAAGCGCTGATTGAGAATCGGATCGGGATAGTCGATCTTGCCGCAGCCGATGCAAGCGAGATTGCAGCGGAACAGCGGCTCGAGCATCAACACGAGCGGATAGCGCTTGCGGCCCATGAGCTTCTGTTTGAGCAGATAGGCCGCGATGCGAATTTCCTTGAAGAAGGGAACGTTCATAATCCGGTTATTCTCGTTCGACCGCCGCGCGCCCCGCGCAACAGAGATGATTGGGATGGACTAGACGGCTGCCAACTCGGACGGCAACCGGAACTCGATGGTTTCTTCGCGACCAGCTAGCACGGAAACTTCGACCGGACCAAGGCGGCCCAGGGCGTCGATCACGCCGTCGACCAACACTTCCGGCGCCGAAGCGCCTGCGGTAAGGCCGACGGTACGTGCGTCCTTGACCCATTCCGGCTGTAGTTCGCTGCTGTCGGCGATCAGATAGCTCGGAATGCCGGTCTCCAGCCCGATTTCACGCAAGCGATTCGAATTCGAGCTGTTTTTCGCGCCGACCACTAGGATAACGTCCACCTGGCGGCTTAGTTCGCGCACCGCCGCCTGGCGATTCTGGGTGGCGTAGCAGATGTCCCGCATTTCAGGGCCGACGATATCGGTAAAGCGCCGCTCAAGGGCGGCGATGATCCCGCGCGTGTCGTCCACGCTCAGCGTGGTCTGGGTAATATAGGCGACCGGTTTGTCGGCCGGGATGTCAAGCTTGGCGACGTCTTCTTCGGTCTGCACCAGGACGACGGGACCGGAGATTTGTCCGACCGTGCCCTCGACCTCGGGGTGGCCGGCATGACCGATCAGAATGAGCGTGCGTCCCTGCGCGACATAGCGCTTGCCTTGGTTGTGCACCTTGGTGACCAGCGGACAGGTGGCGTTGAGCACGGGAAGTCCGCGACCCGCGGCCTCCTCCTCGACACTCTTCGCAACGCCGTGCGCGCTGAAGATGGTCACCGCGTTTTCGGGCACCTCGGACACCGTTTCAACGAAGCGGGCGCCCTTGGCCTTGAGGCTGTCGACCACGTGCTTGTTGTGCACGATCTCGTGGCGCACGTAGACGGGCGCGCCGTATTTCTGCAGAGCGCGCTCGACAATCTCGATCGCACGCACCACGCCCGCGCAAAAACCGCGCGGCTGCGCCAAAATAATCCGCAAAGGCGTTTTTTGGGTCATCGGTTTCTCCGGCAATTCGAAATCGTTATGCAAAACCGAGCTTCACCGTTTCGGCGTGGGCGTCTCTGCCGAGGGCCTCGAACACCTTGGCGACGATGCCGCGGGCGTCGAGGCCGGCTTTGGCGTACATCGCTGCCGGCGTGTCCTGGTCGATGAAGGTGTCGGGCAGGATCATGGCGCGCACTTTAAGGCCGGCGTCGAGCACGCCGTTGTCGGCGAGCGTTTGTAAGACGTGGCTGCCGAAGCCGCCGATCGCCCCCTCCTCGATGGTCACCAGCACCTCGTGCTCGCGCGCCAGACGGAGAAGAAGGTCGGTGTCGAGCGGCTTGGCAAAGCGCGCGTCGGCAACGGTGGTCGATAGACCCAGCGCGGCAAGCTCGTCGGCCGCCTTGAGGCATTCGCCCAGCCGCGCGCCATAAGAGAACAGCGCCACCTTGTGGCCTTCCCTTAAGATACGCCCCTTGCCGATCTCCAGCGGGATACCCTCCTCCGGCATCGGCACGCCGCGGCCCTCGCCGCGCGGATAGCGCAAGGCCGAGGGGCGGTCGTCGATCGCCACTTGGGTGGCCACCATGTGCACCAGATCGGCCTCGTCCGCCGCCGCCATCAGCACGAACCCCGGCAGGCAGCCCAAGTAAGCCACGTCAAAGGCCCCGGCATGGGTCGGCCCGTCCGCCCCGACCAAGCCGGCACGGTCGAGCGCAAAGCGCACCGGCAGCTTCTGGATGGCGATGTCGTGCACCACCTGGTCGTAGGCCCGCTGCAGGAAGGTCGAATAGATCGCGCAAAACGGCTTGAAGCCCTCCGTCGCAAGTCCCCCGGCAAAGGTCACCGCGTGCTGCTCGGCTATGCCGACGTCGAAGGTGCGCTTGGGGAACTCCTTCTCGAACAGATCGAGCCCGGTGCCCGACGGCATCGCCGCCGTGATCGCCACGACACGATCGTCCTTGCGCGCTTGCCTGATCAGGCTCTCGCCGAACACCTTGGTGTACTGCGGCGCGCCGCCCTTAGATTTGGCCTGGGCACCCGTCGCCACGTCGAACTTGACCACCCCGTGATACTTGTCGGCCGAGGTCTCCGCCGGCACATAGCCCTTGCCCTTCTGCGTCACCACGTGCACCAGGATCGGCCCGATCTCGGCGTCGCGCACGTTGCGTAAGACTGGCAGCAGATGATCGAGATTGTGCCCGTCGATCGGCCCCACATAGTAGAAGCCCAGTTCCTCGAACAGCGTGCCGCCGGTCACATAGGTGCGCGCGTGCTCGATCGCCCGCGTAATCGCCCGGTCGAGCGCCTTGGGCAGGTGACGCGTCAACTGTTTGCCGACGTCGCGCAGCTTCAAATACGTGTGCCCCGAGCCGAGCCGCGCCAGATAAGCCGACATGGCGCCGACCGGCGGCGCAATCGACATGTCGTTATCATTGAGAATGACAATGAGCCGCTCGTTGCGCGCCCCCGCATTGTTCATCGCCTCATAGGCCATGCCCGCCGACATCGCCCCGTCGCCGATCACGGCAATCACGTTGTTCTTCTTGCCGGCCAGATCCCGCGCCACCGCCATGCCAAGGCCTGCCGAGATCGACGTGGACGAATGCGCCGCCCCGAACGGGTCGTACTCGCTCTCCGCCCGCTTGGTGAAGCCCGACAGCCCGCCGCCCTGCCGCAACGTCCGTATTCGGTTGCGCCGCCCGGTCAAAATCTTGTGCGGATAGGCCTGGTGCCCGACGTCCCAGATCAGCCGGTCAACCGGCGTGTCGAACACGTAGTGCAGCGCCACCGTCAGCTCCACCACGCCAAGCCCAGCCCCCAGATGCCCCCCGGTCGAGGCCACCGCGTTGATCGTCTCCTGCCGCAACTCGTCCGCCAACTGGCGCAACTGCTCCGCAGAAAGGTTCTTCAGGTCGTGCGGTGTTTTAATCGCGTCCAACATTTCGCTTCCAGTCTGCATGTTGAGTAAAAATATAGACCGTGAATCCCGCGAGCTAGTGAACTATTTGACCATAAAGTATAAGGCAAGAATTATACCAAATCTACGTTTCCTGCCCTCAGTCGACCCGGCATAACCACGTCATAAACCACCACTTTCCGAGGTTCGATCAACTCAGCCGATGGCTATTTGATGGCACCGAGCATTACGAACCGAGGTATCCTGAATTGCGAAACCAGCGAATGGCATCGTCAATCCCCTCCGTATAAACCCTTGAGCGATATCCCAGTTCCCGTTCAGCCTTGGTCGAGGCGAAGAACATACGATGTTTTGCCATGTGCACCCCATCGCGGGTCGCGAACGGCTCGCGTCCGGTGATGTTCGCCATGGCCTCCGCCACATATGCGACGGGGATGAGAGCCCGCCACGGCAGCCGCACGCGCGCCGCGCGGCGGCCGACCAACCCGGCGATATCGCGCAACATTTGCGAGAATAAGACATCCTGCCCGCCGAGGATGTAGCGTCCGCCGATCTTGCCCCGACGCAATGCCGCGAGATGGCCGCTGGCCACATCATCCACGTGCACGAGATTGAGGCCGGTGTCGATGAATGCCGGAATGCGGCCCTTGGCGGCTTCGATAATGATCCGGCCGGTCGGCGTGGGCTTGACGTCGCACGGACCGATCGGCGTCGAGGGATTGACGATAACGGCCGGAAGGCCGCGTTCCGCCACCATGGCCTCGACCAGCCGTTCGGCCGCGATCTTGCTGCGCTTATAGGCGCCGATCCCCTGTTCTTCGCGCAAAGGCGTTGTCTCGTCCGCGGCGGTGCCATCCGCACGCACGGCAATGGTCGCCACGCTGCTGGTGTAGATGACGCGTTCGACACCCGCCCCGAGCGCCGCCTCCATCAGGTTGCGCGTACCTTCCACATTGGAGGCGAAGATCTCACTGCGGTCGCGCGCCCACAGTCGGTAATCGGCTGCGACATGAAACACGTAACGCATGCCGGCGGCCGCACCCTCGACCGATTTGCGGTCGCGCAGGTCGCCTTCGAAAAATTCCAGGTCCAATCCGGCGAGGTGGCCGCGCGGGCTTGCGCCGCGAACCAGCGCCCGCACTGAATAGCCGGCCTCAACAAGCTTGCGCGCGACCGCCGAGCCGACAAATCCGCTTGCCCCGGTGACCAGAATCTTTTCTTGATGGCTCATGCGGACAGCCGCAGTCGACTTGCGCTAAGCGGTCGTCTATTCGAGTTGTGGCCAAAGAGGAAGCGCAATCCAATCATCGGGTATGAGTTGGCTCGACTGCGGCACGAAATTTGCTTGGAATCGAAGGGCCTAGGGGGATGAACTAGGCTAAGGGGGGCAAATGGCGCACATCAGCACGAACGACGCATGGGCCTTCCAATTGCCGACGGCCCCGACTCTGCCTTGTCCCTCCCCTTCCGCCGTCGCAGACCTCGCCCCGCCGACCAAATTAGACGGGGAATGCACCCTAGCCGACCGCTTCGTCATCGCCCTCGTGGGATTGGCGTTCGAAGCCCGCATCGCGTCCGGGCCGGGCGTCGTGGTCATCTGCCGCAATTCGGAACGCACGGTCACTTCCTCGATCGACCACGCCCTCAAACGCGGGTGCCGCAGCATCATCAGTTTTGGCGTAGCGGGCGGACTGGCGCCGCATTTACGCCCGGGAAACTGGGTCGTCGCCTCGTCGATCATCGACGCGCAGCAGAGCCGTCCGACCGACCAGGCCTGGTCTGAAAAAATCCTGGCGATGATTCCGGGCGCCGAACACCGCCCGATAGCAGGCGTCGACTATGCGGTCGCCAATCCGGCAGCCAAACGGCGGATGCACGCCGAGACCGGCGCGGTGACGGTCGATATGGAGTCGCATCTCGTCGCCCGGCTCGCGGTAACCCATGGCCTGAGCTTCACAGCCGTAAGGGTAGTCATCGATCCTGCGCATCGCGCCATTCCGGACGCAGCTCTCGCCGGCATGCGCCCCGATGGCGGCACCAGCATCACCGCCGTCATCCGCGAACTAATCGCCGGGCCATCGCAATTGTCCGGCCTGCTTCGCCTCGCCTATGACGGCTATGCGGCACGCCGCGCCCTGCTCCGCGTCCGCCGGCTGCTCGGGCCGGATTTCGGTCGGCTCGATCTCAGCGAAGCCTAATCCGACCAGAAATAGCCTGTTTCGGAACCCTTTCCGGCCCCTGTGCTTGGTGGCGTTGACGCGCCGACAAAGGATGGCGATATAGTCCACATGCGGGCTAGAAACGCCCCGCGTGAAAGAATGTTTCATGGGCACCGCGACACAAGAACGTCATAAATCGGTTGCCGTGGACGTCGCCGGCGTCCAAGTCGGCGGCGGCGCGCCCATCGTCGTGCAGTCGATGACCAATACCGATACCGCCGATGTCGACGGCACCGTGCGTCAGGTGGCGGCGCTGCATCGCGCCGGCTCCGAACTCGTGCGCATCACCGTCGACCGCGACCAGGCGGCGGCGGCTGTGCCGCGCATCAAGGAGCGGCTGCTCAAGATGGGCGTCAACGTGCCGATCGTCGGCGACTTCCATTACATCGGGCACAAGCTGCTCGCCGATCATCCCGGCTGCGCCGAGGCGCTCGACAAATACCGCATCAATCCCGGCAATGTCGGCTTCAAGGACAAGAAAGACCGCCAGTTCTCCGCCATCGTCGAGATGGCGATCAAGCACGGCAAGCCGGTGCGCATCGGCGCCAATTGGGGCTCGCTCGACCAGGAATTGCTGACGCGGTTGATGGACGAGAATTCCCGCGCGGCCGAACCACTCGACGCCCGCGAGGTCACGCACGAGGCCATGGTGCAATCGGCGCTGCTGTCGGCCGCGCGCGCCGAAGAAATCGGTCTGCCGAAGAACCGCATCATCCTGTCGGCCAAGGTCTCCGCGGTGCAGGACCTGATTGCGGTTTACACCATGCTGGCCGGCCGCTCCGATTACGCATTGCATCTCGGCCTGACCGAAGCCGGAATGGGCACAAAAGGCATCGTCGCGTCGAGCGCCGCCATGGGCGTGCTGCTGCAACAGGGCATCGGCGACACCATACGCATTTCGCTCACGCCCGAGCCGAACGGCGACCGCACGCGGGAAGTGCAGGTGGCGCAGGAGCTGTTGCAGACGATGGGACTGCGGACCTTTGTTCCACTGGTCGCCGCCTGCCCCGGCTGCGGCCGTACCACCTCCACTACGTTCCAGGAGCTAGCCTCCGACATCCAGAATTTCATCCGCGACTCGATGCCGGAATGGAAGACGCGCTACCCGGGCGTGGAGACGCTCAACGTCGCAGTCATGGGCTGCATCGTAAACGGCCCGGGCGAAAGCAAGCACGCCGACATTGGCATTTCGCTGCCCGGCACCGGCGAGCAGCCGACCGCTCCGGTCTTCATCGATGGCAAAAAGGCCGCGACGCTGCGCGGGGCCACGCTGACGACCGATTTCAAACAAATGGTCATCGACTACATCGAGCGGCGGTTTGGCCACGCGAGGCAAGGCATGGGCGGCAGCAAGATTCCCGAGCTAGATGATGTTGCACCGGTGCAGTAGTCTCGCTGCCGCTGGTGCAAAAAATCTTTCAAGTCCATGCCGAGGGGGCTGAAAAGCTCGAAATTGATGGGTTTGCCTTCGCAAAATTCGACGCCGTCTCATTCAATCAAAAACAAATCGTCTCGGTCCGCCGGTCCCACAGAGCGCTTTAAGAAAAGCCTGGATCAGGTGGCGGCCGACACCGAAGACCTATTGGACCGGCTGCTGGCGTCCAAACCGGTTTCCGGCGAGCTCTCGCGTCCCGCCCGCCTTTTGGAGGCCATGCGCTATGCCAGCCTCGGTGGCGGCAAGCGGGTGCGCCCGTTTCTGGTGGTGGAAAGCGCGCGACTTTTCGCGGTGCCACGCCGCCAAGCGTTGATGGTCGCCGCGGCGCTCGAGTGCGTGCACTGCTATTCGCTTGTTCACGACGACCTGCCGGCGATGGACGACGACGCGTTGCGGCGCGGACGCCCCACCGCGCACAAAGCCTTCGACGAGGCGACGGCGATTCTCACGGGCGACGGGCTTTTGACTTTCGCCTTCGATATTCTGTCGCGCCCGCAAACTCACGCCAAAGCCGACATCAGGGTTGAAATCATCGCGGCGCTCGCCCGCGCTGCCGGTCTCGGCGGAATGGCCGGCGGGCAGATGCTGGATCTTGCGGCGGAAGGCCGCTTTGCCAATGGCCGCGTCCAGCCGCTTGATTTCGCCGGCGTCAAGACGTTGCAAGCCATGAAAACCGGGGCGCTGCTGAAGTTTGCCTGCGTTGCCGGCGCCATGCTCGGCGCAGCACCGAAAAATGCGCGCACCGCGCTCGAATGTTATGGGGCAGCGGTCGGCGAGGCATTCCAGGTTGCCGACGATTTACTCGATATCGAAGGCGACGCGGCTACCGTCGGCAAGGCGACGGGAAAAGACGCGGCCGCGCACAAGGCGACTTTCGTGAGCCTGCTCGGGGTTGACGGCGCGCGCAAACGCCTGCAGGCGCTTGTCGCCGAGGCCGAAAAAGCAATCGCGTCGTTCGGCAAAGACGGCACGATCTTGCGGGCGGCGGCGCATTTCATCGCGAATCGCCGCAGCTGAGCCTAAGCTCTATACTTGCGCCTAAGCCCATGCGATTGTCGCCTTCGCGTAGACATCGACGGTGCCGGAAGATGCTGGCTTTGCGTTTCATTCCTTTAAGGCAACGGCCGACAGCCCTGTAGAGAGCCGCCGTGACCAGCACGCCGCCGCCGGAACTCGAATTTCTTGAAACGCCGCGCAATGTCGTCCCGCGAAATCTGGCGCTGGGCGTCGAGCGCATCGGGTTCATTCCGCTTTCGCATCGGCTCATTTCCGTTATCATCTTTGTCGCCCTTTGCGCCTTGGCTGCGGTCGGCTTTACGCGCCTGAAGGTCGACGATTCGCTCAGCCAGTTGTTCCGTTCCGATACCGCGGAATTCAAGACCTACGAAGACGTAACCCACCGCTTCCCCTCGACCGAATTCGACGTCCTGGTCGTGGTCGAAGGTCCGACGTTACTCGAGCGATCGTCGCTGCAAAAGCTGCGCGATCTGGTCATTGACCTGCAACTCATCGACGGCACGCGCGGCGTCATCTCGCTGTTTTCGGCGCGCCAGCCGCCGGAGAACGGACAGATTCCGGCTCCCCTATTCCCCAATCCACTGCCGACCGGCACCGAATACCAAGACCTCATCGCCAAGGTGAAGGCGAACGAGATTATCCGCGGCAAATTGTTGTCGAACGACGGCAAGCTCGCCCTCATCGTGTTGGCGCTCGATCCGGCAGCCACGCAAAACAACTTATCCAAGGTCATCGGCGAAGTTCGCCACTCGCTGAGCGAGAATCTGGCCGGCACCGGCTTGAGCGGCGAGCTTTCCGGCGTACCGGTCATGCAGCTCGAGACGCGCACCGCGATCGAGCGCGACAGGCTGTTCTACAACGCGCTCGGCTTTCTCGCCGGCTGCCTGATAGCGGCGCTGTTCTTCCGCCGCCTAGCGTTCATGATCATTGCCGCCGCGCCGCCACTCGCCGCCATTCTGCTCGCGCTCGGCACGCTGGGCTGGCTCGATTTTCGTCTGAATATTTTCTTGAACGTGATGACGCCGCTCATCATGGTCATCAGTTTTTCCGACAGCATGCAGCTCACCTTTGCGGCGCGTGACCGCCTGATCATGGGCGACGACAAGTTCACGGCCTTCCGCAACGCGCTGCTCATCGCCGGGCCGGCTTGCGTGCTCACCCACGCGACTGCCGGAATCTCGTTCATCGCCTTGCAGTTCTCGTCATCCGACCTTATCCGGACATTTGGCGAGGCCGGCCTGATCGCCACACTGATCGCCTTGGTGGCGGTGATCATGCTGGTGCCGCTGCTCGGCGTCCTGCTCATCCGCAACGAGGCCGGATTTGCCGCGAGCGTGCGCGGCATGGACAAGGCGCTCGACTTCCTGCGTCGCTTTTGCAGTTGGATCGCCGTGCGCATGGTGACCCATCCGGGTCTCTACACATTGGCCGGCCTGCTCGTCGTCGTCGGACTCTCGATCGGCTATTCGCAGCTCCAGCCGCACTACCGCCTCGCCGATCAGGTGCCCGACCGGCAGCAGGCCGTCGCCGCCAGCCGGCGGCTCGACGTCAAGCTCACCGGCGCCAATCCGATCGACGTGCTGATCGAGTTTCCGCAGGGAAAGTCGCTCTACGACCCCGAGACACTCGCGGCGATCGCCGACGTGCATTCGACGCTGGAGCACCAGGAAGGGGTTGGCAACGTCTGGTCGCTGGAGACGCTGCGGCGGTGGCTCGCGGAAAAGATTGGCAAAACCGACGTCGCCACGCTCAAGCAGTATGTCGACTTGCTGCCGCCTTACCTGACGCGGCGGTTCATTTCGGCCAAGCAGGATGCGGTCATCGTCAACGGCCGAGTTCCCGATGCCGACGCCAATAAGCTCTTGCCGATCGTCGACGAACTGGACAAGAAGCTCGCCGCCCTCAAGGCCAAATACCCCGGCTATACAATCGCGGTCACCGGCCTGTCGGTAATCGCCGCGCGCAATAGCGCGACCATGATCGACAAGCTCAGCGACGGACTGACAATCGAGATCGTCTTTGTCGCGGCCTTTATCGGCCTCGCATTCCGCTCGTTCATCGTAATGCTGACGAGCATCCTGCCGGGGCTGTTTCCCATCGTGCTCGCCGGCTGCCTGTTGTGGGTGAGCGGCCTCGGCTTGCAATTTGCGAGCGTCATCGCGCTTACCGTGTCGTTCGGCTTGGGGTTAAGCGCGACGATTCACTTCCTCAACCGGCTGCAGATCGAGGACGTCGATCCGGATCCCGCAGTTGGGGTCGAGCGCGCGACGATTCTGGTCGGACCGCCGTTGATTTTGACGTCGGCGGTGCTCGCCTGCGGGTTGGCGATGACGGTTTTTTCCAGCCTGCCGTCACTGCGCTTGTTCGGATGGCTAAGCGCCTTCGCGATGATCTCGGCGCTGGTCGCCGATCTGCTCATACTCCGGCCAACGGCCACGTTCCTTACCAAGATCGCACGCCATATTGCCTTGCGGCGATCCAGCCGCTCGCCGGCCGAATAGGTCCTTGGCGGAACAATCCCGGCGGTCTAGCCACGGCGCCGCAGGCTGATCGTGGCGCCCTTGATGCCGGCCTTCGGGTCCGGCGTATTGATGGAAACCGACTGCCGGTCGCCGTGCGTGATCAGACTTAGGTTGGCGTTGAAGCCGGCGCTCTCGGCATGAACCTGAACGTGGTCCCCGTCGGCGGTGCCCGAGATTGTCCCGGCCACGGAGCGCGTGGATTCGCTCCACGACCCGCTGACGGTATGCCCGGCCAAAACCACGCTGCTGAAAAGATCGAAATTATAACTGTCGCTGGCGCAGCGAATATTGAGCTGGAGACGGTGTTGTTCCGCCAGCAGATCATATGACGCCCGGCACTTGATTGGCTCGCGCGTGCCGTTCGACAAGTCGATCGTGCCGGACCCGGCCCATTGGCCCGCCAACCGCTCGAAGGCGCCCCCGGCACGCTGCGCATGGCCGTTGCCGGAGCAAAAAAGCCAGAGCGCCAAGACGAAGACCATGCTCCGCGTCAAATACGCCATCCCCTGCGATCGTCTTGGCACGTTCGGCCTCTTGGTCTGAAGAACATCGACACGAAAAAATTGCTGATAGAATAGCCGGTTCATATTTTGCACCTCATCGCGTGACAAGCGATGCCCCCGTCTTTGCATCGTTCTCGTTAGTTTTACAATTTAGAGCAGATTGTCACTGCCAGTCGACGCCGACGTGCACCCAACGCAGCCGTATTGGCCGCGCCAATGACAATAGTAAATATGCCATGGTTTTCAACAGAGTTCGAAAAACGCAACACGGGTCGAACTTGACGCCTGTCGATGACGAATCAGCTCGCCGCATTCGCCAGTCGATCCTTGGAATGCGTTCGCGCCGATACTTCTCAATGAAATCAGTGCCTTACTATTGACATTAAGTACTTCAGCCACGCTTCGTCCATGATCGGCAAAACTGACACGGGTAACCCATTCGGCATGAGGAAGTTCTTACTCGACCCCTGCTGCTGCCAGAGGGCGGTGACGTAGTCCTAAGAGGCAATTGCCTGCTTGATTTCTTTTAGGCGCGCCGCCGGATATTGGATCAAGGCGACGCTGTCGGACATGCAATACATCATAGTCATGCCTTGCTTGACCCAATGCTTCATGATGTCGAGCGCGAAAACCCCGCCCAGACCGGATGCGACGTTTGCCTTCTTGCACGAGGCGACAACGCTGTTGAGCGCGTCGACGAAAGGCGCGCTTTCCCATTGCGCCGGAACGCCCAACGTCATCGAAAGATCGTTGGCGCCGATGATGATCGCGTCCAAAACGCCGAGCGCCAGCAAGTCGTCCAGACGTTCCACGGCCTCGGGCGTTTCAACCATGCCGACGGCCAGCGTGGTCTTGTTTCCCTGCTCGCCGAGCTCCTTGTGCGAAATTGGCATAAAATCGTTGATCGCCATTGGCCCCGGCAGACTGCGGCCGCCACGCGGCGGGAAAAACAGCTCGCGTTCGATGAGCTTGACCTGTTCGATCGTCTCGACGTGCGGGAAAATAATGCCCTGGGCTCCATTGTCCAGATATTGCGTACACAAGTGGTGATCGAAACCGCACACCCGAACAACCGGCGTCACGCCGGCGTCCAAGGCGGCGCGGCACAGCGCCGTTCCTTCCTGCAAATTGAAGGCGCCATGCTCCGAATCGATGAACAGGAAGTCGAAGCCGGCGTTTGCCGCAAATCTGGCGTGCTCCGGACCGGCGAAAAAGCGAATCCCGTGCCCGTAGGCCGGTTCGCCGCGCTGCAATTTCTCTTTGGTGCGATTGGGACGCATGTCGTTTCCTTGGACGTTGGTTCGGTAGCGATCGCCCGGCGCTTTGGCCTGGCTCTGACCGGAAGGTAGCGCGGATAGCTAGCCGCGCGGCAAACTAAATCGGGATGAACCGTTTGCGCAATGTGCGTGGCGCTACGAATCGGTTTTTCTGTCCGTGCCTTGGACAAACCATCGTTGGAGGTGCGCCGATGGCATTGACTGCCATCACTGCCCTGCCAAGGCGATGGCTTCGATTTCGATCTGGAAGCCATAATGCAGTACCGGCACCGGCACGATTGCGCGCGCGGGGCGCGACGATCCGATCCATTTGGCATAGATTGCGTTGAACGCCGGCCATGACGCGATGTCAGTGACGTAGACGCGCACCTGCACGAGGCGCCCGATAGCGCTGCCGGCGCCGGTCAGCGCCGCTGCGACATTGTCCAGCACCTGCTGCGCCTGCCGTTCGAACGGCGCATCATTGAGCTTGCTGCCGTCCGCAGCGATCGGCAGTTGACCGGAGACGAAGACAAAGCCATTGCCGCTCACCGCGTGGGTATAGTGGCCGCCGGGCACGGCCATGCTGGGCGGATTTGTTAAAATGATATCGTTGGTCATGAGGCCCTCCCCATATCAAAGCGGTGCAGCGAACCGCGCTGCACCGCTTATTTCAATTCGACGCCAAGCCTCGGTCAGGCCGGCAGCGGCTTGCCCTTGGTCTCCGGCAAGAACGGTACCAGCAAGAAGCCCAGGATATAGATAAACGAGAACGCCACCGCCATCCCGCTGAAATCCGCCGAACTGGGCGATCAACATGCCGGCGAACAACGGCCCGAGGAACGCGATGAAGCGCGGGCTGTTGAAAGTGAATGCCATGCCCGTCGCGCGCATGCGCGTCGGATAGAGTTCCGGCAGCCAGACCGACATCCACGAATATTGGCCGAGCGTGAAGAAGCCATTGATACCCGCAACCAACAACAGGAGATGCAGATCGGTCGTCCACTTGTAGAGCGCGAAGGTGAGTACCAGCGACGCGGCAAAGAAGATCATCACGATCGGCTTGCGGCCGAAGCGGTCGGCCAGGAAGCCGAGGCCAACATAGCCGCAGATGGCGCCGATATTGTAGCTCATGCCGGCATAGCTCGCCCAGGTTTGTGGCGGCAAATGCGCCTTGGCCGCTAAGCCGGCGATGAAGGGCGGCACCCAGGTCGAGATGCCCCACCACGCCACCGTCGTCGTCAGCGACATCAGGAACGTGACGATGGCGATCTTGCGGACCTGTGGATCGGCGAACAGGTCGGCGAAGGTGAAACGCGTCAGGTGGTGATCTTCCGCGCTGAGTGCGGCGCCGCTTTTTTTCTTCGCTTGCGCCGATTTGCGCTTCTCGTTGCTTTCCACCCACTTGCCCGACTCGGACACCCCGGTGCGCAGCCAGAGCGCAAACAGCGAGGGAATGATGCCGATGATGAACATGATGCGCCAGGCGCCGGGACCGTAGCCGCTGACGAACAGCCAGACGAACGACGCTAGGAAGAAGCCGATGCCGAGCCCGCATTGCATCAAACCAGCGCCGCGGCCGCGCGCATGGTCGGGCCATACTTCCGCGGTCATCGACGCGCCGGTCGACCACTCCGAGCCGATGGCGATGCCGACCAGGAAGCGCAGCACCGCGAACGACACCCAATCCCAGGCGAAGGCCGACAGACCGGTGGTGAGCGAATAGGCCACGATCGCCAGGATCATGGTACGCCGGCGGCCGAGATAGTCGGCCAAAACGCCGCCAATGACGCCGCCGATGCCCCAGCCGAGCAGCGTGATGCCAATCACGGTTCCGGCGAAAGCCGGGATCTGGGCGAACTGCGCCGGCAGCAGCAGGTCATGCAGCGCGACGCCGACCACCAGGATCAGCGCGAAGGTCTCATAGCCGTCGAACATCCAGCCGATGTTCGAGGCGAACATGGTTTTCCACTGGTTCGAATCGAGGCTGCGATACCACGGTTGCGAACCGGCCAAAGTAGCCGTCGACATGGGTCTCCCCTCCCTCTAGGTCGCGTTTCCATTCAGCCGGCTGGCCCGGCCTTATTGTTCCGCGCGGCCATTTTGACCGCATTTACAATTTCTGGATAGGCCGCACAGCGGCACAGGTTGCCGGACAGGTAGTCGCGGATCTGCTCGTCGCTGGGGTCGGGATACTGGCCAAGCAGCGCCTTTGCCATCAGCACGAAGCCGGGCGTGCAAAACCCGCACTGGAAGGCGCCGCAGTCGATAAAGGCCTGTTGCACCGCGTCAAGTTTGCCGGGCTCGGCTAGATGTTCAACGGTGATCACCTCGCTGCCATCGAGAAAGACCGCGAGCGTCAGGCAGCCGGAGACCGGCTTGCCGTCCAGCAGCACCGTGCAGCAGCCGCACAGACCCTGCCCGCAGCTTTCGCGCGCGCCGTTGAGCGCGAACTGCGCCTGCAACATTTCGACGACGTTGTGATGCGGCTTCACGTCCGCCGAGACCGGCCGGCCGTTGAGGGTGAAATTGATCATGCGGGTAGCCGGCATGTCAATCATCCCCGAGCGGTTTGCCGGCCTTGGCGCGCAATGCGCGCAGAACCGATTCCGCCGTCAGCGGCAATTCGGTAAGCCGCACGCCGACGGCATCGTCGATCGCATTGGCAATCGCGGGCGAGACGCCGAAAGTGGCGAGTTCGCCGACTCCCTTGGCGCCGAACGGGCCGTTGCTCTGATAGGTGTCGACCGCCTCGTTTTCCATCACCGGCGGCACGTCGTGGATGCCGGGAATTTTGTAGTCGGCGAGCGAGGCGTTGGTGACCTGGCCGCCGTCAAGATGCATTTTCTCGAACATGGTGAAGCCGAGCTGCATCAGCGCGGCGCCCGACAATTGCGTCTCGACGATCTTGGGGTTGATTGGCTTGCCGACGTCGGCGACGTTGATGAGACGCGTTATGCGCACATGGCCGGTCTCAGTATCGACCTCGATCTCGACGCCACTGCCTGCCACCATCCAGAACGGCGTCGCATTGGCGGTCATGCCGTCGGCATCGGGTGGGATGTAATCCGGCTTATAGGTGCCGGTGCCGACGATGTTGCCAGCCTGCATGCCGTATTTTTTGCGGAACAGATCGGCGAGCGGGATATTGCTGCCTTCCGGCTCGCCGACTTCGCGGGCGAGCGCGGCGATCTTGGCCTTGGCCTCCTCGGCGGCGAGCCGCACCGCATGGCCCATGTGAAACAGCGAGCGCGAGCCGAGCGTCCCCATGTCGTATGGCGTCACGTCCGTGTCGCGCGGCACGATACGGATGGTTTCCGCCGGCATGTTGAGCACCTCGCCGACCATCTGCGCCATCGCTGTGTCGGAGCCCTGCCCCATGTCGACCGTGCCGCAATAAAGCGTCGTGCTGCCGTCGGCCGAGACATTGACGATTGCGACCGAAGTGGTCGGTGAAATCACCGCCTTAAGCGCAACCGCAAGGCCGCGCCCGCGCCGCACCGTGCCCTTGCCGTGATCGAACGGCGCCTTCCAATTGAGCCGCTCGGCGATGCGGTCGAGCACCTTCTCGATAGCGGCATCCTTCAGGACGGTGCCGGTCGCCTGCGGGCGGCCGTCGCGCAATAGATTCTGTTTGCGGAATTCCAGCGGATCGCGTTTAAGCGCCCGCGCGATCATGTCGGTATGGCTCTCGTAGGCCCACACCAATTGCGGGATGCCAAAGCCGCGCAACGCGCCGGCAGGCGTCAGATTGGTATAGAGCGCGTAGGAATCGATCGAGACATTGTCGATGTCGTAAGGGCCGGATGCGGTGAAGCCTGATTTCTGCGTCACGCGCGGACCGATGTCGGCATAGGCGCCGCCGTTCCACCAAATCTCGCATTTGCGCGCGATGATGCGGCCGTCTTTGTCGAGGCCGCTTTTGATGCGGAACGTGCTCGGATGCTTGGTAATGGTATAGAAATGCTCTTCCATCGTATTCGCAACCTTGACCGGCCGCCTCGCCAGCATCGACAGTGCCACCGCCAGCGCTTCCAGCTTGATATAGAGCTTGCCGCCGTAGCCGCCGCCCAGATACGGCACCTTGATACGCACGCGGTTTTCCGGCCAGCCGAGCAGGCGCGCAATCTCGGTGCGCACGAAGGACGGCCCCTGCGCCGAGGAGTAGATCGTCACGCCGTCGTCGCGATAATCGGCGATGGAGGCGTGCGGCTCGAGCGGCAAATGCAGGACTTTCTGGGTGCGGAAGGTGTGCTCGAACACCTTCGCGGCCTCGGCAAAGCCCTTGTCGACGTCGCCGCGACGCAGGCGGAAATCGAGCGCGATATTGGTGCCCTGGCGACCCTTGAGATATTTGAGGTCGGCGAAGGTGCCGGCGGGCTTGAGCTGTTCATGAACGAGGGTCATGTTTTCGGCCGCCTCGACCTCGTCGAACACCGCCGGCAGTTCTTCGTATTCGGCGACGATCTCTTGCGCAGCCTGCTCGGCGACGTGCGGATCGGTGGCGAGCACCACGGCGACCGGTTCGCCGACAAAATGCACCTTGCCAATCGCGAGGATCGGCTGGTCGTGGAAAGCGGGGCCGTAATAGGGATCGGGGATCACCTTGCGCACGTCGTCGCCGGTGTAGACGGCATAGACGCCGGGTATTTTAAGCGCTGCGCTGGTGTCGATCGACTTGATATGCCCGTGCGCCACCGTACTGCGGAAGATTTTCGCATGCAGCATGCCGGGCAACTGCATGATGTGAGTGTATTCAGCGCGACCGGTGACCTTTTCGCGCGCCTCGATCCGCGGCAGCGAGCGGCCGACCTGTCCGCCTGTGGTGGTGGTCGCGGCCATCACGCGCCTCCACCGATAGCAGCGCGCACCGCGCGCGCGGCATAGACGCGCAACAGTTCGCGCTTGTAGGAGGCTGAGCCGCGCAGGTCGGCGATGATGTCGGCTTCGGCGGCGGCGGCCTCCGCGACTTTGGCAAGCGTCTTGTCGTTTGCCTCGACGCCAGTCAGCGCCTGTTCGGCGGATTTCAGCCGCATGGCCTTGACCGTCGCCGCGCTCACCACGATGCGCGCGGATTTAACGTACGATCCCTCGGCGGCAAGCGCGACCGCGACGCCGAGCGCCGGCCAGTCGTCCACCGAACCGGCGGTAACCTTGCAGTAAACCGAACGCGTCGAGTCCTGCGCCGGAATGTGTAGTTCGGTGATCAGCTCGTTCTTGGCGAGCGCGGTTTCGTAATAGCCGATGAGCAGGTCCTCGACCGGCAAAGTGCGCTCGCCATCCGGTCCGGCGATCACGACCGACGCCTTGAGCGCGATCAGCACCGGCGGCAGGTCCATGTGCGGATCACCATGCGCCAACGCGCCACCAACCGTCGCAACGTTGCGCACCCGAACGTTCGACAGCCGCTTCATGGCGCGCACGATCACCGGGGCATGGCGCGCCACCTCGGGCGAATGCTCGAGCGCGGACAACGGCGCCAGCGCGCCGATGGTCAATTCACCGGACGGCATGGCCGCGATGCGCGTAAATTTGCCACCCAACTTGCGCAGGCTCACCAGCCGCCGCGGCCGGAAAACGCCGGCCTTCATCATAAGCATCAGCGCGGTGCCGCCGGCGATCGGCCGCACTTCCGGATCGTCCGGATCGATCAGCGCGATCGCCTCTTTAAGCGAGGCCGGCTCGTCGAGCTCGAACGGCGTCATGGTGCTGTCACCGGCGCCGTCCCGTCGGCGAACGCGGCGGCAAGACGCGCACTAAACTGCTTTTCCATTTCCCTCGCCTTGGCCTTGAGCACCGGTTGACCCATGCTGCCGAGTTTTCCGGTCAGCGTCGCGTCGATCGCATAGCGGATGATGGTCCCCTCACCGGCTTCGGCAAGCCTTGTCGTGGCGGTTGCAGTCAGGCGGCCGACCATACCCAGCGGTGTGCCCTCGACCTTGGCTTCGATCTCGTCCGGTGCGATTGCCTTGGTCATCTCGACGGCGACCTTGAACCTGAAACGCATGTAGGCGATACGGGTCTCCAGCACCGCATCGAAATGGGTAGCGTCAATCGCCGTGAGATCCCGCACGCCGTCGATGCAAGACGCAAAAAACGGAGCGTCGCTAAGCGCTTTAAATACGGCCGCACGTGGCGCGGCAACTGTGATTTCACCGGCGATATTCAATGCACAAGTTCTACGGCGCTGGACAAAGGGGATTGCGCTGACCGCGTCCAAAGCTGCAAAACAGGTTAGCGGACCCGCGTGTCATGTCAATTGCTTGCCACGCTTTGCAGCCATATCGTCATGGACATATTGTTGGTGTAGCGCGATAGACGCGCGAATCAAAACAACCGGCTTGACGCTATACCGGCTCCGTCTCGTAACGCCCACAGGCTCGCCCGGACTGGCGCGGCGCTAACGGTGTAAGCAGGAGTAGATACGCACAAGTTCGCGGCTTGCCGCGGGGACGACACGGTCGGCTTTGAGATTCGCCGTGGCCATTTCGCAAGACAGCCAAAAATAATTGTCCCTCCGCGGGCTCACGACAAGCCGCGTCGGCGCGAATCCGGCAAGAATCACGGATAAGTACGGTGTCGTCGAATACCAAGATAGCCGATTGAGCTCCGGTGCAATTCGAGCCGACGAAACGAGACGCAGGCTTCCGAGCGCCGGATCGGACGCCGTGCCCGTGGCCAGCGCCAATACTGATGCTTTGTATTTTGTCCATTGCGTCACGAATTTGGCGGTCTCGACAACATGCACCAACATCACCAACAGAAAGACTCCGGCAATCGCGCGAACCATGGCGCAGCTGGTAAGAACTCGCGTGATGCGCACCGGAACAATTTCTAATGGCGCCGATCCGCCGTCGGCGTGGACCGCATAGATCGCAGCCAGCGCGCCGAGAAGGGGCGTGACGGCAACCAGTATCGTCCGTATGTAGTACCGGTTGGCGGCATGCAGCCCATGATCCAGCAATAGCCAGTAGACGGCGAGCGCCAGGGCGACGATTGCAGCCGCGTAGAAGTGCGCTCTTGTCGGTGCAATTCGAAAGAAGATGAAAAAGATAACGCCGTAGCCGATTATTGCTGCGAGGAGCAGCAAGACCAAACGGCTGCTCAACAGCGCGTCGTCGAAGAAACCCAGCGCCGCCCTGACATAGACATCGGCAAAGTAGTTGTCGGGAGGAAGTGCCGCTTTGACCGTGGCCCAGATCGCCATCGCGACGAACAATGCGCATGCCGCCCGCAAAAACAGGGGATGACGCACGCCGCGCAACAGAAGCGTCACCAAGATGGTTACCGCAAGCACAATTGCGCCTTCATGGGTGAAGAGGAGCGCGAGCAGAACGACAAACACCAGCGCAGCCCCGCCAATTCCTCGGCGGGCGTAGTGGCAAACGGCGACAGCTGGCCAGAATAGCGCGTGTCCAATCCACATTTCGGTTGGGAAACCGAAGACCAGCGGGCAGAGACAGGCCGTCGAGAAACAGGCGTAGCTAAAGATGATGTGGCCCCTGGAACGATCAGACGCAAACGTTGCGGCGAGCCCAAGGATTTGAGCTGCAAAGAACAGGAATCCGTAGACAACAATGCCGCCGCTCGGGTTCCCGGTCAGACTGACGTAGGCCTCGGCGGGCGCCAGGCAAAAGAGGTAAACTGACAAGCGGCCCGAAATGTTGTGCCAATGAAACGCCCAGGCGTCCTGGACGGCGACAGAATAGGAAAACATCGCGCCATCGCCGTACAACTGCAACTCGTATCGAAGCCCGACAACGACGAAGAGAACCGACACGCAGAGTCCGGCGGTGACGACCAAGACACGCAATAAATCGGCATCGGAGCGGGTGGCGGCGTCGGCCCAGGACAAGCCGTCCACGAAGTGCGAATGCGATTGATCGGCCGTCATTTCTACGGTCTCCACGAGCGCACCGGACGCGCACCCGAATACCTAGCGGCGCATATGAGTCTGACGGTCCAAAAGTTGACTGAGAACACCGCCTGCCGCCTCGGCCATATGATCGAGCACCTTCATTCCAAACTCTGCTGACGCCGCCTGCGCGTCACCGATGATGCCCATATCGGCAATGCGCTTGTCGTCCGTCGACCACGGCCACGTCACCCCCGGATTGAGGACCGTCTCGCGGACCGCCTCCCCGTCGTGGGATTCTTTCAATTGTGCGATTTGATCCCGCCGCACCAGCTGGGGTGCGATCGCCAACATCATGGAAGTTTCGTTCTTTCCGCCGTGGATTTCCGGAATTGCCGAGTTCGGGTCAACTTCGACCCATGTAGCTGGATGCAGCACGCAGACATTGAGGCTAAAGTCGGCGCGCAAGTCCTGCGTGATAGCTTCGAGAATTCCCCGGTTGCCGCCGTGACCGTTAATGATGGCGAGATTCTTCGTGGGTAGCGAGCGGGCGATTTCGCGGCCGAGGTCGCGCATGAACGCCGTCATGCCTTGGACCGACAGCGACATGGTGCCGGGCGCCCATTCATGCTCGCGCGCTAGGCTTAGCGCCAATATCGGCAGTTGCCAAAGATCGAGGGACTCGCCCCACCGGTCGATAATGCGGCGTGTAAATTCCTCCGCCAGCACAACATCGGTATTGAGCGGCAAGTGAGGACCGTGCTGTTCGATCGAGCCAATCGGCAGGCAAAGTATCGAACTCCCTTTGAGCAGGGTCGAGACTTCCGGGAAGGTAAGCTCACCGATCAATCGACGCCGCACAGCTTGTGGCATGGCCGCTATCGTTTCCTAGCGTTGCAGGAAAGTACGCGCGATATTTGCCACGAAGTCGGCAACCCTGCCAACCTCAAGTTGCCAGAGGTGCCACGTCCCGATCCGGGTCCGCTGGGTCGGCGAGCGATGCTGTGAGATGATCGAGCCGGTGGCCGGCCCGGGCCGCTTTCGCAGCAAGATAGCGGCGATTATCGGAGTGAATCGGTGCTTCCAGCGGCAGCCGGCTTACGATCTGGATTCCCGCCTTCGACAGGCCGTCGAGCTTGGCCGGGTTGTTGGTGAGCAGCATGACACGCGTGCAGTTAAGCATTTGCAGCATTCGCGCGGCGATACCGTAGTCGCGCTCATCGTCATCAAAGCCGAGCGTTGTATTGGCATCGACCGTGTCGAGCCCGCCCTCCTGCATTTGATAGGTGCGCATCTTATTGGCCAAGCCAAGCCCGCGGCCCTCTTGCGCCAAATAGAGAATGATACCGCCGCCTATATCGTCGATGCGCGTGAGCGCGAGTTTAAGTTGATCGCCGCAGTCGCATCGCCTTGAGCCGAAGACATCGCCGGTGAGGCAAGCGGAATGCAAGCGCACGGGGACCGGCTTAGCGAAGGTGGGGTCTCCGACAACGACGGCGACCGAACTGCCGCCCATCGCGTCGCGGAAAACGATGAAACGCGTGCGCGTCCCGGAATTGAGCGGCACCGACGCTTCGCTTGAAATCGTGAGAGAGCGGATGGCATCGTCGCCGAACTTCGCCACCGCCGCCGCTTCGACCGCGATAATTTGAGGCTCAAATTTTTTGATATCTTCCTGCGCGACATCTGCCGCCAGTACCGCCGGCAGCCCTTGCGACAATTTGACGAGTTGGATTGCGGCTGCGGCCGCAGTGCCGGCCGGCGTTGCACTGAGGGTGCACGTAATTTTGGTATCGGCGACGAGCGACAAAATCTCATTCACGTCATGGGACAACCCAAGCTGCAATGCCACCGGCGCCGGCACGTCGAGCCTGAGCGCCATCGCGCGTCGCTGCGTGATGACCAGCCGTGGAGCCGCCGGCGCGCAGAGCGTTACGAATTCGGCAAGCCGCTCTGCGGTGAGCCCCTCGACCGGCAAAGCGAGGATTGGCACGTCGCCGCCGGCGATAAGCACCGGTCGCCCGGCATGGAATTCGGCTAGCCCGCGATTGACGCCAATCTGCCCCTTAGTGCCGAACAATGCGGAACCGACGTCTGACCGAATAACGCTCATCCCCATACTTTCCGTTCGACTGACGCAATGATAGAACACCGCCAGTCCCTTGGCCATTCCGGTCGCAACTCAAGTATTTTGGGTGAACAGTAGCGACAGCCTTGAGCCTACCATCTAAATTGACGCCTCGTGCGTCTAAAAGATGTCCATCCGCTTGGGACCAAAGTGCGCCAGGACATTACCCAAGAAATACCTCCCGGCGACAGCAGCCGCGATGCATGGCTTGAGTTCAGCCAAGTCTTTCGCGGTTCGACGCATACCCTACCCCCTCCCTGGAACGAGCAGTTCGGCCCCCTCCAGACTGGGACCGTCGACGAAATGGTCGTCGTCGGTCAGGTCGGCCAATCGCTTGATGGGCGCATCGCTACGACGAGGGGGCACTCGAAATACATCAATGGCCCGGCGGGCCTCGCGCACTTGCACCGGCTACGGGCCTTGGTCGATGCCGTTGTGGTTGGCGTGGGCACCGCCCTCGCCGATGATCCACAATTGACAGTAAGACGGGTCGCCGGACCGCAGCCGGCACGTGTCGTCATAGATCCAAATGGAAGGCTTTTCGCCAGCGCCAAGTTGTTCGCCAGCGATGGCGTCCGTCGTCTGCTGGTCACGGCGGAAGGAACACGGTGCGCCCCGCCTGCCGGTGTGGAAATTCTGTCATTGCCCACCAACGACAAGCATATCGCTCCACGGACGATCCTTGCAGCGTTGGCCGATCGCGGTATGCGCCGCGTGTTAATTGAAGGCGGCGCCGAAACGGTATCGCGCTTTCTCGCTGCTGGCTGTCTCGACCGCCTGCACGTCATTGTCGCGCCGATCATTCTCGGCTCTGGGCGCGCAAGCTTCATTTTGCCCGCGATCGAGCGCGCCGATCAGGCCTTGCGCATTCCGATACGCGCACACCAGATCGATGACGAGGTTCTGTTCGACTGCGACTTGACCGCTCAGCGCGCACCGATCGGCTTGGCAAAAATATCGACGTGACCGACGCGGATTGATGAGCGCCCGGCGTTGACGGTGTCGCGCCGGCGCGTCAGCCATTCGGCCGTGTCGGCGGGCGGCAGATCGCCTAGTTCGCTCGCCGCACTCGCCCAGCCGGCCAAAATTTCGATTTGCATGTCTCGATCGTCCGGCCCGATGACCCAATCAGATTTGCCGTGAACGACGGAATAACCGAGTTTTTCAAACCGCGCGATCGCGAATGAAGCCGCGCCTGGCCCGAGCGCGGACCCGAAGCCCTTATCGCTTCGCTGGTGCGCGTTGACCGCGGCAACAATCGCGTCATCGAAGGAGCCGACGGGATTGATTTTGATTCGTCCATCGTAGCTCAAGGCCGCATAAATCGGGATCGACCGCGCCGCAATCTCGACCGCTAGCCGTTCGAGCCAGGCCTCTGAAACGAGATCGAGCAACGCCGAAGCGGTAACCAGATCGACCGGACCATCGAGCGCGGCTTCGAGGTCGCGGTTAAGATCGATGGTAGTCGCCGCGACAGATACTGTCGCAGGACGCGCCATCGCGGTCGCGCGCGCCAGCAGGCCAAGATCGTTGTCGACAAGTTGCCAATTCTGCTGGACAGGAAGACGGGGCGCAAGCGCGCGCAGCGTAGCTCCGGTGCCGCAAGCAAGATCTGAAATTCTGACCGAAGGATAGCGATTGAGCGAAGCAACGACGGCATCAAGAACGGCCGAATTGCGCGCCCGCGCATCGTAGCGCTCGCGTAGCGCGAGCCAATCCGCCGAGAACCCGCTCATGCGAGTGCCTCGATCGCGTCTGCGAATATTTTTGCCAACTCCTGCCAGGTTGGCAGGCGGCTTGCCGCCGCACGCGCCGACGTCCCCATGCGGCGTCGTTCATCTGGTTTTTCGATTATCTTACGTAGCGCCAGCGCAAGCACATCCGGATCATCCGGGGCAACAAGCACGCCAACCTCGGCAGGAACCGTATCCGGGATTGCACCGGCATTGGTTCCGATAATCGGCAGACCTCGCGCAATGGCCTCAGCATACGCCATGCCATAGCCTTCGAAACGGGAGGCTAGCACGAACAGATCGGCGCCGGCGTAGAGTTCCGCGAGACGTTCAGATGAGACAGCGCCGTGCACGGTGACCCGGCTGACAAGGTCGTAGCGCCTGATATCGGCATCGAGTTGCGCGGCCGTTTCTGGGTCGCGGCTGCGGTCGCCGGCAATGGTTAAATGCCACGGCAGGTCTATGAGCGTACCGATCGCCGCAATTAGCACGTCGAACCCCTTGCGTGGCACGACTGCACCGACGGAAAGCAACCGCACAATACCGTCCTGACCGCCTCGCGCCATCGGCGCCCGATCGGTACCCGGGCATGCAACTGTGATGCGTTCGGCCGAAACGGCGTAATCAGCGACCAAATATCGCGCGGTCGCGGCACTCGTAACGATGACATGGCTTGTGGCGGCCAGCGCCGCGCGTTCGCTAGCCCGCAAGAGATCGGATTGCCCAGCAGAGAGACCGGACTCCATCGCGAGCGGATGGTGCACAAGCGCGACCAGCGGATGGCGCGAACGAAGCTGCAACGCCGCGTCGGGCAGGACGCCGAACGCCAGCCCGTCGATGATGATGGCACGCTGAGGTGGCACAGCTAATAGCCGCGTCTGCGCCGCGCCACGCATTTCATCGCTCGGCCACGGGAAGCCATCACCGAGATCGACAAGATCGATATGCCAGCCGAGGTGTTCGAGTTCCGTGATCATGCGCCGGTCGTAGGCATAACCACCCGTCGGGGTCGCGAGATCGCCCGGAATCGCGAACGCGAACCTTCTCACCACAAGGCCGCCTCGTACCACGCGCGCGCGATGTGCAACTCCGAGAGCGTGACCCGAATTGCGCCGAGCTCGCGGCCGTCGCGACCGAGGTTCCCGGCGCGCGCGGCATCCGCCAGCCGGTCGAATATATATTTCGTCAGAAACTCGGTTGTGGTGTTGGCGCCTTTCAGTTCCGGCAGGTCGTCAAGGTTGCGGTAATTGAGCGGCGCGATAGTCGCCTTGAGCGCCTCATGCGCCCGCCCGATGTCGACGACAATGCCGTTGGCGTCGAGTCTGTCCGCGATGAAAGCGGCGTCGATGACAAAGGTTGCCCCGTGCAGGGATTGCGCCGGGCCGAACACGGCCCCGCGAAACGAATGGGCAATCATAATGTGGTCGCGAACTTCTACGGCGAACAATGCTGTCTCCTCAGGAATAGGCAACAAGCTGGCAGAGCACGCCGCTCTTTGGACTAAGAATATCGGGAAGCCGCGCCGGCAGTTCGGCAAATGCTACTGCAGGCGCCAGCAGAGCGTCCAGCCGGGCGTCGGTCAGCATTGCCACGGCAGCCGCTAGCCGGCGTGCCCGCGTCCACTCCGCGCGGTGCGAGGGCGCAACATGGCCGACTTGGCTCGAGACCAGCCTCAGCCGCCGACTGTGGAATGCGCCGCCGAGCGGTACCGGCACGAGGGCGTCGCCGTACCAACTAGCTTCGAGCACGGTGGCCTCGAAGGCTGCCAATCTGAGCGCCGTGGCGAGGCCTTCCGCCGTGCCGCTGGCGTGAATGACAAGATCGCATTCAGCGGGAGCCACTTCGGGCACAGCGAATTCCACGCCGAGGCTGCGCGCCAATTCCGCGCGCGCAGGATTGATATCGACGAGCGTTACTTGCGTGCCCGGCACCTGTCCGCACAGATAGGCAACCAGCGCGCCCACCACGCCCCCGCCGACAATGGCGACGCGGCCAGCCGGCCCTGGAGCAGCATCCCACACTGCGTTGAGCGCGGTCTCCATATTGGCGGCAAGCACCGCGCGCTTGGACGGCACGCGATCGGGCAAGACCACGACAGTATTTGAAGGGACATTAAAAATGCTCTGATGGGGATGGAGCGCAAATACAAAGCGGCCGAGCATGCCGGCCGGCCCTGCCTCGACCGTTCCAACCGTGGCGTAACCGTATTTGACCGGAAACGGGAAGCTGCCGCTCATGAAAGGCGCGCGCATGCGCTCGAATTCGCTTGCGGGGACACGTCCGCCCAGAACGAGCGCTTCGGTACCGCGGCTGACCGCACTGAAAAGCGCGCGCACACGTACCTCGTCCGGCCCCGGCGGAGCGGCCGTTTCCTCGCGAATTTCGACGCGTCCCGGCCCGACGTACCAAAGCGCCTGGGCAAGTTCATCTGTCCGGCCGATCGCCACTTTCTTGATCCTGAGTTGGACTATTGGGACATCACTTCGTGTTATATCGTTATATCTTGTCCTAACCGCTTAAACATCAGAAGTCGCACTCGCGTGTTGGAACGCTCTCCATTGCAAGAAGCAGACAGCACCCGCGCTGGGGCGAGTTTGACCGGCCGCAGGGTGCTGGTTGGCGTCCTCTTTGCCGCGACAATGGCCGGGTCGCTCGCACTCATGGCGGTGACCTTGTCACCCGGCGGCTTCGACATCGTTGATTATGTGATTTTGGCGCTGTTCGCAGTGACGCTGCCGTGGATGGTAGCCGGATTCTGGAACGCCACGATTGGATTCCTCATCATGCGCTTTGCGCCGGATCCGATCGCAGCGGTGATCCCGATAGCAGCCGGCATCCGCGGGAACGAGGCGGTAACGGCATCGACCGCGGTTCTGGTGTGCATCCGCAACGAACCGCCGGAGCGGGTAATCCGCAATCTCGAACCGATGATGAGCGGCCTCGGCGCGACCGGAGTTGGCGACCGCTTTCAAGTCTACATCCTGAGCGACACCAGCAATGGCGAAATAGCGACGATCGAGGAAGCATGTTTTAGTGCTCTCGCGTCGCGTTGGCACGGTCGTATGGCACTCACTTACCGACGCCGCGACGCCAACACCGGCTACAAGGCCGGCAATATTCGCGACTTCTGCGAGCGGTGGGGCGATAAGCACGAATTCGCCGTGACCCTCGACACCGACAGCTTCATGACCGCCGAGGCTATCTTGCGCCTCGTACGCATCATGCAAGCGGACCCAAAGCTTGGCATCTTGCAGGGACTCGTCGTCGGATTACCGTCAACCAGCGCTTTCGCACGGATCTTTCAGTTCGGTATGCGGCTCGGTCTGCGCTCCTACACCATCGGCAGCGCGTGGTGGCAGGGCGATTGCGGTCCCTATTGGGGCCACAACGCGGTGCTGCGGCTTGAGCCGTTCATGGCGCATTGCGAACTTCCCGCACTGGCCAAGAACGACACAACCGACGTCCATATTCTCAGCCACGACCAAATCGAAGCCGTGCTGATGCGGCGCGCCGGCTATGACGTGCGGGTGCTGCCGGAAGAAGAATTGGGCTGGGAGGAAAACCCGCCGACCCTGATCGAATTCATCCGCCGCGATCTGCGCTGGTGCCAGGGCAACATGCAGTATTGGCGTTTCATGACTCTTCCCGGCATCAAGGCCGTAAGCCGTTATCAACTCGTGATCGCGATCCTGATGTTCATCGGCTCGCCAGCCTGGATCGGCATGCTGGTGCTTGGCGCCCTTTCGCTTGCCTTCGCCGAGACTCCCGCCGACTTCATCCGTCCGGATGCCGGCATGGTCCTGTTCATCCTGGTCCTGGTCATGTGGTTCTCGCCGAAGATCGCCAGTGCGATCGACATCCTATTGCGGCCGGAGCTTCGTCGCGCTTTCGGCGGCACCGCACGATTCGTCACCAACTACGCCATTGAAACTGCATATTCGATTTTGCTGTGTCCGATCTTGTGGTTCGGCCACACCATATTCTTGTGCGGACTGCTGTTCGGCCACGAAATCGGCTGGATCGGGCAGACCCGCGACGATCATGCGATCCCGTTCGCGCTGGCGCTTCGCAACCTCTGGCCGCACACTTTGCTCGGCTGCGGCGCGATCGGCGTGCTCGTATGGACGCATCCAGGTGCGATCCCCTACGCGCTGTTTCTCGCCGCAGGTCCGGCCCTGTCGATACCGTTTGCGGTCGCTACGGCCTGGCCCGCGGTTGGAAGAGCCTTCGCGCGTATCGGCATAGGCCGCTTGCCCGAGGAAACCGCGCCGCCTGCAGCCCTCGCCGAACTGGCGTTGCCTGCGATTGAGATTGCGGCACCCGTGCCGCGTCCGCAGCCGGCATAACGCGGACACTTCCATGCTCGAAGGACTAAAGACCGCGCGCGGCATTGTCCGGTCGCTGCGCATCTACTACGGCCACCGGGCCCGCTCTGCGGCGATGGATCGCCTGTACAGTCGCTTCGTGCGGCGCGGCGACTTGGTCTTCGACGTCGGGTCCCATGTCGGCGACCGTATCGCTTCGTTCCGTCGCCTTGGCGCGCGCGTCATCGCTGTCGAGCCGCAGCCAGCCTTGGTGAAAGTGCTTAGGCTCATTTATGGGCGCGCATTCGACGTCATGATCGAAGCGGTTGCCATCGGCCGCAACCCGGGAACGACCGAGTTCATAATCAACCCAAACAATCCGACAGTCTCGACCGCTTCGCGCGGTTTTCTCAGCGCCGCCCGCGGCGCTCCCGGCTGGGAGGCACAACGCTGGACGAAGACAGTGCAAGTGCCCATGACAACGCTCGATGCGTTAATCGCAAGACACGGCGTCCCGGCCTTCGTGAAAATCGATGTTGAAGGCTTCGAGGCGGAGGCCTTGGCTGGCCTTTCACGGCCGGTCAAAGCGCTTTCGTTTGAGATCACCACCATCCAACGCGACGTTGCTTCCGCCTGTATCGATCGATGTGCCGCGCTCGGTTACACGCGCTTTAACGCCGCCCTTGGCGAAAGCCAAAACTTCGTACATGCCGAGTGGGTCGACGGTGCAGCGATCGCGCGGTGGCTAAAGGATCTGCCGCACGAAGCCAATTCAGGGGATGTGTATGCCGTTATCGCCTGACGGCACACCTACAGATGCGACGCTTTCGCGGCATGCCGTGCTGTTGATCGGCGCGATGATCGTCATCGGCATTTTTCTGACGCTGCTCGTCTTTTATCCCGGCGTCATGACCTACGACGCTAAATTCGTCTATGAAGACATCGCAAAGGGTACGCGCGGCGACTGGCAATCGCCGGTGATGACGGTACTGTGGTCGCTGGTCGATCCGATCGCGCCTGGCTCGGCGAGCATGTTTCTGCTGATCGCGGCGTTCTACTGGCTCAGTTTCGGACTGTTCGCTTTCAGCATAGGGCGCCGTTCCGTCTGGCTGGCGGTGGCGCTGCTGCTGCTGGCATTGTCGCCTCCGGCGTTTGTCTTCGTCGGGATTATCTGGCGTGACGTTCTGTTTGCGACTGCCTGGCTGTTGTCGGCCGCGCTTACTTTCGCAGTCACCGACCGCAAGGTGATGCCGCGCGCACCGACAATGGTGGTCGCGCTTGGCCTGGTAGCGCTCGGCGTTCTTATTCGTCCGAACGCGCTCATCGCGGCACCGCTTCTTGCCGGCTATGTTGTGTGGCCCGATCGATTTTCATGGAAGCGCGCGGCCATCGTCTTTGTGCCTGCGGCTATTGGCTTTTTTGCCCTCGTGCAGGTGGTCTACTACGGCGCTCTTGGCGCGACCCGGCAGCACCCGCTGCAATCGATCATGGTCTTCGATCTCGGTGGCATCAGCCATTTCGCCAAACAGAACCAATATCCCGTCACCTGGGGCGAGGCCGAAACGCAACTCCTTATCAACGACTGCTACCGGCCGACCGAATGGGATCTCTATTGGCGGCTTGAGCCTTGCGAATTCGTGATGCATCGGCTCGAAGGCGACAAGATTTTCGGCACGCCGGTCATCACCGATGCATGGCTGCATGCCATCACGCGCCACCCCCTCGCCTATCTTGAGCACCGCACCGCATTCATGTGGAATTTTCTGGCGAACGACAATCTTACTATGTGGACCGCCGATATTGACCATCCATCTAAGACGGTGTTCGCGGATCGCTCCGCTTTCAACGCGCTGGTGACGATCCACAACATGCTTAAGTCCACACCGCTGTTCCGTGCGGGTTCTTGGCTGCTCGCCTGCATCGCGGTGTTCGCGTTTGCTTGGCGGCAGCGCGACACGCCCTCGGGCGCCTTGGCCATCGGGGTTTGCGGATCGGCCGCCGTCTATGTGTTGACTTTTTTTTCCGTCGGGGTCGCGTCGGACTTCCGCTACGCCTATTGGGCAGTACTCGCGAGCATCGCGGGCTCCGTGGCACTCGCCCAAGGTCAGCCAGAGCCGGCGTAACACCGCAGAACTCTCATACCGCCATGAATTGCGCCTTGGCAAGCTGTGTGAAGCGGCCGCCCAATTTGGAAAGCTCGTCGAACGAGCCGGATTCGACGATCCGGCCTTCCTCAAACACCAGGATGCGCGTCGCCTTGCGGATCGTAGCAAGACGGTGGGCAATAACGAACGTCGTGCGGTTCTTCATGACTTCGTCGAGCGCCGCCAGCAGCCTCGATTCGGTGGCGGCATCGAGCGCACTCGTCGCCTCATCGAGAATCAGGATTGGCGGATCTTTTAGCAGTGCGCGCGCAATCGACAAGCGTTGGCGCTCGCCGCCCGACAGCATGCGCCCACGCTCTCCCACTTTGGCTTCAAATCCGTCGGGGCTGTATTCAATGAAGTCTAGTGCTTGCGCCCGCAACGCCGCCTCGCGCATTTGATCATCTGTCGCGTCAGGTTTTCCGATGCGCAGATTGTCCGCGATCGAGCGGTTGAATAGTAGCGCTTCCTGAAATACGACGCCGATATTGCGGCGGAGCGCGGCGAGTTTGATATTCCGCACATCCATGCCGTCGATCGTGATCGCCCCTGACTGCGGATCGAAGGCGCGATGCAGCAACGCAAGTGCCGTCGACTTGCCAGCTCCGGTCGCACCCACCAAGGCCACGGTTTCTCCCGGCAGCGCCGTAAAGTTGAGTCCCGCGACCGCCGGCCGCTTACCATCGTAGGCAAAAGACACGTCCTTGAATTCGACGCCACCCGCAACGCGACCAGGCTCAACGGCGTCGGCCCGGTCATGCATCGCCGGGATGGTATCGAGGACGTCGAAAAATTCGTGTAATTTGGCCGAATCCATCGCCAGACGGTTGACGAAGCTGACCGCCTGATCGAGGCGGCCGATCACCATGCCCGCGAAGGCCATGAAAGTGACGATCTCGCCGACCGAAATAAGGCCGCGCTGAAACAGCCACGTACCGAGCAGAATGATCGAGAGAACCGTCAGCGTCGTAGCCGCTCGCGTCAGCACGGCCACGACCGCCCACCAGGACAGCACCGGAAACTGCGCGGCGAGCAGCTGTTCGCTCGCGCTCCTAAGCGCCATCACTTCGGATTCAACCCGCGTAAAACTTTGTACTAAAGCAATGTTGCCGAGCGCGTCGGAGGCTCGCTCGGCAAGGTCCGAGTGCCGAGTCTGAACAGTCTGCTGCATCAATTCTGTCTTACGCAGCACAAGCGCGGTCAATACCGCGAACACCACACACAGAACGATCAGCAAAATAGCCAGACGCCAATTGATGAACAGCGCGAGCGGCATCAGTATTAGCAGCGAGACAAACGCGGCAAGGTTATCGCGGAAAAAGCCGAGCCAGAGCGCCCACAGCGCGTCAGTCCCCTGCAGCATGATCTTCATCAGCCGGCCGGAATGGACTTCGCCGTGAAAAACAAGCGGCAGTTGGAGGACGTGCTCGAAATAATCGGTCAAGATCGCGAGGCGACGGCGATGCGCCAACCGATCGGCGTAGAGCGCAACAAGCGTACCACAGAGAATGGTAAATAGCCCAAAGCCCACCCAAACGATAAGAAGCAGCCACAAGTGCGACCATGCGATCGACCCGTCGTTCGCACGTGTACGCGTGAGCGTATCGACAACACGGCCAAACAGCACCGGCTCGGCAAACTGCGCCATGGCCAGAGCCAGATTAGCGAGTGCCAGGAACCAGCCTATTCGGCTGTCAGCCCCAAGGTTTTCGAGAACACGGCGGTAAAGGCGAAAAGAACTCATCTGGCCTCGGGGCCGCGCCCGTCATTTGTCTATTGATTCCGCGCGGGCGGCGCAGGCGCGGCTGGCGCCGGCAAACTCGGCGCAGCCGCGGCAAGCGGCGCCGTCCAGGCCTTGTAGTCGGCCTCCGAAACGCTCGGGAGCTTTGTCAGGAAGGCCACGATAGCCCATATGTCTTCGTCCGTCGCACCAGCGGCTCCGAAGCCCGGCATCCCCGTCATGTTGATGCCGTTCTTGATCACCCAGAATAGTTGCGACGGCGCGACCTCGGCGACGACGTCCTTGAGGTCGGGCGGATCGGGGTGCAGACCTTCCGAGAACTTAGCCCATTTCACGCCGGGGGCGCCGTGGCAATTGACACAGCCGTGTTCGGCAAATTCGTGGGCGCCGACCTTCACTTTGGCGGAATCATCGAAGCCGGACGGTGGCTGATCATGCGCGTGGCGAACGATCGAATTGGTGCGAACCTTGACCAGCGCCCATTGGACGATCGCAGGGTCCTCCCGGGAGCCGGCAACATTGTAAAAGCCACCGAAAAAGAACACCACTGCGCCAATTGCGACAATTATGGTCAGTGCACCGATTGTTGCCAAAATTCGCATGAGATCCTCCGATGCGCCCGAGCGGATGGATTATAGAACGCTGACGGGACTCGGGCCACTCCAAGCGGACACAGCATGTAATTTTCCGAAGCAGCAGCACCGATTGCATATGGCAAGCCGCCAGCACGACGGGTACCAGAACGTCGGCAGCAAACGGATTGCTGGTCGTGCGGCCCGCTAGGCCATCTCATGCGTTTCTAATCGGTCCGCGCCCAGTGCGACCCGATAGACGACATTCGGGTCCATCGTGGTAAGTTGCTGTATTTTATATTGAAATGGTGGGCGCACCAGGGCTCGAACCTGGGACCCGCTGATTAAGAGTCAGCTGATAATTTAATGATTTCAATGCTCATTCCGACAAATCCGGGTTTCTGCCCACATTGATTGGCAATGGAAATCTCGTCTTGTCGGAATTGACCTGACCGGGCTTTTTTGAACCAAGCGATGTGAGAAAAAGCGCTTGGAAAGGTGCTTGGGTCATGCCGAAGAAGAAGAGGTTCAGCGCGGAGCAGATTGTTACGCTGCTGCGACAGATTGAAGTGTTGATGGCGCAGGGTAAGGCGGCGCCGGAGGCCCGCCAGGAAGCAGGGAAATCGCAACAGAGCTTTTATCGGTGGCGCAAGGAATATGGCAGGCTTGAGCAAGGATTGGCGTCATATCTCTACCCGCTACGACAAGCTCGCTCGCAACTTCCAGGCCGTCACAACGCTGGTCGCCATGCTCTAATGGATAAAATTGTCAATTTAGAGCTAATGATAGCTCGAACGATCTCGCATTCTCAAATAATGTTAATTTATATTATCAACTTACCTTGTTGCTTGCGGCGCAAAGAGTATGAATGCGGATGTAGGGCTAATGGATTCTAGCATTCAGCGCAGGACTGGCCACCGCAGCGGCAGGTGTTTTAGGGAAGCGGCGTGCCGGAGGTTGCAGATTCAACCGCAAACGGATTCCCTCGATTCAGCAAATAGTTACAAAGTCTAATTAGTATTCGCTCATAATCTGTGTGGTGCAGCGCTGCACTCAAAGGTCACCGATATATTTGAGATTTGCCCGTGTCCTCATTTCAATCACTAATAACGGAACTCGACGGTGCATTGCACAGCGCGTCGCCGGGAAGACGAACGGAAGTTTTGCGGCGTATTACGGACCTCTTTGCGAGCAAGACCGGATATCTTTCCGAACACCAGGTTTTGCTATTTGATGATGTTCTCAACCAACTTACCGCGCACCTAGAGCAGGAATCACTCGCTGAATTGAGTATGCGGCTCGCGCCCATAACAAAAGTACCTCCGCGCACCATTCGAAAATTGGCATTCCACGACGCCATCGAGGTTGCTGGTCCAGTGTTGGCGCATTCGAATCAAATCACAGACCAAGAACTCATTGAAATTGCAAGAACCAAAGGCCAGGCTCACCAACTCAAGATTGCTGCCCGACCGCAGTTGACCGAGGCTGTTACGGAGGTCCTCATCGATCGAGGAGATTCCGAAGTTTTGCATGAGGTCACGAGCAACAAAGGTGCTCGCTTTTCCGATTCTGGATTTTCGAAGCTGGTCGTACTAGCCAATAGCGACGATTGCCTGGCGACTACGGTCGCAAGCAGACCCGATATTCCTCCGCGGCTGTTTCGAGACATATTAACTCGAGCGAGTGAGACGGTGAGGCAAAAGCTCCTCGCTGCGGCGGCTCCGGCAAGACGAGAGACCCTCAATAAAATCCTGACCGAGATATCAGGACAACTCAAGACCGGCCTAACGGCGAAGCATTACGCCGAAGCGCAAAGACTGGTTCGCTCGTTCAGTCAAGACACGCCCCTGACAAAGCGCAAACTTATCGAATTTGCGCGGACACGGCAGCGTGACGAAACAGTTGCAACACTGGCGTCGTTGACGGCCGTGCCGATCGAATGCGTCGATCAGCTTTTCTATGATGTTGAGGCGCTTGGTGTGCTGGTGCTCTGCAAGCTCATAGCGCTGGAATGGGATAATGCGCGCATAGTGCTTCTGTGCCGTCCAAACGGACAAAACTCGGTACACCAGCGCGTCGAAGCATTGGAAGGCGATTACAGAGCGCTTGCTCCGCAAATGGCCCAGCGACTCATTCGCTTTTGGCAGTCCCAACAGGAAACGCCGATACACCGGCGCGGGCAGAAAGAAACGGCCCCTCTGCCTAATTAGCGCTTTCTGTTCCCCAGCGGTCATGTCATTCGCGAGTATCGGGGCGACTATTTTCTCGTTGGATCGCTTTCTCGCGCGCGACTGCATCTAGACGGGCAGGGAATTTTTTTTAAATCCTCAATCGCGCCGTCGGCCTAGGCATGATGATGCGGGCAAGCTCAGAATTTGTATACCCATCGGACCTTCAACGGCGTTTAAGCCATAACAATTTTGTCCTAATCCCGCAGCAGCACCGCAGTCTCAGCCGAATTATCAGGCTGCAAGGGAGGTGCGGAGACGCCTGCGCCGCGGCTACTCATCTTTAGCTGGCCAGTCTCAACTATTCGAGCGATCTGATCGATCGGCTGCGGCCTGCTGTAGATATAGCCTTGGATTTCATTACAGCCTTCGCCTCGCAGGAACGATAATTGCTCATTTGTTTCGACGCCCTCGGCGCATGTCATCATTCCGAGGCTATGGCCAAGCCCAAGAACCGCATGAACGATGGCCGCTGCGTCGGGGTTACTCTCAATATCGATCACAAATGAACGGTCCACTTTGATTTTATCAAAAGGAAAGCTGCTAAGCGTTGCAAGACAGGAGTATCCCGTTCCAAAATCATCCATTGCGATGCGAACGCCGAGCGCCTTGAGCTCACGCAGGATCATCAAATGATCAGCCTTGTCGTTCAGCAACAACGATTCGGTGATCTCGAGCTCAAGCCTATCTGGCAGCAGACCCGTTTCGTTAAGGACAGCAGCAACGAAGTCGACGATGTTGCGGTTCTTGAACTGCGCCAGCGACATATTGACGGCGATCGTAACTGAGTCCGGCCAAGAGAGTGCATCCTCGCAAGCTTTCCTGATTACCCATTCTCCGATACGCACGATAATGCCAGTTTCTTCGGCAATTTGAATAAAGTCTGCCGGCGGAATCAAACCATTTTTCGGATGCCGCCACCGGACCAAGGCCTCAAACCCAATAATCTCCTCAGTAAAAATACTGATCTGCGGCTGATAGTGCAATTCTAGCTCGTTCTTGTCGACTGCCTGGCGAAGATCGATCTCGAGCGAGCGGCGGGCCTGTGCCGCGGCGTCCATCTGCTTCTCAAAGAAACAGAAGGTGCCCCGTCCATCTGCCTTGGCACGATACAGTGCCAGATCGGCGTTTTTCATCAACTCGCTAGTGGATTCGCCGTCGGTGCTCGATAGCGCGATCCCGATACTGCCACTAGGAATGATGTGTTGACCCTGATAGTCGACCGGTTGCTTGATTGAATCCACGAGCGCCGAGGCAAGCACGGCGACTGCCTCAGGTGACTTTGCGTCCGCTATAATCAAGCCGAACTCGTCGCCGCCAAAGCGCGCGACCGTGCCTGTATCTTGAACGCAGTCGCACAGGCGCTTCGATATGCATTTCAGGAGTTCGTCCCCGGCTAGGTGGCCGAGCGTGTCATTGATGTCCTTGAAAAAATCCAGGTCGAGGAACACAATCGCCGCTAGTGTTCCTTGAGATTTGGCCGTCTTCACCGCGGTTTCCGCATCCCGGTTGAACGAAGCGCGATTTCGGAGTCCGGTGAGCACGTCATGCTCCGCGAGAAATTTAATCTCGCGCTCTCGCCGTTTCAGCTCAGTGATATCCGTGTACAGGATTACGGTGCCGCCATCGCTGGTCCGGTTTTCATTGACCAGAATCCATCGGCCATCACAGATCTGACATTCAAACATCGAATGCGGTTCGCGATGTCGAAGCAGCCTTTCATGCAGCTCATCGTGGGAGTAGATAATTTGCTGCGAACTCTTTAGGTCATTTGCTCCTTCTGCGCGCACGACATCGTCATATATGGCGCCGGAAACAGCAATATCTTTCAGGTGCGGAAACAAATCGATATAGTATGAATTCCGTAGGATCAAATTATCGTCCGTGTCGTAAAAGACTAGACCTTGGGATAGGCCTTCAACTATCGCTTTGCGCGTGCGCGTCTCGTCTAGAATGATTCCAGTCCACAATACCGAGCCGTCACTCTGTTTTTCTGGCCGGGCAATGGCATGAGTAAATTTCTTCTGCCCGTCCTTATCGATGATAGAAGCCTCGACATCCCATATTGTTAGAGATTTTGAAGCGGAAAGAAGGCGCTCTTTGAATTTAGCCTTGTATTCCGGGCTATGTCGATCGGTGAGTGCGTCGGGATTTGCAATAATTTCTTTGGCCGAAACACCGAAAAGCTCGAAACAGCTCTCGCTGATATACGTGTATCGAACTTGCTCGTCGGGCGTGACAATCCGTTGGTAAACCACGATCCCCGGCAAATTGGCAATGGAAGTGAGGAAGTTTGCCGGCGGGACGAAATTTACGACAGACCGCGGGTGCCCAGCTGCGTCCGAAGAACCAAATTCTGACATTGGATGGGCTCCGACCATTGCCTAACATGCAATCTAGAAATGCAGTGCGGTTCACTGCGCATGCGGCGTCCATAATCGCCTTAAAGTCTTAACACCCTATTTACTGGAAGAGCCGGAGCAACAATTCCTCAGTGAAGCGGCCGGGCAAACCAATAGCGCAGCCGGAGTCATAATCCGGTAGCAGATAGGCTTTTGGATGGGATTAGGAGGGCTCGGTTGCTGTCGGGTCCCGTCGCCAAGCGCCGTCGGCCGCGAATAAAGAGACGATCAGGACATGGTCGGACCGGACTCGTCGCCTGGCAGACGGTTTTCTAAAGCATGAAGGAGATACGCATGCCGGCCGCTGTGCGAATAACTCTGTCCGGCATGGCACTCATCGCGGCTTCGTAGAAGAGATTTCCGGAACAATGACCCATTATCACATGGTCGGGACCGATCTTCTTCAGCGCGGCGATTGCCTCTTGAATTTCACGTTGTCCTTCGGCACCGGCCATATTGGTCCCAATCACTACTGCATGAACCTTTTCAACACCCGACGCTGATTGCGCTTGTTGTACCGCAGCAACAAGGCTGCGCGGATCACAGGACGTGACGACAATCAGACCGCGGCAAACGAGCAAAAAGCTGACGGTAATAGATTCGCGCGAGTATTCCTCCGAGGTCGACGGCAAGCCTCCTTTGTTGGAGGAGATGTTCGTCCTTGCGGATACCTCGTTTGTCGCCGCTGTGGAGGCCCAGGCCGATGTTGGAGACAAAAATCCGTGATCGGCGATCGTCGCCATGTCGTTCCTACGGCCTGCGATAAGGGGTAATCTTATGCGCTCACGTTCTCGATCTAGAGACAAGACTTGGTCGAGCGCCGCAGGATCGATGCGCAAATGCGCCATATTGTTGGACAGCGCCTCTTTCGTGGAGCCACAATCGAATAGAATGTTACTCATTTCAGTGCGGCGAAGCGATCGCACATGAAGTGAAAAGCTGCGATCTGGAATCAGCCCTGAGCGGTGTTCATTTCCAATCGCATGCGTTGCGAACTCCTCAATCATCAGTTCCGGAAGTCGGCGGGGCTTAGCGGCTTCACTGATCACGTCATCAGTTACAACCATAAGCGAAAGACCCTCTAGGATAGGGGCTTCCAGTCCGGATGCCTGCGCAATCGGGATTGGTCGCAGCTTCGTCATGTCGACGATGGACAGAAGCGAAGCGCTGCCCCATTTGAGAAAACTGCGGCGGCTTGGGCCAACTGTCGTCCGGGTCCTCGTCTTTGAGGATAGCAGAACGCTACGAATGGTCATCGTCGGCTACTGTTTTACAATGGCGAGCATTCTCGACATTGTCTGGTTGACGTCGCGTCAATGCGTCGCCTCTACCGGGTCAGTGGCTTGTCCTCGACGGCGCGAACCACCTGCCCTTTGTAGTCATAAATAAAGTTTGCAATTTCAAAAAAGCTGAACGGGATCTTCATTCCAATTTCCCGAGCCTTCAAGAAGCTGATCGCTACGTCTGGCGGCGTGACTATGCCGACTTTGAGCGTGCCGGGCGACCTGCCATCCAGAATCTGTGAACCGTAAATGGCGGCCAAGCGCGCGTTGCTTTCGAAACTGATCCCGATACCAAGAACCGCAGTATCCTTGCCGGTCGTTACGATTTCCGGAACGGCGCTGACCACAGGAACATTTTCAGAAAAATTGTTGATGGTCTTAATTTCGCGAAACACCGACGTACTGCCGGTCACCCAAAACAGGCTTTCTTTGAGTTCAGGGTCCGTCTTGCGCATGGTTTGCACGGCGCTGTGAGTGATCTTGACGAGCTCATCGCGAGCAGTGTTGGGGTCTTGCACTGCGCCAAAGATCACATGGATACCGTGCGAGTAGGCGTAGTTGGCGATCGGCTCCGCTTGGGTCTGCATGGCGCTGATGTTTTTGCTGTCGACCAGAATCGCGATGTTCTTGAGTTGCGGTCGCAGGTCGTGCAGATAGGCCATCTGTACGTCGACGGGAACGTTGAGCGATGTGAAGGCGAAATTGCTTCCACTGCCGCTATCGTAGTCCTTCATTTGTCCGAGTTGTACCGGGTCCTTGGAGCAGACGGTCACCACAGGAATTTTGCCGCCACGATATTTCTGGTCCAACCAAGCCGCGGATTCGGACCCCATCGCGAAAATCAAGTCCACTTTTTTCTGTTCGGCGGCGCGCAATGCAGCATCGCCTTTTTTACCATCCAAATCGAAATTGACGATGCTGAATTCGGCGTTGATATCCTTGTTGGCGAATACGCGAAGGATTACGGAAATCGAAGTGTCGTACGCGGACGAGGAGCGCGGGTAGAGTACCATGATGCGCTTCGCGGGGCCGCTGCCCGCTTTAGTCTTCGTGATATTGACTTCCAATGGACGACTTGCGTCGCCTTGCACAGTCCAGGCGTTGGCGATGTCAGCATCGTATTTGAACCAACTGGCAAACGACTGGTCTTGCGCGGCAGCTGCGCTGACCGATAGCGCCAGCGCCGCAAAGGTCATACTTGCCCATCGCCAAACCTGTTTGAAAAAAGACGGTTTCATTCGGCAGGCTCGCCTTTCAGCGCGCGTGAGGGTGGCTGCAGCCGGCGCGCGACAAAAATGACCCCGAGGATTGCGACAACAACACCAACCCAGCCCAGGATGTGTGGCCCCTGACCCCAAATGAGGAACAGCTGGCTCATGATCAAAGGTCCGGCAACATGACCCGCGCGCTCAAGGAAACGGTAAACAGTCGAGACCGGAGTAACGCCGAGATCCTTTGCCAGAGTGGACCCCGCGATATGGCTCACAACCGGCGCGTTGACAAACCCATGAGCAACACCAACGAGCCCTACCGCGAAGACGATGACGGCAGTGCGTAGAATGTCGTTCCCGAGTAACGACGATTCGGTTAGTCCGATAAGAGCGAGTCCGACGCCGCTCGCAACCGCGCCGATCAACAGGATTTTCTCGGTATTCTTGGTGCGATCGACAAGGGGGCAAATGTAGGCGTTGGATACGACCACGCCCAAGCCATAAAGCATGATGATTTCGCCGATGTCTTCTGAACGGTAGCCTGCCTGGCCGAGCACTAGGGGAATGGCGAAGGTGATGACGCCCGTCAATATCGCCTTCGCCGGCATGCCGATGCATACGAGTGTACTGAGAAATTCGCGATCGGTGCCGACGTTTTTGAGGTCGCTGACCAGTTTGCCAACCGCCACGCGAAGGCCATCTTGCCTCTGGTTCGCTTCACTGCGCGGAACCAGCACGAGCGTATAGACGAGGGTAACGACGCCGACGCCGCCGGCAATGACAAAGACGCCGGCCATACTCAGGAAATTGACCAATAGCGCCCCGAGTGCCATCCCGGAGAGCAGACCGGCTTGGAAGCCGAAGACGATAATGGAGACGCCCTGCGTTTTCTTCTCCGGCGGGGCGACAGCGAGGATAAAGCTTTGGACTCCGATCAGAAGCATTCCCTGCCCAATGCCAGCCAAGCTGCGCAGGGCCGTCATCCCCCAGAGCTCAAGCGGGAGCCCGAGACAGAGCACGCTGCCAGCGGCTAACAATAGCCCCAATATGATGACCGGCTTGGGTCCACGGCGCTCGCAGAATGCGCCGGCAGGAATAAGGATGAGAGCAAAGCACAGATAATAGGCCGTGAAGGGGATCGAAGCGAAGCCGACGGAAAATCCGGATTCAACAGCGACCTGCTGCATGAACTTCGGCAGGAAGGTATACGTCAAAGCGTCGAGAAATACTGACAAAAAGAATACCGGCTTGATCAGCACGAGCCCGATATCGCTCGAAGACAATTTTGGAACTGGCGCGTCCGCCTTACGAAGACTTTGAGCCGAACCAGCGACTTGCAGTAACAGTCCGGCTAAGAATGCCGATGCAATGAACAAGGCGGCAAAATTCTTGACGCTTCTAAACACCCGCCCAAAGATCACGCTCTTGGGGACAGAGATCGCGAAACTCGCAAACCGGCCCGATTCGGGCTTCCCCAGATCCACTTTGTAGTCGAAATTGGTCGCCTCCGATTTCCAGATGCGCCCCTTATTCGCAGGGTTCGTCGTGATTACTCTGGACTGATCGAGAAGAAGGGCGGCTTCGGAGATTTCAGGATTCAGTTGGCGATATTTTTCGAATGCTAGGTCAATGCCGCTGAAATCTCTAATGTTAAGCTTGAATGCGACGATATCCGTAAGACGCTGCGCCATGGTGGAAGCCGACGCTCTGGCCTTCCCATTGACGCCGTCGAAGTACAATCCGACGAGAGTTAGTATGACGCAGATAGCCATCACCAGGAACGTGCAGCCGTAGGCAAACTGCAAATATCGGCTGCCGAAACGTGCGAGATATGGCTTGCCCATGACGACGCCAATCGCGAACAAGGCCGACAGAGCCAACACCAAATAGATCAAGGGAAGGAAGGTCTTGGCGATTCGCTGGTTGACGAGGCTCATCGGTGAAATTACGACGACGCTGCCGACGGTTTCGAAACGTGTCTGCAGCGGAATGACGATCTGGTAGTGGTTCGCCGTCTTTTCGACTTGGATGTCCTTGCCGATATGCGCTACTGCTTCCGGCGGATCCGGCAATATGGGCTTGGCTTTATCGACGCCAATGAAGAGCTGATGCCCAGCCATGTCATACACGGCCAGAGCGTCGACCTCTTCGGCTTCGAGGATTGGAGCGACGAGCGTGGAAAATCCTGCGTATTGCTTCAGTGGCAGACCGTCACGTAGAAATTTTTCGATCGAATCTCGGACTAAAATGCCATTTGACGTGCACTTCTCGATATAAATCTGTTCATAGGTGCGCTGGCCATCGCCAAACCCCATATACAAAAGCAAAGACAGCGACGCGACAGCCACGACAAACATCGTGACGACCTCGATCAGCCAATTCAGGCCGCCACTGCGCGGCGGTGCCGTATCTGCCATTTTTTCGGCAGCACTCATCGACTGCTCCAATTTCAGGTCAGGCCTAAACGCACTCGACGTGCTATTTTGAGCGGAGCGTAAACTTAACGTATTAAAATATCGGTTAACCCGCAGAAGAGAGTGTTAACGGGGCGTTAATTAGGCTCAGCACTCATTAGACCACAGCCAGAAGATGACGACGGCTGCGATGCAAATTGCTGACATGAGGGTATGGCCGCATCGGTCATAACGAGTATGGATGCGTCGCCAGTCCTTAAATCTGCCAAATATGTTTTCGACCTTGTAACGTTGACGATACGGGATACGATCAATGTCGATCGGTGCCTTTTAGTTGTATTTTGACGGGATGCGCGCCGTGACGCCGCGCTCGGCAAGAGCCTGTCGAAACCAGTCGGCGTCACTCCGAAGAGTTCCTTTGCGCGCGGCGGAGTATTGAGCATCAGGGCCACGCCTTTGTAGTCGCTCATCTGGCCTTCGCTGAGCAGCATAATCAGCGGCCGGCCCTTGCCATCACACACGACGTGCAATTTCGAGTTCAAGCCGCCTTTGGTGCGCCCGATGCGTCTGGCAACAGCCCCTTTTTTAGAAGACTGGCGGCGGTGCGGTGCGCCTTCAGATGGATCGCATCGATCATCATCAGCCGTCGAGGCTTGCCAGCCTTCCGCGCCAGTTCCGCGAAACTCTTGTTGAGCACGCCAAGACGGCTCCAGCGGATGAACCGATTGTAGATCGTCTTGTGCGGCTTGTAGGCGCGCGGAGCATCGCGCCAGCGCAGTCCATTCCTGATGGCGAAGACGATCCCGCTGATTACTCGCCGATCGTCAACTCTGGAAACACCGTGAGACAGAGGGAAGAACGGTTCGATCCGGCGCATCTGCACCTCAGAGAGCAGAAACAAATCATCCATGGCGGCGCCTCGTTGCACCAACGCTGAATCAATCGATGACCTGATCCGCAAGATATTTAATGGGTCCTGAGCCCAGCTGACCGCCAATCATTCGTGCCATCCATGATTAACAAACAGTAGTTACCATCTGAATGTAATCAACAGATTGCGAAGCCGCGGCTTGGCAAATTTTGCTAACCATCACTATTATAAATTTGGAAGCTTTAGCGACAGCAAATACAATTGTTTTTCACTGTCTTTACCGAGAATTGATCGCGCGCCTCCATTCTCTGCAGCAAAATGGGGGCAGGCATGTCGATCAGTGCCAATATATGCGCTTTAACGCACGACATTGCGCATACAATTTCGGAATCCGCATCGAAGCAGATCGAGCGGCAAATTGAGCAACTGAAAAAGCGCCTGCGCATGGCCGTAATATTCGGCGGCGACAAATCAGCGCATGAGAGCGTCATTTATCAGTCGCGCAACACGCGTTCGTGGAAGAGCTACGAATCTGTGGCCTGCGACATTGCGAATTCGCTCCGCGCTAGTGGCTTCCGTCACGTCGACGTCATCCCGGAGGATATGCGGATGGCTGATCGACTTCATCGCTCGGGTGCGCATATGGCCTGGCTCAACACTGGTGGCGTGCAGGGCTATAATTCCGCGTCCCACGCTTCTGCTATTCTTGAAATGCTTGGGATTCCTTATGTGGGCCACGATCCGCTATCGGCGACAACGCTCGACAACAAGCATGCCTTCAAGCATGAAGCGATTTGCGCTGGGCTGCCGACGTCACCATTCTGCACATGGAATATGGCCCGTGGACTGTTTGTGCCCGAAATGAACAGCCGCTTCCTCCGAGTGTTCGGAGACTTTGACGGTCCTTTCATCGTCAAACCCGTTTCCGGCCGGGCATCTTTGCACGTGCATCTCGCGAAAGATCGCAGCGACTTGCCGGCCGTTGTCGCCGAAGTTTATTCTGCGACGGACAACATCGTTCTAATCGAAAGATATCTCCCGGGGCGGGAGTTTTGCGTAGCGGTAGCAGGCAAGGTGACTTCGCATGGTGGCGTCATCTCCTATGGCCAAGAGCCGTTCATATTCGGTGTGCTCGAACGTGTGTTTGCGCCAGACGAAATGATCTTTACGTCCATGGACATTCGGCCGATCACTGGCGCACGATTCAAGTCCGTGAGCGAGACAGATGAACCAAACCTGTTCGCTGAACTTAAGCGCCTTGCACGGGAAGTCTATCTCGAGTTTAATTTGGGATCGCTCATTCGCATCGATTTGCGGTGCGATGAAAACGGCAATCCTTGCATTCTCGAGGCAAATCCAAAACCCGACCTCAAGCGCCCAACTGCAGAAGCCACAAGTCTAATTGCGGCCGGACTCGTGCAAACGAGCCTGAGCTACGACGATCTCATTCTTTCGCTGTTTGCAGACCGATTTGACTTCCTGTCTCGGCATCGCAGAGGGTCGATTAAACACATTACTGATCTGCTCGATTCGAATGCCGCTGATGCTGGTAATTTCAGCCTGCTACCTTTCCATGATCAAACCGATCTCATGGTTGAGAGCCTGGAATCGTTGGCTGGCGAAATGCGGCAGCGTGCGCGGCCATAAAGATGCGGTCTGGCGAACGCAAGGCAATCGCAATTGTACTGAGGTTGATAATCGCTCACGCATCGCGTGAGGGAGCGCCGGGCGTCGGCTTCGTGCTGGAAACCCACGATAAAGTCGTAGGCACAGCGTAAGGAGGGCTTGGCCAACACCCGCCAAAATACGAGCGCCTCTGGACGGCGTTGGAATTCTGCCAAAGATACTTGGCGCGAAGCGTTGTGAGTGAATCGCCTCCATCGATGTTCCGCAATCTGCCATTCTGCGAACCGGAACCTTTTCATAGGCTCGCCCACGGGCATGATAACCTCAGATTATTTGCAGTTTCCCGTGACTTCCGTAAGTCCAGCAAAAGCAGCCCTTGCTTTAGCGTCGGAACTTGAGCTAGTCGCTGCCCGCATTTTCCCATTTCGGGCAGCTACGTGCCTCGACCGGCTTGTCGAATTCCTTGTAGTTACTCTTGTCGATCACCGACGGTTTCAGGAACAGCTCCTTCGGCACCGCTAGGTGGCGCAGGTTGCGGATGGCGATGATCGTGGCGAGGCAGCCCTGCATGAACGGGTCGGCCTGGCCGCTGGCCAGCAGCTTGCCGGATTTTACCGCGTCGACCGCTTCCTTAGTACCGTTGATGCCGACCACGACCGCCTTACGGTTGGCGCCTTCAAGCGCTTCGATTGCGCCGATCGCCATCGCATCGTTCGCCGCCATCACGCCATCGATCTTGGGGAACGACTGCATCATATTTTCCATCACCTGCAACGCGTTCAGCCGCTGGAAATTGCCCGGCTGGGTAGCGAGCAGCTTGACGTTTGGATAAGCCTTCAGCGAGTCGGTCAGACCGCGCGTGCGGTCCTGGTTGGACAGCGAACCCTTGACCCCTTCGATAATGACGACGTTGCCCTTGCCGCCGAGCGCCTTCATCAGCGCCTGCCCGGTCGCCAGGCCGACCTTGTAGTCGTCGATGCCGACGTAGGAGACGAGCTTGCCGCCCGCCATATGATCGGTGACATTGACCACGGGAATGCCGGCGGCGTTCATCTTTTCGACGCTCGGGATCAGCGCCTTGTAGTCGACTGGCGTGAACACGATCGCGCTTGGTTTCTTGATGATGACGTCCTCAACCTGACTCATCTGCTCGGGAATGCTGTCAGGCTTGGTCGGCACGTATTGGATGACGCTCGCGCCCATATGCTTGGCGGCATTGGCAGCGCCGACGCGCACGTTCTGAAAGAACGGATTGGTCTGATTCTTGGTGAAGACGGCGATCGTCTCATTATCGGCGCGGGCAAAGCCTATGCCCGACCCTATCGCGACAGCGGTTGCCAGAATAAGTTGCATCGATTTCACAGCGTACCTCCCTCGTGTTTCGCATTGCATCGTTGTTCGGTTCAGCGGCCGATTGCCGAGAGCATTGCGCATGGGAGTCGTTCGCTCACCGCCGGGGCCGGCGAGAAAGAGAAATTGCACAAGTTTGAATTGCATCGCTTCAAGCGTCGCAAGCGCAGCAAACGGTATTTCGGCCGATGCTGAAATCTCGCGTGCGGTAAGCAGCGACCTCATTGACTTAAATCAAGCAAGTTGCGGATTGCACTTCGTATCTTCCTGCCTCGCCGATCACCGTCGACAATCGGCAAGGGGCGTCGCGTCGCATTTGATCCTGGGCGAGTAGGTGGCGCGTGGCACACGTTCCTCTTTTTGAATTGCGCGGAATTTCCAAGGAATTCCCCGGCGTCAAGGCGCTCGATGACGTGTCGTTCGAAATTCGCGCCGGCGAAGTGCATATGCTGGTCGGCGAGAACGGCGCCGGCAAATCGACTTTGATGAAGATTCTGTGCGGCGCCTATCGCGCCGATCGCGGCGCGTTCTTCAGCAACGGCGCGCCGGTGACTATTCACGGCGCGGGCGATGCGCGCCGATTCGGCATCGCCGTCATCTTCCAGGACTTCACCCTCGTCCCTTATCTCGATATCGCGCAGAACATTTTCCTCGGCCGGGAATTTTCGAGTCGCGTGCCCGGCTTCATTGACCGGCGCCGCCTCTACGCCGAAGCCAAGCGCGTGCTCGACGGCATCGGTTTTGACATCGATCCGCATGAGCCGGTGCATAGCCTCGGCGTCGCCCAGCAGCAGATGGTGGAGATCGCCAAGGCGCTGTCGCAGGACGCGCGCATCCTGGTGATGGACGAGCCGACGGCGGCGCTATCCGATCACGAGACTGAAAAGCTATTCGCCATGATCGCGGGGCTCAAGGCAAAGGGCGTCGCCATCATCTACATTTCGCACCGCCTGCCCGAGGTGTTCGCGCTCGGCGACCGTATCACTGTGCTGCGCGACGGCCGCAAGATCACCGACCTGCTGCCGAAGGAGACGACGCCGGACCAGTTGGTGACGCTGATGGTCGGCCGGCCGGTCGATACGACCTACACACGGCCTGCGCGGCCGGCCCCCGGCGCGGTGGCCTTGGAGGTCAAGAATTTGTCGGGCCCAAGCGGCTTTGCCGACGTCAGTCTGACGGTGCGCGCCGGCGAAATCGTCGGCCTGTGCGGGCTGGTCGGCTCCGGCCGCACCGAGGTGGCGCGCGCGATCTTCGGCGCCGACCGGGTAAGCGCCGGCGAAATCAGGCTGTTCGGCGAGCCTATTGCCGAATTGATCGAAGCTGCAACGCGGCGCGGCATGGCGCTGATCCCAGAGAACCGTAAGACGCAAGGCCTCGCGCTGGCGCGTTCGGTCGGCGACAACATCGTCCTTGCCGGACTGCGCAAGATGTTTCCCACCGGGATTTTCGTGCCGCGCCGCGCGCTGAAAGCCGCGCGCGCGGTGATCGACAAGCTGCGCATCGCCACGCCGACGCCGCGGCGGCCAGTCGGCACGCTGTCGGGCGGCAACCAGCAGAAGGTCGTTATCGGCAAATGGCTCAATGCCGACGCCAAATTCTTCATCTTCGACGAGCCGACGCGCGGCATCGACGTCGGCGCCAAGTCCGAGATATTCCGGCTGCTCGATGGCCTGGTACATAACGGCGCCGCCGTTCTGATGATCAGCTCAGAGCAGATCGAGATCGTCCATATCTGCGACCGTGCCTACGTCATGCGCGGCGGGCGCATCGCCGGCGAGCTCACCCACAGCCAGCTCACCGAAGCCAACATCGTCCGCCTCGGGATTCATCAATGAGCACGGTGGCACTGAGCTTGGCAGCGTCGCCGCTCTCTCGCGTGCCGGGCGTCGCCATCGTGCTGGTCGTGCTGTGCGCGATTTTCGGCGTCTTGAGCCCGGACTTCACGACGCCCGCCAATATCTCAAACATCCTCACGCAATCGACCATCCTGCTGCTGCTGGCGCTGCCGATGACGCTCATCATCATGACCGAAGGGCTCGATCTGTCGATCGGTGCGGTGCTCACCTTTTCATCCATCGTGCTCGCCGTCACGGTGCTCGCGACCGGATCGGTGACGCTCGCCTTCCTCGCCGGGCTGGCGGTCGGCTTGTGCTTCGGCATCGGCAATGGCGTGCTGGTCGCGCTGTTCGACATTCCGCCGTTCATCACGACGCTCGGCACGCTCGGCATCGCCCAAGGTCTGTCGCTGCTGGTGACCGACGGGCAAAGCGTGGTCGGCATTCCATCGTCGATCGAGCACATCTATTCGGGCGCCGTCGGTGGCATCCCATTGCCGGTCATCATCGCCGCGTTCGCCTATCTCGCGACGCACGCGCTGCTCTATCACACGCGCTTCGGCACCTACATCTTCGCTCTCGGCGGCAATCGCGAGGCTTTGCGTGTCGCCGGCATTTCGGTGCGCGGCATGCTGATCCGCGTCTACGCTTTCGGCGGCGTGATGGCCGGCTTTGCCGCGCTGTTGATGACGGCGCGGCTCAATTCAGCACACCCGACCGCCGGCATCGGCATGGAGTTCGACGCCATCGCCGCCGTCGCGGTCGGCGGCACCTCGTTTGAGCGCGGCAACGGCTGGCTGTTCGGCACGCTGCTCGGCGTTATCGCGCTCGGCGTCTTGCGTGACGGGCTCAATTTGCTCGCCGTGCCGTCCTCGACCCAGGTCGCCTGCATCGGCGCGCTGGTGATTGTCGCGCTGTTCATCGACGGCTTGCGGAGCGAACGATGAGCACGATTGCTGACAAATCCGTCCGCCCGCATCTCGTGCTCTCGCACGACGTGATGCAGGCCTTCTACCGCCTATTGGCGGTGGCGTTGATCTGCGTCGTGTTGTCGCTGTTCAGCGACGTCTTTTTCACCATGAACAACATCCTCAACGTGCTGCGGCAGACGGCGCTGTTATTCCTGATGGCTTCCGGGCTCACGCTGGTGATCCTGACTGCCGGCCTTGATCTGTCGATCGGCGCCAACGTCGCGCTGTCAGCCTGTCTTGCGGCGAGCGTCATCAAGCTCACCGGTTCGCCGCTGCTCGGCGTCGCGACCGCCATCGGCTGCGGCTTCCTGATCGGGCTCGCCAACGGCATCCTGGTGACGGCGCTGCGCATCCCGTCGTTCATCGCCACCTACGGCATGATGTGGATGCTCACCGGCGTCACCTATTACTACATGGCCGGCGAAACCATCCACGGCTTCCCGGCCTCGTTCCGCCATCTCGGCAGCGGCTATTTGTTCGGCGTGCCGATGCCGGTCTACGTCATGGTGCTGTTCCTTTTGATCGGCGGGCTGTTCGCGCAACGCACGACCTGGGGCCAGCAGATCTACGCCATCGGCGCCAACCCGGTCGCCGCGCGACTATCCGGCGTACCGGTCGAGCAGCGGCTGGTGCTGGTCTACGCCATGAGCGGCGCGATGGCGGGGCTGGCCTCGCTGATCATTCTCGCCCGCATCAATTCTGCGCAAGGCGACATCGGCGAGGACCTGACGCTGCCCGCGGTCGCCGCGGTGCTGGTCGGCGGTACCTCGCTGTTCGGCGGCTCCGGCACCGTCGCCGGTACGCTGATCGGCGCGCTCATCCTCACGCTCGTGCTCAACGGCATGAACCTGCTGCAGATCAATTCGTCATGGCAGCCGCTGGTCACCGGCGCGATCGTTCTGTTGGCGGTGTGGATCGACACCCGCACCCGCCGCATCGGCGAATAGGCATCGAAGACCCACGCTCACCACAACCGAAACGACAGAGGAGTAGCTGAGATGAAATACCTGACCCTAGGCGTCACCGCTGCGTTGACGACGCTAATATCCGGCGCGGCATCCGCCGGCGATGAGACCATCGCGGTGTTCACCAAGAACCTGACCAACCCCTACTTCCAAGCGGTGCGGGTCGGCACCGAAACGGCGGCGAAAAAGTTCAGCGTCAAGGTCATTCAATATATCCCGACCAAACCGGACAGCATTCCCGAGCAGCTAAGCCAAGTCGAGGATGTGATCGTGAAGAAGCCGAACGCGATCATCTTCATCCCAGTCGACTACAAGGCGATGGTGCCAGCGGTCGAAAAGATCAATGCCGCCGGCATTCCGGTCACCAACATCACCGACCGCGCCGCGGGCGGCAAATTCATCGCCTATGTCGGCGCCAACGACTACAGCATCGGTCTGGAGACGGCGCGCGTTCTAATGAAGGCGATCGGCGGCAAGGGCAACGTCATCATCCTCGAAGGCGTCAAAGGCTCGCTCACCAATACCGACCGCGTGCGCGGCTTCAACGACGCGATCAAGGAGAACCCCGGCGTCAAGCTGCTCGCCTCGCAGCCGGCCAATTATCAGCGCCTCAACGCGCTGCAAGTGATGGAAAACCTGATGCAGTCGTTCCCCAAGATTGACGGCGTGCTGGCGGCCAACGACCCGATGGCTGTCGGCGCCATCGAGGCGCTGGAAGGCGCCAACCGCAAGGCGGCTGTTGTTGGCATCAACGGCAGCAAGGAAGCCGTCGAACTGATCAAGTCCGGCAAACTGCTGGCGAGCGGCGACTTCAACGGCTTCATCCAGGGCTGCATCGGTACCGAGATCGCCGTGCGCAACATGCGCCACGAAGCAACGCCGAAGGAAGTCATCCTCAAGCCCGTGGTAATCGACAAGACCAACTTCGGTCCCTACCAGACCCCGGTCGAGCAGCGCACCTGCCCGACGTTGCAATCACTTGCTGCAAGCTGACGATCAATAGAGAATGCGGGTCGACCACTAGTCGACCCGCATTCGTTTCGGAAGTACTCAGCGTTCAGATCAATGGCTTATTGCCTCTAAATGCCCAGATAAGCCGATTGCACCTGTCTATTGTTTGCCAATTCTGCGCTGGTGCCGTGCATGATTACCTTGCCGCTTTCCAACACATAGGCCCGCTGCACCAGCGTCAGCGCGCGGCTAACATTCTGTTCGACGAGCAAAATTGCGGTGCCCATGGCATGGATTTCCTGGATCTTCTGAAAAGTGATATCGACCATGACCGGCGCGAGGCCCAGCGAGGGTTCGTCGAGCATTAGCAAACGTGGCTTCAGCATCAGACCGCGGCCGACGGCGAGCATCTGCTGTTCGCCGCCGCTCATCGTTCCGGCGAGTTGCTTTCGCCGCTCGGCCAGTACCGGGAAAATGCCGAAGACACGTTCAAGCGTGTGGCTGCGCTCGGCCTTGGCACGGGGTACGTACGCGCCGATCTCCAGATTCTCCTGCACCGTCATGTCGGGAAACACCTGACGGCCCTCGGGCACGTGAGCAATGCCGAGATCGGTGACCCTGTAAGGCGGCAGCGAACCGACGGTGGTTCCGGAAAACGTGATCGTCCCCGAGGTCAGCCGCACCAGCCCCGAGATGGCACGTAAAGTGGTGCTTTTGCCGGCGCCGTTGGCGCCCAAAAGGCCGACGGCTTCGCCTTCGCCGACGTCGATGCTGACATCGCTGATCGCAGGGACCGAGCCGTAACTGGCGCTCACTCCGGATAGGGACAACACTACGCTTCTCCCGGCGTTGCGATGTGCACATAGCCGGATCCCAGATAAGCGCGAACCACCTCCTGGTTCTCGACGATCTCCTTCGGGCTGCCCTCCGCAATCTTTTGTCCGTGATCGAGAACCACGATGTGACGCGCTACGGCCATGATGGCGCGCATCACGTGTTCTACGATGATGATGGTCAGCCCACGCTTTGACAACTTGCCCACCAGCGCGACAGCTTGATCGATCTCTGATGGATTGAGGCCCGCCATAACCTCATCAAGCAGCAAAAGCCGCGGCTCGGTCGCCAACGCCCGCGCCATTTCTAGTCGCCGCTGGTCGATCGTCGTCAAATCGCGCGCCGGCGTGTGCGCCTTGGCCGACAGCCCGACGAATTCGATCGCTTCGTAGGCCTTCGCCCGCGCGGTCGCAGGCCTTTTGTCGCGCAAAAACGCGCCGGTCATCACATTCGCCAACACTGTCATACTGCCAAAAGGTCTCGCCACCTGAAATGTCCGCGCCAACCCGTGCGCGCAAATATCATGCGTTCGCAGGCCGACGATCTCGCGGCCAAACGCGGTGACCGAACCCTCGTCGGGCCGATGAAAGCCGGTGATCAGGTGGAAGCTCGTCGTTTTGCCCGCGCCGTTCGGCCCGATCAGCGCGACGGTTTCGTTTTCATTGATCGAAAAGCTCAAGTTCTGGACGGCGCGCAATCCGCCGAACCGTTTGCTTAGGTTACGGACGACGAGCGCTTCAGCCATCGATCACAGCCCCTCGGGCCGGCGGTGCGCGCACAATCCATTTATAGGCGTCGGTGAAAACGCCGAGCAGACCGGTCGGCCGCCACAGGATGACGGAGATTAAGATGAGGCTGTAGACGGTCAGTTGCACTCCGCCGAGGCCGCTGCCGAGCCAACTTTGCAACAGCGCCGATGTGACCTCAAGCAGGACCGTGCCGATAACCGGCCCCCACAACGTCCCTATGCCGCCGACGATCGAGACCAACGCTGCCTCGACCGAAATGCTGAAATTGAACGCAGTGTTCGGATCGATGAAGTAGATATACTGGACATAGAAGGTGCCCGCCAACGCCGTCAGGAACGCGCTGATCATGTAGATATTGCGTTTGACTTGCGGCGCGTTCACGCCGACGGCTTCGGCCGCGTCTTCATCCTCGCCGATGGCGACCAAGTAAAATCCCATCCACGACCGCTCGATGCGATAGGTGATGGCGAGTCCAAGCGCCAGCATAGCCAGCGCGATGTAGTAGTACGGCGCCTTCGCCTCGAACTGCATCATCAGCGGCGCATTGCCGAGGTTCGGGATGGTCGTTCCCTCGGCACCCCAGGCGAAATCGCGAAATTTGAGGAACAGCAGCATCAGAACCTGCGCCGTTGCGATCGTAGCGATGGCGAAATACGGTCCGCGCAGCCGGAAGCACAGGGCGCCGATTGGCAGGCTCGCCAGCATGGCGACGACCCCGCCGGCGAGCATGCCGATCCAAGGCGAGATGCCGAATTTGATTTGCATGATCGTCGAGGTGTAGGCGCCCAATCCGAAATAAGCGGCGTGGCCGAGCGAAAGCTGCTTGGCGTAGCCCCCCATCAGGTTCCAGGCCACGCCTATGAAGGCGAACAGTAGAATCCTGATGCAGATGTCGACGGCGAAGTGGCTGGTCACGACGAGAGGCAGCACGATAAGAACCACCGCAAGCGCGGTGAGCCCAATCAACGCGGGAATACTGAGTTGTTGCATCAGCGGGCACTCCCGCCGGCCAAGCCGTTCGGCCGGAATGCCAGCGTCAATAGCAGCATCGCGAAGACGACGATCAAACCGGAATCGGCACCGACGAACTGGATGCCGAGCGACTCGGCGATGCCCATCATCAGGCTGGCGACCAGCGCGCCTTTGATATTGCCCAGCGTGCCCAGGACAACGGCGACAAAGGCCATCAGCACGAACACCTGGCCGGCCGTCGGCGACGCCGGGTAGAACGGCATGAGCAGCGAGCCGGCGGCGCCAGCCAGCGCGAGGGATACCCCGGTCGCAACGCAGAAGACGCGATCGGGGTTGATGCCCATCAGCATCGCCACCTCAGGCTTTTGCGCGGCGGCGCGCATTGCCTTGCCCATATCGGTAGAGTGAAGGAACACCCAGAGAATGCCGCTCAGCACCATCGCCAGGATGAAGGCGACGAGTTTCGCCACCGGCACGTAAAGCCCAGCGAAATGAAGGGCCAGGTCCGAGTAAGATGTGTGCAGGGTTCGGTAATTGGCCGTGAACAGCAGCAACGCGACATTCATCAACAGCAAGGACAGCGCGAAGGTGAGGAAGATCTGCGGCATGTCGCCGAGCCCGAGAACCCTCCGGACCAGGAAATGCTGCAACCCCACGCCGATCACAAACAGGACCGGCATGGAGATAGCCAGCGATAGTAAGGGATCTATTCCGAAGTAAGTCGAAAGAAAGTAGCTGATATACATGCCGATCATCACGAACTCGCCTTGAGCGAAGTTCACGATCTTGACGACGCCGAAGATCAGCGTCACGCCGATGCTGACAAGCGCATAAATCCCGCCGATGAGCAGGCCGTTGATAACGGCCTGGACCACTGTTTCAAGCATCGCCGGTTACGACGCTTAGGATTTCATCAGTGGCGCGCGCGCATCTGCCTTGGGGAAGATACTCGCCAGATCGGCATGCTGCCATTGCACCCCGACTGGGTGGCCGTAGATGTTCTTGCCGTCCGGGCCGAATTTGACTTTTCCGCCCGGCGCCATCGCCGCGTAACCCGAGGAGACGTCAAGCGCGGCGAGCGCATCGCGGACCTTTTGCGGATCGGTCGATTGCGCTCGCTCTAGCGCGTCGGCGAGCATGAAGGTCTGCGCAACCAAGCCGCCGCCATACTCGAACAAGAACTCCCCATACCGCTTCTTGTATTCGGCGTTCACTTTCTGCGCATTGGCGTCGACGTCGTGATTCCAATGCGCGACGCCCTGTAATCCTTCCGCCAGCGCTCCAACATTCTTGTAGAAGTCCGGAACGACAAAGCCGCCGGAGCCGCCATTGATGCCGACCTTGAGACCGATCTGTTTGACCGTACGCACGATCAGAATGAGGTCGTTGAGATAGGACACGGCGAACAACATGTCCGCGCCGGAGGCCTTGACCTTGTTGAGAAGCGGACCGGCATCGGCGAAGCCTGCCGAATACGGTTCGAAAAGGACAATCTCCACACCCTCGGCCGGCGCCTGCTCCTTGAGGCCATTGGACGTAGAAGTGCCGAACGCTGTGTTCTCGAACACCACGGCCACCTTCGGCTTGTCGCTCACGAGCCTAGACATTTGCAGTTGCGCCTTGGCAAATTGCGAGGCGCGGGCAAACGGCGTGAACGTGTAGTGGCGACCCTTGTTGAGCATATCTGTGCTGGAACCGGTAATGATCGCGACCTTGGCCCGTTCGGCCACCTCGCTCGCGATGAGCGTCAATGCGCTGGCGTAACAGCCGTGAATTGCCGCCAATTTGTTGCCGCTGATCAGGCGATCGGTCTCTGTGCGCGTTACGGTGGTGTCGCTTTGCACGTCAGAGAGGATCAGGTTGAGTTTGGCGCCGCCGAGCGACTTGATACCGCCGGCCTCATTGACCATCTCGACCGCGAGTTTGGCGGCATTGACGCAAGCCTGCCCGATTTGCGCGAAGCTTCCAGTCACCGGGTAAAGTCCGCCGATGTTGACCGGCTCTGCCGCCCAACCTCTGAGTGGGATCGCACCGAACGCGGAGGTGGCAAGCGCGCCTCCGGCTGCTTTGATGAGGAAGTCTCTGCGGCGTAGCGACTTTGTCGGCGTCTGACCTCGACTCTTTTTCATCTTCGCCTCCCTGTGGCGTTAATCTGATCATTTTGTTCGGCGCGGTCCGTGACGAGACTCTTTGCCATTCTTGTCGTTTATCGATGCAATTGTAGAACTGCCCCAAGCCTTCCGATTGTGCGTCAAAAATTGTTTACAATATTATATCTAAGATTGCAAACATCAAAGTTTTGACTTAACAAGCGCGATAACTTCTCGCGGGCCTAATCGATGGTCCGCGAGGTGTGGTCATAATTTTAGACGTCTAAGGCTGGGTTTCATAACGCCGAGGAATTGCGAGAGTAGCCAATGGTCGCCAGCAGAAAACTTCGGCACAGGTCGCCGACGCGGGCCGCGAGTGTTCCGGCTAAGCGGCAACTACGCAAATTTCCGTCTAAGCGCCGTGCGCGGCAGCCTGCCATTGCCGATGTTATCGCGACGCGCTTGGAGGAGGACATCGTGCTGGGTCGGCGTCACCCTCGGGAGCGGCTGATCGAGCAGGATCTCTGCGAACAATTCAATACGCATCGTGCCGACGTAAGGCTCGCTCTCTTCGAACTCGAAAAAAAAGGCATCATCCAACGAATTCCGAACCGCGGCGCGATTGTGCGCGACCTCACGCCGAGTGAAGTGACGGAAATCTATGCGGTGCGCGAAGAATTAGAGGTCATGGCCGTTCGAATTCTGCCATTCCCCGTGGTGCGCAGTGAAATCGACAAGCTCGATGATATCCAGCGCAAGCATAGCGCTGCGATCGACAGCGGAGATTTATTAACGGTATTTTACAGCAACCTTTATTTTCACCGGACCTTGTTTGCATTATGCGGCAATGCCTGCCTCATCGAGGCAATCGAACAACTCGCACAAAAGGTCTACGGCATCCGATCATATGCTAATGCCTTTCCGGATGCGCTCGATCGTGCGCGGCGTGACCATGTCGACATAATCGCTGCATTGCGTAACTCGGATCGCGATGCGCTGATCGCACTCACACGGCGCCATCTGGAACCCTCGCCCGCAGCCTATATCCGCGCCTATGAACGTCGCTTTGGCGACGCCAGACGGACGACCGCCGTTGGCTCCGCGCGATAACATCATAGTCAAGGACTCCAATCGTCGGTTTGATGACACAACTAAACAATCGGGACCTATCCGGCCGCAAGCAAGACCTTTCAGAGTATGCCATGACACGTATCTTGATCACGGGTGCCGCCGGCAAGATCGGCAACGCATTACGCCTGGGCCTGCGCGGCGGCTATTCGCTTATTCGCCTCGCCGACATAGCCCCCCTCGGCACCGCCGCGGCTGGCGAAGACCTCACAACGACTGATATCCGAGATCCGGCCGCGTTGGAGCGAGCCATGTCGGAAATTGACTGCGTCGTGCATCTGGCCGGCGTGCCTGAGGAGGCCGCTTGGGAGACGGTGCTGCCTCTAAATATTGAGGGCTGCTACAACGTGTTCGAGGCAGCGCGGCGCCGCGGAGTCAAGCGCGTGATCTTTGCCAGCTCAAACCACGCCGTCGGATTTCATCGGCGTGAGCGCTTCATCGACAATACCGTCGATCCCAGGCCAAACTCACGCTATGGGGTGTCGAAAGTGTTCGGTGAGGCGGTTGGCCGCCTCTATGCTGATAAACACGGTTTAAGCGTTGCGTGTCTTCGCATCGGCACCTTCCGCACGCCTGACCGGCCGGTGGACGCACGGCAATTGCTCACTTGGATCAGTCACCGCGACATGGTGCAGCTCGTGCGACGCTGCATCGACCATCCAAACTATCACTTCCTGACTGTATACGGTGTTTCAAACAACTTACGCAGCCGCTGGGATAATACGAACGTAAAGTTTCTCGACTATCGGCCCGAAGACAATTCTGAAACATTCGCAGCTGAAATCTTGGCCCGAGGCGTGAAAGAAAACGAAATCGCAGCGCAATTTCACGGCGCCCATTATTGTCCAATGGAATTCACCGGTGACACCTCTCAGATCAATTGATCGCGACAGCAGACCTTTTGCTATCTGGGAAACACTAAGAGCTGTTCAGTGGATCAGGATTCGACGGTCTCCAAAAAAGGAAACACTATGTCACTTAACAAAGAAGATATTGCATTTCTGGAGTCCATAGATACGCCGACCGTTTGCAATGTGATCGAAATGGTCACGCCCGAGCGGCGCGGCCACGGCTACACGACGCGGCACCTACATTGCCCGTTTCCCGATCTACCGCCTAAAGTCGGCTTCGCTAAGACCGTGACCATGCGCGCCAAGGACCCCATCCCGCTTAGCGATGAGGGTTATATGCAAAAGCGCCAAAATTATCTCGACTACGTTGCCTCACCGCCCAGTCCGAGCTGGATGGTGATTCAAGATCTTGACGATCCCGCGGGCTATGGCGCTTTCTGGGGCGAGGTGCAATCGAATGTGCACAAGGCGCTCGGCTGCCATGGTGTCGTCACCAATGGCTGCGTCCGCGATATCCCGGCGATCGCTCCTGGCTTTCAGCTTCTGGCCGGCTCAATTGCACCCTCGCACGCCTTTGTGCATGTCGTTGATTTCGGCGGCGAGGTAACAGTGCATGGCATGGCAGTAAAAAATGGCGATCTCGTGCACGCCGATCGCCATGGCGCGGTTGTCGTGCCGATCGACAAGATTTCAGCGATGCGCGGCGCACTTGATTTACTGACGAAAAAAGAAGCCTGCATCATCGCTGCGGCGCGTGCACCGGGCGCAACCGTAGAAACCATCAAGGCCGCGATGAGCGGATGAACCGCGTTTTGCGACGTTCCGTAATCTTCCGCTATGAGGATCCAAGTCCCCTACCCCCACTAGTGTCGGACTTTCTACGCCCGCAGAGAACCGGAACGCGCATGTCGATGTCGGCATTAAGAAGCAAAGAATAAATCAAAAGTACTACGAGCGGTACAACACAGGGTTTTGGACCCCAATATAAGTGCGTAGAATCTAATAGAGAATTTCGCTGAGTCGACCCTCTCATCAAATCGCCATCTATTACAGTGACGATGACTTGTCGCTGTGACGTCTATTCTGCCTCCAAAAGATGGGGTAATCGGCCGGCGTCCTTGTGGATAGCTGAAGATTTTGGGTGCTGCGCTTCAGGCTGATGGTGAAACGAGGTCCGTGGTGACGGCCTCAAGCATCAGAAGGAGAAGCGTGAGCCATGGACCATTTTGCCGGATTGGACGTATCGGTCAAGGAGACGAGCGTCTGCATTGTGGATGACGCGGGCAGGATCGTGCGGGAAGTGAAGGTGGCGAGCGAACCTGACGCTCTGCTGCAGGTTCTCATGAATCCCGCCTACCGCTTCAAGCGGATCGGGCTGGAAGCCGGGCCACTGTCGCAATGGCTTTACAGCGCTCTGGCGGAAGCCGGCTTGCCGGTGATCTGTGTCGAGACACGGCACATGCGGGCGGTATTGAAGGCGCAGATCAACAAGACCGACCGCAACGACGCGCGCGGCATGGCGCAGATGATGCGGGCCGGACTATATCGCCCGGTGCATGTGAAGACGTTGCGCAGTCAAAAGCTGCGGATGCTGCTGACCCACCGCAAGCTGCTGCAGTCGAAGGCGATTGCCATCGACAATGACCTGCGCGGCACCTTACGCAACTTTGGGCTCAAGGTCGGAATGGTGGGAACGGTAAAGTTCGAGGCGCGCATCAAGGAACTGGTCGAGAACCTGCCCGACCTGGCCGCGCTGGTCGAACCGCTGCTCGTTGTCCGGCGGGTGCTTCGCGAACAGCTCGGGATCCTGCACCGCCGCTTATTGGCCATCGTACGGGACGATGAGGTGTGCCGGCGCCTGATGACGGTGCCCGGTGTCGGTCCCGTGGTGGCGCTGACCTATCGTGCCACCGTCGACGTGCCGGCGCGCTTTCGTAGGTCCAAGTCAGTCGGGGCGGTGTTTGGACTGACGCCGTCCACGCATCAATCGGGCGAGAGCGAGCGAACTGGCGCAATATCAAAATGCGGCGACGAGATGATGCGGGTGATGCTCTACGAAGCGGCCCAGATCATGCTGGTGCGTTCGACAAAATGGTCGTGGCTCAAAGCCTGGGCAATGAAGATCGCCAGGCATCGCGGGATGAAGAAGGCCATCGTCGCCCTGGCGCGCCGCCTGGCCGTGATCATGCACCGCATATGGGTTGACGGCACCGAGTTCCGCTGGACCCGGGAGGTCGCAGCGGCATGAAAGCCGCGCAGGATCTAACCTAACAGGAGAACACGCGAATTCCACCACGCGGTGGAATGATGTCCCTTGCGGGACGATGGATGAGGTGAGTTCGTATGTCCGCTTGAACCCGCCGTTGGTCTTGACGGCAAGGTCGACCAAAAGATTGTTCCGCCTCGTCTTCGAATCCCATGATGGAAAGGCCTTGGTGCCGATTCCGAAGAGAAGCACGAGCCCGCGAGCGACATCGACACTGCAATGGTGGATAGCCTGAAAAGCGCTTGACCCCAAACGGCCGATTAGAGAAGCGGACATTCCCGAGAGTAGCTGGGATAGCCGCTAGACGCCTCCAATGCTCTGGATCGATGCCGGATGAGTAGGTGATGCAGGGGCGCTCCGGTGCTTATCCTGCTGTCGCCAACGCCGCTGCGATTTCGGCATCAAAGCCAAAATGAGCCATGAGTGCCGTCAGTACCAACCCGACAACCGCCAAAAGACAAACGACAGTCAGGATACTGTCCGAATCCGGCGCGCCTGCTTGCACTTTGCGTCCACGTGCCGTGGCAATGTTGGTCGACATGATCATTACTCCGCTTGTTTCTCACGTTGCGCGAAGGACAGCTTAGAAGTCCTTCGTTTGTATGCGTCCGAGGATAGGGGCGGCGGGACGCCTCCTGAGTGAAGCGGCTCACAGTTTGATTGGCTTTTTTAAATCTCGTTGTGGCGGTGACGGTCCGGGATTGATGCATGGCGCGACGTCATCGGCGTCGACCGCTGCGTTTCGATCTTTGCGTGGAAGCCTTCTGCCCCAATAACGATCAAAGGGCAGACCGGTCGGCGGCAAGCTGATGAGTTTGGGCCCGCCAACGGGGCCCTAGATCCAATTAAGGCTGAAAAGCCGAACTTTTTGACGCTTCAACTTTGCGTACCCAACGAAGCTTTTTCGACTTATGATAGCGGCCAATAGACCTGCATCTTTGCTGAACTTTAGTGGACAAGTTGGATCATTTGTCATGCCCGCCAACATCCAAACTAGACTGACTCCCTTAGATAAGGAGGGTCTTCTTCGGTCCCATCCGTTCTTCAGGGCGCTAGACGACCGGATCGTCGACCGCTTGGCACCCCGTGCCCTCACGCGCAAAGTAAAAAAAGGGACCCTGCTTTTTCGCAAGGGGGATGCAGGAACCAGTCTGTATGCGGTCGGCGCTGGTGCAGTTCGCGTCAGTGTTACTTCAGATCAGGGGAAAGATACCGTCTTCAACTTGATTGTGCCCGGAGAAATCCTTGGAGAAATCGCATTTCTCGATGGGGGTCCGCGCACAGCCGACGCAGTGATGATTGAATCTGGCGAACTCATGGTTATTGAACGCCGGGATTTTTTACCTTTGCTGCGAGACTATCCTGACCTGGCACTACGTTTCCTGGGAATCTTATGCGGACGCCTGCGGCACACCAGCGAACAGATTGAAGATGTCGTCTTTCTTAGGCTTGAGGCGCGCCTCGCAAAGACATTGTTGTATCTCTACGAACGCTCCTCATCGGAACGTCAGCAAACACTGAAGGTGACGCAACGCGAAATCAGTCAACTGGTCGGTGCCTCCCGCGAGAGCGCAAACAAACAATTGCGCAAATGGCAGCGCCAGAAATTGGTGAGGCTGGAACGCGGCGGTTTGAGCATTTTGTCGCCCGACGCACTCAAACGGCTCGTGTCCGAAAACACCGAATGACTATTGTAGGCGGCGGCAAACAGCGTGAGGATGATGTTGCTGCACCACTGAGGTAAAGGTACCTTACGTTGGTCGGTTGTATTCGGCCCTCGACGATAGATTGGGTAGAAATGAGACGTGTGGGGCGTGCCGCCCCTTCCCGCTTACGCATCGACTTCCGCCGAACATTTGAGGGGCGCCCAGATGCCAGATGATAAGGACAGCGGTCGCGATCACAATGACGAAAGCCGTGTCGTCAGGAATATTATTTTGCTGGCGTTACCTTGGTTGTCCTTCCAACGAGACGTACTCGCTCTCATGAAAAGAGGCATCGAGGACGCCAGCCATATTCGACCGATTGAGAATCTCGCGTCGCGTGAATTGCAGGCGCTGATGATGACCCTGGACCCGTCGGGAAAGTGGCGGAATCTCTTCGATGGAGATCTCCAAAACCGAATTAAAGAGACCTACACAAAAAACTTCCCAAAGCTGGTCTCCACTTCACTTCATCTCATCGAGAGTCAAGAAGTGGTCTTGGCCTCGCTATCCGAACATTTCGAGAATCTAAGAAAGGATAACAAATCCAGCGGTGACAAAAGCGGGAAACCCCCCGACCGATCCGAGTGATGACGGACTTTGCCTACTCCTAAAAGTCCAGCAAAAACGATAATCTTCGGCAGGGGCCTTTCTGACCAAACGATTTTCTGATCTGGCATCAGTGCCCAGGGTCTTGTTGCGGTCGAGGCGTCGAAATGAGTGGTCTACTACGCAATGACATCGCCATAGTCGGCCTGGCTTGTCGGCTTCCCGGGGCGGCCACAGCACAAGAATATTGGAAAAACTTGTGTGACGGCGTCGAGTCCGTTACTTTTTTTTCCGATCAAGACCTTATTGCCGCCAATGTCGACCCGTCCTTGCTTGACAATCCCAATTACGTAAAGGCTGCCGCGACATTGCGGGACGTCGAAATGTTCGACGCATCTTTTTTCGGCTACTCCCCAAGAGACGCAGCGCTGATAGATCCACAGCATCGCCTGTTTCTGGAAGTATGTTGGGAGACCTTCGAAAACGCAGGGTACGACCCGGCCCGCTACCAGGGAAAGGTTGGCGTCATTGCAACGGCAGGCGGTGTCGTCACAAGCTATCTCCTGGCAAAATTGCACCACGCTGCTCTTCCAGGTCAAACGGCCAGCACGTCGCATATTAGCAACGACAAAGACTTCTTGAGCACGCGTATCTCATACAAACTCGATCTCACCGGCCCCAGCTTCACAATTCAATCCGCGTGCTCGTCGTCTTTATTGGCGGTGCACCAAGCGTGCCAGAACCTGCGGTTGAATGAGTGCGACATGATGCTGGTGGGAGGTTCGGTGGTTCGGGTACCGCAAGTCGAGGGATACCTTGCGGAAAAGCGAAACGTTTATTCTCTCGACGGACACTGTCGGCCCTTCGACTCAGCTGGCCAAGGGACTATTTTCGGCAGCGGTGTCGGGGCCATATTGCTCAAGCCTTTGGACCAGGCCATCGCCGATCGCGATCACATAATTGCAGTCATAAAAGGGACTGCGGCGAACAACGACGGTTCAGCCAAAAACAGCTACACCGCTCCGAGTCTGGAGCAACAGTCCCAAGCGATAGCCGCGGCACTAAAGGCGGCAGGGATAAGCGCAGACAGCGTTGGCTATGTCGAATGCCACGCGACCGGCACTCTTGTAGGCGATCCGCTCGAGGTTGATGCGCTGACCAGGGCTTTTCGAAAGCAGACCGGCCGCAAGCAGTACTGTTCCGTCGGCTCTGTTAAGGCCAATATTGGGCATCCGGAACAGGCGGCGGGAATCGCTGGCCTCATCAAAACCGCGCTCGTCCTTCATCACAAACAAATCCCTCCGACCATCAACTTCAAAACGCCGAACCCTGCGATCGACTTCACATCGTCGCCTTTCTATGTAAATACCAATCTCCGAGATTTTCCCCTGACCGATACTCCGCGGCGGGCCGGAGTAAACAGCCTGGGGATCGGCGGTACGAATGCCTTCGCGGTCCTCGAGGAAACGCCACCGCCTGCGCCAGCCGACAAACTATGCGGACCCGCCCCCTGCCTCGTTACCCTTTCAGCAAAAAGCGCCGAGGCGCTGGTCGCGCGTGTCGAGCAATTTCTTAACTGGTTGAACGACAATCCTGGCGCGCCGATTGGCGACGTTTCCTACACGACCAACGTCAGCAGAAGCCAGTTCGACTTCCGCTACGCGGTGTCCGCGCAGTCTGAAGCGCAGCTGAAAAAGCACATTACAGCATGGCTGCGTGCGGCGGTGGACGAAGCTTCGCGCCCACAACGCACCAGCAATCCGCCGATCGCGTTTATGTTTTCCGGTCAGGGGTCGCAGCATGCCGGCATGGGCGAAAAGCTTTATCGCGCCCACTCCGTTTTTCGAAATGCCATTGACCGCTGTCATACTCTGGCGGCTCCCTATCTCGAGCACGGCCTGCGCGACGTTATCTTTTCCGAGGCAGATGGCGCCGCGCTGGTTAACCGCACCGAATATACCCAGCCTGCGTTGTTTGCGGTCGAATATGCCCTGGTGGAGCTTTTGAGATCCTGGGGCATATCGGCTAACGCGGTCATCGGGCACAGCTTAGGAGAAATTACCGCTGCTTGGGCAGCGGGAGTCATGACGCTCGAAGACGCAATGCGGTTGGTCACCGCTCGCAGTACGCTGATGCGCCGACTGCCGAGCGATGGAGGTATGATTGCGATCTTCGCAAAAGACTCGGTGGTCCGAGCGCTCCTGGATGAGGTCGCGGCCAGGATTGACGTGGCCGCAATCAACGGCCCGGAAAATACGGTCGTGTCCGGCCATCTGGATGCATTGAGCAAGCTATCGGAATCCTTAAGTCGGAAAGGCATCAGCTACCGGCAATTGCAGGTTTCCTACGCTTTTCATTCGTACCACACCGACGCCATTCTTGATGAATTCGAAAACGTGGCGGGCCGGATCAGGTATGAAGCGCCCAGCCTGCCCTTGATATCCAACCTCACTGGCGCGTTGATGGCGACCGCGCCCGACAAATGTTACTGGCGCCGACATCTTCGGGAAGCGGTGCAGTTCAGAGATGGGATGCATGTGCTTGTCGAACTTGGCTGCCGAAGCTTTCTCGAGATCGGCCCGCACCCCGTCCTGCTACCGATGGCGAAAGGTTGTCTTGCAGCAAGAGACAGCTCCGCGGCCTGGGTTGCTTCGCTCAATCGTCAAAAGCAGGACGCCGAGTTGATTAGCGATATGCTGACGACGTTGTATCTTGCCGGTCACAACATAAATTGGGCCGCGGTACATGCCGACGCGTCGTGGCGACGAATACCATTGCCCACGTACCCCTTCCAGCGCCAACGCCACTGGTTAGAGGACAATACAGTCCATAGTCAGCGAGCCAAAAAAGCCATTGAACGCCTCCATCCGCTGGTTGGCACGCGCGTCAATTCGACGTCGGAAGAGGTGTGTTACGAAACGCGCTATGGCGTACAGCACGCCGGCTTCCTCTCTGATCATAAGGTTGCGGGAACCGTCGTCCTGCCAACGGCTGCCGAACTAGAGGTCGCTACGGTCGCCGGCCGGATGCATTTTGGGTCGCCGCGGGTCCGTTTTGAAAACGCCATGCATCACCAAGCAATGTCTTTTGTCAACGGCGAAGACCGGACGGTGCGGGTAATAGTGACGCCGCAGAAATCCGACAGAGCAGGCTTCAAACTGGTCAGCGCAGACGTCCGAGAGTCGAAGCGTTGGCATACCCACATGACGGGCACTTTGCGCAAGTCTGAAGCACCGACCGCCTCGGCTTTTTCGACGGAGAAGGTTCGTGCCCGCTGCTTGCAAACAGTGTCTGCCGCCGACTTCTATGAGCGGCTTGACAAGCTCGGGCTTGAATACGGACCGAGTTTTCGTGGCGTCCGCGAATTGTATCTGGGTCAGCGCGAGGCATTGGCAAAAGTGCAGATGGCGGACGGTTTGACAAATACGAATTTTGCGATCCACCCCGCGTTTCTGGATGCGTGCCTGCATGCCTATCCTTTCGTCCTCGATGGTGTTGAGACCAAAAGCGATTGTCATAGCGCCTACCTACCCTTCTCGCTGGAGGGATTCCGTTGCTATCAAGATGGGATCGACAAAGCGTGGGCTCACATCAGCCTGCGCGATGCGGAGAAAGACGACACACAGGTAGTCGATATCCGTGTTTACGATGACGCGGAGCGGCCTGTCGCAGATCTAGACGGACTGTCGGTGCGCCGCTTGCCGTTTGCCAAAATGGCGCCGCCTCTAACTCGTGCCGACGATTTGTTCTATCGGACGGTTTGGCGGAAAAGCGCGCCGGAGGCCGCTAGCCTCCAGAAGGATCGGCCTCCGGCAAGCTGGGTGATCTTCGCTGATGTCAAAGGTATCGGCGCGGCATTAGCCGAAAGGTTGGGAAATGCGGGTCATCGATGCCATCTCGTGTATCGGGAGGCCACGTTGGCTCAACACGGTACGCGTTCCCAAACGTCGAGCGTGGACGAACGCAAACCGCACGATGTTCGCCGTTTGCTGGAGCAATTCGCTGCCAGCGAGCCGCTCCCGTGCGATGGCGTGGTCTACCTCTGGGGACTGGACGCGCCGCCGATCGAAGATCTTACCCTCGCTCGTTTGAAGAGCGGCAGCGAGACGATGTGCCGTGGAGCACTGGCGCTCGTCCAGGCCCTTGCAGAGACGCGGACGGCTAGCCCGCGCGGCGGGAAGCTTTGGTTTGTAACCGCAAACGCGCAAAAAACAGAGAGCCTCGGCCGGCATGTTGATCCGGTTCAAGCGCCGCTGTGGGGCCTGGGCCGAACTGTCGCGATCGAACATCCCGGCATTTGGGGCGGATTGATCGATCTGCAATTGAACGCGCAGAAGGCACCGGATATCGATTTATTGGCAGCGGAGCTGCTGCATCCAGATGGCGAAACCCAGATTGCAATCTCCGCCGACAACCAGCGCTACGTTGCGAGACTTGTCAGGCAACCCCTTGCAGAGTTGCCATCGCAAACGCCGCAGATTCGTGATGACGCAACTTATCTGGTGACCGGCGGCCTGGGAATGTTGGGCCGCAGCATCGTCAAGTGGCTCATAGGAAAAGGCGCCAAACATCTTGTGCTGACGGGTCGAAGCGCGAGCGCCGAAGCGGCACAACAGCTGAAGGCCGACTTAGAAACGAGCGGGGTAACAATCGGCGTCGTGGCGGCTGACCTCAGCTGCGAAAAAGATGTAAGTCGCCTCATGCAGACCGTCAGCAACGATTTCCCGCCTCTGAAGGGCGTGGTGCACTCGGCCGGCATTTTGGACGATGGGATTCTTGCTCTGCTCGATTGGGATCGTTTCTCGCGCGTATTCGAGCCGAAAGTCTACGGGGGCTGGCTTTTGCACGAACACACAAAATCGCTGGAGCTGGATTTCTTTATTGCTCAATCGTCCATATTGAGCTTGTTAGGCTCTGCCGGTCAGGCGAACTACAGCGCGGCGAACGCGTTCCTTGATTCGCTGGCATCTCATCGGCGCGGTGCCGGCTTGCCGGCCACTGCGATCAATTGGTCTGCCTGGTCAGGGGGTGGCTTGGCTACCGCCTCGGGCGCACGTGGCGAAGCGATGTGGTCATCGCTAGGCGTACAATTTATTTCTCCCGACATCGCGATACAGGCTTTCGACGAAATAAATCGCCGCGATGTGGAGCAGATTGCGGTCGCCATCACCGATTGGCCGACTTACACCGGCAAGGTTGGCAAGCCCCAGTTCCTGGTTGAACTCCTGACCGGGAGCAAACATTTCGGGTCGCCAAAAACGGCGCAAAGAAAGACTTCGTCAGTTGCGCCGCTACGAGCGGAAAATGGCAAAGCAAGCCTGCGCCTCTTAGACAGGTTGCAACAGCGCATAACTGCGGAGCTTGGCTTTGTCGATCCGATAGACCCGGATCGGCCTTTAAATGAGGTGGGTTTGGATTCGCTGCGGTCGGTAACGCTCGCGAATGACCTGGAGGACGAGTTCGACGTATTGATTTCGATTTCAGCGCTCATCAGCGGCCCGACCATCAATCAACTGGCCGATCATTTGGCCGGACTGCTGGCGCAAAGCGCAATGGATGAACCTCCCGCCCCGGCTTCGGCGACCACATCGGCCGCCGACAGACTAACGGCCGCAGGTGCCGCACCGATCAATTCGTCAGCCCGCCTACACCATGTCAGCAACGGTCACACGCCGGACAACGCAGCAATACATCAGGCTGAAAATGGACATCGGTTGCGGCGGTTTCCCGCAATAGGAGCCGACGAAAAGCCAGAATCGACCACCAATGGAACCGCTGCAGAACATATTGGTACGGCGGATTTTTCTTCAGTCCACCCAACTACCAACCGTGGGTCTGGAAAGTGGTTGATAGCACCTCGACCCAATCCGGATGCTACCGTCCGCCTGTTCTGCTTTCCCTATGCGGGAGGCGGCCTCGTATCGTTTCGGGCGTGGGCGCAACGATTCAACGCCACCGTCGAGGTGGTGGCGGTCGAGCCGCCCGGACGCGGCACTCGCATCAACGAAACGGCCGTCGACGACTTAGATGCGTTCGTCACGGGCCTACTGCCGGAAATGATCGATTGGCTGGATCGACCGTCTGCCTTTTTTGGCCACTGTCTCGGCGGGCTCAGCATGTTTGCGACGCTGCGTATGCTCCCAAAAGAACATTTAAATTTCATCAAGCGCGCATTTGCTTGCGGTGTGCGGCCCCCACATTTGCTGAAGCGGCACGGCGAGTTTGAAGACAATTTGATCTACGGCATGATGATGCACCGAGATTTCGATATTAAAATTCCTCCTTTTGCCCAAACCGATGAAATATTCGCGGACATCATCCGGCTATTCGATACTCCGGCTGCCAACAAGATGCTGGAGATACCGAAGCTCAGGAACATATTGTTGCCCACAATCCGGGCCGAGTTTCAAATGGCCTATAGCTACAACCATCGACCCGTCGAGCCCTTTTCCTTCCCGATCAGCAGCTTTGTCGGCGATTCGGACCCATGGGTATCGGAAGAAGACTCCGCGGGCTGGGGCGAACTGACCCGCGGCGGCTTCACCAATCATGTGTGCAAAGGCTCACATTTCCTGATGTCCGACGACGGGGACCGCATTGTCGAGACAATCAACAACGAGTTTGTGAATTTACCGAATGGATAAAACAGAACGTGCTGGACGAGAAGACGACAGCCTTTGCGGCGGGCTCACGTCTTTTTCAGCCTCGCTTTGGCCTTCATGAGATCGACTGTGTCAAAGCCTTCGTGGAAAAATCCGTAAACCTCGTCGAGTGGTGCTCGCCCCCTGTCTGCTCTTTGTGTCACATCGTACAAATCACACATGTCCAGCCAAAGTTTGAGTTCGAGAGACTTGGCCTTCTGCTCGCGCGCTACCTTAAGGCCTTTATAAAAATAGTGCTCTGCCTGATCCAGGCTTTGGCTCGATCGCAGATAGATTTTGCCGAGCAAGCGATAAATTTCGGCCGCGTAAAAACGTTCGGTGTCATCTTCGTCGAGTCGCGATTGTGCTTGGCTCAAGAATTCGAGCGCCTGCTCGTAGCGTTCGTTCTTTATGCATGCATCGGCGAGCAGTCCGAGAGAATATGAGTCCAGTAAGAGGGCGCCCGTGGCCCTTTCCTGTTTCAAGCCTTCCTGAATCTCAGCAATGCCTTTCTCGAATTCGCCGCGTTGAGCCTTTGCCCAACCGCGCAAGATCAACGCCATGGCCACGTAGTGTACAAACTCATGCTCCTGGCAAAGCGCAATTACCGCATCGGCCTGCCCCGCCACGATGTCAGTCTCGCCGCGAAGTTGGTGAACGCGAAGACTTATCGTTCGGATCATTGCCTCGCTGAATGGATGTCGCGACATATCGGCGTAACGGCGGGCCTCCGCGCAAAGCTGCAACGCCCGGTCCGGAAACCCGAGCATCCAAAGCGCCATCGCGTCGTATGACCTTATATGAACGCGCGGATCTTGCGCGGACAAGTCAAGATAGGCGCCAGCTTTGCTGTCCTCGCAAAGGATGACGCCGCGTTCCAGCTCCGTGTGGGCGGAGGAAAATTTCCCCTGAGCGAAAAAAGTGAACCCCAGAGCTTCGTGGGCAAGAACCTCATAAACCGGGTCGCCTACGTTCTCGGCGGTATTCACCAGCTGTTCGGCGAGGGCTTGAGCTTCGCGAAGCGAAGCACGCAGGAAATTCCAAGTCCACAAACCAAACACTGCAGGAAAAGTGTGTTCGTCTAGCCCATTCTGGCTGCAAAGCTGGAGTGCTCGCGTATATGCTTGCTTCACACTTTCGGTGCTCCAACCCTTCGTCGTCCGGAGGGCGTTGCCAAGAGACATTTGAAGCAGCAGTTCCAGCTTTCCGCTTGTAGTCTTGTCGTTGATGCTCGCGACCAGCTTCAGCCCTTGTTTGAGATGGTTGACGGCAGCATTCACCGAGCGGCCGAGGGCGAGATTGCCAGCCTTAAGCCAGTAGTTGATTGCCGGTTCGACAAGATTGGCTTCGGTAAAGTGGTGAGCCAAGATTTCGGGCTGGCTCACCACAATATCCGGAAAATTTTCCTCCATTGTGCGCGCAATCCGGCCGTGCAGTTGCTGCCGGCGGCTTTTGAGCAGACTCTCGTATGCTGCATCGCGCACCAGCACGTGCTTGAAGGTATAAGTCGCTTCCGGTGGCTCACCGCGGCGAAACAGGAGCTCTGCCTCCTCCAGTTTGGCGAGAGCATTCTTGAGCGACTGTTCATCGCGTCCGACCACCTCACGCATCAAAGGATAGGAGAACTCACGGCCGATCGCCGCTCCTATTTGACCGATGTCCTTCACCGACGCCAGGTAGTCAAGTCGCGCCATTAAGGAGTCTTGCAAAGTCGTGGGGATGCCGAGCGGAGGCAGCGGCCCGTTGAGTCGATAGCCGTCGGCACTCTTGACCAGAATGTCCCCTTCGAGAACCGCTTTTGTAAGTTCCTCGACGAACAACGGGTTGCCGTCCGTCTTGGCGATAATCTGGTTCATCACGTCTGCCGGCAAGGCATGACCACCAGCCACCTGCGCGACTATGCTTTCGGCGTTGTTGCGGTCGAGGCGTCCTAGCGCCAGAGTCGCTACATTCGGGAGACCGGCCCAGGGCGGCTCGAAGTCCGGTCGCAAGGTGAAGAGGGCAAGCACCGGTAGATGGCGCACTCGCTCGATTGTCAGATCAAGTAGCTCGAGCGAGGTCGCATCGGCCCAATGCACATCCTCAAACACAAAAAGAACCGGCTTTTGACGTGCGAGACTCTCGAATTGGTCGAGCAGTGCTGCGAACGTGCGGCGGCGTTGCTGTGCTGGATTGGGGGGAAGTTTTGGGTACCGATCACCAGTCGGAACCGATAGCAGCGCGGCAAAAAGCGGGGCTATTTCCTGAGCTCGTGGCGCCGGCATGGCGAGAAGCGCTTCCAGCTTGGAAAGGCGCTCGTCGGATGTATCGTCCGCCTTGAACCCCACTGCACGCTCTAATTGGGCGATGAACGGATATAGCGCGCTGTTGCTGTAGTGCGGCGAACATTGGTATTGCAAAAACGTGTGCGCCCGATCGCCGACTCTCTCTTCGAGTGCCGCCACCAGACGGGATTTGCCGATCCCCGGTTCACCCGAGAGCAGCACGACCTGGCCCTCCCCCTTCCAGGCGAGCCGTTGGCGTTTCAGAAGAAAATCGAGCTCATTTTCACGGCCGATGAGCTCACTAAGAGCCGCCGCATGGATCGCCTCGAAGCGGCTCTGAGAACTCAACACGCCCTCGACCGCCCAGGCCGCAATCGGCTCGGCAATACCCTTGACTTCGTGAAACCCAAGATCGCGCAAACGGAACAGATCGCCAAGCAGCCGGCGTGTAGAAGCGGCGATGACGACCGTCCCTGGTCCCACCAATGCCTGGAGGCGCGCCGCAAGGTTCGGCGTGTCACCGATCACAGTATGCTCCCGCAATGCCCCCTCACCGCCGCGCTCGCCGACCACGACCAAACCGGTGGCGATACCAATACGGACCGAGAGCGGTTCTTCCGCTGGCGTCTTCAACCGCGCAACGGCCGCGACAATATCGAGCGCAGCACGTACCGTTCGCTCAGCATCGTCCTCATGTGCACGGGGATAGCCGAAATAAGCTAATATGCCATCGCCCCGGAATTCAGCAACAAAGCCGTCAAAAGCCAGTGTGATACGGGCACAGACCGCCTGTAAGGCGTCGACTACGGCACCCATATCCTCGGGATCAAGTCGATTTGCCAGAGCAGTCGAACCTACCAGATCGCAGATCATCACGGTCAGGTGACGACGTTCGGCGGCGCCTATCGCAGAATGATCGCTCGGCGACTCCTTCGCTTCACTCGTGATCCCCGCATCGGGAGAATCCCCCGTCCTCGCCTTGATTGCCTTGATGAAGCGTTTCCTGTCACCGAGCAACATCCCAAGCTTTGCGAGATCGTCATCGGTCAGTTCGGGCAGCACATCAAAGCCGATAGCGTTCTCGATGAACGCCGGCTCATACCGTCCAAGTCCCACGTTTCGCAGCCACTCACCGACTTCCATGGCAACGCCCTAACCCCGCCGCATATTCGCGAACTGGCCGCAATCATGCGACAAGACACGAGGAGAGAGCCGCGGCGCGGAATATCTCGAGCTGGCCGATAAACACAATTCAAGCTGGCTCCGGGTGGAGGGCCGCGCCCTGAACGACTGCCCCGCAGATGCACAACCGCCATGTTGTCTCATTGACTTCACGAGTCTCAGGCCAATCATCGCACCAGTTCAATTTAGCATAGCGGAACCGGCGGTGCCTTCGCAATGTTCGCTTCTTCTGGTCGCGAACAGGCATTTCGCCCGCCAATCGGGGTGTGCGCTTCGGGCGGAGATTAAGATAGTAAACGGTCTAATAAAGCCGACCGCGAACTCTCAGCGATACGCAGCGTCGTCCGGGTAGGAGCCAACACCGGCGGGCCAACGATCGAGCCAGTCCCGGGCAATCGCGCGACCTTCGTCACGCAGTTGATCCATGAATTTACGACTGCGGTTGAATTTCGACGGATATCCTAATTCGTCGGCAGTTTCCTTTTTCATTTTGATCGTACGCACGGTCACATGCTTATAGTCGTCGGCAAATTTCCCGCCGTGGGATTTTCTCCACTCGTTGACCGCCAAAATAAAATCCAGCTCTTTGTGAAGCGACAGGTTGCCCATCAGCTCGTTTTCACGGTCCATGACTTCCGCGTTCGATGTGGGCGCCTCGGGCCACTGCTGCGGATTGATGCGCACGATCCACAATTCGTCGGGCACCTCCTCGGTGTCGACTCCGGCAAAAAACTCGCGAACGGGGGGATTCTGCGAGTAGAGTCCATCCCAGTAATAACAGCCGTCGATCCGCTCCGCCTCGCTGAATGCAGGCAGCGTCCCCGAGGCTACGATTCCGTTCAAGGTGAGCGGCAATTGCTGGTGCCAGTAGTCAAGGCTGCCGCTTTGCATACCCCTGTTGATCTGTTGCGCTCCTTTATTGACGTCGGAGTCGAAAACTGTCTCCAGGCCGTTGACGACCTCGGAGGCTCCAATCAGCAGGCGCGTTTTCACCTTTGGCCAATCGATGCCGTGAAACTCCGGGCAGTCCTTGGCAAGCGTATCCTCCAAGTCGAAATACTGCGTGCGGACGCCAAGGCGCGGCAGCGCGGTGGCGAACGCCTTGTAAATTGCGCCGGCTGGATTGATCCCGAATATCGGCGCATTTATTCCAAGCACCGGTATCTCCATCTCCTCGACCTTGAGTGCTCCGAACGTAAATAAATTAAGCAATGTCTCGCTCGGCGTCTCTGCGACGAAGTGGTTCCAGAAATTGACGAGCTTATCGATTGCCGCGCGCTCCGAGCCCGGCTGCCCATTCTTTGGAGCGAGACCGTACCAAGCCATGAGCGCGCACAGGGCGCCGGCCGACGTGCCGCTCAAGCCCACGAGATCGAATTTCTTTTGCTCGCAATCTTTGAGGATTTCGGTGAGCACGCCGATCTCGAAGGCGGCATGCATGCCGCCACCCTGGCAACCGACAGCGATCTTTTTCCGCTTGGGACCGACCATTGATTTCCCCCTCTGCCGCGCCTTGGGCTCCTGCCGTGGACCCGAACGCCCAGGCCGGGATCGTAGCAACTCCCGGGTGTATTCAGGAAGGGGTTAAATTGCCTCCGCCCGACGGCCACCGGCACGGATGACCGAACCATTCGTGGTTTTCAGCGGTCCGCAAACATCAGACCAGCAACGTGGTGCCGGAAACCAGAAGAAAAAGCAGCACGAACCGGCGAAACTTCGCGTCATCGACGCGATCAAACAGCCGAGCCCCAGCCACGTGCCGCCTATCACGGCGGGCACGCACCAAAAATAATTCGTCCACGTTCCCGAAGCAAGAGTGCCCAGCTTTGAGAAATAGACAAGCGTTGCAATTTGCATAAGCAATATGAAGGGCTGGACTATGCCGCGCTGCTCATTCTTGGAAAGGCCCCTCAGGCTGCACCAAATCGTCGGAAACGCACCGGGAAAAGCCGTTGCGCCGCCAGTGATGCCGCCAGCAAAGCCCGCGGCAACCTCAGCAAGACAGCCGCCGCTCACGGCGAGTGCCGGTCGCAGAATCATATAACTGCTGTAGCAAATGAGGAACATGCCAAACCCAGCCGCAAAAATATGAGAACTGAAGTTCTCCAGCAATTTGGCTCCTAAAGGAATCCCGGCCAAGCCGCCGGCCAGGTAGGGAAAACACTGGCGCCATTGCACCGTCCGCCAAAGACTTGTGATGCTGAACAATTGCGCCGTCACGCTGCAGACCAGAAGTAACGGCGCAGTTAGGCCCCGTTGGCCAATGTTGGCGACCGCGAGAAAGCGACCTCCGTCAACATCAAGGGGTGGAACATCGCGCAGGCTTGTGGTGATGGCCGAGGCTTCACTCTGGGGTGGGACAGATCTGTGCCATTTCGATTAGACTTATTTCACTCGGTCTACTGAGCTTGCCGCACGCGTCAGACGCACAAACGTGCGAGCGATTGTGACCATCGGTTAGGAGACAAATTAGCTCAATTCTTTAACTCGCCTTACCACCCCGCTCGCACATGAAGCTCATCGATAATGACGGCATCTGCGTTCTCTAAGTGTCCGTTCAACGCCGATCCTTTTTTCTACCGCATGGTGAGCGGCATCACAGTCGGGCTGGTCGCACACTGTTATCTCCATGGACACAGGCAACGGCCAATCCCGGCTGGTTTGCCTCGCAACCCAGGAGAAGAGCCATGATGAACAAGTGGAAGCTCGTCACGATTCTCACTGTCGCGATAATCGGCATTGCTTCGCCAGCGTTCGCCCAGTCGTATGACCCCGACGAAGGGACTGGCAACCTGGTGGCATGGAGTTACCAAGGCGCCGGTTCGCACAAGCAGGCGGCTATTCACCGGAATGGCATCGATGCCTTCGCGATGGTGCCCAGCACGGAAATGCGCGATATTTCAAATTTGCCGGAACATACCGGCGGCGGCTCTCTCGGATACAATCAAGAACTGGAAGTTCAGCCGTGAAGAAAAACAGGGCGGGGGTTTAACCCCCGCCCTGTTCCAGCCTGCTTCTTGAATATTCACGCTGAATCGGCGATGCCGTTATCGTCTATGAATCCTGAAACGCCGGGCAGTTCTCTCGGTTCAAACAACGCTTAGTTTTTTTGTCTAGTGAATTTGTGATTGTATTCATTCATGTTGCGGTGCGTGACTCCCTTGCTGGTACTTAGCGAACAATCAGACTAAACGGCCCGCGATACAGCCCTAGAATTTTTGAGCAATTTATCTGCAAGCTACTGTGAACCGCATCACACCCTCCCAACTCTCGTTCAGACTAATTATTCTTTGTGAAGGTTCACCAACCTTCTCGCTTCCTCCCCCACACTGCCCCGCGGTCAACGCGGGGCTTTTTTTATCCGTTCCGACGAAATATGGCCCCCGGAAGCATCTAGGAGTCGGCCGCTTATCTCACTGAAAGTGAGACCGTCGGCAAGACGGAGTCGCTAGCGCCCATAGGAAAAGCAAGCATTAATAGGCGTTCGCGCCATGTCTGCTTGACCTCGAAATCGGGCAGTGTGCTGCTGACGCCCATACGTCCGCACCGGTCAACTCCGGACAATTGCAACTATGCTTCAGCTGCTAGCAGCATTTGAGCGGTTGTAAGCATCTCGGTGTAGATCAGCGCCTTACGCGTGAGCAGCCAACCTCTAACCCAGGTAAGCCGAGGTCGCCGAGGAACGCGAGCAGAGCGCTCTATTGACGCGATAGAAGCCGGCTATAGGGCTTGTGTTTGCTCGCGAGAGAAGGAATCGTGAATGCGCTTACGCGCGTAGAACATCCGGCTTTTGACGGTGCCGGGTGGAACGCCGATGATTACGGCTGCCTCCTCGATGGACTTTTCGTGATAATAGACAAGATCAATGATCTCTCGATGCCGCGGGCACAGTTGCGCCAAACAGCCGCGCAATAATGTGCTCGTGTCTTTCCGACTCAGGGTCTGCTCTGGATCATCGCCCGGATCGGCGATGTCTTTCGCCACAACGCACTCAAGCCCCTCTTCCTGCCGACGATGCCGGGCCGAGAGCGCTTTGTTTCGTGCAATCGCTAGAATCCACGTCGAGACGCGACTTCGCCCTTCGAAGCGGCCGGCTTGGCGCCATACATTGAAGAAGACGTCGCTGACAACCTCTTCAGCCTTCGACGCATCGCCAATCAGCCGCAGTACAAACCGGTACACCAACACATTGTGTCGCGCATACAGATTTCGCATCGCCAGCCTGTCGCCAGAGGCAATCATGCTCAGAAGCTGGCGATCCACGGCGTCTTGGTTTGTGTAATCACCAATTGTTTTGTTCTGCGCGCAAGCCTCGAAATCTGACATCGCTGCGTTCCCTAAGTTCGCCATCCACAGAGGTGGATGTACACGTCATCGAAATTGGTAGCGCAGTGGTTTGAGCGCCAACGTGAAGTGCGTCACAGTCGACGGGAGACCGGCGCGTCTTTGTCCAATGACATTTAGCCCCAGCGTTTACGAGCGGAAGCCGGCCGAAGCACCCTCAAGGCAAGTCCGCTTATCGGGCTCACGAAATCGATTCACTTATGTGAACTGCGCCACACCGGCCCGACGCTCGAGCGACGTAAAGTCGTTTCATGCCGCTCAGTTCCCCGCGGGGGCAGCCCATAGGTGTGCACAATGGAAAAAATTATTCTGCTAGCTGTTTTAATCAGTGCGATTTTGACAATGGCTCAATTCCCGGACCGGCCACGCGACCGCCGCCCCGCTTCGACGCAAACTGGACAGTCGGATCATAGTTTTGGCTGAACTACCGATTGTCGAGTTCCCTGTTTTCGGCTTTGGGGAACTGTTTATGACCCGGCGTCACCAACATTACGCTTTGAAGTCTACGGTCCGATATTGGGAGTGTCTATCGAGGCCAGGATGTCGCCTTTGGGTGTCCGCCAAGTGCCAAGAGCGAACTTATCGCCAATAAATAGTCGTCATTGCCAAAATTGCCTCTTTAGGGAGCGAGCGGCGCAAGCGCGTGACGCAGCGGCTCGCTGGATATCTGTACAAATCCAGCAAAGGGCCGATCCATTTCTAGGATAAGGAAAATTGCACCTGAGATTGACAGCGTACCGATGAGAAATGTCGAGATCACAATTCGATTAGGCCGAGCAAACAGGCCGAAGCTGACAAAAATCATTGTGAGCCAAAAAATGAGGATAACAAGAAATGGCATTGGAATAGAATTGTGTGCCTGAGCAAACAGCGCCAAACGCGATTGCGATAAATCGGCGATAGCGCTTAGCACTCGCACTTGAAGAGCGCGTTTTACTTCATTGTCCGGGCTGAGTTCTTGGACTTTCTTGACAAATGCCAACGCCTCGGCAGTCGCCTCAAATGGTGATGATTTATCATTGTTTCCTTCGTTCCAAATCCGATCGACCATCAATGGGACCGTGTTGCGCAGCGTAACACGCAGGATTCGCGCGTCCGGCCCATATTGCTCAAGCAGAGAATCAAGAAGGATAAGGTTGGAAGCAATCTGCTTGATCTCGGTATTCCTGGCATCGTAGGAGCTCTTGGCCGACGCGATCAGTAACCCAAGAACAAGGGCTGCTATCGTCCCAATGAGACCCGTACTGAGCCTTACTACGTCTTTCACGTCTTCGCGGAGATGGTGCTCCGATAGGACAACGTAGTTGCCGAATAACGCTCCACCGAAAGTAAACGCAAACGCGATTAAAGAGATTGTGAATGGATTCACTCCAGCCCCCTATACTTAGCTGCGCAGAAACCTGTGTGGCCACGCTGAGTCTTTGTGACGCAAGAGACAATACAATTCAATTAGCTCAGAAAAAACCAAGTGACAGCCAGGCAGGTCGAACAGATTGTCGGTTTCGGGTCATTAGCGGACAAACTACTCCCAGCAAAAATCGAGTGTTGTCCGCTGTTACACCAATAGCAGACATTCACTTGTGGCTTGCCATGGCTGGCAATGCCTGTCGGCGAATTCAGTCCGCCCCATCATCAATTGTCAATTGGCGGTACGACCAAACACTTGGCTAATTCGATATAATCAGGCGAGCCTTTGCCGCAGAAATGCGGATAGCCGCTCGACCGTCAGCACGATGACAAAGATCACTGGATCTAACCCCGCCCCGGCAAAAGGGACCCACGCTCAACAAACGGGCGGATAAATTCGCCCACTTCAGCCCGCTTTTATGATGCAGGCCGGCCTCGAGCAATGAACTCGCGGAGACCGAGGCCGCTGTGCGCGGTGGCGCGGCGGTTCTTGAGTGTCGCCAAACCCTTCAAACTTGGTGATCCTTAATCTTGCTCTTCATCCTGGTGGCGATCGTCTCAAGCGCTATGGCAAACGCGAGGATAAGGTAGGTGATCAGCCCTACCTCCCGCAGGTCGAAATAGTAGCCGCTGGCCATGTAGAGATCGAAACCAACACCGGATGCCCCCGCTGCGGCACCCATGGCGACGGCGGTGGCGAAATTGATTTCGAGCCGCAGAAAGGTCCAGGACAACAGATAGGTGGAAGACGACGGGATAACGGCCTGGAAGACGATCTGCCACCAATTGGCGCCGCTGGCCTTGAGGGCCTCGATGGCGCTTCGGTCCAGGTCTTCGAAGGACTCGGCATAGGCCTTGGTCAGGTAACTGATCGTGTGGAAGGTCATGCCGATGACCGCCGCCGTAGCGCCGAGCCCGGCGGTCACCGCAAAGATCAGCACCCAAAGAATGGCCGGCACCGCTCGGATCAAGGCGACGAAAACCTTGACGATATTGGTCACCAGAGTCGGAGCGAGATTCTGGGCGCCCAGAAGGCCAAGAAACAGGGCGATGCCGGCTCCGAACAGGGTGCTCAGAAACGCCAGTCCCAGAGTGATGACCACCTCGTAGAGGGCCTTGGAGAAGGAAAGGCGCGCCCCGCCGGGGTGCAGGAAGATGATATTCAGGTTTGCCAGCGTATCGGCCACGGCCTGGGCCAGATCGATGCCGCCATAGTCGATGGTCGCCAAGGCGTAGATGGTCGTTACCGCCAGCACCAACAGTAGAAGCCGGATGACAACCGTCTGTCTGGTCAGCGGCTTGTCCGGAAGCCGCAGGGCCGAAGCAACGGCGCTGTCCGTCAGCCGGCCCGGCACGCTCGCTGTATCCTGCAGGCGCATCAGAGGATGATCCTGCGGATGTAATTCGAGATCATCTCGATGGCCATGATGGCGATGACGATCACGATCACCACCAGGCTGGCGTCGTGAAACTGGAAGTTCTTGTAGTACAGGTCGAAGGAGAACCCGACGCCCGTTCCGGTCAGCAGGCCGACCAGGGTGGCATCGCGGATGTTGGTGTCGATCATGAACAGCAGCCAACTGATCATCTGCGGCAGGCTCGACGGCAGGACCGCCTGGAGGATGATCGAGGAATAGCTCGCGCCCGTCGCCTTGAGCGCCTCCACCGCATGAATGCTGGCCTCGTCGACCGTCTCGATGAAGGCCCGGGTCAGAAACCCGAGCGAACCGAAGAACAGCGCCAGATAACCGGTTAGCAGACTCTGGCTGAACGCCAGCATCAGGATCATCGCCCAGGCCACCAGCGGAATGTTGCGAAACACCGAGGCCAGGCCTCGGGCCATGATGCTGAAGAAGGTGTTGATGCGCGTCGTGCGCGACCCCATCATGGCCAGCACCACGGCGAAAACAGCGGCGACCGTCGTCGCCGCGACCGACATCAGAATGGTTTCCCAAAGCTTCTGCGCGATGTCCGGCAGCCTCGTCAGGGAATGGGCATCCGGATAGAAATTGCTCGCGCCCCACACGAGAGCCTTGCCGACGCTGGTGAAGCCCGCAGCGACGTCATATTTGGTGATGACGATGGAACCGACGGTCAGCGCGCCCAGGGCTGCGAATAAGAAGAGGCTGTTGTTGCGGCGCTGGACGAAGATGTCAGCTGGCATACCTCGCCTCGAGTCGGAGCTCGGGTCGATGGACTTCCCTCAGGGCGATGGATTCCGACCCGTAGATCTCCGCGATCCGCTCGGGCGATAGCTCATCCGGCCGGCCATCGAAGACGAGCCGACCCTTGTTGACGCCCAAGATGCGATCCGAATACTTGAGTGCGAATTCCACCTGATGCAGGTTGACGATCAGGGTGATGTGCATCTGCCTGGAGAAACTCTTCAACTGCTCCATGATGTTCCGCGAGGCGTTGGGATCGAGCGACGCAATCGGTTCGTCACAGAGAATCATCTTCGGGTCCTGGACCAACGCCCGGCCGATGCCGACCCGCTGCTTCTGTCCGCCGCTCAGACGATCGCAGCGCTGGTAGACATGGTCGCCAAGGCCCAGCATCGCGATCACGTCCATGGCCTGCCGCTTCTCGTCGCGGCTGTACCGGCCCATCGCGCCGGCCAGGGTCGACTTGGAACCGAGCCTGCCGTGGAGAACGTTCTCAATCACCGTTAGCCGATCGACAAGGTTGTAGTGCTGGAAGATCATGCCGATCTTGCTGCGCAGCTTCTTAAGATCGTTCCTGTTGAGCTGGCCGACCAAAATCCCTTCGAAACGCACCTCGCCTCCGCTGACCTCGATCATCCGGTTGATGCAGCGCAGCAGCGTCGACTTGCCGGCGCCGGAAGGGCCGATCACCGAGACGAACTCGCCCTTCCTGATGGAAAAACTGACGTCGTCCAGCGCGGGCTTCGCCCCGTCGTAATACTTCACGACATGGCCGACCTCCAGCAACGGGATGCTGGGAAGTTGCGACACCTGTGACATCGTTCATCCCTCGAAAGAGGTGCGGAGTTGGGGAATTACGTGCCGGGGCCCGGCTGCTGCCGGGCCCCGGAAAGGTGCGGGAAATTATTCAATTCCCAACATTTGGCGGCCCAATTCCCAAGACCTTGCGCATCGGGTCGTACCAAGAGTTGGTGACCTTCACGAACCTTGCGGGGCGCTGGAAATCCGAGCTTTTGCTGTTGGTGGGGGCGAAGATCTTCGGGTTGTTGGCAACCTCGTCCGAAGTCAAGACATCGGCTATCGCCTTCATGGTCTTCTCGCTCAGATAGGCGCTGTTGACTTCGATCGGCGGGTTCAACACCGGGATCGACTTGATGATGACGAACTCTTTCCCCTGGACGGCGGTGAACGGCGCGCCGGCATCCTTCTTGACCACGTAAACTGCTCCCTCGGTGTTGTCGGTCCCCGAGACCAGGTCCACGTACGCCGTCACCAGGAAGTCGCACACGGCCGACACGTCGGAGCGGCCGGTCAGGACGTTGACCAGCGACAATTGATGGGAACCGCCGAACATCACTTGCCGGAAGAAGCGGCCCGAGCCGCCTTGCGTGAGATCCTCCATTTTCAGTTGCTTCCACTTCTCCTGTTTCCCAAACTTGGCCACGATCGCGGCGGCCGGCATGTTGAAGCCGGAGCTGGAGCTGGTGGAAACGAAGGACATCCGTTTGCCAACAATATTGTCGATGCCGAGTACCCCGTCCGCCTGGTACTGCTTCTCATCGTCCTTCTTGACGACGAGACGGCTGTAGTACAGGGCGTCCTTCAGGGTTCCGGACAGCCCGGTATTGACCACCAACGGAATGAGCTTGGGATTCCGGGCGTGTGTCGTGATGTATTCGGCGGCCCCGGTCCACGAGATCTGGGCTGTGCCGTTATCCAGTGCCGCGAGCGCGATCGCGTAGTCGGTGGTGAGCTTGTTTTCCACCTTCTTGCCGGTGGCCTTGGCGATCGCTTTGGCGATTTCATCGCGCATCGACGCCAGAACGTCCGACGAGTCGTTCGGCAACCAGGCGATGGTGAGGGTGTCGGGTTCCTTCACCGTCTGGGCGCTAGCCGTCGGCGCGGTCGAAACGCCGCCGATCAGGGAAAGGGTCACTGCGAAGGCGCCAGCCGAGAGTATGTGTTTCAGATGCATTGCAATTACTCCTGCGAGGTTGATCGATGGGACTGGATGACGAAGTGGGCCACACCGGTTCTAGACTTGGCGATTACGGTTTTGATGAACGGGCTATGATCCCTTGATTGCAGACTTAGCTTTCCGATCTCGATGCATCGACGCGATGTATTCCAAGGCGATCTGACTTTTTGCGTGACTAGAGTTTCACCTCGAGCTCGACCCGGTCGCCGCGCAGCCGACCAAGTGCGTACTCGACAGGGCGTCGGGTGACCGAACTGACATTCACGCTCTTGATGCGAAGGATGGGCTGATGACGCGGTATGCCGAGCAGCGTCGCGTCGTCACCCTGCGGAAGGCGGGTCGAAATCAGGCTGTACTGGCGCTCGAGCTCGATGCCGAGACGATTGGCGATGAAGTCATGCAACGAACCGCCTTCATATTCGGCAAGAACCTGGCCAACGACCTCGGCGGGCATGAAATGGGAGACGACCGAAAATGGGCGTTCGTTCGCTTTGCGCAGCGTTTCGACCCACAAAACGTCGGCTCCCTCGACCAGTTCAAGTCTGCGGGCGACCCCACCACCGGCGGGGATTATCAGCTTGCGCAAAACGACACTTTCGGTCGTGTTTCCAGCAGCTTCGAGGGATTTGGTGAAGCGGGTATGTTTATGGATGCCGTAATTATGCGGCCCATCGAGCACGAAGACGCCAAGGCCGCGGCGGCGTTCGACCAACCCCGAATTGACCAACTCGTCGATCGCGTGGCGGAGCGTATGCCGATTGACCGAGAAACGCTCCGCCAATACCGGCTCGGGCGGAAGCTGTGCGCCAGGCTTGTAGCGCTTGCGTACCTCTTCCTCGATCGCCTGACCGATTTGGCGATACAGCGGAATGCCGGAAGAGAGGTCGACAGCATACAAGCTCATCTAGACGTCCCCTTGTCTCGACATGAGACGCTACAGCCGGTTCATGACTGCGAGACGACGGGTCGATGAATTCGATGTCATGATCGCGTTCGTCTATACGCGACAAAAAAGTCGCGCAGCGACGCGACAAACTCGCTGCTGCATTGACCGCCGAGCCGCAAGCCATCCCCCGTTGTCCACAGGTTAGAGTGCCGTCGTCTCAAAACGTGTAGGCAAATGGGCGGAACGCGGAATGGCCCAATGTCGCGACTTGAATGACTCGGAAAGGCGCGCCGTTATCGGCTTGGCGCGCTGTCACTACCTGGTCGACGCTGACTGGATCCGCGCCGCGCACCTGCTCAAATCGACCGCAAAGATATCGGAACGCCTCGTTCCTTTCGGGTGGCGCAAGTGAACCGGTCAGCGTCATATGAAAGTGAAACTCTTCAGCCACATAGGGGTATCCCCAGCGCTCAAGATTTTCGATTTGCCTTGCGGTCAAGTCTGCCGCTAGCCGCCGCCCGCGCTCCGACTCTCGCATGGGCGCGCGAAAGCGATCAAGTTCCTGCACGCAAGCCTGCGCCAGCCGATCAACATGCGGGTTGCGAGCGTCGGGGGCAAGAGTGACAAATGTACCGAGTTCGCGAACGGCTAACTTACCGGCCGTGACTGCTGCTCGATTTGCCGCAAATTCACTCACCGCATCCTTGAGACCGGCTTCGCTCGCGCCGCCGGCCAGATAAAACGGCGCCTTGAGCGTCGCGTGAAACCCGTAAACGCGCGGCTCACGCACGATTTCTGTCCAAGGGAGAGAATCGATTCCCTCAATCGTTGCAACGCGTTCGCCCGTGTAGCAGTCATATCCGAGCACTGACGCGCCGAATCGATAGAGTTCAGTGTTGTGGCCGGGAACGAAATAGATCGCGTAGCGCGGCGTCGGTTCCGGGATGTCCATGGCCGCCCTCAATTCAGACGATCAGTCTCGGCCAGATGCACGACGCGGCCGTTCGCGATCGTGGCAATCACCTTTGGGCGGCGGAGGTCCTTGGCGTCGACGATGATCACGTCGGCTCGGCGGCCGGACTCGAGCACTCCACGATCGTCAAGGCCGGCAGCTTTGGCAGGCCGCTCGGAGACGTAGGACCACGCGCTTTCAAGCGGCGCGATGCCATCGGCTGCCAGCCGGAAGGCGGCCAGCAGTGGCGCCGGATAGTAATAGTCCGAAGCAAGGATCGTGCAGAATCCGCGCGCAACCATGTCCGCAGCACCGATCCAGCCGATATGGCTGCCACCCCGCACCACGTTAGGCGCGCCCAAGATGACGTCATCGCCGCCTGCCGCCGCTTCCTGCGCTGTCTCGATGGTGGTCGGAAACTCTGCCAAACGGCAGTCGAGCGCGCGAAACCAGCGGCGCTGCTCCGGACTCATATCATCGTGCGACAGCGTCGGGACGGCGCTCGCGTCAGCGGCGGCGGCAAGCCGCGCGATCGATGGCAGCACCTCGTCGGCACGGGCGCGCAGGCGGCCCACCAGCGCCAGGAAGTCTTCCCGTGACAGCCCGGCACGTTCCGCCATCTCCCCGAGCTTGCGGGTGCGCGGCGGCGCATTTTCGCCCGGCATATGGTCGTTGAACCCGAGCATGCCGATACGCCGATCACCGACCCAGCCCGCGACTTCGGCCTCCGCATCGAGATTGAAGGTCTCATAACGCAGATGAATGTGCGTGTCGGCGCCAAGCGTCGGGCGTAGAGCTTCGACCGCAGTCAACAAGGCGCGGGCATTGTCGGCACCACGCAATCCCGGCTCCCACGACCAAGTGACGCCGTGGTACATGGTGGCGATGCCGTTGCTGACGGCCTGGCGGTCACTTTCCATCAGCGCGACGTCGACCGGAAATCCTACTCCCGGCCGCGGCATCAATTGCCGCTCGAAGGCATCGGCGTGGATGTCAACGATGCCAGGCAAAACATGGAGCCCGCGCGAATCAAAGCAGCGGCCGTTGCCGCCGTCTTTTCCGATGGCATCGATCAGGCCAGCCGCTTCGTCGATATCGACATCGGCGGCAACCCATTGCCCCCCCGCCAAGACCCGCCCGCCTTGAATGCGCATAGCCTGCCTCAGTGCGCGGCAGCAACGAGATGCGGCACCGGCACCTGCGTCTCGTGTTTGTCGAGAAACTGCTCGGCCGTGAGCGCCTGGAAGTCCGCCAAGGCGGCTTGCAGCCGTTGGTGCGGCCAATTCCACCAGGCCAAAGCCTGCATGCGCGCGACGATCTCGGCCGGGAATCGTTGGCGCACGACACGCGCCGGGTTGCCCACGGCAATTGCATAGGCCGGGATATCTTTTGTCACAACGGCGCCCGCTCCAATTACCGCGCCGGTGCCGATTCTGCGGCCCGCCAGCACAATGGCGCCGTGACCGATCCAGACGTCGTGGCCGATGACGACACGCTGCGCGCGTCGCCAAGCGAAAAAGCTATCCTCGTCGCGTTCACCCTCGAAATAAGCGCTGGCGCGGTAACTGAAATGCGACTGGCTCGCCCGATCCATGGGATGGTTTCCCGGATTGATCCGGGTCATCGCCGCGATCGACGTGAACTTTCCGATTTTCGCATAGGCGATATCACTGTCATTGACCACGTACGAATACTCGCCGAGTTCCACTTCAAGCAGCTTGGTGCGGGCGCCAACCTCGGTATAGGCGCCAAGGGTAGCCGCCGTCAGTGAGGCAGTCGGATCGACAAGCGGCAGCGTGGATAGCTTCTTTTCAGACATGGACACACGAATAGCCATTGAAGGCTGGGCTAGCCTCACCGAGTGGCTTGCACTTGAGAAAGACGACACGTTGACGACAGCCGGATGACAGCGGCGGCGTTATGCAACGAGTTCAATAGATAATTGGGATCAGCTCTCGACGACCAGCGCGACCCGGTCGGCGGCAAACCGCCCCCGCGTGGTCAAGACCGGCTTATCGTCCGAAGTTACATCCAGACTTTCCACAACCATGATCGGCCGGTGCACCGACAGGCGCAGGCGGCCGGCGTCGACCGCATCGGCGAATGCCGCGCTGATCCTCGTCCATTTCCGCCGGTAGCCGCCGATTCCGTAATGGTCCAGCGTACGGGTGACCGAGCGAAGCTGCCGGAACACTTTCGCCGCATCGCAGAAGCGTTGACCGTCTAGCCATGTGGTGGCGACCGATATCGGAACGCGGTCGGCTGCGCGCACGATTTCAAGCCGCACCACATCGTCACCAACCTTTAAGCCCAACCGTGCGGCGATCTCGTCGCTCGCGGGCTCAAGCCGGTGGCCTTGCAGCCGCCCTTCCGCCTCGTGACCCGCCGCCGCGATGACCTCGGAAAAGCGCGTGCGCTGGCCGATGCGGTAATCGAGCTTGTCGGTCTTGACGAACGTTCCGCTGCCGCGCTCAGTGCGCACCAATCCGCGCGCGGCCAGTTCGGCCATCGCCCGGCGCACGGTGTGGCGATTGACGCCGTAACGCGCTGCGATTTCCGATTCCGCCGGCAGGCGTTCGGTGTTGTCATACTTGCCGACCAGAATCATCTGCTCGAAATCATCGGCAATGCAGCGCCACAACATGATGCCGCGCGCCAGCAGATGATTCTTATTCAGCGAACCACGCGGTGTTCTTGTGAGCATCGTCCAGCTGTCATCAAAGCGTCATTGGATGCGATCTATCACTTGTCTATTGAACTAGACAACTTGGCGCAAGCGGCATGGCGGTTGCCAACAATATAAATATCGACGGCGAAACGGCGGAAGCGGCCTTTGCAGAGCGGCGCGCGGCGATGGCGGTGCTGGCGCAGGCCGAAGCCGACGATATCGAACGCGGCCTCCGCATGGTCGGCAAGGGTTTTGAATTCACCGAGCCGAGACCAGCCGAAACGGGTCTGGTCATGTTGCGGGGCCGCATCGGCGGCGACGGCGCGCCGTTCAATGCCGGCGAGGCCACTGTCACGCGCGCGGCGGTTCAGCTCGCATCAGGCGTCATCGGCTTTGGCTATGTGCTTGGCCGCGACCACCGCAAGGCGCGCGCCGTAGCGCTTTGCGATGCGCTGTTGCAAGCCGACGACTCCCGTCTAAGCGTCGAACAGCATGTTCTGGCACCGCTGCGCCTGGCGCAGCAGCAGCGCCGTGTCTTTGCGCGGGCGCAAACGGCGGCGACGCGCGTCGACTTTTTCACGCTGGTGCGCGGGGAGGACGAGCGATGACCGCGCTCAATCCAGATCCCGCCTTCGCCAGCCAGGCCGCCTTTCGCGCCTTGATGGAAGCTTTTGCCCGGCCTGGCGAGATTAAAAAAATTCACAGCGTGACCGCCCCGGCACCGCTGGCGCCGGCGACCGCCGCCCTGGTGCAAAGTCTCGCCGATTACGAAACGCCGGTTTGGCTCGATCGCTCGCTCGCCGGCGCACCGGCGGTCGCGGAATGGATTCGTTTTCACACCGGCGCGCCGCTTGTGACCGATCCCGGCGAAGCCGCCTTCGCGCTCGTCGCCGATCCACACACCATGCCGGACTTCGCACGGTTCGCGCTGGGCAGCGAGGAATATCCCGATCGCTCGACCACAGTGGTCGTCCAGATCGAACGCTTCGACGGTCGCAGCTTTAGCATCGAAGGTCCCGGCAACAAGACTGCACGCTCGCTTGCGGCCGAGCCACTGCCAGATGATTTCGTGGAGCGCCTGCGCGCAAACCGCGAGTTGTTTCCGCGCGGCATCGACCTCGTTCTGGTCGCAGGTGAGCAAGTGACGGCGCTGCCGCGCTCGATACGCGTCGCAATGGAGACCTGACGATGTATGTCGCAGTCAAAGGCGGCGAACGCGCCATTGAAAACGCCCATGCATTGCTCGCTGACGTCCGGCGAGGCGACCGCGGCGTTCCCGAACTATCGTTGGCGCAGATCGACAACCAGCTCGCGCTCGGCGTCGACCGGGTGATGTGCGAAGGCTCGCTCTATGACCGCGAGCTGGCGGCCCTGGCGATCAAGCAGGCGCGCGGCGACATGATCGAAGCGATTTTCTTGCTACGCGCCTATCGCACGACGCTGCCGCGTTTCGGCGCGTCCGAGCCGGTCGAGACAGCGGACATGGACATTCGCCGGCGTATTTCGGCGACCTTCAAGGATTTGCCGGGCGGTCAGGTGCTGGGTCCGACTTTCGACTACACCCACCGCCTGCTCGATCATACTTTGGCTCAAGCGAACAAGGTCTCGCCGGCGGCCACCGCGCCAGCCAGCGACGCGACATTCCGCTCGGTCACCGAACTTCTCGCCGACAGCGGGCTGATCGAAGAAGAGGCGGCGCAAAACGGCGAGGTCGGAGATCTCACGCGCGAGCCGCTGTCATTTCCCGCCAACCGCGACCTGCGCCTGCAGAACCTGGCGCGCGGCGACGAAGGTTTTCTGCTCGCGCTCGGCTATTCAACCCAACGCGGCTTTGGCCGCAACCATCCTTTCGCCGGCGAAATCCGCTACGGCGAGGTCGTAGTCGAATTCTTCGCCGAGGATGTCGGTTTCGCTGTGCCGCTCGGCACGATTTTTCTGACCGAATGCCAGATGGTCAACCAGTTCGCCGGCAGCGGAACCCAGGCGCCGCGTTTCACGCGCGGCTACGGTCTCGCCTTCGGCCAGAGCGAGCGCAAGGCCATGGCCATGGCGCTGGTCGACCGGGCGCTGCGCGCGCGAGAACTCGGCGAGGAAGCAGGCAGCCCTGCGCAAGACGAAGAATTCGTCTTAAGCCATTCCGACAATGTGCAGGCCACCGGTTTTGTCGAGCATCTCAAGCTGCCGCATTATGTGGATTTCCAATCCGAATTGGGGCTGCTGCGCCAGTTGCGCGCGGAATTTGCCGAGCGCGGTGCCGGTACCAAAAGTAGCGACACACCGTTGCAGGATGCGGCCGAATGAGCGCGCCAGTCTACAATTTCGCGTACCTCGACGAACAGACCAAGCGGATGATCCGCCGCGCAATCCTCAAGGCGATCGTTATTCCCGGCTATCAGGTTCCGTTCGCCAGCCGCGAGATGCCTATGCCCTATGGCTGGGGCACCGGTGGGGTGCAAGTCACCGCATCGATCCTCGGACCCGAAGACGTACTCAAGGTGATCGACCAAGGCTCCGATGACACCACCAATGCAGTGTCGATCCGCAAGTTCTTCACCAAGACCGCTGGCGTGCGCACGACCACTTCGACACTGGAAGCGACCGTCATCCAGACCCGCCACCGCGTTCCGGAAACACCGCTGACCGAAACCCAAGTGCTTGTCTATCAGGTGCCAATCCCCGAACCGCTACGCTTCCTCGAGCCGCGCGAGACCGAGACGAGGCGCATGCATGCGCTGTCCGAGTACGGACTGATGCACGTGAAGCTCTACGAGGACATCGCGCGGCACGGCCATATCGCGACCACCTACGCCTATCCGGTGAAGGTCGACGAACGTTATGTCATGGACCCCTCACCGATACCGAAATTCGACAATCCAAAATTGAGTGATTGCCCGGCCTTGCAATTGTTCGGCGCCGGCCGCGAAAAGCGCATTTACGCTATTCCACCCTACACGCGCGTGGTGTCGCTCGATTTCGAAGATCATCCATTCCAGCCCTACCGTCATGACGCGCAGTGCGAGCTTTGCGGCGCCGCCGACAGCTACCTCGACGAGGTCATCACCGACGACCGCGGCAGCCGCATGTTCGTCTGCTCGGACACCGACTATTGCGAAACGCGGCGCGCGATGGGTTGTGCCGCGCCGGCACAAAATTCTGACGTGGAGCCGGCCCCGTGATTAAGCTCGACACAATTTCCATTCGTGCAATAGATACCGGCGATCTGCCCGGCGTGCTGGCGCTTTATGCGCAGCCGGGCATGGACGATGGGCGCATCCTATCTATTGGTGAGGCCGAACGGCTCTTCGCGCGTTTTTCCCGTTATCCCGATTACACGCTCTATGCCGCCGAGCAGGACGGCCGCATCATCGGCAGCTTCGCCCTGCTGATTATGGACAATCTGGGCCATCTCGGCGCGCCGTCGGCAATCGTCGAGGATGTAGTGGTTGACCCCGCGCATCATGGCCGTGGCATCGGCCAGGCGATGATGGATTTTGCCGTCGCGCGGGCGCGCGACAAGCGCTGTTACAAAATAGTGCTGTCGTCGAACGCCAAGCGCGAACGCGCACATGCCTTCTATGAGCGGCTTGGCTTCGAGCGCCACGGCTACAGCTTCCGCCTCATGCTCGAACGGGTGCCGGCATGAGCCTCATCGACAACGAACAACCGCTCCTAGCCGCGGAAAGATTGACGAAATGGTACGGCCGCCGGCTTGGCTGCCGCGACGCCTCATTCGAACTCTACGAGGGCGAGGTGATAGCGGTGGTTGGCGAGTCAGGCTCCGGCAAGACTACGCTGCTGCAGCTGCTGTCGGGCCAGATCGAGCCAAGCGCCGGACAAATTCGCTACCGCTTGCGCGATGGAGCGATCGCCGATCTATGGTCGATGAGCGAACCGATGCGGCGTTTCCTGTTCCGCACCGACTGGGGCTATGTGCATCAGGACCCGCAGCTCGGCCTGCGCATGGGCGTCTCCGCCGGCGGCAATGTCGGCGAGCGGCTGATGGCGGTGGGTTGGCGCAACTATGGCGATATTCGCGGTGCGGCGACAGATTGGCTATCGCGTGTCGAAATTCCCGAAGACCGCATCGACGATACGCCCCGCGCCTATTCCGGCGGCATGCGGCAACGATTGCAGATCGCCCGCAATCTGGTGACCGCGCCGCGGTTGATCTTCATGGACGAACCGACCGGCGGCCTCGACGTCTCGGTGCAGGCCCGCCTGCTCGATTTGCTGCGAAGGATCGTCTCGGAGATGCGCATCGCCGCCATCGTGGTTACTCACGATCTGGCTGTCGCACGGCTGTTATCCAATCGAATCATGGTGATGAAGGAAGGCGAGGTCATCGAGCAAGGCCTCACCGATCAGGTGCTGGACGACCCGCACGCGCCCTACACCCAGTTGCTCGTCTCCTCGATTCTGCCGGCGTGAGGTTCGCCATGGTCGCACTCGAACTTTCCGCAGTGACAAAGACCTTCACCATGCATTTGCAAGGTGGCCTGCGGCTGGCCGTGCTTCACGGCGTGACCTTCGCCGCCGAGCCGGGACAATGCATCGCTCTGACCGGCCCGTCCGGCACCGGGAAATCGTCAATTCTCAAGCTGATCTACGGCAACTACCGATGCGACGCCGGGCAAATTCTGGTTCACAATGACAGGGACATCGTCGATATCGCCAGCGCCGCGCCGCGGCAAATCCTCGGCGTGCGGCAGCGCACGCTCGGCTATGTGACGCAATTCCTGCGCGCGGTACCGCGGGTGTCAGCGCTCGACATTGTCGCCGAACCGCTGGTCATGAAGGGGGTGCCGCGCGAGACAGCCACCACGCGCGCGGCCGCGATGCTGCGGCGTTTCAATGTACCCGAACGGCTATGGAGCCTGCCGCCGGCCACATTCTCCGGCGGCGAGCAGCAGCGCATCAATCTCGCGCGCGGACTGCTGCCGGAGCATCCGATTCTGTTGCTCGACGAGCCGACCGCTTCGCTCGATGCCGATAACCGCGCGGTCGTGGTCGACATCGTGCGTGAGCGCAAACGGCACGGCGCGGCCATCGTCGCCATCGTACATGACGACGAGGTGCGCGAGGCGATCGCCGACGCCTGCGTCGACGTCACCCAATTCGCGGCAGCCGCGTGAACGCCATGCCCGACATCGATACCATCATCTTCGACAATGCCCGGATCGTGCTCGCCGACCAAGTGATCGAAGGCGGCTATATCGCGGTCGAGAACGGCCGTATCGTGGAAATCGGCGATGGCACAGCGCCGGAGCGCGGTGTCGATTTTGACGGCGATCTGTTGCTGCCAGGGTTAGTGGAACTGCACACCGATCATCTCGAGGCGCATGTGATGCCGCGCCCGAAAGTGCATTGGGACACGGTTGCCGCCGTCATCTCCTATGACGCGCAGATCGCCACCAGCGGCATCACCACGGTGCTCAATTCGCTGCGCGTCTGGCGCGAGGAAGGCGCCGAGGAGGTGGATGGCCAGGCCGGCACGCTGTCGCTGGCCATCGGACGCGCCCGCACCGCCGGTTTGCTGCGCATCGAACATTTCCTTCATCTGCGCTGCGAAATTCCCATGCCGAATGTCGTTGGCGACGCCGCCGAGCTTATAAGCCGCCCGGATGTGCGGCTGATGTCGCTGATGGACCACACGCCGGGCCAGCGGCAATTCCGCGATCCGGTGAAACTACGGGAATATTATCGCGGCAAAGGCGGCGGGATGAGCGATGCCGAACTGGACACTTTGTTTGCCCGCCGGATCGAAAACCATGCCCAGTACGCGGAGCAGAACTACCAAGGGCTGATCGAACTCGCCGGCGCGCACGGCACACCGCTGGCGAGCCACGACGACACGACGCCCGAGCACGTACAACAGGCCATTTACGATTGTGTAGCCATTGCCGAGTTCCCCACCACGACGGAAGCCGCCAAGGCTCTGCACGAGGCCGGCGTCAAAATCCTAATGGGCGCACCCAACCTGATCCGCGGCGGCTCGCATTCCGGCAATGTGGCGACCGCCGAGCTCGCCCGCGCCGGCGCGCTCGATATCCTGTCGTCGGATTATGTACCCTCGAGCCTGCTGATCGCAGCGCTCCGCCTTCCGGACAAGGCGGGTAATTTTAGCCTTCCCGATGCCATCCGTACCGTGAGCAAAACGCCTGCCGAAGTGGTCGGCTTAACCGACCGCGGCGAAATCGCCGTCGGCAAGCGCGCCGACTTCATTCGCGTGCACCAAGTGGACGAAGCTACCGCGGTACGCGGCGTCTGGAGTGCGGGTCAGCGGGTCGCGTGATCGCGCCGCCAAACGAGCCGATTGGCGTTGGCAGGTTCGTGTTTGTGGTCGGACCGAGCGGCGCCGGCAAGGATACCGTGATCGCCGGAGCAAAGGCGGCCTGCGGCGGAGATCCCACCATGGTCTTCCCCCGCCGCCTCGTCACCAGGCCGGTTAGCGAAGCCGAGGATCACGACAGCTTGGGTGATTCAGACTTCGATCGCGCGGTGAACAACGGCATGTTTGCCTTTTGGTGGCAGGCGCACGGGCTCAAATACGGGATTCCGCGATCTACAGAAGACGATATCCGCGCTGGACGAACGGTCGTCTGCAATGTATCGCGAGGAATCGTCGCCGACGTACGGACGCGCTATGTCCGCGTGGATGCCGTGTTGGTAACCGCCCCAGTCGATATTTTATCGGTGCGGCTGTCCGGCCGCTCCCGGCGATCGGACGGCCCGTTGGCGCAGCGGATTGAACGAAATGCTTCGTTCAATGACTTCCGCGCTGATTACGTGATCGAAAACATCGGCGCCGTTGATGAGGCCATTAAGACACTGCTGGATATCATCTACGCGAAGGCTCAGCGGCCGACTGCCTATCAAGAATAATCAAGCTAAAACCAATAAGGCCAAGCAACTTCGTCCCAAGCTTTTTGCCCTTCAAGACCGCCCGTTTTTGCGGGGAGCAGATCGCGACGCTACTTCGCCAGATTGAAGTGCTGATGGCTCAGCCTTATGGGAACGCTTATGGGCACGCTATGGGAACGAGCGCAGTGGCCGGACACTCTGTTGTTGAATTTCCAGGAGGAAATGGCGCGCCCGAAGAGATTTCGAACTCCTGACCCCCAGATTCGTAGTCTGGGGTGCATCGCGAAATCCGAGGTGCCCAAGGCCCACCACGTATCACTCCTGTGGAAGGGGGATCGTTGATCTCTAAGATGGTCTTGGGGATATTCCCGTCAAATCTGACACCAACTTCGGACAAGCTTGGAGTATATTTCTGTCGCTCGTTCGACGCGTGATACCAAGCAATATTCATCGATCTGATGGGCAAGTTCCAGTTCGCCCGGTCCGATGATAACGGTCGGCGGCGACCCGAGCGCCACCATCAGCGCGGACGCGTCCGTGAAGTAAGGCGCGGCCCGGATCGTATCGTCGACCCTCTCGACCTCACGCGCCACACGAATGACCTCCCCGACCCAAGGATTGCCCGGATCGGTCCAGACACTTCTGGCGTCAAGCAACGTTTTCAATGCAATCTCCGGACCCAGATAGCTCGATAACTGCTCGCGGATTTGCCCGTGGTTTTGTGTGGGAATGGTGCGGATATCGATGCCGATCAATGCCCGGTCGGGAACCGAATTGATATTGAGGCCGCCCTGGATTGTGCCGACGTTGAGCGTCGGCGCGCCCAGCACGACGTGGCGAACCACGTTGAAATCGAATTCTTCCAACTTTGCAACGGCGTGCGCGGCTTTATAGATTGCATTGACTCCCTTCTCGGGCATTGAGCCGTGAGCGGTTACGCCTTTCGTTTCGGCCTCCAGCCAAAGCGCGCCCTTGTGGCCGACGAGCGGCTTATTACCGGATGGCTCCGCCACGATAAGCGCCCCGACCGGGTCGAGCCCGGCCGTTGCAAGCGCCTCAGCGCCGGTACAGCCGGTTTCCTCACCGGCCGTGATCAGCAGCGTAATACCGGGCGAGCCTACAAGCCGATCGGCGAGCACGATGCATGCGGTGACGAAAGCGGCGACGCCACTTTTCATGTCTGAAGCGCCGCGTCCATAAAGCTTGCCGTCGACGATATCGGCAGCAAACGGGTCGGCAGACCATGGCTGCGCGCCAAGCGGGACGGTATCGAGGTGGCCGGTGAATGCCAGCGGCAGCCGATCCGATGCCCCGCCGATACGAGCACGAAGTTGCGCCCGCCCTTCGCCAAAGGGAATGAGTGCGACGGCAAAGCCAGCGCCGGCCAACAACGCCGCCAAATGTTCCGCACAGGGGCGCTCGGCGCCAGGCGGATTGACGGTGTTGAAGCGAATAAGTTGCTGTGTCAGTTCGACTGAAGCGTGCATGATCTAGCCGAAATAGGCATCGCGCACTTCTTTGCGGTCCGCAAGCTCGGACGGCGCCCCGCTGGTCGCCACCCGGCCTTTCGACAACACAAAACCGAATTGCGAGATGGCGAGCGTTTGATGCACGTTCTGCTCGACCAAGAGCACGGTAATGCCGCGCTCCTTGATCTGGCGGATGATGTTGAAATTCTCCTTTACCAGCCGCGGCGACAGGCCGAGCGACGGCTCGTCGATCAGCAACAGCTTGGGCGCGCACATCAGTCCGCGGCCGATCGACACCATCGCCTGCTCGCCGCCGGACATGGTGCCAGCAAGCTGGTCGCGACGTTCGGCCAGCCGCGGGAAAATTTGCAGGATGTCGGCCATACGCGCCTGCGTAGCCTTGTCCGATTTCTCCTGATAGGCGCCAACGCGCAAATTCTCTTCGACCGTGAGCTTGGGAAACACCTTGCGCCCTTCCGGAATGCAGGCGATGCCGGTCGCGATAATCTTATGGGTTGGAAATCGCGTGATATCGGCGCCGTTGAACACGATGCGCCCGGCCCGGGCGGGCGTCAGCCCGAGGATCGACCTCACCAGCGTGGTTTTGCCGGAGCCGTTGGAGCCAAGCAGACAGGTGATGCTGCCCGACTGCACGGTGAGCGAAACGCCTTGCAGCACGTCCGCTTTGTCGTAGGCGGTGTAGACGCTTTCGATCTCGAGCATAGTCGCCATCATGCTACCCCGAGATAGGCTTCTTGAACCTGCGCGTCGGCGGCAACCTCGCGGTACGGGCCCTCGGCGATCTTGCGCCCGAAATTGAGCACGATGCATCGATCGGTAATGCGCTCGATCACGCCCATCTCATGCTCGACGATGACGATCGTCAGATCCTTGTTACGCTCACGCACGAGCAGAATATCGTTCATCAGCTCCGCCGTTTCGTCGTGGGTCATGCCGGCAGATGGCTCGTCGAGGAGCAGCAATCGCGGCGCGCTGATGAGCGCGCGGCAGATTTCGATGCGGCGGCGGTCGATCATTGGCAGTCCGGCGACCGGCTCGAACAGGCGGTCCGCCAATCCAGGCTCAAACACCTCGACCAACGCGCGCGCGGCGCGGTAGTTTTCTTCAAACTCCCGCCTGAAGTCGGCCCGCCTGACCAGATTGAACCAAAGCCCCTGATTGAGACGCTTGTGGTTGCCGATCATTATGTTGTCGAAGATCGACAAAGGCAGCGACAGCCGTGAGCGCTGAAACGTACGGGAAATTCCGGCCTGGTAGACCGCGCGCGACGCCGCCTTGGTGATGTCGACACCATCGAATATCACGCGTCCCTCATCGGCTCCATAAATGCCTGTGACCACATTGAAGAACGTGGTCTTGCCTGATCCGTTCGGACCGATCAGACCGAGGATCTCGTTCGGCGCGACGGCAAGATCGAGACCGTCGAGCGCGACCACGCCGCCGAAGCGACGCACCAAGCCGCTGGCTTCGAGCAGCGTCGTCATGGCTGCCATCCCGAAAAATAGCGGCGCACGGGGCGCGGCAGCAAACCGTCCGGCCGAAACAACAGAACGCCAATCACAAGCAGCGCGTACAGAAAGAACCGGTATTCTTGGATCGTCTGCAGCTTTTCCGGAACGACCACGACGATAAAGGTCGCGACCACGAGCCCCCAGGGATTACCGATGCCACCGAGCAGGAGGATGGACACCAGAATGAGCGAGTCGGCGAAGGTGTAGTTATTCGGCCCGACGAACCCCCCGACCATTCCGAACAGCGCGCCGGCAATGCCGATGAGGAAGTTGCCAATCAGGAATGCCGTGATCTTCCAGCGTACGATGTCGAGACCGAAGCAACTCGCCGCGGTCTCGTCCAACCGCAGCGCGTCCAGATTGAGCCCGATCCAGGATCGCTCCAGCCGCCGGACCAGCACGAACGCACCGATCAGCAACAGCAGACTGACGGCGAAATAATTCATGTAGAACGAAATCGTCAGGCCGCCGATCTCGATATTGTCGTTGAACGACCAGCCCAGGATGTTCATTCCCTTGACCTGCATGCCCTGCGGGCCGCCGAGCACGTCATTGACCTCAAGGAAAGTCTTGAACAACAGCGCGAAGGCGATCGTCACCACCGCGGCATAATGCCCACGCGTGCGCAGCACCGGCAGCAGCAGCAGCGAGCCGACAAGCGCAGCCAACAGCCCGCCGATCAGCAGCACGACAAGATGCGGCACGACCGTATAGGTATTGAGCACGGCCGAGGTATAGGCGCCGATGCCGAAGAACGACGCGCCGGCGAAATTCAGCACGCCGGCATAGCCAAATTGAATGTTCAGGCCGAGTGTCGCCACGCTGTAAAGCAGCACGGTGACGACAAGCAGGAGAGTGAAATGATCCTCATGAAAGAATGCGGCGAGCGCGAGCGCCGCGCCAATGGAAAAGACGCCCATGGCGTCCTCGTTATCGGCGAACGAGCGGCTCACACCATCGAATAGACCAAACCAGGCGGCGGCGACCACAGCAGCTATGCCAAACGCGAGCAGCAAAATGATGAGCGCTTGCTTCTCGGCGGCAAGCAGCGCGATCACGTAAGCGGTCGCGAGCGCCAACGCGATCAAGCCGGGCCACAGACCCGCGCGTATTTTGGTGCCCTCCTCCGTCATCGGCTTAGACCCGTTCGCTGATTTTTTCCCGGATCAGGCCGGTCGGCCGCCAAGCCATGATGGCGATGACCACGGCGAAGGCGAACACGTCCTTGTAGGCGCTGGCGAAAGGCATGAGCACCGTGCCGATCGTTTGCAGGGCGGCAAATAAAAAGCCGCCGAGTATGGCGCCGTAGATACTGCCCAAACCACCGATGATGGCGGCGGAAAACCCGATGACGCCGAGATAAAGCCCGATGCCGAAATTGATTTCATTGTAGTAGAGCCCATTCATTACCCCGGCGAAGGCCGCCAGCGCGGAACCGATTGCGAAGGTGATGAGCACGATCGCGGTGAAATTGATGCCCATGGTACGCGCCGTCTCCTCGTCCTGCGCGACCGCGCGAATGGCAAGCCCGAGCTTGGTGCGGTTGAGCAGGAACTGCAGCCCGACGATCACCAGCACGCCGGCCGTAAGCATGAGCACGTTATCGAGTCGCAGATTGAAGTCGCCGAGGTTGACGGAACTCTTCGGCAGCAGCGCCGGAAACGGCTTCGGATTGGCGCCTTGCGGGTAGAACAGCCGTACGCTTTCGCGCAGAACCGTGCCCAACATCAGCGTGAGGAGCAACGTGTTGAGCGGCGGCGCCGAGCGTAGCGGCATCACCAGATATCGCGCGATCAGCATACCGATCAACGCCATCGCCAGCATCGCCGAGACGAGCATGACGACAAGATCGAGCCACTGTGAATTGAGCCCGAGCGCGTGCAGTCCGGCGAAGGTCGCCAGCGCCGTGAAGGCGCCGACGGTAAGCACATCGCCATGCGAAAATTGGATGACGTCGAGCACTCCGAAAAATAGCGTGAAGCCAACCGCTACCAAAGCATACATCATGCCGAGCATCAGCCCGTTCATGACGTATTGCGCGAAGAGGCCTGCGTCCATGCCTTAAATCTTGCGCTCGACTGATGACGGAGATGTAGCGGGGCTGCGCTCGGACGACCCCGCTCCAGTCAGACTACTTTTGCCCCGGCAGCTTGCGCTTGCCGCTGGCGTATTCGCTCGCGTCCCATTCCACGAACTTGCCGTCCTGGACGACGTATGTGGTGATTACCGGGACCGTGTTCTGACCATGATCGTCGAAAGTAATCTTACCGACGATCGAATCGCGGTCCCTCACATTGCCGAGATCGGCGATGACTTTCTTGCGGTCGGGGCCGACCTTCTCGATCGAATCGAGGATCATGTTCATGGCCGCATAGGCGAAGGCGCCATAGGCCTCGGGCGGATTGTCGTATTTCTGCGCGTTGTACTTTTCCATGAAGTATTTGCCGCCCGGCAGCTTCTCGGTCGGCGCACCTTCGCGGAAAGCGAGCGTACCTTCGGCCAATGGCCCAAGGCCCTGGATGAACGCGTCGGAGACGATGCCCGAGGTGCCGTCGAACACGGCCTTGATGCCGAGCTTGTCCATCTGCGAGCGGATACGCACGCCGATGGGCGTCAATCCGCCGAAATAGATCACGTCCGGGTTGAGCGCCTTGATCTTGGTGAGCTCAGCGGTGAAATCCTGCTGGTCGGAGGTAACGCCGAAGGTGCCGACGATCTTTGCTTTGCCGATCTTGGCCAGGGCCTTGCTGAAATATTCGTTATGGCCCTTACCGTAGTCCGTGGTGTCGTGGATCACGGCCACGCTCTTGAAGCCAAGCTTGGAAATCAGCTCCGCATTGGCATCGTTCTGGTTGATCATCGTGCCGTTGACGCGATGAACTTCCGGATACTTGTTGCGATAGGTGATGTCGGGCAGCACGGCGCCCCACACGATCACCGGAAAACCGAACTTGTGGTAGACGTCGACTGCTGCGATTGCCGCCGCCGAGCAATAATGCGTGGCGCCGGCGATGATGTCTTTGTCGGCGGCCATCTTGGTGGCGACCTGCACCGCAACATTCGGTTTGCACTCATCGTCGAGCACGACCAGCTCATATTCGTATTTCGCCTCGGCGTCGGCATTGCGCAGCTTCACGGCCAGATCCGCCGAATTGCGGCCGCCGAGGCCGTTGACCGAGACGCCGCCCGTGAGCGGCCCGATGAAGCCGACTTTCACCTTGTCCTTGGCGTCGGCGGTTGCCGCCCCGAGCGCCAAAATCGCTGTCGCGAGCCCAACGGCTGCAATCTTGCCAATTCTGATCATTAGCCCCTCCACTTTGTGAAGCATGGCCGCGCCGCGGCCCCGAAATTTCGGCCTTTTGACCATGGTCGCGCAGCAGGGGCTCAGGCGCAAGTCGACATGTGTCGCCATTTCCTGGCAACTAGCCGCGCCACTGCTCGGATGCCGCGCACCTGGCCCCGGGCCCGTTACAGCCTTGCGCACCGATGGCGATGTCATAGGCGTCGCCGTGCTCGCCGCGGCGCAGACCCTCTGCACTATCACCCAGGAAAACTGGTGCTCAACGCCAGACCTGACCTTCATTTGCCAGATCAGGAAATGCCCGCGGTACGCGGCGGCGACTGCCTCCGCAAGTCGCCAGCATGATCTCGCCGCCGGGCACAAGGTGCCGCGATTATGGCGATAAAACCGATGCATCTTGGAGTTTGAACTCCCACGCCATGCCCTGGAAACTGCCGCACTACTACGTCGATAGTCTCGCCACCCAGAACGGTGGCGCGTATCATCCCGGCAGGGAGCGGCGGTCATCCGGTTTGGTCGTGTGAACGGCGAAATCCGGTGCCGGCGACGCCGGAAGGACCGAGCCCGGCAATCCAATAAAAATGCGAGTTTGCGAGCTTCCAGCAGGGGGCGCAGAACCGGTGAGCAAAAACGTGTACGGAAATGGCGCGCCCGAAGAGATTCGAACTCCTGACCCCCAGATTCGTAGTCTGGGGCGTGTTTGATAATTCCCGGTTATGTCGCGCTTTGGCTTTAGGTTACGTCTTCGGATTCCGGAGCCGCACGCCCGGACCGGCGCTCTTCGTCGCCTTCTGAAATTCAATCCCGAAGTCGTTCTCCAGCACCGCCTGGAGTTTCCGCAGGACGGCGACCCTGCGGAAGTCCATTGTTTCGCTCTCGTCGCCTTCGATCGCAATGACAGCTTGGCGACTTACATTAGCGCGTTCCGCTAGTGTGGCCTGGTCAATACCGGCCAACCCCCGACCCGCCCTGATCAAGCGAGGAGTTGGCCAAATCGCATCCGTTACACGCTTGTTAACCGTATTTTTTATCACTGACATTTTGTCGTCGATATAGATTGCACTGAGATCCTTCATCGCTTACAAAATGTCAGCGATACAGGGGCGACTCATGGACTACTATACATACATCAACCGCCTCCAGTGGCGCGACAACCCTGCGAGGCTGGCCGAACTCAAGGCGGCAGGGTTCCGCTGTCGGACCGGCACGCGCCGGATCGCCGATCCCATCACTTCAGGGATCAAACCATCATGACCACTATCTCTCACCCCAAGTGCACGCTCGTCACGCAGAGCGTGTTCGTCGACGGTCCGGTTTCCGGTCTGCGCAATATCGACTCGCTCGGGTCGATTCTGCAGGTCTGCGCGGCGCCGTTTTCCAAGCTGAACCAGCTGATGACCACCGTCAGCCCCCAAGCCTATGTCGCCTACCTGATCGACGCGGCCAAAATCTACACCGGCCACGGCAACGGCGACCGCAACATTGGCGAGCGGCTCAAGCCTGAAGAGCTCAAGCAGGCCCAGGTTTACGTGATCTATTCGCTCGACCAGCGCTACGATAAACGCGTTGCCGCCTATGTCGAAGCGCGTCTAATCGACGTTGCCTACGAACTCGGAGTTCCGCTCGCCAACAACAATCGGCCGTTTGGCCGCAATGGGCTGAGGATTTGCCCCAACGAGGAGCAGCTTGTCGTCCATGCCGTGTTCCTGCTCAATGTTGCTGGCTTCCGGCGTTTCGAGGATGCGCGGCAGGACACCACCGCTCGCCCGGCTCGGGTCGCCGCAACCGCCGACCTGCATGATCTGTTCGTGGTCGAGCCGGAGGACTTGGTGATCCCGGACACCGCCGTCTTCAAACGGCTGGTTCACACCAAGCTGCGTGCGGAAGGCTACCAGGTCGGCAAGCGCTTCCTCGTGATGTCGGGGGCCGACTATTGCTACGAAACCAAGAGCGGGGTCTCGGTCCACAACCGCGCGCGCCGCGCGGCTCTCGAGCAGTCGGACATTTTCGAGGAATTGCCCGGCGTTACCGGGCGGGCTCGGCTGCGCGTTGCTCTCGACTGCAAGAGCGCGCCGATTGCGGCGACGCTGATCACCGGCGAGCACCTCGACAACGACGCCTGGCAGGAAGCGCCGGCCCCGGCGTCATGCGATAGGAGGCCGGCATGAGCATCGACCTCAGCCTGCTCTCGCCCGGCGCGGTCACGCCGGCGCTCACCACGAAGCTTCGCGGCCTGGCCGATGATCTCGATCGCATCGCGGTCGTGGCGGCGCCGACGGCGGCGGAGTTGGCAAAGGCGCCGCTCCTCGTCGACTGGCGGATCGTGCTGACCTTGAGCGGGCTTGCGCTGAGCGGCTTTGCCGCCGGCCATCCCCTGCTCGGCGCGAGGGCAATCGTCACCTCGCCACTGTGGGTGCTCGATCCCGAGTTGTGCTGGGCGCGCACGTTGTCACGCTTTTACCGCCTCGGGGTGCCGAAGGGCGGCGCCATTCCGGCGGGAGACGCGTCATGAGCGCGATCAGGCCTAAAACGCCAGGCACGAACGGCGGGCATGCCGGCCCGGCAATAGCGCGCGTCCATGACGGCTGCAGGACGGTTCGAATCGTGCTCTGGTCTTGGTCTTGGTCTTGGTCTTGGTCTTGACCACGGCGGTGGCCGTCACCGTCGGCAGCCCGGCACGCATCATGGTGCCGGCGAACGGGTCGACCGCGCACGGCCAAGACAATCGCGCGAGAGGCGGCGACATCGGCGCCGCCAGTCGGAACAGTAGGTGCCTTGCGCGGCACCGCCTTGGTTGGCGCCGCCTGGCAAATTCAGCAATGGCCGGGGGTCAGTCATGAGCCGGCTGCTCATGCTCGCCGCCGCGGCGCGGCCGCTCGCCGAGGCGTTGATCGATGTCTTGCGCACGAGCCTCAAACCGCGCCCTGCTCTCTCGGTTGGCGGCGATGAGCGCGATAGGTTGGAACAGATCGACCTGCCGCTGACGCCGGATGAAGATGCGAACGACGCGGCAATAGCGACGCGCCCGCTGCTGCCCGATGACGCCGCGGTCGCCATCCAGTTCGGTCGCGCCTTCGAGCAGAACCGCGACGCACTTTCCAGGCTGCAGAGCCCTGACACGGTCACCATCATCGAGGTGCCGGCGGTCGAATTCGTCGACCCCCTTGCACGGCTGCTGCGCACCCACGTGCTCGGCCTAGATGCTCCCGTCCTCGACGGCAAAGGCCTGAGCAAGGAGGCGACCATCGCCACCGCGGGCACGGTGGTGCTGTTCAAGCGCAGGGAAGAAGACAAGTCCAAGAAGTCCTCGACCGATGACGCCGAATTCGCAGCCGCAGTGCAGCGACGCTGCGCCGTCGTCGGCATCGCCGCCGATGCCGACAGCCTGCTGCCGCGTGGCCTGGTTCGTCTCGCCGAACATCGCATCGTGGTGCCCGCGCTCGATGCGTCGGCCGTTGCCGCGGTGATCGAGGCGGTGACCGGGCGGCGCCCCGGTGCAGTCGATGATGAGCTTGCCCGGCGCGCCACCCTGGAAGCTTTGGCCATCGCGGTGCGCGGCGACCTCGGCGCCGAGCGCTCGCTTGCCCGGCTCACCAGCCTGCTCGGCGGTAAGGCAGCCCATGCGGCACCGGCGGCTCGTCTTGGTGAACTCCATGGCCTGGGTCCGGCCAAGGACTGGGCCCTGGCTCTGATCCGCGATCTTTCGGATTACGCAGCGGGGCGTTGCCCATGGGCGTCCGTGGACCGCGGACTTTTGCTCACCGGCCCGCCGGGGGTCGGAAAGACCGCCCTGGCGCGAGCGGTCGCGGGCGAAGCCAATGTGCACTTTGTCGCCACCAGCTATGCCCAGTGGCAGAGTCGATCGCGAAGGTCACCTTGGTCA
>CAWGFC010000005.1:250000-310646 GCA_963821785.1 uncultured Alphaproteobacteria bacterium | reverse complement strand
CCTTTCGGCTTGGCCGTGGTGCCGGACGTGTAGAGCATGACCGACCACGCGTCAGCGCCGACGCGCGGCTTGGCATCGGCGCTCTCGCGTCTGAGCGAACATCTGAATTTTATTTCATCGCCCTGCGCATCAGCAAGTGCAATGCGCTTGCGCGACCTTTCTCGATGATTCGCGCAGAGCGTCTGCTGACGCCTGCTCGAAAACGATCGCCTTTGCTTCAGAATTTTCAACATAATAGTCGATCTCGTCGGTCTTGGACCGCCAATTGATTGGAGTGATGACGATGCCGGCAAACTGGCAAGCCCAGTGGATGGTCGCGGCTTCCCAGCGGTTCTGCAGCAGCGTCACCAGATGATCACCGGGCACCAGGCCCAGCTCATCGAAGCCCGAGACGACAGCCGAGACGCGCCGGTACCATTGCGCATAGGTCATGCGCACGGACCCGTCGACGATGGCGAGGGCGTCGGGATCACGCTCAACGCTGGAGAGAAAGCTGTTTCCGAGGTCAAGCATGAGCAGTTCTTTCCCGGCGGTAACCGCTCTCTGTCTCCATTACAGATCGCCGAGTCCGTATTCCGTCCAGCGGGCTCTTACGCGCGCTTCGTCTTCGGGGGAAGGTCGCACTGTCGGTGGAAAGCGCTCACCGCCCCATTTATCCTGGCGCGGGTTTTTCCACGAGCGCGTAGCGTCGATCAGCATTCGGTTCCAGAGGCCGGTCCCGAGCTGCTTTACGTCTCGATCTTCCAGCGGCGTGCTTGGATCAATGGGGGAGCCAAAAATCCCAGGAAAGATAACCACACCGCCTTCTCCGGCGTTCACGCGATGCGCGAACGCCCATTCCACCTGTTCGTCGTCCGCCGGGTCGATATCTTCTTCCACTACGATGACATTCTTATAGCGGTACTGGGCGGCGCTGTTACCCCAAAGCGCTGCCGCGACCTGCTTGGGCTGACCCTGGTAATGTTTCTTGATCTGAACGCGGATGTTGACGCCGTTGGTGATGGGCGGGGCGTAGACGTCGAGGACGTCGGGAATGCCGGCGCCATTCAAAATGTTCCAGGCGATCGCAGCCCGCTGCACCGAGGACATCACGCTGTTCTCGCTGTAGGAGCCCGGCAGCGTGCCCTCCAGTGTGCCGCAAAAGATTGGGTCGCGACGGTGAGTGATGCAGTCGATTTTCATGGTCGGCCGCGGCGTGGGCAGGTCGGAAACGTAGCCGGTGAATTCGCCGAACGGGCCTTCATTCTCGTAGGTCGCCGGATCGTCGCTGATAGTCCCCTCGATGACGATCTCAGCGCTTGCCGGAACTTGCAGGTCCACCGTCTCACAGCGCACCAGTTGTGCCGGCTCACCCCTGTACGCGCCCATTACGTCCCATTCGCACACGCCGACCGGGAGTGGCGATCCGGCCAGGAAGGGCATGATGGGATCCCAGCCAATTACACACGCGACCGGCATAGGCTGTTTGCGGGCGGCCCATTTTGCGAAGTGGGCGCCCCAGTGCTGGCCGCCCTTAATGAGGAGGAATGGCGTCGTATTCTTCTGACCGATCATGCCCCGGTAGAGACCGACGTTCATCACGCGGGTCTCGGGGTCCCTGGTCACGATGGCAGAGAAGGTGTGGATGTAGCGTCCGCCTTCAAGGTAGTGCCACTTGGGAACCGGGAACTCCGTCTGGTCGATGGCCTCGCCTCGAATGATAACGTCCTTCACCGGCCCGGTATCGACGACCTGCGAGGGAATCGTCTCACGGTTTTTCTTCATCACGTGTTGGACAAGTTCGCGATTGGAAACCTCGCGCGGAAACCCAAGGGCGAGGCCCAGGCGTGATCGTGCGCCAAGGCCGCTCACGAATAGCTTTCCGCAACGTCCGTCTTTGTAGCCCTTCACGTTCTCGAACAGGAGTGCGGGCCCCTTCTTCTCGAGAACGCGTCGCGCCACGGCCCCGATCTCGCGGTCCCAGTCAACCTCGGCCGTGATTCGCCGCAGTTCTCGCTCCTTTTCGAGACGGGTGATCCATTGCCGCATGTCCATAAAGCCCATCGTATTTTCACTCCCAAATTCGCGAACGCGAGGGGGCCTGGCGACAGGCTTGAATCTTTTTTAATCGATTCGACCTGGCTGGCCGATCGAGTCCGCCTCCCTTACTCGCAGCATTAAATCCCGCAATGCTTTAGGTCCGCAATGGGTCTATTCTGTCGAAAGATGAGCAATGAATTTGATGTGCTGCCAACCGGGCGCGCACCCCTTCAATGCCCGCAGGGCAGCTATGCGTGCTGGCATCAGCAAGTTTTGAAAATCGAATAGGTATCCTGTTAGTGCGCACGCGGTACCTGCGACCAAGGGAGACGGTCATGAATGCACGGAGAGCTTGGGTTGGATCGCTCGCCATTGCCGGCGCGGTGGCCGTATTCGCGGTCGGATCGGCATGGGCTCAGGAGACTATAAAAATCGGATTGTCCGCACCGATAACGGGGCCATTCGCCGAGAACGGCAGGCAGATGGTGGCCGCCGTGAAGCTCTATGTTGAGCGATACGGAGCCAATGTTGCGGGCAAGAAGATTGAGGTGATCACACGCGATGATGCCGGGGTTGCGGACCAGGCGAGGCGCATCGCCCAGGAACTTGTCGTCGTGAACAAGGTCGCGATCCTCACAGGTTATAATCCAACACCGCCCGCGCTCGCGGTGGCGCCGATTTCCGCCGAAGCAAAAATACCGGAGATCGTTACGGGGTCATCCGCATCGATCACTACCCAGCGGTCACCCTATATTGTGCGGACCTTCGCGACACAGGCCCAGATAACGGTGCCGATGGCGCGATGGGCAATCAAGAATGGCATCAAGCGGGTCGTCACGCTGGTGGCGGACTATGCGCCGGGTATAGAGACCGAGAAAGCGTTCATCGGCGAATTCAAAGCGAAGGGCGGAGAGATCGTCGAATCGCTGCGCGTTCCGCTGCAAAGTCAGGATTTCTCGGCGTCTTTGCAACGCGCCCGCGATGCAAAACCGGAAGCCCTATTCGTCTGGGTTCCCGGCGGTCTCGCGGGCGGTTTCCTGCGACAATATATGGAGCGCGGCCTGCAAACGTCTGGCATCAAGCTGATCGGTCCTGGCGACATCACGGATGATGATGTACTCAATCAAATGGGCGATGCGATGCTCGGCATTACAACATCCTTGCAATATTCTGCCGCTCACCCGTCCACGATGAACAAGGTCTTTGTGGAGGACTTCAAGCGTGTGAGCAACGGACTACGGCCGGACCACGTGGGGGTCGCGGCTTACGACGCGATGCATCTCATCTACGAGGCGCTGAAGAAGACCGGCGGCAATACTAACGGCGACGCCCTCATCGCGGCGATGAAGGGCATGGCCTGGGAGAGCCCGCGCGGGCCAGTCGCCGTCGACCCCGATACGCGCGAGATGATCCAGGACGTGTATATCCGCCACGTCGAGCGCGTTAATGGTGAGTTGTACAATGTCGAATTCGACAAATACGAAGCTCTCAAGGATCCCTTCAAAGCATCGCAAGCAAAATAGCGAGAATTAGAAATCGGCCGCGCGATCAACCTAACGCGTTGGATTAGGTAGGTTGCAACGACTTCAGGCCGCGCGGGTCCCTGACCCGTGGTTCTGGCGGTACACTTTTATTTCTTAAGCTGAGGTCGTTTTCAAAAAAACACAATTGTCCCACAGTGCACGTGTTGTCTTGCAATTCGTTCTACGCGAGCAAAGGTTGCTCTCCCTGACATCTCTCGTATTTGCCAAGCTTCGCGTTCGAAACTCGCGAAGGCTGAACTTCCTACAGGACGGGACCAAATTGGGGATACGGCCGCAGCGCGCACATCGCAATTGCGCAGGTCGAGATCTTCCCAATGCGACAAGGCGGTGAGGCCAAAGCCATATCGAGATGTTCCAATCTGATCGGACGGTTCGGAACATACGTGGGGAATCTGTTAAAATCATCGCCGGCTGAAGCTTTCGGTTTAAGCCAGACCTGAATTTAATGGTGATTGCATGCCCTCTGCATCGAACGACCAGCTTTATGAAAATGTCGGGCGGTCAGTCGCGATGGAGCCGCATCAAACATTCCGTCACGTACCGCTAGCGCCACACGAGTTAACTCAGAGAATTACTCCTCAAAGCGATCTCTTTGTGCTGGCTCACATGGGCGTCCCACGCGTCAATATTGAAAATTGGACACTCAGTATCACTGGGCTTGTTCGCGATAATGCGACGTTCACATTTGATGAAATTCGACAATTTCCTAAACGCGAAATTCAAGCTTTCCATCAATGCGCCGGCTACCCGAAGCGACCTCAATTGCCTACACGCCGAATTGGCAATGTCTTGTGGGGCGGGGTGGACCTTAAATCGCTTTTGGAAGAGGTGGGTGTATTGCCCGCGGCGCGCTTTCTGTGGTCGTTCGGGCACGATTACGGTGAGTTTGATGGTATCCGTTCAGGCCCATATTTAAAGGACTTGCCATTGGATCGGCTATCGCATGGCGACGTTCTGTTGGCTTATGAGATTAACGGCGCGCCGCTGGACGCGTTGCATGGTTATCCGCTTCGCCTGCTTGTGCCGGGATGTTACGGAACGAATTCCGTCAAATGGTTGTCGCATCTGGAACTCGCCGATCGGCGCGCCGATGGCCCATTCACTACGCTTCTTTATAACGATCCGATTTCTCCTTCGACAAACAATCCTGATGGTGGCACGCGGCCGGTTTGGCAAGTTGCGCCAGAATCGTTGATCGTTAGTCCCGCGCCAGGCGCCAAAATAGGAAAAGAACTGATCGAAATTTGGGGCCGTGCTTGGGCCGATGGCGGCGTCGCCTCCGTAGACGTTTCGACGGATGGCGGTCAGACCTGGCAGGCCGCCGAGCTTGGCAATCAAACCGACTGGTCGTGGCAGACATTTAGAATCGAATGGAATCCCCAGGGCGCGGGTGATGCGGTCCTTATGTCGCGCGCGACCGACAAAATGGGGGCGTCCCAGCCGGCCTCCGATTGGCGGAATGCGGTGTATGCCGTGCGCGTAACGAAGACTGGTCTGTGAGGAGGCTAGCTCCGGGCGGTCGGCGCCTTGTGCCCGGCCTTAAGGGCAGCGCGGGCAAGAGAGTCGCCTCACGATCCTAGCAGCATGACAATGCACTTTGAAATTGCCCGCTGCGCTGATCGAAGCGATGGCCCCGAAATGACGACCGCCCGCGTCACGTACTCTTGCGAAATTCCTCGCAAGGAATGGCCCATCAACAGCCGCACCGAAAACTCGTCAACACCAGCAGCCAACGCCGCATCTCTGTAACAGTGCCGGAGAGCGTGGCCATGTGCGGGCAACCCCGGCTCGTTGAACTGTACAAGATGGCCGCCAGCGCGAGCGGAAAATACCCATTCGCTTTTGCGATCGCTCGCCAACTTCAAAGTGCGAGCGATGGCCGCCGACATTGGCACGATGACATCATGCCCGGCTTTAGCCGCCCGGATGGTGATTGAACGGCTACGGCAATTCACGTCGGCCCATTTCAATCTGCAAATTTCTCCGGGTCTTCCGCCAACGAGCAGTTGTAGCAAGTGGAAAGCTTGTCGCGTCGGACTCTTGATCTTGGCCCATGCAATTCCCCACTTCGGCCACTGATCGAATGGAAGCCCGGCTTGCCGTGGTACTTCCTTGGCGAAGCGTACCGCCGAAGTTGGTAGGCCGGGGGGCAGAGATCGGTTGAGCCGAGCCGCGTGCCGGTAGACGGCGCGAACCACGCGGGCGGCGTGATTGGCTGATACAGGTGCCCGCGCGGCTAGGTCGGCGTGCCAGTCACGAACAGCGGCGGGGTTGTCCGACATCGTGGCCAGGACCACTTCCCCCACTTCGGTCGCAAGTACAGTTTGGCCAGACCTTCAACCCGCTTCGCCCATGACGCCTCTTTACCGGCCCTAGCCGCACGATCTTTTAGGTGAATCATGTACTCGTCTAAAGCATCGCTGAATTTAACAGCGGATCGTTTGCCCGGCTCCGGTCGATCCGCGGCGATCCGGCCTATCTGCTTCTTAGCTGCCCGGCGAGCGTCTGGGCACCATTCCCGAACGTGCGCGCTCAACCTAAAAATATTTTACGCTTAAGACGTAACCCATTGATGGATTTAGAGCGCATTTGGACAGTTTTTACAGCTAAGTCATTGGCGCGCCTGAAATCCGTCGAGCTTCCCAAGCTGCATACGAGGGTTCGATTCCCTTCGCCCGCTCCATATCAAAACGCATGATAATGCAATAGGTTGTGTGCCATTTGATAACGCTGCAGCCGCGAAAAATAATTGCTCCGTACAACAATTATACAACGCGCGACCTTGTCAAACGTCGCTGATAGCTGACAGGCGCCCATCAGCGCCCACCCGGTCGCTTTTGGTGCAAAGCAGACATTGTTCCGCACAGGCGTGAAATGCATCGGTCGTGAATGACCCATGTGCGACATCAACGGTGCATCGCAGCATGCAACCTGCAAAGGGCTTCTTCTGACGGTCCGAGGCGTCTTCTTTGCAAGGAGCGCAACAGATTTCTGCCTGAAATGGAAACCGAAGCACCACCGAATTCTAATTCCGTTGGTGTATTTCAGTTGCCAGATCGAAAACTGCAGCCATACTAGTGCGTGCGGTACGCGTGCGTTCCATGTTGAAAGGTAACGCATCGTACCGAAGCAAAACTTGCACCGCTTTTGACTACAACTGGCGGGCAACCCGCCGAGAACGATTGTCTGCTAGGCGTCATCAACACTCTGCTTCGATTTGGCCTGGAAGGGCCTAATGCCAGGATCGTCCGAAACAGTCTCGAGCCCAATCAGCGAGGAGATGGTCAACGCCGCGCAGCAGGCGTGGTGTGACGGCTTGGTTCATATCGGCGCTTTGGTTGCGGAGGGGGGTGATGTCCGTGCCGCCGCCTGCGATCTGGTCGACGCGCTTTACGATTATGCGGAGGGCACGGTTTTCTTCAAACCCACACTAGCCTTTGGCAAGAACACTTTCCGCAATACTAGGCGGGGTGCGATCTCCTACTTCGTAGCTGGCGATCCGGACTTCCCTGAGGACACGGGCTTTGCACTTAAGCGCTGGGTCAAAGTCTGGTACGATAACAACGCTGCCGAGAACGGCATCCAGATCCATGGTGAGATCGCTATTACTATGGGCAACGTCTACCTACAGAACGCCGCCGGTGACGAAGTTATGGTGGACAAGACGTTTGTGTTTCGCTTCTGCCGCGATGGCAAACTGCGTCTTTGCGTACATAAGTCGGCTCTGCCCTATTCGCCGGACCGCTGACACGGCCAGATGTAAAAGCTGAGGGCTGCTCCCATGCTTCGCTCTCTTATCCCTTCCCGTGGTGACGTGTTCGGAGGGATATCAGCAGGCATCGTGGCGCTGCCGCTTTGCCTCGCCTTCGGCGCCATTTCCGGGCTCGGCCCCGAAGCAGGCCTTTACGGCGCCATCGCCGCAGGGATCCTGGCCGCCATATTCGGCGGCACTCCGCTGTTGGTAACCGGCCCGACTAACCCAATGACGCTGGTCGCCGCGACAGTCGTTGCGGCGACCATGTTACCGACCGGCAAGGTAAACCTCGCAGTCGTTGTGACTGCCTTCCTTTTGGCTGGCGCCCTGCAGGTGCTGTTGGGCGTGCTACGCCTCGGCGGCTTTATCCGCTATGTGCCCTATCCGGTGATCTCCGGTTTCATGAGCGGAATCGGTGTCATCATCATAATCCAGCAGTTCTATCCCATTGTGGGCGCCGAGGCGCCTTCCTCTGACGCCGTCAAAATCCTGCGCAGCTTGCCTATGCTACCGGGCGGCATCATGTGGCCCGTAGCATTGTTGGGAGTAAGCACGCTCGCGATTATTCAAATCCTGCCGCGGTTCACGCGCAAAGTACCAGCCTCATTAGTGGCGCTCATTGTTGTGACCGTGGGCTCTGTTGTGTTCGGCGTAAACGCGCCACGGATCGGTGCCATTCCTGCCGGTTTGCCGGCATTGGTCATTCCGGAGCTGTCGTTCGATCAAGTCGGCCTCATCGTATCAGCGGCAATTGAGCTCGCCGCGCTTGGCGCCATCGACACGCTGCTCAGCGCGCTACTCGCGGACAGCCTCACCAAGTCCCATCACGACAGCAACCGAGAACTGATCGGTCAAGGGATAGGCAACATAGGGGCAGCCTTGGTCGGGGGCCTTCCGGGCGCCGGCGCAAGTATCCGAAGCATCGTAAACATCGAAGCTGGCGGCAAAACTCGGCTTTCCGGCGTGATCCACGGACTGTTCTTGCTTGCCGTGCTGCTTGGGCTTTCTAGGCTTGTGCAGTATATCCCGAATGCCGTGTTGGCCGGCATACTTGTCGGCGCCGGCCTGGGTTGCATCGACTTCCGAGGACTTTCGCACATAGGCAAAGTGCCGCGTTCGGACGCAATCGTGCTTCTTATTGTGCTCGGGCTTACCGTCTTCTCGGGATTGATCGTCGCGGTGGCCGCGGGCCTCGTCATCGCTTCCTTTATTTTCATGAAAAAAGTGGCTGACATTTCTGAACGCGAGACGGCAATCTCGCCGCTATCCGACGAGCCCTGGGCCGACGAGATCGACATTCCCGCCGAATATCGCGATCGCCTGCTCGTCAAACATGTCGAGGGGCCTCTGTTCTTCGGCTTCGCGCGTGGCTTTCTCAACATCGCCGCGCGTGCGGCTGGCGGACGATTGCTTATTCTTCGAATGGACCGCGTGTCGCTAATTGACCAGTCTGGTGCCTACGCCCTGCAGGACGTGCTCGTGGATCTCACGTCATCAGGGATGCGGATTGTCCTGGTCGGGCTACCAGTTGCACAGCGCGACATTCTCGAGGCGATCCACGTGATCCCTGACTTGGTTTCCACAAAAGACCTGTTCGCAAATTTCGCTGAGCTCAAGGCGGTTCTGCCGAAAATGCTGGCCGAGATCGGAGCGACGAAGCAAAGCCTCGCGTCAAAAGAATGAGGCTGTTGACACATAGAGGGTATCCCTCAGGATCCAGGCCACTCCATTGGGGAGCGAGACCGTGAGAGCATATCAACCGGTGTTAGGGCTGCTGATCTGTCTGCTACTCGGGTTTGGACTCCAAAACTGCAGCGGAAAAAAGGAAGCAGCAAACCAACATTTAGTTCGAGGCCTGCGCGCCTACAAGGTGGCTGCGCGAGCCGAAAGTCGCGTTCGCCGTTTCCCAAGTATTCTTGAGGCCGCTGACGTCAGCCTCTTGTCTTTTGAGATTTCCGGGCAACTAAAAGCGGTCAATCTGCAGGTCGGTCAAAAGGTTCAATTGGGAGACATGCTGGCGGAAATAGATCCGCGCTCACTGCAGAGTCAAGTCGATCAGGCAAACGCTGGCGTGCAACAGGCTCAAGCGACGGTTGATAACGCGGAGGCCGACTTCCAACGCAGACAAGAACTTCTGAAGCGGGGTGTTGCCACGCAAGCCGCGTTCGATCAGTCGAAAGCAAATCTCATTACGGCTCAGGCGCAACTCGATCAAGCGCGTCGGCAACTCGAACTAGCCAATCACAATCTCGATCGCAGCAGGCTTCTCGCACCATTCTCGGGAACCATCGCCCGCGTCGAGGTCAAATCATTTGCGCAGGTAACGGCTGGACAACCAGTTGTGACGCTTTACAGCGACGACCGCTTTGAAACCTCGTTCCTGGTACCGGCAGTGACTTTCCAGAGCCTGAAAATTGGACAGCAAGTTGATATTACGGTCGCCGACCTTCCGAATCTGTCGCTCAAAGGCACCATCAGTGAACTCGGCTCGAAGGCTGAACAAGTATCGGCATTTCCGGTTGTAGTCAGGCTCGAAAAAAATGTTGCCAGATTGAATGCCGGCATGTCGGTCGAAGTCGCGATCGAGGAGCCGCTGATCGGCGGCGGCAACGGGTTCTTGTTGCCGCTCACCGTGCTGGTGCCGGAAGGCGGCAAGGAGTTGCAGCGGGTCGCCACGGTGTTCGTTTATGATAGTGCCAACTCGACTGTTAAAAAGCGCGAGATTACGGTCGGCGGCATCCGCGGCAATGAGTTGGTCGTCACCAGCGGCCTTGAAGCGGGCGATCTCGTTGCGTCAGCGGGGGTGTCTTATCTGGTCGATGGTCAGAAGGTAAAGCTTCTGCCGGTGCAGGAGTAACCCCCGGTGAATTTTCTGACGCGGTTCGGTCTCGAACGCTCGCGATTCACTGTCGCGGTCATGACCGGGCTGCTCGTTTTCGGCCTCGCGCTATATCCGAATTTTCCCAAGCGCGAAGATCCGGTTGTCGTGATTTGTACCGCCGTCGTATCGGCGCAGTTTCCTGGAATGGCGCCCGAACGGATGGAGAATCTCGTCGCCGTCCCGATAGAGCGAAGGATCCGTGAGCTTGCCGAAGTTAAGGACGTTCGCACCTTGGTCACGGAGGGATCGCTCGTTGTTTACGTCGACTTGAAGGACGAAGTCGGCAATGTCAACGCGACGTGGCAGCGACTGCGTGACAAGATGGACGACGTCAAGGTCGAATTGCCCGACGGCACCCTCGGTCCAATGGTCAACAGCGACTTTGGAGACGTTGCGATTGCCACCGTTGCAATCACAGCTGAGGGGTTTTCGTTTCGTGACATGAAGGATGCAGCAGAGGACTTCCGCAAGAAGCTTTACCAGCTTCCAGGGATCGCCAAGGTAGATCTTCTGGGGATCCAGGACGAACGAGTTTGGTTGGAAATCGATACCCGAAAGCTTGCCTCGGTAGGGGTTCAACTGAATGCGCTGATCAAAGACCTTCAGGCGCAAAATGTCATTTTGCCGTCCGGCAACATCGATGCGCATGGGACGCGTGTACTGCTGGAGACATCCGGCGATTTTCCGAATGTGCGAGCTATCGAGACAATGCTGACGCGGGTCGGAACGACCGATAGCCTCGTTCGGCTCGCCGACCTGGTGACGGTTCGACGCGGCTATGTCTCGCCCAAAGTCAAGCCTATTTATTTCAACGGGCGCCCGGCCGTCGTCCTTAGCGTCGTAATGCAGCCCGACCAGGACGTCACGCAACTTGGAGAACGGCTTCGCGCGGCCGCGCGCAATTACGAGGCAGGCCTGCCTATCGGTTACGTGATCGACTTCGCGACCTACCAGGCCGAACAGGTGCGGACCTCTGTCAACTCCGCACTTTCAAATGTGGCTCAAACCTTCATCGTGGTCGGTGTGCTGGTAATTGTGTTCCTCGGACTGCGCGCTGGGCTCGTTGCGGCGATGATTGTTCCGTTTGCCACAATGTTCGCAGTCATCGGCATGCGCGTGCTCGGCATCGCGATCGAGCAGGTGTCAATCGCCGCAATTATCATTGCACTGGGTCTTTTGGTCGACAACGGCGTCGTCTTGGTAGAGGACATAATGAGCCGGGTCGACAACGGCATGCCGGCCAATAACGCCGCGGTAGCAGCTGGAGAACAGTACGCTTTTCCGCTGTTGGTATCTTCGGTCACGACTGTCGCGGCTTTCCTGCCGCTGTTCTTGTTGTCGGGGGCCTCAGGCGAATATGCATTTTCGCTTGCCGCCGTGGTTGCCCTTACGCTCACCGGTTCGTGGATTGCTGCACTTTACATCCTTCCCGCCTTAACGGTCTGGTTTCTTGGCCAAAGCCGTCGGCCACAACAGGCGACCAGGTCGAGCACGCCTGCACAAGCGCTCTATGCTTCCATACTGGGCGTTACCATTCGTTTCGCGGTAGTCGTGGCCTGCATATGCTTCGCGCTTGTGGCGATTGCGGTGACGCAGTTCAAATGGCTGCCCAAGCAGATGTTCCCGCTTAGTGAACGCAATCAGTTCCTGATCTACATGAATATGCCGGATGGGACTGATATCTCGCAAACCGAGACAAGAGCCTTGGAGATTTCCAAGTGGCTTACCGATCCGAAACAAAATCCAGAGATCACAAGCCACATTCTCTACATCGGTGACGGCGGGCCGCGCTTTTATCTGACGCTGACGCCGGTTCCACCCGATCTTGCGTCAGCGTTTTTCCTGGTCAACACAAAGGACTATCAAGGCGCAATTCGCGCTGCCGAGCGCGCATGGAAATATCTTTATGAAAATCATCCCGAAGCACGGTTTAAAATCAAGCGGCTCGCAATGGGTTCAGTCGAAGCCGGCATCGTCGACGTCGAAATCTCAGGACCGGATGCCGATCGTCTTCTTGCGCTGGGCGCACAGGTTCGATCGATGTTTCAGGCTGCGCCGGACATTCGGGACAATGACGATGACTGGGGCAACAAAGTTCTCAAAGTCGTCATAGATATCAATCAGGATCGGGTCCGCCAGCTGGGAATAACATCGGAAGAGATTACCCAGATGCTAAGGACCTATTTCAGCGGATCCGCAGTCTCGGTCTACCGCGAAGGCGACAATACCATTCCTATTACGCTACGAGCCGGAGCGGCTACCTATCAGAGCCTCGAAGGCCTCACCAGTGCCACCTTCGCAAAAAACGGCGCACTGATCCCACTTGCGCAGATCGCCACGTTGAGAACCGGTTTCGATTTCTCGCGGATACGTCGGAAAAATCAGGAGAGGACTATTACTGTCAGTGGCCGAAGCGCCACTTTGACCGCTGGCGATTTGCTGAATTTTATTCAGCCCAGCTTGCGGGCATTGGACCTATCCGGAGGATATCACATCGACATTGGCGGAGAGATTCAAAAGAGCGAGGAGACCAACGGTAAACTTGCCGCGGGCATTCCAGCTGCCCTAGCTGTGATGGTGATTGCAATTATCCTCCAGTTCAATTCGTTCCGTCGGACTTTACTCACTTTCATGACCATACCGCTGATTCTCGTCGGCATTCCCTTTGGCTTGATGGCAACCGGGCAGCCGCTATCGTTCTTCGGCACGCTCGGCATCATCAGTCTCGCGGGTATCATCATCAACAATGCCATAGTGCTTATCGATCAGATCGATATCGAAAGGTCGCGCTTGCCGATGCGCGAGGCAATCGTCGCCGCTTCGCAGAAGCGCTTGCGTCCGATCCTGCTGACGTCGGCGACGACGGTCCTTGGTTTGGCGCCGATGGCGATTGCCGGCGGCGCGCTCTGGCAGCCCATGGCAGTGCTTATGATGTCGGGTCTTGCCGTGGCATCTTTGTTGACTTTGCTCTTCGTCCCGGCAGGTTATTTTTTATTGTTCGGCTTCGATAATGGTAGCCGCGAAAGTCGAAGCAGCTCGACCGGATAGACATAAAGGGCTGTTGTTTTGCTGCGGTGCATGAGTCCGTTGGTGGCACTTAGCGTCAATTCGGACTCATGCCTCGAATGGTCGCTATCGGGGGCACAGCGGACATTGTTCGGGACTGGCGCTGAAAGGATCGGTCGCCGCCGACCGCGGGTTTGGCTTTGACGCAAATCAGCGCGGTGTTTGTCGCAATCTCCAGAAAAACCGCTGTCGCACTGCTGAGTAAGCTGAAACCACATGTCGATAATTCTCGTGCTCGGACAACCGCTTGCTTGAGAGAGTGGAGCTGCGGGCGGTTGGATCCGTGGCTTCCCAAGCTGCATACGAGGGTTCGATTCCCTTCGCCCGCTCCAACATTCGCGCCACTCAAGTCGATTATAGCCGACTTGAGTATTATAATTGCCGATCCCGGGTAGACCCAAGGTCGGTGGCGCTTCGGTTGGCAAGCGCAGCTCGTGGCTGCAGAAAATTAACGAAATTGCGGTTAGGTGCCCGCCTGTCTGACGCGGGTGTTGATGTTGTTCCGAGTAGTACTGTTTGCGTTACTGTTGTTGCCGAGCGTGAGCCACGCCGCCGCGCTGCCGCGCATTCTCGCCAGCGCTGACAATCCGGTACCGCAATGCGTGCGGCCAGCCGCGCTCATGGATTTCGTCAGCGAGCGCAACGCCAAGCACAATCCGCCGCGTACGATCGATCCGCGTTTCACCAACCTCGCGTCGCTCTATCAGCGCATCGGCCGCTGCGTCACCCGCGCGCCCGAGCCGTGCGTGGCCGTGCGCTGGGACTACGCCTTCTTTCAAATGCTGATCGAGACCAACTACCTCACCTTCCGCCGGCCCAATGGCGTGCCAGCCTCGGTGGTGCCGGCCGATAACAATTTTGCCGGCGTCGGCGCCGCTATCTCGGGCCGGCCGGGCGAGCGCTTCAAGGATGCCGCCACCGGCGTGCTCGCGCATCTGCAACATGTCTTGATGTATTCGACCATGCGCGTTCCCGACCCGGTCGCCCATCGTACGCGCCAGGTGCAGGAGGAAGTGCAGCAGGCCATGCGCCGGCTGCACCGGCCGGTAACCTTCGGCGATCTCGCGCGCGAATGGACGGGCACCGATCACAATGCCTACGCCGGCGAAATGCAGAAGCTGGCGGAGACCTACGCCAGCCGTTATTGCACGACGGCCTCGCGCGGCGACGTTACGGGGTCGATATCGGAATCACGCTGATACACGCTCGCGTGAGGGCCGGAACTGCGCGTCGATCGCTTACGTTTCTGCTTACGATCCGGACATGAGGTATGGCGAATGCTATTGCTTTATTATTGGCCCATGATCGTTTGGATGGGGATGTTCGAGGCGGTGCAGAAGGATATGCGCGTCCGCGTTATACCAGCGCCCGCGCGATCTCTTTGATCTTCACCTCGGGCAACAGACGCTTCACGTCCTCCGGCTGACACAGGCCGGTGCCCGGCATCATTACCGCTGCCGTCGCCGCCGCGACCGCGACGCGGAACGCCTCGTCCAGCCGCTTGCCGCCGGCGAGCGCGGCAACCAGGCCGCCGAGAAAGCTGTCGCCGGCGCCAACCGTGCTCACCGCTCCGATCTGCAACGGCAGCGCACGCCATGCACGCTCGGCCGTCACCAGAATCGCGCCCTGATCGCCGAGCGTGAGCGCGACGATTTCGGCGCGCCCATCGGCGGTCAGCTTGCGGCAGGCGGCGATGCGGTCTTCGTCGGTTTCGAGCGTCGCTGCCATGAATTCCTTCAACTCGACCAGATTCGGCTTGATGATACTGACGCCCTCATTGAGCGCCGCCGCCAACGCGGGGCCGGAAGTGTCGATAACGGATCTGGCGCCAAGCGCCTTGGCCCGCCGTGCCACGCGCGCGAAAAAATCGCCGGGCGCGCCGGGCGGGACGCTGCCGCTGGCGACGACGAATTTCGGTCGCTCGGCCAATGACGCCAGGCCGTCGAGCACGGCTTCCCATTCGGCCCGGTGCAGCTGCGAGCCCGGCAACACGAAACGGTATTGCTCGCCGCTCGTTTCGTCGTAGGCGGTGAAATTCTCGCGCGTTTCGACGTGCGACGGCGTGACCAGGCTGGCGATATCCTCGCGCTCGACCAGCCGCTGCAACAATTTTCCGATCTGGCCGCCGATCGGATAAATTGCCAGCACGTCCGCGCCCAGCCGGTGGGCAACGCGCGCTACATTGATGCCGCCGCCGCCGGGATCGCGCTTGGGCGGAGAGCAGCGCAATTTGCGGGTCGGTTCGACGCGGTCGACGTTGACGAAAATATCGATCGCCGGATTGATGGTGAGAGTGACGATTTCAGGCACGTTACCGCTCCCCAGGAAGGGATCGCGCTACGAAAAAGCATTATTTTTTGAGATAGGCATGAATTCAACGTTATCACACCCACCCGGCGCAAAAAATTGCGCGAATTGCCGCTGCATTGAAATGCATTTGTGGAACCTCCTGGCCGCCGGCGCGTCATGCAGATGGCCGCCGGCGTGGAATATGTTTAGAGTCCGCACGCGGCTATAACGCCGGCCGCGCTGAGGCCGTTCCGCATGATCGATCCGCTTTATTCGCTGTCGGGCTTCGCCGTCGGCCTGTTGGTCGGAATGACCGGCGTCGGCGGCGGCTCGTTGATGACGCCGATCCTGATCCTAATGTTTGGCATTCATCCGGCGACCGCCGTTGGCACTGACCTACTTTATGCGGCGGCCACGAAGACCGGCGGTAGCCTGGTGCACGGGCTGGCGCGCAGCATCGACTGGCGCGTCGTACGCCGGCTGGCGACGGGCAGCATTCCGGCGACAGCTATAACGATTGCGGTATTGTCGCATTTCAATCTCAACGGCGATGCCGCCGGTAGCCTGATCACACTGGTGCTCAGTATCGCGCTGTTTGCAACCGCGTTCGTGCTGGTGTTTGGCGGGCCGATTGTCGCGCTTTACCGTGCGCGCGTCAGCGAACTCGATCCAAAGCACACAGCTGTCACCACAGTGTTGGTTGGCGCGCTGCTCGGCGTACTGGTGTCGATCTCGTCGGTCGGCGCCGGCGCCATCGGCGTGGTCATCCTGGTTCTGCTTTATCCGCATCTGCCGATGGCCAAGATCGTCGGCTCCGACATCGCGCACGCGGTACCGCTCACATTGATCGCCGGCCTCGGCCACTGGATGATGGGTTCGGTCGATTTGCACATCATCGCCTCGCTGCTGGTCGGCTCGCTGCCGGGCATCTTTGTCGGCAGTTATTTCGCGATCCGCGTCCCAGAGCGCGCCTTGCAGCTGGTGTTGGCGGTCACTTTGTTCGTGGTGGCGAGCCGCATCGCCTACGATCACACCACCGCGGCCTCGGCGATTTTCACAGCCTTCACCCGCCGCGCGGTCCCCTGAACGAGTTTGCCTGAAGTCTTGCCTCTGTGCTTGGCTTGCGCCGAACTGGAGGTGGATCGATGTCGGATCCGACGAAATCTGCTCCCGTTGCGTTAGGTGCGGCCCTTGCCTTCGGCGTTTTGGCTCTGTTGATCTGGGCCGTGATGCTGGCGACGCTGTCCGATCTCGCCGGTAGCGACGCGGCCGGCAACGGTTACGCGCAAGCTTATGCCGCGATCGAAATCATCGTTATCTGGGGCCTGCTGGCGCTGATTGCGCTGATTGCCGGCGTCAAAGGCGCCATGGCCTGGCCGTCGGCGATCGCGGCGGCCATTCTGATTCCGGCTTCGGGCATCGTGGCCTTCGAGGTCCTAGAGTTGCTTTCCCGTCCGAGCTTGCCGCCCTTTCTGTGGCCGCTCGTCATTCCAGCCGCCGTGCCGCCGCTTGTCCTGGTGTTCAGCTTTTGGGCGCTCATCCCGCCGCTGCACAGCGTCATCGGGCCGCGCCTGGCCGGCGGATTTGTCTGGGGACTCATCCTGCTGCTGTGCCTTGCCATCGTGCCGCTGCAGCAGATGCGTAACGAGGCCGACAACCGTATCGCCGCGGCGCTCGAAAAATACAATGCCGACCTCGCCAAAGTTCCGCCGGACGCTCCGCTGTGGAATTGGGCGCCGTTTCTCGACACGCGCAACGGCACCAAGCAAGAAGAACTCCTTGCTCATATTCGTACCCTCGACCGGCGCCAGAGCGACGCCGAGCTGATGCTCGAGCGTGGCGATTTCCCGCTTGGCTTTCTCGGCCGCCTCGATCTCACGCCGACGCCGTCGATCTGCGACAAGGCGCGCGCGTTATTGCGCCGGCAGGTCCAGCCGCTGGTGCTGCAAACGCCGAGTTCCAAGCCTTATAGCGAGATCTTCCGGCCGGTCGCGAACGCGCTCGCGGCGATGAAGTGGTTGGTCGGCCATGATTGTTCCTGCGATGCGGAGTCTCAGGCTTGGGAGACTATGGCAAGTGCTTATCGCGATACAAATTTCGACGTTGTCGAACTGCGAGAATTGCGCGACAAGAAAAACCTCGGCCAGCAGGTGCGCGAATATCCCGAACGGTTCTCTATGCTTACGCCCAAGGCGCATCTCAAGGCCTGGCTATCCTTCGCCGATAAAGATGATTACCGCGAACAGGCGCTGGCCGGCGCGCGCAAACTCGATCACCGCACGACCGATGCCGTCGCGATGCTCACCGACAAATACGATATCGCCGCACCGTGGCGGGTGTTGAAATATATGCCGGTGCTGGATCTCGAGATGACCGCGCCGCTATGTCAGGCGGCGCTCAACCAGATCGATGGAGACATCGCTAAGGTTTATCGGCCGAAAGCCGACGATCCGCGGCCCTATAGCGAGCTGCTGGAACGGCTCGGCGCTTACCAGCCTTTGACCGCGCTGGTCTGGGCGGCAGGACACGGCTGCGAGGCCGAACCCGAATTGAGCGAAGCCGAGGAGCTTATTCGCACTTACCAGAATTCGCCGGCCAGGGTCGCGATGCTCGCCACGCTGGAGAAGCTACACCGCAAGCGGCCGGTGGCGCGTTAACGTCTCGTTAACGATACATTTTATTAATCTATTAATGAAACCTTGCCGGAGGCATGGCGACAGAACCCTTCTCGATTTCCGGCGGCAGTCTCGATCCTGCGGATTGGCGGAACGCCCGCGCGCAAGGCCACCGCATGCTTGACGATATTCTCGATTACATCGAGAACATCCGCGAGCGTCCGGTGTGGCAGCCGATTCCGGACAGCGCGCGCACACACTTTCGCGACGCCGTGCCGACGGGGCCGAGCGATCTCGCAGCCGTGCATGACGAGTTCATGCAACATATTCTCCCTTACGCCACCGGCAATACCCATCCAGGTTTCATGGGTTGGGTGCATGGCGGCGGCAATGTCCCCGGCATGCTGGCGGAGATGTTGGCCGCCGGCCTCAACGCCAATCTCGGCGGCCGCGATCACATGCCGATCGAGGTCGAGCGGCAGATTACACGTTGGCTGCGCCAACTGTTTGAATTCCCAGACACTGCGAGCGGCCTATTCGTGACCGGTACGTCGATGGCCAATCTGCTTGGCGTGCTGATCGCACGCACTCGCGAGTTGGGGATAGATGTGCGCCGCGACGGTGTCGCAACCGCCGGCAAGCGCCTCGTCGCCTATACGTCGATGGCCGCGCACGGCTGCATTAGCCAGGCTATGGATTTGTCCGGCCTCGGCAGCGCGGCGTTGCATGTCATCCCGACCAACGCGCTCCATCAAATCAATATCGACGCGCTTAAAGTAGCGATCGCGCAGGACCGCAATGCAGGGCTCACACCCTTCCTCGTGGTCGGCACGGCGGGCTCGGTCGATACCGGTGCCATCGACGATCTGGCGGCGCTGGCCGACATCGCTAATCAAGAAGAAATCTGGTTTCACGTCGACGGTGCCATCGGCGCGCTCGCCATCATGGCGCCCGACATCGCGCCGCGGCTTACCGGCATCCAGCAGGCGGACTCGATCGCGCTCGATTTCCACAAATGGGGCCAGGTGCCCTACGATGCCGGCTTTATTCTGGTGCGCGACGGTGCGCTGCATCGCGACACTTTTGCGTCGCCGGCGGCCTATTTGCGGCGCGAGACGCGCGGCCTTGCTGCCGGCACGCTGTGGCCCTGCGATTTCGGTCCTGATCTCTCGCGCGGCTTTCGTGCGTTGAAGACCTGGTTCACGCTGAAAGTCTACGGCACCGAGGCGCTGGGCGCGATGATATCGCGCACCTGTCAGTTGGCGCGTTATCTCGAGATCAAGATCGCCACCGCGCGGGAATTGGAGTTGCTCGCGCCGGTATCGCTCAACATCGTTTGTTTTTGCTATCGCGGTGACGATGCCGACCGGGTGAATGCCAAGATCGTCGCGGATTTGCACGAGTCCGGCATTGCGGCGCCGTCGACGACCGTCATCGGCAATCGGCTCGCGATCCGCGCGGCCATCGTCAATCACCGCACCGAGGCGCGCGATATCGACGCGATGGTGAAGGCGGTCTTGCGACTTGGCGCGACCGCGGCGACAGATTGTGCGGCTTAAGCGGGGGAAAGCGCGTGAACTACGTCAACAAGAATCATTTCGTTACTAGCCAACCTCCGGCCACGCCGATCGGATTGCCGGCGCTCTGCAAGATGGCGTTCGACGGGCTCGATCTCGCGCCGGTGTGGAATGATCTCGTTCACCGGGTGCAAGCGCAGCCGGACGACGCCGCGGCGCTGCTCGATTTGTCGATCATCGCCCAACTGCAGGGCCGGCCGCAGGATCGCCTTGAACTGCAGTCGGCCGCCCTGAATCTGCAACGGGTTTACCGGCGCCCAGCCGCCGTCAATATGGAACCGCCGCTGAAGCTACTCGCCTTCATGGCGGCCGGCGATTTCATGGCCAATACGCCGCTGGAGTTCATGCTAGAAGGCTCAAGCATCGTACTCGATATGATGTATGTCGTGCCGGGCGCACCGTTGCCGGAGCCGCCGGAGCATGACGTCGCTTTGGTGGCGATCGATGGATCGGATGCGGCAGCGTCAGCGCTGCGTGAGGTTATGCCGATCGTCAAATCGTGGCCGCGCCCGGTCATCAATGCGCCGGAGCGCATCGCGCGGCTGACGCGGGCCGGCACCTGGGATCTTTTGAAATCCGCGCCGGGTATCGTCATGCCGATGAATGTACGCATCGATCGCGCCACACTGGCCAAGATCGGCATTGGCGAGGTTGCAGTCGAGTCCATTCTCGATGGCAGCGGGTTTCCGATTATCGCGCGGCCGTTCTGGTCGCAGGCCGGGATCGGGCTGGTGAAATTCGAGGATGCCGAGGCGATCGACGCTTATCTGGACGAATGGGCGGACGAGGAATTCTACGTCGCGCCTTTTGTCGACTACAGCAAAGGCGATGGGCTATTCCGCAAATGCCGCGTCGTACTCATCGACGGCCGTCCCTATGTGGCTCACATGGCAGTGTCGCAGCATTGGATGATCCATTATCTCAACGCCAATATGACGGGCGATGCGGCGAGGCGCGCCGAAGAGGCGCGTTTCATGGCGGAGTTCGATGACGACTTCGCGGTCCGGCACAAGGCGGCCTTCAAGGCGATCGCCGAGCGCACCGGGCTCGACTATTTGCCGATCGATTGCGCGGAGACGCGGGACGGCAAGCTTCTGGTCTTCGAAGTGGGCACCGCAATGATCGTGCACTCGATGGATTCTCCCGATCTGTTTCCCTACAAACCGCCGCAGATGGAGAAGGTCTTTAAGGCCTTTCAGGCGATGCTGCATAAAGCCGCGCACCCTGCGCCATAAAAAAGCCGCCCGCACGAGGCTCGCGCGGCCGGCTTGAATTGCGGGCGGAAGATCAGTTGCCCTGGATGGTCTGGATCACGCTCGACATCGGGCGCGCCTCATCCAGCCCGCCGCCCATCTCCTTGAGCACCGCTTCCTTGTATTCCGGTAGCGGCTCGATCGGCGTCTTGCCGACCACCTGCACTACCTTGTAGCCGCCGGCCTTGAGCCGCCTGAACAACTCCGGCGCCGCTTCCGAAGTGCCGTGCTGGAAGTCGTGCATCAGGATAATGCCTTTGCCGCGCTTCTCGAGCTTGGTCATGATCGACTTGATGACCTGCTCGGGCTTGTGAATCTTGAAGTCGAACGAGTCCATGTCGGTGGAGAAGATGCCGACATTGCGCTCGCCGAGATATTTGACCATCTCGGGCGGGTGACGCAGCGCCGGGAAGCGGAAGAACGGTCCCACGGGCTTGTTGCCGAGCGCGATGCTCACTGCGGCGATGCCCTTTTCGATCTCCGCCTTGGCTTCGTCCGGCGTCAGCTTGGTAAGATCCTTGTGCGACCAAGTGTGTGAGCCGATGGTATGCCCGGCCTTGGCAACTTCCTTCAGAATCTCCGGATGCCAGCCGGCGTGCTTGCCGATCGGGAAGAACAGCGCCTTGGTGCAGTTGTCGGCCAGCGCCTTGAGCACGCGCTCGGTGTTGCCTGGCCACGGGCCGTCGTCGAAGGTGAGAACGACTTCTTTGTCACGCAGGAAATCGTAGGCCTTGAAGTGCTCGAAGCCGAAGCCCGGGCCACCGGTGGTGTCGATCTGCACGATGCGCTCGACGCCGAGCGCATTCGGGTTGTCGCATTTGGCCTTGGCAACGACTGGCGTGGGCGCAGGGGCGGGGGCTGGCGCGGCGGCGGCCACCGGCGGCGGCGCAGCGGCGGGAGCCGGCGCGGGCGCATTCTGTGCCCAGACAGCGGCGCCTGCCGTCGACATTGAAATCGCAAGAGCTATAGCCAAAGCGCTACGCATCAGGTTCTCCATACCCATCGAGGGCTCTATTTGGATTCTGGCCTATTCATCGCGGCTTTGCCCAGTCGAGTCAACGCGGGCCCCGAAAACGTCGGAATTGCAAGCGTTTATTGTGTCACAATAGTTAATTCCGGCGGCGGCAGGCGGTCGCAGCCTCGACGTGTTGCCGCCGCCTGGGATTGGTCCTATCTGACTTTAAGGATTCTGCTGGAGGCTTGTGATGTCCGCGATTGTATCAACCGCCAAACTGTCGCGACCGATGCTGCTGCTCGCGCTCGGCGCCGGCGTGATCGTGGCGGCGACAGCAGTGCTATGGGCCTATTACGGCACCGCGGTATTCTTCGAAGTCGTGCGCGCCGGCTGGGCCGCGTGTTTCTAATGCGTGACGCAAGATGACGGCCCGAACATCGCATATTCTTCTGGTCTTCTCCGCCTTTCTGGCCGGCCTCGTCATTTTCCTCGGCATTATTCTGTTCACGACTCAGTACCAGGGAACAGGCGTCGGCTCGTCGGCGATCGGCGGGCCGTTCAAGCTGATCGACCAGGACGGCAAGCCGATCTCCGACCAGGATTTCAAGGGGCACCCGTTGTTGGTGTTCTTCGGCTACACCCACTGCCCGGACATCTGCCCCACCACGTTGTTCGAATTGTCGGAAGTGCTGCGGGTGCTCGGCAAGGACGCCGACCAGGTCAACGCGCTGTTCATCACCGTCGATCCTGAGCGCGATACAGCGGCGGTGATGAAGGACTATCTGTCGAGTTTCGATCCGCACTTGCGCGGCGCCACCGGCAACCAGAAGGCGATCGACGCGGTCGAAAAGGACTATCGTGTCTATGCCAAGAAGGTCCCGACAAAAGACGGCGACTACAGCATGGACCACACCGCTCTGGTCTATTTGATGGACAAGCAGGGCCGTTTCATCGCGCCGTTTAAGCTTGATCGCAAGCCTGAAGCCGCCGCGGCCGATCTGCGGCGCTATCTGTAGCGCCTTTGAACCAAACCCCGCGTTCCCGCGACCAAACATAGCGCTGTGCCGGCCGGACCGAGGCCGGACACGGCGGGCTTTTGTTTTTAGATATAACCATCCCGACGGAGGAATTGATCATGGGCGGCGACAAGCGGTTTGGCGGCATCAGACGCGGCAAATCACACGGCCTCATCTTCGCATTCGCCTGCCTGGCGCTGCTCGCCGGCGGTTGTTCGAAATCCGAACCGGAAAAAGCGGACAATGGCGCGACATTCGATAGCAGCCGGTTGCCGCGCATTTCGGGCGCCAAGGAAATCTTCGCCAGTCCGGCGACGACGATCTTCACTTCCCCGGATTCGGTGGTGCAGACCGCCGATACTCTCGACAAGGCGCTCGCCGCCGCCGGCTGGCAGAAATACGTCGCGCCCAACACCGTCTATAGCCGGGATCCGAAGATGCGCGCCATGTCGCTGAAAAGAGGCACGCAAGCGTTGAGCGTGTTCATCACGGTCGCGCCGGCACAGAATAACGCGACCAGCGTGCAATACGCCGCGTGGCCGCTCAAAGCCGATCTGCCATTCACCAAGGACGCCAGCGCCATCGAGTACTCGCCGGATCGGCCGCTGTTGACTCTGGTCACCGGGGAGCCGGTTAACAAGACGCTGGATTTCTACCGCAAGGAGCTTGGCGTGCGCGGCTGGGCGCTCTGGTCCGAAAAGATCAATGGAAAGCAGCCGGCCGGTGGACCTTCGGGAGTCGTGCACAGGCGTGGCGCCTTTGCCCGTTACGTCAACGACAAAGTGCCGGCGGCGACGCTTGTGCTCACGGAGCAATATGTTGAGGCCGGCAAGATCAAAGTCGAACTGAAAGAGTGGCCGATCGGGATTCTGAAAACCGGGTTGCCGCAACCTAACAACGGGCGGGTCGACGTCAGCCGCTTGCCGCGCCTCGAAGGCGCCAAGGAAGTCGTTGCCCACACCTCATCGACACGGGTGAGCTTTACGGTTTTGGGCTCGGTCAAAGATACGATTGCGGCAACCAAGAAGATTCTGATGGCCGATGGCTGGCAGCAATATGAGTCGCCCTCGGAAAATCCCAGCCCGCTCGGAATGGACCTCAAGAAGGAGGCGCAATCGTTGTCGGTGTTCTTCACGATGCCGCCGGGAGAACCGGTCCATTCCGGCGTCGACTACAGCGCGCAATGGGTGACCGCCGATTTGCCGTTCCCGGACGACGCGTCCGATATCGTGTTCGACTCGTATAGGCCGTACCTGAATTGCGTCACCGCCGGAACCGTGGAAGCCACGCGCGATTTTTACGATAGGGAACTTGGCGCTGCCGGCTGGGTGACGCTGTCCGCGGCGGAAGCCGCGGCGCAATGGCCGAACGCTAAACTCGACGGGCAGGCCTATTACATTCGCCAACGGCAAAAGCCGGTTGTGCTTTCGCTGCAGCGCCGCGATGACGGCAAGATCAATGTCGAAATCAAGGTCGCTCCGTTTGCGGAAATGCAAGACCTCGAGGTTGGACAGAATGACTTTGGTCTGCCAACGCCGAAGCGGAGTAAGTCATCCGGCGGTACCGGCGGCCAAATCGTGCGCGAGGTGCACGCCCTGGTACCTGCCGAAGTCGGCACCGTGTTGACGTTCTATCGGCGCGAACTCGCGGCGCGCCATTGGACGGAAGAGACGCAGGGCGCCGTCCTCAAGCCGGAGGAAGTCGTGCTCAATTTCTCTTCGCCGGAAGGTACGGTCGTGCTGAAGCTCGGGCACAAATATGACTTAACAACCGTAAGCGTCGTCCAACAAATCGCGAAATCGTCTGCCAAAGCCGAACCGGCCGGCAAAGACGGCTCGGCCGACGCCATGATGAAGGATATGCAGCGGATGGTGCGCGACGCCACTGGTGATGTGAACGCGACCGCGAGGCCGCCGAAGGTTGCGCAGGCCGGCGCGGTGGAAAAATTGACCGCGCGCGCCGGTAATGACGCGCCGGTTCCGATGCCACAAAACGCCGAAGATGTCGAATTCGATGGCGGCGACGGACGACTCGAGTTCAGCAGTGCATCGAGCTTGAGGGCCGTCGCCGATTTTTATCGCTCGGCCATGAAGCAGCAGGGATGGGAGGCGGCGTCTTCGGTCATCAACAATGCCAACATTGTCGCGCTCAACTTCTCGAAAGCGCATAAGTCGGTCTCGTTCACCATCATGAAGATGGGCAGCAAGACCAACGTGTCCGCCGATGGCTCGGGCTTGAAGGTCGCCGCAGCCAAACCGGCCGTGCCGTCTGCGGCGGCGGAACTGGCCAATACGCGTGCACCGGCCAGCGCCGAAGATCTCGAAGCGGAGGAGAGCCAAGGCCTGCCGCTTCCCAAGCGTCACACCATGAGTGAAGGCACCAAGTCGCCGTTCCGGCGCGAGCTCAAAGCCAGCGTGCCGCTCGCCCTCACCGATGTGCTGGGCTTTTATCGCCGTGAGCTCGGCAAGCTCAACTGGAAAGAGGAGACCAAGGGAACCGTCATTGCTGCGGATAACGCCGCCATCGCTTACACCTCGCCCGATGGCCCGGCCGTGCTGAAGCTCGGACGCAAGGACAGCGCGACCACGGTCAATCTCGTCGTGAAAAGTCCGGACGCCGCAGTGAAGGCCGGCATGTTGCCGAAACCGGGCCAGGCCAAGCTGGCATTCGTCAATCCGAACGAGGCGGAGGCGGTGGTGACGATCAACAAGCAGACGTTCTCGGTCGTAGCTGGCGGCGGCACCAAGGGGCCCGACGGCCATCTGCTCGATCTGCCCCCCGGCAAATACAAGTTCTCGATCAAGTTGGCGGGTAAACCTGCCTCGAACGACGAGCTAGAATTCGGCCCCGACGAGACCTGGGGTCTGCTCATCGGGCCCGCGGGTGCGCTGCCGATGCAGGTGTATTGATATGGCGCGCGGCGCTCATGGGCGTCGCGCCGTTCAAGCTCAGGCGGCGGTGCGCGACCGTCGCTGCCGGGCGCCGTCGCCCGATTTCTTGAGTGCGCTGAGATAACACTCCAGCGCCAACAGCGAGCGCGTCAGATTGGCGGCCTGCCGCGAGCTTTTCGCCAGGCCGTGCTCGGTCTTTTCCCAGACATAAGGCGCGGTGACGAGCTGATAGAGCGCCCGCAGGCCGGGCGATGGATTGCGGACAAGGCTTTTCATACAAGCGCCGGCTAGCCGCAGGCCGAGCCAGGCGAGGAGCATCGCGGCCAGTATCATTTCGAAGACAAGCATGGTGCCGGCGGGCGCCATGACGAAAGCGCCAAGTGCCAGCAACATGACGGCCGCAACAGATGGAGTATTTGTGCGCCAGCGCGGCGAGGCAGCGGAGAAAATGGGCCATTTCCGTTTGAGGGAATTGGCGGCGCGTGCGGCAAGCGCCGTGTCGGCGTGCCGCAATGCGAAACGATTGAGACGTTCGGCGCTGGTAAAGCGGAAGAGCCGCGTGCGGGCCGGATTCCTCTTGATCAGTTGCAAGATCCGGCGCACGGCCGCGCCGCGTGGAGCGACCACCAGATAAAGTTCGCCGTCAACAGCGACCGGCAGCATGCCGGCGGCGGCGGATTCGATCAGTCGCTCATTACCAATCGGGCATTGCGCGCGGGCGGCACCGTCGAGTGGTTCGAACGCCACGCCCAGCGCACCCGCGAGCGCGCGTAAATAGGCTTCCTCGTTTAGCGTGCCGGCGGCGATCAACACGCGTTCGGCGCTGACGCCAAGCGCGGCGGCTCTGCGTGCGGCGTTTTCGATCACGCCGCCGGCCAACGATGCACGGATGCAGTCAAGCTCAGGGCAGTCGTCGACGCTGCCGCCGGTGAATTCGGTGGCAACGGGACCGGTCGCGGGATTGCCGCGAGATTTGGCAAAATGCGCCCGCGAGCGGCCGTTGTCCGCTCTCGGCCGAACTGCAACCCTCATACGCATCCCACCGAATATTCTACCGGGGGATGCTAAACGAATTGCAACCAAAGCGCGAGTCAAAGTTGCTCGCGAATTTAGACCGGATTCACGGGTGCAGCATTGTCGGATGCGGTGGCCGCGCGCGCTTCCCGGTGCTAGAAGGCCCGCGCCATGTCGGATTTCATGTCGCATTATCTGGTGCCGGCCGCGATCGTCGCGGTGGCGATCGTGTTGCTGCTCGGCCTCGTCAACATGATGCGCGGCGGCTCGCCCAACCGCTCGCAGCAACTCATGCGGCTGCGTGTGCTGCTGCAGTTCGTCGCCATCATCGTCATCATGGCGACGATCTGGGCGATGGGACGGTAGGGTTCGAAAATCCGCCATCACAAGGCGCTCGGCAGAAGGCCGAGGCTCGACGGATGAGCGGCGAAACGCCGATCGTTACATCGGCGCTGCGCGCATATATTCCACTTTCTCTTTTTTCTTTTTCTCAGCCGTTTTGGCCATCTTCTTTTTGTGCTTCTTCGCCGATAGATCGATGGACGCGGCCTTGGTCGAATGCAGGCCGGCGCCGCAGGCCTTGGCCGGCGCTATGGCGGGCGGCAGCAGCAGCGCGGCGGCTGTGGCAATGACCAGAAATCGCATGAGTTCACCCCCATTATTTGTGACGAAAACCCGGTTACAATACCAGCCTACTCCGAATCCGAAGCGCTAGGCGAGGTCCCCCATGGTCGTGCTCAACCGCATCTATACCCGCACCGGCGACGACGGCACGACGTCGCTCGGCTCGGGCGCGCGGCGCAAGAAATACGACCTGCGGGTCGAGGCCTACGGCACGGTTGACGAGGCCAATGCGGTGATCGGCCTGGTACGGCTACACACCGCCGGCGATGCCGTGCTCGATGCCGCGCTCGGGCGCATCCAGAACGACCTGTTCGACGTCGAAGCCGATCTGTGCCTCGCCGAAAAAGGGCCGGGCGGCGCGCGGCTGACCGTAACCGATGCCCAGGTAGCGTGGCTTGAAGGTGAGATCGACCGGCTCAATGCCGAGCTGGAGCCGCTGAAATCCTTCATCCTGCCCGGCGGCAGCCCGGCCTCGGCCTACCTGCATCTGGCGCGCACGGTCTGCCGCCGCGCCGAGCGGATCATGGTGGAACTCAAGGACAGACCGGGCGAGGGCGTGTCGGAGCCTTCGCTCAAATACGTCAACCGGCTATCGGACTACCTCTTCGTCGCTGGCCGCTACACTAACGACAATGGCGCGCGCGACGTGCTGTGGGCGCCGGGGCAAAACCGATGACATCGGCCACAGGAGCACGCAGGTGTTGGAGTGCGGTCGCGGTGCTGATCCAGGACGGCATCGCTTACATGGCGCATGTGGGCGGGTTGGTCTTGGGCGCCACCCTGTTTCTGCTGTGCGCGATCGCGCGGTGCGGCTGTTCGAACGCCTCCGCCCGGTCGAGCAGCCGTCAGGGCCGAGCCAGGTCAGTTAGACGCGCATAGCGTGCGGCGCAGCATAAGCGTTGACATGCCAATGGCGTGGCCATTAGCTTCCGCCCGCTCTTGGGAGCGTTCGTCTGGGATGGGGATTTATGAAAATTCTGGTGCCCGTGAAGCGGGTGGTCGACTTCAACGTCAAGATCCGCGTTAAGCCGGACGGTTCCGGCGTCGAGCTCGCCAATATCAAAATGTCGATGAATCCGTTCGACGAGATCGCCGTCGAAGAGGCGATCCGCCTGAAGGAAGCAGGCAAGGCGACGGAGATCGTGGCGGCGTCGATCGGACCGGCACAAGCTTCCGAAACCATCCGCACCGCGCTCGCCATGGGCGCCGACCGCGGCATCTTGGTGAAAGCCGAGGGCGCTGTCGAGCCGCTGGCGGTGGCAAAAATTCTCAAGGGCATCATCGACGAAGAAAAACCCGGCCTCGTCATCCTCGGCAAGCAGGCGATCGACGACGACTGCAATCAAACCGGCCAGATGCTAGCGGCGCTGCTCGGCTGGGCGCAAGGCACCTTCGCCTCCAAGATTTCCATCGACGGCGACAGCGTGACGGTGATCCGCGAGGTCGACGGCGGCCTGCAGACGGTGAAGCTGAAAGCACCGGTGATTGTCACGACCGATCTGCGCCTCAATGAACCGCGCTATGCATCCTTGCCGAACATCATGAAGGCGAAGAAGAAGCCGATCGCCGACAAGGCGCCGGCGGACTACGGCGTCGACATTACGCCGCGGCTGCAGGTGCTCAAGACGACGGAGCCGCCGGGACGCAAATCCGGCGCCAAGGTTGCCTCGGTGGCCGAGCTGGTCGGCAAACTCAAAGACGAAGCGGGGGTGCTGTAATGACCACGCTTCTGATCGCCGAGCACGACAACAAAGTGCTCAAGGATTCGACCGCCAAGGCGCTCAGCGCGGCCAAAGCGTTCGGCGCCGACGTGCACGTGCTGGTCGCCGGTAAGGATTGCAAAGCGGTGGCGGATATCGCCGCCAAGCTCGACGGCGTGAAGAAAGTGCTGCTGGCGGACAGCGCGCTTTATGAGCATTCCGTCGCGGAGCCGCTCGCCGCGCTCATCGTCTCGCTCGCCGGCTCCTATGACGCCATCGTTGCGCCGGCGACCACCAACGGCAAGAACGTGATGCCGCGCGTGGCCGCGCTGCTCGACGTCATGCAGATATCCGAGATCACCAAAGTGATCGCGCCCGACACGTTCGAACGGCCGATCTATGCCGGCAATGCGATCCAGACCGTGAAGTCTAACGACGCCAAGAAGGTCATTACGGTGCGCACCTCGACCTTCCAGGCGACGGGCGAGGGCGGCTCGGCGAGCGTAGAGAATGCTCAACCTGCGGCCGATCCGGGGCTGTCGTCGTTTGTCGGCGAGGAGCTGTCGAAGTCCGATCGTCCGGAACTCACATCGGCGAAGATCATCATCTCGGGCGGTCGCGCCATGCAAAGCCGCGAGAACTTCACCAAATATATCGAGCCGGTGGCCGACAAGCTCGGCGCGGCGGTCGGCGCTTCGCGCGCGGCGGTCGATGCCGGCTACGCGCCGAACGACTGGCAGGTCGGCCAGACTGGCAAGGTGGTGGCGCCCGAGCTCTATATCGCGGTCGGGATTTCCGGCGCCATCCAGCATCTCGCCGGGATGAAGGATTCCAAGGTGATCGTCGCGATCAACAAGGACGAGGAAGCGCCGATCTTCCAGGTCGCCGACTATGGTCTGGTCGCCGATCTTTATCAGGCGCTGCCCGAACTGGCGGCTGAATTGGATAAGGTCAAGCGTTGACCATGCTGCAAATTAGCCGTTCCGCCGGTGGTGTCATCTGGCAGTTCGGCGTAAAAGTGAATACGGGCAATTAGAATTAAATACCGAAGCTGAGAGCCGGGTTTTCGCATCGATCGGACAAAAAAACATGGCGTTGAATATTAAGAAGGTGGGGGTGATCGGCGCCGGCCAGATGGGCAATGGCATTTCCCACGTCTGCGCGCTGGCGGGCTATTCCGTACTGTTGAACGACGTGTCGAGCGACCGCATCAAGGCCGGCATGGCGACCATCAACGGCAATATGGCGCGGCAGGTCGGCAAGAAGCTGATCAGCGACGATGATCGCAAGGCCGCGCTGGCGCGCATCGCGCCAGCGGAAAAATACGACGCCATGGCGGGCTGCGACATCGTAATCGAGTTGGCGGCCGAGAAGGAAGACGTCAAGCGCAAGATCTTTGCCGACCTGTGCGCGTCGCTGAAACCCGAAGCGATCATCGCCACCAATACCTCGTCGATTTCGATCACCCGGCTGGCGTCGTCGACCGACCGGCCCGAGCGTTTCATCGGCATCCATTTCATGAATCCGGTGCCGTTGATGGAACTGGTCGAGGTGATCCGCGGCATTGCCACTGACGACCCCACATTCGAGACCAGCAAGGCCTTCGTGCACAAGCTGGGCAAGATCATCGCGGTGTCGGAGGATTTCCCGGCCTTCATCGTCAACCGCATCCTGCTGCCGATGATCAATGAGGCGATCTACACGCTCTATGAAGGCGTCGGCAACGTCGAGGCGATCGACACCGCCATGCGGCTCGGCGCGCATCATCCGATGGGGCCGCTCGAACTCGCAGACTTCATCGGTCTCGACACCTGTCTGTCGGTCATGCAGGTGCTGCACGAGGGGCTGGCCGATTCGAAATACCGGCCGTGCCCGCTGCTGGTGAAATACGTCGAGGCCGGCTGGCTCGGCCGCAAGACGCAGCGTGGCTTCTACGACTACCGCGGCGAAAAGCCGGTGCCGACGCGCTGACGCTGCCGGTCAGATCAGCTTCGAAAGATTGAGCGCGGCAAGCGCCGCGACCGAAAGCCAGGTTAGGCTCTGGCCGACCCGGCGGCCGAGCCCCGGCATTTCGGTGCTCCACATTCCCCAAGTTTGGGCAAGCCGCCCAACGATCAACGCAATCCCCACGGTGTGCAAGGCAGGGTGCCAGCCGCCGTTGAGTTCGTAGATCGCCATCAGCGCGACGGCGAAGGGGATGTATTCGGCGGCGTTGCCGTGCAGGCGGATCATGCGCAGCATCTGCGGGTGGCCGCCATCGCCGAGCGACACCCGCAGCTTGACCCGGTGCACGGTGACGTTGACCGCGAGCGCCAAAAAGATCAGCGCCAGAATTCCTGCGTATAAGGCCGTGATCGCGATTGGCATGCCGTCCCCTTCCGGTCGTCAGCTTTTTGCCCCTTGGCAGCAGGATTGCGGCGCGGCCTCATGTTCATCGTGCCGCCGCACCCAGGCCATGGTCCAGGGCAGGGCGCCCTCGTCGCGGCCTTTCGGCACGAAGTCGAGGAAATTAAAAGCGCCGACCAGTATGTCGAGCCCGCGCGCGTAGGCCGAATAAGTGTGAAAGATGCCGCCATCGCTCTTGATGAAGGCGCTCAAGCCCGGCGCTTCCTCGCTGGGGAATTCGGTCATGGTGTAGTTGTACTCGACCTTGCCGCCCGCCTTTTCCTCCGGCGTGAACGCGACATGGAAATCGCGGTTGAAGTCGCTGCCGTAGGACGATACCCATTTGAACTTCCAGCCCATACGTTTCTGGTAGGCTTGGATCTCAGCGAGCGGTGCACGCGACACCACTACGAGCGTCACGTCGCGTTGGGCGAGGTGAATGGCGGCGCCGTCGAAATGGTCCGCCAAAAACGAGCAACTCGGGCAGCCGTCCTTCCAGCCCGGCCCCAGCATGAAGTGATAGACGATGAGTTGGCTGCGGCCGTCGAACAGATCGGCGAGCAATTGTTTGCCGGCAGGGCCGTCGAATATATAGTTTTTGTCGATCTTCACCCAAGGTAGGGCGCGACGTTCGGCGCTGAGGGCGTCGCGCGCCTTGGTGAATTCCTTTTCCTTGGCGAGCAACGCCTTGCGCGACGTCAGCCATTCGTCCTGCGGAACGATTTTGTGCCGCATGGCGGTCTCCACAATCAGCGGGGAACGGGCGTGATCCAGCCGACGCCGGCGCCGCCGGGCTCGGTCAGGATTGCGATGCGGCCGACGCCGGGAATGTCGAAAGCCGGACGCATCAGTTTCGCGCCGGCGGCGGTGGCTTTCTTGACGCGGGCATCGACGTCATCGACAGCGAGGTAGGACATCCAGTGCTCCGGTACGCCGTCCCATTGCGGTCCGGCGATCGGGAACAGCCCACCGACCGGCTGGTCGCCGATCTTGGCGACCCAATAGGTGCCGTCCGGCATCGGCATGGCGTCGAAGGTCCAGCCGATGATGCTGCCGTAGAACTTCTTGGCTTTCTCGACGTCGCGGGCGACGAGTTCGTTCCAGTGAAAATGTCCGTGTGCGGTCATGGGCGTACTCCGTTAATTGCCAGATGCGAACAGCGCGTCGAGGCGGTCCATGATGACGGTCCAACCCTTCTCGTGATTGTCGCGCGCGGCTTCATCGAAGAACTGTTCGTGATGGAGCGTCATGAGCGTGCCGTCGCCGTCGGGGGTGAAGGTCACGGTGACGAGCGACTCGCGTTCTGGGGTCGAGCGCCAGGCCCAGGTGAAGACCAGCTTCCGGTTCGGCACGATCTCGCGATACATGCCGCTCACATTGTGCTCGTCGTTCGGCACGATCATCTGGATTGTGTAGCGGCCGCCGACGGTCACGTCGGTCGTCGTATTCACTTTGATGACGTTCGGCGGTCCGAGCCAGCGGCTCATTTTCGCCGGGTTGATCCATGCGGCGTAGACTTTTTCGGGCGGCGCGTTGAAGCGGCGTTTGATGGTGAGGCTTGGTTTGACGGCGGTGGCGGTGGGCATGGTTCTTCCTCCAGGAAAGCGGCGAGTTGATCGAGACGGTCGCTCCAGAAGCGCTGGTAGCGGTTGAGCCATTCGTTAGCTTCGTGCATGGGCTCGGCGCGCAACCGGCAGGCAACCGTGCGCCCGGATTTGTTGCGGGTGACCAGTCCGGCGTCTGACAGCACATCGAGATGTTTCATGACGGCCGGTAGCGACATCGCGAATGGCTCGGCCAACTGGCTGACCGAAAGGCCGTCGGACCGGCTCAGACGCGCCAGCAAAGCGCGCCGGGTCGGATCGGCGAGCGCGGCAAAAGTGCGGTCCAGCGCTGTGGGTCGATAGTAAACCATATGGTTAAGCATAGCGGCCATCGGGAGCGCGTCAAGGGGCCGCAGGCCGAAGCCGGCAGAACGCGTATCGGCTAACGTTTGATTAACTGTGCGGCACTAACCTCGCCGTCACGCAGGGGCTGCATCACAATGTATCGCATCGGTGCCGTTCGAGTTGGTCAGATGTCTACTTGGCAGAGTCTGCAAAATAGTCGCTACAACGCCTCGGCATATGCGTCGAACCAGGCCACGATGTCGGCCATGAGCGATAGTCTCTTCGGCGCCCAGCAGACCAAACTCAGCGGGACTGCGAACCTGGTGATCCAGGCGGCGCTGGCCCGTTTTAAGGCGCAGACGACCCAACAATTAAGTGCGCTCCAACAAGCCAGCAGCACAATCAGCCAGTCGACGTCGTCGACGTCGTCACCGGGCTCGGTTCTCAGTTTGCTTGCGTGAAGGCGCTCGCTCGGTAGTCTAGGCGCGCCGGGTCTTCATAATTCGTTGACGTGGGTGCCCTACAACTAGGTCTGCATGGACCCCGCATCCCTCGCCACAGCCATGGTTGGCGCCCAGATGAGCCGCGAGCAAATGGCCGCCGCGGCGACGATGATGCGCATGAATGCGGACAACGCCGCGTCGGTCGTAAAGATTATCGACGCCGCCCAACAGAACATACAGAGCCTCGCCAACGTTGCCGCCGGCGTTGGGCAGAACGTCAATATCACCGCTTAACGTCGTCAGATTTGCCGGGCCGTCGCTTTCGCGGAAACGCGCGGCTCAACGATCAGCTTTTTCCAAGCGCCGCCTGGATGAGCTTGACCGCGTCCTCGCTCGACCATTCGGCCGGTCCCGCGATGGTGCCGAGCTCGCAACCGTGGGAGTCCACCAGCAAGGTCGTCGGCATGCCGAAGGCGCGCCCGACGGCCTTCAAGTCTTGGAAGGTCTTGGCATCCGGATCGGCGTAATAGGCGAGCTTCTCGATGCCAATTTGTTTCAGAAAAGCCTTCGGCTTTTCCGGATCGCGGGTATCGATATTGACCGTCACCACCTCGAAGCCGGGGCCGCCCAGCTTGCCCTGCAGCGCGTCGAGTGTCGGCATTTCCTTGCGGCAGGGTACGCACCAGGTGGCCCACAGGTTGAGCAGCACGGTACGCCCGCGCCAGTGGGCGAGGGTCAGCGGCTTGCCGCTGGCATCCTGAAACGAGAGGTCGGGTAGCTTAAGCGGGCTCTTGGCGACATTAACGGCCGCCACCTCGCCGCGTGCCAAAGGAGCCAATTTCTTGGCCAATTCGACCGCCGGCCGGCAAGTCACGTTACTTGCAGTGTTGCCGCCCGCATTGCCTGTGAGGGTGGCAATCCCGTATACCCCGGCCAGCCCAACGACCACGCCGGCGACGCCCCCGGCGAGGATCATGGCCAGGTATCTTTTGCTGGTGCTGGGCTGTGGATTTTCGGGCATGAGCGGCTGGTTACGCCAAGAGCATTAACATGAGCAACAAAATGTGGGGCGGACGTTTTGCCTCAGGCCCCGACGCCATCATGGAGGAGATCAACGCCTCCATCGATTTCGACAAGGCTCTGTACCGCCAGGACATCGCGGCGTCCAAGGCCCATGCCGACATGCTGGCCAAGCAAGGCATCATTACGGCGGACGATGCGAAAAAGATCGCTCACGGTCTAGACACGATCCTGTCAGAAATCGCGGGCGGCAAGTTCTCTTTCAAGCGGGCGCTGGAAGACATCCACATGAACGTGGAGGGCCGGCTCGCCGAACTGATCGGCGAAGCAGCCGGGCGGCTGCATACCGCGCGCTCGCGCAACGACCAGGTGGCGACCGATTTCCGGCTGTGGATGCGCGACACTATCGATGCGCTCGACGCGGCGCTGATCGGCTTTCAGCGTGCGCTGGTCGAGAAGGCGCTGACGCACGCCGACACGGTGATGCCGGGGCTGACCCATATGCAGACCGCGCAGCCGGTGACCTTCGGTCATCATCTGCTCGCCTATGTTGAGATGGCGGCGCGCGACCGCGGCCGCTTTGCCGACGCGCGCAAGCGGCTCAATGAGTCGCCGCTCGGCGCCGCAGCGCTCGCCGGCACCTCGTTCGCACTCGACCGCGATATGACAGCGAAGACGCTCGGCTTCGACCGGCCGGCGGCGAATTCGCTCGACGCCGTCTCCGACCGCGATTTTGTCATGGAGACGCTGGCTGCCGCCTCGATTGCGGCGGTGCATCTGTCGCGGCTCGCCGAAGAAATCGTGATCTGGACCTCGCCGCTCACCGGCCTGGTGCGGCTGTCGGACAAGTTCACCACCGGCTCCTCGATCATGCCACAGAAACGCAATCCGGACGCCGCCGAACTGGTGCGCGCCAAGACCGGCCGCGTGATCGGCGCGCTCACGGGCTTGCTAATCGTCATGAAGGGCCTGCCGCTCGCCTATGCCAAGGACATGCAGGAGGACAAGGAGGGCGCTATGGACGCGCTTGGCGCGCTCGCCCTGTCGCTCGCCGCGATGGCCGGCATGGTGGCCGATCTCGAGCCCGATGCCGTGTGCATGAAAAAGGCGGCTGGCGAAGGCTATGCCACCGCCACCGATCTCGCCGACTGGCTGGTGCGGACCTTGAAAATGCCGTTCCGCGACGCCCATCATGTCACCGGCCGCATCGTCGCCAAGGCGGCGGAGGCGGGCGTAGCCCTGCACCGGCTGCCGCTCGCCGCCATGCAGGAAATCGAGCCGCGCATTGTTGAATCGGTGTTCTTGGTGCTGTCGGTTGAACGCTCGGTCAAAAGCCGGACGAGTTTCGGCGGCACAGCGCCTAAAAACGTGCGCGCGCAGGCGAAGAAATGGCTGCGCAAGCTCGAAAAGGAGAAATCCTGACTTGGTCCAGCCAGGTTTGGCCTTGATCGTCTGGTTTGCTATGGTGCCAGCCACCCAAGGAGTGTGTTGTTTGAGCCGTTTTGCCGACCGTCCGGTTTTTCGCCTTGCCCTGATCGGCGCCCTCGTTGCGTCGCTCGGCCTCACCGCCTGCGGCCGCAAGGGACCGCTCGATCCGCCGCCCAGCGCCTCGCTCGCGGGCGAGCAACAGGCCAACCCAAACCCGATGAGCAACCCCATTGCCTCGCCGATCGGCGGGCAGAGCAAGGACAACACGGCGCTCGGACCCAATGGTCTGCCGCTGTCGCCCCAGGGTCCGAAAAAACACATCCCTCTCGACGATCTGCTGAACTGAGCGTGTCAGATGCACCACTTCGCTTATCGCGGCGGCGTTCTGCGCGCCGAGGCGGTTAGCCTCGACACGCTTGCTGCGGCGGTCGGGACACCGTTTTATTGTTATTCGACCGCGACGCTGGAGAGGCACTACAAAGTGTTTGCCGGCGCCTTCGCCGACGTCAGCACGCTCGTCTGCTACGCCATGAAGGCGAATTCCAACCAGGCCGTGGTCGCCACGCTCGCCAAGCTCGGCGCCGGCGCCGACGTAGTGTCGGAAGGCGAACTCATGCGCGCGCGGCTCGCCGGCGTGCCGGCCGACAAGATCATGTTCTCTGGCATCGGCAAGACCGCGCGCGAACTCGCGCTCGCGGTCGACGAAAACATTCTCTGCATCAATGTGGAATCCGAGCCGGAACTCGAACTGTTGTCGTCGATCGCGTCAGCGAAGGACCGCGTCGTCAAGATTTCGGTGCGCGTTAATCCCGATATCGACGCCAAGACCCATCACAAGATCGCCACCGGCAAGGCCGAGAACAAATTCGGCATTCCGATCAGCCGCGCGCGCGAAGTCTATGCGCGCGCTGCCAAGCTGCCCGGCCTCAAGGTCGCTGGCGTTGACATGCACATCGGCAGCCAGATCACCGACCTCGATCCGTTCGGCAATGCGTTTACGCTGCTGGCCGAGTTTGTGCGTACGCTGCGCGGTGACGGGCACATGATTTCGCATGTCGATCTCGGCGGCGGCTTGGGCATCCCCTACCGCGACGACAATGAACCGCCGCCGCATCCGGAGGCCTATGCGGAAGTGGTCAAGCGCGCCACGCGCGATCTCGATTGCCGGCTGATCTTCGAACCGGGCCGGCTGATCGTCGGCAATGCCGGTATCCTGGTGACGCGCGCACTCTTCCTGAAGCGCGGCGAGGCGAAGAATTTCGTCGTGGTCGATGCCGCCATGAACGATCTCATCCGGCCGACGCTTTATGACGCGCATCATGAGATTTGGCCGGTCGCGGAGCCTTCGTCTTCCGCCCGCCGGATTCGCGCCGACGTGGTCGGACCGGTGTGTGAAAGCGGCGATTTCCTCGCGCTCAACCGCGACTTGGCGGAACCGACGCCGGGTGCCTTGCTGGCGGTGATGTCGGCCGGCGCCTATGGGGCGGTGCAGGCCGGGACCTACAATACGCGGCCGCTGGTGCCGGAAGTGCTGGTCAACGGCGCGGAATGGGCGGTTGTCCGCCCCCGCCTTGAAGTTGACCAATTGATTGCGCTCGATCGCATGCCGGATTGGCTTTAGGCCCATGAAACCCGCGCATGGCCCGCGAATTGCCTGCGTGGTAGCCTATTCGATCAAAGAGAATCGCCTTAGCCCTGAGCGACGGAGCGGCTTTTGGACGGTTTGGACGAGCAGCCAAAGCAGCAGGCGAACCCGACGCGGACCCTGCTCGCACGGGCGCTCAAACGTGCGCGCGGCAGCCTGTTCTGGGAGCGGCTTTGGCCGGCTTTGGCCGTGCTCGCGACCGCGCTCGGCTTGTTCCTGGCGTTTTCCTGGGCCGGCGTATGGCTGGTGTTGCCGCCGCTTGCGCGAGCCATCGGCTTGCTGTTGTTCGTCGTCGTCACTTTCATCGCGGCGGCGCCGCTGGCGATGGTACGGCTGCCCAGCGTCGCCGACGGTTTGCGCCGGCTCGACCGCAACAGCGGCGAGACGCACCGGCCGGCGACCGCAGTCGCCGACGAGATTGCCGCCAACAGCCACGATCCCATCGCGCGGGCGCTCTGGCGTGCCCATGTCGAACGCGCGCTGATTTCGGCGCGCAAGCTCAAGGCCGGATGGCCGTCTCCGCGGCTGGCGATGCGCGATCCGATGGCGCTGCGCGCGCTGGTGCTGCTTTTGGCGGTGGCGACCTTCTTCGCCGCCGGTGGCGAGCGCTGGAGGCGCGTGACCGCCGCCTTCGACTGGCACGGCGTGGTAGCGCCGGCCAATTTCCGCATCGATGCCTGGGTGACGCCGCCGAACTATACAGGACGGCCGCCGGTCATGCTGGCCGGCCTGCGTCCTGGTGAAAGCGCGCAAGCGAGCGCGCCGGTCGCCGTGCCGGCTGGCAGCGAGCTCGTGATCCGTTCCAGCGGCAACGTGCGCTTTGACGTCGAGCGCAAGGGCGGCCTCGAAGCCGTGCCATCGGATGCGCACGCGGCTCTGCCGGCGGGCAGCGAGGAGCGGCGCTTTCTGATCAAGGGCGACGGCTCGGCGACGTTGCATGGGGTTGGCCGCAGCGAATTGGCCTGGACTTTCACCGCGATCCCCGACCGCCCGCCGAAAATCGAACTGATCGGGACGCCCGAGCGACAGGCGCGCGGGGCTCTGCGGATCGACTATCGCGTGGAAGACGACTACGGCGTGGTCGAAGCACATGCCGATTTTGCGATCAAGGATGACGACACGCCGGCCGGCGCGCATCCACTGTTCAAGTCGCCGGAATTTCCGCTCACGCTGCCGCAGGCGCGCACCCGTTCAGGTGCGGCGCAGACCACGCGCGACCTCACCGCCCATCCCTGGGCGGGCGCCAAAGTCGAGGTGACGCTGGTGGCGCGCGACGAGGCTGGCAATGAAGGCCGCAGCGAGTTGGCCGAGATCCAGCTGCCGCAGCGCATCTTCGTCAAGCCGGTGGCGCGCGCCTTGATCGAGCAGCGCCGCATCCTGGCACTCGATGCCGACGCCAAACCCATAGTACTCACGGCACTCGATGCACTCACTATCGCGCCGGAGAGCTTTACGCCCGAGGTCGGGGTCTATCTCGGTTTGCGTGCAATCTATTTCGACCTCGCCCACGCCAACACCGACGACCAGTTGCGGGAGGTTGTGGCGCGCATGTGGGACATGGCGGTGCAGCTCGAAGAGGGCAACGTCAGCCAAGCCGAACAGGCGCTGCGCCAAGCGCAGGACGCCTTGCGCCAGGCACTCGAACGCGGCGCCGGCGACGCAGAGTTGAAGAAGCTGATGGACCAGTTGCGCGCCGCGATGGACAAATACCTGCAGGCGTTGGCGGAGGAGATGCAGAAGAATCCGCAGCAGCTTTCACGTCCGCTCGACCGCAATACCCGCATGCTGAGCGAGCGCGATTTCAAGAACATGCTCGACCGGCTGGAAAATCTGGCGCGCTCCGGCAACAAGGATGCTGCGCGCCGGCTGCTCGACGAGATGCAGTCGATGCTCGAAAACCTGCAGACGGCGCGCCCGGGAGCACAGGGCGACCAAGGCGACGACGATATGATGTCGGCGCTCGACGAACTGGGCGACATGATCCGCAAGCAGCAGCAATTGCGCGACAAGACCTTCAAGCAGGGTCAGGATTCGCGGCGCGACCGCCAGCAGGACGGCCAGGGTCAGCGGCAATTCGGCGATCTGCGTCAGGACCAGCAGGGCTTGCGCGATCGTCTCAATAAGCTGCTCGACCAATTACGGCAGCATGGCCTCGGCAATCCCGGTCCGAAGCAGCCGGGGCAGGACGAAAAGGGCGAGGGCGGCAGCGATATGGATCAGCTCGGCAACGCCGGCGAAGCCATGGGCGAGGCGGAAGGCGAACTCGGCCAGGGCGATGCCGAAAGCGCGGTCGACAGCCAGGGCCGCGCGCTCGAGGCCATGCGCAAGGGCGCGCAAGGGCTGGCGCAGTCGATGCAGCAGAACGGCATGGGCATGGGTCCAGGTCAGCCCGGCCGCAACGGCCGCCAGCGCGCCAATTCAGAAACCGACCCGCTCGGCCGGCAGATGGGCCGCCGCGGTCGCAATCCGGACGACGGCGTCGACGTGAAAGTGCCGGGCGAGATCGACGCCCAGCGCGCGCGCCGCATCCTGGAAGAGTTGCGCAAGCGCTATGGCGAGAGCAACCGGCCGCAGCTCGAGCTCGATTATATCGAGCGGCTGCTGAAGGGTTTCTGATTATTCCGTCTTAGCGCGCGGACGCGCTATCGCTAGTGCCGCTGCACAAGCGCCTCGCGCACGGCGCCCTTGATCTGATCGACCGAGAACGGCTTGGCGATCACGTCATGCACCAGCGCGTCCAGCCCGTGCGCTCGGTCGCGCTGGTCGGCAAAACCGGTCATCAGCATGATCGCCATATCCGGATGGTCGCGCCCGGCGGCAAGCGCGAGCGCGATGCCATCCATGACCGGCATCTTCACGTCGGTCAGCAGGAGGTCGAAATCGCCGTTTTTGCGATTGAGCGCGTCGAGCGCGGCCGCGCCGTCATTGGTCGCGGTCAGTTCGTGGCCCTCCTCGTTGAGCGCGCGAACCACCAGATCGCGGATTGCAGCGTCGTCTTCGGCAATCAGAATCTTCGCCATCTGGATCAATCCTTGCGCATGATCTTGTCCGAGAACCTGCTCGGATTTTCCGGGATCATGCGCTACTTCGCTCCGGCGTCCTGCGGGTTGAAGAAGCGGACCATCACATCGGTAGCGTCGACCTGCGGCGTTGGGATTTGACTGCGGAATTGCAGCCGCTCGCCCGGCTCGAGAATGCTGCGCGGCGGCACCATGGTCCAGCTGTAGACCTCCTGGCCGGTTGCATTGCGCAAGGCGAAACGGAGGCGAGGCACCGCCACCGGCTTGCCGGTTTCGCCGACGATCGTGCCTTGTACGATCAGGAGGCTGATGCCGTCAGCGGTTTCAGCGGATAGCTTGACGTTCTCGAATTTGAGATTGCGCAGGTTGACCGGCAGGCCGATGGCCGCGAACAACGAAGCGGTCTGCGGCAGATAACGCACCACTTCGTTGCGCGCGCCGATCAGCGTTACGTTGACAGCGATCAGCACAAGAACGATCGCGGTCCAGCGCGACGAGCGGCGCGATTGCTTGCGGCGTGCCTGCATCCGCTTGCGGCGGGCATCGAAGGTGGCGGCCGCTTCGGCTTCGGAATCGCGTTCGGCCGCATCCGGCTCGTGTTCGAGCGGCGGCACCAAAGGCGGCGCGTCGGTGATCGTGACCGGCCCAGACTCCGACGTCAGTGCTTCGGCCGGCCGAGGGGCCGGCGCGGTCGCGGTCGCAGCCGGGACCGCGGGTTCGGGCGATGGCTCTGACGGCGGCGACTTGACCTCGGTTGCAGCGGCCGACTCGGATTGCGTGCTGCCCTGTTTGCCCGCGTCGGCGGCTTGCGCTGCCGTCGCCGCAGTGGCCTGCGGCGGCGCATCGGCGCGGCCGGAACGCGCCTGCTGCGCTTCCGCGGCTGCGGTTTCCGCGACGGCAGTCACGTCAGGCTCGGGGCCGCCGGCGAACCAGGACGCCCTGCAGCGGGCGCAACGCACAGTGCGGCCGGCCGGGCCGACCGCGGCCTGGTCGATCATGTACGAGGTGGCGCAGTTAGGACAGACAATCAGCATGTCATCGGAGCCGGTTTGGGGACGAAACCTAGCAGGCGACCGTTAATGGATTGGAAACCATGCTCGGCCCTCGCGGGTCAGGGGATAGCGTGGCGCGTTGGCAGTTCCAGGACGCTGGCGGCGCCCCGATAATGCTGTAAAAGCGCAGTTCTTGACCGCTAGAGGGGCCGCGGGCGGTATGTGGGGACGGCTTCGCGGCCTGTGGGCGAGGGTTGTTCCACGGATCTAAAAGGCAATTTTTCGGAGAGGGGCGTGGTCCGATTCGAGAACGTAGGCTTGCGATACAGCCTGGGGCCGGAGGTTCTTCGCGACCTCACGTTCCGGATTGAGCCGCATTCCTTCCAGTTTCTCACCGGCCCGTCCGGCGCCGGCAAGACTTCGCTGCTGCGCCTCTTGTTCCTCTCGCTCAAGCCGACGCGCGGTCTGATCACCCAGTTCGGCCACGACGTCGCTACGCTGTCGAAGGATGCGGTGGCGACGCTGCGCCGACGGATCGGCATCGTGTTCCAGGATTTCCGCCTGCTCGATCACATGACGACCTATGAGAACGTCGCGCTGCCGCTGCGCGTGATGGGCCGGCGGGAAGACACCTACCGCGACGAAGTGATCGAGCTTCTCAATTGGGTCGGCCTCGGCGAGCGGATGTGGGCGCTGCCGCCGGTGCTCTCCGGCGGTGAAAAGCAGCGCGCGGCGATCGCGCGCGCGGTGATCGCGCGGCCGCAATTACTGCTCGCCGACGAGCCCACAGGCAACGTCGATCCGAGCCTGGCGCAACGGCTGTTGCGGCTGTTCATCGAGCTCAACAAATCGGGAACCTCGGTGGTGATCGCCACCCACGACATCGCCTTGATGGACCAGTACGATGCGCGCCGGCTGGTGCTGCACGAGGGCAGGCTACACATTTACGATTGAGGGCATCGATGACCGACTCGACCAGCGAAATGACGGCGACGCCGCGCGTGCCGGCCGGTCCGCTACCTCGTTTTGACACGCCTCTGGTACCGCGCAATTCGATCTCCGGGCGCGCGCTGATCGCGGTCATCGCCATCATGACATTCCTGGCCTCGCTCACGACCGGCGCGGTGATGCTGGTCGCCGGCGCGGCGAGCGAATGGCAGTCTGACGTGGCACGCGAGGTGACCATTCAGATTATCTCGGCGCCCGGCCGCGATCTCGACGCGGCCGCCGACAAAGCGGCGGCCGCCGCGCGCGCCTTCCCTGGTATCGGCGATGTACGGGTCTACTCGAAAGCGGAATCCTCCAAGCTGCTGGAGCCATGGCTCGGTAGCGGGCTCACGCTCGACGAATTGCCGGTGCCGCGCCTGATCGTGGTCAAGATCGCGCGCGGCGCCGCACCCGACATTCCGCAACTGCGGCGGACGCTGTCCGAACAGGTGCCGGGCGCCGCGCTTGACGATCATCGCGGTTGGATCGACCGCATGCGGGCCATGGCGGGAACCGCAGTCGTCGCCGGCGTCACGATTCTGCTGCTGGTGATCGCCGCGACCATGCTGTCGGTCACATTCGCGACCCGGGGCGCGATGGCGACCAATAAGCCGGTCATTGAGGTCCTGCATTTCGTCGGCGCCAAGAACGGCTTCATCGCCGGACGCTTTCAGCGCCATTTTCTGCTGCTCGGTCTGCAGGGCGGCGCCATCGGCGGCGGCGGCGCAGTCGTGCTGTTCGCGCTCGCCGCGCTCGTCAGCGGCTGGTTTGCCGCCACGCCCGGCGCCGAACAGACCTCGGCCTTGTTCGGATCCTTCTCTATCGGCATTTTCGGCTATGTCGCGGTGCTCGGCCAAATCGTGCTGATCGCACTGGTGACGGCGGCGACCTCCCGGCATACCGTAAACCGGACCCTCGGCACGATCGATTAACATGCTTGCCAGTTTTGCGCGTATCATCGGCTTTCTCACCATGACCGCGGGCGCCGCCGGCGCCGTGCTGCTGGGCGCCGGATTCTGCTGGTTCGTGCTCAAGATTCCGGCCGAGGAAGTGACGCTCGACCGCAATGCCGACGGTATCGTCGTGCTGACCGGCGCCGCCGCGCGCATACCGGACGCGATCGAGTTGTTGGCGACCGAGCACGGCAAACGCCTCTTGATCAGCGGCGTGCACCGCGATACGCGCGCGCGCGAAATCGCGCGGCTGACCCCGGTCTATTCCAAATATTTCGCCTGCTGCATCGATCTCGACCGCTCCGCGCTTAACACCTTCGGCAACGCGCTGGAGACCAAGCGCTGGGCGCGCGAACACAATTTCAATTCGCTGATCGTGGTGACATCGAACTGGCACATGCCGCGCGCCATGGCCGAACTCGAGCATCAGCTTCCGGACGTGACGCTGATATCCTTCCCGGTGATCTCGCCGAAGGTGAAAGACCAGCCGTGGTGGTCGAACCTCGACACCGCCCGCTTGCTGTTTGCGGAATATTTGAAGTATCTGTTTGCGCTTGCGCGCATGCACTTCGATACCGACAGCGCGTGAAGGAGCGTCGCCCGTGATTTTGCTTCGCTCCCTGATCTTCAACGCGCTGTTCTATCTGAACACGGCGGTGTGGCTGGTCATCGCGCTGCCGACTTTCTTCATGCCATATCGCGCCATCATGGCCGTGGCAAAAGCGTGGGGCCGCACCAACCTTGTGTTGCTGCGCTTCGTGGCCGGCATCGATTGCGAGATCAGGGGACGCGAAAAGATCCCGCAAGGTCCGGTCATTGTCGCCGCCAAGCACCAGTCGGCGTGGGAAACCTTCGCGCTGCTGCCGCTGTTCGACAATCCGTTCTTCATCGTCAAACGCGAATTGCAGTGGCTCCCGATTTTTGGCTGGCTGATGATAAAAGGCCGCATGGTGCCGGTCGATCGCAGTGCCGGCTCGCAGGCACTGGCCGCCATGACAGCGCGCGCGCGCGTCGAACTTGCGCGCGGCCGTCAGCTCATCATTTTCCCCGAAGGCACGCGGAGGCCGGCCGGCGCCGAACCGCGCTACAAGTTCGGCGTAGCGCAACTTTACGCCGCGGAAGGCGTGCCTTGCGTTCCAATCGCGCTCAATTCGGGGCTGTTTTGGCCACGTCGCTCCATCCGCCTACGGCCGGGGACGGTGCAGGTGGAGATTCTCGATCCAATCGCGCCGGGCCTCGACAAAGACGTATTCTTCGAACGACTTAAGTACGACATCGAGACGGCGACGGCGCAGCTGATCGCCGATGCAAAGCTCGATTGAATCTTATTCGGCCGCTTCGTGGATGCCTTTGATCTGCTCGGCCAGACGGCGCAAGCCGTCGTCACGATAGCCGTGCGTCTCGAGCTCCTTGACCGCCGCCAGCACGTAGTCGCGGCAGGCGCCGGAACGGCCGTGGCCTTGCCGCACAAAGTGCAATTGCTGCGTGAGGGTGAGCTGGCCGGCATATTGTCGGTGGCCGCGGTCCACCACGTAACACAGCGCGTGCACGCTCTGCTGCGGGTCGTCGTCGAGCCAGACCGAGCGCTGCGCCTCGCGATAGACTTTGGTGGCCTGCTCGCGTGCGCGCAAATAGGCTATCGTGGCGGCGCGCTTGCCGGCCGTTACCCGGTAGGCGATGCCGCGGCAATTGCCGCCGCGGTCGAGGCCGAGCACCAGGCCGGGCTTTTCCGGCGTGCCGCGGTGGACGAAAGAATAGACGCAGAGGGCGCGATGCGCGCCGACCAGACGGGCGGTGCGCCGCTCCAGGAAATCGAAGCCGGGCCGCCACATCAGCGATCCGTAAGCGAAAACCCACAGGTCTTCGCCGCTTTGGTCGGTTTTTTTGCTCATCGGGGTTGGAATCGCACCACGACATTGATAGCCCGGCGGCCGGCGCTCGCGTAACAGGCCGGTCGTTTTGGCGCAACCCAAAGGCCGGTCCCGCGCGTTAGGATCAGGGCGCAGAAACGCCGTATTCGGCAGGTGTGACAGCGACGATGGCTAGACGACCCCGACGATCCCGGTCCGCGCGCCGGCGCACCCGGCGCTATATCGGCATGCTTGTCTTATTCGTCGCGCTGATCGGCGGGTGGAGCTGGTTCTGGCATTACGCCGCCGGCAAGGCGGAAGTTGCCATCTCCGGCTGGCGCGCGCGCGAAGCCAAGGCCGGCCGCATTTATAGCTGTGGCGCGCAGAGCATCGGCGGCTACCCGTTCCGCATCGAGGTGGATTGCGACAAGGCCGCCGCGCTGTTCCGCAGCAACCAGCCGCCGGTCGAGATCAAGACCGCCGGGATGCTGATCACCGCGCAGATTTATCAGCCGGACCTGCTGATCACCGAATTTCAGGGTCCACTCACCATCGCCGACCCCGGCAAAGCGCCGACCATCGTCGCCAATTGGAAGCTCGGCCAGTCGAGCGTGCGCGGCACACCGACGGCGCCGCGTCGCGCGTCGCTGGTGTTCGACAGCCCGGAGGTCGACCGCCTGAGCGGCGGCAAACGCGAGACGCTGCTGCAGGCCAAACGCATCGAAGTCCACGGCCGCATCGTCGAAGGCTCGGTGACCTATCATCCGGCCATCGAGATCGTGACGCGGCTGCGGCGGGCGGCGGCGCCCACGATACATCCGGCCGCGGCGCATCCGCTCGACGCCGACGTCACCGCCGTGCTGCGCGGCTTGAACGATTTCTCGCCCAAGCCCTGGCCGGCGCGTTTCCGCGAAATCCAGGCGGCCGGCGGTCGCATCGACATCGAGCAGGCGCGCGTGCAGCAGGGCGCAACCATCGCGGTCGGCAGCGGCAGCCTGTCGCTCAACGCGAACGGCCGGCTCGACGGCCAATTGCGCGTCACCGTCGCCGGACTCGAGCCGTTCCTTGCTTCGATCAATGTGGAGCAGGCGGTGCAGACGTCGCCGGACATGGACAAGGTCGCCGGCGCGCTCGACCGCATCTTGCCCGGTCTCGGCGGGGTCGCGCGCCAGCAGGCCACCAGCTCCAATTTTTCGCTCGGCATCAATCTGCTCGGCGAACAGACTGTTCTGGAAGGCAAGCGTGCGGTTACGCTGCCATTGCGCTTCGACGACGGTGCGGTATTCCTGGGGCCAATCCGCATCGGCAATACGCCCGCGCTGTTCTAGACCGCGGCGCTGGCGCCAGCGAGTGGTCGCTTGATCGCGCCGCCGGCATGTAATACCAAGCCTTTCCGCCGCCACGTCATGAGCAATTTCCCCATGAAAACAAACCGCGTCCACCGCATCGCCGTGATCCCCGGCGACGGCATCGGCAAGGAAGTCGTCCCCGAAGGCGTGCGCGTGCTGGAGAAGGCCGCGAAAAAATACGGCTTCGAGCTGCAGCTCGACAATTTCGACTTTGCCAGCTGCGACTATTACGAAAAGCACGGCCGCATGATGCCGGACGACTGGAAAGAGCAGATCGGCAAGCATGACGCGATCTATTTCGGCGCGGTCGGTATGCCCGATCGGGTGCCCGACCATATTTCGCTGTGGGGCTCGCTTATTCTGTTCCGGCGCGAATTCGATCAATACGTCAACTTGCGGCCCGTCCGCTTGATGCCCGGCGTCCCTTGCCCGCTCGCCAACCGCAAGCCCGGCGACATCGATTTCTGGGTGGTGCGCGAGAACACCGAGGGTGAGTATTCGGCCATCGGCGGCAAGATGTTCGCCGGCACCGAGCGCGAGGTGGTGGTGCAGGAGACGGTGATGAGCCGCACCGGCGTCGACCGCGTGCTGAAATTCGCCTTTGAGTTAGCGCGCTCTACCCCGAAGAAACATCTGACCTCGGCAACCAAGTCGAATGGCATCGCTATTACAATGCCGTACTGGGACGAGCGGGTGAAGGAAATGGCGAAGGCCTACCCGGATGTGAAATGGAATCAATTTCACATCGACATCCTCACCGCGCATTTCGTGCTCAATCCCGACCGGTTCAACGTGGTGGTCGGCTCGAATTTGTTCGGCGATATCCTGTCCGATCTTGGCCCGGCCTGTACCGGGACCATCGGCATTGCGCCATCCGGCAACATCAATCCAGAACGCAAGTCTCCATCGGTGTTCGAGCCGGTGCACGGCTCGGCGCCGGACATTGCCGGCCAGGGCATCGCCAATCCGATTGGTCAAATCTGGTCAGGCGCGATGATGCTCGAGCATCTGGGCGAGACCGACGCCGCCAAGGCGATTGTCGCCGCGATCGAAAACGTGCTGGTCGAGCCGAAACTGCGGACCCGCGATCTGAAAGGTGCAGCCGATACCGTCGCTTGCGGCAAGGCGATCGCCGACGCGCTGCAATAAGCGGTCAAGGATCAATCGCCGTCGGCCGCATAAGGCTTCGGCAGCGGCTCAATCCCGGGATGCGGGCGGCCGAAATCCGGCGCTGGCGAATCCTGGCCGATATCGACGATGCCCTTGCGGATGGCGCGCGTACGCTCGAAATGCTCGAACAGCGCTTTGCCGTCGCCGTTGCGGATCGCCTTGGTCAAGAGCGAGATGTCCTCGTTGAAGCGGCCGAGCATTTCCAAAACGGCGTCCTTGTTGGCGAGGAAGACGTCGCGCCACATGGTCGGGTCAGAGGCGGCGATGCGGGTGAAATCGCGGAAACCGCCGGCGGAAAATTTCAGCACCTCGGAGCGCGTCACGTTCTGCATTTCGTCGGCGGTGCCGACGATGGTGTAGGCGATCAGATGCGGCAGATGGCTGGTGATGGCGAGCACCAGGTCGTGATGGTCGGCCGCCATGGTCTCCACATTGGCGCCGAACAGGCGCCAGAACGTTGCAAGCTTATCCACCGCCGTGGCGTCGGTGCCTTCGGGCGGTGTGAGGATGCACCAACGGTTCACGAACAATTCGGCAAAGCCGGCGTCGGGGCCGGAATATTCGGTGCCCGCCACCGGATGCGCCGGCACGAAATGCACGGTCTTTGGCAGATGCGGTGTCATGTCGCGAACGATGGCGCCCTTGACTGATCCCACGTCGGAGATGATGGCGGCCGGCGCAAGATGCGAGCCGATCTCTTTGGCCACCGCGCCGCAGGCGCCGACCGGAATGCAGATGATGACGAGATCGGCGCCTTCGACCGCAGCGGCGTTGCTCTCGACCACCTGATCGGCGAGGCCGAGCTCGGCCACGCGCTTGCGCGTTGCCGGCGACCGCGCGGTGGCGATGATCGAACGCACGGCGCCTTGCGCGCGGGCGGCGCGCGCAATCGAGGAACCGATCAATCCGACGCCGATCAGCGCCAAGCGGTTGAACAAAGGCGCCGGTTTGCTCACGCCGCTTTTCCTAAAAATTCCGCCAGCGCCTTGACCACCAGCCGGTTGGCTTCCTCGGTGCCGACGCTCATGCGTAACGCGTTGGGCAGCTTGTAGGCGCCGACCTGACGCAGAATGAGGCCACGCTTGGTCAGGAACGCGTCGGCATCCTTGGCGGTCTTGCCCTTGGTCTCCGGGAAATGGATCAGCACGAAATTGGCGACGCTCGGCGTCACCGGCAGGCCGAGCTTGCCGATTTCCTCGGTGAGCCAGGCGAGCCACTTCGCATTATGTGTGCGCGACTTCTCGACGTGCGCGGTGTCGCGGATCGCCGCGGTCCCGGCGGCAATCGCCGGCGCATTGACGTTGAATGGTCCGCGGATGCGGTTGATCGCGTCGATGACGGGTGCCGGGCCGTACATCCAGCCGAGGCGGAGCGCGGCGAGGCCGTAAATTTTGGAAAAGGTACGGCACATCACGACGTTTTCCGATGTCGCCACCAACTCGATGCCGGACTCGTAGTCGTTGCGCTGCACGTATTCGGCATAGGCCGCGTCCAGCACCAGCAGCACATGTCTCGGCAAGCCTTTGTGCAGCCGCTTGACCTCGTCGAACGGAATATAGGTCCCGGTCGGGTTGTTCGGGTTGGCCAGGAACACGACCTTGGTGCGCGGTGACACCAGCTTGAGGATCGCGTCGACGTCGGCGGTGAAATTTTTCTCCGGCGCGACCACCGGCTTGGCGCCGGTGCCGAGCGTGGCGATCGGATAGACCAGAAATCCGTGTGTAGTGTGGATCGCCTCGTCGCCATCGCTGAGGTAGGCGCGCGCGATCAAATTGAGCAGGTCGTCGGAGCCGGCGCCACAGACGATGCGGTCGGGATCGAGTCCGAACACGCCGCCAATCGCCTCGCGCAATGCCGACGCGGAGCCGTCCGGATAATCCTCCAGATGCTCGGCGATCGTCTTGTAGGCGGCAATCGTCGCCTCGCTCGCGCCCAACGGCGTCTCGTTGGACGAAAGCTTGAACACTTTGACGACGCCGGGCGCGCTGCTCTTGCCCGGGATGTAGGGGGCAATATCGAGCACGCCGGGGCGCGGTTGCGGTCGGTTGACAGTCATAGTCGATCCAGTCAGGTCTTAATTTTCTTGCGCATAATCTTTTTCGAAAACTGGTACCCACTTTTCGGGATCATGCGCGTTCGGCGGCAACCGTATAGCGGGTTGCGTGGCTCCCGACGAGGGCCGCCGAACGAACCGTGGCCCCGGCCTTAACCAAGGCCTCGCTGATTGCCTCCAAGGTGACGCCTTTCGGTAGCGTGATCAGCAGGGCGGCGCCGTCGAAGGCGCGGTCAGGCACGGCGATGAAATCGGCGAGCGCCGACAGCGCGCGCGCGGCGCCCGCGCCCCAGCCGGATACGCGCACGCTCCATACCGCGGCGTCGGTCGCCATGGCGTCGTCGGCGACGCGCGAGACCACGAACACCGGCAAGGCGGCCGGGTGGTCGGCGCGCTCGACGAACGGCAGCCGCGCGATGATCTTGGGCGCCGCGTCGAATTCGAGTGCGCTCCACCAGGCGCCGGCCGCCGGCACCGCGAAAGCCGGCACCAAGCCGAGATCGCCCTTCGAGGTCGACACCGCCGCCACCACCGCGGCGGCGCCCATATGCGCTACGAACGGAACCGTGAAGCCGAAATGGAAGCGGGCGGAATCGCGCATCAAGGCGTCGCCGGCCGAGAGATCCGCATGCACCGCAAACGGCGCTTGTACATAGGTGAAGGTCGAGATGATGACGCGCCAAATGCTCTCGGCGGTGTCGAGCGGCAGGATGCCTTTGTGCCGTTTGACCAGCCGGCGCATCATCTCGGCCTCGCGCGCCGGGCGGAAGGCGGAGCCGGTTTCCTGGCTCTTCTTGACCGCAATCAGCCGGTCGATGATCTCGCCGCGCTCCATCAGGAGCTGGTGCATCGCCTCGTCGATCCGGTCGATCTCCTTGCGCAGATCGTCCAGCGCGGGGGCCTGGGGTGGCTTGCTCATGGCGGCATTGATAAGAGGGCCGAGGCTTGAAATAAAGGAAAACATTGACAGTTTGCCACCTACTACCTAAACGGCCCGCGACCCGGGAGGAGTTATTTCCCAGGGCCGCGGCGCGCCGGGAGCGCTAGGCGACATGGTTGAGGTCAATCTGACGAGCCCGCCTGCAGCGGACGCCCCGCGCGAGGCGGACGATCCGCGCGACTCGCTTGTCGTGCGCTTCGGGGCCGACAAGCCGCTCAAGCTCGATGCTGGCGTGGAGCTTGCGCCATTCCAAATCGCCTACAAGACCTATGGAACGCTCAACGCCCAGCGCACCAATGCGGTGCTGGTCTGCCACGCGCTCACCGGCGACCAGCACGTGTCGAGCGAGCATCCGGTCACTGGCAAAGGCGGCTGGTGGGAGACCATGGTCGGTCCCGGCAAGCCGATCGATACCGGACGCTATTTCGTGATCTGCCCGAACGTGGTCGGCGCCTGCATGGGGACTACCGGCCCGTCCTCGACCAATCCGAAGACCGGTAAGCCCTGGGGCTTGGAATTTCCCGTTATCACCATCCGCGACATGGTGCGCGCGCAGGCCATGCTGCTCGACCATCTCGGCATCGACACGCTGTTCGCGGTGGCGGGCGGATCGATGGGTGGCATGCAGGTGCTGCAATGGGCGGCGAGCTATCCGCAGCGCGTGTTCTCGGCGCTGCCGATCGCCTGCGCCACCCGCCATTCGGCGCAGAACATCGCGTTCCACGAGGTCGGCCGCCAGGCGATCATGGCCGATCCGGAATGGCGCGGCGGCCGCTATCATCTGGAAGGCACCAATCCGCGCCGCGGCCTCGCGGTCGCGCGCATGGGCGCGCATATCACCTATCTTTCCGACGCCGCACTGCACCGGAAATTCGGCCGTAAATTCCAGGACCGCGAGAATCCGACGTTTTCGTTCGACGCGGATTTCGAGGTCGAATCCTATCTGCGCCACCAGGGTATTTCGTTCGTCGAGCGCTTCGACGCCAATTCCTATCTCTATCTCACGCGCGCCATGGACTATTTCGACCTCGCTGCCGACTACGACGGGCTGGTCGCCAACGCATTCAAGAATTCGCCGACTCGGTTTTGCGTGGTCTCGTTCACCAGCGACTGGCTGTTCCCGACATCGGAGTCGCGCGCGATCGTACACGCGCTTAATGCCGCCGGCGCGCGGGTCTCATTCGCCGAGATCGTCACCGACAAAGGCCACGACGCTTTCCTGCTCGAGGAGCCGGAATTGTTCGGTATCGTGCGCGGTTTTCTCGACGGCGCCGGGAAGGCACGTGGTCTCGGTGGGAAAAGTTGACGCCATGAGCAGCAATCTCACCATCGCCCATATCGCGCGCACGCCGGGCGGCGCGCGCGTCGACCTGGTGCTGGTGGCCGATATGGTGGAACGCGGCGCCAAGGTGCTCGACGTCGGCTGTGGCGACGGCGAGTTGCTGCGGCTGCTGAGCATCACCCGCGCCGTCGATGGACGGGGCATTGAGCTGTCGCGCGAGGGCGTCAACGAATGCGTGGCCAAGGGGCTGGCCGTGATCCAAGGCGACGCCGACACCGACTTGGCCGACTATCCGGACGATGCCTTCGACTACGTGATCCTGTCGCAGACGCTGCAGGCGACGCGCCATCCGCGCGTGGTGCTCGAACACATGCTGCGCATCGGCCGGCGTGCGGTGGTGTCGTTTCCGAATTTCGGCCACTGGCAGGTGCGGCTGCAACTGCTGTTTGCCGGGCATATGCCGCAGACCGATATCCTGCCCTACAGCTGGTACGACACCCCCAACATCCACCACTGCACCATCAAGGATTTCCGCCAGCTTTGTGAGGCGATCGGCGTGAAAATGGAGAAGGCGGTGGCGCTCAACGCCTGGGGTAGCCCATTGCGGCTCAACGCCCCCTGGTGGTTTTGGAACCTTTTTGGGGAACAGGCCGTTTTTCTGCTCAGCCGCAAGGATTGAGCCCTGCGGCGGCTGTCCTCGAAAGGGACCAATTGCTGCACTGCAACTTAACTTTGCGAATCAACTGCGATAACTTTGGCGCGAAGTAAAAGCGCGTCACGTTTCTATATTCGTGGAGAACTTAGAGTATACTTGTGAAATTTCAGCGTATAATTTCTTTGCCATATGTTTTAGATAGTAATACCAGCTATGCGTATCACCAAAACTCCTTCCGATGATCATGATCTTGCCATATCTAGTCGCTGTTTAGGCCAGTGCACTCGATGCTGATTCTGTCGGTATCGGGTGCATTGCTTTAATGATAAGGGGACTTGATCTGATGAGACTTAGACTTAACCAGAAACGGGCGACGATTTTGCTGTGTTCGGTGGCGGTTGCCGCTTTTGCAACGTCAGCCTTGGCAAGGCCCGTGCATCACCATCGCCATCGCACCGCGGCGATCGCGCATACTGCCGCGAATTTGCAGAATGACGTTGCCGATCGCGACATGCGTTATTCATCGAATAAAGCGCAAATTGCCGTCGACACCTCCCGCCGCGGTCGTCGTCACGGCCGCCAATCGCTGGCCGAGGCACGCGCAGAAGCGCAGTCGCATGCGAACTCTGCCGATGGCGGCTTTACTTCGAGCGACTTGGTGGCCGAGGCGCGCAAATATCTCGGTACCAACCCGACCGGCCGCGGCAGCCTGTGGTGCGGCGCCTTCATGGACCTGGTGCTCAAGCGCACCGGTCATCTTGGCGGCGGCAATCTCGCGCTCGGTTATGAGCATTACGGCACCCGCGTTGCCGGCCCACAGGTCGGCGCCATCGCGGTGATGGGCCGCCGCGGCGGCGGCCATGTCGGCGTGGTCAGCGGCATCGATGCCAACGGCAACCCGATTATCGTGTCCGGCAATCACAATCACACCGTGGCGGAATCGGTTTATCCGCGCGGTCGGATCGCGGCCTATGTACTGCCTGGCGGCTAATCGCTCGCCGATAACGCAAACTTCGTAACGGCCGGCTTATACGCCGGCCGTTTCTCTTATCTCGTCGCCGACGGAGATCTCGCCGCCGTCGATGACTTCGGCATAGATGCCGCAGTCGGCGTGGCCGAAATTGTTCATCAGCGTGCGCGGAACCGCCACGTCGCGGATGCCGGTGTCGGGATCGATCTCCGTGGCCGCGCAACGCTGGATGCGCTTGACCACCTTGAGCCAGGCTTGGCCGATCGTGAGTTCGCGGTCGAGCAGGTCGAATTCATGCCAGGCCGGCCAGCCGTTGACATAGACATTGCCGCGAAAGCGCAATGGATTGACCGGCGCCCCGGCCGCGTTTTCGACTTCTGCCACCGACGCAAGGTTGATGATGGAGACCACCTTCTTCGCCACATCCGAGAAGCTGTGGCCATTGCCGAACAGCACTTTCGGTGGCCCGCGCAAGTCTGTCGGCATGAAGCGGCGGAAGAAAGCTTCGATCGCCAACCGCCCCTCTTTGGTCCGCAGATCCCCGCGCGCGGCCTCGTGCCCTTCCCACTGGATGGTCAGCGTATGGTTCGCCTCGTCATAGCCGGTACGAAGTGCCGCCAGCCGCTCGTTCCGCATTAGCATCAGGAAGCGGTGTTTGGGGAAATAGGCGGGGGCGGTGGGGTCAAAACCGCTGGGGCCGTTCTCTATGGCGTAGAGCCGGTCGGCCGGCAGGGTGGCGCCGGGCGCGAGCGCGACGCGATCGAGCCGTTGCGGCGACAGCCCCTTCACCGGGTAGCGGTAAATGGCCTCGATCCGGGCTTGGTTTGGCATTGATTTTTGGGCACTTTCTCTACCGGCGTAGGGCGTTAACTCGTCACCTATATCAGGCAAAAAGGCTCTTCAAACTGCAAGAATGACACCCACATAATGCCGGAGCGGGCCGCCTTCGGGGACCCGCGATTTAGCGGCGCCTTCATGGGCCGAGGGGAGACGAATATGAATTTCGAGAAGTACACCGACCGCGCCCGCGGTTTCGTGCAATCCGCCCAATCCATGGCCCAGCGCGAGGGCCATCAGCAATTCGCCCCCGAGCATTTGCTCAAGGTTCTGCTCGACGATCCGGAAGGATTGGCGGCCGGGCTGATCGATCGTTCCGGCGGCAATTCCCGCCAGGCGCTGCGGGCGGTTGAAGCGGCACTCAACAAGCTGCCGAAAGTCACCGGTGCCGGCGCCGGTCAAGTCTATCTGGCGCAGTCGCTCGCCCGCGTGTTCGACGCCGCCGAAAAGGCCGGCGAGAAAGCCGGCGACTCCTATGTCACCGTCGAGCGGCTGCTGCTTGCGCTCGCGCTGGAGAAGGACAGCGAGGCAGGAAAAATTCTCAAGACTGCCGGCGTGACGCCGCAGAACCTCAATGCGGCGATCGAGGCCCTGCGCAAGGGCCGCACTGCGGATTCCGCTTCCGCCGAAAATGCTTATGACGCGCTGAAGAAATATGCCCGCGACCTGACGCAAGCCGCGCGCGACGGCAAGCTCGATCCGGTCATCGGCCGCGACGAGGAAATTCGCCGCACCATCCAGGTGCTCTCTCGCCGCACCAAGAACAATCCGGTGCTGATCGGCGAACCCGGCGTCGGCAAGACGGCGATCGTCGAGGGTCTGGCGCTGCGCATCGTCAATGGCGACGTGCCGGAGAGCCTGCAGGACAAGAAGCTCTTGGCGCTCGATCTCGGCGCACTGATCGCCGGCGCCAAATATCGCGGCGAATTCGAGGAACGGCTCAAAGCCGTGCTGAACGAAGTGACCTCCTCGGATGGCGGCATCATTTTGTTCATCGACGAGATGCACACGCTGATCGGCGCCGGCAAGGCCGACGGCGCCATGGATGCCTCCAATCTGCTCAAGCCGGCGCTGGCGCGCGGCGAACTGCACTGCATCGGCGCCACCACGCTCGACGAATACAAGAAGCACGTGGAGAAGGACGCCGCGCTGGCGCGGCGCTTCCAGCCCGTCTTCGTCGCCGAACCGACGGTCGAGGACACCATCTCGATCCTGCGCGGCCTGAAGGACAAATACGAGCAGCACCACGGCGTGCGCATCGCCGATTCGGCGATCGTCGCGGCGGCGACCCTGTCGAACCGCTACATCACCGACCGCTTCCTGCCCGACAAGGCGATCGATCTGATCGACGAGGCGGCGGCGCGGCTGAAGATGCAGGTCGATTCCAAGCCGGACGAACTTGATTCGATCGATCGCGAAATCGTGCGGCTCAAAATCGAGCAGGAGGCGCTGAAGAAAGAAAGCGACCCCGGCTCCAAGGATCGGCTGAAGACTTTGGAAGCCGAATTGAAGACGTTGGAAAAGCAGTCCGCCGATATCACCAGCCGCTGGAAAGCGGAAAAAGAAAAGCTGTCGGACGCGCAAAAGCTCAAGACCGAGCTCGATGGGCTGCGCGCCGAACTCGCCAATGCCCAGCGTAAGGGCGAATACCAGCGCGCCGGCGAATTGGCCTATGGCCGCATTCCGGAGCTGGAAAAGAAGCTCGCCGCCATCGAAGCCCAGGAAGGCAAGGAAAAGGGCGCCATGGTCGAGGAGACCGTCACCGCCGATCACGTGGCGGGCGTGGTCTCGCGTTGGACCGGCGTGCCGGTCGATCGCATGCTCGAAGGCGAGAAGGACAAGCTCCTGCGCATGGAGGGCGAACTCGCCAAGCGCGTCATCGGCCAGAAGGAGGCGGTGCAGGCGGTCTCGACCGCGGTGCGTCGCGCACGCGCCGGTCTGCAGGACCCGAACCGGCCGATCGGCTCGTTCATGTTCTTGGGGCCCACCGGCGTCGGCAAGACCGAACTGACCAAGGCGCTGGCGGCGTATCTGTTCGACGACGAGAACGCGCTGATCCGAATCGACATGTCCGAGTACATGGAGAAGCACTCGGTCGCGCGCCTAATCGGCGCGCCGCCGGGCTATGTCGGCTACGACGAAGGCGGCGCCCTTACCGAAGCGGTGCGGCGGCGGCCCTATCAGGTCATTTTGTTCGACGAGATCGAGAAGGCGCATCCGGACGTGTTCAACGTCCTCTTGCAGGTGCTCGACGATGGCCGGCTGACTGACGGGCAGGGCCACACCGTGGACTTCCGCAATACGCTCATTGTGATGACGTCGAATCTCGGCGCCGATTTCCTGGTCAACCAGCCGGAAGGCCAGGACACCGATGCGGTGCGCGATCAGGTGATGAGCGTGGTGCGCGCGGCGTTCCGGCCGGAATTCCTCAACCGCATCGACGAGATCATCCTGTTCCACCGGCTCAAGAAGTCGGAAATGACGCGCATCGTCGACATCCAGATGACGCGGCTGCAGAAGCTCCTGGACGAGCGCAAGATCGCCATCGCGCTCGATGCTGGCGCGCGCGAGTGGCTGGCCGACAAGGGCTGGGATCCGGCTTATGGCGCGCGGCCGCTGAAGCGCGTGATCCAGAAGTCGGTACAGGACCCGCTCGCCGAGATGATCCTGGCCGGCACGATCAAGGACGGTGAGAAGGTCACCGTCTCCGCCGGCAAGAACGGACTCACGTTCAACGGCAAGCTCGCGCAAGCGGCGTAAGCACCACAACGGCCGCTCATTCTGGCTTTCGCGGGGACGAGTGGTGAGACGGTCAGTGGATCGCCGGTGCGCTCGAAGCAACGCGCGCTGGCTTGCGCGCCATGATGCTGTCGAGCCGTTCGCGCTCCTGCTCGAAGGCGTTCAGAATCGGGCCCTGCAACTCACGGCCACGCGGCAGCTTGATGCGCATCGGATCGACGAAGCGGCCGTTGACGCGGATTTCATAGTGGACGTGCGAGCCGGTGGACAGGCCAGTGGAGCCGACGAAACCGATTACCTGGCCTTGCCGGACGCGCGTGCCTTCGTCGATGCCGCGCGCAAACGCGCTCATGTGACCGTAGGCGGTTTCGTAGCCGTTGTTGTGGCGGAGCAGCACGAATTTGCCGTAGCCGCTTTCCCAACCGGCCTTTTCAACGACGCCGTTCCCGGCGGCGTAGATCGGCGTGCCGGTCGGCGCCGCCCAGTCGACGCCAGTATGCATCTTCGTATAGCCGAGGATCGGATGCCGCCTGAGGCCAAACGGCGAGCGCATGATGCCTTCGGCTACCGGCTTGCGTACCAGGAATTTCTTCGCGCTCTTTCCGCTTTCATCGTAGTAATCGACAATTCCGTCGTCGGGCGACATGAAACGGTAGAACTTCTTGGGTTCGCCGCCGACCGTAAGCGAGGCAAACAGCACGTCGTTGCGGCTGTCGGCGGCCGGTGCTTCGTCTTCGCCCGCGTAGAGCACCTCGAAAGAATCGCCCGGCTGCACCTTGCGCTGGAAATCGACGTCGTAAGAATAGATACGGATCAGGTCTTCGATGATCGGACGCGGAATCTGATTGCGCAGGGCGGTCTCGTAGACGCTCTGATAGATCGTCACGCCGGTCTTGTCGTTTTGGTCGATATTATCGTCGGAATTATCGGCCACATCGGCGCCGAAGTTTTTGGCGTCGACCGAAACATATTTCCCGGTGTCGGACAGCGCCACCACCGCTTCGACCGATGCGTCGGTGGCGATGATGACGCGGATCGGCTGTGGACCCTTGGTGCCTGGCACCGGCGCCATCAGGATGCGCAGTTTTTCGCCTTCCTTAATGCCGCCGTCGCGGCCGCGCGGCCCGAGCTCTTTGATGATCGCGGCGATCGCTTCAGGCGCGGCGCCTTGATCGCGCAATATGGTCGCGACCGTTTCGCCTTTCTTCGCCATCACAACGCGCTCGTTGAAGGCATTGCCGCCGGTCGTTTCGTTGGTGGTCTTCGGCAGCAGCGTGATGTTCTCAGGGACGATGCGTGCTTCGAAGCCGGCGTAAGGATCGGCCGTGGCCTGGCCGGCATAGGCCAGCTTGATGCCGGTGATGTTGGCCGCAATCGGGAGATTCTTGGAGGCCTTCTCGCTCCATTCGGCGGCCTCGCGCACGCGATCCATGACCTCGTCATTGGGCGTGAGCACTGCGATCTTGAGCTTCGGCAGGAGCGGATCGAGATCGCGCATCACGAAGGCGACCTCGGCGTCCGGCTCGGCCGCCGGTGCGTCGTCGGCCGTGGCGGCGCCGCCGCCGGGCGCCGACTCGGCAAGTAGCCGTTGCGGATTGAACGGCGGAATACTGGCCGAGAGGTCGGACACCGTCAGCGACAGATTGCCGGCGATGCGCACGAAGGGCCGCACGCGCACAACTTCATGATTGCCGACCCGCGTCATGGTGGAAACGCGGATCACCTGGCGGGCGAAGGTCGGCTCTTCCGCGGTCGGCAGCCGGTCGCTCTTGTGCGATACGCCGAGCCGATCGGCGCCGACGCCGAGCGCGCCGCGCAGCGCCACCTCGACCCGTTCGGGGAGTGAGGCAAAATTGGTCTCGCCGTCGAGCGACGTGAAAACGGCGCCGCCCATCAGAGCAGCGCCGCATAAGCGCGGTCAGGATCGTGCCGGCAAACCACTGCACCGAAACGCGGCGGCGATCGACGTAGCCGCTGTTGCCGCCATCGACCGACAGCGGCGGCTCGTTGCCGAGCTCGATGGTCTCGGCCCGCCTCGATCGGTATGCGCCGCGCGACCGTGTTTGGTCCAAGCTCGCCGTCCCCTGCGCCTTCGGATCGAAGGTGGCTTGCCGCAACCAAATTCGCCCCGGCCACCGTCGGCAGGCCGCTCAAATCAAGGCCGCCACGATGCCGGTTGGCCCATGGCCCGTCAATGACGGCGCACAAAGCCCGGTTGGTCGCCTAAAGCACGGTGGCTGAATGCCCCCGTTTGCGATTCCATCCCTCGAATTCGAACGGGGCTAAGGACGGCCCATGAATATGGCCTCAGTGCGGCGCAGCAGACCTTAAAATCCGCTTCCGCAGGATGGCCCGGAAGCCGCTCTCGGCAGGCCGAATGGGACTGCGTTTAGGTCAAGAATACTGGCCAATATTCTGACCAATTCTGGTTGACAATTCGCCGGGGCGAAGCCTATATACACCCTCTCGGCGCGCCGTCCGCTTACGGCGCGATTGCGCGCCTCTGAAGCTCCTCACTGGAATAGTGAAACGGTATCCGATTGTATTCGGATGCGCGGGCTTCGACGGCTCTCCGGTTCACCGGGGGGTGGGGATCGCCATGATCCCCGGGCTGTTTGAAAAGTGAATTGGAAGAAAGAGAAACGTGGACGGCGGGGTCCTTGCGGGCCGCTCTCTCGTGGAGAAGCAATTCTTCAAGAAGGGCGGCTTTGGAAGAGACTTCGGCGGTACACGTTTTAAGGTACATCGCTGATTGGATTTCGGCGCAAGCGAGTTCGATGTCAGTGGGTGGACCTCGTCAAATTGACAACGTCCCAAACGTTGTCATGCGCAAACGTGACC
>CAWGFC010000005.1:0-242500 GCA_963821785.1 uncultured Alphaproteobacteria bacterium | reverse complement strand
AGCGTGTAGCCATCTTTGGCGCTGCGTGCGACGTAATCGGTCGCCACCATGCTGCTCGCGCCCGGCTTGTTTTCGACGATCACGGTCTGCTTCAGTAAATCTCCGAGCTTGTGGCCGACGATGCGCGCTATGACGTCGCCACTCGATCCCGCCGCGAATCCGACGATGAGGCGGATCGGCCGGGTCGGGTAGTTGTCCTCAGCGCAGGCGGGCTTCACCGCGATGACGGCGAGCGTGGCGATAAGGACTGCAATAGGTTTGAATCGGATCATGATTCGCTTTCAGGGTTTTTTGTCGACGCCTTCGACGTTGCGCGTCGGCGTTTCCGGGATCACGCCGCCGCGTCGGCGTTTGAACGTTTCCTCGCCGCTTTCCACCCAGCGCCCCTCGAGCGCACGGCGGGCGTAGATATCAAAGCGCTCGTCCCAATCGCCCAGGGAGTAACCGTGCCATGGCGACTGCGGCGTGATGGCGGGCAGGCCCAATTCGTTCCAGAGCGCGCGCGCGTGTTCCATGAATTCGCGACCGGGCAAGGCCAGCGGCGGCATGTCGTGCTTTAGCGTGGCGTCGATCAGGATCGTCGAGTCTTCCCGCGCGCCCGATTTCGGCCCGTGTCCGGCCGAGCGATGGGGCTCGATATGAACGTCCACGCCGGGGTCGGAGCGGTAGGCCAACGACCAGAAGATCGCGTCAGTGTTGCTTGGATCGATGTCCTCGCTGACCGCAATGCAGATCTTGCCGCAATCGGCGCGCAGCGACGCCGCCCCATGCAGCCCGCGCCAGACTTCCGTTCGTGCCGTTCCCCGCGCGAATTGCAGGAAGATGACCTTGCGGAGGTTTGTGAAAGGCTCGTGCATCCGCAGCCCTTTGATGCCGCGCACCCCGAGCTGATCGCGCAGGTGGGCGAGGAACATCGGCTCGAACGCCACCTTTTTCATGACGCTCGATTCGCTGGGCGTCACCTGGCTGATGATCGAGACGAAGACCGGCGCCCGCTTGTGCGTGATCGCGGTCACCTGCATCGACATATTGAAGTCCTCCAGCGCGACGTGGCCGTGACTTTCACCGAAGGGACCTTCCGGCTCGAGCAATTCGCTGTCGATCAAACCCTCGATGACGATTTCGGCGTCGGCGGGGATATAAAGATCGACGCTTGCCGCCTTGACCATGCGAATGGGGGCGCCGGCCAGCCCGCCTGCCACTGCCATCTCATCTTGATCGATCGGCAGCTTCTGCGGCCCGGTGAACAACACCACCGGCGCGCAGCCGATGACGATGGCGCAAGGCATCGGCGCGTTTCGCTTCTGATATTTCTGCCAATGCAGATAGCCACCGGCGCCGCCCGGCCGCGACGACATGCGCACGCCGAGGCGATCTTGCGCTTTCAAGGCGCCGCGATAAGTCCCCATGTTTTGCACGCCGGTTTCGGGATCACGGGTGATGCAAAGCGTCGCGGTAAGGTAGGGGGCAGAGTCGAATCCGGGAGTCGATATCGGAACCGGCAGCCGCGCCAGTCCTTCGCCCGGCCGTAGCAGGTCCGTTCCTTTGATCACGACCTCCTGGCAAGCGCCGGATGCGACAACCATTGGCGGAATTGGGTTCGCGACCGCGTGCGTCCAGGCCTCGCCAATGTCGGCGACCGGCTTGCCCATGCCGACGGCGTAAATCTCCGAAGAGGCGGCCAAAGCGCCGACGGCGACCGGAATGTCATAACGTCGTCCTGCGCTATCGACGACATTGGTGAACAGAAAAGCCCGGCGGTCATCTTCGGCGAGCCCGCCTTGAAATTGCCAGCGCACCAGCGGGTGCAGCTCGCGGTCCTTGTCGATCGGCCGGTCGATGCGGGTGAGGAGGCCCCGCTCATCGAGCAAGCGCAAATGCTCTTGAAAATCGAGCGGCGGGGCGCCGGTCTTGGTGTGATGAGAATTTTTCGCCGAAGCATCGAGCATGCGCTACTCCCGCAGCAAAGCTACAAGTCTCACAATATGGCATCACAGGTGGCGCGCAATTTTGTTTGTCAGCGAAGGCCTAATCACGCCCTCTCAATTGACCGAAAAGACAAACAAAATCAACAGCTTTTACCGGAACTTCCGATCGGACCCGCCGGTGGGCGGTCAGGATCGTTGCGGAGGCGATCTACTCGCCCGCTTTCATTTCCTCGATACAGCCTGAGAGCCGCTGCCGCCACTCGGAGAGCCTCACACCAAACCGCCTGCTCATACGCTCGCCAGCAAGAAGCGAATTCTTCGGCCTGGCGGCGGGCGTCGGATACTCTTCGCTCGAGACCGGCTTGAGATGCGGCATGCGTTGCAGCAAGCCCTGACGCATGGCGTCGTCCAGAATGGCTTTAGCAAAGCCATGCCAGCTTGTCGCTCCAGATGCCGTCAGATTGAAAATTCCCGAGACAAAAGCACCCGCAGCCTGTTGCTGGCGCGCCGCGCGAACGATCAGCGCCGTCGCGTCGGCAATGTCGCGTGCCCAGGTCGGCGCGCCGATCTGGTCATCGACAATGCGTAGTTCATCGCGTTCGCCCGCCAGTCGCAGGATCGTGCGCACGAAATTGTGGCCGCGCCGGGCATAGATCCAACTCGAGCGCAGGATGACGTAAGCGTCGCCGGCCTGGCGCATGGCGGTTTCGCCCGCCAATTTGCTGCGCCCATAGGCACTGATGGGATGCGGAACGTCCTCTTCGGCGTAGGGAGCTTGCTTCTCACCATCGAAGACATAGTCGGTCGAATAGTGCACGAGCAGGATCCCGGCCTTACGCGACTCATGCGCCAGCACGCCAACGGCCGTGCCGTTGACAGTGGTCGCAAATTGTTCCTCCTGCTCCGCCCTATCGACCGCTGTATAGGCCGCCGCATTCACGATGACGTCCGGTTTGATATTACGAATGACGTTAGGCAACAGTTTGGGTTGCGAAAGATCGCATCCGCGCCGATCAAGGGCGACCACGTCGCCGAGCGGCATCAGGCTTCGACTTAATTCCCATCCGACCTGGCCGTTCGCGCCCGTGACCAGCAGCCTCATGCAAAGACCTCGGCCTTGCCGAGCGGAAGTCCCAAGCGATCTTTCGCAGAAAGGATCGGCTCGACATCTTTGGGCCAATCGATCCCAATATCGGGATCGTTCCAAATCAGGCAGCGCTCGTCGTCGGGCACATAATAGTCGGTTGTCTTGTACAGAAATTCCGCCGCATCGCTCAGCACGAGGAAGGCGTGCGCGAATCCCTCGGGAATCCAGAGCTGTTTCTTGTTGGCCGCCGACAGCACGCCGCTGGCGAACCTTCCGAACGTCGGCGAGCTCCGCCGCAGATCGACCGCCACATCAAATACTTCGCCGGATACAACGCGCACCAACTTTCCCTGAGGCCGGCGGAATTGATAATGCAGCCCGCGCAGAACGTGTTTGACCGAACGGGAATGATTGTCCTGTACGAAGACAACGCTTCGTCCTACCGCGTCATCGAAACGTTTCTGGTTGAAGCTTTCAAAAAAGAATCCGCGCGCATCCTCGTAGATCGTCGGTTCTAGGAGCAACACGCCGGAAATCGCTGTCGTTACAACCTTCATTGCTGCCGCTCGTCCAGGATCAAGCGACGGAGATATTGTCCATAGCTCGTTTTGGCCAACGATTCCGCCATCCGCGCGACCTGCTGAGCGTCGATCCAGCCCTTGCCAAACGCAATTTCCTCCGGACAGGCGACTTTTACGCCTTGCCGATGTTCGATGGTCGCGACGAATTGACCGGCTTCAAGAATCGATTCATGGGTGCCGGTATCGAGCCAGGCATAACCGCGTCCCAGGATCTCTACCTTGAGCTTGCCCGCTGCGAGATAGGCGCGGTTCACGTCGGTGATTTCCAATTCGCCGCGCGCGGACGGTTTGACGCGCCGTGCAATGCCGGCGGCTTCGTTGTCGAAAAAATATAAGCCCGTCACTGCGTAGTGCGACTTCGGTTTATGTGGTTTTTCCTCGATCGAAATTGCTTTTTGGTCCGCGCCGAACTCGACCACGCCGTAGCGTTGCGGATCGTTGACGCGATAAGCGAACACGGTCGCGCCGCTGACGCGGTCGCAGGCGTCCGCCAACAACGCCGGAAATCCGTGACCGTAAAAGACATTATCGCCGAGAACTAAGGTCACATCGTCCGCGCCGACGAAATCCGCGCCGATGATAAGAGCTTGCGCCAGTCCGTTAGGCGAGGGTTGAACTGCATATGAGAAACGAAGCCCCCACTGACTGCCGTCCCCGAGTAATTGCTCAAAGCGCGGTGTATCTTGTGGGGTGGAGATAATCAAAATGTCGCGAATGTCGGCGAGCATCAAAGTCGAGAGCGGATAATAGATCATCGGCTTGTCGAAAATCGGCAGCAATTGCTTGGACACCGCCAATGTCGCGGGATGCAACCGGGTCCCCGCGCCGCCGGCGAGGATAATGCCCTTTCGTCCCCTCTTCTGCGTCACCAATATCGACCTTTATTGAGTGTCACCCAATAGTGCAGCATCTCTACCAGAGCGGGCAGTTTTGCCAAGGCCGGTTTGATTTGGACTACAAGGGGGCGGCTCACCGATTGGAATAGTTTTTTTGCAGCCAATCGCGATAGGAGCCGCAGACAAAGCGATCGACCCATTTGGCATTGTCGAGATACCAGTGCACCGTCTTGCGGATTCCCGTCTCGAACGTCTCGGATGGCTTCCATCCTAACTCGTTTGCGATCTTCGCCGCGTCCATCGCATAGCGCCGGTCATGGCCGGGACGGTCGGCAATGAATTCGATTTGCTGGCGATACGAGCCGCCGCCCTTGCGTGGACGCTCGGCATCGAGAATATCGCATAGGGTTTGAACGACTTCGAGGTTCGTTTTCTCGCTGTTTCCGCCGATATTGTAGGTTTCGCCGATGCGTCCGCTGTCGAGCACGGCGCGGATGGCGGCACAGTGGTCAACTACATAGAGCCAATCCCTACGCTGCTGACCGTCGCCATAGATCGGCAATGGTAGACCGGTCAGCGCATGATGTATCATCAAGGGGATGAGTTTTTCGGGGAACTGATAAGGGCCGTAATTGTTCGAGCAGTTTGTGATCAGCGCCGGAAGCCCGAACGTGTGACACCAGGCGCGGACCAGATGATCGGACGCTGCTTTGGTCGCCGAGTAGGGGCTGTTCGGCAGATAACGGTTGGTCTCGGCAAAAGCCGGTTCGCCGACACCGAGAGAGCCGAAAACCTCGTCGGTCGAGACGTGCAAAAAACGAAACGCGGCTTTTTCCGGCGCTTTGAGGCTGTCGTAATACGCCCGTGTTGCCTCCAATAATCGGAAAGTCCCTACGACATTGGTCGTGATGAAATCGGCGGGCCCATGGATCGAGCGATCAACATGCGACTCGGCCGCGAAATTGACCACGACCGCGGGCCGGTGCTGCTTCAACACGTCTGCAACAAGCTCGCCGTCGCCAATGTCGCCGTGAATGAAATGGTGACGCGAGTCATTCATGACGCCCGCAAGATTATCAAGGTTGCCCGCATAAGTGAGCTTGTCGAGACTGACGACTGCGGGCAGGTCAAGACCGAGCCACTCGAGAACGAAATTCGCGCCGATAAAGCCGGCTGCGCCAGTCACCAGGATCGACGTTTGGTTGATCGAATTGCTCGGACTCATCTCAAATCCTTTTGAGCAAAGTTGCCACGAACAAGCCAATATTGCCGATCAATCTTTGACGATAGACGCCGGATCGCTTCAGATAATAGAGCCGCATCGGCAGCGGCGCCGTTCGCGCTTTGGCGAACAGCCGCAACACCTGGCTGTTTTGCGGTTGGATCAAATGGGCGGGCACTCGCTGGAGCGCGGCAATATTCATCGCGTTCCAATCGCGAAAACGCCCCTTCAGTATCATGCGGAAACGAACGAGGCGAGCGTCCCAGCCGAGGTTCGATCCGATCAAGTTGCCGGGATGCTGGCGATATTTGAGAGTTGGCTGCGGATCGTAGTGGATGGCGCCGCCCACCGCGGACACCAATTGGTACATCCACCAGTCGTGCAGTACGACCTCAAGCTTGCCCACCGTCTCCAACAGGCGCTTTGCCGCCTTGTTAAACACCATCGTATTGCCCCCTCCGAGACTCTGGACGATGGCGTTGCGGAACGCAATTGGGTGGGTAAAGAGCGGAGAGAATCCATAGGATTGTCCATTGCTCGTTACCAACTCGGTGCGGCTGCAATAGAGCGCCGGCACGTCGTCCGGGACGGTGGCGAGCCAGGTCAGCGCGCGCTCAAGTTTGTTTTCGTACCATATGTCGTCTTGATCGCTGAAAGCGAAGTAGTCGGCGTCGATTGTCGGATCGGTCGCCAACGAGAGAAAATTCGCGCACACGCCTTTGTCGGGACCATTCCTGACGACAGTTTTTTGCGCGTGGCTATCGGCGAAATGCCGAAGAATTTCTCTCGTTTCGTCGGTCGAGCCGTCATCGGATACGAACAAGCCCCACCTCGTGTGCGATTGATCGGCGATCGACCCGAGTTGCTCATCGAGAAACGCCGCACCGTCTTTCGTGCACATCAAGATGGCGACCTGCGCGGTGTCAGTGCCCGCTTGCGGCATCCGAGTGGCGACTTCGCTGTTGGCCGGCATGGACTTTTTAAGCCGTTGTGCCGATGGAACGTGGCGGCAGCTGAATTGCTAGCCGGTCCAGCGCCGAATATTCGACCGGCCGGGCGTGCGTGCTGACGTTCTGACCTGCCATCATTCTAATAATTGGGCATCATCCCGCCTAATGAGCGTTTGGTCTTTACCGAGTACCGAGCTAAATGCTGCTAATAGTATTAAGGTACCTTTGTCAACGAAAGCGGTCGGTGGTTTAATTGCCATAAATATCGATTGGCTGTAGGACGCGGCACGACGGCATGACAACACAACGCGTCTTGGTCACCGGCGCCTCGGGGTTCATTGGTCGACCAATGGTGGCCGCTTTGCTGCGTGCCGGGTATGCGGTCCGGGCGGTGACGCGCCGTCCAGTATCCTTTCCGAATGCGGTCGAAGCCGTAACAATCCCGGATCTGAGAAACTCGATCGACTGGGCGCCGATCTTGCAAGGTGTTGATAGCATCATTCACTTGGCGGGTCCGGCCCACAAAAGAACTCCAGACGCAGCCTATTCCGAGTTTGGCCTGATCAACTGGACCGCAACGCAACGATTAGCTATTGCCGCCAAAGAAGCAGGGGTTGGCCGCTTTATCTATATTTCATCGGTGCGGGCCCAGAGCGGCGCTTCGGCGGTGCATCCAGTGTGTGAACAGGACGAACCTCGGCCGACCAACCAATATGGTCGCTCAAAACTCGCCGGCGAAATGGCAGTAAAGGCGTCCGGCGTGCCGTTTACGATCTTTCGACCTGTCGTCGTCTACGGTCCCAATCCGAAAGGAAATATGCGAACGCTGGTTCGGCTGGCGCATCTGCCCTTGCCGCTTCCACTTGCGAGCTTTACGGGCCGGCGGTCATTGCTTGGAATCGACAATCTCATTTCCGCGGTCCTGTTTGCGTTGAAGAATCCAGCCACCGTCAATGAGACCTATCTCCTCGCGGATAGTAGGTCGATGACGGTCGGAGAAATTCTGCTGATCTTGCGCAAGGGGCAGGGGCGTTCGTTGATGACTATATACATCCCGCGCTTCATCGTTCGTTTTTTGCTCGCGCTGTGCGGCCGCACCGACCTTTGGTTACGGATTTCTGGAGGCTTGGTCGCCGATACGAGCAAATTTGCATCGCTCGGCTGGCTCCCTGTCAGGGACACCTCCGAAGGCCTCCTGGCAATGGTACAGGCTGACGACGGCAAAGGTGTATCGATGATGCAACAAGTCTTGTGAGTCACGCCGCGAACATGTCGTCGGGCGCAAGCCTCCCGTAAACGCGGTAAGGAGTCCTGAGAGCGCCGTTCGTGCAACTGCGCGTGCTCGACGTGTGGCTTGGAACTGTGTTAAAGGCCCGGCCGTCATCACAACCACAAGTTAGTCAGTTGATTGCCGGAATGATCGCGGCTCCACTCGCCAAGAATAAGGCGCCAATTACTCGCATTTCTGCGGAAACTGCGGCAGCGCAGACCTTCGCCGATCTAGTCAACGGTGCTCGGCTTTATGAATTGTGGGGATCGAGAGCCTATTCAACTGCACTCCGATCGTCATCCTCGCCAGCCATTCGGAAGCGCTGATCTCGGAGTTCTGCAGCCGCCGCCTGCAACTGGAGCGTGGCGTGCTCAAGAGCGCGGCATAATGCTTCGCTTGCCATCCCAATTGAACAACGCTATTGGCGGCACCCGATGCGCATCATGAACGGCTACCTCGCTCTTGCTCGCAAAGATCCGTCGCTGACCGCCGCCGCGGCTATCGCCGTCATCGGCGCGCTCGGCATCGCGACGGTCTACGTCTTCCAATACGTCTTCTTGATCCTGCCGTGCCCGCTCTGCCTCGAGCAGCGGATCGCGTTCTATTTCAGCATTCCGCTGGCATCGATGCTGTGGCTTGGCGCCCAATACGGCGCCTCGCGCAAGGTCTTGCTGCTTGGTTTCCTGGCGATCATGCTCGCCATGTTGTGGAATACGGGGCTGTCGACCTATCACGCGGGCGTCGAATGGAAATGGTGGGCCGGCCCGAACGACTGTTCCGGGCCGATCAACGAATTCGGCAACGCGCGCGACATTATGAACCAGCTGCAGAACCGCATCAGCCTGATCCGCTGCGACGAGGCGGCCTGGCGATTTTTAGGGATTTCGCTTGCCGGCTATGACGTGTTGCTCTCGTTCTTCTTGGCGGTGGTTGCCGCCTTGGGCGCCAAGACCACGCTCGCGCGCCACACACAGCCGAGCTAGATTAACGCGGAAATCATAGGATCAATCGCCATGGAAGTGGTCATCATCGGCGCCGGCATCGGCGGCTTGACGCTGGGTCTGATGCTGCAGCGCGCTGGCATCGCCTGCCGCATTTTCGAGGCGGCGCCCGAACTCAAGGCGGTTGGCGTTGGTATCAACATCCTGCCGCATGCCTCGCGCGAACTCTGCGCGCTCGGGCTCGAGGATGCGCTCGCCAAGGTTGCCGTCACCACGCGCGAATATTGCTTCTATAACCGCTTCGGCCAGTACATCTACAGCGAGCCGGCGGGACGCTTTGCCGGTTATGATGTGCCGCAGTTCTCCATCCATCGCGGCGATCTGCAGATGGTGCTGCTCGAGGCCTTCATCGGCCGTGCCGGCCGCGACAAGGTGATCCTCGGCCACAAGTGCACGCGCGTCGAGTACGACGGCCACGAAGCGGTCGCTTATTTCGAGGACGTCAACGGCAAGCCTCTGCCGCCGCAGCGCGGCAGCGCGGCGGTCAGCGCCGAGGGTATCCATTCGACCTTGCGCAAGCAGCTTTATCCGAAGGAAGGTCCGCCGAAATATTCGGGCATCAACATGTGGCGCGGCGTCACCCGTTGGCAACCGATCATGTCCGGCGCCAGTATGATCCGTGTCGGCTGGCACCATCCGGCCAAGCTCTTGATCTACCCGATCCGCAACAGTATAGACGTGCAAGGCCGTCAACTGGTGAACTGGGTCTGCGACATCGAGACGCCGCAATACAAGCCGCGCGACTGGAATAGGGGCGGGCGGCTAGAAGATTTCCTTCCGGCCATGGCCGGCTGGCATTTCGACTGGCTCGACGTGCCGGAATTTATCCGTTCGGCCGACGCCATCCTGGAATATCCGATGGTTGACCAGGATCCACTGCCGCGCTGGAGCTTCGGCCGGTTGACGTTTCTAGGCGACGCCGCGCATCCGATGTATCCGCGCGGCGCTAATGGCGGAGCGCAGGCGATCCTTGATGCGCGCGCGTTGGCGGATGCCCTCGCCGCCAATGCCGATCCGGTCCAGGCGCTCAAGGCTTACGAGGCCAAGCGCCTGCCGGCGACCAGCGAGGTCGTACTGGCCAATCGCAAGGCCCCGCCCGATGCCATCCTGCAAGAGGTCTATCGCCGCACCGGTGACAAGCCGTTCAAGTCGATCGACGACGTCATCAGCCGCGAAGAGCTGATCGCGCTGTCGGAAAGCTATAAGCGGGTCGCTGGCTACGACAAGGAGCGGCTGAAGGTGAGCGGCTAACCCGCAAAAATAGATACGACCACGAAAACGAGAAGGTGCGCGTACATCCGGCGTCACCCGCTACATTTCGTGGCCGCTCGATAATGGAGCCTCGCGGCTCTACATCACCGTCCGACACACATAGGTAGCGCCGAGTTCCTCGGCAAGGGGCGAAAAGCACATCATGAGCAATAGGGGTTACACCGACACCGCCAAGATGCTGCATTGGCTGATCCTCGCGCTGCTGATCGCGCAGTTCGCCGTCGCCTGGACTATGCCGGACATCAAGCGCGACACCAGGCCGGACACTCTAATCAATTTGCATCTTTCGATCGGAATCATCGTACTGGCCGTGGCCGTTGTTCGCTTGGCTTGGCGCGCCACCCACGGCGAGCCGGCGCCGCTCGACGGCGTGCCGCCGTGGCAGGTGCAGTCCGCCCGCATCATCCATTGGCTGCTGTACGTGTTGCTCTTCGTGGTGCCGGTGTTGGGCTGGATTAACGCGTCGTGGCGCGGCTTTCCAATCATCGTGTTCGGGCTGGAATTGCCGAAGCTGGTAGGCACGCGCGTGCCCGGCTGGGGCTGGACCGGCGACGTGCATGGCATCCTCGCCGAATACGTGCTGCTGGTGCTTGTCGGCCTGCATGTAGCGGCCGCGCTTTATCACTATTTCGTCCGCCGCGACGGCGTGCTGCAGCGGATGCTGCCGGGCCGATAAGCTAGCACTTACGGCTCCAGCTCGGTGTCCCAGTACAGATAATCGAGCCAGCTTTCATGCAGGTAGTTCGGCGGGAATGCCCGGCCGTTGCGGTGCAAATGCTGCACCGTGGGCTGGAATGGCATCTGCGAGGGCCACATCTTCGCCTCGGACGTCGTCAAGTTGCCCTTGCGCAGATTGCAGTCCGAGCAGGCGGTGACCACGTTCATCCAGGTCGTATGACCGCCGCGCGAGCGCGGCAACAGGTGGTCGAAAGTGAGGTCCTCGCGGTCGCCGCAATACTGGCAGGAGAAGCGGTCGCGCAGGAACACGTTGAAGCGCGTGAAGGCCGGGTGCGTCGAGGGTTTTACGAAGGTCTTGAGCGAGACTACGCTCGGCAGCTTCATCTCGAAGCTGGGGCTGTGCACCAGGCGGTCGTAATTGGCGACGATGTTCACGCGTTCGAGGAACACCGCCTTGATCGCGTCCTGCCAGGACCACAGCGACAGTGGGTAATAGCTCAGCGGCCGGAAATCCGCGTTAAGCACCAGCGCCGGAAATCCGCTGGGCGAGACGTGCACGTTCAAGCGAGGCTCCTCTACGACCTCCCTATGGCCGCCGCCACGCGGCCTGTCCGCTAGTAATAGGGCAGCGTGACAGGATTGTGAAGTCGGGGGAGGACGTTACCCGCAAGGGGCTCAGCTCCGTGCGAAGTGGCGTGCGATGAACTCGCCGCCCTGGCGCAGACCTTCCTGGTCGATGCCGTGGCCGATTCCGGACGAGATGTGCCATTCGGCCGGGATGTCGAGCGCGGCCAGCCCCTGTCCGGCATGGAACACCGCCTGCACCGGAATGAGTTCGTCCTGGTCGCCATGGATGAGCAGCACCGGCGGCTTGGCTGTGATCTCTGCGGCGAATGTCTCTGGCTCGATGTTCTCCGGCATCACCAGGATGCCGGAATAACCGACGATAGCGGCAGGCCTCACCGCCCGCCGCAGGCCGACATGCAGTGCCATCATGGTACCTTGGGAAAAGCCGACCAGCGCCAGCACCGACGGCGGAAGTTGCCGCCGCCGCAATTCGGCGTCGAGAAACGCGTTGAGCGCCGGCGCCGCGGTTTGCACGCCAACCCAACGCTCGTTTGGATCGCGGAACGTGAGAGGAAACCATTCACGCCCCACCGGCGCCTGTCCGCACGGGCGCGGCGCGTGCGGCGACACGAACGCAGCCTCCGGCAGCAGGCCCTGCCAGGCGCGGCCGAGCTCGATCAGGTCATTGCCGTCGGCGCCGTAGCCGTGCAGGAAGACGACAAGGTGCTTTGCGTGCCCTGACCGCGGCTCGATTCTTGGCCCCTCAAGCTTTGGGCCGTCGAAGTCAGCCATTCCGCTTTTTCCTTTTTGCTAATTTTTTCTTCACTGCCGTCTTATTCTTCGCTGGCGGCTTCTTGGTTGCCGGTTGGAGCGATATTCCCTCACGCCGCTTGACGACGTGATAATAGGCCCAAAGCAGATGCGCCGCCACGCCGCGCCAGGGCCGCCAGGCCTCGGCGATCTTGACGAGCGTCTTGGGGTCCGGCCGCTTGCGCAAATTCAGCGCGATGCGCGCGGATTCCTGCACCGCCAGGTCGCCGGCGGGAAATGCGTCGGCTTGACCGAGACAGAACAGCAGATAGATGTCGGCGGTCCATGGGCCGACACCGTGCAGCGCGATGAGCGCGGCATGAGCCGCGTCGGCCTCCATGTTGCCAACCGCGGTCAAATCGATGTGGCCCTTGGCGAGCGCCTTGCCGATCTCGCGGATCGCTTTGATCTTGGGCGCCGACAGGCCGAGCCGCTTGAGCTTGTCGGTGCGCGCGCGCCGTACCGTGTCGTGATGGAATGGCTCGAACGCGGCGAACAGCCGCGCGCGGATAGTGGCGGCTGCCGCAGTCGAAAGTTGCTGGCCGCAGACGATGGCGCAGAGCCCGGCAAAGCCCGCCTCGCGCCGGCGCAAGCCGAACGCGCCGGCCTTGTCGGCGACCGGCTTGAGGCGCGGGTCGGCGAGGATCAACTGGGCTAAACCCGCCTGCAGATCGGCCTCGGTGCGAAGGAAATGGGTCATGCGCTATCGGTGTAGCAAGCAAGACGATAGATAGAAAAGCCATGCCACCCGTTTTCCGCTTCGCGCCGTCGCCCAACGGCTTTCTGCATCTCGGCCATGCGCTGTCGGCGCTGCTCAACGCTGACATGGCGAAGGTGATGAGCGGACGGTTGCTGCTGCGCATCGAAGATATCGACGAGACGCGCCGCCGGCCGGAATTCGAGGCGGCGATCTATGAGGATCTAGCGTGGTTCGGCCTCGCCTGGGAGCAACCGGTACGACGGCAGTCCGAGCACTACGGCGACTACCGCATGGCGCTGGCCCGGCTGGATGCCATGGGTCTGGTCTATCCGAGCTTCGAAAGCCGCGCCGAGATCGCGCGGCTGGTGGCGCAGCGCGAGGCGAAGTCCCCTTGGCCGCGCGATCCCGATGGCGCGCCGCTCTATCCCGGCGATGCGAAAACTCTTGCCCCCGCCGAGCGCGCCCGCCGCATGGCCGCCGGAGCGCCTTACGCGCTGCGGCTCGATATGGCGGCTGCGGTCAGGCAAGCCGGGCCACTCGTCTGGGCGGAGACTGGCGTCGGGCCTGCGGGCGAAACCGGCACCGTCGCCGCCGACCCCGCCGCCTGGGGCGACGTGATCCTGGCCCGTAAGGACACGCCCACCAGTTATCACTTGGCGGTGACGGTCGACGACGCCGCGCAGGGCGTCACCGACGTGGTGCGCGGGCGCGACCTTTTTTACGCTACGGCCGTCCATCGCTTGTTGCAGGCGTTGCTTGGGCGGCCGGCACCGCGCTACCACCACCACCGCCTGATCCTCGATGCCGATGGCCATAAGCTGTCGAAATCGACGCTCGCCGCCGGCTTGCGCGAGCTTCGCGCGCGAGGCGCGACGGCGGCCAATATCCGCAAGCTGGCCGGGCTCGATTGAGCGCGGCTTCCGTGGCATGGTCGGCCCGGGGTAGGGGATGGTGAAGCGTAAGGGTCGAATACGGTCGCGTAAGCGGCCTCGGGCAAAGCCGCGTCGGGCGAGCTTGCAGCAGCGCGCGGTAGAGGTCGCGCTCGCCGGCGTCGTGCACGATATCCGCACACCGCTGACCGGGATCGTCGCGCTGTCCGAGCTGCTGGCCGCTTCCGATATCGGCGCGCGCGAACGCGCCTGGGCCGCTGCCATCAAGAGCGGCGCCGAACACCTGTCGGCGCTCACGACCCTGATCGTCGATGCGGTCAAGACCGATGCCGCCGGCCTCACCTTGCGCCACGAGCCGTTCGCGCCGCGCCATCTCGCCGAGGCGATCGGCACCGCGCTCGCCGCGCGCGCCGCCAACAAGGGCATCAAGACCGAGATCGCGATCGCCGACGACCTGCCCGCACTGGTCGCCGGCGACGCGCTGCGCCTGCGCGCGGTGCTGGAAAACCTCGCCGACAATGCGGTCAAGTTCACGCATGAAGGCGTCGTCGTGTTCACCGCTTGTGCCAAGCCCGCCGGCCGCAAACGTGTCCAGTTGACGTTCACCGTCGCCGACACCGGCATCGGCATCGATCCACACGACGTGAAAAATCTGTTTCGTCCGTTCGCGCAGGCGAGCGAGGCGGTGGCGCGCCGTTATGGCGGCGCCGGCCTCGGCCTGGTCTTCGTCAAGCGCGTGGCCGAGGCCATGGGCGGCGATTTGCGCGTGACCAGCAAGTCGGGACGGGGAACCAGTTTCCATCTCAGCGTGCCGGTCGACCAGGTGGAGGCCGGCGCGCTGGCCGAACGCACCGGCGCGCCCGCCGCGGCCACGCGGGCTTTGTCGATCCTGTGCGCCGAGGACAACCCCTATGGACGGGTCGTGATGAACACGATCCTTACCGAACTCGGCCACCGCGCCGACTTCGTCGAAAGCGGCGAGGCGGCAGTCGATGCCATCTCGCGCGGCAGCTATGACGCTGTGCTGATGGACGTCGTGCTCACCGGCCTCGACGGCATCGCCGCGACGCGGCGCATCCGCGCGTTGTCGGGCAAGGCCGGGCGGATCGCAGTGATCGGTATTTCCGGCCGCGCCGAGACCGGCGAAGAGACCGCCGCGCGCGCTGCCGGGATGGATTTCTATTTCATGAAACCGGTTAGCCCCAGCAGGCTCGCGCAGGCGTTGGCGACGATTGCCCCGCCGCTATCTCAAAGGTGAAAGTTCAACGCGGCGCCGCGGTTGTTCAATTTGAACCTTTTTCGCGGTCCCCGCGACACACCCAAGCCGGCGAAATACGGCAGGTGGAGGGGGCTGTGAACGACGACGAAAAGAAACCTGCGCGTGCTGGCGCGGAAGCCGGGCAGGCAGGCGCCAGCGGGATACGCGCAGCCCGCCTGCATACGATCAAATCCGATATTTTAGAAAATCTTCGCCAACGCAGTTTTTCGATTCATGGGGTGGCCAGCCGCCACGGAATCACCGTCAGCTATGTCCGGCAGCTGTTCGCAGCCGAGGGCATCACCTTTACCGAATTTGTCTTGCAGCAACGCCTCGCAGCTGCCCGTCTGATGCTGCGCGATGCGCGTTTTTCAGATCGCAGCATCAGTGCGGTCGCGTTTGAGGTCGGGTTCGGCGACTTGCCCAACTTCAACCGAGCTTTCCGCCGCCGGTATGGCATGAGGCCGTCGGAAATGCGTGAGAAGGCCCAAAGCGATGGGCAAAACTGAAGCTTGAGCGAACAGACAGCGTCTGGCGACGTATCAAACGTTACTCGCGCCGTTCGCCTGGTCGACGATGCGCACCACGTCGGACATGATGCGGTTCAACTCGAAATCCTTCGGCGTGTAGACGGCCGCCACACCGGACTTTTCCAAGGCGGCGGCGTCTTCCGGCGGGATGATGCCGCCGACCACCAGCGGCATCGTCATGCCGGCGTCCTTCATGCGCGCGACCACGTCCTGCACCAGCGGCAGGTGGCTGCCCGACAGTACCGACAGCCCGATAACATGGGCTTTTTGCTTTTGCGCGGCGTCGACGATCTCCTCCGGTGTCAGCCTTATGCCCTCGTAGACCACCTGCATGCCGGCATCGCGCGCGCGCACCGCGATCTGCTCTGCGCCGTTGGAGTGGCCGTCGAGGCCCGGCTTGCCGACCAGGAAGGTGAGGCGGCGGCCGAGCTTACGCGAGACGCGGTCGACGTCGGCGCGGATGTCGTCCAGTCCTTCGACGTCGTTGCGCATGGCGCGGCCGACCCCGGTCGGCGCGCGGTATTCGCCGAAACTTTCGCGCAGCGTCCAGCCCCACTCGCCGGTGGTGACGCCGGCTTTGGCGCAGGCGATCGACGGCGGCATGATATTGCCGCCGCTGGTCGCCGCGCGTTTCAACGTGGCCAACGCCTCGGCGACCGCTCTGCCGTCGCGCTGCGCGCGCCAGGCCTTGAGCCGCTCGAGCTGATCGCGTTCCGCGTGCTCCGTGACGACCATGATCGATTCGACGCCGCCAGTGAGCGGCGAGGGCTCGCTTTCCAGATACTTGTTGACGCCGACCACGACCTGCTCGCCGCGCTCGATCGCCTCCAACCGCGCGGTGTTCGATTCGACGAGCTGCTGCTTCATGTAGCCCGACTCGACCGCGGCCACCGCGCCGCCCATCTCGTCGATGCGTTTGAGCTCTTCTTTCGCTTGCTGCTTGAGGTCGTCGACCTTGCGCTCGATCTCTGCCGAGCCGTCGAAAATGTCGCCGTAGTCGAGCAGGTCCGTTTCGAAGGCGAGGATTTGCTGCATGCGCAGCGACCACTGCTGGTCCCACGGCCGCGGCAGGCCGAGCGCCTCGTTCCAGGCCGGCAATTGCACCGCACGGGCGCGCGCGTTCTTCGACAGCGTCACCGCCAGCATCTCGATCAGGATGCGTGCGACGTTGTTTTCGGCCTGCTGCTCAGTCAGGCCCAGCGAATTGACCTGCACGCCATAGCGAAACAGCCGCTGCTTGGCGTCTTTGATGTCGTAGCGGTCTTTGGTGATCTCGTCCCACAATTCGACGAAGGCGCGCATCTTGCACATTTCGGTAATGAAGCGGAGCCCGGCATTAACGAAGAAGGAGATGCGTCCGACCACCTCGCCGAACTTTTCCTGTGTTACCTCGCCCGACGCCTTTACCGTATCGAGCACCGCGACCGCTGTCGCCAGCGCGAAGGCCAACTCCTGCACCGGCGTCGCTCCCGCCTCCTGCAAATGATAGGAGCAGATGTTCATCGGGTTCCACTTCGGCAATTCGGTTGTGGTGAAGATCGCCACGTCCTTGATCAGTCGCATCGACGGCGCCGGCGGAAACACGTACGTGCCGCGCGACAGATATTCCTTGATGATGTCGTTCTGGATGGTGCCGGTGAGCGCGGCGCGCGGCGCGCCCTGCTCGTCGGCAACCGCGATGTAGAGCGCCATCAGCCACGCCGCGGTGGCGTTGATGGTCATCGAGGTGTTCATGGTGCCGAGTGGAATCTGGTCGAATAGAGCGCGCATGTCGCCGAGATGACAAACCGGTACGCCGACCTTGCCGACCTCGCCCTTGGCCAGCACATGGTCCGAATCGTAGCCGGTCTGTGTCGGCAGATCGAAGGCCACGGAAAGGCCTGTCTGCCCCTTGGCGAGGTTCTTGCGATAAAGCGCGTTGGAGTCAGCGGCCGTAGAATGGCCGGCGTAGGTGCGGAAGATCCATGGTTTGTCGCGCATCGGTCGCCTGCAAGCGATAGTGTGGCCCAGCATTTGTTGCAATGCAACATAGGTTCGGCACGCAATTTCTAGGCTGTCGACCCTGCCCGGCCTGCTGCATCAGCCGCACCGTTCCGTTTTCGCTTCGGCAGAGGCGGAAATCTTGCAAACCCTATACCGTCATCGAGAACGGAAATGCCTGCCTCACCGCGTCACAAGCAGTTCGGGTCGAAATTCAAAGTGCATCGTATCGAAGTGGTACCACTTGCCACCCCAAATGAATCCGTGCTTCTCGAAGATCGCGACGATCTGTTGCGGCATGCGATTGCGGTAAACAATGCGTCCGCTATGCGGCCGCCAGTACCAATAATCCGAGAAAGCGGTGTTGAGATCGATGGCGATGCCGTAGCCGTGCGGGCTCGGCTGGCCGGTGTCGGCCACGGCGCGGCAATTGTAGGTGCCGGCGATCGGATAGGCGGCGCGTTTGATTTTGTCGGGCAGGGCGTCGATCTCCACCGACACGGCGCGCAACTGCGCGTCGACGTGGTTCACCGAGGTGATGCGGATCGGCTTGCCCCAAGTTTTCGGTAGCCAGGTGACGGAAACGAGGTGTTGCGACACTTCACCCTTCTTGCAGTCGCCGTACATCTTTTCGAAGAAGCCGGCGTTGCGGAAACGGCCCGGATCGGCATCGACGGCCGGCGGCTTGTCGATCGGGCCGCGCGGGTAGGGGATGCGCAACTGATCGGCGACCGACGCATGCCGCAAGCGTTCCGCGAACGTCTTGTCCTTGTCGCGCCCGAAAAGCGGCATCGCCGTTCCGTCACGCCAGTGCAGCGTCTTGCCGTCATGCCCGGCGAGCGCGTCCGCGTAGGCGGTGACCAGCCGATCGAGCGCGGCCTGATTGGTTTGCGCCAAAGCAGCCGCCGCACCCGCTACCAATGCGAACGCGACAACCAATCCGGACATTCTTACAAGGCACCGCGCGCTCAAGAGTGTGCCGGCCAGTGCCGTTCGCGGAACCAATTCCGGTACTTCGTCATCTTCGCGCGCTGCGCCGCCGGCGCATGCCGTTTGCAGGTCGAGGCCTCGTCGCTTTTGTCCGGCGCGGCCCAGCGCAGTTCGACGCAATCGTTCGGATTGTACGACATCTCGAGCGCCGCTGAACGATCGATGACGTCCTTGAGCGACAGCGTCCATTGCGAGCCGTCGCTGCGCGTGTAGGTAAACTTGCGCGCCGCAAGTTCCGACGCGAGCACATTCTGCAATTCGGCCTCCACGTCGGCGACACTCTTGTCCTTCGGCATCGCATAGCGGTCGGGCCGCCGCGCGACATGGTCCGGATAGCCGCGCACCACGTCGATCGCGATCAGCAGGCGGAAATCGCGCGCCGGCGTGGAGAAATCCTCCCACGGGCCGCTGGTCTCGAAGATCGCCGCGCCGTCCGGCATCGCCGCCTCGCCTTTGCCGCTGTTCTGGAACTTGCGCCCGTTTTCGACCGCGGTGACGCGCGTCTTGATCTGCTCTTCGAGCGACGTGATCGCCTCCTTCATCGCTCGCATGGGATCGAGCGGCGCGGGCGACATCACCTCGTCCATGCGGTCGTAGAAGTCTTCGACGCTTAGTTTTGACTGCTCGAGTGAGAAATCGCCGTATTGCGGATTCTTGGCGATTTCGGCATTGGTCAGCCGCTGCAGTGTGCCATTCTCGCTGCGCTCAATCGGCCGGAAGCGCTTGAAGCCGGGGCTGCCGAGCGTCGGATCGTGCACAAACAGGAAATTGCCGCGCCAGAAGCGCTTGCGCGTGACCGATCCGTCGGGTTCGGCGTCGACGGCGAGGAAGACGCCCGCGCTGCTGCCGGTCTGCGGCACGCGCCGCACCAGCATCAGAACGTGCCCATAAGGATCGGCGTAGATGGTCCCTGGGCGTAACGCGTCCTGCGTCAACGGAATGGTATAGAAATCGGTGTTGTTGTCGGTAGCCAGCGTACGCACCGCACTGGACTGCGTCGCATCGGCGACGACCGGTAAATATTTGGCGAACGATTCCGCCAAACCGCCTTGCTTCGCCGCCGTGGCATTGACGATGCTGAACCACTGCGAGCAGGTCGGCGGCTTGGCGCGGTTGCACCGCGAATAGCCGAACGGCAGGCCTACCTTGAACGCAAAATAGGCGCGCAGGAAATACACCATGTCTGTGCAGTCGGGTTTGAGCGCCATCGGAATTTCGTCTTCGCCGAGGCCCAAGGAGTTGAACAGCATGTTGCGCGACCTATCGCGCAACACGTTGTAGAGTGCCGGCCATGACGGCTCAGCGTTGAGCGGCGCGTCGAACAGTTTCTCGATCCAGGCGGAAAACAGATTTTCCGTGCCGCGATTCCATGAGGCGCGCAGCGGCCAAAGCATGCCCGGCGTCGCGGCCAGCGGCGCCGGTTTGGCATCGCGCACGACGACGTCGCGCGTGATCTTCCCGCAGGTGGCCGCAGCGTCGCTGCGCGTGAGCGTCGCATGCCAGGTCCCCGCGGCCGGCGAGGCCGCCTCGGCGAACCAGACGTAAGGCGGTCCGTCGAGCCGGTCGTGCGAGGTGGCGGCGACGCTGCCGTCCGGGGCGATCAGCGACAATTCGCCGTCGAGCGGCTTTTCCGTCGTGACGATGACGCGCAAGGGCGCGCCTTTCCAGGGCGCCAGCGGCGAGGACAGCACCGCGAGCCCGACCGCGGCATCGCAGGTTTCCGCCCGCGCGCTCGCGACAAAGGCAATGAAAATTGCGCCCGTCATCAGCGACAACGCCGTCACAGCAACGGTAGACCGGCGTGCTCGAAACAATTGAGTCCCCATCCTAAAGCGCTCCCTTCGCCGCGACTATTATCGCGGACGCTTTGGCCGAATTATAGCAAAATCCGTTACCAGGCGAATGCGGCGGCGACATCCCCGGCCTGGAACTCACTGCAAAAGCCGGTAGGCCGGCTCGGCCGCTTACGGCCAGTCGCCGGCGAAATGCGATTTTTGCGCTGATGCGTTTACCGCGCCGTGTTAGCGACGAGAGTTAGAAAGACCTAAGCCTTGCCGGAATGGCTATTCGTTCGGGCGAAGGGCGAGCCTCGCCCGCCGCCCGTGCGCAGCAGTGCGATCCAGCGCTAGCGTCTGATCAGGCGCAGGATGAACAGCAGGATGCAAGCGCCGATGGTCGCGCTGACGATCGCGGTCAGCCACCACGGTCCGAGCACCGGTAGATGCAGCGTGCCCCACAACCAGCCGCCGATGAAGGCGCCGATGACGCCGATGACCATGTCGCCGATCAGGCCAAAGCCGCCGCCCATGAGCTTGCCGGCGAGCCAGCCGGCGATCAGGCCGATGATCAAAATAACGATGATGCTGTTCGTTGCCATCATGACGGCGTTCTCCCCGGGTGCGATCTCGCGGACCTCCGTGCGCGGCGCAATTGCCGGCAGCGGCCCGCAGCCCCGGCTCATTCAACATGAAAGCCGTGAGTGCGTCGATACCGGTAAGCAGGTTAAACGAAATGTTGCATCGCAACATAAATTGCGCCAGACTATTTGGAGCGCAGGGAGAATTTCGATGTCGACCGTCGCACAGGTGAAGAGCGTGGCTCCGCTCAAAGACCTCTATGACATCGGAGAGATTCCGCCGCTTGGGCATGTGCCTGAGAAAATGCACGCCTGGGCCATCCGCAAGGAACGTCACGGACCGCCCGACAAATCGTTCCAGCTCGAAGTGGTGCCGACCTGGACGATCGGCGAGGACGAGGTGCTGCTGCTGGTGATGGCCGGCGGGGTCAACTACAACGGCATCTGGGCCGGCCTCGGCCAGCCCGTTTCCACCCTCGACGTGCACAAGCATCCATTTCATATCGCCGGGTCAGACGCCTCCGGCGTGGTCTGGGCGGTCGGCAACAAGGTGCATCGCTGGAAGGTCGGCGACGAGGTCATCGTCCACTGCAATCAAGATGACGGCGACGACGAGGACTGCAATGGCGGCGATCCGTTGCTGTCGCCCTCGCAGCGCATCTGGGGTTATGAGACGCCGGACGGTTCGTTCGCGCAATTCTGCCGCGTGCAGTCACGGCAATTGATGCACAAACCGAATCATCTCTCCTGGGAAGAGTCGGCCTGCTATACGCTCACGCTCGCCACCGCCTACCGCATGCTGTTCGGCCATTCGCCGCACACGCTCAAGCCGGGCGACAACGTGCTGGTGTGGGGCGCGTCCGGCGGGCTCGGCGTGTTCGGCTTGCAGTTGGTGGCAGCCTCGGGCGCCAACGCCATCGCGGTCGTATCCGACGAGTCGAAAGCGGAATACGTCTTCAATCTCGGTGCCAAAGGCGTGATCAATCGCAAGGATTTTAAGTGCTGGGGCCAGATGCCGGCGGTCAACACGGCGGAATATAATGATTGGACCAAGGAAGCGCGGCGCTTCGGCAAGGCGATCTGGGACATTACCGGCAAGCGCGACGTCGATATCGTGTTTGAGCATCCGGGCGAGGCGACCTTCCCGGTTTCTTGCTTGGTCGTGAAGCGCGGCGGCATGGTCGTGTTCTGCGCCGGTACTACCGGTTACAACCTTACCTTCGACGCGCGTTACGTCTGGATGCGGCAGAAACGCATCCAGGGCTCGCACTTCGCGCACCTCAAGCAAGCCTCGCAGGCCAACCGCTTCGTGATCGAGCAGCGAATCGATCCCTGCATGAGCGAGGTGTTCGCCTGGGACAATATCCCGCTCGCGCACATGAAGATGTGGAAGAACCAGCACCCGCCGGGCAACATGGCGGTCCTGGTCAACGCTCCACAATCCGGCCTGAAAACCTTCGAGGATGTGCGGGAAGCGGCGGGCGGCTAATTCTTTTTCGCGCGCACTTTGGCGATCACTGAATTCAATTCGCCGCCGAAGATGAAGATCGTCGCGCAGACATAGAGAAACACTAGCGCGATCATCGCTGAAGCCAGGCCTGCGTACATCGATACGTAAGCGAACGTATAATAGGCGAGATAACGGCCGAAGGCGGCACCGCTGACCAGCCACAGCAATATCGTGGTGACAATGCCGGGCGCGATTTCGACGAAGCCGCGCCGCCCGGACGGCAGCCAGCGATGCAGAATCGTCAGGGCGATCACCAGCACAACCGCCGCCGCGGCGTAGCGTGCGAAGGTGATCAGGTTGCTGAACGGTTCCAGCGTCGGCACGTAGAGCAGCAGCTTATTCCAGATCAGCGGCGCCAGCACTACCAGGAATGAGAATGCCAGGATCGCGACGGCGCCTACCAGCACATAGGCGATCGACTCCAGCCGCAGCAGCCACCAGGATCGCGGCTCAACGGCATCATAAGCGCGGTTAAGCCCGATGCGCAGGCTTTCGACGCCGCTGGAGGCGAAATAAAGCGCGAATAGAATGCCGAATGTGAGCACATCGCCGCGGGTATCGGTCAGCACGCCGGCGACGTCGAGGGCGATCGGGCCGGCGACTTCCTTGGGCCATGCTTCCAGCAGGATGCGTGCGGCCTCGTCGGCGAGCTCTTTCGAGCCAAAGAAAAGACCGGCTAGCGCGGTGACGACGATCAGGAACGGGAACAGCGCCATCAGCGTGGACAGCGCGATGTGGCTCGCGATCGCCCAGCCGTCGTCGGCAAGAAAATGCCGGAACGCGTCGGCCAGGATTCCCAGCGAAAGTTTGAGAATGCGCAAGACGCTCAGCCCCGCACGGTATCGACCGTCCTGAGATCGGTTATCACGGCGCGCATTGCAAGGGGTGTCAGCCGCCTCTCCCCGCATGTGGGGAGAAGGATGTTAGGCCGCCTGCACGTTGGTGAGGAATTGCCGTACTTCCGCTTCAAGATTTTCCGCCTCGGCCGCGACCGCATCGGCGAGACCCTTGACATCGGAGGCGGTCGAGCGGGCGTCGATGGTGACGCCGGCGACCTTGCTCATCGCCTCGGCGCCGCTGCGCGCTTCGCCGGAGGCTCGGCTGACGCCTTCCGCGATCGAGGCAACCGCGGAGTTTTGTTGATCGACGGTAGCTGCCACCATGGTGGCGATCGCCGACATTTCCTGGATGATGGTGTTGACCTGTTCGATTGCGCGCGCCGCATCGGCGGCAGCCGATTGGATCGACCCGATCTGATCGGCGATCTCCTCCGTCGCCTTCCCGGTTTGCCCGGCGAGCGATTTCACTTCCGAGGCGACCACCGCGAAGCCCCGCCCCGATTCGCCGGCGCGAGCCGCCTCGATGGTGGCGTTAAGCGCCAGCAGGTTAGTCTGCCCGGCGATCGCCTGGATCAGGCCTACGACCTCGCCGATGCGGGTGGCGGCGCTGCCGAGGTCCGACATGGTGGTGACGGTGCGCTGGGCTTCCGATACCGCGCGTCCCGCCACGTCGGTGGATTTTGCGGCCTGCGAGGCAATTTCGCCGATCGAGGCGGCTAATTCCTCGACCGAACCGGCAGCGGTGGTGACGTTATCGGCCGCGGCAGCGACCCGTTGCTCGGCGGTGCGCGCCTCGCTCGACATGACGTCGGCGGACTTGTTGAGGTCGGTCGAGCTCATTTCGAGCTTCATGGACGCTCCGCGCAGCTTGGACAGCGCGCTTTCGACGGAATGCCTGAATTGCGCGATGGTAAGACCAATGTTGTTGTTCCGTTGCGCTTGCGCTTGACTCGCGTCGGCCTGGGTGGCGGCGAGCTTTTCGCGCTCGATCATGGTGTCGCGAAATACGATCACCGCGCGCGCCATCTCGCCGATCTCATCGCCTGCTTTGGTGGCGGGAATGCGCGCGCTGGTATCGCCGTCGGCGAGGTGCTGCATCGCGCCGGACAGGCCATTGAGGGGACGCGTGATACTGCGTCCGATCAGCCAACTGAAACCAAGGCCGAACGCGACCATGGCGATTCCGACCGCGATAATTCCGGTGCGCGTATGGGCTTGCGACGCAGTCAGGCCCGATGATGCGTCATCCGCCCTCTCGCTCGCCCGCTCAATGATGTCGTCCGCGCGTGGCAGCATGTTCTGGCTGTCGATATCGATCACCGCGCGTAGCGGCTGCACACGGTCATAGCCGTTGATCCATTTCTCGAACGTCTCGGCATAGGTCTTCACTTCACGCTCGAGCGAGTTTTTCATCCCCGGCGTGCCGTCGATTAGAGCGAATGTATCGGTGAATTTCTTGTAGGTAACAAAAAATTGCTGCTTGGTTAGATCGCTTTGCGTGAGCCGGTATTCGGCTTCAAACTCGCGCATGAGCAGCAGCGTCATCATCAATTTGCTGGCGTCCGCCTCGGCGACCCAGGTCATGTTCTCGTTGATGATACGCTCGACGGCGTTGCCAGCTTGGCGAAGATTGTTGCGCAGCCCCGAATTTTCATCGAAGCCGAGGATCTTTTGTTCCCGCACTAATTCGGTGAAGGTGTCGCGCAACGCCATGACGTCCTTGCGCAGGCTCTCGATGTTTTCGGCATGGGGGCGATCGATCGAAGCCACTATGGTGTTGAGACTTTGCACCGCGCGCGCGTGCGCCTCCTGGAAACTCACCACCAGATTTTCACTGGGGTCGGCAGTGAAGTCCTTGACGATGATGCGCAGCGCCGCGATCGCGCTTTTGAAATCGCGGCTGGCGCCGGAAAGCGCGGCGGAATATTTGACGGTCTCGAAGGCGGTGCCGACATCGCCTTCGCCCGAAATATACGTGAGCCCGTTGGCGAGGAAGCCGATCACCGGGATCAGCGCCAGCACGACGATGCGGGTGCGCACTGAAATCGAGGTCAGCAGCCCGGTCAGGCGGTCAAATGGAATCGATAAATTTGCGAGGCGCATGGGCTAGTTCGGAACTCACCGACGGCAGCGGCACCGTGCTGTGGTATTTCCGTGATGAAAGCTTGAAATGGTTAATTTTGTAGCAATTTGAGGAGTTCCGAGGCCCTGAAAGGGCCGCGAAACCCGCGAATTTAGAGCCTACTTTGCTTTTGTGCACTGCACGCGTAGAGTCTTGACCGCAGCCGGCACACCGTCATCGCCTGTTCCGAGGTTTCCATGCCCGTCGCCGCCTCCCGCCGCACCGCCGAACTCGATCTGGTCGATCTCAGCCGCGAGGCGACAACCGTGCTTGATGCCTTGCTCGGCGACGCCGTGGCCAAGGTGCGCGACCGGGTAGTGGTCGCCGGCAAGCCCGACAGCCGTCTGTTCGACCGCGAGCAGCGCGCCACCCATGGGCTGGCCTGGCTCGCCACTTACGTGGAGGCCGTGCGCCAACTCGCGGCCTATACCGAACGGATGGTCGAGGCGGGCACGTTCGGCGAGATCGAGGAAGACCTCGTGCGCATCGCTCTCGGCGAATATCTCGCTCAGGTCGTCGGCGGGATTCCGATGAGTCAGGGCGAACTGGTGCGGCCGAGCGACCTCGGGCTTTCGGCGGCGCAGGTTGCGGCCCGCATCGGCGCAGATGTCGAAAGCTTGATTGCCAGCGGCAACACTGCAGAGCGGCGCGCCCGTCTGGTCGAACTGATGCGTGTGAGCCACAATGCCACGGTTGGCGCCTGCGGCCTCGACGATACGCTCGAATCGATCCGTGAGGAGATGCGCAAATTCGCCGACAGCGAGGTAATCGGCCACGCGCAGACCTGGCACCGCACCAACAGCTATATCCCGATGGAGATTATCGGGCAGATGTCCCGGCTCGGCGTGTTCGGGCTTACGATTCCGGAGGATTTCGGCGGCATGGGCCTCGGCAAGGAGTCTATGTGCGTGGTGTCCGAGGAATTGGCGCGCGGTTATATCGGCGTCGGCTCGCTCGGCACGCGTTCGGAGATTGCGGCCGAGCTCATTCTTGGCGGCGGCACGGAGGAGCAGAGGGCGAAATGGCTGCCGATGATCGCGTCGGGCGAAATCCTGCCGACGGCGGTTTTCACCGAGCCGAACACTGGCTCCGATCTCGCTTCGCTAAAGACGCGCGCAGTACGCGAGGGGAACGTCTACAAGGTCTACGGCAACAAGACCTGGATCACGCATCCGGTGCGCGCCGACTTGATGACACTTTTAGTGCGCACCAACCCGGGCGAAAAAAGCCATCGCGGCCTGTCCATGTTGCTGGCCGAGAAGCCGCGCGGCGACGACAAAGATCCGTTCCCCGCGCCGGGTATGAGCGGCACCGAGATCGAGGTGCTCGGCTATCGAGGCATGAAGGAATACGAGATCGCCTTCGACGGCTTCGAAGTGAAGGCGGAAAACCTGCTCGGCGGCGTCGAGGGGCTGGGCTTCAAGCAACTTATGCAGACCTTCGAATCGGCGCGCATTCAGACGGCCGCGCGCGCCATCGGCGTGGCGCAGGCGGCCATGGAGCAGGCGCTCGACTATGCGCAGAACCGCGTGCAGTTCGGCGTGCCGATCGTTACCTTCCCGCGCGTCGCCGACAAGCTCGCCATGATGGCGGCGGAGATCATGGCCGCGCGCCAACTTACTTATTTCGCGGCGCGCGAAAAAGATTCCGGCCGCCGCTGCGATCTGGAAGCCGGCATGGCGAAGCTTCTCGCCGCGCGCATCGCCTGGGCCAATGCCGACAACGCGGTGCAGATCCATGGTGGCAACGGCTTCGCGCTGGAATTCCCGATCTCGCGCATCCTGTGCGACGCCCGCATCCTGAACATTTTTGAAGGCGCCGCGGAGATCCAGGCCCAGGTCATCGCCCGCCGGCTGCTGGACGGGACCAATTGACGCGGGCTTTCGCAACGAAATAGGGGCTCCGGCGTTTGATCCAGAGCAACGCGCGGTCAACGCGATTGTCCTAGTCTTATGTTTTATTCAGGAGGTCTCCATGTCCGAATTGTCGATCCACCGCGACGAATGGGTTGTGGTCTGCGACGGCGCCAAGGCACTAGTGCTGCACAACGTCGGCGATGCCATGTTTCCCAATCTCAAAACCGTGGCGGTATACGAGCAGAAGGATCTGGCGACCCACGAACTCGGTGCCGATAGGCCGGGCCGCACGCATAGTTCTGCCGGTTCTGGCAGCAGTGCGGTCACGCAAACCGACTGGCACGATCAGGCGGAGCGGACATTCCTCCTGGACTTGGTCAAGCACCTTGATGCGGCGCTCGCCGCCGGCAAGGCGAAGTCGATTATCATGGTTGCCTCGCCGCGCGCGCTTGGCATGATCCGTCCGGTTTACTCGCACGCGCTGCGCGCTGCGGTACGCACCGAGGTGCACAAGGACCTCGTCAAGCTGCCGATCCACGAGATCGAGAAGCACCTCACCGCCGCCTGAGGCCGTTGGCGCTCTGGCGATTAAGGCTGGCCCGCCGCAATTGCGATGCTATGGTCGCCGCGAATCCTGCTTCGAGGCGGCTAATGGTTTGGTTTTGCGGTCAATGTGTGCGCGGCGGCATCATGCCCTTGCTCGCCGCCATGCTGAGCGCGGCGACGTTCACAGCGGCAGCGCAGCCGGCCGCTCAGCCGCCAGCCGCGCCGGCGGCCAACACCATTGAGAATCCGATGGCAGTCCCCGGGTTCTGGGACCCGCGCCGGCGGCCGGAACGGCCGGACCTGTCGCGCATCAGCATCATCCGCTTCCTCACCGAAACTGATTATCCGCCGTTCGACTTTGCCGGGCCGGATGGCACGCCCGCCGGCTTCAACGTCGATCTGGCGCGGATGATCTGCGAGGAGATCAAGGTCGCCTGCACCATCCAGCAACGGCGTTACGATACGTTGATTGGGTCTCTGAACAGCAACAACGGCGACGCGGTGATCGCCTCCATCGCCGAGACGCCGGAGACGCGCAAGCGCGTGGATTTCAGCGATCCCTACTACCGCACACCGGCGCGCTTCGTATCGCGCCGCGACTATCCCAATGACGACGTGCGGCCGGAGGCGCTGGAAGGCAAGAAAATCGCGGTGGTCGCCGGAACCGCGCACGAGGCCTATCTGAAGACCCTGTTCACCGAAGCCGAACTGCATCCCTATCCGAGCGAGGACGCCTCCCGTTTTGCGTTGAAAAAAGGCGACGTCGATCTTTTATTCGGCGACGGCATCTCGCTTGCGTTCTGGCTCAACGGCACCGATTCCGGCAACTGCTGCGAATTCCGCGGCGGGCCGTACATGGAGAGCCGCTATTTCGGCGAGGGCGTCGGCATCGCGGTCAAGCATGGCAACGACGTGTTGCGGCAGGCCTTCAATTGGGCGCTGTTCCGGCTTTGGGAGAAGGGCCGCTTCACCGATCTATGGCTGCGCTATTTTCCGATCAGCCCATTTTGATACGCGTCATTCCGGGGCATCCGCCGAAGGCGGATGGACCCGGAATCCAGCAACACGGGCACCGCGCTTGGCTCTGGATTCCGGGTCCTCTCGCTTTGCTCGCGTCCCGGAATGACGAGAAGGTTTGACGCGCGGCCTTTGGATTCCTAGTGTCCGCGCCGGAGATCACGATGTCCGCAACCGAAACCGCCGAAAGCTTGCGCGAAGTCGCCGAACGCTCGAATGCCTGGCCGTTCGAGGAGGCGCGCAAGATCGTCGCACGCCTGAAAAAGCAGCCCAAGGAAGAAGTGATCTTCGAGACCGGTTATGGCCCCTCTGGCCTGCCGCATATCGGCACCTTCGGCGAAGTCGCGCGCACCACCATGGTGCGCCACGCCTTCCGCGTCTTGACCGACGACAAGATCAAGACGCGGCTGATCGCCTTCTCCGATGACATGGACGGCTTGCGCAAGGTGCCGGACAACGTGCCGAACAAGGAGTTACTGGAAAAGCATCTCGGCAAGCCGCTGACCAAGGTGCCCGATCCGTTCGGTACCCACCCGAGCTTCGGCGAGCACAACAACGCGCGGCTGCGGGCCTTCCTCGATCATTTCGGCTTCGAGTACGAATTCCTGTCGTCGACGCAGTGCTACACGTCCGGCCGCTTCGACGCAGCGCTGCTCAAGGTGCTGGAACGCTTCGACAAGGTGATGGCGATCATGCTGCCGTCGTTGCGCGAGGAGCGCGCGGCAACTTATTCGCCGTTCCTGCCGATCGATCCGAAGACCGGCGTCGTTCTGCAAGTGCCGGTGCTCTCGCACGACGCGCAGCGCGGTACGATCACCTACGAAGAACCGGAGACGCAGGAGCGATTCACGGTTCCGGTCACCGGCGGGCGCTGCAAGCTGCAATGGAAGCCGGATTGGGCGATGCGCTGGGTCGCGCTTGGTGTCGACTACGAGATGGCCGGCAAGGACCTGATCGAACTCGGTGAAGCTCTCGGGCGAAATCTGCCGCGCGCTCGACGGGATGCCGCCGGAAGGCTTCAACTACGAGCTTTTCCTCGACGAGAACGGCCAGAAGATTTCCAAGTCCAAGGGTAACGGCCTGACCATCGACGAATGGCTGCGCTATGCGTCGCCCGAAAGCCTGTCCTGTTACATGTACCGCGAGCCGAAGGCGGCCAAGCGTCTCTACTTCGACGTCATTCCTCGCACCGTCGATGAGTACCAGCAATTCCTCGACGGCTACCAGCGGCAGGACGCGCGGCAGCAACTGTCCAATCCGGTCTGGCACATCCATTCCGGCAATCCGCCCAAGGTCGAGATGCCGGTGACGTTCTCCATGTTGCTCACGCTGGTGTCGTCGTCGAACGCGGAGAACGCCGAGACGCTGTGGGGCTTCATCGGCCGCTACCGCCCGGGCGTCACGCCGCAGAGCCACCCCAAGCTCAACGCGCAGGTCGAATACGCCATCCACTATTTCCGCGATTTCGTGCAACCGGCGAAGAAATTCCGCGAGCCGACCGACGTGGAGCGCGCGGCGCTGACCGATTTGCGCGACGCGCTGTCGAATTTGCCGGCGAGCGCGACGGCCGAGGAAATTCAGGACGTCGTCTACGAGGTCGGGCGGCGCGAGCCGTTCCTCGACCAGAAGAAAAAGGCCAAGGATGGCAAGCCGGGCGTCTCGCTCGACTGGTTCAACATGCTCTACCAGGTGCTGCTCGGCCAAGAGAAAGGCCCGCGCTTCGGCTCCTTCGTCGCGGTCTATGGGGTGCAGAACACGGTCGACATGATCGACGGCGCGCTGGCGCGGTCGGCCTGAGTCATTCCGGGACGGCGCGAAGCGCCGGACCCGGAATGACAGGTCAGCTAAACATCTCCACGCTACCGTCGAGCGCCATCAGGCCGAGTTCGACCTGCAGCTTGGGATGCTTTTTGCCGACCTGCTTCTTGAATTCCATCAGCGCGACTTTGTGTGTCTCGGTCTCGATTTTGGCGTTGGCAACTTTCGCCTCGCCATAGGCGATCTTGGCCGCACCGCAGTCGCGATGATTCATCGCGATGACTTTTGGAATGTGGTGGATCTGGATCGATGTCGCGAGGTTATCCCAGAACGCCGGTTCCCAGGTCTTAAACACTGGCGCCACCACGCCGATCGAAGCGCCGGCGAACGAGAATTGGCTGTACTTGCCCTGCATGTGCCGGCCTTCCATGTACTTGATGGTCGGCTCGGGGAACCGAGGATCGATGCAGGTGAGCAACATGGCGTCGTAGTTTCCTTCCGCGCCTAATGCGAGCGACGGAAATGCCGCGAGCATGCCGGCGCCGGCCGTCAGATGAAGGAAGCGCCGACGGTCGAACCGCGCGCGCAGCATGTCGCCGCAACACGCGCAAGCGTTGGGATGGACGATGCTTTGCATCATGATTGCCCCTACGTTGCCGATTGAACGACGCTCCCAGCGAGCGCCAGCAAATACGCCAAAAATTTCCCGCGCTGCGCGGCCTATTGGCTCGCCCACATGATGCGCGTCACCCAAAGCACCTCGGACATCGGTAGCGTGCGGTCGCGGTGCTCGGCGTTGAGCGATTTGAGCTCGAGGTGTTTCGAGTTCTTGCGCTTGAGCTCTTTCACGATTACCTCGCCGTCCTTGGTCTTGACCACCACGCGGTCGCCCTTGCGCACGGGCGCTGCCGGCGAGACTACGATGACGTCGCCGTCGCGATAGGCCGGCTTCATCGAGTCGCCGGAGATTTCCAGCGCGTAGGCATGCTCGTCGGTGACTGAAGGGAAGGCGATCTCCTCCCAACCCTTGCCAACCGGGAAACCGCCGTCGTCGAAATAACCGCCGGAACCGGCTTCGGCGAAGCCGATCAGCGGCACGTTCGAGATCGCCACCTTGCCGCCGTCGGTGATCAGGTTGACGAAGGTGTCGACCTTGGTGCCGGTGGCGGCGAGCGCCTTGGCCACCGATTCGGTGGATGGCCAGCGCGGCCGGCCTTCCGGGGTAATGCGCTTGGATTTGTTGAACGTGGTCGGGTCGAGGCCCGCTTTCTTGGCGAGCCCGGAGGCCGTCAGCTTGGCGCGGGCCGCCAGCCGGTCGATGGCATTCCAGATCTGGTTGTGTGTCAGGGACATGCGCGTGGGCCCGGATGAGATTGTAGTCCAAGTTATAGGAATTATAGCCTTGAGTCGCCCCCCTCGCGCAACAGTTTCCTTGGCCGCTCGTCTTGAACAAGCCGCACCCCCGCCGATAGGGTCGAATCCATGGTGATCGGATTTTTCGACCGGCTGTCCCGCCCGCTGATGCGGGCCCTCGACCCTGAGGACGCGCATACCTTGGCGATCAAGGCCTTGCGCTATATGCCGCTGGTGCGCGCGGCCAACGATGCGCGTGAGCTCTCCGTGCGCGCCTTCGGCCTCAATTTCCCCAACCCGGTCGGGATCGCGGCCGGCTTCGACAAGAACGCGCAGGTGCCCGACGCACTTCTGCGGCTCGGCTTCGGCTTCGTGGAGGTTGGCACCATCACGCCAAAGCCGCAGGCCGGCAATCCGCGTCCCCGCCTGTTCCGGCTCGAATCCGACGAGGGCGTGGTCAACCGCCTCGGCTTCAACAACGAGGGCGCGGCGGCGGCGCTCAAGCGGCTGGCGGCGCGCGCCGGCGAAGGCGGCATCGTCGGCGTCAATATCGGCGCCAACCGCGACAGCGCCGACCGCAACGGCGACTACGCCCAGTTGGTCGAAACCTTCGCTGCCGTGGCCAGCTATTTCGCCGTCAACGTGTCCTCGCCCAACACGCCGGGCCTGCGCGACCTTCAGCAGGCGAAGGCGCTCGACGATCTACTCGCCCGCGTGCTCGACGCGCGCGAACGCGTGCGCCCGCGCATGGGGCCGGTGCCGCTTCTGGTCAAGATCGCGCCGGATCTCACGCTGTCCGATCTCGACGACGCCGTCGGCATCGCGCGCAAGCACCGCGTCGACGGCATGATCGTCGGCAACACCACTCTGGCGCGGCCGAGCTCGCTGCGAGAGCGCGACAAAGCCAAGGAAGCGGGCGGCCTGTCCGGCCGCCCGCTGTTCAAGCTCTCGACCCGTATGCTGGCGGAAACCTTCGTGCGCGCCGAGGGCGCGTTCCCGCTGATTGGTGTCGGTGGCGTCGACTCTGGCCCGACCGCCATCGCCAAGATCAAGGCGGGCGCGACGCTGGTGCAACTTTACACTGGGCTGGTGTACCGCGGCATCGGCGTGGTGGCGGAAATCAAGGCCGACGTGCTGGCGGCGCTCAAACGCGGCCACCGCAATTCGCTCGCCGCCATGGTCGGCTCGGATGCGGCGGATATCACGGCGGAAAGTTGGCCGGGTTAGCGCCCGCGCGGCGCGTTGACCAGCCGCATGATGATCCAGATCGGGATGACGATCACGGCGCCGAGCAGGAAATAGCGCCAGAGATAGCGCACCGCGTCCCATCCCATGTTCCAGATGTTGCGGATCAGCCGCTCGACGCTTTGGATGATGTTCCACGGATCGAGTCCGAGCGCCGATAGGACAACGCCGACCAGGACCGATACCAGCACCAGACGGAACAGCACCCCCAGCGGCGAGCCGCCGAAAACCTTCGCTATCGTGCCGTTGCTCATCGGTTTCTCTCCTGGGGTCGTCCGGTCTTCGGTCATGATTCGAACCTAGCACATTGTTTCGCGCGGCTTTTAGATATGCCTTAGACTCGCGCCATGGAACCCGCAACCGCCTTCGACCGCAGCGATGCCGCGCCGCTTTTGCCGGACCGGTTTGCGCGCTGGTTTGCCGGCCGCGGCTGGGCGCCGCGCTTGCACCAGCTTGAGTTGTTGGCCAAGGCACGGGCAGGGCGTTCGGTACTGCTGATCGCGCCCACCGGCGGCGGCAAGACGCTGGCTGGCTTCCTGCCGACGCTGGTGGAGTTGTGCGAGGCGTCCGCGACGCCGCGCCGGATGGTTTCGGCCGGGCGCGAGGTCCGCCGTTCGCAAGGCCTGCACACGCTCTACATTTCGCCGCTGAAGGCGTTGGCGGTCGACGTTGCACGCAACCTGGAAATTCCGGTGCGCGAAATGGGGCTGGCCGTGAAGCTGGAAACCCGCACCGGCGACACGCCCGCTTCCAAACGCCAACGCCAGCGCCGCTATCCGCCCGACATTTTGCTCGCCACGCCGGAGCAACTGGCGCTGCTGCTCGCCTCAGCCGACGCGCCTTATCTATTCGGCACGCTCAAACGCGTCGTGCTCGACGAATTGCATTCGCTCGTCACGTCGAAGCGCGGCGATCTCCTCTCGCTCGGTCTGGCGCGGTTGTTCGCGCTGGCGCCGCAGCTCGTCACCGTCGGTCTGTCGGCGACCGTGGCCGAGCCCGACGATCTCGCCCGCTTTCTGGTGCCGCAGCCGCCGGCGGGAACGGCGTACGCCGACATCGTGCTGGCGCAAGCCGGCGCTCAGCCTTTAGTCACCATGCTCGACACCGAGGAGCACTTGCCTTGGGCCGGCCATTCGGCGCGCCACGCGCTGGGCGAAATCTACGACCTGATCAAGCGTCGCAAGACCACGCTCGTCTTCGTCAACACCCGCAGCCAGGCCGAATTCCTGTTCCAGGAGCTGTGGAGCGCCAACGACGACAGCCTCGCCATCGCGCTGCATCACGGCTCACTCGACGTTGCGCAACGGCGCAAGGTCGAGGACGCCATGGTGGCCGGCAAACTGCGTGCGGTGGTGTGCACGTCGTCGCTCGATCTCGGTATCGACTGGGGCGACGTCGATCTGGTCATCAATGTCGGCGCGCCCAAAGGCGCCTCGCGGCTTCTTCAGAGAATCGGACGTTCGAACCACCGATTGGACGAACCGTCGCAAGCGGTGCTGGTGCCGGCCAACCGCTTCGAGGTGCTGGAATGCAGTGCCGCCATCGACGCGGTGGCCGAAAACGCGCAGGACACGCCGCCTTTACGCATCGGTGCGCTGGACGTGCTGGCGCAGCACATCCTCGGCCGCGCGGTCGGTGCGCCGTTTCTGAGCGACGAGCTCTTTGCTGAAGTGCGTACGGCGGCGCCCTACACGGCGCTCATCCGTGCCGATTTCGACGCCGCGGTCGATTTCGTCGCCACCGGCGGCTATGCGCTCAAAGCCTACGAACGTTTCGCTAAAATCCGGCAAGATACGAAACTTGGCAAAGATGGCCGCTGGCGCATCACCCATCCGCGCGTGGCGCAACGCTACCGCATGAATGTCGGCACCATCGTCGAGGCCGACATGCTCAAGGTGCGGCTGGTGCGCTCGCGCCGAAGCGGCGCGATGATCCCGCGCGGCGGGCGACTGCTGGGAGAGGTCGAGGAATATTTCATCGAGATGCTGTCGGTGGGCGATACCTTCGTGTTCGCCGGCGAAATATTGAAATACGAGGCGCTGGTTGAGGACGAGGTCTATGTCTCGCGCTCGACCGCCACTGATCCGAAGGTGCCGGCCTATGAAGGCGGCAAATTCCCGCTCTCAACTTATCTTGCCGCGCGTGTGCGCGCGCTGCTGGCGGAGCCTGAGGCCTGGCGCGCGCTGCCGGAACAAGTGCGCGAATGGCTGGAAATCCAGCAATGGCGCTCATTGCTGCCGGCCGCCGGCGACCTGCTGGTCGAAACCTTTCCGCGCGCCGCCAAATATTACCTGGTCTGCTATCCGTTTGAGGGAAGGCTCGCGCATCAGACGCTTGGCATGCTGCTCACGCGTCGGCTCGAGCGCGCGCGCATGCGCCCGCTCGGATTCGTCGCCAACGAATATGCACTAGCGGTTTGGGGCCTGGGTGACGTCGCGCTGCATATCGCGCGCGGCGATCTCTCGCTCGCCCAATTGTTCGGTCAGGACATGCTGGGCGACGATCTGGAAGAATGGCTCGCCGAATCCGCTTTGATGAAGCGCACTTTCCGCTCCTGCGCCATCATCGCCGGGTTGATCGAGAGGCGCTTCCCCGGCGAGGAGAAATCGCGCCGCCAGCTCACGATTTCGACCGATCTCGTCTATGACGTGCTGCGCAAGCACCAGGCCGACCACATCCTCTTGCGCGCCGCGCGCGCCGATGCCGCCACCGGGCTGCTCGATATCAAGCGACTGGGCGAAATGCTGGCGCGTATCAAGGGCCGAATTGTTCATAAAGTGCTCGACCATGTCTCGCCGCTGGCGGTTCCGGTGATGCTGGAGATTGGGCGCGAGACCGTCTATGGCGAGGCCTCGGATACGCTGCTGGCCGAAGCCGCCGACGAATTGGTGAAGGAGGCAATGCAGTGACTGATTCCTCATTCCGGGGCGCCGCGCAGCGGCGAGCCCCGAATCCAGGGGCCCCGGATTCCGGCGCGCGCGACCGGAATGACATCGTGGTGAGCGGCATCTCTCTTATTGCCGACCCCGCCGGCGCCCTCTACTGGCGCGAGCAAGGCCTGCTCGCCATCGCCGACTTGCATCTGGAGAAGGGCTCTAGCTTTGCCGCGCGCGGGCAATTGCTGCCGCCCTACGACACAGCGGCAACGTTGGCGCGGCTCGCCCGCCTGATCGCGCACTACGCGCCTCGCTGCGTGGTCGCGCTCGGCGACAGTTTCCATGACGGTGGCGGTCCGACGCGGCTTGGCGGCGACGACCGCGACAATCTGCGTGCGCTTCAGCGCGGCCGCGACTGGATCTGGATTACCGGCAATCACGATCCCGAGCCGGCGGTGAATATAGGCGGCGCCTTCCACGCGACGCTGTGCGTCGACGCGCTGACGTTCCGCCATCTGCCGACCGGCGCGGCCGGCGAAATCGCTGGCCATCTGCATCCGATGGCGCGTATCGCGCATCGCGGCCGCGCGGTCAGCCGGCGCTGCTTCGCCGCAGATAGCACGCGCATGGTGATGCCGGCCTTTGGCGCCTTCACCGGCGGCTTAAACGTCCGCGACGCCGCTTTCGCCGATCTGTTCGGCACGCTCAAGTTCACCGCGCACATGCTGGGCGAGGACCGGCTTTACGCCTTCGCCGCCAAGCGCTGCCTGCCGGATTGATTTTCAATCCCGCCTAAACACAACGCTGGCGATCCAGCCGGTGAGCAGCGCCATCAGCATGGTGGCGAAGCCATAGAGTAAGCCGTTGTCACGGGCGGCGTCGGCGACATATTGCTCGAAGCCTGCCTTGGTCACTTCCAGCGCCGAATTGGTGCGCGCCACTATCGCGCCGTCGGCAAACAGCTTGACGTCGAACGCATAGCTGCCCGTCGGAATGTCGGCCGGCAGCGGGATCCCGGCGCGGAACACGGTCGGCGTCAGGAAAGTCACCGCTGCGGCGATTTCTCGGTACAGGCCATGCTGGCTTTGCAAGCGTACGAACGCTAACCGGAATGGCTCGTCGTGCACGGTGTCTGCGATGTCCGGTCCGATGCGTTGCGGCAGCAGGAAATTGTCGAGCCCGATCTGCAACCGCCGCAAGGTGTCCTGCGGCGCGATCTGCGCCACCGGGCGGTTGCTCAGGATGGCGAGATAGGACGGTACGCGCACGAATTCGCGCGAATCGACATTGACCCAGATGCCGAGCACACGCTGCTTGCGCCGCGTGCGTAGAGTCTGGCGCGGCCCGACCGCGGTGACGACGAGATCATAGGCCGACCGCCGCGCGGTCTTGCCAGCGTCTGGCTCGATGGTGCCGAACAGCACCAGTTCGTCGCCGACGAAGTTCGAGGTGATTGCCACCCGCTGGTTCGACAGCGACACCACCAGCCGTTCGGCGGCGGCCGGCTGCGCGCCGCAGCCGATTATGGCCATGAGAAGCGTGAATGCGATCCGCCGCATCATTCGCCCCTGACGTAACGGATCGAATACAAATCGTCGGGCTGCACCACCAGCTCAAGGGCGAAACGCAAGCCAACCGCGAAAACCAGGAGGCCGAGCAGGAGGCGTAGCCATTCGCCCCGCATTCGCTGCCCGGTGCGCGCGCCGAATTGCGCGCCGACCACGCCGCCGACCATCAGGATCAATGCCAGTACCACGTCGACCAGATGGTTGGTGGCCGCGTGCATCACCGTCGCCGATGCCATGGTCACGAGGGTGAGCACCATCGAGGTGCCGATCACGGTTGCGGTCGGTACCCGCAGGAAATAGATCAGCATCGGCACCAGCAAGAATCCGCCGCCGATGCCCATGATGGCGCCGACGAAACCGATGGTGAACCCGATGGCCCAGACCGGAATCGCGGACACGTATATTTTCGAACGCTTGAACCGCACCTTGAACGGCAGCCCGTGGAACCAGGTGTGGCTGCCGGGCCGGCGGATCATGGCTGGCAGACCCTGCCGCGTGCGCATGACCGCGCGGACGCTTTCGTAGATCATCAGGCCGCCGACAATCGTCAGTAGCGTCACGTAAGAGAGCCCGATCATCAGGTCGAGCTGATCGAGCGCGCGCAAGGTCGTGAATAACCAGACGCCGGTCGCGGTGCCAAGGATGCCGGCGCCGAGCAGCATCAGCGCGAGCGCAAGATCGAGCGCGCGTCTGTTCCAATAGGTCATCGCGCCGGTGAATGAGGACGCGGCGATGTGGCTGGCCACGCTTGCCACCGCGACCGCGGGCGAGACGCCGATGAATATCAATAGCGGTGTCATCAGGAAGCCGCCGCCGATGCCGAACATGCCGGAGACGTAGCCGACCGCCAGCCCCATCCCCAGCACGAGGAAGATGTTCACGGGCATGTCGGCGATCGGAAGATAAATTTGCACGAGGCGTTGTCCGGGGTGCGCGGCCAATGCGCCGCTGACCGGACCGTGCCGGCGCGAGGTTCACCTTGCGGTCAACGCCGCGTCTTGCGGATCCAGCAGCAACTCTGGGCCAATGGTCAGCGCGATCTTAGCGATGAACCGGCCTGTGATCACGCTTTTGCGCGATCAGATGCGCTTGTTCACCGTTTTCCGACCTGGAATGCGCCGGGCGCGAGCGGCCTTGCTGGCCGCAAGCTGGTTTGTGCCGGCGCGCCGGCGGCTTGATCCCAGCCGCCGGGCGGTTCGCGCACCGTGACCGCTTCTGGCGGCTGCGGCTCGGCAACGAAGCTTTTGACCGCTTGTTGGGCGGCGGCCACCGCAGCTGGGTCCAGTTGGGCCGCGACATCGTCGCGCTTCTTGGCGGATTCCTTGTCGCCCTGGATGGTCGCGAGCGCGAACCATTTATAGGCTTCGGCATAGTTCTGGTCGGTGCCGAGGCCGCGCGCGCACAGGATGCCGAGATTGTACTGGCTATCGGCGATGCCGTGCTGAGCGGCCTTGCGGAACCATTGCACGGCGGTGGCGTAGTCCGGCTTGCCGTCGATGCCTTCGGCGTAGAGCACGGCGAGGTTGTGCATCGCCTTGCTGTTGCCCTTGTTGGCGGCGGCGAGATAGAGCCGGCGGGCCTGCGCGAGGTCCTTCTTTACGCCCAGGCCTTTTTCCAGCAGGCTGGCATAGCGGAATTGCGCCGGGACCAAGCCCTTGCTGGCCGCGCGCTCGTACCAATGCGCCGCTTCCTCCATGTTGACTGGCACGCCGCGCCCTTCGGCGAAGCGCATGGCCACCGCATAAGCGGCGGCGGCATTGCCGGCAGCGGCCGCGCCGCGCAATTTGGGTCCGCCAATGGCGACCGGCAGCCGGTCGGCTAGCTGCTGATCCGACGGCATCGCCTGGCGGGCTGCCTGGCCGCCGACGGCCGGACGCGGAATCGATCCGGTGATGTCGTTCTTTGCCGCGAACACCGGCGGACCGAACAATGAGGGCACCGCTGGCGGCATCTGGTTCATGCCGAGCGGCGGGATGGTTGCGACCGCGCTGCCTTCGGGTGGCGGTGGTGCGAGTGGTCCCATTGCCGGCGGCGCAGGTGGTGCGAACGGATTGGCGGCGATACTGCCCGTCGCTTCGGGCGCGGGTGCTGTTATGTCGATCGCCGGCTCGGTTTTCGCGGTGTCCAAGAGCGGACCTGTAAAGGGGGCCTCCGCCAGCTTGGCGATCGAATTTCCAAAATCGAACATCTTGCCGGCAATCTGCACCCCGCCGACGACGATGGCGATAATACTGGCCGCGACGAAAAGCGATTTGACCCGCTTCATCATCTTGGCGCGCAAGGATGTGTTGGTGGACTCATAGGCCGGGACCGGTTCCGCGCGCGACGTGCGGACACTCGGTTGCTGACCCGCTGCCTGAGCGGCGCGGCGGGCGGCGGCGATGAAGCTGGATTTGCCGCCCGGTGCGGCGGCAGGCGGTGGCGCGCCGAGAACGGCTTCCGAGGCTGCAATGCGCGCGGCTGGATTGACCTGCAAATGCGGCGGCCCCGAGCCGGGTTCGAGCGGCTGGTTGTCCGGCAGATTGGGATCGATCGGCAATTGCGTTGCAAGCGGCATCCGGCGCATTGCGGGCGGCGCCAGCGGTGCCGGTGGTGACGTCGCGCCGCGTATGTCCTTTTCGATCGTGGCAAGGCGGTCGACGACGTGGCCGAGCGTGCCATGCACCACTTCCAATGCGTCCTGGGTGCGCGTGATGTCGTGCCTAAGATCGACGACGGCCGGCGCGTCTTGCGCGCGTGATCCACCGGCGCCCGGATTCGCGCGCATATTTTCGAAGTGGACCAGCAAATCGGCCAGGCCGCGCTCGATCCCTTCCAAATGGCCGAGCCTGGAATCGGAAGCGTCCAGTTTCTTCACCAGCTTGACGATATGATCCTCAAGATGGCCGAAGGCGTCGCCGTTGCCGCGCGAATTCTGAATCTGCTCGATCTTGTCGGCGAGCAATTGCACCAGAGCTTCCAGCCGCGGCGATACCGCGGGTCCGCTCTGCGCGCGCTCTGCCAGCGTGTCCGAGAGCAGGGCGATGCGCTGCTCGAGATGGTTGAGCGCCCCCTCGCCGGACCCGGCGCTCGCTTGCGCCATGTATTCGATCTTCTCGCCCAACGCCTGCACCTGGGCGGCCAGCCCCTGAACCGTGTCGTTGGACGCGATATGGTTGGTCATCTCGCGCAGCGTGAGGATGGACCGCTCGAGTTGCGCAATCGTCGCCGGGTCGTTCTGGGCCACGATGAGGTCGATCTTGTGGGCGAGGTTGGCGACCGCGTCGGTGTACCCGATCAGGTTTTCCGCCGGCATCAGCCCCTGCATCGCGTCGCGTACTTCAGCAAGCCCATGCTCGATGCCGCCGAGCGTGGCGGCATCGATGCCGGCCTGGCGGCCTTCGGCGATGCGCCGGTCAAGGCTCTGGATCTGCTTTTCGATGGCCTCGAGGGAGCGGCGTGGCATCGCGTCGCTGAGCGTGCGGCCGATCTCGCTGAGCTCCTCGCGCAAGGCATTGATCGCTTGTTCAACGCCCGGCTTGCGCAGCGTCTCGATCTGCTTGGTGATGTTGCGCAGTTGCTCTTCCAGGCCCGCCAAATTCTGCGTCGGCATTGGCTGGGACGGTGGCGCGGGAATCTCCGCGGCGGCTTGCGGCTGCCGACGCCGCGCCGGTGTTTTGCCGCTGAGCGTGCGCTGGCGGTCCGCGATTTCGGCGATGGCACGGTCGAGACTCGGCGGCAGCCGCACGTTCGGGATTCCCGGGGGCGGGGGCGGCGATAGGCTGGTGGATCGGGCGGGCTCGTTGCGGCTGCGTTTCGGCGCGTAGGCTGTCGGCCCCGCGCGCGCGAACGCCGGCTCCGTGTGCTGCAAGCGGTCATCGCGCCGATGGTTCGCCCCGGCGAGTTCGCCGGTATGAAAATCTTCGTCCGCGAGTGGCGGCGATGGCACTCCCGCTTGCCCGGCTTGCTGGACGATCACGGAGTTGAGCCAGTCGCCCACCGACATGCCGGACCGGCGCGCGGCTTCTTCGGCGGTTTGGAGCGCCTCCGGCCGAACCCCTTTCAAGCTCCATGGAACGTCGAATTTCATTGCTCGCGCCCACGTTTGAAGTGGAGTTGACGGAGCTTCTGGGGCTCGCCGGAGAACCGCCACGGCTTAATAATGTGTGGATACCGATACGGTCCGCAGTCCATTCACCGACTTTTTGCCGGTCACGGTAAACACGGGGTTAAGAATTGCCCGGAGTGCCCGAATTCGTCGGCAGTTTTTGCCGTGTTCGGCGGTGGACGCCGGCTTAACGCGGCCGTAATGCGGATACGCGATGGTTTCGCCGTAGCTGCGCTTGCAAAACCTTGGGGAAAGCCGCGGCCGTTCTTGCGGTGGGTGCCATCGCTCAATAGCTAACGAACGGTTAACGGTGTTCGCCGGACACCGGGAGGGATCGATGCCGACATACAAAGCCCCCGTGGACGACACGTTGTTCCTCCTGAACGATGTCTTTCATCTCGAGCGTTACGGCAATCTTCCCGGCTTCGGCGAGGCTTCGCCCGACGTGGTGGAAGCGGTGCTGCGCGAAGCGGCCAAGTTCAGCGAAGAAGTGCTCACCCCGCTCAATCGCGTCGGCGACAAAGAAGGCTGTAAGCGTAACGCCGACGGCAGCGTTTCCACGCCGACCGGCTTCAAGGACGCGTTCAAGCAAATCGTCGAGGGTGGCTGGATCGGTATCTCGGTGCCGGCCGAATACGGCGGTCAGGACCTGCCGGCGACCCTGACGGTGGCGGTGAACGAGTTGCTCTGCTCGGCCAACATGGCCTTTGCCATGTATCCGGGCCTCACTCAGGGCGCCATCGCCGCGCTGCTTGCCCATGCCTCGCCGGAACTGAAAAAGAAATATCTGCCCAAGATGGTGGAAGGCGTCTGGACCGGCACCATGAATCTCACCGAGCCGCATTGTGGCACGGATCTCGGCCTGCTGCGCACCAAGGCGGTGAAACAGGCCGACGGCAGCTACAAGATCACCGGCACCAAGATTTTCATTTCCGCCGGCGAACACGACCTTTCCGAGAATATAGTCCATCTGGTGCTCGCGCGCATCGAGGGCGCACCGTCCGGCACCAAAGGCATTTCGCTGTTCGTGGTGCCGAAGGTGACGGTCAAGGACGACGGCTCGCTTGGCGGGGCAAATGGCGTCACTTGCGGCTCGATCGAAGAGAAGATGGGCATCCACGGCAATTCCACATGCGTGATGAATTACGACGGTGCCGTGGGCTGGCTGGTCGGCGAAGAGAACCGCGGCCTGCCCGCCATGTTCACGATGATGAACGAGGCAAGACTCGGTGTTGGCGTTCAAGGCTTGGCGCTGTCGGAAGTCGCCTACCAGAACGCCGCGATCTACGCCAAGGAGCGCCTGCAAGGCCGCGCGTTGTCCGGCGCCAAATATCTCGACAAGGCCGCCGATCCGATCGTCGTGCATCCGGACGTGCGCCGCACGCTGATGACCATCCGCGCCTTCAACGAGGCGGGCCGCGCGCTGGTGTTGTGGACCGCGCTCAAAGGCGACATCGCCCACCGCTCCGAGGATCAGAAGGAGCGCCAAAGCGCCGACGATTACATGGGCTTGCTCACGCCGGTGGTCAAAGGCGTGCTCACCGACCAGGGCTTCGCCAACACCGTGCTGGCGCAACAGGTGTTCGGTGGCCACGGTTACATCGCCGAGCACGGCATGGAGCAGTTCGTGCGCGACGCCCGCATTGCCATGATTTACGAGGGCGCCAACGGCATCCAGGGGCTCGATCTGGTCGGCCGCAAGCTCGGCAAGGACGGCGGCCGCGCGCTGATGGCGTTCCTCGGCGAAGTTGGCTCCTTCACCAAGGAGAAGAGCGCCATTGAGGCGATGAAGCCTTACGTGACGCCGCTCGGCGTCGCCGCCGGCCATCTGCAGCAGGCCTCGATGTGGTTCATGCAGAACGCCATGGCCAAGCCCGACAATGCCGGCGCCGGCGCCACCGACTACATGCACATGTTCGGGCTGGTGGCGCTTGGCTACATGTGGTGCCGGATCGCGGAGGCCGCGCTGGCGAAATCGGCCAATGGCGGCGCGTCCGTCCTGAAAAACAAGCTCGTCACCGCGCGCTTCTTCATGGAGCGCATGCTGCCGGAAACGGCGACGCACCTCGCGCGCATTCAGTCGGGTGCGACCTCGACAATGGAATTGCCTGACGAGGCGTTCTAGGCGCGCGCGAGCATGGGTCGCCCGCGCGTGCGCAGCAGCAGCCATGACGCGATCGAAACGTTCAGCAGGTTCCAGGCGAGCCCATTGAGGAAGGCCGCCTGATAGGAGCCGGTCGCATCGAAGATCGCGCCCGACATCCAGCCGCCCAGCGCCATGCCGAGCACGGTCGCCATCACCACCAGCCCGACGCGCGTGCTCGCTTCCTTCGGCGAAAAATATTCGCGCACGATGATGGCGTAGCTCGGCACGATGCCGCCCTGGAACAGGCCGAATAGGCCGGAGATCACGTAAAGCGAGGCGAGGCCGTCGAAGAACAGATAGAGCAACAACGCTACGCCCTGCAGCACCGAGCCGAGCAGCAAAGTGCGCACGCCGCCGATACGGTCGGCGATGAAGCCCGAGGCCACGCGGCTGACAATGCCGCAAGCCAGCATCAGCGACAGCATCTCGGCGCCGCGCGCCGCGCCATAGCCGAGGTCGCCGCAATAGGCGACGAGATGGACCTGCGGCATCGACATCGCCACGCAGCAGGCGATGCCGGCAATGAATAGAAGCGCCTGAAGCGTCCCCGGCGAAAACGGCAGTTCGGCCTGCCGGCGTGCCGCCGATTGCATCGCGCCGTCGGTGTGATGCGCCTCCATCCGGCGCCGCATGAAATACGTCAGCGGCAGCATGGTCGCGATGATGAACAGGCCGATGCCGATATGCGTTGCCCGCCAGCCCGAGGTGGCGATGAAATGCTGCACCACCGGCGGCCAGACCGTGCCGGCGAGATAATTGCCGGCGGCCGCGATGGCGACGGCGATGCCGCGCCGGCGCACGAACCAATGCGACATCTCCGCCATCAGCGGCCCGAAGGTGGTCGAGCAACCGAAGCCGATCAGCAAGCCGTAGGCGAGCGTCACCTGCCACAGCGTGGCGGCATAGCCGACCGCGACATAACCGAGCATGAGCGCCAATGCGCCGAGCGCAAGCGGCGCGGTAATGCCGAAGCGGTCGGCAAGCTTGCCCATGATCACCCCACCGGCGGCAAAGCCGAGCATGGTGAGCGTATAGGGCAGCGAGGCCGCGGCGCGGTCGACGCCGAAGTCGGCTTGGATGGCGGGCAGGGCCACCACCACCGACCACATGCCGACGCCGCCGATCGTGCTCAGCACGACGGCGACGCCGAGACGCACCCAAGCTGTTGCAGAATCGGTCGGGTCCGGCTTGGCCGGCCCTGCGGCGGTATGCGCTGGAATCACGGCGATGAATTACCCGGCTACTGACCTTACGGCGCTCCTAGCATCCTGACACCGCCGCGGCCAGCCGCAAATCCGTCGGGCGTCTCCTTATAATCATTCTAAGCTACTGAAATATTTCGGTTATTTCACTTGATTTAGATCATGGCGTGATCCAGATGAAAGGCGGAAATGATAATCATAGGCATATGCAGGATGATGCGGTTATGAGCGAGAGCACCATGTCGTTGACGACAGCGCCCTTAGGATTGGCCCGGAAAGGATTCCGCGGCCGGATCGACACCATTACCGCCGCCGACCAAGCGTCCGATCTGCCGAGCGGGGAACTCGAGCGTCGATTGGTCGAGCTCGGTTTCACCGAAGGCGCCACCATCGAGGTCCTGCACGAGGGCGCAATCGGCCACGATCCGATCGCGGTGCGCGTCAATGCCGCCACGGTGGCGCTGCGCCGCCGCGAGGCGATGGCCATTCTGGTGATCTGATCGGGCAGCGCTGACCGCATCATGAGTGCAATGGCCGCAGCCAGTGTCCGACATTTTGCCCTGATCGGAACGCCGAACAGCGGCAAGACCGCGCTGTTCAATGCGCTCACCGGCAGCCGGCAGAAGGTTGCGAACTATCCGGGCGTCACCGTCGAGCGCAAGAGCGGCGCGCTGCGCACGCCGTCGGGGCTCAGCGTCAACCTGATCGATCTGCCCGGAACCTATTCGCTGCGCGCGCGCAGTCCGGATGAAGAAGTGACGCGCGACGTGGTGCTCGGCCGCTTCGCATCGGAAAACGCGCCGGACCTGCTGGTCTGCGTCGCCGACGCTACCAATCTGCGGCTGGCCTTGCGTCTCGTGATCGAGCTCAAGCAGGTCGGGCGGCCGCTTCTGCTGGTCCTCAACATGATCGACATCGCGCGCCGGCGCGGTATGGAGATCGATCTCGACAAACTGTCGGCGGAGCTTGGCGTGCCGGTGATCACCGCCGCGGCGGTGCGCCGCGGCGGCACCGACGACCTGATGCGCCGGCTCGATGAGCTGGCTGCGGCGATGCCGGGACATACCGGCGCAACGGGTTGGCAGGCGCCAACGGCATCTGATCTGCGCACCGCCCAGCGCGAAGCTGACCGTCTGATCAAGGCCGCCGTGCGCATGCCGGACAAGCCGGACACGCTGACCACGCGCCTCGATGCCGCGCTGCTGCACCCGGTGATCGGTCTCGTCATTCTGCTGGCGATTCTGTTCGTGATGTTCCAGGCCGTGTTCAGCTGGGCGCAGCCGCTGATGGATCTGATCTCGTCCGGCTTCGATGCGCTCGGCACCGCGGTGCACGATGCGTTGCCGGCCGGTCTGCTGCAGAGCTTCCTGCAGGATGGCGTCATCAACGGCGTCGGCAGTGTCATTGTCTTCCTGCCGCAGATCCTGATCTTGTTTCTGTTTATCCTCCTGTTGGAAGATCTCGGTTACATGGCGCGCGCCGCCTTCCTGATGGATCGCATCATGGGCGGCGCCGGCCTGCACGGCCGCGCTTTCATTCCGCTGCTGTCGAGCTTCGCCTGCGCCATCCCCGGCATCATGGCGACGCGGGTGATCGACAACCCGCGCGACAGGCTGACCACCATCCTGGTGGCGCCGCTGATGACCTGCTCGGCGCGCATTCCGGTCTATACGTTGATTATTTCGGCCTTCATTCCTGCCAAGCACGTGTGGGGTTTCGTCAGCTTGCAGGGCCTGGTGATGTTCGGCCTCTATGCGGCGGGTATCGTCAGCGCGCTCGGCGTGTCGTTCCTGGCCAAATTCTTCTTCTGGCGCGACAACCCGACGCCGCCTTTCATGCTGGAGCTGCCCGACTACAAACTGCCGCGGCCGCGCAGCGTCCTCATGGGCCTCTACACGCGGGCGAAGATGTTTCTGCAGCGCGCCGGCACGACGATTTTCTCCATGATGGTGCTGATCTGGTTCCTGGCCTCGTTCCCGCGTCCACCGGAAGGCGCGAGCGGGCCGGCGATCGACTACAGCCTTGCTGCCTTCATCGGGCACGCGCTTGAGCCGGTGCTGGCGCCGCTCGGCTTCAACTGGCAGATCAATGTCGCCTTGATCCCCGGCATGGCCGCGCGGGAAGTTGCCGTCGCGGCGCTCGGCACCGTCTATTCGATCGAAGGCGGCAAGGAAGCTGCCCAGCAAATCGGCCAGGCGCTGGCGCATCAATGGTCGCTCGCGACCGCGCTGTCGATCCTGGTCTGGTACATCTTCGCCCCGCAATGCGCCTCGACGCTAGCCGTGATCAAGCGCGAGACCGGTAGCTGGAAATGGATGGTGGTGACCTTCGGCTACATGCTGTCGCTCGCCTATATTGCCTCGTTTATTACCTACAATATCGCGGTGGCGCTGGGCGCCGGGTGATAGGTTCCCGCCCTCGCGCCCGGCGGGCGCTCGCGCTATGGTGCGGCGCGCGTCGGGAATCATGACATGGAAGCCCTCAATCTTCCGCGGCCGGAGTGGATGACCGAGGACCTCGTGCTGCTCGAAGAGCAGGCGCGGCGCTTCATCGCCGATGAATTCGCCCCCCATATCGACCGCTGGCACGAAAAAGGCATGTACGAGCGCGAGGTGTGGACCAAGGCCGGCGAGGCCGGTCTGCTCTGCGCCTCAATGCCGGAAGAATATGGCGGCGCCGGCGGCACTTTCGCGCACGAGGCGGTGATCAACCGCGAACTCTCGCTCGCCGGCTTCGACACGTTCGGCGCGCCGCTGCATTCCGGCATCGTCGCGCCTTACATCCTGCACTACGGCACCGACGAGCAGAAGAAACGCTGGCTGCCCAAGCTCGCCACCGGCGAACTGGTCGGCGCCATCGCCATGACCGAACCGGGCACGGGCTCCGACCTGCAAGGCGTGCGCACCAAGGCGGAGAAGTCCGGCAACGGCTATGTGCTCAACGGTTCGAAAACCTTCATCACCAACGGCCAGCACGCGAATCTGATCATTGTGGTCGCCAAGACCGACCCGAAAGCCGGCGCCAAGGGCACCTCGCTGCTGGTGGTGGAGACCGACGATGCGCCGGGCTTCCGCCGTGGCCGCAAGCTCAAGAAGCTCGGCATGGATTCCGCCGACACCTCGGAACTGTTCTTCGAGGACGTCAAGCTGCCGGCCGAGGCGCTGCTGGGCACCGAGGAGGGGCAGGGCTTCTACCAGCTCATGAAGGAATTGCCGCAGGAGCGGTTGATCGTCGCCGTGCACGCGGTGGCGATGATGGAGCGCGCGCACGCGCTCACGGTCGATTACGTCAAGCAGCGCAAGGCCTTCGGCAAGGCGATCATCGAATTCCAGAACACCCAGTTCGAGCTCGCCGCCTGCAAGACCGACACCACCATCGCCAAGGTCTTCCTCGACCACTGCATCGGCCAGCACGTCGAGGGCAAGCTCGACACCGTCACCGCCTCGATGGCCAAATACCGCCTCACCGACACGCTTGGCGAAGTGATCGACCGCTGCCTTCAATTGTTCGGCGGCTATGGCTATATGGACGAATACCCGATCTCGCGCCTGTACCGCGACGCACGGGTGCTGCGCATCTATGCCGGCACCAATGAGGTCATGAAACTGTTGATCGCGCGCAGTCTTTAATCCTGCGCAGGAGGACGCCGATGCCCGACGCATTCATTTACGACCACGTGCGCACGCCGCGCGGCCGCGGCAAAGCGGACGGCGCCTTGCACGAGGTGACCGCGCTCAACCTCGCGGCGCAGGCGCTTGGTGCGGTGAAGGATCGCAACAAGCTCGATCCGAAGATGATCGACGACGTGGTGTTGGGCTGCGTCGATCCGGTCGGCGAGGCGGGCGGCGATATCGCCCGTGCGGCGGCGCTGGTCGCCGGCTTCGGCGATGGCGTGCCGGGCATCCAGATCAACCGCTTCTGCGCTTCCGGCCTCGACGCGGTGAATTTCGCCGCGGCCGAGATCATGTCGGGCCAGCACGAGATGACCATCGGCGGCGGCGTCGAATCCATGAGCCGCGTCGGCATCGGCGCCTCCGGCGGCGCCTGGCCGGTCGATCCCTCGATCGCGGTTGCGACCTACTTCCTGCCGCAGGGCATTTCCGCCGACCTGATCGCCACCAAATACGGATTCTCGCGCGACGACGTCGACGCTTATGCGGTGGAAAGCCAGAAGCGGGCGGCGAAATCCTGGGAGGAGGGCCGTTTCAAGAAATCGGTGATGACGGTGCGCGATCCGAACGGGCTGGCGATTCTCGCCACGGACGAACACATGCGGCCGTCGACCACCATGCAGACGCTTGCCGCGCTGCAGCCGTCTTTCGTGCAGATGGGCGAGATGGGCGGCTTCGACGCGGTCGCCGTGCAGCGTTATCCGGAAATCGAAACGGTCAATCACGTGCATCACGCCGGCAACTCATCCGGCATCGTCGACGGCGCCGCCGCGGTGCTGATCGGCAGCAAGGAAGCCGGCAAGAAAGCCGGCTTGAAGGCGCGGGCGCGCATCAAGGCCTTCGCCAATATCGGTTCGGAACCGGCGATCATGCTCACCGGTCCTATCGACGTGACGAAAAAAGTGCTGGCCAAGGCCGGCATGAGCATTGGCGATATCGACCTCTACGAGCTCAACGAGGCCTTCGCGTCGGTCGTGTTGCGCTACATGCAGGCGTTCGAGATCCCGCACGACAAGATCAACGTCAACGGCGGCGCCATCGCCATGGGTCATCCGCTCGGCGCCACCGGCGCCATGATTCTCGGCACCGTGCTCGACGAATTGGAGCGCAGCGGCAAGGAAACCGCGCTGATCACGCTCTGCATCGGCGTCGGCATGGGCACCGCGACGATCATCGAGCGCGTCTGAAGTCATGCCCAAGGTCGACATTGCCAAAGTGCCGGTGAAGAGCGGCACGTTTTATCCGGCCGAGTTCCAGGCCGGATGCGAAGGCCGCCACAAGCAGGCGCTGGGCGACGTCGTCGGTCTCACGCAGTTCGGCGTCAACATCACGCGCATCGAACCCGGACAGACGTCGGCGCTGCGGCACTGGCACGAGCAGGAAGACGAATTCATCTATATGCTGGAAGGCGAGCTGGTGCTGGCCGAGAATGACGGCGAGGTCGTGCTCAAGGCCGGCGACGCCGCCGGTTTCAAGGCCGGCAGCGGCATCGCGCACAAGCTGATCAACTGCTCGGACCGCGACGCCGTCTATTTCGAGGTCGGCACCCGCGCGGCAACCGAACGCGTGCATTATCCGGACGTCGACCTGGTGATGGAGCGCGATCAAAAAGGCCGCCGCTATCTACACCGCAACGGCGAGCCGTATCCGTCATAGGAGCTGAAGGTCATGCCGAATTTCAAATTCGACGTCGACGGCGACGGCATCGCGCTGATCACCTGGGACATGCCCGACCGTTCGATGAACGTCATCACCATGGACGTGATCGCGGAGCTCGATTCGATCGTCGAAAAGGTGAGCACTGATGCCGCCATCAAGGGCGCCGTGATCACGTCCGCGAAGGACGCCTTCTGCGGTGGCGCGGATCTCGCCGTGTTGGAGCGGATGGGAGCGGTCTACGCCGACTTGGTGAAGACCAAGGGCACGGAGGCCGCCGCGCAATTCGTGTTCGACGAAAGTCGCAAGCTGTCGCAGCTTTATCGCCGCATCGAGACCGGCGGCAAACCGTGGGTTTGCGCGCTCAACGGTACCGCGATGGGCGGCGGCTTCGAGCTGGCGCTCGCCTGCCATCACCGCATCGCCGCCGACAATGCGAAGACGCGGCTCGGCCTGCCCGAGATCAAGATCGGTCTGTTCCCCGGCGCCGGCGGCACGCAACGCGTGGCGCGCATGCTGCCGCCCGCTGATGCGTTGCAGTTTTTGCTCAAGGGCGACCAGCTCAAAACCGACCGCGCCAAGGCGATGAAGCTCGTCGACAACGTCGTGCCGCCAGCCGACCTGATCAAGGCGGCGAAAGACTGGATCAAGGCCGGCGGCAAGGCGGTGGCGCCGTGGGACGTGAAAGGTTTCAAATTGCCGGGCGGGCCGGTCTATTCCAAGGCCGGCATGATGGTGTTCCCGCCGGCCAACGCGATCTACCGGCGCGAAACCTATGACAATTATCCGGCCGCGCGCGCCATCCTGCAGGTGGTCTACGAGGGCCTACAGCTCGACATGGACACCGCGCTGCGGGTGGAGTCGCGCTGGTTCGCCAAGATCCTGCGTTCGCCGGAAGCGGCCAGCATGATCCGCTCGCTGTTCGTCTCCATGCAGGAGCTCAACAAGGGCGCGCGCCGCCCGGCATCCGAGCCTGCGACCGCTCTCAAGAAGATCGGCGTCGTCGGCGCCGGCTTCATGGGCGCCGGCATCGCGCAAGTGAGCGCGGCAGCAGGATTACAAGTGGTGCTGATCGACCGCGACCAGGAGACGGCCGACAAGGGCAAGGCGGCCTTGCACAAGGCGCTCAGCGACCGCGTCAACAAAGGCCGCATGAAATCGGCCGAGCGCGACGGGCTGCTGTCGCTGATCACGCCGACGCCCGACTATGGCGCGCTCAAGGACTGCGACCTGGTGATCGAGGCGGTGTTCGAGGACCGCAAAGTGAAGTCCGAGGTGATCGCAAAAATCCAGGCGGTGATCGGCGACAACGTCATTTTCGCCTCCAACACCTCGACGCTGCCGATCACCTCGCTCGCGACCGAGTTCAAGGACCCGCCGCGTTTCATCGGCATCCACTTCTTCTCGCCGGTCGACCGCATGATGCTGGTCGAGATCATTCTCGGCAAGAAAACCGGCGACAAGGCGCTCGCCGCCGCGCTCGATTACGTGCGCGCGATCCGCAAGACGCCGATCGTCGTCAACGACTCGCGCGGTTTCTACACCTCGCGCGTGGTCGGCACCTATATCCGCGAAGGCCACCTGATGCTGGCGGAAGGCGTGCCGGCGGCGATGATCGAGAACGTCGGCCGCATGGCCGGCATGCCGGTCGGACCGCTGTCGCTCAATGACGAAGTGGCGGTCGACCTCGCCTGGAAAATCCTGAAGGCGACCGAAGCCGATCTCGGGCCGCAGGCCATCGACCCGCGCCAGAAGATTTTGCTGGAAGACCTGGTCGAGAAGCGTCAACGCTTCGGCCGCAAGAACGGCAAGGGCTTTTATGATTACCCGGCGAACGGGCCGAAGAAACTGTGGCCGGGCCTCGCCGATCTACAGCCGACCAAACTCGATCCTGACAAGATCGACGTGCAGGAACTCAAGGACCGCCTGCTGGCGATGCAGGCTTTGGAAACCGCGCGCTGCTTCGAGGAAAAGGTGCTCACCGACGTGCGCGAGGCCGATGTCGGTTCCATTCTCGGCTTCGGCTTTGCGCCGTTCTCCGGCGGCACGTTGTCTTACATCGACATGATGGGCACGAAGAAATTCGTCGGGATGTGCCGCAAGCTGGAAAAAAAATACGGCGACCGCTTCGCGCCCAACAAATTGCTGCTCGATCTGGCCGCCAAGAACGAAACCTTCTATTCGCGTTTCGCGCCGAAGACGAAAGCAGCGGCTTAAGCGTCCTAGGCTTCGGCAGACGGGCGCAATTATCTCCGTTCGTCCCCGCGGAAGCGGGGACCCAGTCTTTGCTACAGGCTCAGGCTTTCACAAAGATCACGCCAGTTCGGATTGTTCGATTCAATCATTTCGAGCTTCCATGCGCGATTCCATTTCTTCATTTGTCGCTCCCGCAAGAGTGCTGACTCTCGGGTTTCATGTGTCTCGTACCAAACGAGATGCTTCACGCCATAATAGCGGGTAAATCCCGGGAGGATGCCTTCGCGATGCAACCATACGCGCTTCAATAAGTCGTCAGTCATGCCGATGTAGAGCGTGCCGTTACGCCGGCTTGCAAGTATGTATACGTAGAACGCCATTGCCCGTCGCCCTGGGTCCCCGCTTTCGCGGGGACGAACGGAAAATGTGACGTCGCCGAGAATCCCTACATCACGACCGTCAGCCGCTTCGCCGCCCGCGTGACGCCGGTATAGAGCCAGCGCTCGCGGCTCTCCGGGAACGCGAAGCTCTCGTCGAATAGCACCACGTCGTCCCATTGCGAGCCTTGCGCCTTGTGCACGGTGAGCACGTAGCCGTAGTCGAACTCGTCGTAGGGTTTGCGGCGCTGCCAATCGACCTGCTCGATGCCGCCAGAAAAACATTCCGGCCGCACCGACACCTTCACACCCCGCGTCGCCGTCTCGTCGTCGGGCAATAGCCGCATGGTCATGATCCCGGTTTTCGCCCCTCGACGCGCGCCGCGCTCCTTCACCGTCCACAGCCCGCCGTTGAACAGGCCTTTCTTGCGGTTGTTGCGCAGGCAAACGAGTTTGTCGCCGGCATCCGGAAATTCGCCATCGAAGCCGCGCCGCTCGCGCATCCTGTTGTTGTAGGCGCGCCGCGTGGCGTTGCGCCCGACCAGCACCTGGTCGGCCTCGAGCACGCGCTGCGGATCGAGATCGTTCTTGGCGACCACCTCGGTCTCGCCGTAGCGGCCGGGCTCGAGATAGTCCCCGGCGCGGATATCCATCGACAGGCGGATGATCGGGTTGTCGGCGGCCTGCCGGTGCACCTCGGTGAGCATCACGTCCGGGTCGGCCTCAGTGAAAAAGCCGCCGCCCTGGATCGGCGGCAGTTGCGCGGGGTCGCCCAGCACTAGCAAAGGCACGCCGAACGACAACAGATCGCGGCCGAGCTCGGCGTCGACCATCGAGCATTCGTCGATGACGATCAGCTCGGCTTTGGAAGCGGGCGCCTCGTCCCAGAGATCGAACGAGGGGATTTCCTCGCCGCTCTCTCGCGCCCGGTAGATCAGGCTGTGGATGGTGGAGGCGCCCTTGCAGCCCTTGCCGCGCATCACGGACGCCGCCTTGCCGGTGAAGGCGGCGAACTTCACCTCGCCGTCGGCGTGCTCGGCCAGATGGCGGGCGAGCGTGGTCTTGCCAGTGCCGGCATAGCCGAACAGGCGGAACACCTGCGGCGTGCCGTTCGATCCGGGCTTGTCTTTCAGCCAGGTGGCGACGGCATTGAGCGCGGCGTCTTGGTGCGGGGAAAATTGCGGCATCGCAGATCAATAGCCCAAGCGGGCTCAAGGAAAAAGAACAAAATATGAACCTTGACAGGCCATCGCTGTGTGGATTATATTCCTAGTCTTCGCCGTTCGATCCGGGCGCCGTCATGACGCGTTCAGGGCGGCCGGCGAGGGCGGCGCCCGACAATGGCGCCGTCGCGGTCAAGCCTGCGCAGTCCGCGCAGGTTTGCCAGTGGAGCGCCGGGAGGCGCCGCCCCTTGCACCAGAGGGGGGCGCGCCTTCGCAGGGCGCGCAGGTGGGCCGATCGCAAGGTCCGCCTAAAAGGGTCTCGCAAACCCTCTGGCGCCTCCCGGCGTTCCATACCCTCGCTCTGCGGGGGAGGGAAAAAGGGAAGCAGGCGTACCCCGCGCCTTCAACAACAGGGGCGATGACGCGCGACCATCTGCATCGGGATTGGCTTGCATGCGTCACTGAGCCGTCGTATTATGTCGATATGTCTCGACATATGGACGCAAGGAAATCGCAAGCCGCCTTCGCCGCGCTGGCGCAGCCGACCCGGCTGAAGGCCTTCCGCAAATTGGTTGCCGCGCATCCGAACGGATTGCCGGCCGGCGAGATCGCCCAGTTTTGCAAGGTGCCGCACAACACCATGTCGACGCATCTCGCCGCGCTGATGCGCGGCGGGCTGATCGCGGTGGCGCGGCAGGGCCGCTCGATGAACTACCGCGCCAATCTCGACGGCTTCCGCGGTCTGATCGATTTCATGCTGCGCGATTGCTGCGGCGGCCGGCCGGAAATCTGCGCGCCGGTGGTCGCGGATTTCAACGCCGCGTGCTGCGCGCCTACGAACTTCGAGACTGCCGCCGACGCAACAACCTGACCGCATAAAGGGACAACCATGAAACGCTTGCATGTGCACGTCGCCGTTGATGACTTGGCCCGGTCCATTGGCTTCTATTCGGCATTGTTCGACGCCGTGCCGTCGGTGGCCAAATCCGACTACGCCAAATGGATGCTGGACGACCCGCGAGTGAATTTCGCCATCTCGACGCGCGGACGCACGCCCGGCCTCGACCATCTCGGCATCCAAGTCGAGGACAAAACGGAGCTGCGCGAAGTCTATGCGCGCTTGCACGCGGCCGGCGGCAAAATCATCGAGCAGGGTGAAACCGCGTGCTGCTACGCCACGTCGGAGAAATCATGGATCGACGATCCGGCGGGCATTTCCTGGGAAACGTTCCACGCCACGGGTGAAAGCATCACCTATGGCGACGGCTCCGGCGACAAAGAGGTGCGCGTGGCGCGTGAAAAAGCCTGCCGCGCCGCTTCCCCTGTGCCTGCCACCGTGTCTGCTTGTTGCAAGTGAGGTTTGCTATGTCCGACCGCGTATACAACGTACTCTTCCTCTGCACCGGCAATTCGGCACGCTCGGTCATCGCCGAGGCGATCCTCAATTGCGAAGGCCACGGCCGCTTCAAGGCGTTCAGCGCCGGCAGCCAGCCCAAAGGCAAGATTAATCCGTACACGCTCGATCTGCTGCGCAAGTTCAATTACGACGTCTCGGCGCTGCGCTCGAAATCCTGGGCCGAGTTCGCGCAGGCAGGCAGCCCCGATCTCGATTTCGTCTTCACCGTCTGCGACAACGCCGCCGGCGAAACCTGTCCGCTGTGGCCGGGCCAGCCGATCACTGCGCATTGGGGCATTCCCGATCCGGCCGCGGCGGAAGGCAGCGAGGCGGAGATCGCGCTGGCGTTCAAGGACGCCTATCGCATGCTCAACCGCCGCATCGAACTGTTCCTGGCGCTACCTCTCGAAAAACTCGACCGCATGGTGCTGACCACGCGGCTCAAGGCAATCGGCCGCAGCGAAGGCGCGACGGAAAAGGCCCAACATGTCGACGTTTGAACGCTATCTCACTCTTTGGGTCGCACTGTGCATCGTTGCCGGCATTGCGCTCGGCCATGTGATGCCGGGCGTGTTCCAGGCGATCGGCGGCGCCGAGATCGCCAAGGTCAACTTGCCGGTAGCAGCGCTGATCTGGCTGATGATTATCCCGATGCTGGTCAAGATTGATTTTGCCGCGCTCAAACAGGTGCGCGAACACTGGCGCGGCATAGGCGTGACGCTGTTCATCAACTGGGCGGTGAAGCCGTTTTCGATGGCCGCGCTCGGCTGGCTGTTCGTCGGCTATCTGTTCCGGCCCTATCTGCCGGCCGACCAGATCAATTCTTACATCGCCGGGCTGATCATTCTGGCGGCGGCGCCATGCACCGCCATGGTGTTCGTATGGAGCAACCTGACCAAAGGCGAGCCGCACTTCACGCTGTCGCAGGTGGCGCTCAACGATACCATCATGGTGTTCGCTTTCGCGCCGATCGTCGGGCTGCTGCTTGGACTGTCCGCGATTACGGTGCCATGGGGCACGCTGGTGCTCTCGGTCGTGCTCTATATCGTGGTGCCGGTCATTGTGGCGCAGGTTCTGCGCCGCAACGTACTGGCGGGCGGCGGTCAGGCCGCGCTCGCTAGTCTGCTCGGCAAACTGCAGCCGCTGTCGCTGGTCGCGCTGTTGGCGACGCTGGTGCTGCTGTTCGGCTTCCAGGGCGAACAGATCCTGGCGCAGCCACTGATCATTGGCCTGCTCGCCGTGCCGATCCTGATCCAGGTCTATTTCAATGCCGGCTTCGCCTATCTGCTCAACCGGCTGGTGGGCGAACAGCATTGCGTCGCGGGGCCGTCCGCGCTGATTGGTGCCAGCAACTTCTTCGAGCTGGCTGTCGCCGCCGCCATCAGCCTGTTCGGCTTCAATTCGGGCGCCGCGCTGGCCACCGTCGTCGGGGTCCTGATCGAGGTCCCCGTCATGCTGTCGGTGGTCGCGATCGTCAACCGCAGCCGCGGCTGGTACGAACGCGGCACAAAATCAAGTGCCGCCGCGTCTACACCGCACTAGAGCTGCCCGCCATCTCGCATTGCCCTTTCGCGCGTCCCATGTTTAAGGTCGCGGCCCTTTTTCCGCCGGACCTCTGCATGGCTCGTGACCAGGTCGATATGACCCCAATTGAGACTCGCGACGAACTCGTCGCCTGGCTCGAAGCGGGCTGCAAGCCGAAGGCGCAATTCCGCGTCGGCACCGAGCACGAGAAATTCGCCTTCACGATGCAGGGTCACCGGCCGGTGCCCTATGCGGGCCGCCGCAGCATCCGCTCGTTGCTCGAGGGCCTGCACGACCTGCTCGGCTGGGACCCGATCATGGAGGGCGACAACATCATCGGTATGTTCGACGTCACCCATGGCGGTGCCATTTCGCTGGAACCGGGCGGCCAGTTTGAACTCTCCGGCGCACCGGTGGAAAACGTGCACCAGACCGCTTCCGAACTGATGGCGCACTTGGCGCAAGTACGCGAGGTTGCAAAGCCATTGGGCATCGGATTCCTCGGGCTCGGCATGACGCCGAACTGGTCCCGCGCCGACATGCCGGTGATGCCCAAGGGCCGCTACAAGATCATGACTGCCTATATGCCGAAGGTCGGCACGTTCGGTCTCGACATGATGTACCGGACTTGCACCGTGCAGGCGAACCTCGACTTTTCATCCGAGGCCGACATGGTGAAAAAGCTGCGCGTGTCGCTGGCGCTGCAGCCGGTGGCGACCGCGCTGTTCGCCAATTCGCCATTCACCGAAGGCAAACCGAACGGATTTCTCTCATTCCGCTCGCACATCTGGACGGACACCGACAACGACCGCTCGGGCATGCTGCCCTGGGCGTTCGAGGACGGCATGGGCTTCGAGCGCTGGGTCGACTACGCCCTTGGCGTGCCGATGTATTTCGTCAAGCGCGGCGACAAATACATCGACGTCGCCGGCAAGTCATTCCGCGATTTCTTTGCCGGCAAGCTCGATGCGCTGCCCGGCGAGCGGCCGACCATTTCCGACTGGGCCAACCATCTCAGCACGATCTTCCCCGAGGTGCGGCTCAAGCGTTACCTGGAAATGCGCGGCGCCGACGTCGGACCGTGGCGGCGCCTGCCGTCGCTCTCGGCCTTCTGGGTCGGGCTGCTCTACGACGACGACGCGCTCGACGCCTGCTGGGACATGGTGAAAAGCTGGAGTGCGGCCGAGCGGCAGAAGCTACGCGACGACGTGCCGAAGCTCGGCTTTGCCGCCGAGATTCGCGGCCGTAACGTGCTGACGCTGGCGCAGGAAACGCTGCGCTTTGCCACGCGCGGACTGGCGCGGCGCAAATATCTCGACCGCAACGGCCGTGACGAAACACGCTATCTGCGGCCGCTGGAAGAAAGCATCGCGCGCGGCATCACGCCGGCCGAGGAACTGTTGGAGAAATTCCACGGCGTGTGGAAGAACTCGGTGGAACCGATTTTCGAGGAGTATGCGTATTAATCGATCTTGAGGAGTCTCCCATTTGCGCGCGGGACCGCCTCATTTTGCTAACGTGGACTCCATGTCTCCCGAATTCATGATCTGGCTTGTGCTTGCGACGAAGATGGCGGTTACCGCGCTGTTCGTGACCGCAGCGACCACCATCGCCGAACGATTGGGCGCCACGGTTGGAGCGCTCGTGGCAACACTGCCCGTCTCAGCCGGCCCGGTCTATGTGTTTCTGGCCCTCGATCACGATTCCATTTTCATTTCTTCAAGCGCGGTTGCGAGCCTCGCACTGAACAGCGGTACCGCGATTTATCTCACGGCCTATGTTCTGATCGCGCAACGACGCTCGATGTGGCTCAGCATATCTTTTGCGTTTGTAATGTGGCTGGCGGCTGTTTTGGCGCTCAGCCCCGTCCAATGGACCGCATGGTCGGCATCCGCTCTCAACCTCATCGTATTCACCGCTTGTACCTTCATCGTCCAGCCATTTTGCCTCGTGCGCATGCCACCAACAACGCGGCCTTGGTACGACTTCGTGTTGCGAGCGGGTTTGGTGGCTTCGCTCGTCGGCGTGGTCGTAGCTTTAAGCTTCCAAATTGGTCCGACAGGGAGCGGCGTGCTTGCTGTATTTCCGGTCATCTACATGAGCATCATGCTCATTCTGCATCGCCGCGTTGGCGGCCCCGCCACGGCGGCCGTACTGGCAAACGCCGTTCCCGCTCTTGCCGGATTTGGCGTGGCGTTGCTTGTCTTGCATCTCATCGCAGTGCCGCTTGGGTCGGCGGCGGCCCTCGTCGTCGCCGTTGGCATCTCTGTCGTCTGGAATGTCATTATTTATGCAATACGCCGCCGCCAAGCGCTTGCTTAGTATTTTCCTCTCCCCGCAATGCGGGGAGAGGTACAGAAAAATTACTCCGCTGCCTGCGCGTCCGACAAGTTATCGAGCGAGGAGATGATGTGCTCGGCGAGCGCGTCGGCCAGCGTCGAGCTTTCGTGCGCGCTGCGCACCAGGCCGATGCGGCAACTCGGCAGCTCGGGAAATCCTTCCGAGGCGGTGAGCACGCGCATGCCGGGGCGCAAGCCCGATTCCGGCAGCACCGACACCGCAAGCCCCGCGAGCACGGCAGCGGCCACTGCGCCGGCGTTCGAACTCGAATACAGGATGCGATAGGGACGGCCGACTTGTTCGATCCGCTCGATGGCGATGCGCCGCCATGAGCAGGCCGGGCGGCCGAGCGCCAGCGGCAGGCGCTCCTCGAGATGGGTTGGATGCCGGTTCGAAGTCACCCACAAGAGACGCTCGCGACGGAATGTTTCCGAGATGCGCTTGCTGTCGCAATTGGTGACGATGGCGATGTCGATTTCGTTGGCGTCGATGCGTTCGAGCAGATCCACGCTCGGCTCGCAGATTACGGTCAGCTCGACGCCGGGATAGACGCGCGAGAAGCGCGCCATGATTTCCGGTAGATAGCGGTCGGCGTAATCGTCCGGCACGCCCAGCCGCACGCGGCCGGACAATTCGGCGTCGGAGAAGGCGGCCAGCGTCTCGACGTTGAGCTTGACGATGCGGCGCGCATAATCGAGCAGGCGCTGCCCGTCCTCGGTGAGCTTGGAGGCCCGCCCGTCGCGCGCGAAGATCGGCCGTTCCAGCCGCTCCTCCAGCCGCTTCATCTGCATCGACACCGCAGACTGGGTCTTGTTCACGACATCGGCTGCCTTGGTAAAGCTGCCGGTCTCGGCGATGGCGATGAAAGTGCGCAATTGGTCGACGTCGATCAGCGCAGTCATGGATCTGGTCCTTGGTCGGCGTGGGCCATTTGGGCCGGCCGCATTATATCACTAATCATGATCGGTTAGATTAAAAACATTCGTTTCACTAATCAATCCCTCTGTTCCATATAAAGCTCGCATCCAGAGGAATCGGGTGGGGTTTTCGGGTGGTTGCGGCACGCGGCCAGAACGATGTTGGCCGCCTGCACTTTGGAATGGAGACTTGAGATGAATGCACATATCCCCGTTTTGCCCGTTGCCGGCAGCGCCTTGCTGCGCGCTTTCGCCTCTGTGGTGGCGTTTCTGACGCATTGGTTCAGACAGATCGCGCGCGCCCGCCGCCACCGGCGTGATGCCCATGTGCTGGCCGGCCTCGACCGCAACATGCTGGCCGATATCGGCATCACCCGCGCCGATCTGAACGACGCCCTGTCGGGGTCGTTCTGGGAAGATCCGACCGCGCTGTTGCGCGAGCGGGCGCTCGAACGCCGCCTGTACCACGTCACGCCTGGCCAACTTGAGCTGCGCGTGGAGAACGGGTTCCACCGTCCGCGCGCCGACCGCCCGGCGCGCCAGGCGGTGTAACGAAATACGCCAAACGGCCGAGCCCTCTCGTCGGCCGCCCGATCCGGGTCTAGCGATCATCCCCACTCGCGTCCGGATCTTAAGCGCCCGCCGGCCCCTCCGGCGGGCGCATTCTTTTTAGTGTAGAATTTCCGCGCGAAGATGCCTGCAACTGCGTTAACATGCCGCCGATGGCGGGGTGTCGCGGCACTTGCAAAGCCGAGCAGGCGCGCATGCGGTTTTGTTTCATTCTTGTGAGCGCGCTGTTGGCGGTCCTGGCGGTGAGTCCGGCGCCGGCGCAGACCGGTTACGACCGGCGCGGCGGCGACTATTTGAACTTCCAGATTCGCAATGGCGATCCGGCCGTCTGCGCCTCCCGCTGCGAGCGCGACGCGCGCTGTCGGGCCTGGAGCTTTTCCTATCCGCGCACGGAAAACGCGTTCGCTGCCTGCTGGCTCAAGAGCCGCGTGCCGCCGCGCGTCGAAGATAAATGCTGCGTGTCGGGCGTGCGCGGTGCCGGCGTGATCGAGCCCCGGCGCGGCGGCATCGAATATTCAATCGACCGCATCGGCGGCGATTATCGCAACTTCGAAACGACACCTGATGCTGCAGGCGCCCCTTGCAAAGCGGTCTGCGACGCCGAGAACAAGTGCCGCGCCTGGACCTATGTGCGGCCCGGCTATATTGGGGCGTCCGCGCGTTGCTATCTCAAGGACAAGATCACGCGCCCGCGCCACAAGCCGTGCTGTATTTCGGGAGTGACGAGGTAACTCCTTTAGTCATTCCGGGGTGTTCGCGAAGCGAGCGAACGCGGAATTCAGATACAAACACGGAATATCTCTCTGGATTCCGGGTCCGGCCTTCGGCCGTCCCGGGATGACGGCTTAGTGCACCGCCGAGAAAAACCGCGACAGTCTTAGGCCCTGCGGCCAAGTCCAGATTGGGCGGCTTTTCATGCCTAAGTCCCAGGAGCCGACGATGCCGTCGACGCGGCCGACCAGGTCGTCCACCGGCAACATGCCGACGCCGCCTTCGCGCAACGGCACGCGGCTGTCGGCCGAGTTATCGCGGTTGTCGCCCATGACGAAGATATGGCCCGGCGGGACGACGGTTTCCGCCATGTTGTCGAGCGGCTGAAGCGGCGTAAGCTTGAAGATGGTGTGCTGGCGGTTGCCCGGCAGCGTCTCGATCAAGCGCGCAGCCGTCGTGAGACTACCGTCCTCGTTTTCGGCTTGGCCGGTTCCATCCGGCTGCAGGGCTGCCGTTTCGCCATTGATCCAAACCTGTCCATCGCGCAGCGCGATACGGTCGCCGGGCAGGCCGATCACGCGCTTGACCCAGATTTGCGAACGGTCGCCCGGCCAGCGGAACACGACCACGTCGCCGCGCTTAGGCAATGCGCCGAGAATATGCGGCGTCATTGGCAAGTTGATGAACGACGGCAACGACGCCGAGCCGTAGCCGTAGGGGAATTTCGTCGCCAGCAATTCGTCGCCGATCAGCAGCGTCGGCTCCATCGAGCCGGACGGCACATAGAACGGTTCGGCGATCGCGGCCTTCGCCGCCATCACCACGAGTACGATGACGGCGATGTCGACGGCGCTGCGCGCCCAACCGCGAATGCGGGATTTTATTTGCGGCATGTCGTTGCGTTCTGTCTGGGCCATCACGCGGTCCCGCCCACGGTGATGCGGTCCATGCGCAAGCTGGGCTGGCCGACGCCGACCGGCACGCCCTGGCCGTTCTTGCCGCAGGTGCCGATGCCGGGATCGAGTGCGAAGTCGTTGCCAATCATGGTGATGCGGTTGAGGTCGGTCGGGCCGTTGCCGATCAGCATCGCGCCCTTCACCGGCGCCGTGACCTTGCCGTTCTCGATCTTATAGGCCTCGGTGCATTGGAACACGTATTTGCCCGAGGTGATGTCGACCTGACCGCCGCCGAAGCTCACGGCGTAGAGGCCGTTCTTCACCGAGGCGATGATCTCGGCCGGGTCGTGCTTGCCGGCCAGCATGTAAGTGTTGGTCATGCGCGGCATTGGCACGTGGGCGTGGCTTTCGCGCCGGCCATTGCCGGTCGGCTTCATGTTCATCAGCCGCGCGTTCTGCCGGTCCTGCATGTAGCCCACCAGAACGCCGTCTTCGATCAGAACGGTGCGGTTGGTCGGCGTGCCCTCGTCATCGATCGAGAGCGAGCCGCGCCGCTGCTGCATGGTGCCATCGTCGACAACGGTCACACCCATTGCCGCGACCTGCTGACCCATCAGTCCGGCAAAGGCCGACGTCTTCTTGCGGTTGAAATCGCCTTCGAGGCCATGGCCGACCGCTTCGTGCAGCATCACGCCCGGCCAGCCGGAGCCCATCACCACGTCCATCTCGCCGGCGGGAGCGGCCACCGCATCGAGATTGACCAGCGCCTGGCGCACGGCTTCGTCCACCGCGTGTTGCCACGCGTGCGTCTCGATGAAGCGCTGATAGCCTTCGCGGCCGCCGGCGCCATAGCTGCCGGATTCCTGCCGGTCGCCGTCGCCGACGACGGCGGAAACATTCAATCGAACCAACGGACGTATGTCCCGATAGGTCTCGCCGTCGGCGCGCAAGATTTCAACCACCTGCCAGGTGGCGGCGATGGAAGCGGTCACCTGCCGCACGCGCGGGTCCTTGGCGCGCGCGTAAGCGTCGATCGATTCCAGGAGTTTCACCTTGGCATCGAAGGCCGGTTCGCCGAGCGGGTTCTCGTCGCCATAGAGTTTGCGGTTGGTGCGGCCAGGAGCGTCGGCGTAATGGCCGCTGTGGCCGCCTTTGACTGCGCGCACCGCCTCGGCGGCGCGTGCCAAGGCTGCTTCCGACACGTCAGAGGCGTGCGCATAGCCGACCGCCTCGTCCTTCACCGCGCGCAGGCCGAAGCCTTGCGCGGTGTCGTAGGTCGCCTGCTTGAGCCGGCCGTTGTCGAACACCAGCACTTCCGCCTGGCGATATTCCAGAAACAGTTCGCCGTCATCGGCGCCGTCCAGACCGCGCCCGATCAACTGACGCACCTTGCCGCGGTCGAGGCCGGCACGGTCGATCAAAGAGGAAATGGCTGGGTCCATAAACTGTCTCCGGTTACGCCCTCAGGCCATCAGATAGGGCCTCTGTGGCGATTCTGCGAGGGCAGGGGGCGGGCCTAATCGCCCCTTGTCGCGGTCCAGATGAAATGCCGCGCGCCGCCGCGCGGTCCCTTGGCGCGCAGGGGAATTTCGTCCACTTTAAAGCCGGTCTTGCGCAGCCGCGCCGTGAATTTTGCGTCCGGTCCCGATGACCATACCGCCAGCACGCCGCCAGGACGTAGCGCCGCATGGGCGGCGCGCAATCCTTTGAGGTCATACAGCCCGTCATTGGCTTTGCGGGTCATTCCTTGCGGCCCATTGTCGACGTCAAGAAGAATCGCGTCGTAAGCTGATTGACCGGACCTGATCAGATCGCCGACGTCACCTTCGTGGATGCGCACGCGCGGATCGGTCAGGCTGTCGCCGGACAATTTCGCCATCGGGCCGCGCGCCCAGGCCACCACCGCCGGCACCAGTTCGGCGACGATGATGTGGGCCTGCCTCTCCAGCACGGTCAGGGCGGCTCGCAAGGTGAAGCCCATACCCAATCCGCCGATCAAAATACTTGGTCGCTTATTTGGCCGTTTGCGGGTCCGAATTTTCTCGCAAGCGATGGTCGCGAGCGCCTGCTCGGTGGCGCTGAGGCGACTATTCATCAACTCGTCGCGCCCCAGCCGGATCGAGAATTCCGCGCCGCGCTGCATCAGGCGGAGTTCACCGCCGCCGGGTACTTGCGCCGTGTCGAGGTGGGACCAGGGAATCATGGATATCTCTTGTGCCGGTTGCTAAGCAGTGTGCTTGGTGGAGGAACACGATGAAAGCAATGCTGCTAATGGGCCATGGCGGCCCCGAGATGATGAAATTTGGCGACGCACCGGACCCGAAAGCCGGGCCGGGTGAAGTTGTGGTCGACATCCATGCGGCATCCGTCAACGGCGCCGATCCGAAGGTGCGGCGGGGCAAGGGCCGCTACCAGCTCGACCGGTTCCCGCACATCATGGGCCGCGATTTCTCGGGCGTGGTCAGCGAAGTCGGTGCCGGCGTTGCCGATCTCAAGGTCGGCGATGCCGTATTCGGCGTGCTTGCACCGGGCATCGAAGGCACCTATGCGGAAAGGCTCGCGATTCCGGCCGCGCTTGTCGCCAAAAAACCCGCTCCGCTCAGCCATGCCGAGGCGGCAGCGCTGGGGCTGATCAGCCTCACCGCGCTCACCGCTATCGAAGATACCGCCCACCTCAAGGCGGGCCAGACCATCCTGATCCAGGGCGGCGCCGGTGGCGTCGCCGGATTTGGCGTGCAACTCGCCAAGCATATCGGCGCCACCGTGATCTCGACCGCCAGCGCCGGCAATCTCGACTATGTGCGCGGCCTCGGCGCCGCCAAAGTCATCGACTACAACAAGGAAGACTTCACCAGCATCGGGCCGATCTGCGACGTGGTGTTCGACACTGTCGGTGGCGGCGTTCGCGCCGGCAGCTACAAGGTGCTCAAGCCGGGCGGCAAACTGGTGTGGATCGCGCCGGCGCTGGACGGCTACCAGCCGCCGCGCAACGATGTCGAGACCCTCAAGCCCGACGTCATACGCGACCGCGCCCATCTCGAACGGATGCTGGCGCTGCTGGCCGCCGGTGCGGTGCGGCCGCCGGCGATCCACCACTACAAGCTCGCGGACGCCGCCGAAGCGCACAAGGTCAGCGAAGGCCGCCACCTGCAAGGCAAGCTGGTGCTCGACGTGCGCTGAGGGTCGCCGCCTCTAGTCGCGTGAAAACCGGACCGAGACCGCGCCGATCGGATCGATCGCATGCGCGATCTCGGTTTCGTCTAATTCGATGAATACCGGCGGTGTGATCGAGCCGGTGATGATGAGATCGCCGGCCGATAGTTTTTCGCCGAACGCCGCCACGACGTTGGCGACATGCGCGACGATATCGATCAGCTTGCCGGTCAGGGCTTCAGGATCATTGCTGCGCGCGGTCTCCGTGCCGCGCCGGATCAGTCGCGAGGTCAGGCCGGAGGTGGCGCCGCCGGCGCGGGCTGCGGTGGCGACGGCCATGTGCCGTTGAAAAATGTCATCGGCGAGCACCGCGTCGAGATTGTCCGGCGTCGGGGCCGGATCGAGATCGGCGATTTCGATCGCCGGCGCGATATCCTTGATTGCCGCCGCAGCCGCGGCTGCCGTTGCGCCGGCGGCAAGATCGTGCGCCATGCGCACGGCGATCTCCGGCTCCATCACCGGCTTGCTGTAGCCCTTCAGCGCCACCGTGCTGCCCGACGGCAGGAGCGCGCGCTGCATCAAGTAACCGACCAGCGGCGCCTGCAGGCCGAGCTTCTGCATAGAAGCGGGCGCGCCCATGCCGAGTTTCCAGCCGAGTGGCTTTTCGCCGGCCGTGATGCGCGCGCGCCGCGCGGCGAATTGCGCGGTCATTCCAGTTTTGATCAGTGGATTGTCGAGGTCGCGCAGCGTGAAACTCACTTAGTGACTCTCCGGATGCACTTCGTAGCCTGAATCCTCGATCGAGCCGGCGCCCATCCAGCCCCAAATCAGCACGACGTCTTCATCTGAGGTGTTGTTGAAGCCGTGCCAGCAGCCGCGCGGCGAATAGACCACGTCGCCTTCGCTCGACGGCTTGTCGCCGTGGTCGGTATAGATCATGCCCTTGCCCTTGAGCACGATGAAGAACTCGTCGCAATTGTGATGGCGGTGGTTCTCGTGCCGCGCGCCCGGCTTAAGCACGGTCCAGCCGACCACGTGGTCGGCGTCCGCGGTTTTCTTATCGATCAGGAACTGAACCTGCATGTCGACCCAGCCGTCGTCGCGCTTGAGGCCTTCGACCTTCGGCACGTCGCGCAAATTGGTGCGGTACATGACCGGTGCCTCGCCGCCTTGCTTCCATGAGTCGGCGGCGCCCTTCACCGCCTTGCCCAAGGCGCGTCCAAATTTTTCCGCCGATGATGTCATGCCTGTCCTCCCAGCAGCCGGTAAACCCGATGTGTGACCACGAAATCGTTGCCGTCGATGCCGAGACCGCGGCAAGCATTCATCATTTCGTTGGCGGCCGCGGCCAGCGGCACCGGCGAGCCGAGCGTGCGGCCGAGATTGAGCGCGAGCAGCATGTCCTTTTGCTGCAGCGTGACGTCGGCGAGCGGCACTTCCGGCATCTTGCCGTCGAGGATGAACGGTCCGCGATAGCCGAGCACCGGCGAGGCAGCGACGCTCTTGAGCATCGCATCGAGCGCCAGGTCGCGGGCGACGCCGCCTTTCTCGGCGAGCGCCACCGCTTCGCCGAAGGCGATCACTTCGACCATCAGCAGGAGGTTGACCGCGATCTTCATCTGGCAGGCGAGCCCGTTACCGCCGATGCGTGTCACCTTCGGGCCGATCGCCAACAGCACCGGCTTGACGCGCTCGTAAGTGGCCTCGTCGCCGCCGATCATGATTGAAGCGTTGCCTTGCACGACGGTGATCGGCGAGCCCGAGAGGGGACCGTCCAGCATGATCGATCCGGCGCGCGCGAACTCCGCCGCGATGGCGCGGCTTTCGTCCGGCTCGATCGTGCTCATGTCGACATAGATGCCGCCCCGTTTGAGGCCGGCGACGACGCCGTCTTTGCCCAGCGCCACTGTCTTCACCGCCCTGGCGTCGGTGACGATGGAGAACACGAGTTCGGATTGCTCGGCCGCTGCTCGGGGTGTTTCGGCCCAGAGCATCCCCGCTTCTAAGAGGCTTGCGGCCTTGTCGCGCGAGCGGTTCCAGCCGGTGACGCGATGCCCGGCGTGCATCAGGCGCGGGACGATCAATTGTCCCATCGCGCCCAGACCGACAAAACCGATATTCACATCAACACTCCGGCCTCATTGACCGCGCGCAACAGTAAAGACATCGGGGGCCGGCACAAGGCCGGCACAAGGCCGGCATTAAGGCACAATGCGACGCCGGATTGCCCACCGGTACAGGCAAGTCGGGAGTGGGCCTAGCGCGATTTTTCCGTCGGCTTCCTCGTCTTCAGAAAAGCCGCGCAGAAGGCTGCTTCGAAGGCGCGGTAGTCGTTGGTGATCTCGGTGCCTTTGCGGATCGTGCAGCGGGCGAGGACGTAGCCGTTATGGAAATAGGTGTTCGGATTGTCCGAATGATTCATGAACGTATCGTGGTCCATCGAGAGCAGGATTTCCTTGCCCCACTGATAACCGTGCAGCTTGATGAAACCCTTGGCCTGTTTTGGTAGTTTGGCGAGTGTTCGGCGGTTGTAAAAGCGGTCGAAGCCGTAAACGAAGCGCCAAATCTTCGCGTCCTTGCGAACCGTTTCGCCGGCAAAGACCCCGATACCGTGGATCGGGCTTTTATCGAGATAGGTTTTGACCAGGAGCATGGTGGGCGAAGCAAATCCGGCTTGGCTACGGTAGCTTATCGTAGCCCTCTCCGAAACCGGCCAGACTCAACGGAAAGCCGATACCTTCTTCGGGCGTCTGGAAGATGATGAAGGTCGCGGTCTTGCCGGTGCGCAGCTTGGCGATCAGCGCATCGTCCATCACCACCTCGGCGATGCAGCCGTTGGGCAGGCAGCGCACGAAACCGGCGCGACCGATATCCGCGTTGTCAATCTTGAGCCCCAATCCGGACGGCAGCAGCACGCCGAGCGGCGCCACCACCCGCATCAGCCGGCTCTTCAGGTCGGCGGTCTTGAGCACGATCACGGTGAGGCCGACATTGGCGCGGTCTTCCGCGGTGACGCTCTGGATCAGGGCGCATTGTTCGCTCTTGGCCCCAGGCGGCGTATCGCAGCGGATCTGCCAATCTTTGTGCACCGATTTGACCGCGCCTTGGGCAGCGGTCCGTTCGGCGCCGAGGCCCGCAAGCGCCACAGACAGCGCCAGCGGTGCGAGCCATGCCCAGACCCGCCGCAAGTGTCTTTCGTGCCGGAAAATGCCCATCGTTCAATTCCTTGGCGCGTTCGCCCCGGTCGCGTGAGTGCGGGCGAATCGCTCCCCGGTCAGCAGTTTATTCGTTCTCGTCGGTCATGCCCGCTGGGGCCCCGTCAAGCAAGGGGCCACTCGCCGACGAAGTCTGCCGGCGAGTCAACCAAGCCGCGTGGTAATGGCTTAAATGCGGCACGTAAACTCCCTTGGGGGCAAGCCGTTTGTTGCATGTTGCGGGCAAATAAGAGGCGATAAGGTGCATTGCGGTAGTGCTGGAATTGTGGTTTGAGAGTCGGGGATTCCCCCCGTCCCGCTGCACCGCAACCGCTGCCGCGCCCGTGGCAAAACGCTGTGCTCAGCGGGGCCGAACTGACATCCTGCCTGCGGTGGGCGGTAAAAAGGGGCCTCATCAAGGCCTAATCTCGCGTCGAGGGAGAGCTAAAGACAATGCTGGTGCTCAAGCGGTTGGTCGCTTTCGTGGTCACGGGCGTGGCCTTTGTCGCCGCCGGCGGCGTCGCATGGGCCGGTCTCGGCCAGCCCTCGCCCTGGCAGCTCGGTTTGCAGCAGTCGGCCTCGCCGGTCATGGACGACATCGTCTGGTTCCACAATTTTCTGCTCTGGCTGATCGCCGCCATCGCCGTGTTCGTGCTGGTCCTGCTGGCGATCGTCGTGCTGCGCTTCAACGCCCGCGCCAACCCGACGCCCTCGCGCACCACGCACAACACCGCCATCGAGATCATCTGGACTGTTGTGCCGGTGCTCATTCTTGTGACCGTCGCGGTGCCGTCGTTCCGTCTGCTGTTCTATCAGCTCAAGGTTCCGGCCGCCGACCTGACGGTGAAGGTGACCGGCAAGCAGTGGTTCTGGAGCTACAGCTATCCGGACTCCAAGTTCGAATTCGACTCGCTGATGGTCCAGGACAAGGACCTCAAGCCCGGCCAATTGCGCTTGCTGTCGGTCGATAACGAGATGGTCGTGCCGGTCAACAAGGTCGTGCGGGTGCTGGTGACCGGCGCCGACGTCATTCACTCGTTCTCGGTGCCTTCGTTCGGCATCAAGATCGACGCCATCCCGGGCCGTCTCAACGAGACCTGGTTCAAGGCGGAACGCGAAGGCATGTACTACGGACAATGCTCGCAACTTTGCGGCCGCGATCACGCCTTCATGCCGATCGCCGTGCATGTGGTGAGCGAGAAGGACTACACCGCCTGGCTCGATCAGGCGAAGAAGAAGTTCGCCGACGACGACAGCGCCGTGCCGAAGAATGCGATTGCCGCAGCCGGTGAGGCGAAGTGACACATATAAAAATAAGAATATAATGCGGGCGACAACGATAAAGGGTTGAAGGACAACAGCGATGGCTAGCAACGCGGCTGCACACGACGCCCATGATGACCACGCGCACCATCCGACTGGATGGCGGCGGTTCGTCTATTCGACGAACCACAAAGACATCGGCACCATGTACCTGACCTTCGCGCTGGTCGCCGGCGTGATCGGCGGGCTGTTGTCGATCGCTATCAGGCTCGAATTGCAGAATCCCGGGCTGCAGTTCTTCCCCTCGCCGCACGAATACAACGTGTTCGCCACCGCGCACGGCCTAATCATGATCTTCTTCATGGTGATGCCGGCGATGATCGGCGGCTTCGGCAACTGGTTCGTGCCGATCATGATCGGAGCGCCTGATATGGCATTCCCGCGCATGAACAACATCTCGTTCTGGCTGTTGCCGGCGGCATTCATTCTGCTGCTCTCTTCGATGTTCGTCGAAGGCGAGCCGGGCGCGCTTGGCGCAGGAACTGGCTGGACAATCTACGCGCCGCTCTCGACCAGCGGCCATCCAGGACCGGCGATGGACTTCGTCATTCTGTCGATCCATCTCGCGGGCGCCTCTTCGATCCTGGGCGCCATCAACTTCATCACCACCATTTTCAATATGCGCGCGCCCGGCATGACGCTGCACAAGATGCCGCTGTTCGTGTGGTCGCAATTGGTGACCGTGTTCCTGCTGCTCTTGGCGCTGCCGGTGCTGGCCGGCGCCATCACCATGCTGCTGACCGACCGCAATTTCGGCACCACATTCTTCGATCCGCAAGGCGGCGGCGATCCACTGCTGTTCCAGCATCTGTTCTGGTTCTTCGGCCACCCGGAAGTCTACATCCTGATTTTGCCGGGCTTCGGCATGATCAGCCAGATCGTCGCCACCTTTAGCCGCAAGCCGGTGTTCGGCTATCTCGGCATGGCCTACGCGATGGTGGCGATCGGCGGCATCGGCTTCGTGGTGTGGGCGCATCATATGTACACCGTCGGTCTGTCGACCGGCGCGCAGGCTTACTTCATTGCCGCCACCATGGTGATCGCGGTGCCGACCGGCGTGAAGATATTTTCCTGGATCGCCACCATGTGGGGCGGCTCGATCGAGTTCCGCACCCCGATGCTTTGGGCGCTCGGCTTCATCTTCCTGTTCACCGTTGGCGGCGTGACCGGCGTGGTGCTCGCCAATGCCGGCGTCGACCGCGTGCTGCACGACACCTACTACGTGATCGCGCACTTCCATTATGTGCTCTCGCTGGGCGCGGTGTTCGCGATCTTCGGCGGCTGGTACTACTGGTTCCCGAAGATGAGCGGCTACATGTACAACGAGACCATCGGCAAGCTTCACTTCTGGATCACCTTCATCGGCGTCAACATCGTCTTCTTCCCGCAGCATTTCCTGGGCTTGGCCGGGATGCCGCGCCGTACCGTCGATTATCCCGACGCGTTCCACGGCTGGAACGAGGTCTCGTCGTTCGGCTCGTACATCGCCGGCTTCGGCGTGCTGGTGTTCTTCTTCGGCGTGGCGGAGGCCTTCATCAAGAAGCGCGCCGCCGGCAACAATCCGTGGGGCGTCGGCGCCACGACGTTGGAATGGACGCTGTCCTCGCCGCCGCCGTTCCATCAGTTCGAGACGCTGCCGCGAATTAAATAAGGGCTCGGACTAGATGTCGCTTGTCAGCGAAGGCGCAGACTTCCGCGCTCCTATAGCCGCCGGGGCAGGGCTCGATCTTGCCGAACCGAGTCTTGCCAGCGTCGGCGACTACGTCGCGTTGATGAAGCCGCGGGTGATGTCGCTGGTCATCTTTACCGCGCTGGTCGGCCTTTCGGTCGCGCCGGGTAGCTTGCATCCGCTGATCGGCTTCACCGCGCTGCTCTGCATTGCGGTCGGTGCCGGCGCCGCCGGCGCGCTCAACATGTGGTACGACGCCGACGTCGACGCCATCATGACGCGGACGTCGCGCCGCCCGGTGCCGATGGGCCACGTCAAGCCGGGCGAGGCGCTGGCGTTCGGGCTGACGCTCGCGGGCTTTGCGGTGGCCACGCTCGGCTTGTTGGTCAACATGCTCGCCGCCGGGCTACTCGCCTTCACCATCTTCTTCTACGTCGTGATCTACACGGTCTGGCTCAAGCGCTGGACGCCGCAGAATATCGTCATCGGCGGCGCCGCCGGCGCCTTCCCGCCGATGATCGGCTGGGCCGCGGCGACCGGCTCGCTGTCGGCGGAGCCGGTGTTGCTGTTCATGATCATCTTCTTCTGGACGCCGCCGCATTTCTGGGCGCTGGCGCTCACTCGCACCGAGGACTACGCCCGCGCCGGCATTCCGATGTTGCCGGTGGTCGCCGGCGACGCTTCGACGCGGCGGCAGATCCTCGCGCACACGCTGATCCTGGTGCCGCTCGGCATCGCGCCTTGGGTGCTGGGCTATGCCGGCACGCTCTATGGGCTGACCGCAGTTGTCACCGGTGCGATCATGCTGATGCTGGCCTGGCAGGTGTTCCGCGAGCGTCGCCCGGCCGAGCGCGCCAGCAAGCATCTTTTCGCCTTCTCGATCCTCTATCTGTTTCTTCTGTTTGCGGTCCTGTTGGTTGAACGGGGATGGGGCGGGTTGATCGCCCGGTTGGCGACGTGAGCACCGGCATCGTGACGAACACCGAACCGAAAGACGAGGGCATCGTTCTCACCGAGGCGCAAAAGCGCGCCCGCCGGTCGCGTTCGATCGCCATCGCGCTGTCGCTCGCCGCGCTGGTGATCCTGTTCTATGTCGTCACTTTGGTGAAGGGCCCAATTGTGCTGGTGCGCCCGCTATGACCGACAGCCGCAACGGCAAGAGGTCGCTCCGGCGCGACGTGGCGATCGCCGCCGCCTGCGGTGTCCTGGTGGCGGGCATGGTAGGGGCCTCGTTCGCCGCTATCCCGCTCTATAAGATATTCTGCAGCGTCACCGGCTTTGCTGGCACCACGCAGGTCGCCCGCATCGCGCCCAAGCACGAGCTCGCGCGCGAGCTGACAATCCGTTTCGATTCCAACGTCGCGCCCGGCCTGCCGTGGAGATTCGTGCCGGAGCAGAACGAGATCAAGCTGCACATCGGCGAAGTGGCGACCGTCCACTACAAGGTCATCAACGAAGCCGCGCGAACGATCGCGGCGCAGGCTTCGTACAATGTTACACCGACCACGGTCGGCGCCTATTTCGACAAGATCAACTGCTTCTGCTTTACCGAGCAGACCTTGAAGCCGGGCGAGACACGCGAGATGACGGTGGTGTTCTACGTCGATCCGAAGATCGTCGACGACCGCGACCAGGATCTGCTCAATACGATTACGCTGTCCTACACCTTCTACCGGCTGCCCGAACCGGAGCGGCCGGTGGCCGAGGCGCCGGACCATACGTCGAGCAAGCTTTAACGGGGAAAAGGGGGCGCCGGCGGCGCCGTACCAAGAGAAGTTAACGGAGACGACGATGGCCCAGGCTCACGCAAAACATCACGATTACCATCTGGTCGATCCAAGCCCTTGGCCGATCGTCGGTTCCGTCTCGGCGTTTCTGATGGCGGTCGGCGGCATCACCTGGATGCATCACATGTTCGCCGCCGCGCCGCTGGTGTTCGGGCTCGGCGTCGTCGGCATCCTCTACACCTTCATCGGCTGGTGGCGCGATGTAATCCGCGAGGCCCAGTACGACGGCTTCCACACCCGCGTGGTGCAGATCTCGCACCGCTACGGCATGATCCTGTTCATCGCTTCCGAGGTGATGTTCTTCGTCGCCTGGTTCTGGGCCTATTTCAACACTGCGCTGTTCCCCGGCGACGTGCATGATTACGGTCGCTTGGCCATCACCCACGGCGTCTGGCCGCCGCGGGGCATCGCGACTTTCGACCCCTGGCACCTGCCGTTGCTCAATACGCTGATCCTGCTCACCTCGGGCACCACGGTAACCTGGGCGCATCACGCGCTGTTGGAGAACGACCGGCAGGGCCTGAAGTGGGGCCTGGCCCTGACCATCCTGCTTGGCATGACCTTCACCTGCGTGCAGGCCTACGAATACGCGCACGCGGCGTTCCACTACAGCGGCAACATCTACGGCGCCACCTTCTTCATGGCGACCGGCTTCCACGGCGCGCATGTGATCATCGGCTCGATCTTCTTGATCGTTTGCCTGTTCCGCGCCATCAACGGCCACTTCACACCCACCCAGCATCTCGGATTCGAATTTGCCGCCTGGTATTGGCATTTCGTCGACGTGGTGTGGCTGTTCCTGTTTGCCTGCATATATGTGTGGGGCGCCGGCATGCCGCATCCAGAATGACCGTTTACCGCGGGGCATTCGAGAGGGCGGCGTGATCGCGCCGCCCTTTTGCTTTTACGCGCATGATCCGAAAAGTGGGAACCGATTTTCGGATAAGATCATGCGCAAGTAAAAAATGAAGATGTAAAACAATGAACGACCAAGTGTCGCCTCCACCGCTGCCGATCGCCCGGGGCCTGCGCGGCCGTTGTCCGCGGTGCGGCGAGGGCAGGTTGTTCCGAGGCTTTTTGCAGCTACGCCCGCGTTGCGAGAGCTGCGGCCTCGACTTCAATTTCGCCGATGCCGGCGACGGCCCGGCGGTATTCGTGATTCTGATCGGCGGCGCCATCGTCGTCGGCGCGGCGCTGATCACCGAGGTGGTCTATCAGCCGCCTTATTGGGTGCACGCCATGCTGTGGCTACCGCTGATCCTGTTCGTTACGCTGGCGCCGTTGCGGCCGATCAAGGGCTTGATGATCGCGCTGCAATACCATCACCGGGCGCAGGAAGGCCGCCTCGTGCAGCGGAGCGACGAGTGAACGAGCCGCACGAACGGCGCGGCGGCGGAGTAGTCGAAGCGACGGTGTTCACGCTCGCCGGTGTCGCCATTCTGATCGGGCTCGGCATCTGGCAGCTCGACCGCAAGGTCTGGAAGGAAAATCTGATTGCGACCGTGACCGCGCGGCTGGACCGCGCGCCGGAAGATTTGCCGCCGCGCGAGAGCTGGCCCCAGCTCATGCCTGCAGGTAATGAATATGCCCGTGTCAAATTCCCGGCCGAATTTCTCCCCGGAGAGGAGGCGCTGGTCTACACCGCCGGCTCGGCCTTCCGTCCCGACGTGCAAGGCGCGGGCTATTGGGTGTTCGCGCCGGCGCGGCTCGCCGGCGGCAGTATCGTGCTGGTCGACCGCGGTTTTGTGCCGGCCGACCGCAAGGATGCCGCCACGCGCGCGCAAGACGTGCCGCAGGGCGTCGTCGACATCGTCGGCACCATGCGCTGGCCGGAGACGCGCGGTATGTTCACGCCGGCCGACGAGCCGCAGAACAATGTCTGGTATCTGCGCGACTCGACGGCGATCGCCGCGGCAAAGAAATGGCACACCGCCGCGCCGTTCTACATCGAGCAGGAGGCGCCGGTGCCGCCGGGCGGCTGGCCCAAGCCGGGCAAACTCGTAGTCGCATTGCCCGACAACCACCTGCAATATGCCATCACCTGGTTCGGTCTCGCGTTGGGGCTTGCCGGCGTTTATGTGGTCTGGCTCGCCGGCCGCCTGCGCCGGCCCCCGTGAGCGCTTTCTTGTGCCAACCTCGCGGCAAGGCTACTGTGCCCCGATAAGCCGCGTTTGAACCGTAAAATCTAGTCTATTCAATGCGTTACATCTCAACCCGGGGCGAGGCCGCTCCGCTCGATTTCGTCGAGGTCATGCTGGCCGGGCTGGCCCGCGACGGCGGCCTTTACGTGCCGGAGACATGGCCCACGGTCATGAACGACGCGATCGCCGGCTTTGCCGGCAAGCCGTATGCCGAGGTCGCGGTCGAGGTGATCAAGCCCTTCGTCGGCGCGGCCATTCCGGAAGCCGATCTCGCCCGCATGGCGCGCGAGGCCTACGGCACCTTCCGTCATCCGGCGACCGCGCCACTGACCCAGCTTGCCCCCAGCCTTTTCGTGCTCGAGCTGTTCCACGGACCGACGCTCGCCTTCAAGGACCTCGCGATGCAATTGGTCGCGCGGTTGATGGACCATGTGCTGCAGCAACGGGGCGAGCGCACAACAATCGTTGTCGCAACCTCGGGCGATACCGGCGGCGCCGCGGTCGAAGCGTTCCGCGGCCGCGCCCAGGTGGACGTGGTGGTGCTGTTCCCGCACGGCCGCATTTCCGAGGTGCAGCGGCGCATGATGACCACGGCGCCGGATGCGAACGTCCACGCCGTCGCCATCGAAGGCACCTTCGACGATTGCCAGGCGCTGGTGAAGGCGATGTTCAACCATCACGCCTTCCGCGACCGCGTGCGCCTGTCCGGCGTCAATTCGATCAACTGGGCGCGCATCGTGGCACAGACGGTCTATTACTTCACCGCCGCGGTCGCGCTCGGCGCACCGCACCGCAAGGTCGCCTTCACCGTGCCGACCGGAAATTTCGGCGACGTCTATGCTGGCTATGTCGCCAAACGCATGGGGCTTTCGATCGACCGCCTGGTGGTGGCAACCAACGTCAACGACATCCTAGCCCGCACCTTCGCGACCGGCGCCTATGAATTGCGCGGCGTGGTGGCAACCACCTCGCCGTCGATGGACATCCAGGTGTCGTCGAATTTCGAGCGGCTGCTGTTCGACGCCTATGGCCGCGACGCCGGAGCGGTGCGCGGGTTGATGGGCTCGCTCGCGCAATCGCGCCGCTTCGCGGTTTCCTCGCACGCGCTCAAGGACATGCGCGCGCTGTTCACCGCCGATCGCGCCGACGAACAGGAAAGCGCCGCCACCATTCGCGCCTGGATGCGCGAGGCTGGTTACTGCGCAGACCCGCACACCGCGGTTGCGCTGGCCGTGGCCGAGAAAGAAACGCGCGATCCGTCGGTGCCGATGGTGGTGCTGTCGACTGCGCATCCGGCCAAGTTTCCCGGCGCGGTCGCCGCCGCCTGCGGCGTCACGCCGGCGCTGCCGGATTGGCTCGCCGACCTGCCGCGGCGGACGGAGCGCGTCAGCGTGCTGCCGGCCGATCAAGGGCAGGTCGAAAAATTTGTTTTATCGGCGTCGCGTGCGGCGCGTGAAGGAGCACCGGCATGAGCGTCGAAGTCACTCGTCTTGCCTCCGGCCTGTCGGTGGTCACCGACCGCATGCCGCATCTGGAATCCGCCACGCTCGGGGTCTGGGTCGGCACTGGCGGCCGCAACGAAAATGCCGACGAGCACGGCATTTCTCATTTACTTGAACATATGGCGTTCAAGGGCACCAAGCGGCGCAGCGCGCGCCAGATCGCCGAGGAACTCGAGGCGGTCGGCGGAGAGCTCAACGCCGCGACCGGCGCGGAATCGACCGCCTATTATGCCCGCGTGCTCAAGGCCGACGTGCCGCTCGCGCTCGACGTGCTGTCGGACATTCTGTCGGAGCCGAACTTCGATCCCGAGGAATTGCGGCGCGAGCAGAACGTCATCGTGCAGGAAATCGGCGCCACCGAAGACGCGCCCGACGATCTGGTGTTCGAGCGGCTGCACGAAACTGCGTTCCCCCGGCAGCCGCTCGGCCGCACCATTCTCGGCACGCCTGAAACCGTGCGCTCGTTCGATCCGGCGCGCTTGCGCGCCTATCTCGCGCGCAATTATCGCGCGCCCAACATGCTGGTGGCCGCCGCCGGCGCGGTTGAGCACGCGGCGATCGTCGCCGAGGCTGAGAAGCGCTTCGCTAGCTTCGTTGGCCCGGCCGCGCCCGCGCCGGAGCCGGCGCGTTTCGGCGGCGGTACCAGGGTTGAGACGCGCGACCTCGAGCAGGTGCATATCGCGCTGGCTCTGCAGGGTCTGCCGGTGCGTGACGAACAGCTATACAACCTGCAGGTTTTCACCAGCGTGCTTGGCAGCGGCATGTCCTCGCGGCTGTTCCAGGAGGTGCGCGAGAACCGCGGGCTGTGCTACGCGATCCACGCCTTCCACATGCCCTATGCCGACACCGGCATGTTTGCCCTCTATGCCGGCACCGACGAGGGCGATGCGCCCGAATTGATGCGGGTCGCCATCGACCAGGTCACGCTCGCCACCGAAACGCTGAACGAGAGCGAGGTTGCTCGCGCCAAGGCACAGATGAAGGCCGGCTTGCTGATGGCGCTGGAAAGCTCGGAAGCGCGCCTCGGGCAACTCGCGCGGCAAATGCTCGCTTTTGGCCGGCCGATGCCGCTTGAGGAAATCGTCGCCAAGGTCGAAGCGGTGACGGTGGAGAGTGCGCGTGCGGCCGGCCGTGCGCTGATCGGACGCGGCAAGCCGGCGGTCGCCGCGCTCGGACCCGGCAACCACCTTGCCAGCACGGCCGCGATCGCTGAAAGTCTCATGCGCCAAGCCGCGTGAATCGGGGGGTAACGGCTCAATCTCCATGGCGTTTTTCCGCACCGTCAGCAGCAGTGAAAGCCTGCCGGCCATCACCGGTGCGGGGGTGACGCTGCGCGTGCCGCAAAGCGGAGACTTCGCCGAGTGGGCGGACTTGCGTGAGCAGAGCCGCGGCTTCCTCGTTCCCTGGGAGCCGACCTGGCCCGCCGACGATCTGACGCGCGGCGCGTTCCGCCGCCGGCTCAAGCGCTATGCCGAGGATCTGCGCAATGATCTCGCTTACGCCTTCCTGATTTTCCGCAGCGACGATAACGCGCTGGTCGGCGGGCTGACGCTCGCCAATATCCGGCGCGGCGTGGCGCAAGCCGGCGCCATCGGCTACTGGGTCGGCGCGCCGTTCGCGCGCAAGGGCTACATGACCGCGGCGATGCGCGGGCTGGTGCCGTTTTGTTTCAGCACGTTGCGGCTGCATCGTCTGGAGGCAGCCTGCATTCCCAACAATGCCGCCTCGGTCCGCCTGCTCGAAAAGACCGGCTTCCAGCGCGAGGGCTATGCGCGCAGCTATCTGTGCATCAACGGGGAATGGCAGGATCATCTGCTCTACGCCCGGCTCAAGGACAACATCGATTGATTCGCGCGCCTTGGGCTTGCCATTCTTCGCTTGCTATAAGGTTGGCTTGCCATAGAGGCGGGAAGGGCGATGGCGCCCCAAAAAAAGTGAGCTGGACAAATGGGTAGGGGACGAACCGAACAGACCGTGCGCAGCGGTGCGGGCACGTTCGCGCTCATGGCTTTGGCGCTCGCACTTGGCGGCTGCGGCAGCACCAGCAGTTTGCTCAAGTCGTCGCCCTTGGACCTGTTCTCATCCTCGTCGAAGGCGACCAACGATACGCCGCCCGCCGCCGGCGTTATCACCGCCGACGATATCGACTGCCCGGAGGTCCAGGTGCGTACCGGCGCCGCAACGCTGATGATCGGCAGCAAGCCGGGCGAAGGCGAGCCATCCGCGCTCGACGTACGCTACCAGGGCTCCATCATCCGCACCGCGCGCGAATGCCACATCAATGCCGGCATGATGACCATGAAGGTCGGCATCGAGGGCCGCATCATCACCGGTCCGGCCGGCGGTCCCGGCACGGCCGACGTGCCGCTGCGCATCGCGGTGGTGCAGGAGGGTGTCGCGCCGAAGGCGGTGGCGTCGAAATTCGGCCGTGAGACGGTGGTCGTGAACAATGCGGTCGATCGCGTCACCTTCACGCATATCGATCCCGATATCACGTTCCCGCTGCCGCAGCCGCTGGGCTTGATCGACTACTATGTGGTTTATGTCGGCTTCGATCCGCTTGGCGACAAGCCGGTCAAGAAGCCGCCGGTCAAGCGCAAGCCGATCGCCAAGAAGAAACCGGTGGCGAAGCCGCAGGGGTGATGGCTGCCGGTTAGTTCAGCTTTTTGCGGACGTCTTCGATGCCCTTGGCGATCAATTCGCCGGCCAGCGGACCTTTGGTCTGCTGTGCGAGAATGCGTTCGGCCGCGGCAACCGCGGCATCGGCGGCGGCGCTCCGCACGTCGGCAGCGGCCTGCGCCTCGGCCTGGGCGATCTTGACCTCGGCCATCTTGGTGCGGCGCGAAACGAACTCCTCGATCTTGACCTTGGCTTCAGCGGCAAGCCGCTCGGCCTCGGCCTTGGCGCCGGCGATGATCTCCTGCGCCTCGCTTTCGGCCTCGCCGCGCTTGCGGCGATAGTCGGCGAGCAGCTGGGCGGCATCGTCCTTGAGCTTGCGCGCCTCGTCGAGTTCCGCCTTGATGCGCGCGGCGCGGTCGTCGAGGGATTTGGCGAGCATGCGGTGCACGCCGATATAGCCAAGCCCGGCCAGGAACAACAAAAAGGCCAGCGCGACCCAGGTTTCCGTTTCGAAAAACATGGCGCGGCCTACCTCTTCAGCACGTCGGCGACCGCGTCGGCGACAGCCTTGTCGCTCGGCGCGCTGCCGACCAGCCGCTCGATGATGGCGCGTGCGGCGTCCTCGGCGATGGTGCGGACATTAGCCATGGCCGCCTGCTTGGTGGCGGCGATGGAATTCTCCGCTTCCGCCAGCTTGGCGTTGAGCCCGCCCTCCAACGTCTTGCGCGCGGTCTCGGCCTCGGCCTGCTGCTTCTCGCGTGTCTCGTTGGCGATGGTCTGCGCGCGGGCGCGAGCGTCGGCCAGCGCCTTCTCGTAGGCCGCGACCGCCTCGTCGGACTGGCGCTTGAGCTGTTCGGCCTCGGCGAGGTCGTCGGCAATGCGCTTCTGGCGGTTCTCGATGACGCTGGCGACGCGTGGCAGCGCCCATTTCAACATCAGCGCGTAAAGCAGAACGAAAGCGATCGCGAGCCAGACGAGCTGCGAGGCGAAGGTCTGCGACTGGAACGGCGGAAAGCCGCCGTGCCCTTCGGCCGGGTGCTGCGTACTCGTGTTATGTGCCGGCTCGGCCATCGTCAGCTCCAGCGCCGCGTCCGTTGCTTACAGCGCGAACAGCAGCAGCAGCGCGATCAGCAGCGAGAAGATGCCGAGCGCTTCGGTGATGGCGAAGCCGAAGATCAGGTTGCCGAACTGGCCCTGCGCCGCGGACGGATTGCGGATGGCGGCGGCCAGATAGTTGCCGAAGATGACGCCGACGCCGACGCCGGCGCCGCCCATGCCGATGCAGGCGATGCCCGCACCGATATATTTCGCTGCCACTGGATCCATTTACCTACTCCTTCTGGTTCTACTTTTCCGGTCGGGCCTCAGTGGCCCGGGTGTATCGCATCGTTGAGATAGATGCAGGTGAGGATGGCGAAGACGTAGGCCTGCAGGAATGCGACCAGCGTCTCGAGTGCGATGAGAATGACGATCATCGCGAACGGCAATGCGCCGCCCGCCCAGCCGAGCGCGCCCATGGCGCCGCCCATCAGGATGATGAAGCTGGCGAACACCTGCAGCGTGATGTGGCCCGCCAGCATGTTGGCGAACAGACGCACGCTGTGCGAGATCGGCCGCGAGATGAACGACAGGATTTCGATGAAGACGATCAGCGGCAGGATGTAGATCGGCACACCCTTCGGCACGAACAGATTGAAGAAGTGCAGGCCGTGCCGGTACAGGCCGTACAGCAGCACGGTCAGGAATACCGTGATCGCCAGCGCCGCGGTGACGATGATGTGGCTGGTGACGGTGAAGGTGTAGGGAATGAGGCCGATAAAGTTCACGGTCAAAATGAACATGAACAGCGTGAACACGAAGGGGAAGAATTTCATCCCTTCGGAGCCGGCGGTGCTGCGCACCGTGGTGGCGACGAATTCGTAGGCGATCTCGGCGGCCGATTGCAGGCGCGAGGGCACCAGGCCGCGCTTGGCGGTGCCGATCACCAGGAAGGCGGTGATGGCGACGACGGCGGCCAACATGAAGGCGGCCGAATTGGTGAACGCGATTTCGGTGTGTCCAATCTTGACGATCGGAAACAGGTTGTGAATTTGGAATTGCTCGATGGGGTCGACGGCCATGATCGCTAGTCGTTGTCGCTAATCGTTCAGATTTCTTTCGCGCACGACGCCGGCCGCGCGCATCACGTTGAGTACCCCGGCGGCGAAGCCGAGCAACAGAAACACAATAAGCCCCCACGGCGATATGCCCAGCCAGCGGTCGAGCAGCCAGCCGATCAACGCGCCCACCACCACGCCCGCCACCAGTTCGGTGGACATGCGGAAGCCGCGGGCATAGGCCGAAGCGTCAGCAGTCTGACGAGGACCGTTCACGTTTTCGGATGGCCGGCTCGCACTGTCGAGCCGTTCGCCGAGACGCTGGAGCCTCGCGGAGAGAGCAGCCTCGTCGTCCGGCGGTTCTTTGCGATCGCCTTTGTCGCGCGTGCCGTCAGCCATGCTTTCGACTCGCGTGAACTTGAAGGTGTCGCTCCTACCCCGCCGCTCTAAAAGCCGCGCGGACCATACTGAGCGGGTTTCCTTGAGTCAAGAAACCGGTTTTGCAGTCTAAGCATATGAAATAAATGGTGAAACTAAAAATTTTCCGCCGCGTTGTGCGGCCCTGCGTGCACTGCGATATGACAATAAAGAGAGGTTGCGGCGCGCGGGTTCTGGCGGCCGTGTGTGGGTGGTAGGGTTGTACGTCCCGCCGCCGAAATCGGAGGACGTCGCCATGCGTAAACTGCCGCTCGCCGTCGCCGCCCTGCTGGCTTGCGCGGCATCGCCGGCGCTGGCGCAGTCCGGTTCCGGCACGCCGGTAGCCGAGCCGCCGCCATCGGCCCAGGTTGCCCCCAATCCGTCCACCCCGCCGAAACCGGAGGCCGTTCCGGCCGTTCCGAAAGCGCTTGGCGTTGCCAACAGCACCCCGCCGGGCCGTTTTTCCTTCGATCGCGTCGACGACGGCTTCCTGCGTCTGGATAATCAGACCGGGCAGGTCGCCTACTGCAGTCCGCATGCCGTCGGCTGGGCCTGCCAGTCGGTCCCGGAAGATCGCGCGGCGCTGGAGAAAGAGATCGCGCGTCTGCGGGACGAGGTCGCCAGTCTGAAGGCGCAGGTCGCGGCGCTGCACGAACCGCCGCCGCCGCGTCCGCCGGCCGACCTGACGCCACAGGTAAACCCTCCGCCGCCCGCAGCGCAGACACTGCCGCCGATGGGCAATAAGGATCAGGACGCCGCGAAATTGCGCGCGGACCTCGAGCGCGCCCGCCTCGCATTCGCGAATGCCTGGCGGCGGCTGGTCGAGATGATCGTCCATTTGCAGAAGGACATGATGCGCAGGGGCTGATCCGCCCCGCGCCATGCGTGGAACGTGTCCAATTTATCAGCCGTCACCGCGGTTACCCCGCAACTGATCGCGACTGCGACGCTGCGTCTGGACACCGGCGGCGCCGGCTTCACCGATATCACGCATCATGCCGCAAGCTTCATTACACAGGCAGGTGCCGGCGAGGGCACGCTGCTGATCTTTCTGCGCCACACCTCGGCCTCGCTCACCATCCAGGAAAATGCCGATCCCGACGTGCAGACCGACCTCATGGCCGCGCTCGATCGGCTCGCTCCGCAAGACGCACCCTGGATCCACGACGTGGAGGGTCCGGACGACATGCCGGCGCATGTCAAGACGATGCTCAGCGGTGTGTCGCTGCAGGTGCCGGTCATCGGCGGCCAATTGGCGCTCGGTGCCTGGCAGGGCATTTATCTGGTCGAACACCGGCGGGCGCCGCACAGCCGCGAGATCGTCCTGCAGTTCGTGGGCAGCCGGAAATAGCGCGCGCAAGCCTATTGAAGCCTATCGGTGCCGGGGCGCATTATGGGGCGCCCGGACAGGTTCGGGGGTGTTCGTGAGGCTCTTAGGTTGAATGACAATTCGCACTATCGATTGGTAATTGCCGACGACCATCCGTTGTTCCGCGGGGCGTTGCGTGAGGCGGTCACCGGCCTGTTCGAACGGGTCGATATCGCGGAAGCCGGAACCTTCAACGAGGTGGCCGAGCTGCTCGAACGCGGCGGCGATGTTGATCTCGTCCTGCTCGACCTGACCATGCCGGGCGTGCGCGGCTTTTCCGGCCTGATGTATTTGCGCGCGCAATATCCCGGCGTTCCGGTCATCGTGGTCTCGGCCAACGACGACCCCGCGGCGATCCGCCGCTGCATGGAATTCGGCGCTTCCGGCTTTATCCCGAAGACGCTGGGCGTCGAGGCGATGCGCGGCGCGATCCAGCGCATATTGGGCGGCGGGGTGTGGACGCCGCCGGACGTCGATCTCACCGCCGGCTCGGACGCCGAGACAGCCGCCTTGATGGCGCGCATGGCGACGCTGACGCCGCAGCAGGTGCGCGTGCTGATGATGCTATCGGAGGGTCTGCTCAACAAGCAGATCGCCTATCAACTCGGCGTCTCGGAGGCGACGGTGAAGGCGCACGTCTCCGCCATTCTGCAGAAGCTCGGCGTCGAAAGTCGAACGCAAGCAGTGATCGCCGCCGCCAAGATCGAAGCCGGCCAGTGGTCGCAGGGCGCCCCGGCGGAAGGCTAATCACTCCGCCGCCGCCACCCGCATCACGCGCCACTGCGCCAACAGCGCGCGCAGCGCGGCCGGCTTGAGCGGCTTGTTCAGCAGTTGAATGCCTTCGGCGCGCGCTCGCTCGCGCACGGCCGGCGAGCGGTCAGCGGTGATCAGGATCGCCGGCAGGTCGCCGTGGCGCGCCCGCAGCGCCGCGATGGCCTCGATGCCGTTGCCGTGGTCGAGATGGTAATCGATCAGCAGTCCATTCGGCACCATGGCGCCTTCCTCGATCGCCGCCAGCGCGACGGCGAGATCCGGCGCCTTGATTACCTGGCAGCCCCAGCCGTGCAGCATGGTTTCCATGCCGTCGAGCACAGACGGTTCGTTGTCGATGCAAAGCGCGGTGGTGCCGACAAGCTGGCTGGCATCGACGCGGATATCGTCACGCGCCGGCAGTTCGACCGCGACCGCGTTCGACAGCGGCACCGTGATCGCGAAACGTGAGCCGCGCCCGACCGCGGAATTGACCTCGATGTCACAGGCGAGAACGCGCGCGACGCGCTCCACGATCGAGAGCCCCAAGCCCAGCCCGCGCGCGATCCGCGCTCCCTGGTCGAGGCGGTGGAATTCGACGAAGATGTCGCGCTGCTGCGATTCCGGGATGCCGACGCCGGTGTCGTAAACCTCGATCCGCAACCGGCCGCCACGCCGGCGGCAGCCGACCAGCACGCGACCGGCCGGCGTGTATTTGATGGCGTTGGAGACGAGGTTCTGTACCAGCCGGCGCAATAGGCGCCGGTCGGAGCGCACCACCAGCGAACAGCGCATGAAGGTGAGACCGAGGCTCTTGGCGCCGGCCAGCGGGGCGAATTCCAGCTCGATCTGGCGCATCAAGTCGTCGATGCGGAAACTGGTCAGTTCGGGGCGCATCGCGCCGGTGTCGAGCCGCGAAATATCGAGCAGCGCGCCGAAAATCTCCTCCACCGCTTCGAGCGAGGCGTCGATATTGTCGACCAGCCGGCTGTTGTCGCCGCCGCCTTGGCGTTCGATCAGGCTGGTGATGTAAAGCCGCGCCGCGTTGAGCGGCTGCAGGATGTCGTGGCTCGCCGCGGCGAGGAACTTGGTCTTGGAAATATTGGCCTCGTCGGCCTCGCCCTTGGCGTGCGCCAAAGCGGCATTGAGCCGCGTGAGCTCCTCGGTGCGCTCGCGCACGCGCCGCTCGAGCGTCTCGTTGGCGCGCTCCAGCGCTTCTGCCGCCTCCACGCTGGGGGTGATGTCGGTGTAGGTCGTGACGATGCCGCCGTCGGGCATGTGGTTGGCGCGCACCTCGATCACCGTGCCGGGTTCGGCGAAGCGCTCGAGGAAGGGTTCACTGCCGGAGACGTAGCGCTCGATCTGCGCCTGCACGAAATCGTCGATATGCTCGGGGACGACATCGCTGCGCCGGCCGTTGAAATGCAGGATATCGGCCAGCCCGCTGCCGACGCGGATCAGGCTCGGCGGCAAATCGAGGATTTCGCCGAACTGCCGGTTCCAGCAGATCAGCTGCATGTCCTTGTCGAACACCGCGATGCCCTGGCGCACGTGATCGAGCGCGGTCTGCAGGATTTCGCGGTTGTACTGGATCGCGGCGTTGGCGTCGTCGAGCAGCTTCAAGGCCGCCTTCTTCGACACCGTGCGCTTGCGCAACAACAGCGAGAGTACCAACCGCGAGGAGGCCGCGCCGATGGCGGAAGCAAGAATGTGCTCGGCGTAGCGCACCAGCCGGAAATCGGCCTCGTCCTTTGGTTCGAGGCCGATGCGGTGCGTGCCGGCGAAGGTTTCGAATGCGGTATGGGTACGTTCCTCGCCGAGATAGCGCGCGACCGTGGTGGTGAGTTCCTCGACCGTTACCGACGAGCGCCAGAGCCGGAAAGTCGGCGCGATCGGCGCCAGATCCGACGGCACAAAGACATTGGCCTGCAGCCGCTCGATCGACGACGGCTCGTGACGCAGGGAGAAGCCGATATAGCACGCCAGATTAACGGCAAGACTCCAGAGCACGCCATGCACCAGCGGCGGCAGTTCGAGCCCGAATAGGTTCTGCGGCCGCAGCGCCACGATATACCAGGGGCCGTCGGTGAGGATGTGCTGGCCGACGATGCCGATATCGGCGAAGCTCGGCAGCAGCAGCGTATAGGCCCAGACCAAGATTCCGGCGGTCATGCCGGCGATGGCGCCGCCCGCGGTGGCGCGCCGCCAGAACAGACCGCCGAAAAACGCTGGCGCGAGTTGAGCGATCGCCGCGAACGACAGCAGGCCGATGGAGGCGAGCTGCGCGTCGCCGGCCGTGCGGTAATACAAGTAGGCGAGCAGCAGGATAGCGAAGATCGCGATCCGCCGCACGGTAAGCAGCAGCGAGCCGACATTGTCGCGGCCGCTGATCAGCGCCTCGCGCCGCTGCAGCACCAGCGGCATGATGATGTCGTTCGACACCATGATCGACAGCGCCACCGATTCCACGATCACCATCGCGGTCGCCGCCGACAACCCGCCGACGAAGGCGGCGATGGTGAGGACGTTCGAGCCGGCCCGCAGCGGCAGCGCCAGCACGAACATGTCGCTGTCGGTGTGGCCGGCCGGGAACGTCAGCAGCCCGGCGAGCGCGATCGGCACCACGAACAGGTTGATCGCCACTAGATAAAGCGGAAACAGCCAGGCGGCGCGCTTGATCTCGTTCTCGCTGTTGTTCTCGACCACCGCCACGTGGAACTGCCGCGGCACCAGGATGATCGCGACGAACGATAACAGCGTGCTGGCGAGCAGCGTGTCGAACGGCGGTTGCCGCAGGAACAATCCGGCCGTCTGCGGACTTTTCACCGCCGCCGCGAACAGCGCGCCCGGGCCGCCGAACATCCAGAAGGTGACGAAAATGCCGACCGCCAGGAAGGCGAACAGCTTGACGATCGATTCGGTGGCGATCGCCAGCATCAGCCCGTCCTGGTGCTCGGTGGCGTCGATATGGCGGGTGCCGAACAGCACCGCGAAGGTCGCCATCGACAGCGCGACGAACAGCGCTATATCGCCGAGCAGCGGGCGGGTGACCCCGGGGCCCGGCGTGATCTGGGCCAAAATGGTTTCGAGCGAGAACGACACCGCTTTGAGCTGCAGCGCGATGTAGGGAATCGTGCCGATGATCGCGATCAGCGCGACGGTGGCGGCGACCGCCTGGCTCTTGCCGTAGCGCGCGGCGGTAAAGTCGGCGATCGAGGTGATGTTCTGCGCCTTGGCCAGCCGCACGATGCGCACCAGGAGCGGCGAGAACAGGCCGATCATCAGCGCCGGGCCGACATAGATAGTGAGGAATTCGTAGCCGGTGCGCGAGGCCGAGCCGACCGAGCCGAAAAAGGTCCACGACGTGCAATAGATCGCCAGCGACAACGGATAGATCAGCAGCCGCGTGCGGCCGCTGCGGCCGAGCCCGCGGGAGCGGTCCCCGTAGCTCGCCACCAGGAACAGCAGGCCGATATACGCAAGCGCCACCGCGATGACGACCCAGCCTTGCAGCATGCACGCTCCAGATCGGGGGGCTAACCCCGGGTTTAGCTTGTAATTTTAGCCTGCCTAGACCTCAGATAACAGACGTCGGGGCCCGCTCCGTCGTGGCCGCGGTTAACCCCCCGGCGGCGGCCGGGGGAAGGCCGTTTCACATTGCCCAATGGCGCATGTCTGCCGCGATTTGACGCGAGGGAGACTGCGCGGCATTGATCGCGCTCTGCGAAAGCCGCAAGCTTTGTCCCCGCAAGCGTCCACCGACCGCCTCGCCGTCGTCCGCAACCTTGCGGAAACGCTGGTCTTTGCCGCCATCGGCGGGCTTACGCTCGGGCTCCTGAGGGTGCCGGCCGGCTTTCTGTCGGGTTCGATCCTGATGGTGGCCGGCGCCTCATTGGCCGGCCGGCCGATGCTGATGCCGGCGCTGCCGATGCGGGTTCTGCTGGTGCTGATCGGCATTTCGCTCGGTGCCGTGGTCACGCCGGCGACACTGAACGGCATGGCGGCCTATCCGTTGAGCATCGCCGTGCTGCTGGCGGCCATGATCTGCATCAGCGTCAGCGGCGCCGCCTATCTGCGCGCGGTGCACGGCTGGGACAAGATGACAGCATACCTCGCGTCGGCGCCCGGCGGACTGTCGCAGGTGATGGGGCTCGCCGCCGAACTCGACGCCGACTTGCGCGCCATTGCCATCGTCCAGACCGTGCGCGTGGTGATTATCGCGGTCGGCTTGCCGGCCGGGCTGTCGCTGTTTGGCCTGGTCGGCCACGGCGTCCGCAGCGTCGGCGGCGTGTTCAATCCCGCGCAACTCGGCGAGCTGTCGATCCTGGTCGCCGCCTCGACCGTTGCCGCGCTCATCGCCTATCGCGTCCGGTTTCCCGGCGGCCTCTTGTTCGGCGCCATGCTTACTTCGGCGGCGCTGCACGGTAGCGGCACTATCCACGTGGTGATGCCGTGGTGGGTGACCAACACGGTGATGATTGCGTTCGGCGCGGTCACCGGTTCGCGCTTCGCCGGCACGCCATTGCGGCTTTTGGCCCACTTCATTGGTGCCGCCTTCGGCTCTTTTGCCGTGGCGGTGGCGGTTACAGCGGTTTTCGCGGCGGGACTGGTCGGCATCTTGGGCTTGCCGATCGGTGAGGTGATGATCGCTTATGCGCCCGGCGCGGTCGACGCCATGATGCTGCTCGCGCTCGCGCTCAATCTCGACCCGGTCTATGTCGGCGCGCATCACCTCGTGCGCATCTTCTTCGTCTCGCTCGCCATGCCGCTGTTGGCGCGCCGTGCCGGGCGCACGCTCAAGGCGGTGGATGTATCAGAGACATCGCGGAAACGGCCGCCGTTCGAGGATTGATCGTCATTCCGGGACGCGCGCGCGTACGAACCCGGAATCCAGGGATGCAAGGAAATGTCTGTTATTTGGCTCTGGATTCCGGGCTCGCGCCACCCAAGTCGGCTACAGCCGACTTGGGCATCATAAATTGCCGACCTCGGGTAAACCCGAGATCGGTGGCGCACCCCGGAATGACAGTTACTCCGCCGCCATCGCCCGTTTGCGGGTCGGCAGTTTGAGCCGGTCCCAGACGTCGACCAGCGCTTCCGCCAGCGCGTCGATCAGCGCGTCGTCGTGATAAGGCGACGGCGTGATGCGCAGCCGTTCTTCACCGCGCGGTACAGTCGGATAATTGATCGGCTGGATGTAGATGCCGAACTCGGTGAGTAACAGGTCGCTCGCCGCCTTGCACTTCTCGGCGTCGCCGATGAACACCGGCACGATATGCGTCGTCGACGGCATCACCGGCAGGCCGGCGGCATTGAGCACCGCCTTGACGCGCGCGGCGCGATCCTGGTGGCGCTCGCGTTCCCATTGCGACGTCTTCAAATGGCGGATGGCGGTGGTCGCGGCGGCGCAAATCGCCGGCGGCAAGGCGGTTGTGAAGATGAAGCCGGGCGCATAGGAGCGCACCGCGTCGATCAGCTCTTCGCTGCCCGCGATATAACCGCCGAGACAGCCGAACGCCTTGGCGAGCGTGCCCTCGATCACGTCGAGGCGATGCATGGCGTTGTCGCGATCGCCGATGCCGCCGCCGCGCTGACCGTACATGCCGACCGCGTGTACCTCGTCGACATAGGTCATGGCGCGGTAGCGCTCGGCGAGATCGCAAATGCCATGCATCGGCGCAACGTCGCCATCCATGGAATAGAGGCTCTCGAAGATGATGATTTTCGGCCGCGCCGGGTCGGCGGCCTTCAACAGTTCTTCCAGGTGGCCGATATCGTTATGCCGCCAGACCTGCTTGTCGCAACCGGACTGGCGCACGCCCTCGATCATCGAGTTGTGGTTGAGCGCGTCGGACAGGATCAGGCAATTGGGCAACAGCTTGGCGATGGTCGGAATGCCGGTCTGATTGGAGATATAGCCCGAGGTGAATACCAGCGCGGCCGGCTTGCCGTGCAGATCGGCGAGCTCGCGCTCCAGCTCGATCAGCGGATGGTTGGTGCCGGCGATATTGCGCGTGCCCCCGGCGCCGGTGCCCATGCGGGCCGCGGTCTCGGCCATGGCGCCCACCACCTTCGGGTGCTGAGCCATGCCGAGATAATCGTTCGAACACCAGATCACCACGTCGCGCTTGCCTTGTGGCGAATGCCAATAGGCATGCGGAAAGCGGCCGGCGATGCGCTCAAGGTCGGCAAAAACCCGGTAACGGCGTTCGTCGCGCAATTTGGACAGAGCGGACGAAAAAAAGGCGTTGTAATCCATGTGATTATTCTGTTTTCCCCGCCCCAGATGGCCCTTTTTTAGAAGAATTCCAGGGTCGTTGTCGAGGCGAGATTGTTGGAATTCCAATGTGGCGCATTGACCAAAATCAATAAATTCTACCGCGCGATACCGCTCGCGGCTTATCTGTGGAAGAGATTGGCCGGGTGTGGCTTCTCGGTAACGGGACATACGCGACGGGCCGTGCATGCGCCAGCCATGCTAGGCAAGCGCTTCCACCGCAGGGGCACCGTCGGGCTAATGACAGCAGCGAGCGAAGATACATCGGCCGCCGCGGGCGGATGGCGCAAGCTGGCGGTGCTCGTGCTCGCGGTCGTTGCGATCGGCCTGCCGGTCAATGACCTTACCAGCTACGCGCTGTTGCTGGTGGCGGCGGTCGCGCTTATCAGCGGCGAGGTAAGCACGCGCGGCCGCGCCTGGGCCGCCGCTGTGGCGATTGTCGCCGTCGCGGTCGCCGTACAGTTTCTATGGGCGCCGCCGCGCATCGAGGAGGGACACAATGTGTTCCTGCCGGATGCCCCGGTGCTTCAGCGCGGGCTGCCCGCCGACGTCTATCGCGAGATGGCGCACGAGTTCGACGCGCTCTACCCGCCGGCGGTGCGCTGCAAGCCCGGTTCGATGGGGTGCTGGCAGGACGAAGGCCGCCCGGACAGGCTTTACGCATTTTCCGCCGACGGTATCTGGCACAAAAGCGCCGCCTCGCGCGCGGTGACGTCACTCGATTTCTCCGACCCGGTCTGGCTGCGGCTCGGCTTCGTCAACGAGCGCCAATACAATTGGTACACCGCCGCGCCCGATGTGCATCGCGCCGACCGCGATCGGCGATTCTGGGCAGGACTACAGCGCTGGCATCTCGCCATGCCGTGGTTTGAGATGGTCCGCCTGCCGGAATCTTACGTCGGCGGCGAACTATGCTGGCGCGGCGAAGTGATGTGGGAGGGCGCGGACGAGCACTTCACCCGCTGGCCGGACGGCGGCTGCCGCGCCGTTGAGCCCGCCGATGCCGGCCGGCGCGTGTTCGGCATCGCGATCAAGCCCGACACGCTCGCGATGCGGCTCACGCCACCTTTGCCGGAGCGGATTCATGTCATTACTTCCGATGCGCTGGGCGGCATAGCCGTGCTCGTCATAGTGGGGCTGCTGGTTCGGTTCAGAATGCGACGGATTTTGCTGCCGGCCATCCTGATCCTCCTGGCGCTCTCCGTGATCGCGATCGACGACGGCAGCATCCTCGGCGGCGTGCGGCCGTTCGACGGCGGCGACGATGGGCTGTTCTACGACGGTGTCGGGCGGCAGATTCTCCAGCAACTGCTGGCCGGAAATGTTTATGAAGCGCTGCGCGCCGGCGAAAGCGTCTTTTATTACGGCGGCCCCGGCTTGCGCTATTTCCGTGCGTTCGAGCACGTTGTGTTCGGAGAAAGCTATCTCGGCTATCTTTCGCTTATTCTGACGCTTCCATTCGTGACTCTGACGCTGTTCCGCCGCTTCTTGCCGGAGCGCTGGTCGCTCGTGCTGATCTTATTGTTCGTTGCGGTGCCGGTGGGCGTCCTGTTCGGCACGAGCTTCGTGCAATATCAGAAATGGGCGACGCGCGGATTTGCCGATCCCGCGGCTTACACTTTATTCATCGCCGGAATTTTGCCGATCGTCTGTACGAGCATGGCCGGACCGGGTCGAAAATTCACACTGGCATTTTTCGGTGCGCTGCTGCTGGCGCTCGGCATTTTCATGCGGCCGGTCGTGGCGCCCGCCGCGGCAATATTGCTGCTCGGCGCCGGGTTCGCCGCGGTCTATGGCCGGCAATGGCCGCGCCTCGCGGGGCTATGCATCGGCGTCCTGCCGGTATTTTCGATGGCGCTGCACAACTGGGTCTATGGCCACGTCTTCGTGCTGTTCAGCACCAATGCGGGATCTTCTAATTTACTCGTCATGCCACCGTCCGCGTATGTCGAGGTTACGCGGCAAGTGTGGCACGGCGATTTGAGCGGACTCGTTCGGGTGCTGCACCAAGTGGCAAATTGGCTGAGCGGTCCGGCGGAGTCCTATGCCACCATTCCGCTTAACGCCGCCGGCGTCGCCATTCTCGTCTATGTCGTCGCGCGCGGCCGCCGTTTCGACCCCTGGCTAAGACGGCTCGGCGCGGCGGCGCTGGCGCAGCATGCGGTCGGCCTGTTCTATCGCGGGGACGTCGCCCGCTATCATTTGCTGAGCTGGTTCCTCACCATGGTGGTCGTCATGGCCTTCCTGCATGAGGTTGCGCTCGGCTGGCTGCAGCGGCGCCGTCCGGAACTGTCGCAACGCCTGGCAAATCATCCGCTGTCACTACGGCTTGCATCTGGCCTCGCTCGGCTGCAAAAGAGTGCCGCATGAGCAAAAAACCCACCGGCATTGCCAATGGCCTGACCAACTACGGCGACCGCGATTTTTCCCTCTACCTGCGGCGCTCCTTCGCCCGCTCGATGGGCTATTCCGTCGCCATGCTGGAAAAGCCGGTGGTCGGCATCGCCTATACGCCGTCCGGTTTCAACAATTGCCACCGGCACTTCCCGGAACTGCTCGAAGCGGTCAAACGCGGCGTACTCGCTGCCGGTGCGCTGCCGATCGAATTCCCGACCATCTCGCTCGGCGAGGTCTTCCTCAATCCGACCAGCCTGAAATTCCGCAACCTGATGTCGATCGACACCGAGGAAATGGTGCGCGCGCAGCCCATGGATTCGGTGGTGCTGATGGGCGGCTGCGACAAGACCTTGCCGGCCCAGCTCATGGGTGCGGTCTCAGCCAACAGGCCGTCGGTCATGCTGATCGGCGGGCCGATGATGACCGGGCGGCATCACGGCGAACGGCTCGGCGCCTGTACCGACTGCCGCCGCTTCTGGGCGCAATACCGCGCCGGCAAGATCGATGAGGCGGAAATCAACGAAATCGAAAGCAAGCTCGCCACCACAGCCGGGACCTGTGCCGTGATGGGCACCGCCTCGACCATGGCCTGTCTGGTCGAGGCGCTCGGCATGGCGCTGCCCGGCACGGCCGCGATCCCCGCCGTGCATGCCGACCGCCTGCGCGCGGCGGAAGCGACAGGTGTCGCCGCGGTACGGCTGATCGGCTCTCAGATCACGCCCGACAAAATCGTCAATCAGAAATCGGTGGAGAACGCGCTGCGCGTACTGCTGGCGATCGGCGGGTCGACCAACGCGATCATTCACCTCACCGCCATCGCCGGCCGCGCCGGCATTCCGGTGTCGCTGCGACGGCTGAATGAATTATCCGACACCACGCCGGTGCTGGTGAACCTTAAGCCGGTCGGTAATGGCTACATGGAAGACCTGTTCGCCGCCGGCGGCATGGGCGCACTGATGCGCGAGATCAAGGACCTGCTGCACCTCGACGTCATGACGGTGACCGGCGAAACTTTGGGAGAACGTCTGGCCGCCGATGCCGGCAGCTTCGTCGACCGCACCATCATCGCCGAGCGCAAGTCGCCGCTGGAGCCGCAAGGCGGGTTGGTCGCGCTGTTCGGCAACCTCAGCCCCCAGGGCGCGATCCTCAAGCGCTCGGCGGCCGACTCGAATCTGTTCGAGCGCGAGGGCAGGGCGGTCGTGTTCACTTCGCTCGAGGATCTCGCCGCGCGCATCGACGATCCTGCGCTCGACGTCACGGCCGACGATTTCCTGGTGCTGCAGAATGCCGGTCCTCATTCGGTTTCGGCCATGCCGGAGGCCGGCTATCTGCCGATCCCCAAGAAGCTCGCGACCAAAGGCGTCAAGGACATGGTGCGAATCTCCGACGCGCGCATGAGCGGCACCGCCTTCGGCACCATCGTGCTGCATGTCACGCCGGACGCTGCGTCGGGCGGCCCGCTTGGCCTGGTCAAGAACGGCGACCGTATCCGCCTGTCGGTGAAAAACCGCAGCATCGACCTCCTCGTCGACGAGGCGGAACTCAAGCGCCGTGCCTCTTCGGTCAAGCCCGCGCGCGAGGAACCGCAACGTGGTTACGCAAAGCTTTACGCCCAGGAAATCCTCGGCGCCGATCAAGGCTGCGATTTCGGCTTCCTGAGGCCGCGCTGACGGCGGCCGTATTGCAATTTACGCACAAAATTTCTCCACCTCGTTCATATCTTCGTATGGCTAATTGGCAATTAACGATTGTGGCGCATTGAAATTAACGCGGATTCAAAGCTGGTCCCGCTAAACCATTGATAGTCGTGAGTTGTTTGGGCTGCGCGGTTCGCAGAGCGAATGTGAGTTCATGGCGACGGCAAATTGGTCCTTGAGCAGGTACTGGACGAGGTATCGCCACTGGCGGCTGGTCGCCTTCGCCGGTGTACTCGGCTTTGCCGTCACGCTGTTCACGATGGAAATGATTTCCATTCGTGCGGCGTCGCTGACGCCGCTGTCGATCGCCTTGGCGGCCGTCGCCGGCTCGCTGTTCGGCGTCTGCGTGGTCGGCGCGGTTTCCGGCTGGCACATCCGGCGCAAACTGGCCAGCCAAAACCTTCTGCTCGACGCCGCGATCGACAACATGGTGCAGGGCCTGTGTATGTTCGATGCGGAGAACCGGCTGCTGGTCTGGAACGAGCGATACCGGGCCATGTACAACATCGACCCCAAACACATCTGGCGCGGCTGCACCATTCGCGATTTGCTTGACGCGCGCATCGCCGCCGGTACCTTCCCGCTCGATCCGGCCCGCTACGACGCCGAACTGCGCGCCGCCGTCACGCGCGGCAACACCTTTGTCGTCAACGTCGAATTGGCCGACGGCCGCATTATCGACGTCGTCAATCAACCGACCAAAGACGGCGGCTGGGTCGCGATGCACGAAGACATCACGGAACGCAGGAAGGCCGAGCGCGAACTCGAGCATACCCGCACGTTCCTCAATACCATCATCGAGAATGTTCCCTCGCCGATCATCGTGAAAGGCGCGCAGGACCTCCGCTATATGCTGATCAATCGCGCGGCCGAGCAATACCTCGGCGTCGACCGGCACACGATGCTCGGCAAACGGGCGGCTGACGTCATGCCGAAAGTCACCGCCGACCAGATCGAGGAGCAGGACCGCAAACTGATCGATGCGGGAACGATCATCGTCCGCGACGAGCATTCGGTGTTGACGCCCGGCAACGGCACCCGCATCGTCACCGCGACGCGGCTGCCGGTGAACGACGCGGCCGGCAAACCGCAATATCTCATCAGCGTCATCCGCGACCTGACCGAGCGCCGGCGCCACGAGCAGCAGATCGCGCACATGGCGCACCACGATCCGCTCACCGATCTGCCGAACCGGACCGCATTCAACGAATGCATTGCCGCCACGCTCGACCTCGCCAAGGGCTCGGGCGAAAGCTTCGCTCTGCTCAGCATCGACCTCGACCGCTTCAAGACGGTCAACGATGTATTCGGGCACGCGACCGGCGACACATTGTTGCGCGAAATCGCGAGCCGCATGGAGCAGGCCTGTCAGGGCGCGTTCCTTGCTCGCGTCGGCGGCGATGAATTCCATGTCATCACGCCGACCGGCCCGCAACCGGCGACCGCCGAGGCGGTGGCGGAGAAACTATGCGCCGCGCTCGATACCGATATCGACATCGACGGCATTCCGCTGCGCGTGCGGCTGACCGTCGGCATCGCCGTGTTCCCGCAGGACGGCGTCGACGTGGTGACGCTGGTCGCCAACGCGGATGCCGCGTTGTTCCGCGCAAAATCGGAGGCACGCGGCTCGATCCGCTTCTTCGAAATGTCGATGGACAAGCAACTGCGCGACAAGCGCGCGCTGCAACAGGACCTGCGCACCGCCATCGTGCGTGACGAGATCGAGCTGCACTACCAGCCGCAGGCCCATATCGGCGGCGAGATCACCGGCTTCGAGGCGCTGGTGCGTTGGCACCATCCGCGCCAGGGGCTGGTTTCGCCGAGCACCTTCATTCCGCTCGCCGAGGAGAGCGGGATCATCGTGGATCTCGGCGAGTGGATTCTGCGCGCGGCCTGCCGCGAAGCGGCGTCCTGGCCGCGGCCGCTGAGTATCGCCATCAATCTGTCGCCGGTGCAATTCCGCTACGGCGACCTGCCGAAGCTGGTGCACGAGATTCTGCTGGAGACGGGCCTGTCGCCGTCGCGGCTCGAACTGGAGATCACCGAGGGCGTGCTGATCGGCGACTTCAACCGCGCGGTCTCCATTCTGCGCCGGCTGAAGGCGCTCGGCGTGTGCATCGCCATGGACGACTTCGGCACCGGCTATTCGTCGCTCTCTTATTTGCAATCGTTCCCGTTCGACAAGATCAAGATCGATCAATCCTTCATCGCCAATCTGGGCCACAGCCAGCAGGCGGCCACTATCGTGCGCGCGGTGATTGCGCTCGGCCGCGGGCTCAATGTGCCGGTGGTGGCGGAGGGCGTGGAAACCGAGGAACAGGTCAAGTTCCTCGCCGCCGAATCGTGCAACGAGATCCAGGGCTATCTGGTCGGCCGGCCGAAGCCGATCGCGGAATACGCGGCATTGGTCGGGCGCGAGGCAGCGCCGCGTCATCGGCTCAAGGCGGCCAGCTAGACGTTTTTCCTTGACCGCCTATTGGCGGAAAATCTCGCGCAAGGTTTCGTTCTTGTCTTTGCGCCGCCAGGTGATCTCGCCGATCCGCCACCCGCTCTTGAGCTTGACCAGGTCGAGCACGACCGTTTTCGGCGTGCCGGAATTGGTGAACTTGACCGTGGCGCTCGCCTTGCCGGGCGCGCGCTCCTCAACCGCGATGTCGAAGGCGGCGATTTCCCAATCCTGCGCGTCGATGAACGGATCGCCGTCGAGCGCGCCGACTTCGCCGTGCTTGGCCGCCGCGGCCTGGTCCTTGATCATCAGCGCCGCGAGTGACGGCTCGAAATAGCGGCGGATCGTGCGCGCGCTGTCGAGAATAATGCCTTTGCTGTCCTTGCCTTTGTAGGTCGTGTAGATCGCCGTCACGAAATCCCGCGCCGATGGATCGGCGGCAAAGGTCGGGAATGCGAGGAGGGCGCCGGCGGCGCCGAGGAGGAGATATCGTCGGCTGAGCATGGCGTGGCCCGAACTGGTGCTGCCGGAGTGGATTGAACACTCGACCTCCCCCTTACCAAGGGGGTGCTCTACCACTGAGCTACGGCAGCACGTGGGCCGAGCGAATATCCGATCATACCGGTGATGTCGAGCGTCCCGCTTGCCGGCCACGGGGAGGCCTTTTATCCCTGTGCGGATGACGGGCGGAAGCGGCAAATCCGGCGATTTGAGGCGCGCCGAGCGCCTGAAGGCGGCGTTGCGGGACAATCTCAAGCGCCGCAAGGCGCAAATGAGAGGTCGTTCGCAGGCCGCGGACAAGGCGGGCGAGCACGATTCCGCCGGAATCACCCGCGAAATTGCCCCGCACAGGCCGAAAGGCTAGTAACCCTGCGGGCGGCCAAGCCTTGCAGGCGGGCCGTCGTGGTTCTTAGGTATTGATTGGCCGACAGGGGCCGTCAGCGGGGCGTCATGGATCGAATTCGGATTGTCGGCGGTCAGCGCCTCAATGGCACGATCCCGATTTCGGGCGCCAAGAACGCCACTCTGCCGCTGATGATTGCCAGCCTTTTGACCGAGGACACCCTGATCCTCGACAACGCACCGCGGCTCGCCGACGTCGAACTGTTGCAGCGCATCCTCGGCAACCACGGCGTCGACGTCATGATCGCCGGCAAACGGCCGGGCGACGATCCCAATTCCGGCCGCACGCTGCACATCTCGGCCAAGTACATCATCGACACCACCGCACCCTACGAGCTGGTGTCAAAGATGCGGGCGAGCTTCTGGGTGGTGGCGCCGTTGCTCGCGCGCATGGGCGAGGCCAAGGTGTCGATGCCGGGCGGCTGCGCCATCGGCACGCGGCCGGTCGATCTCCTGATCATGGCGCTGGAGAAATTGGGCGCCGAGATCGAGATCGAAGGCGGCTATGTGATCGCGCGCGCGAAGAAGGGCCTGCATGGCGGCGACATCGAATTCCCCAAGGTGACCGTCGGCGGCACCCACACCGCGATGATGGCGGCGGCGCTCGCGCACGGGACGACAGTGATCGACAACGCCGCGCGCGAGCCGGAGATCGGCGACGTCGCCGATTGCCTCAACAAGATGGGCGCCAAGATCACCGGCGCCGGCACCGCGCGCATTGTCGTCGAGGGCGTGCCGCGCCTGCACGGCGCGCGCCACGCGGTGCTGCCCGACCGCATCGAGACCGGCACCTACGCCATGGCTGTGGCGATGACCGGCGGCGACGTGCTGTTGCAGAACGCGCGGCCCGAATTGCTGCAGTCCGCGCTCGACGTACTGGCCGAGACCGGCGCCACCATCACGCCGACCAACGAAGGCATCCGCGTGTCCCGCAACGGCGCCGATCTGGCGCCGGTCACGGTGTCGACCGCGCCGTTCCCCGGCTTCCCCACCGACCTGCAGGCGCAGCTGATGGCGCTGATGACGCGCGCCAAGGGTACCTCGCGCATCACCGAGACGATTTTCGAAAACCGCTTCATGCACGTGCAGGAGCTGGTGCGGCTCGGCGCGCATATCCATCTCGACGGCGAAAGCGCCACCATTGAGGGCGTCAAGCATCTGACCGGCGCGCCGGTGATGGCGACCGACTTGCGCGCCTCGGTGTCGCTGGTGATCGCGGGCTTGGCCGCGCAAGGCGAGACCATGGTCAACCGCGTCTATCATCTCGACCGCGGCTTCGAGCGGGTCGAGGACAAGCTCGCCGCCTGTGGCGCGCAAATCGAGCGGCTCAGTTCATAATCACGCATCGATTTGTCGCGCGGCCCACCTTTTGCCCAACGGCGGCATGCGGCCATCCTTTCCTTCAGCAAGGCCCGTTGACCGGCGATCCCGGTTGTAATCTGCTGTCAGGCAGAAACGCCAAACGGGGAAACGCCATGACTATCGTCCGCCATTTTGCCGCCGGGCTGATTGCAGCGCTACTCGCCACGCCCTGCGCCGCCCAACAGATCGTAAAGATCGGCCTGCTGGTGCCGCTGACCGGGCCCTTCACCGCGACGGGCAAGCAGCTCACCGCCGGCGCCAAGCTCTACATCCAGCAACACGGCGACACCGTCGCCGGCAAGAAGATCGAGCTGATCGTCAAGGACGACACCGGCAACGCCGACATGACCAAGCGGCTTGCCCAAGAGCTGGTGGTGAATGACAAGGTCGCGTTCCTCGCCGGCTTCGGTCTCACCCCCGGCGCGCTGGCGACGGCGCCGATCGCCACCGAGGCCAAGGTTCCGGAAATCGTCATGATGGCGGCGACCTCGATCATCACCGAGCGCTCGCCTTATATCGTGCGCACCAGCTTCTCGGTGCCGCAGACGACGGTGCCGCTTGCCAATTGGGCGGCGGCGCATGGCATCAAGACCGTGGTCACGGTGGTTTCGGACTACGCGCCGGGGATTGACGTCGAGACCGCCTTCAAGCGGCAGTTCGAGGCTAAGGGCGGCAAGGTGATCGAATCGCTGCGCGTGCCATTGTCCAGCAACGATTTCGCGCCGGCGCTGCAGCGCGTCGCCGACGCCAAACCGGACGCCCTTATGGCATTCGTGCCGGCCGGCATCGGTCCGGTCTTCATCCGCCAATTCGTCGAGCGCGGTCTCGACAAGTCGGGCATCAAGTTCATCGCCGAAGGCAGCCTGACCGAAGACGACATCGTCAACCAGATCGGCGATGCGGCACTCGGCATCATCACGTCGCAGCATTACTCGGCCGCGCACAACAGTCCTGAGAACAAGAAGTTCGTCGCGGCTTTCAAGAAAGCCAATGGCGGCATGCGGCCGAACCTGATGGCGATGCAGAGCTACGACGGCATGCACCTGATCTACGAAGCCCTGAAGAAGACCAAAGGCTCGACCAACGGCGACGCGATTGTCGCGGCGATGAAGGGCATGAGCTGGGTCAGTCCGCGCGGACCGATCACGATCGATCCCGCGACGCGCGAAGTCATCCAGAACATCTATATCCGCAAGGTCGAACGGGTGAACGGGGAACTGTACAACGTCGAGTTCGACACCATCCCCAACTTCAAGGACCCGTCCAAGATCAAGAACTAGGCCGGCGATCGAATACCATGCAGCGTGACATCCCGCCCTTTCGCGCGGACCACGTCGGTTCGCTGCTGCGGCCGGCGGTCCTCAAGGAGGCGCGAAGCCGGCGTGCCGCCGGACAACTGTCCGCGGCCGAGCTCGCGGCGATCGAAGACGCCGAGATCAAAAAGATCATCGCCAGGCAGGAGGCGATCGGGCTTCGTTCGATTACCGATGGCGAATTGCGGCGCGCCTATTGGCATTTCGATTTCCTCGCCGGGCTCGACGGTGTCGCCATGGTCGAGGCGGAGGGGATCAAATTCGCCGGCGTGACGTCAAAATCCGAGGCGCCTTACGTCAAATGCAAGCTTGGTGCGCGCCACCATCCGCAGATCGCGCATTTCGAATTTCTCAAGGCGAATACCAAGCGCACGGCCAAGATGACGATCCCGAGTCCGTCGATGCTGCATTATCGCGGCGGGCGGAACATGATCGATCGCGCGGCCTATCCGAGCATGGACGCGTTCTATCGCGATCTCGGTCAGGCCTATAAGCAGGCGATTCAAGGGTTCTACGCGGCCGGCTGCCGGTATCTGCAGCTCGACGATTGCAGCTTCGCCTATCTGTGCGATCCGGCGCAGCGCGACATGTTGGCGAAGCGCGGCGACGATCCTGACAAGCAAGGCGAGATCTACGTCGGCATGATCAATGCCGCGCTGGAGGGGCGCTCGCGCGATCTCGTCGTCACCACGCACGTGTGCCGAGGTAATTTCCGCTCCACCTTTATCGCCTCCGGCGGCTACGAGCCGATCGCCGATCTCCTGTTCAACAGGGTCAATGTCGACGGCTATTTTCTCGAATGGGACAGCGACCGCGCCGGCGGGTTCGAGCCGTTGCGCTTCTTGCCCAAGGGCAAGACCGCGGTGCTGGGGCTGATCACCTCCAAGACCGGCAGGATCGAGCAGAAAGATTTTATCAAGCGCCGCATCGACGAGGCGACAAAATACGTGAGCCTCGACCAGCTGTGCCTGTCGCCGCAATGCGGCTTCGCCTCGACCGAGGAAGGCAATGTGCTTGCCGAGGACGAACAATGGGCCAAGCTGCGTCTGGTGGTCGAGCTGGCCGACGAGGTCTGGGGTTGATGCCCCAAGTGTTTGCCGTCATGCCCGGCCTGTGCCGGGCATCCACGCCTTTAATGTCAACGGCTATAAGGTCGTGGATGGCCGAGACAAGCGCGGCCATGACGGTCTCTGAGGATTGCCATGCCCACCGTGAAAGTCCTGAGCGCCGGCGCCGTGAAATCGATGGTCGAGACGATCGGCCCCGAGTTCGAGCGCGCCAGCGGCAACAAACTCGAGGTCACCTTCGCGCCCGCCTTCGCCCAGCGCGAGCGCATCGTCAACGGCGCGAGCGCCGACCTGGTCATCGTGTCGGAATCGATCGTCGCCGAACTTGAGAAGCTCGGTCTTGTCGTGGCCGGCAGCGCGCGGAATCTCGGGCGTACGGTCACCGGCGTCATCGTGCCGGAGGGCGCAGCCGTGCCCGACATTTCGACGGTCGAGGCCTTCAAGCAGGCGCTGCTCAAGGCCAAGAGCGTGGCCTACACCGATCCGAAGGCGGGTGGTTCCGGCGGCATTATGTTCGCGGGCCTGCTCGAGAGGCTCGGCATCGCCGACGCGGTCAATGCCAAGGCGGTGCTGTGCAAAGGGGGCCTCGACGTCTCCACCAAGATCGCCGAAAAGCGCGCCGAGATCGGCACTACCTTCATCAGCGAAGCCTTGCCGGTGAAGGGGCTCAAGGTTGTCGGCACGCTGCCGGGCGAACTGCACAACGCCAACACCTATACGGCGGCGATCCACAAGGCGGCGAAAGAGCCCGCGGCTGCCGCGGCCCTGCTCAAGGCGCTCACCGATCCCGCGACCCGCGACCGCTGGGCAGCGGCCGGGCTGGAGCCCGCTTTCCGGTAAATGACCGACCTTGCGGCCCGCCGCTGCCTTGCCTAATTACCTTCCGACCGGGAGCGGCAGCAATGGACCAGCTGAAATTTGTCGTCCTCGACGAGGAGGACCTGGAAATAGCCTCCACCCACCTGCAGGACGCGGTGGGCAAGGTGGCGGACGTGCACTGGCGGCCGCAGGAAAAGCGCGTGGTGCTGGCGGTCAATCGTTTCGACTGGGAAAGCGCCCAATCCGGCAAGCCGGAATATCGCCGCCGCCGGACGGCGCTGCGTTTCGAGCGGGTGCTGTCATGCAAATGCCGTGACGTGAACCCGGCCGGCCCGGATACCGTGCTCAACCTTCTAGCGGTCGAATTTGCCGAGACCGATGCGCCGGCGGGAGTGGTGACAATTACCTTTTCCGGCGGGGCGTGCCTGCGGCTGGAAGTCGAGTGCCTGGAAGCCGAATTGGCCGATCTCGGACCGTCCTGGACCACGGCGGCCTGCCCGGTTCACGCGGTAATCGATGACGGGGCGCTCGATCCCGGCCAGAGCTAGCTGCCTCCGGCACCCTGCCGAAAGCCACAATATTCCGGTTCAGAACCGCGCATCCGGCGCCGGCAGGGCGGCACCTCCCTTGATATTTCGCGGTTCCAGTGGCGTAGTGGTGGCGTTTCGCAAATTGGGGGAAATAGCCAATGCGTAAAATCGTCATCGTTGCGGGGCTGCTCGCTGGCGCCGCGTTCTTGTTTACGACCGGCACGCCGGCCAAAGCCTGGGTCGGCTGCGAATGCGTCAAGCTCGGTGCACCGGCCGTCTGCGTTAAGGGCGTGCTGGAATGCAGCGCAATGGGCGGCGTCTGCCTTGCCCCCTGCGACTACGTGGCGCCGAAGAAAATGAAGCACCACAAGAAAAAGAAGATGATGAAAAAAGAAGAGAAGAAGAAGGAAGACAAGAAGTAAACGGGCGCTTTTTTTGCCAGCAAGGCCTCGCCCTTGGGCGGGGCCTTTTTGCTTTCCGGCGCTGCAAACCGCCCGAAAGGGTTGACGCGACGGCGCGCATCACCCATTCACCTATCCGGGTAGGATCAGGCCATGCCGCTTCGACTGGATAGCCAAAGCCCCGATTTTGCGACGCGATTCCGCGCTTTCCTCGCCGTCAAACGCGAGGCGGCGCAAGACGTCGAAACGAGCGTGCGCAACATCCTTGCCGAGGTGAAGGCTTATGGCGATCGCGCAGTTCAGCAGTTGACGCTGGAATTCGACCGCCTCGATCTTACCAAAGTCAGCATGCGCGTGAGCGCCGCTGAGGTCGATGTCGCCGGGAAAGCCTGCGACCGCCAAGCGCTTGCCGCGCTCAAGCTCGCGCGCGACCGCATCGAGGCCTATCACCTGCGTCAGAAACCGAAAGACGAGCGCTTCACCGATGCGCTCGGCGTCGAAATGGGCGCGAAGTGGACCGCGATCGAAGCGGTCGGGCTTTACGTGCCGGGCGGTACCGCGGCCTATCCGTCGTCCGTCTTGATGAATGCCGTGCCGGCCAAGGTCGCCGGCTGCGCGCGCCTGGTCATGGTGGTGCCGTCGCCGGATGGCAGGCTTTCCCCATTGGTACTGGCGGCGGCCAAGCTCGCCGGCGTCGACGAGATCTATCGTATCGGCGGCGCGCAGGCCGTGGCCGCGCTCGCCTACGGCACCGAGACGATCCAGCCGGTCGCCAAGATTGTCGGACCCGGCAATGCCTATGTGGCGGCGGCCAAGCGTCTCGTCTTCGGGCAAGTCGGCATCGACATGATTGCCGGCCCCTCCGAGGTGCTGATCCTCGCCGATGAGACTGGCAACCCCGATTGGATCGCCGCCGACCTCCTGGCGCAGGCGGAGCACGACGCCAGCGCGCAATCGATATTGATTACCGACGACGCCGCGCTGGCCGATCAAGTCGAGAAGGCGGTGGAATCGCAGCTTAAGACGCTGCCGCGCGCCAAGGTCGCCGGCGCGTCGTGGCGCGATTTCGGCGCCATCATCCTGGTACCGAAGCTTGCCGACGCGGTCGCGTTGGTAGACCAACTCGCGCCCGAGCATCTGGAGATCGCCGCCGACAACGCCGAGGCGCTGGTGCCGAAAATCCGCAATGCCGGGGCGATCTTCATCGGCGCGCACACCCCGGAAGCCATCGGCGATTACGTCGCCGGCTCCAACCACGTGCTGCCGACCGCGCGCTCGGCGCGCTTTTCGTCGGGCCTCAGCGTGCTCGATTTCATGAAGCGCACCTCGCTGCTCAAATGCGGGCCGGAGCAGTTGCGCGCGCTCGGCCCCGCAGCCATCGCGCTCGGCGAGGCGGAAGGACTTGCCGCTCACGCCCGCTCGGTGGCGATCCGTCTCAATCAGCGATGAGCCCGGCGAAAACAACGCCGGCCGGCGGTAAGCGGCGGCTGGTTTCCGTCACGCTCGACGAAGCATCGATCGGCCGTGCCAACCCGGACGTTGAGCATGAGCGCGCGGTCGCGATTTACGATCTGCTCGAGCAGAACACCTTTGCGCCGGTCGGCCACGATGGCGGTCCCTACGCGCTGCATCTGAGCATCAACAGCAACCGGCTGGTGTTCGACATTCGCCTTGAGGACGGCACGCCGGTGATGGCGCATCTGTTTTCGCTCACGCCGCTGCGCCGCATCGTCAAGGACTATTACCTGATTTGCGACAGCTACTATCAGGCCATCCGCACCGCGACGCCCGACAAGATCGAGGCGATCGACATGGGCCGGCGAGGCATCCACAACGATGGCTCGCGTATCCTGATGGAGCGACTGAAGGACAAAGTGACGGTCGATCTCGACACCGCGCGCCGGCTGTTCACGTTGATCTGCGTGTTGCACTGGAAGGGCTAGCGCGGTGGCAGAGTCCGAGCGCCGTTCGCGTCCACAATCGGTGCTGTTCGCATGCGGCATGAACGCGGTACGCTCGCCGATGGCGGCCGGCCTGTTGCAACAGCTCTACGGAAAATCGATCTATGTCGGCTCAGCCGGCGCGCAAAAAGGCTTCCTCGATCCTTTTGCCGTCGCGGTCATGGAAGAAGTCGGCATCGATATCGCGCGGCACAAGCCGGTGACCTTCGAGGACGTGGAAGACCTGGAAGGGCTCAATTTCGATCTGATCGTGACGCTGTCGCCGCCGGCGCATCACAAGGCACTGGAACTGACCCGCATCCATGCGGCGGAGGTCGAATACTGGCCGACGATCGACCCGACCGGCGTCGAGGGCACACGCGAGCAGCGGCTCGACGCCTACCGCGCCGTGCGCGATGAGCTGACGGCCCAGATCCGTGCGCGCTTCGGCCGGCCGGGCGGCGGCAATGAATGAGTTGTGAAAATAGTCCCGTTCCGCTAGTTTCCGCGCCGATTTCACCTTCATGACAAAGCCGCTAAACCCATGATCGGCCGGCCCAAATTCGTGCTCGCTTCCGGCTCGCCGCGCCGGCTCGCCTTGGTCAACCAGGCCGGCATCGAGCCGGACGCGCTCAAGCCGGCGGATATCGACGAAAGCCCGCTCCGCGGCGAAATTCCGCGCGCCCACGCCAACCGGCTGGCGCGCGCCAAGGCGGAAGCCGCGCTCGCCAACGTCAAGCTCGACGACGAACTGCGCGGCGCCTACATCCTGGCCGCCGACACCGTGGTGGCGGTCGCCCGCCGCATCCTGCCGAAGGCCGAATTGCTCGACGAGGCGGCGCAATGCCTGCGCCTGCTGTCGGGCCGCAATCACCGCGTCCACACCTCGATCTGCCTGGTGACGCCGAAGGAGACATTTCGCCAGCGCCTGGTGGAAACGCGTGTCCGTTTCAAAAGACTGTCGGAGGAGGACATCGAGGCCTATCTCGCCTCCGGCGAATGGCGCGGCAAGGCCGGCGGCTACGCGGCGCAGGGCATCGCCGGCAGCTTCATCATCAAACTGGTCGGCTCCTATTCGAACGTGGTCGGCCTGCCGCTGTACGAGACCATGAGCCTGCTCGGCGGCGAGGGCTATCCGATCCGCTTCGGCTGGCTCAACGCGACGTAAGACGGAGCGCCATGAACATCGCGTCATGGCTTGAACGCTCCGCTCTCAGTCATCCGGCATTTCCGGCGGCGGCAACCGGCACGCGTGTTGTCGCGACCTACGGCCAGCTGGCCGAGCGCGCAGCGCGCTTGGCCGGCGCCTTGCGCGAGTGCTGCGGACTTGAACCCAGCGACCGCGTTGCCATCGCCGCCAAGAATTCACCGGCCTATCTCGAAGTGCTTTACGGTATCTGGCACGCCGGACTTGCCGCGGTGCCGGCCAATGCCAAGTTGCACGGCGCCGAACTCGGCTACATCCTGGAGCAGTCCGGCGCGCGCGTTTGCTTTGCCTCCGAAGGCATCGACGTCACGCCGCATGCGCCGAAAAGCCTCGAGCGGCTGATCACGATCGGCAGTGCCGACTATGATGCGTTGTTCACCACCGATCCGATTGCGTTGGTGCCGCGCGCTCCAGGCGATCTCGCCTGGCTGTTCTACACCTCGGGCACGACCGGACGCCCGAAGGGCGCCATACTTACGCACGACAATCTCGCGATGGCGAGCCTCGCCTATGGCAGTGAGGTCGATCCGGTGACCCCGGGCGACGCTATTCTTCATGCCGCGCCGATGAGTCACGGCTCCGGCCTCTATATCATGCAGCACGTCGCGCGCCTCGGCGTTCAGGTCATCCCGGAGAGCGGCGGCTTCGAGCCCGACGAGATCGCCGCGCTTTTCAATCATTGGCCGCGCCTATCGATGTTCGCGGCGCCGACCATGATCAAGCGCTTGGTCGCCTGTCCGGCCGACCTCAACGCGGAGAACATTCGCACGCTGATCTGGGGCGGCGCGCCGATGTATGTCGAGGACGCGCTGGCAGCCCTCGACCGCTTCGGGCCGCGCCTGGCGCAAATCTACGGGCAGGGCGAAGCGCCGATGACCATCACCACACTGTCGAAAGAGGACATTGCCGACCGCGATCACCCGCGCTGGCGCGAGCGCCTGGGCTCGGCGGGCAGGCCCTATACCTGCGTCGAGGTCATGGTGGCGGATTTGCAGGACAGGCCGGCTAAGCCGGGCGAGGCGGGTGAGATCCTCTGCCGCGGTGTGATCATGTCCGGCTATTGGCAAAATCCGCAGGCAACCGAGGCCTCGCTGCGCAACGGCTGGCTGCACACCGGCGACATCGGCGTCTTCGACCAAGAAGGCTATCTGCACCTCAAGGACCGCTCCAAGGACCTGATCATTTCCGGCGGCTCCAACATCTATCCGCGCGAGGTCGAGGAGGTGCTGCTGACCCACGCCGCGGTGCGCGAGGTGTCGGTCATCGGCCGGCCCGACCGGGACTGGGGCGAGGCGGTGGTGGCCTATGTGGTGGGCGAGGCGAGCGCGGCCGAGCTCGACGCGCTGTGCCTTTCCCGCATTGCGCGCTTCAAGCGGCCGAAGGATTATGTTTTTGTCGACGCGCTGCCGAAGAACAACTATGGCAAGATATTGAAAACGGAGCTGCGCGCCATGGATGCGAAAAAGGCCGGCCGGCGATGAACGAGATCGAACGCAAGACGTCCTCCGCGCGGTGCCCGCTCTGCGGCAAGGCGACCGATCCGGCCTTCAAGCCGTTCTGCTCGAAACGCTGCGCCGACATCGATCTCAATCGCTGGCTTTCCGGCGTCTATGCCGTGCCGGTGAAAGAGGACGAAGACGAGGACGGCGAGCGGCCGGCCGACGAGAGCGAAAGCGAGCGATCATGAACGTGCAAGTCACCGATTGGCCCGACCGACTGTTCTCCACGCTCAAACGCGCCGGCATCCGCCAGGTCGGCTACGTGCCGGACGCCGGCCATTCGCGGCTGATCGAACGCTGCCGCGCCGACGCCGACATCCGCGACATCGTGCTGACCACCGAGGAGGAGGGCGTGGCGCTGGCGGCCGGCGCCTGGCTCGGCAGCGAGCGCGCCGCGCTCTTGATGCAGTCGAGCGGGCTCGGCAACTGCATCAACATGCTGTCGCTCGCGAGGAGCTGCCGCTTTCCGCTGCTGATGCTGATCACCATGCGCGGCGAGTGGGAGGAGTTCAATCCCTGGCAGGTGCCGATGGGCTCGATCGTTGAGCCTGTGCTTAAATTATGTGAGGCGGAAATCTATCGTGCGAACACGCCGAACGAGGTCGAAGGCGCGGCCGAGCGCGCGGCGCAGCACGTGTTCGGCGATGAACGCATCGGCGCGGTGATCCTGTCGCAGCGGTTGATCGGCAAGAAGGTGTGGACCAAATGAGCGAACGATTGGAACGCCGTGCGGCGATGGCCAAGCTGCTGGAAGGCCGCGGTGACGACCTGCTGGTCGTGCCCGGCCTCGGCTCGACCACCTATGACCTGGCCGCCGCCGGCGACGACGACCGTAACTTCTATCTGTGGGGCGCCATGGGCGGCGCCGCCATGATCGGGCTCGGCTTGGCGCTGGCGCAGCCTGATAGGCGGGTCGCGGTTATCACCGGCGACGGCGAAATGCTGATGGGGCTCGGCGCGCTCGCCACCATCGGCATCCAGAAGCCGGGCAATCTCGCCATCGTCGTGTTCGACAACGGCGTCTATGGCGAAACGGGTATGCAGCCGAGCCACACGCAGAGCGGCGTCGACCTCGTCGGCGTCGCCCGCGGCTGCGGCTTTGCCACCTGCCTTGAGGTCACCGACGAGGCGGGTCTGCGCGACCTGGCCGGCCGGCTGAAGACCTTGCGCGAAAGCCTGTTCGCCCGCGTGCTGATCGAGGCTTCTGAGCCGCCGCGGGTGCTGCCCGAGCGCGACGGGGTGGTGCTGAAAGACCGATTCCGCGCGGCTCTAGGTATCCGCGCATGATCTAGTCCGAAAACCGGTGGCCACTTTTCGGATCATGCGCTGGGGTTAAGACTTAGGGCCGGGGGCGTTCTGGACAGCCCCGAGGCGGGCCTCTATAACGCGCGGCACTCCGCCGGCCCGCTCCGTTTGAGCGGTTTGGCGCCCAGGTAGCTCAGTTGGTAGAGCATGCGATTGAAAATCGCAGTGTCGGTGGTTCGATTCCGCCCCTGGGCACCATCACCTATAGCGTCGCCCCATGCGTTCAGCGTCTCAGGTGTCAATCGCACGTCACAACAGTCCAAATCTTGGGCATGAATTCTCTAAACGGTGTAAGCATTTTCGGACGACCGGATAAGCGTGCCGTGCCTAGTCTAGGCTCAAAGTAGACGTTTCAGTGGGGCACCCTTCGCATAAAGCGTAACAATCCCGCCGCTTTCAGTCGAGAGAACTTGTTCAGACGGCTGAAGTGTGAAGGATGGTCAGTTGGATGATCCAGCGTCAGCGATCACCAGTTCCAGCATCTTGAGAGTCTGGCCCACCGCATCACTCTCAGCCACGAACGCCTGCGCTAACCGGCGCGCCCCTCGACGCAGCTTGTCGCGGTCGATCGCACCCATCTTCCTTAAATTATCAATAGCGTGAACAAACAAATTCTGCTGGCCTAACGGCAGGCTCCAGCCGGCTTGCAGCCGCTCCAAATCCCGCCACGGTGTCTGATCGCTGATCAGAACGGGAAGACCGACAGCCAAAGCATCGAAAATGGCATGCCCAAAATTCTCGCCATCTGTTGGTAGGAAGAATGCATCGTAGCCCGCGAGCAAAGTCGGTACGGCAGCATTTGCAATGACGCCCCGATAGCGAACATGGACGTTGTCCGGCATCTCCGCGATGATCGACTGACAGACACGCCAGTAGGCTTCATCGTTAACGGGACCGTAGATATCGAATTCAATTGATCCCTTAGTCGACCGCAGCACATTGAGAGCAAAGTCGAGGTTTTTCTTACGATCGACGCGACTGAGATAAATAAGCCGAAGCGGAGCATCGGCCACTGCCTCGTTTGACGATGGCTGCCAATCGCCAAGCAGACGAATGTTAGGTGCGATAACGACCTTCCGCCGCCAAGGGACGTGAAGCTGCACATCCACAGCTTCGCCCACACTAGTGGCATGGAACCACACGCCATCGAGGAGGCCGAGACAGCGGGCCGCGTAGAGATAAATTTTCTTATGCAGTTTTCGCATGGCGGCGGTACCAGCCGAGAACTCACCGCGTGGCGAAAGTATGGTCGGCCGACGTGGTATTAGTCCGAGACGACGCAGAATGAGCGCTGGTATTGTGAATTCAGGATCAAAAAAGCCATTTAGGATGAGAACATCATGCGGTGTGTTGCGTATCAATGCCGCAAAATTTTTCGGTCCGAAGCGGGAGGTGCTACACCAGTAACGATCTAGCGAACGATATTTTGACCACCCGGGCGGTTTTGGCTCCCCCACCGGTTTCGCGAACTTCCGCTCGCGCGCGATAACTTTGAAGTCGTATATTCCTGCAAGCGCATCCGCAAGTCCAGTAAGACTTTGTATGGGGCCAGACGCTTCATCGTTTGGCCACCCGATCATCGTAAGTATGGTGCGTCGCTGTAAGGTCACGGGTAGGCTCTATTCCGCCACCGGACGAGGCTCTTTGCCGTTACACATAAGACAATGATGTCGCAATTCGTCATTTTCATACTATTTTTCGGCAAAGGCCATTGAAACAAGAGTTTCGTTCCGTCGGTCACCGCGTACCAGCGTCAATGCACTGAGAAACAGAATTTTGACATCTAGCAGCAGAGAGGCCTTCTGTATGTACCATTCGTCCAGCGCGTTCTTCTCTTCGGCGGACAGCAATTTTCCGCCACTGACTTGGGCCAACCCGGATATGCCCGGCCTAACCTGGAGACGAAAACTTGTGGTTTTGGGTTGATCTATTGGAAGTAGAGGTCGCGGGCCGATCAGTGACATGCTCCCCATCAGCACGTTGAACAACTGAGGAATTTCATCAAGGCGGCTTCGTCGCAGCAGTCGACCGATAGAAGATATGCGTTTTGAATCGTCTATCAGACGCCCCTTACGATCGAAGGACGCCCGCATAGTTCGAAACTTGTACAAGTGGAGTGGCCGACCGTGGTAACCGATCCGCTGTTGCCAAAAAACAATCGGATAACCCACATCGATGAGTATTAATGCAACCAACAATATCGCAAGTGGCGCAACGGCAATTATGGCAAAGACTGAAATAACATAGTCCAGAAAGCGCTTGAATTTCCAATAGGATCGATCTGCGACTCCTCGGACTAAGTCATTCTGACTTGTCGGGGCCCGCGGAGATCCGGCATTCGCTGCGGCCGGATAAAAGAGTTTTTCATGGAGCCATTCAATATTGATTTTCTTCGCAGCGCATACTGCGCGCACCTCGTCCCACATTTCGTCTGTCATGCTACTATTTTGTGAAGCAATGACGACTTTGTGAATTTCAACGCCATGTGCGGCATATTCATCGACGATTTTTGCAAGATTCGTCGGAGACCCTACAATTTGGTAACCATTAAGCGACCGATTATAAAGCCAAGGCCTTTCATCGAGGATTGCAACGATGCGACTTTCGTGAAAAGCAAACTCTTCCACCATCTTGGAGAAAAACCACGCTAGCCGCGACGCTCTGAAAATAAGAATATTTTCGAATGTCTTGCCGGGGGTGCTAGATATAATTCCGGCTCGTTGCCTTGCAAATAACCGAGAGATAGTTCGCTGTCCCAGCAACCCACTTGCCAACACGAACATATGCAAGAACGGGACAGATCGTGGCGCCTCGTTGAGGCGAGCAAAGGCAAAAAGTGAGACCACGGTCAGGGAGACAATAATGACGCAGGCCTGCGTTAAAATGAAAGCGTCGTGCGCCGAGAAAAACATTGGAATCGAAGAACTAACTTTGAACCACTGAAAGACAATTAGCGAAGCGATCAACGCGATTCCACAATAGATGGCAACGTTATTAATACTGTTGATTCTTCCGTCACGTATGAGGAATGCCAATACCGGACAAGTGCCCGCCCATACGAGATCAAAAACGGCAATTCGCGAAAAGAACCGCTTCCGCGAAGAAGGTATTCTTCGGCGCAAATTACCACCTATCATCGGAAGCGGTTGTACAAGTGGCCCACTTGTTTCATGACGACAATCATCTCTTAGCGACACTCGTAGCAAGAAGCCGTGATTCGCGGTATGATTGTGCCGGCCAAACTCATCAAACGCTCGATCGAGGAGCGACTCATCCATCACGCAACGAAACTGGCTGTGATCTTTCGACTTGCCTATGGCCCCTAGTCAAGACCCGATGTTTGAGATGGCGCAGGTGTTGCAATCTGGAGTGGCGCTGTGTTGCGTTAGCAGCCTACGATGTCGCGTCTTGATACTCGACCGGCCACCCCGAGATTGTCCGGATGAGATGTGGGCTACAGTGAACTTGTTCTGTGCCAGTCGAAGCTGAGCGCCCGACCTCGATCACAGTCTGAATCGATGGCACATTCGATGCGGTAACGCCGGCTGCTTTGGCAGCACGCACCCGGATCCGCGGCTCCAGGGTGCCAAGAGATGGAATGCCAGCGATACGACGCCGAGCGCATCGAGGCCGCGCCATCCGAACGCAGCTTCGGTCCATATCGTCACTCCGCTGCCGGGAAGCCAAGTTCTTTCTATGACACGATCTACTGCGGACGCTGGACGGATTAGAGCGGTCCTAAGGTAGAGGCAGATAATTTTTTATAATATGCATCGTATTCTTGTTGGATCCAGTGAGCCACACGAGCTCGATAGTTCGGCACGTCAAAGGTCTTAATTAGATCGTTCCTTCGCCGAGGTGCGGTATTCCTGAGCGCGGATGTCACTGCTTCTAGCAATTCGGACTGATTGCTGGGATCAACGAGATAGCCTATGCGCCCATTAAGAAGTGCCTCGCGGGAGCCATCGACTTTACTGCCCACGATTGGGAGTCCGCACCCCGCCGCTTCAATAAGGACGATGCCGAAGCCTTCGCCTGCACTGGGCATGACGTAAGCATCTGCCAGATTGTAATGCATAACTTTTTCCTGATCGGAAACTCGTCCGGTGAAAACGACATGGCCGGAAAGCCCGTTAGTTTTAACCTTCGTTTCAAGCCGCTGACGGTCCGATCCATCTCCGACAATTAGATATTTTAAAGTGGGGAACCGATGGAGCAATTGCGGCATGAGATCGATGACTTCATCGAAACCCTTCATCCGCTCTTGTGCCGCAAGACGTCCGACTGTGAGGATCACTTTGCCGGAACCAAGGCCATACCGTTCCGCCAATTTTAAATCGCGGCCGGCCGGCTTGAAATGATTGAGATCCACGCTGTTAGGCAGAATAAACGCTTTGTCCATCGGAACGCCGGACCATAAAGTAAATTTTTCCGCCGAGAAATGGCTTACAGAGACGAAACTTACAATGGTCCTTGTTGTCAATCTCACCAGCCAATTTCTAGGATGCCACGCCTCAACTCCATGAATAATCAAAGCTAGTCGCGCGCGACAAAAAAAGGCGGCAATTGCGGCAAGCGGCAAAAGATTTAAGTGTCCGCAAATCACTAATTTAATCTTCTGCCTCTCGAGCAAAAACTTCAATAATTTCCGTACAAAGAGAACTTTATTGTTGGCTGCCTTACGATCGAATACCACCGACTCTGGAATGGGTCGGTCAATTGGGTTTGAGATAATGCGCGGCAACGCATATACTCGCTCGACAATATCGCATGCATCGAGTGCCTCGAGTAAATCTATATTGAATTTTGAGATGCCACCGAAACCACCGTAGCCGTCGCTCAACAGCGCAAGAATACGAAAGTGATCGAACATTTCAGCCCGCTGTCACTGTGGAAATTTGTTTTGGAATAGCTCGAAAATGTCGATGCAGCTTGGACGACCATCCGGCCAAACCTTGAGATGTCTCGCCTACGCGCCCAGCTGTCCACTCACGCAAAGGGGTTGAAAATCCTATTTTTGGTCGTTGCGCTAATTCGCTCAATAAAATGGTAGAGCAACGTGACAGCTCTTTTTTGTTGGGTGGAGCCCTGGAGGCGATGGCGGGACCAAGAGACTTAAGAACATCGACATCGACATACGGCGTACGCAATTCGACTCCCCAAGCCATGCTTGCCCAATCACCATCCCGTAGCAGCTGGTTGCGCATGTACCAACAAGATTCTAAACATGAAAGCTGCGCATGGACGTTCGCATCATTCAAAGGCTTTGCGCTGAGCGTCCCACTGATTGCCTCAATCGTGGAAAGACGACGGATGCCCTTATTCAACCAGCTTTCATCAAGTAAAAGCTCCAGTTCTTCCTCGAGCATGAGAGCCCGTCGCAAGAGATAGGCACTCGCGAGATTATCCCCGTACGTCAAAACGCCCGCAAACTTGGGATTGACGCAAAGCGCCCTTGAGATTGAGGCGACATATTTCTGAAATTGTTTGTTATGCGGCCTCAAGAAAGTGAGATAGCGATACCAGCGCAAGAATTGCGGTATCTGGCGAAAGGAAGTGTATCCGCCAAATAACTCGTCGCCACCCGTACCACACAGCGCCACTTTTAGGCCTTGCTTCGCCGCGGCATGGCTCACCAAATAGACGTTCAATCCGTCGATAGTTGGCAGATCCATCACATTCAGAAAGTCATCTAGGAGTGTTTCGAATTTAGAACGGTTTATTCGTATCGTCGTATGGTTGCTGTTTAATTTTTTGGCGATCGATTCTGCTAAAGGTGCCTCATCACGAGGCGTTCCTTTGTACTCATCGAATGCCAGTGTAATTGTATTTACTTTTGTGCCGAGCTCGGTAGCCAATGCAGCGATTATAGCCGAGTCGATTCCAGACGACAGAAATATTCCAACTGGTACGTCGGCAACGAGATGATGGCGAACTGAATCGAGCATCACGTCGCGCAATTTGCCCGACTCCAATGGTGCGGCGTGATAAGTGCTGTAGGCGTCTTGAATGCAATAATAAGCTTTTGGAGGTTGGGGAACGCATCCATTGCGAACCCGTTGTACATGACCTGGCGGGAACGCTTTGATCCCCAGCCACCACGAAAACGGCTCGGGCACATGGCCCCAAAGATATAATCCCACGACAGCAGCGGCGTCTCGTTGGGTATCTATAAATGCAACGTTCGCTAGGGTTCGCGCTTGCGATGCAAACCAGATTGAACCATGTGCGATCGCCACGTAAAGCGGCTTAATGCCGTATGAGTCTCGAGCTAGCCAGAGTTCTTGCTTTAACTTGTCCCACAACGCAAAGGCAAACATGCCGCGTAGTTTTTTGACGCCATCCTCACCCCATTGAGCAATAACGTTGATCAATACCTCTGTATCGCTCGCTGTTGAAAAGGTTCGTCCCAGACGCTCCAATTCTAGACGAAGAGCCGAGTGATTATAAATTTCACCATTGAAACTTATAACCCAACGGCCGGTTACGTCGGACATAGGCTGAGCACCTGCATCGCCCGTTTCGATGATCGCGAGCCGACGGTGCCCAAACACGACACGGCCGTCATCAGACGACCACAGTCCCTCGCCATCAGGCCCGCGCCGACGCTGCATGTCATTTAAACAGGCGACCAACGACCGATCGATTGGCCTAGCCTCTTGACTAAAACTAAATGCGCCGACGATTCCGCACATTGCTATTTATCCCATCAATACGACGGTGGGCACGACATAGCGTTGATGATCCGAAATAATTTCCGCGATCTCTATTCGCCGGGTCATTATTTGCATACCAGCAGATCGGATTTAAGTTAGTTAATCTCGTTCACTTCTTATAGAATCAGGAAGCCTGCCTCCAATTATAAACGACTCATTCGCCTCAGCATGTTCTTGAGCGGACCTTCAGAATTTCCTCCATAATATTTTGCATAATAATAGCCGCTATATCGGCTGCTGAGTTTGATGTCGATTTTATTGAGCACAATTCCAGCGACCTTTTTCTGCTGCTGCAATTGCTTCACGGCTCGAGCCACAATATCACGAGGAGTTTTGTTCCACCGCGTAACAAATACGACTTTGTCGCAGAATTTGGTCAATACTGTTGCGTCGACAACCGGCCCGATCGTTGGGCTGTCGAGAACGATATAATCAAACGTTGATTTCAAATGCCGCAAAAGCGCCTCCATGCGACCCGAAGACAAGAGATCGGGCGGATTAAATGTCGAAGCGCCATTGCCGATAATGAAAAACGCAGAGCCGGCAGCATTATTAATTGCGCCTTCCAGGGAGATTGATCCGGCCAGCAAGTTGACGAGGCCCGGTTTCCCCGCCAAGCCAAACATTTTTGTGGCTGCTGAACGCCGTAAATCGCAATCTACAAATAGCACTTTCGGATAATTTGTACCGGCTGACTGGGCTATCGATAGCGCGATCGTTGTCTTGCCTTCGCCCTGCACGACGGACGTGACCTGAATAACCTTTGGCAGATTATCTTCGTCACCCATCTGGATATTGGCACGTAAGGTTCTAATTTCTTCACCGAATAATGACAGTGGCTTCTTGGCTAGATAGATGTACGGAATTCTCAAGCTCCCGCCGATTTGAAGGTCTTTTTTAGTCAATGTAGGCACAGAGGCGAGAACCGGCATCTCCAATAGCCGTTCAACATCTTGCGGGGAAATAAATCCACTCCGTAGCGTTTCACTAAGAAATGCCGCGCCGATACCTCCGACTAGACCGAGGATCAGGCCCAACGATGCGAAACGGGATTTGCTTGGATAGCTTGGGGATCCAGGTGTGGTAGCCTGAGTAATGATCCGCGCCTGCGGAACTTCAAAATTAGCCTGTTCGTCTGATATCCTAGCTCTCGTCAGATAGAGGTCATATAATGTTTTGTTGGTGTTAACGATCCTTTCCAGTTCGCGCAGACGCATCGCTACCGCGTTGTCGGTGCCATCCACCCCGCCAACGCCCAAGCTTTGCTCAAGCGAGGCTTCGCGTACTTTAGCGACATCATAATCATTTTTAAGATTAGTGATGATCCGCGATATTTCCGCACGGATTTCGCGGTCGTTGTCGCGCAGCTCAGCCTGCACATTGACAACCGCCGGATGGCTTTCGCCGTATTTGGCGACAAGATCCGCTTCGCGTCGGCTTATTTCTGCTCGCACACCGCGCAAGGCAGAGATGACCCCTGAACGCATCACATCTGGGATCGATTGAAGATTGCCTCCTTCCGCAACAATACGTTGTGCTTGCTCATATTTCGCTTTTTTCTCGGCGGATTCGGTTCTCGCTGCTACAAGCTTGACATTGAGTTCCGAAAGCTGCTGCTCTCCGGCCGCTCCCGTGACAGCGCTGACCATATTATGTTCGGCACGGAAGCGAGCGACCTTAACTTCTGAAGCCCGAAGCTCATTTCCGAGTCGCACGATAAGATCAGCGAGCCACTCGGAAGCGCGCTGGGCAGCTTGATGTCGGGACTCCAATTGATCGGCGATGTAGAATTTTGCCAATGCATTGGCAATCTCCACTGACATTAATCTATTTGGAGATGAATATTTTATTTCCAGAACATTGGCCCGGCCAACGCGCGCCACGCTCAAGTGGCCTTGCAACACACCAACAGCACGAAGGAGGCCGCGTTCTGACCGTTCTTTCTGGTCGGCTACCGTATTCACGGAGCCGACGATGTCGCCATCGTCGCTTGATTTTCTCCCCAGAATTTGTGATTTGATCTGCGACAGCAGCGAAGGTTGTGGCTCGATTCCAAAACCAGGCTCGTAAGCAAGTCTCATTTCTTCGGCGACGCGGGTCAACAAAGACCGCGATTTGATAATCATAATCTGCCCATCAACAGAAGCGGCATCGAGCAAAAGCTCCGATGTGGGTGAGATTGCTTCAGGACCCAGTAAATTCTGTCTCTTTGGGTCGAGTAGGATTTGAGAAAACGCGGTATATTCAGGAACTATGAAAGAGAGAATAAAAAACGCTGTTGCCAAGCATATTCCCGCCATTCCCAGAATTATGCGGGCGTGACGAAATAGGAAGTCCAGATACCAGTTGAGATCGATCATGGTATCCAGGATTGCGATAGGGGCGAGAAGAGCTGGTTCGACATGAAGTCCACCGCATAGATACCGTTTAACCCACCCGCTATTGACCGATCGGAACGATACTGCGGCGCGTGCTCCCACCCCGGCTGTTTGGACCGAGTGACCAGCTTTTCTTTGCTATAGAAGCGACAAATACACTTCTCGTTCACAGCCCATCCCTCCAATCGGAGTACACTGCGAAGACGGCTATTTGCCATTGTGGACGCGGATGACGGCAAATTCGCCGGCATGGCGAGCTTTTTGTCGTTCGCTAAATTGAATCAGAGCCGCGCTGATTCGGAAATCTCGAAAGAGCCGCAATCTTGCGCAGTTGGTATTAACAGCCATTCTCACAATTCCGTTCTCCAGGATTAGTTTAAGCTTACGCATATAAACTCCGCTAACGGGAAGATTTGCATAGTATATAAATCTAGAACTTGGTCTTTCCGCCCAAAGAGATCAAATCACGCGTATAATTCGCCCCAGCTATATTGCTGGCATACTGGGTGTGACTGACGTCTAGCATTATATCGAAGCGCAAATTTAGATGATACGTAACTACAAGACCAGTTTCGATTGATTTATCTTGCCGGGTAGAATTCATGAAATCAGACTGTGTAAACACAAGGCGGCCATCCAATTTCCACTCTCTGTTCACCGACCACGACGGCATTAATTTTGCCGTGTTGACCATTGTAACTGAGTCGGGACTAAACAGATTAGGACTAAAATCCGAGGTGCCGAGTGACTGATCGACGGAGGCGGTAACCGTAATGAAGCGGGTCGGAAACCACGATACCCGTCCGCCGTAGATTCCGCGTACAAGTGTTGGGATGGTCGGGTCGGTAAAACGTTCGGTCAGAACGCCGCCATAGATTTCGCCATCGAACAGGCTGATGCGAGCGGATCCCAGCCCGCCAACAATCCGATATCCATCAGAATCAAGCGCCGACCCGTTGAAGCGCCCCCAATTCAGCGATGGCTCGACGAACGCGTAGACGACTGGTGATATGTGATAACCGATCCTGCCATTCACGGTCGACATCGTGCCGTTGCGGTCTTGCTCGTTGACAACGATACCGAAGTTATCCTTTGCATCGTCGTAGGTCGTCCCGGTCACGCTTCCACCCACGGCCGTGAAAAAATTCCCGAAGCTCTTTTCAATGGAGGTTGAGCCAAACAAGCTCATGTAATTTACTGGCCCTGTATAGGTCCCTGGTGCACTCAGAGCGGAGTTCAAATTCGACGACTCAGTTCCACGGGTCGCTTCTGCTTGAGTACGGAACACAAAGTCGCGTTCGATTTCCCACACATGGGCAACGCCAGCGGTCGTGTTCACAACATCTGTAAGGCCAAGTGAAGGATAATATCGAATATCTCCAGTGCCGTAGATCAGGGTACGCTGGATTCCAGTGTTCCTCTCAGCAATGACGTAAGGTTGAAAGCGCATTCCGTAAACCTGCTGCTGGGTTGGTACGGCAAATACGTTACTGTCATAGACACCACCAAGTGTGATGTTCCCATAAAGTAGCCAATCGAAAACATGCAGCGCATTGCCCGCCGAAGTTGGCCGCGGATCGCTCTGCTTCAGCGCGATCGTTTCGCCCAGTGGCTTAATGTTGGAGTAGAAGATCGCTCGAGGTGGTGGTTCAGGACCTGTTTGTGAAAGGGCTGGTCCGTAGCTTGCACATAGTACAAGTGCAAAAATTATTGCTTGGGCTGAAAGCGTCTTTGTCAGGCCATGGCCTTTGCGAGTGCGCTTTTGACGTTGACGAAGGGCAGAAGTCCGTCGGCGCGGCTCACGCGATCGCGACTGACGATATCGGTGAGCATATCGGTGAGATAAGCTTGGAGGGTCGACGCCATTCATTTTTAGAATTGCAATCAGTGCGGCTAGAATTGTCCAACGTTCAGCGCCCCCTCGGAGGTGACGAAGAGATAGTTCTTGCGCCCGAGCGCGATGGGAGGATTGCGCGCCCGGCTTACAACGTTGCCCGCGATGCAGGCACACAGCACGCACTCTGGTCTATTAACTTGCGGAAATTCGTTAAGAGTCGGTTAACCATACTGGCATGCTGGCTCCGCGGCATTCTTTGCGAACAGACTTGGTCATGCGGCCGGACCGATTAGCCGCCGATCACGATTCCTGGCATATCCGCCGTTGATCGCTGGCCAGCGGAAGCGGCGGACCCGTGGCATTGATATACAACCACTAGTTTCATAATGGGCGGCACCGAATATCGGCACATCTTGGAAATCGCATCCGTGCCGCAAAGTTGCTCCCGATGCGCTGATCGCGGGGACTCATCTGGCCACCCGTTACGGGTCCGCAATTGCTTGCAGGCTTTTTCTATGAGGTGATCGATGAGGACCGTGTGAGCCGAACGCGACGCAAAGCAAAGAATGACGGGGCCGTCTGAAACAAGCGACGGATCATAACTTTTCATGCTCGGTGGCCATCTTGGGCCATTGCTTGAATTGTCGCATCGTTCGGTTCCTTGAGGCGGCTTTTTGTTGGCTTTGCAGCCTGAAACGATACCCTCGTGTTCTGGGAGATCGCGTGACCGAATTCTAGCCACGTTCCGGATGGCACCAGTGTGCGCGTAGATCGTTCTTTGCTTACCGAAGGCGTGCCGATAATCTTAACTGACCGTGTTTCTCTATTGATACGAAGCCGGGAGATGATCAGAGTGACAGCGACATTGAAACGACCTGAACTGCGAGAACTTTTTGTTGAAATTCATTTTGCGGTCCTTGAGGAACAGGGACGACACCAAGTACCCTCGGCCATCGAAAGCTTATTGATATCCAATGGATTCAAATTGACATGGGTTGATCCCTCCCATCTGCATGCAACTCGTTGAAGGTATCGCAGCCCTGTCGGACGAGATGACGCACGACGTGTGCGTCGTAGGCAGCGGCCCGGTTGGACTTTGCCTAGCGCTCGATCTATGCGGCCGCGGGCTTACAGTCGTGCTGTTTGAATCAGGACTGCGGAAACCAGATAAAACGCGTGAAGACTTGTCTTGGGCACACATTGTTTCGGATCGAGTCCATGCGCAGATGCCACTGGCGGTCTGCCGTGCCTTGGGTGGCGCCTCATGGCTTTGGGGGGGGCGCTGTCTTCCATTGGATGCGATCGATTTTCAAAAGCGGAACTATAGCCCTGACAGCATGTGGCCGATTTCTGAATCCGACCTAACTCCATATTACGCCCAGACGGCGCAAATGCTGGGCTGCGGACCGCCAGATTTCTCGGAAGAAAATAAGGCTCTTGGATTGTATGAAAGTACTCAGATCCAGATGGATCGGCTTGAGCGCTGGACTAACGAGCCTAATACCGCCAAACGTTTATTGACCGGAGCGCTGCCTAAATCTCTCACGATCGTGCTCGATGCCACCGTGGTGGGTCTTAATTTTGATAATGAAAATGAGCGCGTTATTGGGCTGACGGTCGCGTCGCGCGCAATACTGAAGCAATTCAGAGGTGCTAAGACATATGTTATTGCTTGCGGAGGTCTTGAGACAACACGCTTGCTTCTTAATGTTCAGACACGTTTTCCTCGACTTTTTGGAGGAGCAGAAGGAACATTAGGCCGCCATTATATGGGACACTTATCAGGCAGAATTGCAAATATACAGTTTTTCAATCCGGCATTGGCAAAATTGTTCGATTATCGCGGCGATATTGATTCTGTGAAAAGGCGACTATTGACGCTTTCTAGTGCGACCCAGATTAAGGCTGGTATTCCGAATATTTCCTTCTACCCTGAAAATCCTAGAATGGCCGATCCTCAGCATGGTAGTGGGATGCTGTCTGCTGCATTTCTCCTGTTCTCCATTCCCATTTTGGGTCGTCTCTTTGTTGCGGAGGCGATCCGGCGCTCGCAGGTTGGTAAAGAAGCTCGATATCTTGCGCACATTCGTAACATTATTCTCGATCTTCCAGCGACCGCATCGGCATTCTCCAGCGTCGCTTATCAACGTATTTTGAGAAAGAGGCGCAAGCCATTCTTTTTTCTGCTGACGCGCGATGGAAAATATCCGCTCCATTTCCATGCTGAACATCTCTCGAGCCGCGATAGTTGTGTCAGTCTTATCAACGAAGTGGATGCATTAGGGATGCGGCGGATCTCGGTCGATCTGCGATTTTCTAGGCGCGACGCTGAAGGAATTAGCCGCGCCCACGAAATCCTCGACGAGGGACTTCAGGCGATTAACATAGGGAAGCTTGAATTTGATCATGCTATTGCAGAACGTCCGATGGCTATTCTCGAACAAGCGACCGACGGATTTCATCAAATTGGCCTCACGCGCATGGGGTACAAGTCCCAAGACGGCGTCGTCGATGCGAACTGCAGGGTCTTTGGTGTCAAAAATCTCTTCCTTGCCGGCTCTTCAGTATTTAGGACGTCTGGCCAGGCGAATCCGACTTTTTCCGCAACTGCATTGGCGTTGCGCCTTTCATCTCACCTTTTCGGGCTCATCAAAAGTTCAACCCCAGTGATAGCTTCGTGACACACGCGCAATATCCTCGTCCTTCGCGGATCGGATTTGGATGCGCATCACTGGGCTCGCGCGTGAGTGCAAGGGCAGGGCTGGCAGCTCTAAACCGAGCATTTGATCACGGAATCAATTGGTTTGATTTGGCGCCTTCCTATGGAGACGGACTTGCCGAAGAGATATTCAATCAATTTTCGCGAGGTCGCCGCTCAGAAATTTATATTGTTACAAAAGTCGGCATCTCATCTCCGCGCGTCAATTTCTTCGCATCGGCGCTTAGGCCGCTCGCAAGGGAAATTCTCAGCTACGCACCTTCCTTACGGGACGCCGTATCGAGAGGTCGGCCACGCGCAACCAAGCTTGTGCTTACGCTAGACTCCATTTCCGAAAGTATCGAACGGAGCCTGAAACGTCTCGGTACGGATTACGTTGATGTGCTGGCACTCCACGATCCAGAACCGTGTAAACTCGAGAGTGACGACTTACACAGTGCACTTCAAAGTACTCTAGCAAGCGGCCGCGTAAGGGCAGTTGGGATCGCCGGATCGCTGGAGGCGGCCATCGGCGCACTGCGTCTTGGCCTCCCGATCAGCTACGTCCAAATCGCAAATAATCCACTCCAGCCGCAAATTGACCAATTGGCGCTGGCTATCGAGGCTGCGGGGAGAAAATGCTATGTTATCACGCATTCTAGCTTTGGCCAGAAAGACAGCATTCGGCGTATCGCACGTTTGGTTGAATCGCATCCCGATCTCAAGACGTTGCTGCTCAGACAATACAATCTGCCACTCGCGCACTCGATCCAAGCCGCGCTTGTCGATTATTCGCTTCTGACAAATCATTCGGGGACGGTACTGTTTTCAATGTTCTCACAGAAGCATCTCGAATTTAACCTTGGACGTTTGAATTCTAGACCAACCCTTGATGCCGGGTTGTTTTTAGAGATTTTGCGTGAGAGAAGCGCAACTTCGTGGGATTCGGATGAGCAATAGGTTCTATAGTATTTCTTTACTGCTCAGGTTTGTCGCAAACGAGTTATGGTCTCCAATGCAAATTGACCAGGCTTCAAAGGTGTTCGAAGGCTGAAAAATCCTTGGATATTGCATATGGTCTGTTGGCCTGAGGCACGCCACTTTCGAACCCTTTGGACCGATCGCCTGTGCGAAATTTGCTGAGAATCAGCGAATGAGTAGCATTCAAGCCGACGCATCGGCCGGCCCAACTGTTCCGCTAGCCGTTGTGATGCTTGCGCTCAACGAGGCGCACAATATGGAAGCCGTGCTCAAGAATGTCTCCGGCTGGGCCCAAGAAATTTTCCTAGTCGACAGCTATTCAACGGATGCGACCATCGATATTGCATTGAAATACGGGGTACACGTCGTACAGCGTGCATTTAGGGGCTTCGGCAACCAGTGGAATTTTGCACTGAGTGGGCTATCAATCAGCGCCCCATGGACGATGAAACTTGATCCCGACGAGCGCCTAACACCCGAACTGAAGTTGGCTATTCAGACTGCCATCGAAAGTAATGACACTGACGCGCTTATCGTAAAGCGCCGCCTATGGTTTATGGGTTATCCTTTGCCGATTCGGCAGCCATTACTTAGAATCTGGCGCACCGGCACTTGCAGATTTTCCGATGTCCGGGTGAACGAGCATCCGTTGGTGGAGGGTCGGGTTACGTTGGTTTCCGGCGATCTGGAGCATCGAGACAGTCCCAACCTGCACGTTTGGTGGGACAAACAGAATCAATACACTACAGTCGAGGCAGTGGAGTTTTTGCGAAAGTCAAAGCTTGCAGCCGAGCCACGGCTTTTTGGAAATGCGCTGCAACGGCGCATGTGGCTGAAGGCAAATTTTCGCAAGATGCCGTTTAGGTACGTGCTGCTATTTTTGCATGCGTTTTTTGTGCTTGGCGCCTGGCGCGCCGGACGCGTGGGCTTCACATGGGCGCATCTCAGGGTGGAGGTTCATCGGATGATTGAATTCAAGCTGAATGAAATGCGGATTTTAGGCCGCGAGTATGAGATTCCTAAAGGCGCGTTAGGAAAACCTGATCCACGGGTCAGGCAATATGAATAATGAGGTCGTCTCAATTTGGTTTGATGATATTGAAATGTTCTTTTTTGCGCGACAGGACCTGAGATAGTGTGCGGTATTGTCGGCATAGCTTCTCGTACAGCGATAAATCCACGCTCGCTTGAAGCCGCAATTTTGAGTCTTGGCCACCGTGGCCCTGACGGTTGCGGTGTCTACGTGAGCCCGTCTGGCTTGATCGGATTTGGCCACACTCGCCTTGCCATTATTGATCTTTCCTCGGCCGCGCAGCAGCCAATGAGAAGTCAAGACGGTCACGCCATCGTTACGTTTAATGGTGAAATTTATAACTACCTTGCGCTGCGCAAGGAATTCTCGGATCAGGGCTATAATTTCAAGAGCAACTCAGATACCGAAGTGCTGCTGGCGGGCTATTTGATTTGCGGAACTGAAATCCTTCAAAAGCTGAATGGCATTTTTGCCTTCGCTATTCATGACACGCGCCGTAGTGAGATTTTTCTCGCACGCGATCAGATGGGCGTAAAGCCAATCTATTATACCAGCACGGAGGCAAGCTTCGCCTTCGCCAGTGAGATTAAGGCGCTACTTCACTTGGTTCCGCTGGATCGCACTCTCGATTTATCAGCCATCCGCCGCTATCTCACGTTTCTTTGGTGTCCTGGCGGTCAAACTCCATTCGCGCATGTCAAGAAACTGGCGCCCGGCTCTGCCATGATCATTCGTGACGGCATGCCCGCACGAACCTGGACCTATTGGGAGCCTCCACTGTATCAGCCGCGGCGAAATTGGAATGTGCGTGACTGTGTAGACGAGTTACAATCGCTCCTTGAAACATGCGTGCACAGGCAAATGGTATCTGACGCACCCGTCGGCGCTCTCCTCTCGGGTGGACTCGATTCGAGCGCGATTGTTGCAGCTGCTCGGCGATGGCAGCCAGAAATGGACTGTTTTACGATTGAACTTGATGGTGGTGCGGATGAGGGTAATTCAGACGACCTCCCTTATGCCCGAGAGGTGGCTGCCCATCTAAAAGTACCATTGTCTGAAGTCCGGGTTTCCGCACGTACCATGTGCGACAGGGCTGTCGAAATGGTGGGGATTCTCGATGAACCTATCGCCGATCCTGCTTGCCTTAACGTGCTGTTTATCAGCGAGCTGGCGCGTAGCCGCGGAATAAAGGTTTTGCTATCGGGCGCCGGTGGTGACGATCTTTTCACTGGATACCGACGACACACCTTGCTTTCATTCGATCCAGTTTGGGGGAAGATACCTATTTCGATGCGGCGGCGTTTTGCCGAATTGGCTTCCGGCTTCGACAGACGACGCGGCTGGACCAGAAAGCTATCTCGAATACTTGAGGTGTCAGCCGAAGAGGGCGACCGGCGTGTCGTATCGAGCTTCATGTGGGGACCAGCATTGGGTGTCAATCACCTCCTTTCGATTGAGGTCAGGGAAAAGCTTATGAATGAGGACGTTGCTGGACCGCTCATGGAGCAGATCGAAGGACATCCAGATCTGCCGGCCATCGAGAAGTGTCTTATGCTGGACAAAAGATTTTTTCTTGCCGACCACAATTTGATTTACACCGACAAAATGGCGATGGCGGCCGGTGTAGAGGTACGTGTTCCGTTTCTGGATCTTGAAATGCTTCAGTTTGCCGCAGAAATACCCGTGAAATTTAAGCACAAATTTATGCGCGCAAAGTGGATATTAAAGGAGTCCCAGCGGGACGTCCTGCCGTCAAATGTCATTGACCGGCCTAAGACAGGCTTTGGGGCGCCGCTGCGACGTTGGATCAAAGGGGGTATGCTGGATTTATTGCAGGATCTTTTGTCTCGATCGAGCATCATCCGGCGGGGCCTTTTCGACCCTGCAGCAGTACAAAAACTGCTTAATGACGATAAATTAGGGCGCGTCGATGCGTCCTATACTCTTTTCTCGCTGATGTGCATCGAGCTATGGTGTCGGCGATTCGTTGACGCACCAAGCCCGTCGCTAGCCAACCGCGCATAGGTTCGGGCGCGATAACATGGCCGATAATTCGGAACTGAAGAGTCGAGTCCACAGCTTCTGGAATGAAAAGAGCTGCGGTGAGCTATATGCAGTTACCGAAGACCATTTTTTTGATCTTACAAAACAGGCTAAAGAACGCTATAGGCTTGAGCCATATATTTTTGATTTCGCAAAATTTCATGATGGCACGAAAAAAGATATTCTCGAGATCGGCGTCGGCATGGGCGCCGATCATGTACTCTGGGCGCGTTCTGGTCCGCAAACGTTATGCGGCATTGATCTTACGACGCGTGCTCTTAAGTTTACTTCAGAAAGGCTTGTCGCCGAAGGACTTCGTTCCAACCTGAGCCAGGGCGATGCCGAGAAGCTGCCTTTCGATAATGAGAGTTTCGATATTGTCTATTCATGGGGTGTACTTCACCACGCACCTGATACACCTCGATGTGTTGCGGAAGTCGCACGCGTTCTTCGTCGCGGCGGAACCGCGCGCGTCATGATCTATCACAAATGGTCTCTTGTCGGCCTTATGCTCTGGCTTCGATATGGGCTTTTGTTGGGGCACCCAAGGCGCAGCCTGGAGGAGATTTATTTTAGTCATCTTGAGAGCCCAGGCACCAAAGCCTACTCTTCAATAGATGCCCAGCGAATGTTTAGGACGGCGGGTTTCAGTCAGGCGGACGTTCGCGTTCAACTGAGTCATGGCGATCTACTTCTGGGAAATGTCGGGACGCGGCACCGGGGGGCTCTTCTCAATATTGCGACCGCTCTCTGGCCTCGGTGGCTCTTGAGGCGATTGGCCACGCGTATGGGTCTCTATTTGCTCATTGAGGCTATTAAATAAGTTAGGGTGTAGCGATGCGCTGCTATGGCGAACAGCTTAGACTCTATTAGCATTCGGTCATGAAGCAGATTCTTCAAGATATAAAGCGCGGTAGGACTTTCGTGGAAGACGTACCGGCGCCGACTGTGCGTCCAAAACATCTGCGTATCGCGTCGTCCATAACACTTGTTTCCGCGGGTACCGAGCGGATGCTAGTCGATTTTGCACGCGGGTCATTGCTTGCAAAAGCTCGTCAGCAGCCTGAAAAGGTGACGCAGGCACTTCAGAAAGTCAGCGTCGACGGGCTTCACTCCACGGTTGAGGCGATACGTTCCAAGCTCGACGAGCCGATGGCGCTTGGCTATTGCAATATTGGACGCGTGATTGAGGCAGGAGAAGGCAATCAATACTTCAATCTTGGTGATCGTGTCGTATCAAATGGCAAGCATGCTGAGATCGTCGTTGTTCCTCATCGACTATGCGCCAAGTGTCCTGATGGCGTAAACGATGAAACGGCTGCCTTTACCGTAGTAGGCGCGATAGCGCTTCAGGGTCTTCGCCTTGCGGCGCCATCGCTTGGGGAAACTTTCGTTGTGACCGGACTTGGGCTTGTTGGGCTTATGGCGGTCCAGGTACTTCGAGCGAATGGTTGTCGCGTGCTTGGCATTGACAACGATCCGGCGCGACTCGAGCTTGCGCGCAAATTTGGTGCTGAGATCGTTGATCTTTCGGTCGGTGAGGATCCGCTCGTCGGTGCTCTCGCTTTTTCGCGTGGGCGGGGGGTAGATGGCGTTCTCATTGCCGCGAGCACCAAGAGCAGCGAGCCCATCTCCCAAGCTGCGCAGATGTGCCGCAAGCGCGGGCGCGTTGTGCTTATCGGAGTAACTGGCCTCGAGCTCAACCGTTCGGATTTCTACGAGAATGAAATTACATTTCAGGTATCGTGTTCCTATGGACCTGGACGTCACGATCCGGAATATGAGGAGAAGGGACACGATTATCCTTTAGGATTTGTACGCTGGACCGAGCAGCGCAATTTTGAAGCGGTTCTCGATATGATGGCCGCCGGAAACATCGACGTCCGTCCGCTAATCACGCATCGATTCTCTATCGAACAAGCGCCTAAAGCTTATGATCTGCTGGCTTCTTCGGAAAAGTCGCTAGGAATTCTCATAACGTATCCCGACGCGGTATCGTCGGCCGCGGCGACTCGTATCAATCTAAGCACGGCGCCGTATCGGATATCGAAATCCGCGGTTATGGGCTTCATTGGCGCAGGCAATTATGGCGGGCGCGTTCTGCTCAAGGCGTTCAAAGGGGCAGGCGCCAGTCTTCATACGATTGTTTCCGGAAGTGGCGTTTCCGCTATCCATTATGGTCGAAAATACGGCTTTCTAAATGCGGGAAGTAAAGCCGAATCCGTTTTCGCCGCTGCCGACATCGACACGGTTTGCATTGCCACTCGACATAATAGCCATGCTCGATTTGTGCGCGCTGCACTCCAAGCAGGCAAGAATGTTTTCGTCGAAAAGCCTCTCTGTCTCTCGATCGAGGAGCTCAAAGGTATAGAAAGCGATCTCAGAAATGGAGGTAGCACCCAACTTCTTATGGTCGGCTTTAATCGTCGATTTGCTCCACTGGTGATGAAGGCGAAGGCGCTCATCGAAACCGTGGGGATGCCCAAGAGTTTTGTCATGACCGTTAACGCCGGCTCAATCCAAAACGATCACTGGACGCAAGATCCGGAGGTGGGCGGTGGCCGAATTGTTGGCGAGGGCTGCCACTTTATCGATCTGCTGCGTCATCTTGCCGGCGCTCCGATCGAGGCGTTTGAAGTCGCTTATCTCAAGACGCCGGGTGGGCCGGTCCGGCCTGACACAGCCATTATCACTCTGCGATTTTCGGATGGGTCCTTAGGCGTGATCAATTATCTCTCTCATGGCCACAAGGCGGTCCCCAAGGAGCGGCTTGAGGTTTACTGCGCCGGACGGGTTCTCGTACTTGATAATTATCAGAGACTCGTCGGCCATGGATGGCGCGGTTTTTCAAGCATGAGATCCTGGCGTCAGGACAAGGGGCAGGCGGCCTGCGTTGCCGCATTTGTCGAAGCTGTTAAAAGCGGTGGCTCACCGCCCATCTCGCTTGCCGAGATTATTGAAGTCAGCCGTGTTTCGATTGAGGTGGCCAGCCGCAAATGATGGCTTCGATCGCACGTCTTTATCATACGACCGTCCATCTCAAGCCGGTGCAAATCTATGGGCGGCTGCTATTTCGTGCTCGACGGCCGAGGCCGAAGCTAGGCCGTGCGCCGCCACGGCGCGCAGTCAGCGGGCCATGGGTGCTACCGATCGCTAAACCGCAAAGTATGTATGGTCCGCAACGGTTTGTTTTTCTCAATCGCGAGGCAAGCGTTCGATCGGCCGCCGATTGGAACAGTCCGGCCCAGGAAAAATTGTGGCTCTATAATCTTCACTACTTCGATGATCTGACCGCAGGAAGCTCTGCGCAGAGAAGTATTTGGCATCGCGGCTTGATTGACCGGTGGATAGCCGAAAATCCGGTCACGCTAGGTAACGGGTGGGAGCCTTACCCGCTTTCACTGCGCATCGTGAATTGGATCAAGTGGGCTCTGGCTAGCTCCGATTTCAAAGAAGCGTGGCTCAGTAGCCTGGCCATTCAGACGCGGTGGCTGGAAACGCGTCTCGAATGGCACATCCTTGGCAACCATCTTTTTGCCAATGCCAAGGCTTTGGTATTTGCCGGCGTTTTCTTTGACGGGCCGGAAGCCAAGCGCTGGCTCGACAGAGGACTATCGATTCTCACGACGGAATTGGACGAGCAGATACTGGCCGACGGCGCGCATTTTGAACTGAGCCCCATGTATCACATGATTATATTGGAAGACGTGCTCGATCTAATCAATGTGAGCCGCGCGTTCCCTGGACACGTGTCGTCGGATCACACCAAGCATTGGTGCGACGTCGCTGACAAAATGCGCCGTTGGAATTCCTGCATGACCCATCCTGACGGCAAGATCGCCTTTTTCAACGATGCCGCCTTCGGCATCGCCGCGGAGCGATCCGCGATCGAAGCCTATGGGCAAAGATTAGGCCTTGCACCGGCCGAGGAGCCGAAAGAGAGCGTGATTCAGCTTGATACATCCGGCTATATCCGGGTCGCAAAAAATGACGCGACCGCATTCCTTGATGTCGCGGCGATAGGGCCTGACCATTTGCCCGGTCACTCCCATGCCGATACGCTTTCCTTTGAGTTCTCGTTGGATACCAATCGTATTGTGGTAAATAGCGGTACGTCCTGTTACGGCGATGGGCCCCAACGCCAACTGGAGCGCGCGACGGCGGCCCATAGCACCGTCGAGATCGACGGAAAAAATTCGAGCGATGTCTGGGCAGCCTTCAGGGTAGGACGCAGGGCCCGCGTGCTTGCGCGCACTTTGCGCGACAATCCGATACTCAGCGTCGCATGTTGTCACGACGGGTATACGATGCTTCCCGGGCGTCCGTTGCATTGTCGCGAATGGTCATTTCCAGATCGGCGCCTCAATATCACCGACACTGTTATCGGCGGCACTGGGCGAGCAGTAGCTCGCTTTCATCTTGCGCCGGAGGTCGAGGTATCCATAGAGCAGACTCCATCCGGCGACGCGACATTTGGCAATCTGCGCTTCGGGAAACGGACGATCAACTGGCAGACTTCGTCGCCAGCTATAATTGCATCGTCCGTTTGGCATCCAGAATTCGGTGTAGGGGTGCCGACTCGCTGCATCACCGTCCCGTTCACACACGATCGCGTCACGACAGAATTTGCGTGGTGAAATGAACATTCTTTTTTTGACAGACAATTTTCCACCCGAGGTCAATGCGCCAGCATCCAGGACCATGGAGCACTGCCGAGAATGGGCACGCCAGGGTCATCACGTCACGGTGATAACCTGCGTTCCAAACTTTCCTGCTGGAAAAATATTTGCAGGCTACCACAATCGGCTATGGCAGCGGGAAACCATGGAGGGAGTGGAAGTGGTCCGGGTCTGGACCTACATCACAGCGAACGAGGGCTTTTTTCTGCGGACGCTGGACTATTTTAGTTTCATGGTCGCAGCAATGTTAGCGGCCCCATTCGTGCGCGGTGTGGACGTCGTCGTTGCAACATCACCGCAGTTTTTTACGGCCTGTGCAGGTTATCTCGTCGGCGCCATAAAGCGGCGGCCATTCGTATTCGAATTGCGTGATCTCTGGCCGGAGTCAATCCGCGCGGTTGGTGTACTCGATGATGGATTAATCCTGCACGCACTCGAGCGCATCGAGATGTTTCTCTATCATCGTGCCGCCGCGATCGTTTCTGTCACCCACTCATTTTGCGCCGCCTTGGTCGCGCGTGGTGTCGATGGGGGAAAGATCTTTGTGGTCACCAACGGCGCGGACCTTGATCGCTTCAATCCTGGTCCTAAGGATCGAGCGCTTGCTGCACAGCTACGGATAGAAAACAAGATCGTGGCCGGATACCTGGGAACCCATGGTCTCGCCCATGCCCTGCATACGATTTTGGAGGCAGCCGATAGAGTCGCAAGGGTTCCGGACGGAAAAGATATTCTCTTTCTCTTTCTCGGCGATGGCGCGATGAAGCTGGAGCTGAAGGCGAAGGCCGCTGCCATGGGTTTAAAGAATGTGATGTTTCTTGATACAGTTTCCAAAGCTGATGTGCCGCGCTATTGGTCGCTTATCGACATCGCAATTATTCATCTCAAGCGCGATCCCCTCTTTACCAATGTTATTCCGTCGAAATTATTTGAGTGCATGGCGATGGGGTTGCCAATTCTTCACGGGGTCGCCGGCGAATTGGCCGGGATCGTCGAGAAGGAACAGGCAGGACTGCTGTTCGAGCCTGAAAATGCTGCCGACCTTGCGGAGAAAGTCCTATTATTGGCTCTAGACGAACCGTTACGCAGGTCTCTGGGCCATAGCGGCCGGGCCGCCGCCCCACGATACGACCGAAAAATGCGGGCGGGCGAAATGGCGTCGGTCCTGACGAAGGTGGCCGGCAGCGAGCGGTTGCTTCTGGAATCCGTCCGATGAGGACTCGATGATGAAGCGCATTCTCAGCATCGTAGGCGCACGACCGAATTTCGTTAAAATCGCGCCCATTGTTCGCGCACTTGAGAATAAAAAGGGCCGCTTCATCCAGAAATTGATCCACACCGGCCAGCATTATGACGACCGTATGAGCACGGTGTTCTTCAACGATCTCAAGCTTCCGATGCCGGATGTCAATCTCGGCGTCGGGTCGGGAAGCCATGCCCAGCAGACTGCGGCTGTTATGATACGGTTGGAGCCACTGCTACAAGAATTCATGCCGGATCTGGTAATCGTGGTTGGTGACGTTAATTCGACACTGGCCAGCACGCTGACGGCGAAGAAGCTCGGACTAAGAGTCGCGCATGTAGAGGCCGGCCTCCGATCGTTCGATATGTCAATGCCGGAGGAGGTTAACCGCCTCTGTACTGACGCGATCGCCGACGATCTATTCACGACTGATAAGATCGCCGATGAAAATCTCCTTCGGGAAGGCGTCGCCGCCGATCGTATTCATTTCGTTGGCAACGTCATGATTGACTCACTTATCGCGTGTCGTGAATTTGCAACTAAGGAACGATTCTACGAGAAGATTGGCCTTCAATCGAAGGCATATGCAACGCTGACCCTGCACCGTCCATCGAATGTCGAAAATCCGGACGTGTTCGAGGAAATCTTGGAGGCATTGTCCGAAAACATGGGAGGTATACCGATTGTCTTTCCTGTCCATCCTCGCGCCCGACAACGCGTTAAGGATTTTGGATTTGATCGGTTCTTTACCGATCAACTAGATGGGAAAGGCATCTGGATGACGGAACCGCTGGGTTACATCGACTTTCTAAGTCTCAACATGTATGCTCGGCTGGCATTGACGGACAGCGGAGGCGTGCAAGAGGAGACAACAATCTTGGGAGTTCCGTGCGTTACGCTTCGCAAGAACACTGAGCGGCCTATCACGGTAAGCGAAGGGACGAATCGTCTGGGCGGTGTCACCAAGAAGTCAATCACGGCCGCGGTCCGAGCGGCGCTGACCGATGCGCCGATGGGCGAGCGGCGCCCCGAGCGGTGGGACGGAAAAGCAGCAGAACGGATTGTTGATATCATTTCGGCACGGGCGGGGAGTTGACGAGCCTTCGAATGCAGGTGCGCTATGCGTCGAACATAAAATAGCGAATGAACCAAACAGGTGCATCAGGATTTTGCCGTCTGTTTGATGCATTACAATTCGATATTCATCGTTGGCCGCGTTGCCCTGCGTCTCCGAACTCAGCCGGTAGAAATCATCTAGCAATTTAAGCGCCATCATTGTGACACTGAAATATCTTAAAATCTTATAATGATCTCGCCGACCACTGCTGCCCGGGTTTGAAAGAGCTACTCAATCATGCCTAGTGCGCTGCATTCCTCTGATTTTGCCAATGAGTGTGCAGACGAGAATTAATTGAATGTAGCAAATTTTGACCGAGTCAAGTACTATGGAGTGTATAAGCAATTATTGAAGATACGCAGTTTATGAAACTATTTCGACGAACTTGGCTCGCCGCCCTAGCGGTCATTTTTTTATCTTCACTTTTTACATTTGCTTGGGTGGAGCACGCAACCTTACTACGTGGCGCAGCTTATTGGTGGGTGGTTTCTGATGATCTGAGCGAACCCGCCGATGCTATTGTTGTACTTGGCGGCGGAATTGAAACGCGTCCTCGCGCGGCAGCCGAACTCTATAAGCGTGGCCACGGAAGGCGAATCGTGGTTGTAAACCCACAAAATGGCGAACCACAAATAGGACCGACCCTCCAAGATCGCGCCTTCGCAGAGGTGCGGAAACTGGGCGCCGATACAGCGGCCATCGTGACTCTCAGGACTGGGGTTTCAAATACATACGAAGAGGCGCGTTCTGTCCTGGATTGGGCGAGGACCAACAGGGCAAAAACTGTCATTGTGCCAACAGATTTGTTTCATACCCGCCGCGTAAGCTGGATCTTTACGAAAGAGCTGAGCTCAGCGGGTATCGTCGTAAAAGTGCAAGCAATTAATCAGCCGAATTATTCCGAAGATAATTGGTGGCAATATAAGGAAGGGTGGCGTGCTTTTCTGACCGAGATTCTCAAGTACCTATTCTATCGAGCTAGATATTAGAGACTTCGGCTCTTAGTGCTGACACTGTCTCACCATCTTGGCGGACTCGAAAGATTTCCCAGTTTCATTTTTCCACAGAGTTTATACAGCGTGACGGTGGAGGTGATGGTAGCGACCAATCCGTTCGATCCCCGCAAGGCACCGAGAGTCCTAACTCGCTTCTTCTGACCATCTGTTCCGGCTTGAAAAGTGAACACTGCTCGATTTAGGCCACCGCGAACTAAAGTCACTGATTAAAGCAGGCATGGTCCGGCGCCTGACCTCGCAGCCTCAAACAATAACTTCATGTTGCTAGAAATTGTATCGCACAAAATTACTACCATTCATAGGTTGCGCCTTAACCCGCTTCTATTATCGTTTCAATAACTTAGAGCAATTGTAACTTTGATTTTGTAGAGATAAAGCTCTTATATGTTCTTGTAACGGACGCAGCGCAGGCCGCGCGGTCCGGCTTCTTCAGCAACGCTAATATCCAATCCGTGAATTTGTGGGTCTTTTTGAGATTCCCGAATCGGCGCGGCTTTGGTCATACTTCGCAAACGATGGAAGCTCGCCATGACAGTATTGCACCGGGGGATTTCGACAGGTCGCAGGCGTGCTCGTGTTTAAGAGCCTAACCAAGCTCAAAGGACGAGGTCGGCGTGCGAGACTTCCTTATACGTCTTGCATCGCCGGTGTCTTGACTGCGCTCACATTCTTAACGACCGCTTGTACAACTGATAACAGCCCGACCCCTGCCCAAGATTTAAGTACAAGTACAATACCGAGTCAGCTCAGCGAAATTCAGATTGAGGCCGGTGACAAGCTTCGCGTGACGGTATTCGGCGAGGACAAACTTTCAGGTGACTATCAGGTCGATGCGGCTGGATACGTGTCGTTGCCGCTTGCTGGCAGCGTTCAAGTTGCTGGGAAGACGGCCCCCCAGTTACAGCAGGCCCTCGAAAATAAATTTAAAGTGTCTTATCTTCGAAATCCGCAGATAACAGTTGAGGTGCTGGCCTTTCGGCCCTTTTACGTACTCGGAGAAGTCCAAAAACCCGGCGAGTACCCATTTCGAATTGGGCTCAATGTTTTGAGCGCAATCGCAATTGCTGGTGGCGGGACTTACCGCGCCGATACATCGAAGGTCTTGATACAGCGATCAGGTTCCAACGATATTCGTGAATATCCACAATCACCGACCATTAAAATCATGCCCGGTGATTTGATAAAGGTGCCCGAGCGTTATTTCTAAGAGACTGAATCGTGTCGTAATCTGCCTAGGGTCTATACCAAATAAATTGACTGATTTACCTGGCTACGGACCCTAACAGGTTAGCTTCTTCCAATCGCCCGTTTGAGGTCAAGTGCCGTCAGACTACTCACCGCTAAAGTGTCGATATCGCTCACGGACTAAGAGGGGCGAAGACAAATTCGAAACTGATTTGCAGACACGAATTAATCATCCTGGTCCTTCAGCACATTCACGAAACCCCGCATATTCTCATCCACATAGGCGCGGGTCGACCGATGAGTGCCGCACGCTGGCTTGCGGTGCGAGATGAATCACAAATGACAAGCGATATTCTGCGAACAGCGCTGATAGTCGGTGGAAAGGAACTCTCTGATGACGATGCGCAAGGTCCATATTGCGGTTCTAAATTCCCATCCGATCCAATATTTTGCGCCCCTTTATCGCTATTTGAACGCATCAAACGACGTCGAGGTCACCGCGCTTTATCTATCTGACTACAGCATCCGGGGTGAGAAAGATGCAGGATTCGGGCAGGTGGTTAAGTGGGATATTGATCTGTTGCAGGGTTATAATTTTCACTTTGTCCGTCAGGCGGCAAAGACCAGCATGCCAACTGGGTTCTTCTCGATTGTCGCCCCGGATCTTTGGAATACTATACGCAATGGCAAGTTCGACGTGCTTTGGCTGCATGGTCACAATTTGGCGGCAAATCATGTTGCTTTCGCGAGTGCTAAGTCGATCGGGATGCCAATTCTGATGCGCTGCGAAACGCACCTCGGTCTAGCGCGTTCAATAGTTAAGACAGCAATCCGAAGGCCTTTACTCGGCGCGTTCTATAAGTCCTTTGATGGCTTTCTCGCAATCGGTTCAGCCAATAAAGCGTTTTACTTATCGATGGGTGTACCCAATGAGAAGATAACGGTCGTGCCTTATACGGTCGACAATGAGCGTTTCATTAGCATGTCGCAACTCTCTGACGAGGAAAGAAGCGCTCTGCGTCGGGAGATCAACATATCCGAGAACCGCCCAGCTATCCTTTATGCCTCGAAATTTATGCGCCGCAAGCATCCAGATGATCTGTTGCGGGCGGCCCAGAAGCTCGTCGCAGAGGGGCTCGAATTCGACCTCGTCATGGTCGGCTCAGGCGAGATGGAGGCGGAGCTTAAGGCCATGGTCAAAAGGTTAGGCCTTTCCAACACTGTTTTCCCTGGCTTTATCAATCAGCAAAAGCTGCCGCGTATCTTCGGGGCGTGTGACATCTTTGTCTTGCCGTCCGAGGACGAACCTTGGGGTCTTGTCGTCAATGAGGCAATGTGTGCGGGATTGCCCATCATCGCCTCCTCGGAGGTGGGCTGTGTTTCCGATCTCCTGTGCGAAGGCGAAAACGGCTACTCCTTCACAACGGGTGATATAGACGGTCTTGCTGCCGCATTGCGTTCTCTTCTCGTAAATCGTCGCCTGCGCGAATCTCAATCCAATAAGAGCCGAGAAATCATTAGCAAGTGGAGCTATCGGCAGTGCCTCGAAGGTTTACGCCAGCAGTTCGATCGCATCGTGCCCGGCCGCGGCAGTGACGGCCATAAGCGGTGAGCAGCGATCCAAAGTTAAAAGTTATGAATGCGGCGACGCTTAATGCAATGGAGCGACCCTCTTGAAATTGCTCTACCATGCGCAATTGTGGGCCGGGAGCACTGCCTTGCAACGCTTCGAAGCATTCCGAGAAACGTCCGGAGTGACTGCGGTGGCACATTGCGTCGGCGCTGGATTGAGTGCACGCCTCAGTCCTGTTGCGCGGATACGCTGGAAATTGCGGTGGCCGATGGACGTAGATCGCGAAAATAAGAATTTAGTGAAAGCGGTTGCCACGGAGATGCCCGACGTCGTTTTTGTTGACAATAGTCGAGTGATCACACGTAGCACACTTGGAAAACTACGTCGGTTGTGCAATCCGATTCTAGTTTACTACTCGCCTGATGACATCATCGCAGCCCATAATCTGAGCTGGCCGACCCGACTTACCTTCTCCGAGTGGGATTTATTCTTTACCACAAAGACATTCAACGTGCCTGAGCTCAAGCACCGCGGCGTGCGCAATCCGGTTTTGATCGGCAATGCATTCGATCTCAATATCCACCGACCGATGGTTCGAGAGGAAGTTGGCGAGGAGTATGAGGCTTTCGATTTGGTTTTTATGGGAACTTTCGAAAATGAGCGCCGCAATACTATTAACCGGCTCGCGCAAGAAGGTTTTCAGATTGTGGTCTACAGCGGCAATCTTGATGCTTGGAAAGCCGGCACGATGCACCCCTCGGTGACGATGCGGGAGGCAAGATACGCGCTTCAATATTGTGCCGGAATGCACAGCGGCAAGATTGCATTGTGTTTTCTCCGTAAAATAAATCGTGATCAAATAACGACACGCTCAATCGAATGCACGGCAATGGGGCGACCGATGGTTGCTGAGAAGACCGATGAGCACGACAAGCACTTCGTGGACGGGGTCGAATATTTGGGCTTTGTCAGCGAAGCCGATCTTATCGCGAAAGTTCGGCAATTGCTTGCAGATGACGTTAAACGGCGGAACCTCGGAAATGAGGCCCGAGCCCGATGTCTCGGTTCGGGATATTCTACGCGCGAGCGAGCGCGAGAGATGGTCAGAACAATTCAGCAGTGCCGGTAATCCAGCGAAGAGATTGCTCCTTTCAAATATATGTCCTCCCCATGGTGCGATGACTTCGACTGCAAACGCGAGAGACGCGCCGAGTCCCTGATGGATATGGAAGTTAAAGGACTGTTTCGTGTCGCGAGCTTGCGTTGATTCGTCGATCCATTCTGCTATTTTCTGGTGACTGGCAAGAAGTGTTGAACGGTTGGATATAATTTTTGGAAATCTGGGCAGGTGCCGTAAGTTGCGTAGTCTTCAAGGCAAAATAGTTGATCGATGCCTACAAGTCGTTTGAAGCCTTGGCCATCCTTGGCCATCCTTGGCCGCGGGCCTGAGAGCACCAAGTTTGTTGAAATGACGCAATGCGCTCCCTGAAAATTGCCATAGCCACCGGCGGACGGTTTCATGTGCTTGATTTGGCGCGCGAGCTTGACGCGCTCGGCCACGAAGTACGATTCTACTCTTACGTGCCGAGGAAGCGGGCCCTAAAGTTTGGATTGCCTGCGCGGACGCATGTGGCGCTGTTGCCGTTAATGTTTCCGTTTCTTGGCTGGGAGTGGTTACGCCCTAAGCTTTTTCCCGCCGTAGACGAGAAACTAATGGCATGGGCGCTGAACCGCGCCGTGATTGCTCGGCTTGCTCCGTGCGAGGTGTTCATCTGCATGTCAGGACTATTTCTTGAAGCCGCGGTCTACGCAAAGAGAAAGTATGGCGCACGCGTATTTCTTGAGCGCGGTAGCCAGCACATACTGTCGCAGAAGGAGATTCTCGAAGCCATTCCGGGCGCGCAACTTCCCAGTGACTTCATGATCCAGCGTGAACTCGCTGGCTACGAGCTGGCCGACCGGATCATCGTGCCTTCAAACCATGTGGTCGAGAGCTTTGCGCGCCAATCTGCCGCGGTCGCCAAGCTGTTCAAAAACCCTTATGGCGTTAATCTTGAGCAATTTCCCCAGCAATGTGTCGTGCCGCCTGGTCCTAAGACCGTGCTGTTCGTCGGCGGCTGGAGCTACCGGAAAGGTGCCGATGTGCTTGTCGACGCCATCAGGCGGTTGGGCGATGTCAGGCTCATCCACGTTGGTGGGCTCGGCGACGTGCCGTTTCCGGAGGACCTCCGTTTTACCCATTATGACCCGGTCCCACAGTGGCGGCTCAAGGAATTCTATGGTCGAGCTCAAGCGTTCGTGCTTGCCTCGCGCGAAGAGGGCTTGGCGCTCGTGCAGATTCAGGCGCTGGCAAGCGGACTGCCGCTCGTCTGTACGGATCGGACTGGAGGCCTGGATCTCGCTCATTCCCCCGCGTTGCGTGCCCGCATTTGCGTCGTTACCAATGAGGACGCGAAGGCGCTTGCCGGCGGGATCGCCGCGACCCTAGAAAAAGCAATCTTGCTACCCGGTCTGCCGCGCCTTTCTGCAAGGGATCGCCAGCTTCTATCGTGGCGTTGCTATGCCGAAAGATATTCGGAAGAACTTCTGAACACTCAATGAAGACCATATCCCCAACGGGCGGACGCAACAGTATTGCGACCAAAACCTTCAGTGATCAGCGAAATTGGGAGCCGCGCCGGCAATGAGCAATCTCCTTGTGCGTTTCTTTGGTTGGCCTGCGACGCTGGTCCACGGCGATTCGATGGTTGTCGATCGGTGGCGCTGGTTGCGACAGAGGCTGCCTGTGACGGTAACTCCGGGCGAGAGCTTGCTAGACGTCGGTTGTGGTACCGGCGCTTTCACGATGGGCGCGGCCCGACGTGGCTTTGAAGCTGTCGGGTTGAGCTGGGATGAACGCAATCAGGCGGTCGCAGAGACTCGCGCAAAGATGTTGGGCCTGAATGGTGTCAGTTTCCCGATATGCGACGTCCGCCGTCTCGATGAAAGGACCGAGTTTCTCAATCGCTTCGACGTCGTGCTGTGCTTTGAGAACATCGAGCATATTCTTGACGACCGCAAGCTCATGCATGATATCTACAACTGCTTGAAACCCGGCGGACGACTCTTTCTGTCGGCGCCGAATTATTATTATCATCCAATGTCGGCGGGGGATCGCGGACCATTTCGGGAGGTGGAGGATGGCGGACATGTCCGCCGCGGTTACACGCCGGCAATGCTTCGCGAGCTGTGCGACGACTGCGGCTTCGAGATCGAGGAGATTGGATATCTCAGTTATTACTTTAGCCAGATGACGACTGCGATGATAAGAATCATAAATGGTGTAGCCCCCTCAGTGATTTCATGGCCGCTAAGTTTGCCTATGCGCGCGTTAACCGTTCTCTTAGACGGATGGTTGGGAAAATGGATCAGTATTGCGCTCGGCTATCCCGGCTTTTCAATAGCACTCGTCGCGTACAAGAAAAGGTTTGAGGCAAGCAATGCGGGTTCACCCCCGGTTTTAAAACAGCGCCTGTCAAAACCAATCGGTCTGCAAGATAAATAACGGGCGACCGGTTCGGCTTAGTGGCTTTAAATGCCTACCTCGCCAGTCTGTCTGAAAGACATCGTGGCAATTTCTGCAACCGGCACGTCCTTCACAGCCCCGTTCGCCGATGATCAGTTCATTTGTCTAGACCTGTGCCGACAAGTGAAAATAGTCGATAGCTGTCGTCATCAAGCATTTTTCTACGTCGGTCCAGAACTTAGTAAAAAAAAGTCATGCCAATCTAAATGTGGAATTAGCGCAAAGAACGTGAGTTCATAAGTCGGCTGCGTGTTTGTCTGGTTCGTTGAATTCAATTATATCACTGAAGAATCGCAATGCCTGTTCAGTTCCCGAATGTTGAGTAAGCCGATGCCGATACAGCTCTGTATGCCAAATAGATCGAATCAACATGCTCGTGAAAACGTTTTGGAATTTTGCAAGCCAGGTTATCAGCTTTGCTGTGTCCTTTGCGGACCGTTTTGTTCTGGTTGCAATCCTGTTGCGTGCTTGGCCGATAGACCTCTACTCAGATTGGGTAATGATCTCTGCTTGTGCGAGTTTGCTTGGCCTATGCGACCTCGGTTTTGTTATCTTTCTTGGCAATCAGTTACAGAAGGCTTTTAGTCAGGGCGACTCGCTGTCGTTTCAGCGACTGCTCGGTTTTGGCCTGTTCATATATATAGTGCTTGGCGCTTTGCTTGTTGGCGTCTTGTTGGCACTGGCGCTTCTTTCGTATTTCTACCCATTTCTTTCGGTTCGTAGTCTGAATCCATCGAGCGCGATTGGGGTCTTTCTGCTGTTGGGGTTGGTGCAGATTGTTCATTCGACCAAGAGTGCGATAACGCAAATCTTTCGTGCTCAAGGTGACTACGCGCGGGGCAGCGTTATCGACAGCGTCGCCAGCGTGGTCATCACGGCTTCGGCAATTATCGGAGCGCTATTTGGCGCCCGGCCTGTAGTCATGGCGCTAATTTATTTGTGCGCGCATGTCATAGGTGGCTGGGGGCTACTTCTCACGGGGATCCGTTGGCGCTATCCCAGCCTACGCCTTAAACCTGTCGTACCGCTTGCTTCCGAATTGCGCGAGGCTGGCGGAGCGATGAAGTGGTATGCATTTATCTATGCTGCGCCGTCCATTTTGCTGCAAGTACCGGTGCTGCTGCTGGGCGTGCTTGGATTGGGCGGTTCAACGTTGGTTGTCTTTGTTGTGCACCGTAGCTTCGTCAATTTCGCCCGGACCTTGATCGTGATGCTCTCGACGGCCGGTGGCATCGAATTGTCGTCGCAGGTGCATGTTGGGAACGCACAGGAAGTCGAGCGCGGGATATCATTTCTTGGGCGCATCATAGCTGGATGCGGCGGAGCATTGGTTGCGGGGTTGCTTTATTTTGGGCCTACAACGATCAGAATCTGGACCGGAAAAAATGACCTCTTCGACGCGGCAACATTATATTGGCTCCTAGTACCAATCTTAACCGTGTCTCCCGCTATCCCGCTTCTGAGCGTCGCGCAATACGCAGGTCTTGCAAGGCCGCTAGCGATCAGCAATTTGGCTCAGATTGGCGCCTCCATACTTGTTTGTCTGTTGTTTGGAGACCTCTTTGGAGCGTCGGGTATTGCATTCGGTCTTGCTGTTGGCGAATCACTCGCGACCGGTGTGCTCTTGCCTGCGATGATCGCAAGACGCTTGCATATTAATTATCTCCGGCACTGGATATCCTGCTTAGCCGTATCTGCAGGTGGACTTTCGTGGGCTGGCATGGTTGCGTTGGTGATAGGCTCGGCGATCGACATTGAAAAGTCCATCGTCTTATTTTTTGTGGTGTCGGCTTGGGGAGCTTTGGCATTTCTGCCGATCGTGTATCTCTTGTTACCATCCGAGCAGCGCTCGCGACTGAGAGTCGGTCTATACAGCATCGCTGCAATCATTCGTGCGCGGTTAGTTCGAAGAGTTTGAGGGGCTATCCGCCATGCCGGACAATATTAGTTTTGCTGCGCACGAACCCGCATTGCTATTCAATGTTCGCAACGCCGAACTGCACGCCTATATTCAACGATATCCGCTGCTAACCGGGCCGGACGAGACGCTCAACAAAAAATGTTTTGCTGCACTGATCGATAGCATCGAACGCCGTGAGCCGCGGCAATGCCACGCGTTGAAATCGCTGACGCCGGAAGAGCTCAGTGATGAGCCGGCAATCAGGGCCGCCGCCGCGGGTATTCTCAACGCGATCGATCTGCCGGCCAATGTTGCGGAGGAATCCCTGAAAAGCCGGGCATGGAAGATGTGCCTGGTGCCTGCCGACCGCGAGTCCGTTCTTGCGCTCGGTTGTGGAGCGGGCGACGAAATTGCGGCGCTGCGCGCCAGACTGCCAAAGGCCGAGATTTGCGGCCTCGACTGGACCGACAAGGTCACTCCCGGATTGCTGAAGGCGGCGCAGGCTGAATTTTACCACGGAAATTTCAATAACTTTCTTGCTGGGCGGCCGGCGGCTTACGATCTCATTTTCAGCAATCACGTGCTTGAGCATTCATTCGATCCGGATGCGCTGTTTGCCGCGATCTACAATTCCTTGAAGCCGGGCGGCTGTCTGGTCAGCGCATTGCCGCTGGACGGAGATCCCGACAGCGATCTGTTCGGCTACGTTCATTCGCTTGCTTCCAGCCCCGGTCGCATCACACGCGGGGACATGATGCTGCTTTTACCGGGACACCCGTACAAGACGAATGCCTCCGATCTAACCGAGACCGTGATCGCGGCCGGGTTCAAATCGGCTGCGGTTCTGCACCGGCCGTGGCATCCGACCTTGTTCTGCGAGACATTCCGCGGCAGTTTCGCCGCAGCCTGCGCCCGCAGGTTTGCGCTGCATCGCGCAACGTTTGGTCTTGCCCAGAGCGCGGTTCGGAAAACGTTCGGTACCCATCCGCCGCCATTCCTCCTGCGGGCCATGGGAGCGGTAGAGAGCCGCGTACCGTTGGGTTCGATCAGGCTGTATGTGAGGTCTGTTCGTGAGGCCGTCATCATTGCACGTAAATGATGTCGCCGTAAGCGCGACACGAAATGCGCTGCTATCCAAATCGGAGACCGCAACCACCGTCCGTTCAGTAACCCAGAAGCCGCGGCAGGCTGTCCTTGCGCACGAAAACCATGTCGAGTTCGAACGGGTAGCGGCTCAGGGTGCGGCCGATACATTGCTGATAGGGTCCGAGATGCAGGCCTGCGGCGGAAAGCAATGGTACGATTTCCGATAATCCGTGCTCCTGGCCTTCGTACTGGAACAGGGACACTTCGATGTGCATCGCGTCGACGCGATCAAGGACTGCAGCCGCGCCCTTGAGGACACTCGGCTCATGACCCTGTACGTCGATCTTGACGATGACCCTTCCCTTGATTCTGTCGCGATAGGTCTCGAATAACTGGTTTAAAGTAACGGCTTCGACGTAATGGCTATTTACGGTTGAACTGTAATCGGTGATTTTCTTGTCGTAACGATGGGCGGTCGCACCGACGCCGGATGTATCAGCTTCGTTGAGGAAAAGTTCCAGCGTTCCGGTTTGCTCGCTGACGGCTGAATTGAGCGCAACGACGCGAACGTCGCCGCGGTGGGCCGCCAGCAGTCTTTGATAGTTTGATGGAATTGGCTCAATGGCGAGGACAAAAGCATTTGGATAAATATCAAGGAATTTCTTCGACCACGCTCCATCGTTCGCTCCGACATCGATCAGAGTCACCGTCTCGCTGGAATTGAAAAACCGCAGCAGCAAGACAAAATCCTCCTGCCATCGCGGGCGGGTGAAGGATTCTTTCAGCATCCTGGTATTGATCTTGTTACCGCGGCGCCGTGCTCTCAACAACTCCCGAAGAATATAGATTCTCACGAACACCGCATTTGCGTAATGTTCGAACTTGGCCAATATTCTATCAGCTATGCTCATGCCGTTCTTTCTATATAAGAAAGAACAGGGGGCTGCGATATTATCAATCCGGTTTGCATGGAAAATAAGCTTCAATACCAGACGGCTGATTCGTGCCATTACTGTCGCATGACAGGTCAACTGCGCAAGATCGGATTGTAACTGGGCTCCGTTTATGCACCTCGTCGTCCCAAATTTATCGAACACACAAACCCGCCGGAAATATAGGCGGCCCGTCCGTTAAACTGCCTCTGTTCTTGCGCCGGTTGCACCGCTCTGGTTATAGAAATTGCGGCCAACAAGAAATTCAAATACGCTTGATTCGCTTCGGCGTATCAGTGTCCTTGGGTGGGTGGTTTCAGTATCATCTTTTGACGCTGCAAATAATCGCATTCTTTTGCTGTAAGCGCGAGCAATAACCACCATGCTGGTCTAACGCAATGACCACCAATCTTCTTGCGCAGGCCGAGCCGGTTGCGGGTCGCGGAGGGTTGCTATCGGCCTACCGCTTTGCGATTGCCAATGCAGTCGTGTTTTTTCTCTTCTCCTTAGGGAATGTGATTTTCGACCCTGTGCCGATTTCGATACATTGCGCAGCTGCAAACGTCTTTATGATAGGCTCAATTTTCTCCTTCTATCAGTTGTATGCGAGAGGAGGAGGTTTTTCGGCCATCGGCATTTATATTCTTAGCAGCGGCATAATTTTCGGATTTGGAACCGCGTATTCGACAATCGCAGAAGGCTATGTTTTCGAATTATTATTCAGCGAGCCTACTCAGGTTCGCAATCTCCCCACCATTAACTTGATGAACTCACTTTCGGTATTGATCGTATTGATCTTTGCTTTGCCGGTTTCCAAAATAACAAACGTTCCCGTGCCCCGCCTTCGGCTGAATCTCTTTTTCAATTCGTTGCAGCCTTTCAATTGGTCATTATTGTTACTGTCGGTGCTTATTATCGCGACCGTCTATCTCACCTTTCCTGTGCCGGAAAATCTTATTTTTCGCGGCGCGCTTGAAAAACTAGCGGTGTTGCCGTCACTTACCGTTCTTATATGTTTTGCTGGATGGGACAGACTGCCGATCAACCAAAAGATTGCCGTCGTCCTGATGCTGATTGCGATGATAGCCATGGGGCTTTTGGCGGCTTCAAAAACGGCAGCAATGATTCCGTTCGTGGCGATGGCCGGAGGAGTTTATCTACATAACTATCGTAAGGCATCCATCGTCTTAATCGCAGTAACAGCGGGTTGGTATTTCTTATTCCTTGCTCCGGTAGTGAATCAGATGCGGAGCCAATCGCAATATGATCCGGAAACCAATACCCCTGCGCAGCGGCTAGCCATCATTAGCGAAGCTGTGACAAACATCAGCGCAGAATCCAGATCTGATGACGAGAAGAAGACAGAGTCTCTCTTATATCGGTTTGTGCATGGTGCCACTCAATCATTTCTCATTGATGAGTGGCAGGACGGGCGGCCCGGCGACAGCCTTGCGGACAGCTGGGCGGCTTTGGTGCCACGTGTTTTGTGGCCTGAAAAGCCAATCATTACTCGGTTTGGTCCCGAACTTTATTTGAAGATCTACGTCGGTGTTGAAGGTGGAAGCGCTCAGGCCCCAACCTATACCGGTGAAGCATATTGGAATTATGGATGGTTAGGCGTCGTAGTTGTGTCCATAATGATAGGTCTTGAACTCGGTTGGTTTACGCGAAAATGGCTCGAGTTCATTTACACCCCCGAATCCGGGATCGGCGCGCTGATTTTCTGCGTGCCGGTCGCCGTCTCCGCGTTCAACGTCGAATCCTGGATAGCAGCGACGTATATCGGGGGCTTTGTAACGCTCGCCATTCTCATCAAATTTACCAATTTTATCGCGCCGAACTTTACACGCGGGGTAATCTAGTGGTTTGCATTGCGCATCACTGTCGAGGCGCGCGCTGATAAAAGGTTTGAGTGCGGTCTCAATGTCTCGGCTTTAAGAAAGTGCATTTCCGCTAAACTCACGTGCCGTCTTGGTCGCGGTGACCGACCGCTGAGCCGTTTAATGAAATCTCATGTTCGCCGCTTGGATGGCTTCCGTTTGGACGGCGTTGGATCAATGATCCGGTACTTCAAGAACGATTACCATATTCGGCTCGACCACTTTCGGTCGATTGTCGTGAAATGCCAAATTCACCATACGCGCGATCACGGCTCGTAGCATCGCCACACCCATCCGCCGCACACTCCGTTTTATGCCCAGCCCAAAGATCGGAAATGCAGGAGCACGCATTTGTACGACACGAAACCCCGTTTTCAGGGCCAATTGAGTTACGCTTCCGCTGCCGATAACGGACCGATGGGTAATGTCTCCATACTGAATTGAGCGAGAAAACGGGCTGTCCCCACTTGGAAACCGTGCGACGAATTTGCCATCCGGCGCAAGCAAACTTTTCACGCTTACCAGAAGATCAACGATTTCCGGAAGGGTGAGGTGCTCCAGAACGTCGAAAGCTACGACCAAATCAAATTGCTTCCCTGACGCTATATCGGCGAGTCCCTCACCGGCGTAGTGAGCATCCCAACCCTTCGCACGAGCGCGGACCACGAGCTCCCGATCGATTTCGGTGCCGACGAACATCCAACCTTGGGACATTACCCAACTTGCAAAGGCTCCATTGCCGAAACCAATTTCAAGGACCCTGAGCTTTTCGTCAAAGCGAACTCCTGCGAGCTTAAGCTCGGTCCAGAAAGTGTGTTTATCAACTTTCGTCGCGTCTCCAAATGCATCATCCGTCCAAGACTTCCATGAACGATAAGCTTCTGGCTCAAAAAGACCCACCACCTTTGTTTTGTCTCCATTGTCAGGATGCTGATTGGGGCTTAGCATGATCGGCCTTTATAAATTGGTCGTCGCCCGATGTTAGTTGTAGAGTCAGTTGGTAATGGATGGGACCAGCTTGGTTTTTCACCCGTCAATTTATAATCGCGGGTCGTCAATGGTGATAGTGCTCTAGATAGAGTCCCCATCTAACGCGCCATAATTGCCGCGCGATTGTATTCTTTTAGTACCTTCGATTAGATCTACTGAATCTAGTTCGTGCGGTTATATGCTGCGCCCGCCACTGAGCTTATAAGAGGCTATTTTCATCTGGAGTTCTCAACAGTAGATTTGTGGGCTATTGCCTTAGCGGCGAATCATACGGGTTAACAATTAATTGAACTTCGTACAGCGACGTTAATCGTCACTTAATAACATGGGATGCCTAGGAAAATCATCAGTGCACAGCTTGCGGTTGATTGATAAAAGTTCGAAAAGGAAATGGGCGCACTTAATCTCGCGAAGCAGGCTGACATATCTGTCGCTCAGATTGAGCGGTCCTATGCCGGCAATCCTTCTCGATCAAAATTAATGGCGATGAACTTCGACCCGTGCTCATAAATCGAGCATGGTCGACTGCGGTTGGTCGATGTCCGATTGGGAGCGTATTGCTGACTCAAGTCAGGCAATGCGCCGAGCCCGAAAAGTGCCGAAAGCACGGCATGTGCTGGCTCTATGAGCCCGAGTCCCCGCAAAGTGTAAGAGTGAGGTGATTATCTCGAGGTTAAGTTTAAGAGCTTATTAACAGCATCCTATTATTTTACCGGTGCGGCATTTCAATTAGTGGATGCTTTCGCGTGGATTTCATATGAAGACGGATATATTTTCTCCCAACGCGGCTAGTGTTGAGGAAGAAAGCCTACAACCCACCTGGACTGAAACCATAGTTACGTGGGGCCTCGTCGTATTTGCCGTACTCATCGTGTCCGGCGTCGCGGTGCTCATGGGTAGAGCTTAGCGCGCGGAAAACACGATCTTTAGTTGCAGCGCAGGAGTTACGGGACGCAGACGAGCAGGATTTTTCTGCTCGTGCTTGATCAGACTCTCGATCCGACCCACGCACTCGTGAAGCAGTGACCAGAGATTGTTTCCTGTCGGCATTCGTATCAGCGAACCGCTCGATCGGAGATAAGGTCAAAGCGAATGTGCTGTCGTGGTTTGCGGCATGGCCGGTGATTACATCCGGCAAAGCTACAGCCGTAGTCGTCCAGGTAGCACAACAAGCGATCCTCTTGGACTAAAATCGAAATGTCCATGACATACGTGTTCGTATCATTGCCATAGTAAGGTGCCATTTTTCGTTACGTGCGCTACACCTGCTCGGCGTTGAGATAAGCGAGCCGCGCGCCGCAGAAGGCGCAGGTCAATCCGAGACCGAGCGCGATGAGCCCCGCGATCACGTCCACCGTACCGCCGAGATCGCCGGTCTTGCTCATGACGCCGCCGGCGGTGGCAACCGCGAATACCAGCGCTATCAGAAAACGCCGCGCGATCTGGTAGACGAAATCGCGTTCGCGGGCCGCCGCGATCAGATAGGCGCCGGTGCCCCAGCCGCCGACAAAGCCGGCGCCGCCGATCGCCCACCAGGCCAGGGCCGATGCGAGCTGCTGCTTGTTTCCGGCGGCGGCGTCGCGCAGCACCGCGTCGAGACCGACGCCGAACACGGTGAGCACGATGTGCACTACCAGCGCCGCGAAGACGCCGCAGGCGATGGCGGCGGCGTAGTGCAGGCGGCGGAGGATGTCGGTGTCCATGAGCATGATCCAATAGCGCCCGCGCCACCGAAGGGAAAGGGGTGTACGGCGCGTTGCCTCGATCGCCCGCGGTAATATGCCGAACATCGGCGCCCGTCCGGGCGTTATTCTCGGCAGAGGGTGTGCGGCGAGGGCAGCGATGGCGGCCGAGCAGACAATCGTTGAGACCGACATACCGGCGCGGCTCGACCGGCTGCCCTGGGGGCGCTTTCACAGCCTGGTAGTGGCCGCGCTCGGCGTGACCTGGATTCTCGACGGGTTGGAGGTGACGCTCGCAGGCTCGCTGGCGGGCGCATTGAAACAAAGCCCGGTCCTGCAATTTTCCAATGCCGATATCGGGCTTGCTGCCAGCACCTATCTCGCCGGCGCGGTGCTCGGCGCGCTGGTTTTCGGCTGGCTCACCGATCGGCTTGGCCGCAAGAAATTGTTCTTCATCACGCTGACGGTCTATCTGATCGCCACCGCGGCGACCGCGACCTCGTGGAATCTCGCAAGCTTCGCGCTGTTCCGTTTTGTCACCGGTGCCGGTATCGGTGGCGAGTATGCCGCGATCAATTCCACCATCCAGGAGTTGATCCCGGCGCGCGTGCGCGGCTGGAGCGACCTCGTCATCAATGGCAGCTTCTGGGTCGGCGCGGCGGTGGGTGCACTCGGTTCGCTGGTGCTGCTCGATCCGGTGGTGATCGATCCGGAAATCGGTTGGCGGCTCGCCTTCCTGATCGGGGCGAACCTGGCGCTGGTGATATTCTTCATGCGGCTGTGGATTCCGGAAAGTCCGCGCTGGCTGATGACACATGGCCGCGCCGAGGAAGCGCGGCGCGTGATTGCCGGCATTGAGGCGCGCTTTGACGGCCTGCCGCCGGCGCGCGATCTGCCGCGTGTGCGCCTGCGCGCGCGCAGGTCGACGCCGTTGCGGGAGGTGGCGCGGACGCTGTTCCAGCGCCACCGCCAGCGCACGCTGGTGGGCCTGAGCCTGATGGCGTCGCAGGCGTTCTTCTACAACGCCATTTTCTTCACCTACGCGCTCATCCTCACCGATTTCTATCGCGTGCCGTCCGACCACATCGGCTGGTATCTGTTGCCCTTCGCGGCGGGGAATTTCCTTGGGCCGGTGCTGATCGGCCGCCTATTCGACACGCAAGGCCGGCGGCCGATGATCGCCTTCACCTACATCGTCTCAGGCATCTTGCTTGCCGGTACCGGCTACCTGTTCATGCGCAACCTGATCACGGCGCAGACGCAGACGCTGTGCTGGATGACGACCTTCTTTTTCGCCTCCGCTGCGGCGAGCTCAGCCTATCTCACGGTGAGCGAAACCTTTCCGCTGGAAATCCGCGCGCTTGCCATTGCCTTCTTCTACGCGGTCGGCACCGGCGTCGGCGGCATTGTTGGTCCCTGGCTATTCGGCATCTTGATCGACACCGGCTCCCGCGTCAGCGTATTCGGCGGCTATCTGCTCGGCGCCGCGCTAATGATCATCGGCGGGCTGGTGGCCTGGCGCTGGGGCGTCGCCGCCGAGCGCAAGCCCCTGGAAATGGTGGCGAGGCCGCTGACGTTTATCGATATCGATTGAACGGCATCAAGCGGCTAGCGGCGGCAAGCATAGGCGTCCCTGAGCGCAAACAATAACGCATGTCCCAACGAAATATCGGTCGAGCCGCTCGTCTTGCGCGCCCAACGCATGACAACTTCGGCCGCCTGGTCGAAGGTTAATTTCGCGACGGGGCCCGGCAGACAAAACAGTTTGTCGTCCAAGCTTATGTTGTAGGCGACCACTCCGTCGATGGCGCCGAACATATAAGCCTTGTTGATTTCCAGATCCTTCGGGGTCTTGGGATGTTGAAATTGTCCCAGCGTCACGCTCTGCGCCTGCGCGCGGGGACAAAGCATTAGGCCGAAAAGCGCAGCCGCTGCGGCCATTGTTGCGATCCGGGCATGTCCGAGCATTGTCCAGGCTCCTTCTTCACGCGGACCGCTCAAGCGGCCAGTTCACGTATGATCTTGTAGAGTCGCGCCTGGCCCTCAAAGCCGATGCCGGGGCGGTCGGAGAGCGAGATGAAACCGTTCTCGACGCGCGCATCGTCGGCAAAGCCGCCGAAGTCGCCGAACACGCCGGGATAGGATTCCGCGCCGCCGAGCCCAAAGCCGGCGGCAATGGCGAGCGACATCTGGTTACCGCCGTGCGGGAACATGCAGCCGCGCGGCCAGCCGTGCCGCTTGAGCATGTCGAGCGTGCGCGCATATTGCACGATACCGTAGGCCTGCGGCGGATCGATTTGAATCACATCGTTGCGCTCGGGTCTGAGGCCGCCGAAGCGGACGAGGTTTTCAACGTCCTGCGTCGAGAACAAATTCTCGCCGGTCGATAGCGGCGGCGCGTAGGTCGCGGCGATCTCCGCCAGCAGCGCGTAGTCGAGCGGATCGCACGGCTCCTCGAACCAGCGCAATTGAAACGGCGCTAGTCCGCGCGCATAGGCGAGGGCATCCGTGCGATCGAATTTGGAATTGGCGTCGACCGCAAGCTGTGCGCCCTTCGGCAGGATCGATTTGACCGCCTCGACGCGCGCCAGATCGTCGGCGAGCGCCATGCCGCCGACCTTCATCTTCACCATGGTATAGCCAGCATCGAGATGCCCGCGCATCTCGTCCTGCAGATCCTTAGTCGTCTTGCCCGGCGCGTACCAGCCGCCGCCGACGTAGCAGAAGACTTTCTCGGCGCGCTTGCCGCCGTTGAAGCGTTCGGCGAGCAGCACATGCAGCGGCTTGTCGGCGATCTTGGCGAGCGCGTCCCAGATGGCGACCTCGATGGTGCCGATGCCGACCGATCGCTCGGAATGACCGCCCGATTTCTCGTTCTGCATCATGACCGAGAGGCACCTGTCCGGCGCGATCAGGCCTGAGTCGTCGATGAGGCTCTCGGGCTTTGCTTTCAGAACGCGGGGAATGAAACGCGCACGCATCTGCGCGCCGCAAGCGTAGCGGCCGGTGGAATTGAAGGCAAAGCCGCACACCGGTTTGCCATTACGCTTAACGTCGGTGATCACGGCGACCACCGACGTCGTCATTTCGCTGAAATTGAAGCTCGAATTAGCGAGCGTCGAGTTGAGCGGGATCGCCGTCTCGCGGATATCGACGATGCGCATGGGTTGCCTTTTTCCCTCGCCGCGTAAGTACGGGGCGAGAGAAGTCAGCCTACTTGATCTGCGGAATCTTTGCTTCCTTGATCACCTTGCCCCACTTCTCGACCTCTTTCTTGATGTAGGCGGAGAATTCCTCCGGCGAATCCGCCACCGGGTCGAAGCCGAGCTGGGCGCATTTTGCCTTCACGTCGGGCAGCGCCATCGCCTTCTTGATCTCGGCGTTGAGCAGGTCGACGATGGCCTTGGGTGTTTTGGCCGGCAGCAGCACGCCCTGCATGGTCTCCGATTCTTGCTCGGCGATGCCGGCTTCGCCGAGCGTCGGCACGTTGGGCAGCGCGGCCGAGCGCTTGGCCGAGGTGACGGCGAGCGCGCGCAGCTTGCCGCCGTTCACCTGCGGCGCGGCCGGCGGCATGGCGGCGAAGGCGATCGGCGTCTGGTTGGCAACCGTCGACTGGATCGCGGGCGCGGCGCCGCCGAACGGCACACTCGTGGCGTCGAGCTTGAGCGACAACTTGAACAATTCGGCGGCGAGCTGCGGCGTCGTGCCGATGCCGGGATTGGCGATGGCGTATTTGTAAGGATTGGCCTTGAGCAGATCGACCAGCTCCTTCACCGTCTTGACCGGCAACTCGGGGTTGACCACCAGGATGTTCGGCGAGGCGGCGGCGAGCGTGACCGGCGCGAAATCCTTGAAGGCGTCGTAGGGATTTTTAGCATAGAGGCTCGGGTTGACCACGAAGCTCGAACTCGCCACCAGCAGGGTGTAACCGTCGGGGTTGGCGCGTGCGACGAGGGTCATGCCGATGTTACCGCCGGCGCCGGGATGATTCTCTACGTAAAACTGTTGCTTCAGGCTCTCCGACAGCTTCTGCGCGATCAACCGCGCCATTACGTCGGTCGGACCTCCAGCCGCGAACGGCACGACTACCTTGACCTGGCGGGCCGGATAGTTTTGCGCCTGCGCCGGCATGAGACCGGCGCCAGCGATCGTGATCGCGAGCAGCATTGCGAAGCGGCGGGACAGTGTCATGTGATGGTCCTCCATGATGTCAGCGAGCGTCACGCGCGCAGGCCGAGAATGGCGCGCGCTTCCTTTGCGGTGGCGAGCTCGGCGCCCATGTCGTCGAGAATGCGCACGGCCTTCTCGCACAGCGCCGCATTGCTCGGCGTCAATTTGCCTTTGCCGATGTAGACATTGTCTTCCATGCCGACGCGCACGTGACCGCCGAGAAACCATGCCGTCGCCAGCATGGGAAATTCCCAGCGGCCGATGGCGAAGGCCGCCCACATTGCGTCCTGCGGCAGGAGCGAGTGCGCATAGATCAGTGTCTGCGGCGTCGAGATGAAGCCGTAGCGCACGCCCATCACGATCTGAAACAGCGGCGGACGCTTGAGCACGCCTTGCTCGAGCAGGACGTTGGCGAGCTGGATGTCGCCGGAGTCGAACACCTCCAGCTCGGGCTTCGAGCCGGCCTCCTGGATGGCCTTGGCCATGATCGTCACGTTGTCGGGCGGGTTGATCACCGCGGCTGAGCCCGACCACATGGTGTTGAGGTCGAGCGTGGCGATGTCCGGCTTGAGCGCGACGATGTGCTCGACGCGCTTGAGCGGATGAATGAGGGTCGAGCCCGGCCCGGCGACGCGCGGGTCATCCTTGCCCGGCACGAAGCGGCCGCCCGGGCCGGTGGTGAGGTTGATGATCAGCTCGGAGTTCTTGTCGCGGATGCGCTCGACCACTTCGCGATAGTGCGCAAGCTCCATGCTCGGCCGTCCGTCCGGATGGCGGACATGGATATGCGCGACCGAAGCGCCGATCTTGGCCGATTCGAGTGCGGCATTGGCGATCTGCTCCGGCGTGCACGGCAGCGCGGGGTTCTGCTGCACCGTGGTGAGGTTGCCGGTCACTGCGACCGTGAGGATCGTCTTCTTGGCTTGCCCGGCCATGTGCGTCTTGTCCCGTATTTGCGCCGTCGATTGACTTTAAACAAACGACTGTTTACTTTGCGCTTCTCCCAAATCGTCCAGCTTGAGTCAAGCGTTGCGCCGATCCTCCGCACGACAAGCGAACAAGCCGAAGGCGGCCAAACGCCGCGGGCGCGAGCCGGCGGTAACCGCGGGTGGACCGTCGGTGCGCGAGCGCATCCTTACGGTGGCCGAGCGCATGTTCGCCGAGCACGGCATGGAAGGCGTGGGTTTACGCGCAATCACGTCGGCGGCGCGCGTCAATCTCGCTTCCATCGCCTATCACTTCGGCTCCAAGGATGGCTTGCTGGAGGCGCTGTTCGCGCAGCGCGCGGCGCCGATTGCGCAGGAGCGCCTGCGTCTGCTGGCGCTGTGCTTCGAGCACAACAAGACTCCGACGCTGGAGCAGATTCTCGACGCGTTCCTGCGACCGGCGCTGACGCTGGGCGTCGAACCGCAGTTCGGCGGTCCCGCCTTCGTCAAGCTGCGGGCGCGGCTTGGCACCGAGCCGGAAAAAACGTCGCGGAAAATTCTGGCGAAGGCTTTCGATCAATCAAGCCGCCAATTCATCGACGCCATCGCGCAAGTGCTGCCCGGGCAGCCGCGCGAGGAGATCGAGTGGCGCTATCACTTCATGCTCGGCGCCATGTTCTACACCATGGCCAATAGCGGGCGCATTCAATCGCTGACCGACAGCCGTTGCGATCCGGGCGACGTCAAGCTCGCGCTGCACCACATGATTCCATTTCTGGCGGCTGGCTTTCGCTGTGCGCCAGTGTCTTGAACCTTACAAACCAAGAGGAACGACCATGACGGTCCGCAAACTCACCCGCAAAGACATGTCCGCCGCCGCCGAGAAGTACAAAAACTGGGGCAAATGGGGGCCGGCCGACGAAATCGGCACGCTCAACTACACCAGCGCCGAAGACATCGTCGCCGCCACCCGGCTAGTGAAGAAGGGCAAGGTGATCTCGCTCGCGCTCAATTTCGATTACACCGGGCCGCAGGGCGCCAAGAGCAAATATCCGGCGATGGGCCGCACCAATCCGATCCACACTATGATCCGCACCGGCACCGACGCCTATTCCGGCGTGCTCGACAAGCGCGGCATCCGCGCCGCTGACGACATCGTCACCATGCCGCTGCAATGCGGCACGCAGTGGGATGGCCTCGGCCACGTCTTTTATGAGAACTACATGTGGAACGGTTACGACTGCCGCGAGGTGACCAGCGCCGGCGCGCAGAAATGCGGCATCGAGAAAACCAAGAACAAGATGGTCGGCCGCGGCGTGCTGCTCGACGTCGCGCGCTACAAGGGCGTCGAATTGCTCGACGACGGCTACGGCATCACCAACGAGGATCTCTACGGCACGGCGAAGAAGCAGAACGTCGCGCTTAAGCGCGGCGACTACGTGATCGTGCGCACCGGCATGATGGAGCGCTGCCAGAAGGCGGGCAGTTGGGACGGCTATCCGGGCGGCGACGCGCCGGGCTTTTCGTTCGAGACGCTCGACTTCGTCAAGGACACCGAGCTCGCCGCGCTCGCCTCCGACACCTGGGGCTGCGAGGTGCGACCGAACCCGGTCGCCGAGGGCGAGAACATCAACCAGCCCTGGCACTGGATCACCATCCCGATCATGGGCATGACCATGGGCGAGATCTTCGAGCTCAAGGAATTGGCCGACGATTGCGCAGCCGACAAGACCTACGAATTCCTGTTCGTGGCGCCGGCGATTCCGATCACCGGCGCGGTCGGCTCACCGGCCAACCCGCTGGCGATCAAGTGATCGCGAAACGCCCAGGAAAGGTCGAGGGGTAGATACGCATGACCAACATCGGACATAACACCAAGCGCACCGGGGCCGAAGTGCTCGCCGAAATGCTGGCGGACTATGGCGTCACCCACGTCTTCATGGTGCCGGCTGTACTGCGGCGCACTTTCGCCGAGATGGAGCGGCGCACCAAGATCGCGCGCGTGCATTGTCATGGCGAGAAATCCGCCGCCTACATGGCCGACGGCTACGCGCGCGCGTCGGGCAAGCCCGGCATCTGCATGGCGCAGGTGATCGGCGCCCTCAATCTCGCCGCAGGCCTGCGCGACGCTTACCTGGCGCATGTACCGGTGATCGCCATGACCGGCGGGCGCGATCCGAAAACCAAGTTCCGCAAGGTCTATCAAGAGGTCGACGACGTGCCGGCGTTCGAGCCGGTGACCAAGTTCAACGCCACGGTCGACGAGGTGGCGCGCATTCCCGACATGGTGCGCCAGGCGTTCCGCGTCGCGACGTCCGGCGCGCCGGGACCTGTTCACTTACAATTCCGCGGCAATGAGGGGCAGGTGGACCTCGAAGAAGCCGAGATGGAGGCGATCGTCGAGGCGCAATTCGCCCATGTGCCGCCGTTCCGGCCCGAGCCGGAAGCCGCGCATGTGAAGGCCGCGCTCGATCTGTTGCAGAGCGCGACGCGGCCAATCTTTGTCGTCGGTGGCGGCGTGCGTGCCTCTGGCGCCGGCCGCGAGCTGATTGCCTTGGCGGAAGCCTTGCAGATCCCGGTCGCCACCTCGCTCAACGGCAAGGACTGCATTCCTGGCATCCATCCGCTGTCGATCGGCGTGGTCGGCAGCTACTCGCGCGAGAGCGCCAACCGCGCCGTCAACCGCGCCGATCTCGTCTGTTTCGTCGGCACCGAGAGCGGCGGCATGACCACGCATTTCTGGGCGGTGCCGAAAATCGGCACGCCGGCAATCCAGATCGACATCGAGCCGGAATTGCTCGGCCGCAATTATCCGCTTGCCGCGAGCGTCTTGGGCGACGCCAAGGCGGTGCTTTCCGCCATGCTCAAACAGGCCGACAAGGCAAGCGCGAAGAAACGCGAAGCCTGGGTCAAGGAAATTTCCGCGCTACGCGGCGAATGGTACGCCAAATACAAGCCGGTGCTGGAATTGGACGGTGTGCCGATCCATCCGGCGCGCCTCTGCGCTGAGTTCACCAAGCACGTGCCCGACGATGGCATCGTGGTGGTCGACACCGGCCATGCTGGCATGTGGATGGGCGGCATGTACGATCTGCGCGTGCCGACCCAAAGCTACATCCGCAGCGCCGGCCATCTCGGCTGGGCGTTTCCGGCGGGCATCGGCGCCAAGGCGGCGTGCCCCGACCGGCCGGTGATGGTTTTCACCGGCGATGCCGGCTTCTGGTATCACATTGCCGAAGTGGAGACGGCAGTGCGCTGGAAGCTCAACAGCATCACCGTCGTCAACAACAACGGCGGCGGCAATCAGTCGAAGCGCGGCTTCGACCGCGCCTATGGCGGCGAACCGACCGCCAAATCGCGCGAATTGTGGACCTACAATCCAATGAATTTCGCCAAGCTCGCCGAGGACATGGGCGCGCTCGGCATTCGCGTCGAACGCGCCAGCGACATCGCGCCGGCGTTCGAGCGCGCGCTGGCCGCCGACCGTCCGGTGGTGATCGATGTCGTCAGTGACATTGAGGAACTGGCGCCGACCGCGGTCTCCTGATCGCGGTCATCCCTCGCCGATCTCTTTCAGGATTTCCGCCGTGTGCTCGCCAAGTCGCGGCGCGGGACGTTCCGATGCCGCGCGCCAGCCGTCCATGACGATCGGCGTGCGCACGCCGGGGATGTGGCCGCTTTTGGCGGCGTCGCTCGGCAGATCGAGCTTCATGCCGCGATAGACGACCTGCGGATCGTTGAACACCTGATCGAGATCGTTGATCGGGCCGGCCGGCACCTTCTGCTCTTCGAGCTTGCCGAGCAGTTCCGCGCGCGGCATGCGTTTGGTCAGCACGGTAAGCTTGGCCACCAGTTCATTGCGATGCGCGAGACGTCCGACATTGTTCTTGTACTCGGGCACTTCCGCGAGTTCGGGCGCGCCCAGCACATGACATAGCTTGACGAACTGGTTGTCGTTGCCGGTGGCGATGATGATGTGACCGTCGGCGACGGGGAATTCCTGATAGGGCACGATATTGGGATGAGAATTACCTATACGTTTGGGAATCTCGCCGGAAACAAGATAATTAAGGCCCTGGTTGGCCAGCACGCCGACAGTCGAATCGACCAGCGCGGTATCAACGTAGCAGCCCTTGCCGGTCTTCTCGCGCTGCGCCAGCGCGGCCAGGATGCCGATCACCGAATAGCAGCCGGTGAACACGTCCGAGATGGCGACGCCGACGCGGGTCGGCGGGCCGTCCGCATAACCCGTCAGGCTCATAAAGCCGCCCATGCCTTGTGCCATGAGGTCGTAGCCGGCGCGCGCGGCATAGGGGCCGTCCTGGCCGAAGCCAGTCACAGAGCAATAGATCAGCCGCGGGTTCTCCGGCGCGAGGCTCTTGTAGTCGAGGGCGAACTTGGCGAGCCCGCCGACCTTGAAATTCTCGATCAGCACGTCCGAGCGCTTGACCAGTTTGTGCACGATGCGCCGGCCTTCTTCGTCCTCGAAGTCGGCTTCGATCGAGCGCTTGCCGCGGTTGGCGGAATGGAAATAGGCCGCGCCGATATGTTTGCCGTCGGCGCCTTCAACGAAAGGCGGGCCCCAGCCACGGGTGTCGTCGCCGTCTCCTTTACGCTCGACCTTGATGACGTCGGCGCCCAGGTCTGCCAGCATCTGTCCCGCCCAGGGTCCCGCCAGAATGCGTGCAAGTTCGAGGACGCGGAGACCCGCCAACGGTTTTGGCATGTTGAGAAGCTCCTGAAGGGCGCGGAAGGAACGATGATGGCCGGGGTTATAAGACCATCGTTCCGCGCTGGCCAGTCCGGGAATTGTTGATTGCCGCCACGGACTTGTGGCTGAAATTCATGACAGGCCTATGGCCCTGCGCAGCCGCTGCGGGTATGGTCCAACCGGGCGCGACGGACGGCGTTGGCTATTGTCCGGGCGCCATTCAAACGTGGCGGTATTCCCGTCGCCAAAAAAGTCTAATGGGAGGATGCAAATGAGGACACTAACGACAATTCTTGCCGGCGCGGCTGCAGCTATCTTGCTGACGGCCTCGGCGCAGGCACAAGTGACGTTGAAGGCATCACACCAGTTCCCGGGCGGCAAAGGCGACGTCCGCGACGACATGGTGCAGATGATCGCCAAACAGGCTGCGGCCGACAATGTCGGCCTCACCATCCAGGTCTATCCCGGCGCTTCGCTGTTCAAGCCGAACGACCAGTGGAACGCCATGGTCAATGGCCAGCTCGACATCACGCTGTTCCCGCTCGACTACGCCAGCGGCAAGGTGCCGGCCTTCAGCGCGACGCTGATGCCGGGTCTGATCCGTAGCCAGGATCGCGCCAAGCGCATCAATGCCTCGCCGTTCATGAAGGACGTTCGCGCCGAAATCGAGAAGCACGGCGTGATCGTGCTGTCGGACGCCTGGTTCGCCGGCGGCATGGCCTCCAACAAAGGCTGCCTGACGCACCCGAGCGACCTGAAAGGCCTGAAATTCCGCGCCGCAGGGCCGACCTTCGCCTCGATGTGGGAAAGCGCCGGCGCCAGCATCGTCAGCCCGCCGTCGAACGAAATCTACAACGCGTTCCAAAGCGGCGTTGTCAACGCGACCGACACCAGTCTCGGGACCTTCCAGTCCATGCGCCTCTATGAGGTGACGAATTGCCTTACCGCGCCAGGCAACAATGCGCTGTGGTTCATGTATGAGCCGGTGCTGATGTCGAAGAAGAGCTTCGACAAGCTCAACAAGGCGCAGCAGGACGCCGTGCTCAAGGCCGGCAAGGCGGCGCAGGCCTATTACGAAGCCAAGGCCGATGAGGTGAACAAAGACGCGATCAAGGCGTTCGAGGATCACAAGGTCAAGGTCGTGACCCTCAGCGATGCCGACTATCAAGCTTGGCTCGACGTGGCGAAAAAGAGCTCTTACGCGACCTTCGCCAAGGCGGTGCCGAACGGCCAGAAATTAATCGACGAGGCCCTCGCGGTTAAATAACAAGACAAATCGAAGACCGGCCGGCGGGTGATCTCGCCGGCCGACGCCGTCTCGCCCCGTCAGCGTTGCGCGGGGACACCCCGCAACGAATGCCGCCAATTTAAGCCAGACTCATGGATACCTACATTCGGACGGTCATCTTCCTGTCGCGCGTCGCAGGTGTGTTCGCCGCTATCCTTATTGGCGTCGCTGTTTTCGTGATCTGCGACATGGTGATCGTGCGCTACTTCTTCAACGTGCCGACGATCTGGCAGATCGACGTGGTGACCTACTCAATCGTCGCGGCGACCTTCGTCGGCAGCCCCTATGTGCTGATGACGCGCGGCCACGTGAACGTGGAGATTCTTCCGCTCTATCTCGGCCCGCGCGCCCGTTATTGGCTCGCGCTGTTCACGATAGTGCTGTCGCTGAGTTTCTGCGTGGTGCTGTTCATTCTCTGCACGCAGTATTGGCTTCAGGCTTGGTCGGAAGGCTGGCATTCGAACACGGTCTGGCGCGCGCGCCTGTGGATTCCCTATCTGTCGATGCCGTTCGGTCTCGGGTTGCTGGTCTTGCAATACTTCGCCGAATTGTTCTGCCTGGTGACGGGCCGGGCGCTTCCCTTCGGCCTTAAGCCGAAAGAAGACTTCGAGGAGTTCGGACGGGATCAAGCCAAGCAAGCTTTGGGAGACGTCTCGTGAGCCCGACCTTGCAAGGTGTCGTCGTTCTCGTTGCAACCCTTTTGATGCTGATGTCGGGAATTCCGGTGGCGTTCGGCCTCGGTGCGATATCGATCATCTTCCTTTTGTTTTTTCACGGCATCGACAGCATGCACGTCGTCGCTGAGACGTTCTGGTCCGGCCTCGACGATTTTACCCTCGTGGCGATACCGATGTTCGTGATGATGGGCGCCGCGATCGGCTCTTCGCCGGCCGGCAAGGACCTGTACGAGGCGCTCGACCGCTGGCTTTACCGGCTGCCTGGCGGCCTGGTCATTTCCAATCTCGGCGCCTGCGCCATCTTCGCCGCGCTCACCGGATCCTCGCCCGCCTGCTGCGCCGCCATCGGCAAGATGGGCATTCCGGAAATGCGGCGGCGCGGCTATCCGGACGACGTGGCCACCGGTTCGATTTGCGCCGGCGGCACGCTCGGAATCCTGATTCCGCCGTCGATCACTTTCATTCTCTACGGTATTGCCACCGAAACTTCGATCGGCCGGCTGTTCCTCGCCGGCGTGGTGCCCGGCCTCATGCTGACCGGCATGTTCATGCTGTGGACCATCTTTATCATCTGGAAGCGGGGCTTCCGCTCGCATGCGATCGATTTTCGTTATTCGTGGAAGGAAAAATTTCAGTCGATTCCGAAGATCGCGCCGTTCCTTCTGATCATTTTCGGCGTCATGTACTCGCTATACGGCGGCGTGGCGACGCCGTCGGAAGCGGCCGGCGTCGGCGCCGCGCTCTGCCTTATTTTAGCGATCCTGATCTACCGGCTTTGGAAGATAGACCAGATTTGGCACATCCTGCGCGACACGATGCGCGAGTCGGTGATGATCCTGACGATCATCGCCGCCGCCGTACTGTTCGGTTACATGCTCACCTCGCTCTATCTCACCCAGATGCTGGCGCAGGCGATCGCCGATGCGCATTTCAATCGCTGGGTGCTAATGGGGATGATCAACCTCTTTCTGCTGGTCAGCGGCTTCTTCATCCCGCCCGCGGCGATCATCCTGATGACCTCGCCGATCTTATTGCCGATCATTACCGCTGCCGGCTTCGACCCGGTCTGGTTCGGCGTGATCCTGACCATCAACATGGAAATCGGTCTGATCCACCCGCCGGTAGGGCTAAACATTTACATCGTCAATGCGATCGCGCCCGATGTGCCGGTCACAAAAGTGATGTGGGGCACGGCGCCCTACGTCCTATGTATGATGTTGGCGATCGTGATCTTGTGCTTCTTTCCAGAAATCGCCACATGGTTGCCGAATCATATGATGGGTGGCGCTAAATAGGGCCTTCAAGCGCAACCCTGGACGTCGCGATGAACACCTCGTTCTTCGGAGAGCTTCTGCAGACCATTTCCGAGCGCGGCCGCGCGTTGCTGGCGCGCAATCGGCGCGTCGATGCGAGCGCGCGCTCTGAGAGCCTGGTCGAGCTGTGCGAGCATCTCTTGTCGAGCCGCGGCGAAGCCTCCGGCGTTGCCCGCGCGCGCGACATCCTCAGCCGCTATAACGAGCTGACCACAGGCCCGCGCATTGCCTTCTTCGAGGCGCTGGCTCAGCGCTTTGGCTCCGATCCCGCGCGCATGGAAACGGCGATTGCTACTTGGCACGCGAAGCCGAATGACGAAGCCGCGGCGGAACTGCACGCTGCCTCCGAGCCGCGCCGGCAGGAGCTGTTCCGCCGGCTTAACCTGGCGCCGGGCGGCACGGCCGCGCTGGTGCGCATGCGCGAGCAATTGATCGACGTACTGGGTCACCGCGACGATCTCATCGCGGTCGACGACGATTTCGTCCATCTGTTCTCGTCCTGGTTCAACCGCGGCTTTCTGGTGCTGCGCCGCATCGACTGGTCGACGCCGGCGATCGTGCTGGACAAGATCATCCGTTATGAAGCGGTGCACGAGATCAGCGACTGGGACGACCTGCGCCGCCGCATCGATCCCTCCGACCGGCGTTGCTATGCGTTTTTTCATCCGGCGCTGGTGGACGAGCCTTTGATCTTCGTCGAGGTCGCGCTCACCCGCGACATTCCCGGCGCAATCATGCCGATCCTGAGCCCCGAACGCGAGGTGACCGATACCGAGAAGGCGCGCACCGCCGTGTTCTATTCGATCTCGAACTGTCAGCGCGGGCTTGCCGGCGTGTCGTTCGGCAGTTTCCTGATCAAGCAGGTGGTCGAGGAGATCAGCCGCGAACTGCCGAAGCTTTCGACCTTCGTGACGTTGTCGCCGGTGACGAATTTCGCGGATTGGCTCAAGCATGAGCGCGCCCAGGAAAATTCGGCGGCGCTCAACGAGGCCGACAAGGCGCTGTTCGTTGCGCTCGACGACCCCAACTGGAGCCGCAGTCCGGAGGCGGCCGAGCGCCTGCAGGGGCCGCTGATGCGTGCGGCGGCCTGGTATTTCCTGCGCGCGCGAAATGGACGCGGGCTGCCGGTCGATGCGGTGGCGCGCTTCCATCTCGGCAATGGCGCGCGGCTCGAGCGTGTCAATTGGCTGGCCGACACCTCGGACAAGGCGATCGCGCAGGCGGACGGGCTGATGGTGAATTACCTCTACGATCTCGACGATATCGAGGCTAACCACGAGGCCTATGCAGAAAGCCGCACCGTCGTCGCCTCCGGCGCGGTGCAGCGCCTGTTGCGTCCGCCGCTCGAACTGGTGCCCGTGGCGGGGTAGGGACTTGCAGCCGCTTGTCCCCGCGAAAGCGGGGACCCAGTGCTTTCTTCAATTCTGGCGCTGGATTCCCGCTCGCGCGGGAATGAGCGGAAATCAAGATTTCCCGTACACCGGCACGATGGCGCCGCGGGTGACCTTGTTGTCGGGCGAGGCGAGAAACAGAATCGTCGCCGCCACCTCCTCGACCTTCGGCCATTTGTCGAAGGCGGCTTTCGGCATGGCCGCGCGATTGGCCGGCGTGTCCATGATCGAGGGCGCCACCGCATTGACCAGAATGCCGTCCTTGGCGACTTCTTCCGCCAGCGCCACCGTGAGCGCGGCAACGCCCGCCTTCGCCACCGTATAGGCCGTCATGCCGGCTCCCGAGCGCCATTCCAGCGCCGGCCGCGCCGCGACGTTGACGATGCGCCCGCCCGCCGCCATGGCGTTGACCGCCGCGCGGCAGCACAAGAAACACGAAACGAGATTGCTATCGAGTTGCGCCATCAGCGCGGCTCGGCCGGTCTCCGCTACCTTGCCGGCCGCAAAGCCGCCGGCAATGTGGATCGAGGCCCATAGCGCGAGCCCGCCATAGATCTTGGCCACTATCGCCTCGTCGGCCAGATCGGTGACCGCGATCAGCGTCACGTTCGGATCACCACTATGCGGAAAGCGCTGCGCCTCGGCTTCGTGCACATAGGGCACCGTGCAGTGCCCGCCCGCCGCTAGCAGGCCGGCGACCACCGCCGTACCGAGCGCGCCGGTGCCGCCGGTGACCATGATATGCTTGCCGGAGAGATCCATTACCCTCTTCCCCGCTTCACCCGCGTCGGCAGCACCTGGAACTCGATCCAGTTTGCCACCTCGCTGACGCGCAGCGTCGTATCGAGCACGTTCTTGCTGATGCCGTGCCGCCAGGACAGGCGCTTGCAATGCGGGTCCTTGTCGAGCGTATCGAGGTCCTGCGCGAAAGTCTGCATGTCGTCTTCGTTGGCGAAAAATCCTTCACCGATCAGCCGCGTGCCGATGCGGCGTACGATCGCCGCCAGCTCGCGCAACGGGTATTCCGGATGATACTGAACGCCCCAGGCGACCGAGCCGTTGGTGCGGATCTCCACGCTTTGCACGTCCGACACCGCATTGGTGGCGAGGACGGTCGAGCCCGCCGGCAACGCCTCGACCTCGTCGAGATGCACAGTCGGCGCGTTGAATACGTCGAGTTTGCCGACATACATCGGATGCTTGCGGCCGGCTTCGGTGAGGCGGATGCCGCGGCCGAAACCGATCTCGCGGCCTTTCGGGTTCTTGCGCACGCTGCCGCCGGCCGCCGCGGTGATCACCTGCAAGCCCCAGCAGGAGCCGAAAATCGGCGTTCCCGTCCCGAGCGCAGCACGCACCAGGTCGATCTGCCGCATCACTTCGGGGCCGCCATTGTAAATGTGCAGCGAGGAGCCGGTGATGGCGATGCCGTCATAGCCCTCGAGCGCTTCGCCGTCCGGCAGCGTCGCGGCCGGATCGCCGGGATGGCAGGCGTCGACGACCGCGCCCGGCAGCAATTCGCGCAGCAGATTGGAATAGCCCTGATGCGCCGGGGTTCCGCCCACCGAGAGGTGTTCTGACAGGGTCTGTGGCGAATTGCCTTCGATGACGAGCAGGCGGGCGGACGGCATGGGCTATGAGACGGGCCAAGTCCCGGGTTGGACGCGTGGAACGGCGCGTATCAGACAGGCTTGATATGGTCAAAGCGCGGCGATTTTGCAATTACCGACGAAATTTGTGGCCTGACATGCCTTTTGCGCGCGCGGTTCTTGAGGCGGCCACCTAAGCCGCCCATCCTGCCCGGAACCAGGCGAATCAGCAGGCTATGGCCGACTACGACCTCGCGATCATCGGTGGCGGTATCAACGGGGTCGGATTGGCTCGCGATGCCGCCGGCCGCGGCTTGCGCGTGCTGCTGGTCGAACAGAACGATCTCGCCTCCGGCACCTCCTCGGCCTCCACCAAGCTGATCCACGGCGGATTGCGATATCTTGAGCACGGCGCCATCCGGCTGGTGCGCGAGGCGCTGCACGAGCGTGAGGTGTTGCTGCGTATGGCGCCCCACGTCATCCGGCCGCTGCGCATCATACTGCCGCCCGCGCCCGGCTTGCGCTCGGCGCTCGTCCTGCGTCTCGGACTTCTCATCTACGACATGCTAGGTGGCCGCAAACTGTTGCCGGCGACACGCAATGTCGATCTCACCCATCATCCGGTCGGGCAGCCGCTCAAGCGGTCGTTCCGCTACGGCTTCGAGTTTTCCGATTGCCAGGCCGACGATTCCCGTCTGGTTGTGCTCAACGCGGTCGACGCTGCCGAGCGGGGCGCGTTTATCTGCACCCGGACCCGATGCGTGCGTGCCGAGCGGCATGGCGAGTGGGAACTGGTGCTCAATGCGCGCGGCCGCCGCGAGGTGACGAGCGCTCGTGTGCTGGTCAATGCCGCCGGTCCCTGGATCGGCGAAGTGGCCGATACGGTGATCCGCCGCCCATTGCCGGCGCCGGTGCGCCTGGTGAAAGGCAGCCATATCGTGGTTCGCCGGCGCTTCGAGCACGATCGCGGCTACCTGCTGCAGGCCGCCGACGGGCGCGTGGTGTTCGCGCTGCCCTTCGCGCAGGATTTCACGTTGATCGGCACGACCGACGAGAATTTCGTCGGCGACCTCAATTCGCCGGCCCCCGACATCGCCGAGATTCTTTATCTGTGCAAGACCGTCAATGACTACTTCCGCGCCAAGGTCACGCCCGACGAGTTGGTGTGGTCGTTCGCCGGCGTGCGATCGCTCTATGACGACGGCGCCGACAAGCCGGAAGACGTTACCCGCGATTACGTGCTCACCCTCGACGACGCCGATGGCGAAGCGCCGCTGCTCACCATCTACGGCGGCAAGATCACCACCTACCGCCGCTTGGCGGAAGCGGCACTGGCGCGGCTCGCAACATTCTTCGGCGCGCCGCCGCCGTGGACCGCTGGCTCGACGCTGCCCGGCGGCGATTTTCCGGCTGACGGCTTCGACGACCTGATGGCGGAGACCGTTGGCCGCTGGCCGTTCCTCGCCAAGCCGCATGCGCGCCGCCTGCTGCGCGCCTATGGCCGGCGCATCGAGCGCGTGCTCAATGACGCGCAAAGCCTGGACGATTTGGGGCCGCGTTTTGCCGGCGATCTCACCGGCGCCGAGGTGCGGTACCTGGTCGAGAACGAATGGGCGCAGAGCGCCGACGACGTGCTGTGGCGGCGTAGCAAGCTCGGCCTTATGGCGATGCCGGAGCAATCCGCCGCTCTCGGCCAGTTCATCGCATCGCTACTGGCGGCGTCTTGAGGGCAGACATGGTTTACGAAGTCTTACTGCGCTGTGCTCAATTTCATCGGCTGGTTTCAGCGCGCCGCTACGTCTTTATGCTTTAGTCGACATGTTCGTTTGGGGGGTCAGCGGACCGCTAATGTCGACAGAGACCAAGCAAAACGCCGAGCGTCTGGCCGCCGCCAAAATTCTGGTGGTGGACGACGAGCATAACATGCGCAAAGTCGTGCGTACGATGCTCATGAGTATCGGCGTGCAGGAAGTTTATGAGGCGCGGAATGGCCAGATCGGCCTCGATCTGATCCGCCGCATGTCGCCGGATGTCGTCATCCTCGATTGGAAAATGCCCGGCATCGATGGTCCGACCTTCGTGCGCCTGGTGCGCGCGCCGGGCGCGTTTCCCTATCCGGACGTGCCGATCGTCATGCTGACCGGCCATGGCGACCGTTCGCACGTCGTCGAAGCGGTAAAGATTGGCGTCGACGAGTTCCTGCGCAAGCCGGTATCGGTAAAGGCGCTGCAGGACCGCTTGTTGGCCGTACTGACCAAACCGCGCGAGGTCGTCAAAAGCGGCAACTATTACGGTCCGCTGCCGCGCCGACTGGCCACTGGCGTCCATGCTGACGACGATGACGCAATCGTCAGCCTCGTCCTTATCGACTAATCTCCGCAGACTTTTCGATCGGCGCATGATCTAACCGGTTCATGCAGGGCCGGATCGTGTGCCGGTGCCGCTTTGCGGAGACGCTCGTTGCCGGCCGCTCTCATCGCCATCGACCAGGGTACGACCTCGACGCGCGCCATTGCCTTCGATGCCGCGCTGCGGCCGCTCGCCAGCGCGCAGCAGGAACTGCGCCAGATCTACCCCGCGCCAGGTGAGGTCGAACACGACCCGGAGGAAATCTGGACGGCGACGGTCGCGACGGTGCGCGAGACGATGACGAAAGCCGGCCTGGCGGCGAAGGACATCGCCGGCTTCGGCATCGCCAACCAGCGCGAGACCGCGGTCATCTGGGACCGCGCCACCGGCAAGCCGATTTATAACGCGATCGTCTGGCAGGACCGACGCACCGCCAATTTTTGCGAGGCGTTGCGCGGCAGCGGCCACGAGCCGGAGATTTCCGGCAAGACCGGGCTGCTGCTCGACCCATATTTTTCCGCCAGCAAGATCGCCTGGCTGCTCGACAACGTCGCGGGCGCGCGCGGCCTGGCCGAGGCCGGCCGGCTCGCTTTCGGCACCATCGATTGTTTTTTGTTGTGGCGTTTGACAGGCGGCAAGGTCCACGCGACCGACGCCACCAATGCCGCGCGCACGTCGCTGTTTGATATCGGCCGCGGGCAATGGGATGACGGGCTGTGCCGGATGTTCGGGGTACCGCGGTCGCTTTTGCCACAGGTTCGCGACAGCGCCGGCGATTTCGGCATCACCCTGCCTGAATTGTTCGGCGCACCGATCCGCGTGCTCGGCATGGCCGGCGACCAGCAGGCGGCGACGGTTGGGCAGGGCTGCTTCAAGCCCGGCATGATGAAATCGACTTACGGCACCGGCTGTTTTGCCCTGCTGAACACCGGCACGCAACGCGTCGTCTCGCGCAACCGGCTGCTCACGACCATTGCCTATCAGCTCGAGGGCAAACGCACCTACGCCTTGGAAGGGGGGATCTTCATCGCCGGCGCCGCCGTGCAATGGCTACGCGACGGCCTCAAAATCATCGCCAAGGCGTCCGAGGCCGACGGCCTGGCCGAGCAGGCCGACCCGGCCGAGCAGGTTTACCTGGTGCCCGCCTTTGTCGGTTTGGGCGCGCCCTATTGGGACGCGCAGGCGCGTGCCGCAATTTTCGGACTGACGCGCAATTGCGGGGCCGCCGAGCTATCGCGCGCGGCGCTCGAAGCGGTCGGCTACCAGACCCGCGACTTGCTCGCGGCCATGACCGCCGACTGGCCGCTTGCGGACGGCGCCGCCACGGTCCTGCGCGTCGACGGCGGCATGGCGGCCAGCGCCGTCACCATGCAATTCCTCGCCGACATTCTGGCGAGCCCGGTCGACCGGCCGGCGGTGATGGAAACCACCGCCTTGGGTGCCGCCTATCTCGCTGGACGGGCGGCCGGGCTCTGCCCGGACCTCGACGGCTTTGCCGCGCAATGGCGACTCGACCGCAGGTTTGAGCCGCGCCTAGACGCAGCGCAGCGCGAACGGAAATATGCTGGCTGGCAGGACGCGGTACGGCGCACGTTAACGCCGCGGTGAGACTTCGTGGTGAATATGGCTGGTCGAGGGGACCGGGTCATGCCACACAATACCAAGTATGCCGAGGATCTCATCCGGCATCTGCACGTCCTGCTGGTCGATGATAGTCCGTACATACGCACCATCGTGCGCGGGCTGCTCGTTCAAATCGGCGTCAGGCATGTGACTGAAGCCGTCGACGGAATCTCGGCGCTGGAAAAAATTCGCCAGGCAGCGCCCGACGTCATTCTCCTCGACTGGGAGATGCCGCTGCTCAACGGGGCGGAACTGGTGCGGATCGTGCGCTCCCCCGGCGTCTTCCCGACGCCGGATATTCCCATCATCATGCTCACCGGCCACGGCGAGCGCTGGCGCATTCTCGAATCGCTTAAGATCGGCGTGAACGAGTTTCTCTGCAAGCCGGTGTCGGCCCAGGCGTTGTTCGACCGGTTGGTTTCGATTGTGCTCAGGCCGCGCGCGAGCATCCAGGTTGGCAGATATTATGGCCCTTTGCCGCGCATTCTGGCGCTCGACGGGTCCGCCTCAGCGCCGCCGACAGCCCGACGCCCGCGCGGGATAGCCCGGCATTATGGCTCAGACACCCGTTCGCACCCCGGCGAGCGCTTGGGGAAGAAGCAGCCAATCGCGGTCTAGCCGGTTGCTCCCGCCGAGTCGGGAATAACGACAAGCACCTCAGCCGAAATCGTCTTGCCCCCGATAGTAACGGTGCCGTGCTGATGGTCGAATTTGATGCCTCTGAGGGCGACCAGCACCGTTTTGTCCAGCTTGATCTGGCCTGATTGCGCTTCGGCAATAATGATGCCGACGGCCGTTTCAAACACGCGCTCGATTTTCTGCGGATTTCCTGAAGCCGCCGCGGCTTTGGCAGCCTTTTCGAGGTCGCGGTGCTTATTAGCCGTATACCGCAGCGCAGTTTCCAGGCTGTTAAATATGGCTTCGTCTGTAAACGCAATTGCAAAGCGTTCAAGCATCGATTCGGCTCCTGCATTGCCATTATAGCACCGGTTTCCACCGGAATTGTACCGCCAGCCGACTTCTCACGGAGGAATATTTATACAGCAACGGGCCATTGCCAATACCCGCCGAATTCGACCGACGATTTCCGATTCATTGCCAGTCTCGCAAGACAGTCGTCCGTGCGCAGCTATAGGCGCCAATAGCCGAAAAAATTCCTCCGCCCCATTCGTGCGAGCGCCATCCGGCGAATATGTTTCCTCGTGCTTGATCCGCTTCACCTCACACGGGTTGTGTCGGTCACCCCATGACACGGCTTCATCGGTATTCAACGCGGTGTCCCCGGCAACCTGTATGCGCTGGAAAGTTCGGTATTGCGGTCCGGCCATCACATGCCGGAGCTAGTCGCTGCTGCTGCGACCCGGCGGGCGAAACAGATAGACCAGGAACCAGATCGGCACGATCACCAGCGAGCCGAGCAGCACGTTCGGCCAAGCCCAGGCAAAGCCTTTTTGGGCATAATCCTCAATTCGGTCGGCCGAGAGGCCGAATTCGTGCATCAATTGCTCGGCGGTCATGCCGAAATGGGCGAGAATGGTTCCCACCACCAGCGAGGCGACGGCGACCTTGACCAAAGTCCGTAGAAAGGGGTGCAGCATCCACGCCCCGTCGCGCCGGTCGCGGACCGGCGGGTGATTCGTTTCAGATGCAATGATAGTCAAATGGCCGTCCGCGCGCATGGTCCCGAAAAGCCTGTCCTCGACTTGATCGGGATGCAAACCGGTTTTCGGACCAGATCATGCGCAAGAAAAATAGCGCCTGACCCGGGCGTTTATCAGGGCTTTGGCGCGGCCGCCGGTGCGGCGGACTGCTCGGCGGCCGGAATGGCGGGGGTAGGGCCGCCGATGAGCCGCTCGATCACCGAACGGGCCGAGTCGCGGGCGCGCTGATCGCGCACGGCGTTGAGCAGCGGAGCCGCCGCGCCTGAGCGGCGAATCAGGGCTTCGGGGTCGGGAAGCATCATCGGATCGTCCCAGGAACCCTGCACGATGAAGGGCAACTCGAATGCGGCCGTTTCAGGCTTACCGGCGGCCATCAGGCTGGCCGTACCCTTGAGATCGAGCTCGCGCTCCGGAATCGAGGCCGAGCCGGCGAGCGCCAGGCGCACCGCCGAGCCATCGATCTTCACGTCCTGGACCGTGACCATGCCTTGGGTGATTTTCAACGCCACCGCGATCTTATCGAACGGGGTCCGTCCGCTGCGGAATTCGCCGCCGCCGGAGAGCGGCCGCCGTTCCAGCCGGCGCAGCAATTGCTCGACATTGAGGCCGGCAAGCGCACCCTTTTCGCCGATCAGGTTGGCGGCGCCATTTAGGGTGCGGGTCACCGCGAGCACGCTGTCGCCGCTGCCTTCGACCGCGAAAGAGATGTTGCCCTTGCCTTCGAGCCGGTGCAGCCCGAACAACTGGCCGAGGCAGCTTTCCAGATCCACATCGCTGAATTGCAACTGTGATTTCACGTCGACGCCAGCGTCGATATTAGCGAGCGTCAGCGAGCCCTTGATCACGCCGCCATAGGCCTGTGCTTCGCCGATGGTCACCACCAGATGGCCGCCGCGCAGGTTGGCGCCGATCGCGGTGCGCCCGAGCTTGGCGTTGGACATCGTGACGTTCGCCGCCGACAGGCGCAGGTCGAGGTCCATGCCGGACAGGCCGTCGAGCGTGATGCGCCCGCTATTCCAGTCGTGCTGATTGGCGGTGAGCAGTCGGACGGTGGAGACATATGGCGTCAGATCGAGAGTATCGGCGGCAAGCGTGCCTTCCAGCGTTTTGCGTCCGTCGGTGGCGAAGGTGAGCACGCCTTCGGCGGTGTTGCCGTCGAGTTCGACGTTGACGTTGTTGAGCCCGATCGCGCCGCCCATTACATTGGCTTGCGCCTTAATCGCAAAATGACCGAACCCGCCGCCCGGCAGCGGCTTCTGGCCGGCCCAGACCAAGGCACTACGCATCGACGTGGCATCGGCGGCGAGCGTGCCGTCGATCTTGAGAGTGGGCAGGACGCTGATGCCGCCTTCGAAGGCCGCCTTGATCGGGTGGCCCGCGATCCGCAGCTTCAGGCCGCTGCGGTTTCCGGCCAAGGCGGCCGGAAAATCGGCGAGCGTCATGGTCACGTCGAGCGGCTCGTCATGCCAGACGAAGCGGCCGGTGGCGCCGAAACTCTTGGAGATGGCCGGCCAAGCCAGCGAGAATTCCACGCCGCGCAACATCTCGTCGACTTTATGCGCCTCGTCGTGAACGACCACGGTGCCGTCGTCGATACGCATCTCGGAGAATGCCGCAACGCGGTGCGCATCCTTGGTCTGGCTGCGGCTCAGCGCATCGATCAGGCCGGACCAGTTGGTCTTTCCGTTGGGCTCGGTGTCGATCGCGATGATCGGTCGTTCGAGGGCTACGTCCGAAATTTCCACCCGGCCGCTGAGCAGCGGGAAGAAGCGCAGGCGGGCGGTCAGCCGCTCGGCGGTGAGCGCCGGCCGCTTGGCGTCGCCGAGCACCACGTCGGCGAAGCTCACGCTGCCGGTAGGAAATAGCGAGACGGTGGCGGCACCGCCCAGGATCGGATTCAGGCCGGTGACGGCGCGAATTTCGCTTAAGACCTGACGGCGCACGGCGTCGGCCGAGATCAGGTAGCCCGCTGCAACATACACGCCGACGCCGACCGCGAGCACGGCCAGCAAGGCATATCCCATGCGTTTTAAGCCGATGGCGGCAGTCAAAGCGAGAATTTCCGGTTGTTTGGACGTCGGATTCCGGCGGACTATACCACCGGTCGCGCCGTCACCAACCGTGCTCGGCCTCTGTGACCCTTTCATGGCCGGGGGTGAGTGCATGATGCCCTTGCGATCTAGCGCGCCGGTGTTGCGTCGGCGATTTCGGCAACCAGCTTCTTGATGATAGCCTGGCCGAACGAACTGAAATCCTTTGCCTCCAGCACGAAGGCGCCGGGCCCGCCAACGACGTTTTCGCGATAGTAATGCGCCAGGCCGCCGGGCGGATTGGTGTGCTCGGGGTTCCACGGCAACGGCGTGGCGCTCAGGATCACCAGGCCGTTGATGGTGATGCCGCGCGCCAAGGCCTCGTCACGCGCCACGCCGACATCGCGGCCGGCATTGTTGGTGCCATCGCCGGAGACGTCGATGGTGCGGCGGGCGGATGCAAACGGCGCGCGCGCAAACTGCGCGACCACGAAGTCGATGCCGCCGCTGATCGAGGTGCGGTCGGCGAACGAGCGCGGCGATTCCAATAGCCGGTCGCCGAAGGCCTGCGCGGCTTTCGGTCCGTCAATTACCGTCCAGTCGATCACGACTTTCTGATTACCGAGGCCCGACCATTCCGCGAACAGAACCGCGATGCGGCCATTGCGGCCCGAGGCGATGGCGTCGAGCACGCGGGGATTGGCGATCGCCGCGGAATAGCCGTCACGCTGCAACTGGAATTTCTGGGCATCGACGCTGCGCGAGACGTCGGCCGCCAGCACCAGCAGCAGATCGACGGGCTCGGTTGCCTGCGCGGCCGGGAACTGTCCGTAAAGCAGCAGGCAAAACAGCGCTAACGTAGACCACCGCCGACGCGCCATGACACGCCTCATCCCCAAGGCCGAGGGATGCTAGCCGATTTCGCAGGCTTTGCGTATCGGGTCGGAAAGCCTCGCGGCTATTTCGCCAGAACCCGCGTGGCCGGGAACGCCACCTCCACCAGGGTGCCGCTGTCGACTTCGCTGGTGATGTGGAACCGCGCATGATTGGCCTCGGCGAGCGCCTTGCTGATCGGCAAGCCGAGCCCGCTGCCGCCGGCGCGGCCCGCGGTCGCCAGTTGGCGGAACGGCTCGAGCGCGGTCTGCAATTCCTTCTCGTTCATGCCGGGGCCAGTGTCGCGTACCCGCAGCACGATCTCGTGGTCGTCGTTCAAGGCGGTGGCGACGATCACCTGGCCGCCGGCGCCGGTGAACTTGATCGAATTCGACAACAAGTTGAGCGCAATCTGCCGCACCGAACGCGGATCCGCGACGATCTGCGGCAGGCTCGCCGGCAGCGAGGTACGGATGATGACGTGTTCGCGATTAGCCTGCTGCTGCATGATGGCGACGCACTGCTGCACCAAGTCGTTCAGATTGACGGTCACAAAACTGAGTTCGAGCTTGCCGGCTTCGATCTTCGACAGGTCGAGCAGGTCGTTGAGCAGCGAGATCAGGTGGCCGCCGGAGCTGTGGATGTCCCTGAGATATTGCCGGTAACGCTCGTTGCCGACCGGCCCGAAGCGTTCGTCCATCATTACCTCGGAGAAGCCGATGATGGCGTTGAGCGGCGTACGGATCTCGTGGCTGATCTTGGCCAGAAATTCCGACTTGGCGGTTGAGGCCCTCTCGGCCTGCTGCTTGGCATTGATCAGTTCTTCTTCGGTGCGCTTCCAGGCGGTGACGTCGCGCATCACTGCGCAGAGCTTCTCGCCGCCGGCGATCCGCCCCATGGTGAAGTAGAGCGGCACCAGGCCACCTTGGCGTACCAGTCCGATCGCCTCGCGGCCGGTATCGAGCAGGCCTGAACCCGTCGCCAACCGTTCGAGATAATCGAGCATGGAACGTCGGCTTTCCGGTGCGAACAGATCGCCAAAGCTGAGCGTGGCGAAGTCGGCCGCCTCGTAGCCGAACAGCGCCTCGGCGCTGCGGCTAGCCGAGAGGATGCGGCCGGCGCGGTCGAGCACCAGCACGCCGTCGGTGGCGGTGTCGAGGATCGACTTGAGCTCGTCGTTTTCGTTTTCCAGCCGGTGCAGCGACGCCGTGTTGCCGCGGTCCTCGGCGACGCCTTGCGTGCTGATCATCAGCACCATCGCGTTCTCGTTGTTCCAGGGTACGCTGAACAGGCGGCCTTCCACCGGCTTCTGATGGCCGTTGACGGTGGTGATGGTGAGCGTCTTGCCGCCGTTTTTGGCGTCGCCGCTAGCCGGCTCGGCCTTCGTATCGATGAACAGGCTGTCGAGACCGCCGGCCTCGGTCAGCGCCTCGAGCGCGGGATAACCAGTCCAGTCGAGGAAGGCGCGGTTAGCGTAGATTAGCGTGTTGAGCCGATAGACCAGGATGCCAACCGGGAGTCGGTCGAAAATGGGCCGCCCCTCATGGAGATCGCGGGCGGCATCGCCGTTGCGTGCGCGTGGCGGCGAGCCGACCGGCGGCAGCGCTGCAGCGGGCTCGCGCGGTAGATCGGCCGGCGCGGCCGCGCTCTTGCCCGCGCTGCCCTTGAGCCGGGCGCTGAGCTCGCGCGCGAGTTCCTCAAAGGCGCTGCGCTCGCCGGAACTGAGGGCCGGCGGCTCTTCGGCTCGCGCCGGGAATGCCAACACATTGTCGGCCGGCGTTTGCTCTTTGACCGCGGCCGGCGCGGCTTCGGCCTGCGCCCGGCGCTGTTCCAGCGCGGCAAGACGTTCGGCGTCGCGGCAGATACCGAAGCCGCGATAACCCGCAAACTGGCGGTCGCGATCGAATGTCGGCAGGCCCGACATTTCGATTGGCAAAGTCTGGTCCGCATCGTCGACCGGCCAGGGCACGACGATGCCGCTCCAGGTGCTGCGCGCGGCAAGCGCATTCGCTACGGCGCCTTGCGGATCGAGCTTGAGCGCGGCGGCGATGTCCGCCCAGGGGCGGCCGAGCACGGCGGCGGTCTTCGGGCCGAGCACTTTGATGAACTCTTCCGTGCCGAGGGTAAAACGATTGTCGGCATCGGTCTGCCAGACGAAGCGGAACGGAAAACGCCGCCGCAACGCTTCCGCCGCAGCTAGGTTAGGAACGGTGGGCGCTGTCTGCGCCGTCGCGCGGGCGGCGGTCTCGGATGCCGCGAACGCGACGAGCAGCGTCATCGTCGCGCCGGCGCCGAGGCGCAGGATGGTGGCCGGCCAGGCTGCGATGTCGCCGTCGGCGCGGCCGTTGAGCGACGCTTCGCGAGCGAGTTGCTCGGCGCCGAGCGCGACCAGGTCGCGCTTGTCGCCGAAGCGTTCGCGCGCCGCCGGCATGGCTTCGATCAGTTCGCCATCGGCGGTAAACACCGCCGCCGGCCGGTCGAGATCCGCAAGCAGCCGCTGCGCGCGGTCCGGCAAAGCGAGGTCTTGGCCGGCGCGCTCGGTCGCAACCACCAGCACGGCGGAACTATCGTCGGCGAGCGCGATGCGCGAGCAAAGACAAACCAGCCTGGTACCGTAGCCGGCGCCGAATCCGCGCAAACGTTCGAGCCGCGGCGCCCCACCCTGCGGCAAGGTGCCGGCCATGCGTGCGACCTGTGCGGCCGCCGCGTGCTTGGGTTCGAAGCGGATGGCGGCAAGCGCGCCCGACGAGGCGACATCGAAGATCGCGGCCGCCACCGGATTGGCCCACAGCACCTGCGTCGCGTCCGTGCTCCAGAGCCATACCGGCGCCGGGCTCAAGGCGTGGGCCGCGAGCCGCTGATCGCTCAGGAAGGCAAACTGGAACTCAAGCCCATTCATTGCGCGGTCACAAAAGTTACGGCTAATGAACCCTTAATACGGCTGGTTTGGCGAGGCGTCCACGATGCGGCGGCTGTTCCCCACGGCCACGCGGATATAACCTTAACGGCACGGATGCGGCACTGGCGCGAGCCGTTCCTCGCCCTAGATACAAGGTTAAGGCCGGCGGTAAACTGCCGGGGCCCCCAAGGCAGGAGAATGTCATGGCGAACAATGGCAATGGGAATTTCGAGATTCCGGCTGAAATGCGTGCATTCGCCGAGAAGAGCGTGGAGCAGGCCAAGCAGGCCTTCGACAGCTTCATCTCTGCCGCGCAGCACGCGGTCAATACCGCCGAGACTCAGGCGACGACCGCGCGCACCGGCGCCAAGGAGATCGGCGAATTGGCGATTGAGTTTACCCAGCGCAACGTAACCTCGTCGTTCGAATTCGCCGAGAAACTGGTGCACGCCAAAGACGCCCAGGAACTCACGGCGCTGCATTCCGATTATGTGAAGAGCCAGATTGCGGCGCTCACCGATCAGGCCAAGGAATTGAGCAAGCAGGTGACCAAGCTGGCTGGCCAGCACTAAAGTCACCCGTCAGGGCTGGGATTGGATGCAATTTGGCGCAGGCAGTGGCCTACGCGACTGAATTTATGACAGTTTTGTGCATTGCAATATTTTTATTGCAATGCACCAAAAATGGTGTTATATAGGTTTTGTCGCACTCGCCCAGACGCTCCAGTTGGCGCCCCATGTGGCGGCGGGTCCTGAAAAAAGCGCGAGCCGATTTACCCGAGGGCGATGGCTCGCTTTTAAGCCGGAAGCAGCCCTCCGATCTAAGGATATTTATCATGGCCGAACCCCAGACCGCGGCTGTCACGCCGAAAGCCAAGTCGAAGCCGGTTGCCACTACTGCGTCCGTCTTCGAGATGCCGAAATTTGAGATGCCGAAGTTCGAAATGCCCAAGTTCGAAATGCCGAAGTTCGACATGCCGAACATGGAAGTCCCCGCCGCCTTCCGCGAAATGGCCGAGAAGGGCGTCGCGCAGGCGAAAGAGGGCTACGAGAAGATGAAGACCGCCGCCGAGGACGCGACGGAAATGCTTGAGGACACCTATGCCACAGCCTCCAAGGGTTGCTCGGACTACGGCCTCAAGCTGATCGAAACCGCCCGCGCCAACAGCAACGCCGCTTTCGATCTGTTCGGCGAAGTGCTGTCGGCTAAGTCGGCGGCCGAAGTCGTCGAGCTCTACTCGACCTACGTGCGCACCCAGTTCGACACCGTGAGCGCGCAGGCCAAGGAGCTTGCCGATCACGCCAAGAAGGTTGCGACCGAGACGATCGAGCCGATCAAGGAAAGCTTCACGAGCGCCGTCAGCAAGGCAGCGTAACGGTCCATATCCGTCGCGCAAATGACCGGATTGAAAGCCCGGGCGTGCAAACGCCTGGGCTTTTGCGTTAACGGATACCCCGGCCAAAGCCGCTTGCCAAAATGGCGCCCTGAACCTAGGTTCCGGCCGCTCGCACCCATGATGGCGAGCTTGTGCAGGCGTAGCTCAGTTGGTTAGAGCGCTGGTCTGTGGAACCAGAGGTCGGTGGTTCAAGTCCACCCGCCTGTACCATCTCAATTCCGCAATCAATCCGGTGTTAGCAGCGATATGCCGAGCAGCGCGCGCCGGCGCAGCCAGGCGGTCGCGCAATATTTCGGATCGCGCGTGACCGCGTGCATGCCGTCGAGGACGGCTAGCACGCGGGCCGCACCCAGCGTGTCGCCAAGCGCCAGCGGACCCTTCGGATAATTGAGCCCGAGTTCGACCGCGATATCGATGTCGCCAGGCTGAGCGATGCGCAGTTCGGCAATGCGCGTGCCGACATTGACGATCATGGCGATGAGCCGCTGCACCACGAAGCCAGGACTGTCGTTGATCGCGGTCACCGGGCTGCCTTCCGACAGCGCCGCGACCGCCGCGCCCAAGGTTTCGGGCGCCGTCAGCGGCGTCTTCATCACCGTGCGGCGGCCCTTGAAGCCGCCCAGCATGTCGACCGCGACCGTGCGCTTGGGATCGAGCTTGAGCCGGACAATGGCGCTGGTGGCGTCCTCGCCGAGCGGCGTCACGAAACATAACGCCGCACCCGGTACGCCGCCGACTTGCGTCTTGATGCCGGCGGCTTTGAGCCATTCGGCCAATTCGCGTCCGCCGTCCTCGTCGGCGATCCAGGCCGCGGCCGGCTTGGGCTGTGCGGCGATCTCGACTGTCGGTGCGCTCGCTTGCGGCGGGCCGTCGTAGTTGTAGAAACCCTGTTTGGTCTTGCGGCCGAGCAAGCCGCCGGCCACCCGCACGGCCAGATGCGCCGAGGGCTGATACATCGGCTCGCCGAAATATTGCTCATAGATGCTCACCATCACCGCATGGGTGACGTCGGCGCCGATCAGGTCGAGCAATTCGAACGGGCCCATGCGGAAGCCGGCAGCTTCCTTCATCAGCAGGTCGACCTCGCGCGGAGAAGCAATCCCTTGCGCGACGATGCGCAGCGCGTCCGGACCATAGGCGCGCCCGGCGTGATTGACGACGAAACCGGGCGTGTCGGTCGCCACCACCGGATGCTTGCCGATGCGGCGAACGAAGCCGGTAAGCGCCGGTACCAATGCGGGGTCGCTGCGCAAGCCACCGATCACCTCGGTGAGCCGCATCAGCGGCGGCGGATTGAAGAAGTGCAGGCCGCCGACGCGGCCCGGATCGCGGCAGCCGGCGGCGATCTCGGTAACCGACAGCGAGGAGGTGTTAGTGGCGAGCACCGCGTCCGGCGCGATGCGCTGTTCCAATGCGCGAAACAGTTCGCGCTTGGCCGCGAGGTCCTCGACGATCGCTTCGATAACGATGCCGGCCGCCGCCACCTCGTCGAGCGAGCCGACCGCCCGCAAGCGCCCCATCACGCCCTGCTTGACGTCCGCCGTCATGCGGCCTTTGGCGACCACACCATCGAGCGCCTTGTCGATCGCCGCTGCTGCCTCGCGCGCCGCGCCGTCGCGCGAATCGAACAGCAGCGTGGTCATGCCGGCTTGCGCGCAAACTTGCGCGATGCCGCGCCCCATGGTGCCGCTGCCGATGACCGCAACCGTGAGGTCGCCGCGTTCCAGATCCCGGATCACGGCTACTTTCCTTCGAAGGTCGGTTTGCGTTTCTCCAGGAACGCGCGCATGCCTTCCTTCTGGTCCTGCGTGGCGAATTGCAACAAGAGCGCCTTGCGCTCGAGCATCAGCGCGGTGTCGAGCGGCGCGTTCAGCCCGGCGTTGACGATTTCCTTGATCTGCATGACGGAGATCGGCGGCTGCGCCGCGATCTCGGTCGCGATCTCGATGGCGCGCGCTAGCGATTGTCCCGCCGGCGCTACGTCGCTGACCACGCCCATGGCCAGCGCTTCGGCGGCGCCGAACATACGGCCGGTCAGCAACAGCAGCATCGCGCGCTTGCTGCCGATGAGCCTCGTGAGCTTCTGCGTGCCGCCGCCGCCGGCGAGAATGCCGAGCTTGACTTCCGGCAGGCCGAGCCGGGCGCTTTCGCCCGCGACGATGATGTCGGCGCAGAGCGCCAATTCCAGCCCGCCGCCGAGCGCGTAGCCTTCGATGGCGGCGATCACGGGCTTCGGGCAGTCCATGATGGTGCGCCAGTATTTCTGCTGGTTGCGCGCCATCACCTCGACCGGGGTCGCCTCCGCCATTTGGCTGATGTCGGCGCCGGCCGCGAACACCGTGTCCGAGCCGGTAATGATCAGGCAGCGGATCGCCGGGTCGGCAGCATGGCGGGTGACCTCGTCGGCGAGCCGCGCGCGCACCTCGAGATTGAGCGCATTGCGCACCTGCGGCCGGTTGAGCCGCAACACGGCGAGAGCATCCGACGGGCGTTCGACGAGGAGAGGGTCCGGCGCGGTCATGGCAGTTCCCCGATGGGGTGGCGCTGTTGCGCCGGTCATGCTTTTCCCAGTAAAGGACCGTGCGCGCGCGTTAAAGTCAACGTTGCGGTCGAGACGTCCACCATTGCTGAATTTTTCGTCTAACGCTAAGCGTAGCTAAATCAGCGACAGTTTCGGATTCAACGGATGTGCGGTATCGCGGGCTTTATTGCAGGCCGTTCGCAAGGCGCGGCGCGGCCGATCGCCGATATAGCCGCCTCGATGAGCGAAACCTTACGGCACCGCGGGCCGGATGACGACGGTGTATGGAGCGACGAGGAGGCGGGCGTCAGCCTGATTCATCGACGGTTGTCCATCGTCGATCTATCGCCGGCCGGCCATCAGCCGATGATCTCGGCCGATGGGCGCTACGTCATCATTTACAACGGCGAGGTTTACAGCCACGAGGAAATAAGGCCGTCGCTGACCGCGCGCGGCATTTCATTTCGCGGTCATTCGGATACCGAAGTCATTCTGGAATCATTCGCCGCGTTCGGCGTCGAAGCGACGCTGCGCCGGATGATCGGAATGTTCACCATAGCGCTGTGGGATCGCCGCGAGCGCACGCTCACGCTGATGCGCGATCGGCTCGGCATCAAACCGCTCTACTGGGCCAAGTTCGGCGATCTGTTCCTGTTCGGCTCCGAGCTCAAGGCGTTGCGCGCGCATCCGGGCTGGACGCCGCGCATCGATCGCAACGCCGCGGCGGGCTTCATGCGGCACAATTACATCATGGCGCCGCACACGATCTATGAAGGCGTGCACAAGCTCGAGCCCGGCACCGTGCTCACGCTGCCCTGGGGCGGCGAGCCGAAACTCGAGCGCTTCTGGGACGCGCGCCAGGTCGTGCACACAGGTCTTGCCAATCCGAACCGCGGCAGCGACCGCGAACTGACCGACGAATTGGAGGCCCTGCTCACAGACGCGGTGCGGCGGCGGATGATGGCCGACGTGCCGCTGGGCGCGTTCCTGTCGGGCGGCATCGACTCCTCGACGGTCGCCGCATTGATGAAGGCCGCCAATGCCGGACCGGTCAAGACGTTCACGATCGGCTTCGACATTGCGGGCTTCGACGAGGCACCGCATGCGGCTGCGGTCGCACGCCATCTCGGTACCGATCACACCGAGCTCACCGTGACGCCGCAGCAGGCGCTCGACGTCATTCCGCGATTGTCGGAATGGTACGACGAGCCGTTTGCGGATTCCTCGCAAATTCCGACTTATCTCGTCTCCGCGATGACGCGCAAGCACGTCACGGTGGCGCTCTCCGGCGATGGCGGCGACGAACTGTTCGCGGGCTATAACCGCTATCATCTGACGCAACGATTTTGGCGCCGCATGTCGCTGCTGCCGCGCGGAATACGGCAGGGCATGGCCGCGGCGCTGACCAGCGTCTCGCCCGATCGCTGGTCGCGTCTGTTAGCTTTTCTGCCTTCGCGGGTACCGGCGCAGATCGGCGACAAGCTGCACAAGGCCGCTTCCGTGCTCGCGCTACCCGATGGCGACTCCGTCTACCGGCGCCTGATCACCCATTGGGAGCCCAACGAGGTGATGCCCGGAACGTCAGAACCCAAAGGCATTCTTTGGGACGCGTCGCTTGCTGCGGAAATGCCCTCGCTGCTCGATCGCATGCAATTGCTCGACCTCGTCACCTATCTGCCTGACGATATTCTGACCAAGGTCGATCGCGCCAGCATGGCGGTCGCGCTGGAGGCGCGCGTGCCGCTGCTCGATCACCGGGTGGTCGAATTCGCATGGGCGTTGCCCCGGTCCGTGAAAATACGCGGCGGCAAGAGCAAGTGGTTGCTGCGGCAGGTGCTCTACCGCCATGTCCCGCCGGAATTGGTGGAGCGCCCGAAGATGGGCTTCGGCGTTCCGCTCGGCGAATGGCTGCGCGGACCGCTACGGGACTGGGCGGAAACGCTGTTGGCGGAAAAGCGCTTGCGCGAAGCCGGCTTTTTCGACGCCGCCTGCGTGCGCCGGCATTGGGCCGAACATCTCAGCGGGCACCGCAATTGGCAATATTTGTTGTGGGACGTGCTGATGTTCGAAGCGTGGCGCGAGCGCTGGGCACTCGGCTGATCGAGTATCTCGAGTTAAAATGTCTATGTTCAATCAACTTCGGCGGGATCCGGCGTATGAAAATGTTTAGTCGGCCGCCCTGGGCAATCATGCATGTCACTACGACCTTGAACCGTGGCGGTTGCGAGAATCATCTCGTCGAATTGACGGCACATCAAAAGGCTGCGGGTCATAATGTTACCATAGGCTATCTTAAGGGCACAGGATGCTGGGCCCACCATTTGAGCGATGCTGGAATTCGCGTAATAAGGCTTGGCCTGTCTATTACATGAAGTATCCGCTGGAGACGATCGAAAGCGCGGTGCAAGGTGTCAAAAATCTGCTGGAGCTGGCACGGAAAAACAAAGGGCTTGAAGGGTTTCTCTTTTTCAATTCAAGCGAAATCTACGGCGATCCTGATCCGAAATCAGTTCCAACTCCCGCTAAAATCAAATCCGATCGAAGAAAACACACCGTCCCAAAGCGTCAGCAGTCTGTTCGTTTCCAGGTTCGCTGTTACAAAAGCATATCCGCGCTCGCCAGCGTCGCGGCGCGCCGCTTCATCGGACATTAATCGATCAAAGGCCGTGAACCAATCCGAGCTGTCGTCGCAAGCGAGATAGTCAAGTCCAGCGGCATCCTGCATGCGCCGATAGGCCGGCGTAGCCGACGTCACAACCGGCATGGCCATTCGCCATAGCAAAGCTAATTTGTTGCCCGGCTTGCCTCGAGTGAACGGGTCACCGGTGGAAATTGGGATAATCGCTACGTCACATTTGGTGACGACTTCGGAGAAGGTCGCCTCGTCCCACCGATGAAATACGACATTGCCAAAAATTCTCTTCGCAACTTCGACACTTTTAATTCTGGGCAAATAGGGGATTACACCCGGGCGATCGGGATCGGTAACGATATTTAGGACGGCCTCCCTGCGTTGCGAAATCTCGTGCAACACCGAGCGGATAGCCTTCAACTGCGGAAGATTGGAGGGGAGGCCCTCCCACACCAGATTGAAGGGGGTATGAGCGCTGTAATCATGCTTTCGATTTCGGACGGCGTAGTCGTGAATATCAAGAATAATGTGCACGTTCGGACAAAACGACTCGATGTCGCTTTTCTGCGCGTCGGTCGTACACACAACCGCATCGGCCCGGCGGCACATATCCTGGATAGCCCCCTTGAAATCCATCCGTAGCCGTCGCTGCCGCCCGTTCGCATACCAAATCAGGCCGCGCAGCAATTGCTTTATGTCGGTGCGGGGCACCGCCAGATACGAATCGATGAGATCGTAAACGACCTTGCCGCTCCGGTATTCGGACCAGACGCTGATATCGGAGAGTTCACTCAGGATAACGACGTCATAACGCTCGTCCGGTCGCGCGATTTCAAACGGCAGATGTCGCGCCCGCGCATAACCCACAAAGCGGCGGATGTCGCCCGGGTGGGTCAAGTCGGGAGTGTAGGGAGAATAACCAATTCGCGGATACGATTTGCTCATACACGCTACGTTATATGTGCCGGCCAAAATTTGGGGAGCTAGTCTAGTTACACCGTGCGACCCGGTTCCAGCCACTGTGCAAACTCACGGATATCGCGCGGGCCCTGGAGCGGCAACAGATTTTGCCAAAGCAATTCTACGTGCGTCTTGCGCCGGATGCGAAACGTCCGGAACATGCGTTGCAATGTCTGGGGACGAACGGCTGCACCCATGACCGATATCCAGTCACCGAAAGAAAGCAAACGGATGCGCCGCAATAATTGGTCCCGGGGGATAACGCCATAGATATATTGAGATAACCAATAATAAACCTGCCTTATGAGATATCCAGCCCGATCGATTTCTATCTCGGCGAGCTTCGGCCCATAGACTTCTTTTAGATGGATAAGCCAGACGCACATTCCGTTGAGCAATTCGTTGCCGGGCAGCGCATTAGAAAAATCCGTGTTAATTCCGAGATATCGCAACCCATCTGCCGGTTGCTGAGTATAAAAAAAGTGGCCGAAAGACTTCGGCGACATCCCGACGATTACCAGGCGGTCCGGAAGAAAAACCCATTTTTTTGCCGAAATGAGCAAGGCGTTGAGCAGAAAATGGTCAGGAAAGGGGGGCTGAAAGATGCCGCCCGGGACCGCGGCGGCTGCACTTCTCGAAAAGAGGGTAGTCTGCATGTTAAGCGGGATGCGTTGTCGGAACTGAAACATGTCGCGAACAATGGATTGCCGCTCATCGTTTCTAATGACGCCTTCGACGGACAGTTCCGGCCCATAAGTAAAGTGATATGGCGCCCAATAACTCGGTGTCGAACCGCCGATCGTGTCGGGCGCCACGTATGAATAGCCGTTGAACAATATGCAATCGGGATCTCCGTGGCGTTTAAGTGCCTCGTCCAACCGGGTCAACGCGCCTGGCAGGAGATAATCGTCATCGCCCATCATCAGCACATAGTCGCCGCAAGAGTTCTCGATCGCAGCTGTCCAGTTCTCGTGAACTGGAAGCGGCTGCTCCTGGCGCAGCACCCTAAGGCGAGGATCGCCGGCAAAAGTGCGTAGAATGTCAGGCGTATTGTCGGAATTCGCATTGTCTGAAACCACAAGTTCAAAATTGCTGTGATCTTGTTCAAGTACGGAACGGAGACAATTTTCGAGAAACGCACCCCCATTGCGGGTTGGCAAAAGTACGGAAAATCTCATCGCGTAGCTGCCTTGCGGAACACAATCGTGTAGGAGCTGCCGTTCGGCTCGCGATTCTCAATCGGAGCAAAAACTGTCGCGATGCCATAGCCCGCAAGGAGCGCGGCGCGCTTCAGCCATTTCCCTTTGACGCGATTCATCAACAACCTCTGCCAACCAAAACGATTCCACGATCTTGCATCGCGGTCGATCGTCGACTTCTGTACAACATCAAGACCGAGATTCGCTGCGTACGAAATCAATGTATCCGATGGAATCAGGAAAAGATGTCGTGGCGCGTCGATATGCGGCCATTCTGAACCCATGACACGAAACTGCCAAGCATCGGGGTTTGGCGTTGCGAGAATAAGTATGCCGCCGGGTGTGAGGTTTTTTGCGCCTGCTCCCAGCAAGGTCCAGGGATCCGGAATGTGCTCAATCACCTGCCATATAGCGATGACATCATGGGGACCTAGCGACTCCATCACCTCATGCGGTGTATTGCTGCATATAGCCCGCACACCAACCGTCTGGTTCAAGAAAGCGCAACAGTTGGCGTCCATTTCGATGGCGTCAACTTGGTAGCCTGCCTGCTTCGCTTGCAGTGCGAATGTCCCCCATGCAGGGCCAATTTCCAGCAATCGCCCGGGGCGCGAATAATGTGTGAGTGTTTCAATCTTGAAAGTATCCTCGCGCGCTAATTCGGCAAGCCGTTCGGTGGTGGGAATGTCATAGTAATCGGATGAATAGTACTGCTCCAAATTTTCCGGGATGTCAGCGAGTTAATCAGACCGCAGGTATTGCATCGCAGATATTGGAACCATTCATTGCCGGCTTGGCGATTTCGGTCTGTCGTCCGCAAGAATGGTGTCTCTCGACCGGCACAGCCTGGAGTGTGTGACGCTGGAAACCCCGTCATACAAGCGACCTCGCGTCCAGTTCTCCTTCTTGTCGGGCGTCCATCGACTCTCCGTCTCCCACCTGAGCATTGCCGCCGGCGAGAGGATAAATCATTGCGATTCAAATAGTTATGAATCCGCGTAGCAGGGCGCTTCCACAGCCGTGGACTGCATAACATTGTGCCGCGATCCGGCGCAATCGCGGCGGCACACGCTATTGGGCCAATGGGCGAAACGAGCTATTGCAGACCTTGAAGAAGAATTCGCTGCGACCCGAAAGAGAATTATGCACGGAGCGATGCTGCGATGTTCGACGGAGAACAAGACCTGTGCGCACAGTGGCCTGCAGCGGTTTTGCAGCATTCCAATGATCGAGAATTGTCATTGTTTGGTCGAGGAATAGACCCGTGATGGCAGAGATCGATGCCTTCAATGCTATGGTCGACGAACTCAAGGCGGACGATCCAATTTTCCTGCCGTCCGCGTTCTGGCAAGACCTCAGCAGCAAGAACGCCCGCATGCTGGAGATCGAAGGGCTTGCCAATTTCAAACGCACGGTCTCTCAGAATTATTTCAACTGGTTCATTGACGGCCCGGCGCACCCGCTATTTCGCCACGCATTCATTAGGTGGTGCCGCCACCCGAACCTGTTACCGTTCGTCAGTCGGCTGCAAGATACGGAATACTTGCGCTTGACCACGAGTGACGAGCGGATCGGGCTGAGCCGGCTGCAGCGGCTCATGTACCGCCTCTACGTCAGCTTCGTCTGGACGATTATGGTCGCGCATGACCGGCATCACCTTCATGATAAAATCGCGGAACCGGAAATTGGAAACCCATTCCGTGTCATGGTCGGCGACCGGGTTTTGAGCCAGGATCTCGCCAACTCGATCATCGAGTGCAACCTTATTGCAGATTTGCCGAAAGCATCTTCGAGCCCACGCATTGCAGAGCTGGGCGCGGGCTATGGTCGCCTCGCCCATACCACCTTAACTATGTTACCGGGACAATACTTCATCTTCGATATCCGCCTGCGCTCGGTGTGGCACAGTGGTACCTTGATCAAACCCTTGGCCCAGATCCAGTGTTCCACTTCCGTCACATCGATCACATCGAAGATGTCAAAGACGAGATGGCGAAGGCTTCGGCCGCGCTGCTTACGCCCAACGACTCCGGAAATCTCCCGATTCCTATTTTGACGTCGTACTTACGATCAGCACCCTGCCGAGACCGCCAGAATCAGGCGTACCTGTATCTCTCCGAGTTCCAGCTACTGTCGCGCGGCCATATTTTCATTAGGCAGTGGGAGTCATGGAAGAATCCTACCGACGGAACGGATCTGACTGCCGACGACTACATGCTGGGCTCGAACTGGAGCCTCGTGCTAGACCGAACGATCTGTCATCGACTTTTCTTCAATCGTATCTGGAAACGGCAGGGCTAAAAGGCGGCCGCGTAGGCCATGAGCTAGCCAGCCCTTGTAAACTTCAGCCTGACTATATTCAGCATGCCAAATGCATCGGCGCGGACTTGAGGTAGTGCGACGAGCAGCGCAGCCCATGCAAGCGCGGCTACGACAACGGCGGCTGCGAGGCCGGCAAATTGCGGCACGTCGGACGGCGTCAATAGCCGCGCGCCGCCATAGATGATCCCGACGACAGCTAACGGCAACAGCGTGTCACGGCCGCACCATGCCCATAGATCATTCGGCAGGAGGCGCCGGTGCATGTACGGTACCATGATCACATAATAAGGAAGATTGATACCGATCCAGCACACGGCCGCTGCGATGGGGCCATAACGGGGCACTGCGATCACTAAGGCGGGCAGAATCACGGCGAGCGCGATGAAATTCATGGTCACGATAAGGCTGGTCCAGCCATTGGCGATCTGCAGGAAATAGGACGGGGTCACCAGCGTATTGAGAAGCGTCCCGATCGCAATCCATGGAAGCAGTTCGGAAACCGGATTTACAAGCGGCGACGCGCTTCCGAGCCAGACTTGTAATAGTGGCTTCCCGAATACAATCAAAGTGCCGGTGATTGGTAAGACCAACGCGGAAAAAATCTGGCTCCAGCGGTGATATTCGCGGGCTAACCGGGCGGCGTCCCGTTGCGATGTCAGATGCGCGAAGTGCGGCATCAGCGTCGTTGAAATCGGCTGCACGAGGATTGTCGAGACCTGCCCGGCAAAACTCACCGCCAAGGTGTAGGCCGCGAGTTGCTCCAACGCGCAGTATTTCGCTACGATAAGCCCGCCGGATTGCGTCAACAGGGCGACCGTCAATCCGATTATGAGGTTGCCGGTGGCGAACCGCCAGATCGTTCGCAGCACGTCCGGATCAAACCGGGCGGGCTCTTTGCTGGACGGCATCATTCGCCAAAGAAATGCTCGCAGGATGAGGCTCAGCAATGCCGATGTGATGGCCATCCAAGCAAAATACAAAAGTGGCGAAGCCGAAACTTTGGAAAGCAGCAGCACTGCGCCGACCGACTGCACTGTAATGACAGTCACGCGCACGGGCACCAGAAGGTCCTGCCGCCGTAGTCCGACAAAGCCGCCGCTATACAGCGTGGCCGGCCACTGACAGGCGAGGCTTAGTCCCATCAGGCGGATCGCTTCGATAAGCTCGGATTCGGGAATCCCGCTGTTCACAAGCCAATATCGCGCGATGAGCGGCGCTCCTCCCGCGACCGTTGCGCCGAGAATGACGGCGATACCGCCCGACAGCAATTCCAGCGAGCGCAAAAGACAACGCAGGCTCCTACCGGCGTCAGCTTGATGCGACGAACGCGCCAATTCGCGGGTCAGCGTTGGGCTAACCGCTTGATCGAGAAAGGCCAGGAACAGGGAGATGGTCGCATAGAAGCCAACAAGCCCGTAAGACTTTGGCCCGAGATAGTGCACAATAAAGGGCGTGATCAATAGCTGCAGCGCCGCTTGCCAAAAGCGCGAGAACCCCGCTGACAAGATATTTTGGGAAAGCGAACGAATTGAATGTACTCCCTCGTGCGGACTGAGCATTAACCAACCGGGAACGGTGAGATCATGAAGCGATCAATCCATCGAGCGCCTCGGACATGGTTGTGTGAGCTTCAAGACCCAGACGATCGCGCACCTTTTGCATGTTCGCCACAAGTACGGGTGGCTCCCATGCCCGCGGGGCCAACTCGCCAAAACGAAGACAGTCACGCGCTCCAAGGCGGTCGGCAATGGCTTCAATGACGGAACGCACCGATCGAGCTTCGCCGCTGCCGATGTTGAACGCACCGGTTTTGGGTGCACCGAAAAGCCCAACTAACAATTTGGCAGCGTCCGGGGCATAGACAAAATCACGCAATTGTTCTCCTTGTGACAAGGGCAGCGGCTTGCGCGCGCGCAACGCTGCGAGGGCGAACGGGATCAGCCGGGCCGGATGATCGCCCGGACCAAAAGGCAGAAATACGCGACCCCACGCGGCCTGCATCTTGTAGCGATATGCCAGGGCTTGCACCGCATGCCACAGAGCTAGCTTGCAATGTCCATAAATAGACGCGGGGTGCAACGGCGTTCGATCCTCATCGCAAGGCACGCCAGATGGCGCATATTCGGCGCTGCTGCCGACCCCGACGAAGCGTTGGCCGCCTTGCTCGGCGAAGGCGCGGACGAGCGCGATGCCAGCCTGCATCCAGTCCACATTTTCGGGCGACGAGAGATAGACGCCCGGTGTTGCAATCCACGCGGCGTGAAATAGGTGCGTCGGGCGAACTGTTTCGATGATCCGCGTCGCCTCGGCGGCAACGCGAAGATCGGCCGCGTGCCATGTGGTGCCAGATTCGGATGGTTGTCTTCCGGACCTGGTAACTACATGAATCTCGTCGTAATCGCCGTTCAGGATAAGGCGCAGGCAATGTGCGCCGATAAAGCCGGTGACGCCTGTGAGCAGAATGCGCTTCATGGCGCGTAATCTGCATAGCCGGCATCGCGTGCGGAGACTACGGTCGGTGCGAACGGCCAGGCAATGGCGAAGGCCGGATCGTTCCAACGCACGCCGGGCTGGAGGCCGCCGTCGTAGACCGCGCCCATCTGGTAGTAGACCTCCGTGCTGTCCTCCAAGGTGAGGAATCCGTGCGCCAGCCCCGCCGGAATGAACAGCGCGTTACGTTTTTCAGCCGAGAGTTCGATACCGACCCAGCCAAGATAGGTCGATGAACCGCGGCGCAGATCGACCGCCACGTCGAACACGCGACCGGCCGTGCAGCGCACCAATTTCGGCTCCTCCTTTGGCGCCGCCTGGAAATGCATGCCGCGCAGCGTGCCGCGCCGCCGGTTCCAGGACGTGTTGCATTGCGGCCAATGTGTCGGCAGGCCGGCGCGGGCGAATACCTCTTCGTCATAGGTGCGCGCAAAGATGCCGCGCTCGTCTTCATGCGGCGTCACTTCGACTTCGATCAGGCCCTCGATCGCAGTGCGCTCCAACTGCACGGGCTATCCTTTCGCCTCAAGGAAGAACGGTCAGAGTTGGAATGGTGATCACAAAACAGCTGCCCCAGTCGCGAATATGCTGCATCTGCGCGATGATTTCATCCTTCAGGTTCCACGGCAGGATCAGCACATAATCCGGCTTCGTCTCCGCCAAGCGCGACGGCGCGTGGATGGGCAAGCGGCTGCCGGGCAGGAACAGGCTCTGTTTGTGCGGACTGATGTCGACCACATAGTCGATTAGATCGGTGCCGATGCCGCAATAATTGAGCAGCGTATTGCCCTTGGCCGCCGCGCCATAGGCGGCGACGGTTTTACCCGCGGTTTTGGCGCCACGCAGGAAGTCCAGCAGTGCATCACGCACGGCGCGCACCTTCGGCTCGAACCCAGCATAACAAGCATCGCTGTCGACGCCGGCCACGGCTTCATCGCGCCGCACCATGGCAAGCCCTTCGCCTTCGGCATGCGCTTGACTTGTCGCCCGCGCGGCCATCACCCGGAGGCTGCCGCCATGCGTCGGCAATTCAGCGACATCGAACACTCTGAGCCCGTGGGCGGCCAAGATCTTTTCCGTTGTAAAGAGCGACAGATACGAAAAGTGCTCGTGGTAGATGGTGTCGAACTGAGTCATCTCGATCAGCTTCATGACATGCGGGAATTCGAGACTGACCATGCCATCGGGCTTGAGCAGGACGGCAAAGCCTTCGACAAAATCATTTATGTCGGGAACGTGCGCGAACACATTGTTGCCGACGATGAGATCGGCAGTGCGCCCTTGCGCACGCAATCGCTCTGCCGTCGCACGCCCGAAAAAGCAGACCTCGGTCGTCACTCCGGCCTCGCGCGCGGATGCGGCGACATTTTCTGCTGGCTCTATTCCCAGGACCGGCACGCCCATCGCGACGAAATGGCGCAGCAGATAACCGTCATTGCTCGCCACCTCGACGACGAGACTGTCGGCGCCGAGACGCCAACGCTTCGCAGCCATTTCCGCGAAACGGCGTGCGTGCTCGACCCAAGAGGCGGAAAACGAAGAGAAATAGGCATAGTGCCCGAATATGTCGCCAGGCGCCGCAACATCGTCGACCTGCACCAACCGGCATGCCGCACACACCCTGGCATGCAGCGGGAAGCTTGGCTCCGGAGCGGCGAGTTGCTCGCGGGTAAGGTAGCTGTTGGCGAGTGGCGTGTTGCCAAGATCGACAAGGGTGGCCCGTAACGGCTCATGGCAAAAACGGCACCGCGGAGGCGAGAGGACGGTCATGCGGCGGACGCTTCCAGGCAGAGCTTTTCGTAACGGGCGATCTGCTCGAGCGTCACCGTCTTCATCGAGCCGCCCGCGCGATGCGCCTTGTACCAATCGGCTGTCCAATCAATGGTCGCCTGCATCGACAGGAACGGCTTCCATCCCAGCACTTTTCGCGCCAGTCCCGAGGATAGCGTGAGCGTTGCGGCCTCCGGCGGCGCGATGCCTGAGGCTCGCTCCCAGCCAGGCCCGACGCCAAGCGCCTTGCCCAGCACGTCGGCCACCTGCGCGACGGTGAGCCAACTGCCCGGATCGGGTCCGAAGTTCAGCGCCGGCGGCATCGATGCAGGCTCGCGCACCAGCCGCTCGGCCAGGTCCAGATAGCCGCGCAACGGCTCAAGCACATGCTGCCAGGGGCGCACCGCATCGGGATAGCGCAATGCGACCTTGCGGCCTGCGGCGATAGCCCGCACGACGTCCGGCACCAGGCGGTCGTCCGACCAGTCGCCGCCGCCGACCACATTTCCGGCGCGCACAGTAGCGACCGCGGGGCGCTTGCCCGACAGGAAACTTGCGCGAAACGAACCGGTGAGGATCTCGGCGCAGGCTTTCGACGCGCTGTAGGGGTCCTTGCCACCGAGACGGTCGTGCTCGCGAAACGCGACGCCGCTAAAGTCGTTCTCATAGACCTTGTCGGTGGTCGTGACCACGACGGCCCGCACACCCGGCGTATCGCGAGCCGCCAGCAGCAAATGCAGCGTGCCCATAACATTGCTAGCGTAGGTGTTAAGCGGATCGCTGTAAGACGTGCGCACCAGCGATTGCGCCGCGAGATGGAAGATCACTTCCGGCGCCGCGTCACGCACAGCTTCGGTAACAGCGGCCGAATCGCGCAGGTCGGCGATGCGATGATGCTGGCCGGGCCAGGGAGACAGCAGCCGATAAAGATTCGGCTCGGTTTGCGGCGGCAGAGCGAAAGCCGCGACCTCGGCCCCCAAGCGCTCAAGCCACAAACAAAGCCAGGCGCCCTTGAATCCCGTATGTCCTGTCACCAACACGCGTCGGCCGGTCCAAAAGTCATTCATCCGGAATCCCTTCCGCCTAAACCTCGTTCTTCCTGAGCTACCGCCAAAACCGCCCTCCTCTTAGCCCACAACAGAATAATTAACATTCTACATCAATGACTTATTTTGGGGACGGATCCACCTCCGCGAAAAGCAGCGGAGTGCATAGCATCGCGCTTTCGCTCGGCGCAAACGCGCCACTTAGCACCCACTTGGAGGGGCCGGGGAAACAGGTTATAGCATGCCGCGCTTCATTAAAAATTCGTCTGCGAGACCGCGCAACTTCGAACAGCGGCCCCGCTTCTTGGCGGCGCGGGACAAAGAGAGCTGATGCATGAAATGCGTCATTCTTGCGGGCGGCATGGGCACCCGCCTGGCGGAGGAAACGGGTCTCCGTCCCAAGCCGATGATCGAGATCGGCGAGCGGCCTATCCTCTGGCACATCATGAAGCTCTATACGCACCACGGCGTGACCGACTTCGTCGTCTGTCTCGGCTACAGGGGCTACATGATCAAGGAATATTTCGCCAATTACCACCTGCACAGCGCCGATGTAACGATCGACTTGGTCGGCAATAACATCGAGTACCATCATCGTCGAAACGAGCCATGGCGGATCACGCTGGTGGATACCGGCGACCAGACGATGACCGGTGGGCGGCTCAAGCGCGTGCGCCCCTATCTCGATGACGGCGCGCCGTTCTGCATGACCTATGGCGATGGCCTCGCCAATATCGACGTCGCGGCAGAGATCGCATTCCACAAAAAACACGGCCGCAAAGCTACGGTTGCTTGCGTGCGGCCGCCGGCGCGCTTCGGCAGCATCGTGCTTTCGGGCGCCAAAGTGACCGCCTTCGAGGAGAAGGCACAGACCGCAAGCGGCCTAATTAACGGCGGCTTTTTCGTGCTCGACCCCTCGGCGCTCGACTACGTCAAGGACGATACGACCGTTTGGGAGCGAGAACCGATGGAAAATCTCGCCGCCAATGATCAGCTTTTCGCCTGGCAACACGACGGCTTCTGGCAGCCGATGGATACCCTGCGCGACAAGCAGCAATTGACGCGACTGTGGGAATCGAACGCGGCGCCGTGGAAAGTGTGGGAAGCATGAACCTCGTCACAAGTCTTCACGGCCCATTTAACGACCGTCTTACGCCCAAAATGAAACGGTGCGCCATTTCGATCGCATCGCGCCGCAGGGTTGGAAGCGCCAGACCGATGGCAAAAAAAGCGATTGCTGGCGCATGGTTTGGAACGAAATGTCGCGTGCAAGTGAAATCCGGCGCCCAGATGCGTCAGGGGCCTTGTGAAAAACCAACGATTATCGGCCTCCTATAGCAAAAACGCCGGCGATGCTCTCGCCGGCGTTCTCGTGAGCGAACGATGATCCTTTAGCGGAAGTAGTAGCGTCCGTTGTTGCCCATGCGCTGGTCGGCCGGCGGGCGCCGGTAGGTCGGCTGCGGCGCCGAATGCGGGCCGCCGAACAGGAAGTCGAAGAAGCCGCCGTTGCTGCCGTAGCTGTTGCCGCCGCCATACATGCCGACCGGCATGCGCACCGGCTTCGAGGAGGCGTCCGGCTTACGCTCGATCGCGATGTCGGCGACCTTGCGCTCGCTGCCCTTGAGGATGGCGATCATCCTGGCGTCGCGGCCGTAGACGTCGTCGCGGAACTGAAGTTTGCCGTCCTCATCCACGAAGGCGGTTTGATAGGTCAGGTGCACCCAGATGTTCTTCGGGAAGTTGATGTTGATCTCGCTGCCGCCGAACATGCTCTCAAGTTTCGCGGCGGTGTAGTGCCCTTGCGGATCGACCAGTGACAACAGCTTCTCGCCGTAGATCAGTGGATTCTGCACCCGCATGCAGCCGTGGCTGTAAGCGCGCTTGTCCTTGGCGAACAGATATTTGTCCGGCGTGTCATGCTGGTAGACCAGGAACTTATTGGGGAAGTTGAAGCGGATGCGGCCGAGCGCATTGCCGGCGCCCGGCGGCTGCGAAATGTGGACGGTGCCGTCGGCGTCCTGCGTCAGCTTGAGGCCGATGCGGTCGAGCGCGTCTGGGTCCTGCTGCAGGGCCGGCAGATATTCGTTCTCGATGATCGACGGCGGCACGTTCCAAGTCGGATTGACGGTGATGAATTTCATCTCCGCGCTGGTCATCGGCGTCGCTTTGCCGGGCTTGCCGGCGACGATCTTGCTCTTCCAATAAGGCTTGCCGTCGTTATAGAGCGTGAGCGTGTAATCCGGCACGTTGACGACCACGTGCGGATTGCCAAGATCGCGCGGGAACCAGCGCCAACGCTCCATATTGACGATGACGGTATCGATCGGATCGGCGATCGGGCCGTGCGCGACCTTCTTCTCGCCGTTGAGCGCGCGCAAGGTGTTCGGTCCCAGATTGCCATCGACGTCGATGTCGGACTGGGTCTGGAACGTCTTCACTGCGTCGCGCACCGCGTCGTCATAGAGCGGGTTGTTCTTGTCGCCGGCGACGTCGAGGCGCTTGCGCAGTTGCACGACGCGCGGGTCCTTCATGCCGAAGTGCAAGGTCTTGCCTTCGCTGATGCGCACGAGGTCCGGCTTCTTTTCTTCCTCGGCCTTGGGCGCGAGCGCACCCTTGCGCAGTTCGGCGAGCTTTTCCTTGAGCGCCTTGAATTCCGGTTGTGGCGGATTGTAGCCGTCGAGCGCCGCGCCCACGTCGGCGGCGCTGGCAAGCTTGGCCAGCACCTCGGCCGGCTCCGGCGCGACCAGCTTAAAGTCGATGTCGGCGCCGACGCGGCTGAAGTGAATTTGCCCGATCTGAGCGTGGCGCGCATAAGTGAGCACCGAAGCGGTGAGCTTGAGCTCGTCCTCGGCGAGTGCGCTGGCGGTGGTCGCAGTCTTGAAGTCCGGAGTTGGATAATCGATCGGGTTAAGCCCATCGGTGTCGACCTGGCCAAGATAGGCGATCGCGGCCTTGGCACGCGCGCGGGCTGCTCCATCGCTTACCCAGAGAGGCTTGTAGTCGCGCGCCTTGTAGAACTGCTCCGCGCCCTCGCGGTCGGCTTTGCGGCTGACAATATGGTCGAGTTTGCCGGAGATCATGTCGCGCAACTGGTCGGCGACCACGCTGTCTGCCGTGGCGGACACCGGGGCAGCAACCGGCGCGGCCGCGGCCTTCACCGGCTCCGCGGCGTCTTGCTTGATTTCGGCCTTCGGGGCGGCGGCGGGCGCGCCCGTAACGTCCTGGGCTGTCAGCGGCGGCAACTGGTCGGTATTCGGCATCGGCACGGCCGAATTGATCTGCTGTTGGGATTGTTGCGCCATGCCGGCATGGCTTCCCAAAACCAGCGCCAAGCCAAGCGCGGTCGTGGCCAACAGTCGGTTAAATCGAGCACTTTTCACCAGAACGTCTCCTAGTGGCTGAACAGAGGGCCCAGGGCCTCCGATTTCGCGGGCATACTATCCCATAGTCCTGTGTTAGTTACGCTTTTCCCAACGAGGCAGGACCAAACAAACGCCAACTGTGGCTATTTTGCACAGGGGCACGAAATCCCGGATTCGCATGCTTTTCCGCATTGCCGCAGGCTCTAACCTAATGCAACGGCCGCTAATGCGGCCGGTTCCCGGACCAGTTTTGCCTGTTTTCCCCCGATGACTTCTTCGTGATGGCGGGCAGACCGAACCCCCAGGATAGGGCAGGCCAATGACACCGGAATGATGGCCAGCCGGAGCGGTCCAGCAACGCGCGCTCAGATCCGATGCCATCGTTTCGAAAAAAGCAGCGCGCGGTCGAGCGGCAAACGATTTCGTCAAAAACATCGCCTACAAAAATGCGGCGCATATCCTTCCAATTTATTCTCAAGCGAGCGTTCGCGGATGATCGCGTGTAGGCGTGATTCGATGTTAACGCCGACGTCACGCGACTTCGTTCAACGTCGCTCGTCGCATGCGGCGATCGTGGCGCCTGATAAAAAACCGGGCCCCGTAAGGAGCCCGGTTTAGAAGGTTGCCGGTGTGGGGACCGGCAATATTCCAGAGGGGAACATGCTGCACGCCAGTGACTCTGGGAGGAAACATCCAGCGTTACAGCGAAAAACCATTATGCGGCGCGCATGCCGTGCAAACAACGCCATGCGCCGCATGTCAGCCATGCTGAATCGCAAATCGTTTGGAGGCTCAGTCGCGAATTGTTCGCATATCGGACATGCGGAATCGCCGCTGCGGGATTTCTTTTGCGTAAAAATTAGAAATGCCAGCGCTGTGCGTTGGCGACCAAGAAATCGCGAAATACCTGGATACGGGCCACCGCTTTGAGCTCTTCCGGATAGACAAAATAGGCATCGAGCGCGAGCGTGTCGGCCTCGCCGAGCAGCTGCACCAGCCCGCCGTTCTCCTCGACCAGATAGTCGGGCAGCATCGCGATGCCGAGGCCGCGCTGGCAGGCGCGCAGCACGCCGAGCACGTTGTTGATGGTCAGTTGCGGCTGGCGCGGACCCTTGCCGTTGCGGCCGACTTCGACCAGCCAGCGCCGGTTGGCGAAATGCGCCGGCACGTTGCCGCCAAGCAGAATTATCCGATGCTTGTCGAGGTCGTCGTGCGTGCGCGGCGTACCGAAACGCTTGAGATAGTCCGGCGAGGCATAGGTATGGAAATGGACCGAAAACAATTTGCGCTGAATCAGGTCCGGCTGGGTCGGCTGGCGTAGGCGGATGGCGACGTCGGCCTCGCGCATGGCGAGATCGAGCTCGTCGTCGGTGGTGATCAAGGTGATGTGGATGTCGGGATAAAGATCGAGGAATTCGCCGAGTCGCGGCGTCAGCCAATGCACGCCGATGCCCGGCGTGGTCGACACCTTCAATTCGCCGTTCGGCCGCTCGCGGCTGTCGGTGAGCTTGGTGCGCGCCGCCTCGAGCTTCATGAACACTTCGTGCGCCGTGCGGTAGAGCAGTTCGCCCTGTTCGGTGAGAATCAGCCCGCGCGCGTGACGGTGGAACAGCGAAACCGACAACTCGCCTTCCAGCGCCGACACCTGGCGCGACACCGCCGACTGCGACAGGCCGAGCCGCTCGCCGGCGTGCGTGAAGGAGCCCGCTTCCGCCGCGGCGTGGAACACCTTCAGTTTGTCCCAATCCATCGACTTGTTGGTTGCGGCCATGATCTATTCCGCCGCCGCGCGCTGATGCTCGTGTGCGGCCAGGAATTTTTCCGCCTCGAGGGCCGCCATGCAGCCTTGTCCGGCGGCGGTGACCGCCTGCCGGTAGATGTCGTCGGTGACGTCGCCGGCGGCGAACACGCCGCGCACCGAAGTGGCGGTGGAATGGCCTTCGGTGACGATATAGCCGTTCGGCTTCATCTGCAGTTGTCCGGCGAACAATTCGGAGGCCGGTGAATGGCCGATGGCGATGAACACGCCGTCGACCTTGCGCTCGCTTACCGCACCCGTCTTCAGATTTTTGAGCCGCACACGCTCGACCTTCGGCGGGCTGTCGCTGCCGATGACCTCCTCGAGCGCTGAGTCCCAGACGACATCGATCTTGGGATTCTTGAATAGGCGGTCCTGCAGAATCTTTTCCGAGCGGAATGCATCGCGCCGGTGCACCACGGTGACCTTGGCGGCGAAATTGGTGAGGAACAGCGCTTCCTCGACTGCGGTATTGCCGCCGCCGATCACGACCACTTCCTTGTTGCGGTAGAAGAAGCCGTCACAAGTTGCGCAGGCCGACACGCCGTATCCCTTGAATTTCTGTTCGGAGGGCAGATCGAGCCAGCGCGCCTGCGCGCCAGTCGATACGATCAGTGCGTCGGCAAGATAGACATCGCCGGAATCGCAGATGAGGCGGAACGGGCGCTGCGCCAGCTCCACCTTGTTCACGTGGTCGGTGACGATCCTGGTGCCGACGTGCTCGGCCTGCTTCTGCATCTGCTCCATCAGCCAGGGACCCTGGATGACGTCGGCGAAGCCCGGATAGTTTTCCACGTCGGTGGTGATGGTGAGCTGGCCGCCCGGCTGCACGCCCTGAATCAAGATCGGTTCCAGCATGGCGCGCGCGGCATAGATCGCGGCGGTGTAGCCGGCCGGACCTGAGCCGATAATGACGACCTTGGCATGTGTGGTCTTGGGCATTTCGCGCGCCCCCCTGGCGGGCGTCCGGCCTGGCCGGCTCGTGACCGGCTCGTTTTGCATGGCAGGATGTATGGCTTTCGGGGGAGCTATGCAAGATATGCAACCCCTTAGAGTCACAGCCTTAGTATTCGCGCCGGCCGACATGGCCTGAGATTGCGTAATAATCTTTCGCGAAACAATGTTTCGCGGTATCGATGTTCCTGCTCGCCCTCCCGGACCAGGAGCCGCTATTGCCCGCCCGTCTCGATGCTATCGACCGCAAAATCCTGAAAGAGCTGCAGGACGACGGCCGCATGACCAACGTGGAACTGTCCCGCCGTGTCGGCATTTCGGCGCCGCCTTGTCTGCGCCGCGTGCGCTCGCTCGAGGAGGCGGGCTACATCAAGGGCTACCGCGCCTTGCTCGACGAGAAAAAGCTCGGCTACGAGGTGGCGGTCTTCGCCATGGTACATCTGGCGAGCCAAGCGGAAGCCGACCTCGCGGCTTTCGAAGATTTCGTGCATGCCCAGCCGCTGGTGCGCGAATGCTGGATGCTCTCCGGCGAAATCGACTTCGTGTTGAAGTGCGTGGCGCCCGATCTAAAAACCTTCCAGGCCTTCGTCGAGAAGCTCACCTCGGCGCCCAATGTGCGCAACGTGAAGACCTCGCTGACGCTGCGCCAGTCCAAGGACGCGGCCATGGTGCCGATGGAGCAGGACGGCTGAGCGGCGCTCAACGCAAGGCGGCCGATCGGGCCCCGATCATGCGACGGCGGCCACCGCGCGGCTGAATCGCGCGCCGAGCGCGAGCGACGGGTTGTCCCGGCATTTGATGATTTGCCGTGCGATCGACGGCGAGAGCCGCCCGAAAGTTTCAAGGCACTGCTCAAGTTCGCCCGGCGAAATGCCGCGTCCGCGCGCGCGCATCCGCAGGATGATTTTGACGGTATCGCGCGACATGCCGAGCGCCTTGGCCATGATCAATACGGCGTCCGGCATATCGTGAGTCATCGCCTGCTCGACCGTCTCGATGGGCAATTCACAAAGCGCCGCGAGCGCCGCCGTCGTCATTTCGAATTGATTGGATCTCGCGAACTCCGCCACTTCATTTTCGGTAAGCCGGCCGGCCGCCCGCAGCGACCCGATATGGCCGCGTGCCGCCGTATAGTTGCGCACGACCACGCTGGCCTTGCCGAGAACCGTGGCCGCGGCTTCGGACACGGCGTCTTCGATCAATGCTGACATCGACGGATTTGCCGCCTCGAGTTTTTGGCGCACCGTATGCGAGGCCTTGACCAGAAGCCGCATCAAATGATGGCGCGGAATATCGCGCCGCAGGCCGACGCAGGCGGCAAGCTCGTCGTCATATTCCGACCGCGTCGTCAGCCGCGCGTAGCCGTTGTCGGAAAATCGCGCGCCCGGATTGCCGGCGGTGCTCAGCACCACGGACTTGTCGCCGCGTTCGACCAGCACGTCGGTCAACGCTTCGTCGAGCGAGTTGCGCCGCGAGATGGCGAGCAAATGCTGCTGGCTTTTGGTGCGGGCGGTGGCCATGAGCGTATCGCTGTCCAGCCGCTGGGAATGTTCGAGCACGGGTCTCGCCACGTCGATCGCGTCGTCGGACGCCAGGAAGCGGCTGATTTTTATTGGCGCGCGCGGCTCTTTTGCCAGGCGCTTGGCCAGCGTGGCGCGCGCCGACAGCTCGATGGTCGCAGCGACCCGCATCAGTACGTCGTCGAACAATCCGATCTGATCGTCGGAATAGTCGGCCGCTCCGGCAGCGAAAAGCTCGGTAAGGCGGTGGACGATCTTGGCGCGCTGGCCGACGGTGCCGTGGGCGACCGCGCCGTTCAACTCGTCGATCAACGCGGCGATTATCATGCAACCTGACGAAATCTTGCGAGGAAAATTGTCGGTGAAACGCTTTTACACCACAGGCATGGGCGGTCCTTTAAGCCGATCCGACGCATTTGCGGGATTTTGAAAAGGATTCGTTAAGGAAAATCTTTGGTTAAAATCGATCGCCGGCGCCGGAAAAATAATGGCATCGGAAGTCGGGCTTGCGCGACTTCCGCATTGTTTGAGCGTCGCAAGTCGGGTAAACCCGACTTGCGATCACGACCCCGGCCATGACGAATGCAAGCTCGCGCGCCGCGCGGCTTATTTCCACTCGATCTTCTTCACCTCATAGCCCTTGGCGCCGCCCGGCGTGTTGACCTCGACGGACGCTCCCTTGGTCTTGCCGATCAGCGCGCGCGCCAGCGGCGAGGTGACGGAAATCCGCCCCGCTTTGGCGTTGGCCTCCGGCTCGCCGACGATCTGCCACACCTTCTTCTCGTCGGTGTCCTCGTCGACCAGCGTCACAGTAGCGCCAAAGGTGATGGTGTCGCCCGACAGCTTCGACACGTCGATCACGTCGGCGCGCGCGAGCTTGTCCTCGAGCTCGGCGATGCGACCTTCGTTGAGCGACTGCTGCTCCTTGGCGGCGTGATATTCGGCGTTCTCCGACAGGTCGCCGTGCGTGCGCGCCTCGGTGATCTGCTGGATGATGCGCGGCCGCTCGACCTGCTGACAATGCTTGAGCTCGGCCTCGAGCGTCGAATAGCCGGCCGCTGTCATTGGAATCTTATCCATCTTCCCTTCTCCTCCTGGCGGGCGCCCGAAACGTCTTGAATGCGCCGGAGCGCCGCCAAGCCCTTCCACTCTCAAAAAACCCGTCCAATCCACTCGCAATACAACTCCGGCCACGGATTCCCGCGCACCGGAGTCATGTGAACCGAGGGCCGGTCAAAAAAACCTCGACCGCGGGCAGTTTCACCTGCGCCGCGACCGCGGACTTCACGGCCATTCTCGCACCGCCGCTCTTGCTGGCGAGGCTTAAGGGAACCGTCCTTAAGCCCGGTCGCTGAAGTAACTTTGCAGCGCGCGCACCTCGAGGTCACCCCCAAGATAGGCTTTTATGCCTTGCGCCGCGGCGACGGCACCCGAAAGAGTGGTGTAGTACGGCACTTTATGCAAGAGGGCCGCATGGCGCATGGACCGGCTATCGGCCAGCGCTGCCGCCCCCTCGGTGGTATTGAAAACCAGCTGAACACCGCCGTTTTTAATGGCATCCACGATATGGGGCCGGCCTTCCAACACCTTGAACACCTTGGCCGCCTGTACCCCGTGTTCAGCGAGGTAGCGCTGGGTTCCCGAGGTGGCGATGGTCTTGAAGCCGAGCGAGGCGAGCAGCCGCACGGCATCCAGGATACGCGGTTTGTCGGCGTCCTTGACCGAGACGAATACCGTGCCCGAGCGCGGCAGGTTGGCGCCGCCGCCGATCTGGCTCTTGGCGAAGGCGATCTCGAAGGAGGCGTCGATGCCCATCACCTCGCCGGTCGATTTCATCTCCGGCCCCAGCACGGTGTCGACGCCGGGGAAGCGCGCGAATGGGAACACCGCTTCCTTGACCGCGCGGTGCTTGTAATGCGCTGGCGCCAGATTGAAGCTCGCCAGACTCTCGCCCGCCATGATACGGGCGGCTATCTTGGCCACCGGCAGGCCGATCACCTTGGCGACGAAGGGCACCGTGCGTGAGGCGCGCGGATTGACCTCCAGCACGTAGATGTCGCCGTCCTTGATGGCGTATTGCACGTTCATCAGCCCGCCGACATTGAGCGCCAACGCCAGCGCGCGCGTCTGCCGCTCGAGTTCGGCGATGGTCTTTTCGCTCAACGAATGCGGCGGCAGCGCGCAGGCCGAGTCGCCGGAATGGATGCCGGCTTCCTCGATGTGCTCCATGATGCCGGCGATGAAGGTGTCCTTGCCGTCGCACAGGCAATCGACGTCCACTTCCGTTGCATCCGACAGATAGCGGTCGATCAGCAGCGGGCTTCGTTTGGAAACCACGAGCTCGCCCGGCCGGTCGAGGTCGCTCGCGAGGCGCGCTACGTAACGGTCGAACTGGGCCGCATCGCGCACGATCTCCATGGCGCGTCCGCCCAAGACATTGGACGGCCGAATCACCACCGGATAGCCGATCTCGTCGGCAATGGCGCGCGCCGCCCCCAGCGAGGTGGCGATGCCGTTCTGCGGCTGGCGCACCTTCAGCCTGTCGAGCAGCTTCTTGAAGCGGTCGCGGTCTTCCGCGAGGTCGATCATGTCGGGCGAGGTGCCGAGGATCGGCACTTTCGCCTTCTCCAGCGGCTCGGCGAGCTTGAGCGGCGTCTGCCCGCCGAACTGCACGATGACGCCGTGTAGCGTTCCATTGCTGCGCTCGGTGTCGATGATCTCCAGCACGTCTTCCGGCGTGAGCGGCTCGAAATAGAGCCGGTCGGAGGTGTCATAGTCGGTCGACACCGTCTCCGGATTGCAGTTGACCATGATGGTCTCGTAGCCGACTTCCTTGAGCGCGAAGGCGGCGTGACAGCAGCAGTAGTCGAACTCGATGCCCTGGCCGATGCGGTTGGGGCCGCCGCCGAGGATGATCACTTTCTTCTTGTCCGACGGCCGCGCCTCGTCGGCGACCAATCCCGCGAATGGCGTTTCGTAGGTCGAGTACATATAGGCCGTGGGCGAGGCGAATTCGGCGGCGCAGGTGTCGATGCGCTTGAACACCGGCCGTACGCCGAGCGCGCGGCGCTTTTCCATCACCTCGTCGGCGCCGGCGCCGGTAAGCTTGCCGAGCCGCTTGTCGGAAAAGCCCTTGGCCTTCAGCCGCCGGAACGCGCCCGCCGTGGCGGGGAGGCCCTTGGTCTTGATCTCGGCTTCCGTTTCCACGATGGCGCGGATCTCGCCCAGGAACCACGGATCGACGCGGCAGGCATTGTGAATCAATTCGTCATTGGCGCCGACGCGCATCGCTTGCGCGATGGTGAGCAGGCGGTCGGGCGTCGGCGTGCCGAGCGCGGCGCGGATCGCGGCCTTGTTGTCGGCGTCGTCGATGCCTTTGGCTGGATCGAAGCCCTCGATGGCGATCTCGTCGAGCCCGCTGAGGCCGGTCTCCAGCGAGCGCAACGCCTTCTGCAAGGATTCCTGGAAGGTGCGGCCGATCGCCATGGCCTCGCCCACCGATTTCATCGAGGTGGTGAGCACGGGTGAAGCGCCGGGGAATTTCTCGAAGGCAAAGCGCGGGATCTTGGTGACGACGTAATCGATGGTCGGCTCGAACGAAGCCGGCGTCGCGCCGCCGGTGATGTCGTTGGCGATCTCGTCGAGCGTATAGCCGACCGCGAGCTTGGCGGCGACCTTGGCGATGGGAAAGCCGGTCGCTTTCGAGGCGAGCGCGGAGGAGCGCGACACGCGCGGATTCATCTCGATGATGACCAGCCGCCCGTCGGCCGGATTGACCGCGAACTGCACATTGGAGCCGCCGGTCTCGACGCCGATTTCGCGCAGCACCGCGATCGAGGCGTCGCGCATGATCTGGTATTCCTTGTCGGTGAGCGTGAGGGCCGGCGCGATGGTGATCGAATCGCCGGTGTGCACGCCCATCGGATCGAAGTTCTCGATCGAGCAGATGATGATGCAATTGTCTTTCTTGTCGCGCACCACCTCCATCTCGAATTCCTTCCAGCCGAGCACCGATTCTTCGATCAGCACTTCGTTGGTCGGCGAGGCGTCGAGGCCGCCTTCGACGATTTCGAGGAACTCGGACTTGGTGTAGGCGATGCCGCCGCCGGTGCCGCCGAGCGTGAAGCTCGGGCGGATGATCGCCGGCAGCCCGACATAGTCGAGCGCCTGCAAGGCCTCGATCAGCGCCTGGTCCTGATAGCGCTCGCGCCGCGCCGGCTCGCCGCGCGCCCATTCCAGCTCGAACTCCTTCAACAGTAGCGCGCGGTCCGCCTCGGGCGCCTCGAGGCCGTTGATCCGCTGCGTCTCGGCGCGGTACTTGTCGCGATCCGCCTTCTTCAGCTCGGAGGCGTTGGCGAGCCGCGAGCGCGGCGTTTCCAGGCCGATGCGCGTCATCGCCTCGCGGAACAGCGCGCGGTCCTCCGCCATGTCGATGGCATCGGCGGTGGCGCCGATCATTGTCACGCCGAACTTGTCGAGCACGCCCATCTTGCGCAAGGAGAGCGCGCAGTTGAGCGCGGTCTGCCCGCCCATGGTGGGGAGCAGCGCGTCGGGCCGTTCCTTCTCGATGATCTTGGCGACGATCTCCGGCGTGATCGGCTCGATATAGGTGGCGTCGGCGAGATCTGGATCGGTCATGATCGTCGCCGGATTGGAATTGACGAGCACGACCCGGTAGCCTTCGGCCTTGAGCGCCTTGCAGGCCTGGGTGCCGGAATAGTCGAACTCGCAAGCCTGGCCGATGACGATCGGCCCGGCGCCGATGATCAGGATCGATTTGATGTCGGTTCTTTTAGGCATTCGCTCGCGGATGAACTGGGCACAAAAAAAGGGCGCGCGGATTGCGCGCTCCCCCGGATCGCGCTGAGGGTTCAAGCCTCGCGCGCGGGGCTCATATAGACCCGAATCGGCGGGCAGGGAAGGGCGGCGCGCGCATTAGCGGTGGACGGAAAAAGAGGCTCAAATGCTGGCAGAACTATACTAGTGTCGCCGCCTGCCAGCCCGCCCGCATCCACAGACCCAATCATGACCGCTCAGCCCAGCCTCGCGCTTTCTAAAGAATCCGGATCTATCCCCGCCCTCGGCTTCGGCACCGGGGCAATGACCGGCGGGATGTCCGCTGAAGCCGTGGCCACGGCGCTCGGGGTCGGTTACCGGCATATCGACACCGCGCGCAAATACGGCACCGAGCCCGCGGTCGGCGAGGCGATGCGCGCGTCGGGCATTCCGCGCCAAGACATTTTCCTCACGACCAAAGTCAGCCACGAGAACCTGCGCGCCGACGATTTCGTGCGCTCGGTCGACGACAGCCTCGCCGCGCTCAAGGTCGATTACGTCGACCTGCTGATGGTGCACTGGCCCAATCGGGCCATTGCGCTTGCCGAAACGATGCCGGCGCTGGCCAAGGTCAAGCAACAGGGACTGGCACGGCATATTGGCGTTGCCAACTTCAATATCGGGCTGCTCGATCAGGCGGTCGCGCTCTGCCCCGAGCCGCTCGTTGCCCTGCAAGCCGAGTATCATCCCTATCTCGACCAGTCGAAGCTCATCGCCGCGGTGCGCCGCCACCAGCTCGTCTTCATCGCCTATTGCCCGCTGGCGCGCGGCCGCCTGTTCGGCGATCCGGTGCTCGACGACATCGCCGAGAAGCGCGGCCGCAGCGTCGCGCAAGTCGCACTGCGCTGGCTGCTGCAGCAAGACGTCGCCGCCATTCCGTTCTCGTCGAAGGCGGAGCGCATCGCCGACAATTTCGACGTGTTCGATTTCACGCTCGATGACGACGAGATGAATCAGATCGCCGCGCTCAAGCGCGCCAACGGCCGCGTCGCCAATCCGGCCGGCCGCGTGCCCGGCGGCTGGGACTAGGCCGGCCGCGCCAGGAACGTCATGCGCCGCTGGTTGTGGCCGATATTGCGCGGCGCGCGTTTGGCCGTAAAATCGGCGGCCGTCAGCTTGGCCAGCATGGCCGCCTCGTCGTAATGCGACAGGCCGACCGTCTTCTTCAGCCGCAGATAATCCGACACGAAAATCCGCATCAGCCCGCCGACCGCCGCCCAGAAGAAGCCGTTGGCGATGGCAAAGCGCAGCAGCGCCAGCGCAGCGTAAGGCGCGGCGAGTTGGGTCGGTACGATATCGCCGACGATGACGAGGCCATCCGGCTTGACTAGCGCGTGGAAGACTTTCAACTGGCGCTCGAACTCGGCTTCGCTCAGATATTGCGCGACCGAATGCATCACGATGAGATCGAAACTGCCGACCGGCCGCGCCGCGGCTTCGTCGGGCGTCAGCACCGAGATTTTCGGATTTGACTCGTAGCGCGCCTTGAGCGCCGCGCGCACATTGGGCGCCGCTTCGACCAGCGTCAGATGGCTGCTCGCCGCCGCGACGAGATCGGCCGAGGTCGCCTCGCCGCAGCCGTAGTCGAGCACGTCGGCGGAATGCCGCGGCACGTAAGCGCGGATGTCGGTCGCGATGGTGCGGTAATGCACGTCGCGGTGACGCGCATTCACGTAGATCACCGAATGCTTGAAATCGTAGAAGCTGATCCAGTCGGACATGCGCTTCTGTTTAGCCGCGTGAGCGTTTATGCGCCAGCGGCTTCCGTTTGGTGCTTACGCGATCTTGCGCTTGGCCGCGCTCTTGGCCTGCCGCATCATGTCGACAAAGCGCGTGAAGAGATAGTGACTGTCGCGCGGGCCGGGCGAGGCCTCGGGGTGGTACTGCACCGAGAACACCAGCTTATCCTTCAGGGCGATGCCGCAGTTGGAGCCGTCAAACAGAGAAACATGCGTCTGCTCGACGTTCTTCGGCAGCGAGTCCTTGTCGACCGCGAAACCGTGGTTCATCGAGGTGATCTCGACCTTGCCGGTGGTCAAATCCTTCACCGGATGATTGGCGCCGTGATGGCCCTGATGCATCTTCATGGTCTTGCCGCCGATGGCGATGCCGAGCATCTGGTGGCCAAGGCAGATGCCGAAGGTCGGCGTGCCTGAGTCGATCAGCTTCCTGATGACCGGCACGGCATATTCGCCGGTCGCCGCCGGATCTCCGGGCCCATTGGACAAGAACACGCCGTCGGGTTTCAACGCCATGATGTCCTCGGCGGACGTCTTGGCCGGCACCACCGTCACCTTGCAGCCAGTGCCGGCGAGCAGGCGCAGGATATTGCGCTTGATACCGTAGTCGATGGCGACGACGTGAAATTCCGGTTTGTCCTGTCGGCCGAAGCCGTGGTCCCACACCCAGGGCGTCTCGTCCCAGGTGAAGCGTTGGCCGGAGGTGACCATCGGCACCAGGTCCATGCCGACCAGACCCGGCCAGCTTGCCGCTTCTTTCTTCAGCGCGGCGAGATCGAATTTGCCGTCGGGCGCGTGCGCGATCACCGCGTTGGGCATGCCCTCGACGCGAATCAGCGCGGTCAGCGCGCGGGTGTCGATTCCGCAAAGCCCGATGATGCCGCGGGCTTTGAGCCAGTCGTTCAAGTTGCGCGTGGCGCGGTAGTTCGACGGCGCGGTGATGGCGCTTTGCAGGATCACCCCGCGCGCGCCCGGCGTCGCCGCCATGTTGACGGTCTCGATGTCGTCCTCGTTGGTGCCGACATTGCCGATATGCGGGAAGGTGAAGGTGATGATCTGCCCTGCGTAAGAAGGGTCGGTGAGGATCTCCTCGTAGCCGGTCATGGCGGTGTTGAAGCAGACCTCGCCGGCAGCGGTGCCGGTGGCCCCTAAGCCGAAACCTTCCAGCACGGTTCCGTCGGCCAGCACCAAAAGCGCCGTCGGCTTGGGCTCAGCCCAAGCCTCGCCGGAAGTCCCGGCGCCGGGGGTCGCTTTCGTCTGGGTCATGGCCTCTTAGTTGCGTATTATATGAGGCGAGGCAAGGGGCGGCCCCACGCTGCCCCCAGGCAGCTATTAGAGAGATTTTGATTGAGGCCCGTACTTTATCGGAAAGAACAGATAGTGGCTTGTAAAAGCCGCCGGGCTTGTACCCGGCGGCTCCTCGTTTACCGTCTGCCTCTACGTGAGGACCGTCTTACTCTACGTGAGGATCGTCTTACATGCCGCGTCCTGCGGTAACGCGCAGGATTAATATCGGGTCTCTGACCGCCACGGCCAGAACGCCGACGCTTCTTGCCCTTCATGGACAAGTCGATATCTTCGCTTTCCATAATTTGGGCTCGGTGTGACGGGGAGATCGACGGATATACCGTCCCGGGGATATTCCCGGATGCAACATGCAGCGCCTCAACAGACCCGCACATGAAAATTTTTGATTATTCTGAACGCCGAGTCAACACCACAAGGAAAGGGCCTCCCCGTGCTGCGCGACGACATCAACAAAGCTTTGACCGAGGCGATGAAGGCCAAGAACGAGCGGGCGGTCTCCACCCTGCGCATGGTCAATTCCACGCTCAAGAACGCCGACATTGAGGCGCGTGGGCAGGGCAAGCCGCCGCTCGGCGACGCCGAGGTGCTCCCCGTGCTGCAGAAGATGATCAAGCAGCGCCAGGAATTGGTCGAGCTTTACCAGAAGGGCAACCGCGCCGACCTGGTCAAGCAGGAGCAGGAGGAGATCGCCATCATCTCCGGCTATCTGCCGAAGCAGATGTCGGAAGCCGAGATGACGGCGGCGATCGAGGCCGCGATCAAGGACACAGGCGCCGCCGGCATGAAGGACATGGGCAAAGTGATCGGCGCCTTGCGCGGCAAATATGCCGGGCAGATGGACATGGCCAAGGCTAGCGGGATGGTGAAGGCGAAGCTGCAGTAGGATTGCTCCTCAAGATGAGGATTGAGGTATAAAAGAAAACCGAAGGGGAGGACTTCATGAAACGAATTCTTGCGGCGGCCGCGATGGCCGTAGCTTTGTTCGCAACGCAGGCCTCGGCCGACGACTATCCCAATCGCCCGATCCGCGTCTTCACCACCTCGAGCGCCGGCGGCATCAGCGACATCTTCATGCGCGTGCTCAACGACGCCATGCAGAAGCGCCTCGGCCAGCCGCTGATCATCGAGAACAAGCCGGGCGGCGCCGGCAACATCGCCGGACGCGCCTGCCAGGACGCCACGCCGGATGGCTACACCATCTGCATCATTAACGCCGATACGATGATCTACAACCAGTACCTGTTCAAAAAGATTCCCTTCGAGCCGGAAAAGCTCGTGCCCATCGTCAACCTGTTCCACCTCATCCAGGTGCTGGTGGTGAACTCCAATCTCAACGTCAAGACGGTGGACCAGCTGGTCGCGCTGTCGAAGGCGAAGCCCGGTACGCTCAATTATCTCACCGCCTCGATCCCCTGCGTGGTCTACATGGACAGCCTCAAGCGCGACCAAGGCGCCGACTGGGTGCGCGTGCCGTTCCGCGGCGGCGGCGAGGCGGTCACCGCCATCCTTTCCGGCACTACGCCGATCGGCCTGTTCGGGCTCGGCAACATCATTTCGCAGATCAAGGCCAACAAGATGACGGCGCTGGCGCTGGTCAACAACATCCGCACGCCGCTTCTGCCCGACGTGCCGACGCTCGCCGACCTCGGCTACAAGGGCGCGCCGTCGGAGACCTGGTATGGCTTGTTCGCGCCGCCGGGAACGCCAAAGGCGATCGTCGACAAGCTCAATGCCGAGGTGTGGCGTGTATTCCAGAACAAGGACTTCGTCGAGAAATACGTGATCAGTCGCGGCCAGGTGCCGGCGGTCGGCACGCCGGCGGAATTCGCCAAGACCGTCACCGAGGGCCGCGCCGCCGCCAAGGAGGTCGTGCTGGAGTCGGGTCTGCCGCCGCAGTAGGGCTCAGTGCGCCGCGGCTGCGGAGAAATCCACGACGACGCCGGCGATCGCCTCGGGTCCGACCTTGATGGTTCCGGCGAACGGATGATCGATGGCGACGATCGTCAGAAGCCCGGTGAAAATCAGGAACGACAACGCCGCGGTCATCAGCGCCTGCGCGCGAACATTTTCGGTGCCGAAGAAAAACGTGAAGCCGACGGTCAGGAAGGCGCCAACGAACAACACCAGCCAGATGATGCCGGGAACCGTGCCGTCCGCCATCACCAGCCGCTCGCGCCGCGCTTCGCTCAGGCGGTCGACCTGCCGGAGAAGTTCGGCGATCACCAGGCCTTCGCTGGCGTCGATGCTGTGGAATTTGAGCAGCGCGGTATAGACCTTGCCGAGCGCTTCGGTGGCGCCCGCGCTCACCCGCCCGTGTTCCATGTCCGGCCAGTCGCGCGCGATCGCCGTCGTCAGGTAGTCGAGCGTGGCTTTGCGGATCGCCGCACCGTGCTCGGGGTCGATGCCCTGCGATAGGCGAATGATTGTCGCCCCCGCGGTCGCTTCCTTAGCGACGGCGCCCTCCGCCTGGTTGAACTTTTCCCAGACGACGATCACCGCAAAGGCGAGCAGCACTGCAAAAATGACGCCGACGGTCGCAAACTTGAAGCCGGCGACCTCGTTGTTGCTGCGCTGGCGCTCGAGCGTCACGAAGCGTCGGATCACCAGCGGTCCCGCCGTGGCGACGATCGTCGTCGGTACCAGCAGCAGAATTGCGGCGTACCAGATCGTGTGCGTGGTCAGGAACAGCATGGTTTGCGGGCGCGACGGCGTTACCGCATTGTCGCTGCAAATGCCCTTTCCGGCGTTAGCCGGAACCCACGGGCCCTGTGGAAAACTAGGAAAAGGCCACGATTTACCGAGTCCAATGCAGGTTCCTTCACCGGCCCCGGAAAGTCTCGATTTGCGGGCCTATGATAGACGAACCGATTCGGCCCAAACGGAAGAGATAGACGCCGCGTCTCGCGCGTGGCGGCAATGTTATGCGTTTCACGCCCCAGTTCCTCGATGAGCTGAAAGCCCGGCTGCCGGTTTCGGAAGTCGTGGGTAAGCGCGTCCGGCTCACGCGCTCGGGGCGCGAGTTCAAGGGCCTGTCACCCTTCAACAAGGAGAAGACCGCGTCCTTCTTCGTCAACGACCAGAAGCAGGCCTGGTTCGATTTCTCCTCGGGCAAGAACGGCAGCATTTTCGATTTCGTCATGGAGTCGGAAGGCGTCAGCTTCCCGGAGGCGGTCGAGCGGCTGGCGCAAATGGCCGGCGTGCCGCTGCCGGTTGTCTCGCGTGAGGACGAGCAGCGCGATGCGCGGCGCAAGACGCTGCACGACGTCATGGAACTGGCGGCGAAGTTCTTTGAAGCCACGCTTGCCTCGCGCGCGGGCGCCAAGGCGCGCGGCTATCTCGCCGACCGCGGCCTCGATCCGGCGACGCAACTGAAATTCCGCCTCGGCTATGCGACCAACGAGCGCTTCGCGTTGAAGGAGCATCTCGGCAGCCACGGCATTCCGGTCGAGGACATGGTGGAGGCAGGACTACTGATCGCCGGCGACGATATCCCGCTGCCTTACGACCGCTTCCGCGACCGTGTGATGTTCCCGATCGGCGATCTGCGCGGACGTGTCATCGCTTTTGGCGGCCGCGCGCTGGAGAAGGACGCGCAGGCGAAATACTTGAATTCGCCGGAGACGCCGCTCTTTCATAAGGGTGCTACGCTCTACAACATCGCCAGCGCACGTCAGGCCGCGCATGACGGCGCCCAAAAGGGCGTACCCGTGGTCGCGGTTGAAGGTTATGTCGACGTCATCGCCATGGTGACGGCGGGCTTTCCTGCCTCCGTCGCGCCGCTCGGCACCGCGCTTACCGAGGACCAACTGGCGCTGCTGTGGAAGATGGCGGACGAGCCGGTGCTTTGCTTCGACGGCGACAATGCCGGCCTGCGCGCGGCCTTTCGCGCCGTCGAACTCGCCATGCCGCGGTTGAAACCGGGCAAGAGCCTGAAATTCGCGTTGCTGCCGCAAGGCCAGGACCCGGACGATCTGGCGCGCTCGGCCGGGCGCGAGGCGGTCGCCGACGTGATCGCGTCGGCGCGGCCGCTCGCCGACATGTTATGGGCGCGCGAGACCGAAGGGCATTCGTTCGAGACGCCGGAGCGGCGCGCGGCCTTGGAAGCGCGCATCAACGAGGTCACCGCTGGCATCGGCGACGACGCGGTGCGCAAATATTACCGGCAGGATTTCAACGCGCGGCTGGCGCAGTTCTTTGCGCCCGCGCAAGGTCAGGGATTTGCGCCGCGCGGCAATTTCCAGCGCGGGCCGGGTGAGGCATGGCGGCAGACTTCGCGCGAGCGCGGCAATGCCAATTGGCAACCGCGCAATGGCGCGCCGCAGCGCCCGCTCACCGGCGGCAAGAACACGCCCTATGTGGTGGTCAGCCGGCAGCTCGCTTCAAGCCCGGTGCATCGCGGCCACCGCACCGCGGTGCCGCGGCGCGAGGCGCTGATCCTGCAGGCGGCGCTAAATTATCCCTGGCTGCTGCACGATCACCTGGAGGAACTGGCCTCGCTCGAGTTCCATCATGCCGACGCCGAGCGGCTCAAAAGTGCGCTGATCGATATCGCCGCCCATGCCGCGGCGGCGGATGCCGAGGCGGTGCGGGCGGAGCTTGAGGGACGCGGCCTTGCCGAGGCCATGGCACGCATCGATGCCTCCATTACCACCGCGTCGGTCTGGGGCGCCCGGCCCGATGCCGCGCCGGACGACGTTTTGGTGACCTGGCAACAGCTTGTCGCCTTGCATCGGCAGTGGCATTCACTAACTAAGGAGCTCAACGACGCCGAACAGGCGCTTGGCCAGGACACCAGCGAAGCCAATTATCTGCGGTTGCGTGACGTCAAAGGGCGCTTGTCGCAGATGGAAGGGACCGAGGCCCTGATCGAGGGGTTCGGAGCCTCTTCCGGTCGGGGCGTTCGTAGCTTATGAGCAGGGCCCGCAAGTCCCTTAGCAGGGCGGGGCGCGTGCCGGACCGCAGGGAATAAGAGGTCGATTCCCGCGGTAGATATGTAGTTAATCGGAGCTTAAGCGGGTTCCGACCACACTGACGACCTGATTTGGGGGGGCAGCGCCTTGCCGGGCGCCTGGCCCCTTGGCTGTTGCCTATTTATAGGGGGGTGTTTTTCCCCTAGGGGCCGGTCCAGGAGAGGACGAATTATGGCGACTAAGGCAAAGGCGCAGGTCAAGGAAGAGGCCCCGGAAAAGGACGCCGAAGGCGCGCCCGATTCGCCGCTGCCGCTGCTCGATCTCAACGACGCCGGCGTCAAGAAGATGATCAAGGCCGCCAAGAAGCGCGGCTTCGTCACCTTCGACGCGCTCAACGCCGTGCTGCCGTCCGAATCGACCTCGCCCGAGCAGATCGAGGACATCATGGCGATGCTCTCGGAGATGGGCATCAACGTGGTCGAGACGGAAGACGCCGAAGGCGAGGACGGCGAGACCGAAAAGGCCGCCGACGAGCACGACGACGATGACGACGACGAGTCCGGCCGCGAGGTGGTCGAGGCCAAGACCAAGGCGCTCGCCACCACCGAAAAGAAAGAGCCGTCCGAGCGCACCGACGATCCCGTGCGCATGTATCTGCGCGAAATGGGCTCGGTCGAACTGCTGTCGCGCGAGGGCGAAATCGCCATCGCCAAGCGCATCGAAGCCGGCCGCGAGGCGATGATCGCAGGGCTTTGCGAAAGCCCGCTCACCTTCCAGGCCGTCATCATCTGGCGCGACGAATTGAACGACGGCAAGGTCTTCCTGCGCGACATCATCGATCTCGAAGCGACCTATGCCGGTCCCGACGCCAAACAGATGCAGGTGCCGGTGATCATCGGCCCCGACGGCAAGCCGATCGCGCAGGCCGTGGTGCCGGGCGCGACGCCGGTTCCCGGCGCGCCGCATCTACAGGTGGTGCAGACGCAGGCCGCCCCTCCCGCCGCGCCCCCCGCCGCGACGCCGTTCAAGGCGCCGGGCGAACCCGCCGCCGACGGCGAGGAGAAGGATCCGGCCGAGTCCGCCGCCGAGGGCGATTACGACGAAGACGACATGGAGAATTCGCTGTCGCTCGCCGCGATCGAGGCCGAGCTCAAGCCGAAGGTGGTCGAGACCTTCGACAACATCGCCGACGACTTCAAAAAGCTGCGTCGCCTGCAGGAGCAGGACATCGAGTTCCGCCTCAAGAGCACCTCGCTGTCGCCGGCGCAGGAGCGCAAATACAAGAAGCTGAAGGAAGAGATCATCTCCGAGGTGAAGTCGCTGCGGCTCAACCAGGCGCGCATCGATTCGCTGGTCGAGCAGCTCTACGACATCAACAAGCGCCTCGTGTCGAACGAAGGCCGCCTGATGCGGCTCAGCGAAAGCTACGGCGTCTCGCGCGACGAGTTCCTCAAGCAGTACATGGGCAACGAACTCGACCCGCGCTGGCTCAACCGCATCTCCAAATTGGCGGCCAAAGGCTGGAAGAACTTGGTCGCCAAGGAGAAGGACCGCATCAAGGAGATCCGCACGCTGGTGCACGAGCTCGCCGGCCAGACCGGCGTCGAGATCGGCGAGTTCCGCAAGATCGTGCACATGGTGCAGAAGGGTGAGCGCGAAGCGCGCCAAGCCAAGAAGGAAATGGTCGAGGCCAACCTGCGCCTCGTCATCTCCATCGCCAAGAAATACACCAACCGCGGCCTGCAGTTCCTCGACCTGATCCAGGAAGGCAATATCGGCCTGATGAAGGCGGTAGACAAATTCGAATACCGTAGAGGTTACAAGTTCTCGACCTATGCGACCTGGTGGATCCGCCAGGCGATCACGCGCTCGATCGCCGACCAGGCGCGGACCATCCGCATCCCGGTGCACATGATCGAGACCATCAACAAGATCGTGCGCACGTCACGGCAGATGCTCAACGAGATCGGCCGCGAGCCGACGCCGGAAGAGCTGGCCGAGAAATTGGGCATGCCGCTGGAGAAGGTACGCAAGGTCCTGAAAATCGCCAAGGAGCCATTGTCCTTGGAAACGCCAATAGGCGACGAGGAGGATTCGCACCTCGGCGATTTTATTGAGGACAAGAACGCTATCCTGCCGATCGACGCGGCGATCCAGTCGAACCTGCGCGAGACGACGACGCGCGTGCTCGCCTCGCTCACTCCGCGCGAGGAACGCGTGCTGCGCATGCGCTTCGGCATCGGCATGAACACCGACCACACGCTGGAGGAAGTCGGCCAGCAGTTCTCGGTGACCCGCGAGCGCATCCGCCAGATCGAGGCCAAGGCGCTAAGGAAGCTGAAGCATCCGAGCCGCAGTCGCAAACTCAGGTCCTTCCTGGACAACTGATAAAAGAAAAACCCCGGCTTCGGCCGGGGTTTTTGATTTCGCGGCCTAACCGCCTTCAATTCGTCTTGCCCGCCTCCGCCACCAGCACCGGCTTGTCGCGCCACAGGTCGGGAAACAGCTTCTTCAGGTTCGCTACCTTCGGCGCGTCGTTGTAGGCGATGTAGGGCTGGTTGGGGTGCAGCATCGCGTAATCCTGGTGATAGGCCTCGGCCGGGAAGAACGCCTGCTTCATGGTGCCGGTCTTGGTCACGATCGGCCCGCTGAACACATGCGCGGCGTCAAGCTGGGCGATGTAGTCGCGCGCCACTTTTTGCTGCTCGGCGTCTTGCGGGAAAATCTCGGAGCGGTACTGCGTGCCGTGATCGGGGCCCTGGTAGTTGAGCTCGGTGGGGTTGTGCGCCACCGAGAAATAGATCTGCAGGATCTTGCCGTAGGAAATCTCGCGCGGATCGAAGGTCACCTGCACGCTTTCCGCGTGGCCGGTGCTGCCCGAGCTCACCGTTTCGTATTCGGCGGTCGCCTTGGCGCCGCCGGCATAGCCGGAGACGGCGTTGGTGACGCCCTTGACGTGCTGGAACACGGCCTGCACGCCCCAGAAGCAGCCGCCGGCGAGCACGGCGGTCTCGAGCCCCGCGGCGGGCGCGGGCGCCTGCACGGCGGGAGCGGGGATGGCGACGGCGGGCTCGGCCTTGGCGGCGAAGGGCGCGAGCGCGCAGGCGGCGCCGGCGATGAGGGCGGCGAACAGGCGATGCATCATGGGGCTCTCCCGGAGGACGTTGGCGCCAATCTAGCCACGAATTGGCCCGCCGGCATTACACAATCGCCACACGTCTGCGTGACAGGGCGGTGAGCCGGCTTAAGCTCACTCCAGCCCCTCGACGATGCGGATGTCGCGCACGGCGCCGTCGCCGAGCACCTTGAGCGCCTCCTGGTATTCCGGCCCGTTGTGCGCGGCGATGGCCTGCTCGAGCGAGGGGAATTCCGACATCACGGTGCGCTCCTTCTGGCCCGCCTCGAACACCGCGCCCGGGTTGCCGCGGCAGAGATAGCGCACGCCGTATTTGGCGAGCGCGGGGCCGGCGAGCTTGGCGTAGGCGGCGACCTTGTCGGGGTTCTTGATCTCGCGATAGCAGGTGATCCAGTAGGCCTTGGGCATGCAACGCTCCTTGGGGTTTCGTTTCCGGCGGCAGTGTTAGCGCAAGGCGTGCCCCTCTGTCATGCCCGGCCCTTCTTGTCATTGCCGGGCTTGACCCGGCAATCCATGATGACCTACCGCGGACCTAGGCCATACGTAGGATTGTCATGGTTGGAAACTCATCATGGATGCGCGGGTCAAGCCCGCGCATGGCGGCGGGTGGGCTCGCCATCTTCTTCACCTTGCTCCTCGCGCTGCCCGCCCAGGCGGCGTCCTGCGGCGGCGATTTTCGCAGCTTCCTCGGCCAGATGGCGGCCGACGCGCGCGCGGCCGGCATCACGCAGGCCACCATCGATCTCGCCTTTGCCGGCGTCACGCCCGACGCGAGCGTGCTCGCCTTCGACCGCCGCCAACACGGCACCTTCACCATGAGCTTCGAGCGCTATGCTTCGACCCGCGTCATCCCGCCGCGCATCGCCCGCGCCAAGCGGCTGATGCGCGCGCACGCCGCGCTGCTCGGCCGCGTCGAGCGGCAATTCGGCGTCCCGGCAAACCTCATCATGGCGATCTGGACCATGGAGAGCGACAACGGCACCGGCGACATCGGCAAGCTGCCGGTGATCCGCACGCTGGCGACGCTGGCGCACGACTGCCGCCGCAGCGAGCTGTTCCAGGGCGAGCTGATCGCGGCGCTGAAGATCGTGCAGCGCGGCGACCTGCCGCTCGCCGACCTGAAAGGAGCCTTTGCCGGCGAGATCGGCCAGACGCAGTTCCTGCCGTCGTCCTACATCAAATACGGCGTCGACTTCGACGGCGACGGCCGCGTCGACCTGCGCCATTCGGTGCCGGACGTGTTGGCCTCGACCGCCAATCTGTTGAAGATGAACGGCTGGAAGGCGGGCCAGCCGTTCGGCGAGGGCACCGAGAATTTTCAGGTGATGCGCGAATGGAACCGCGCCGAGATCTATCGCAAGGCGCTGGTGCTGATGAGCGAGAAGATTGGGGAGTAGGGCGCGAGCGTTGCACCCCGCGTCCGGCAACGACGGCCGATCGCCGCCCTGTACACCCCTTTATAATTGCGCAATCATGCCTCGCGGACCACGCAAGTTGCGTATCGTTGGAGGCGGTGGGCCATGAAAAACAACCTGACGAATAACCCGAAGACCATAGTGCGCGTCGCGCTGATCGCGGCGTTGTCCGCGGCGCTGTCGGCGGCCGCAAGCTCCACTTTCGCCGCCGGTTCGGGCGCGCCGGGTGCCGCGGTATCCGGTGCGACGCATGGCGGCGGCCATGCGCGCAGCGCCGACGCGGGGCATCACGCCATGGCCGGATCGCGCGGCTCCCGCAATGCGGGTTGGGGGCTGTGGGGATATGGACCGGCGGTTTACGGCGCCCCGCAGTCGGCGGGCGTCGAACCCGCTGCCGGCGTCGGCGCGCTGTCCGAGCACGTAACCTATACCTACGACGTGCCGTGGGATGCGGTCCATCGCTATCCGCCCGCCATGCGGCCATATGAAGATGCGCGCGGCTGTCACGCCCAGCAGCAGTCGGTGCCCCGTGCCGGCGGCGGCACGCAGACGGTCAATATCGTTCGTTGTTATTGATGGACGCGGCGGAACAGCCCGCAGGTGCTTCGTCCGCGGCACGACGAATGTCCGGCCGGTGCGCGCGTGGGACCGCGCCGGGATCGACCGCAAGGCGCTGGTGCTGATGAGCGAGAAGATCGGCGAGTAGGGCGTGGGGCTCTCATTCCGGGGCGCGCCGAAGGCGCGAACCCGGAATCCAGAAACAACCGCCGAACGTGCCTCTGGATTCCGGGTCCGCTCACTCCGTTCGCGTCCCGGAATGACGAACGCCTGCGGGCCGGGCGCTCTCACCCGTACGTCCCCGCGCAAAAGCGCGAAGCGCGTCTTATGCAAAAAGCGGGGACGCGGTTCTTCTTCGTCATGCCGGGCCTCGTGCCGGTGACAATATTCTTTCCGTGCTAAGCTTTCGCGTGTCTCAGCCACGGGGGAAGAGCGATGCTGAATTTCGCGACTTTGAAACGGCAATGGAAGGATCTCACGTCCTACGAGCGCTTCGAGCAGATCGTCTCGCGCGTCGTCATGCTGTTTATCTCGGTGGTGATCGTCTATTCGCTGGTCCTGGTGGCGATCCAGCTGGCCGATCACTTCAGGCTCGGCCTCGCCTTCATGGACGCCGACGTGCTGAAGGATGTGTTCGGCTCCATCCTCACCATCCTGATCCTGATCGAGTTCAATCATTCGATCGCCTTCGCGATCACGCAGAGGTCCGGCATCCTGCAGGCGCGCGTCATCGTACTGATCGCGATCCTTGTCATCGCGCGCAAGGTCATCCTGCTCGACTTCGCCATCGCGACGTTTCAAAGCCTGATCGGGATCGGCGGGGTCGCGCTCGCGTTCGGGCTGCTCTATTGGCTCATCAGCGCCAAACCGCACGGGTCCGCGCCGCATCACGACGAGTCGCAGTAGGGGGTGCGCCGGGCGGGGGCGCATGTGCGAGGGAAACCGCGCCGAGATTTATCGCAAGGCGCTGGTGCTGATGAGCGAGAGGATTGAGGAGTAGGGCGCGCGCGCCGCGTTCATCGGATCATCGCAGACAATTTGCATTATTATTTTACTTTCAGTTGCAAACTTTATTTTCTCAAGTAGCGGCTGAAGAGGGGAGCGAGCCTATGCCGGTGACGGTGAGAACCTGCGCTCAGTACAGAGAGCTATTTCCTACAAAGGAACAGCGTGACGCCGCATTGAAACATGCACAGGAAATTAGAAAGTTTGAGATTGATCTTTATTGGAAGCGCGCAACATATTTTTGGACATTGATAGGCGCTTCTTTCGTTGGATATTTTACGCTTGCGCTAATCCGCCGCCGCGGCGGTCTTCGACGCCGGAGCAGACCGCGCGCGCCATGGCCATGCTCCAGCGCATGCTGCGCGAGCGGCTGGAACAAGACGAGGGCAGAAGTCATGAGGCCGGCCAGTGAGGCCCGTCACGTCGGCGTCAGCCGGCCTTCATCATCTTTTCCGGCTTCGCTCCGACGCGGCCGATGCGCTCGATCTTGAGCGGCGCGCGGCCGGATTTCTCGGCGATCTCGCGGTCCTGCTCGATCAGGAAGCCGAGCGCGGGCGCGTCCTTCTCGAGGCCGCTCAAAAGCTCCGCCGGCACGCGCCGGTTGGAGCGCTGCGAGCCGTCCTCATAGACGACGTCGAAGAACACGAATTCGCCTTTGGGATTGGTGCCTGGTTTCTTGGCCATGCGCGCTGTCCTAGTTCATGTGCGCATCATCTTGTCCGAAAACCGCATACCACTTTTCGGGATGATGCGCCAAAAAAGAAAAACCCCGCGCAAGCGCGGGGTTTCTCCAGTTGGATAGTGTCAGACCGCCTGCAGATTGGCAGCGGCCGACTTGCCGTTCTTGCGATCGGCTTCGATGTCGAACGAGAGCTTCTGGCCCTCGTTGAGATTGCTCATGCCGGCGCGCTCGACTGCCGAGATGTGAACGAACACATCCGGCCCGCCGCCGTCCTGCACGATGAAGCCGAAGCCCTTTTGGGCGTTGAAGAACTTAACGGTACCTGTGGCCATCATGGCCTCCTTTTGAAACGCACAAAGGCGTCAATGCCCCATGCAAACCATTCGCATGAGCCTCATATCCGGATTTGGGCTGTTCTTGGGGAAGGCCCTGTGACGGGCGAACCTGAAAGGCAGGCGAAATCGGAACAGCGCGTATATAGGAGCCTGCCGGGCGCAATGCAACCGGCCGTTTGCCGCCACCGCCGCCCGCCCGGACGCGCATGGCGGCTTGCCACGGTTAATCATTTGTTAACGCGATGCGGCGGAAATGCGGCGCGGCGATGCCGCCTGCACGACAATGCCCGCGCGCTGGGCGTTTGCCGCCGTATTTGGAATCAGTTGCATATGATTGCGACAATGATGCGATGCAGCGCATGAGTCAGGCGCATGGAACACATGCGGCACAAGGACTTCTATTATGGCCCTCTCGGAGTATATTGCATTGCAACAAGAGCAAGAAACGACACGGAAACGACAGGGGATCATCAGGCTTTTGAAGGAGATGACCCTATGACTTACGCGCCCCTCGCGCTTGCACTGCAAGACCTCGCCCTCCCGCAATCCGATGTCCGCAAGGGCAAAGGTTTTTTCACCAACCTGCTCGCGGCCATGGCGGTTTCGCGCCAGCACGCCGCCGAACGCGAGATCGCCCGCTACATCTCCGGCAGCGGCGGCAAATTCACCGACGAGACCGAGCGCGAGATCGAGCGCCGGTTCCTGTCGCAGTCGCATTGGTAGTCGGTTTCAATTCCACGTATTCAGGAGATTAAGAGAAATGACGACGTTTCCACTTCGCGCTTCGGATCTGCCGAACGGACATGTTTGGCCGGCGCTGGCGCGCGTCGCCGCCGCCTTGACGTCGGTGGTCGACGTGTTCGCCGAAGCCGAGCTGCAGGCCAACGCCGCGCACAAGCGGCTGGCCGTTCGTTGATGGGCGGGCGGCGTCACGCCGCTCCGCCGACCGCCCCGCGCAACATCTCGTGCGCCTCTTCGTTGCCGTCGAGCATACGATAGGCCCGCCGCGTCACCTTCCAGCCGCTCTCGGTTCGTTTGAGGTCCCAGCGGTTGGCGCCCAGCCGGTGGACGCGATAGCCGCTCGACAGGCCATGGCCGGACAACTCCACCGGCTTGGCTTCGCGGTTCGGCGTCAGCACCTGCAAATAGGAGATCGCCACCGCGGTGTCGCCGTTGAGTTCGATGCGCGGCAATCCGGCGAAGTGGCACAGGCCGGCGGCGATCGCGCCCTGGTGCTCGGGCGTCTTGACCACCGCGGCGATGTTCTCGTTGCCGGTGGCCGCCTTGCCGCCGCCGAGATCGATGACGGCGTCCGGCGCGAAGGCGTCGCGGTAGTAGCCGTCGCTGCCGGTATCGGCGGCCGGCGGATGGCTGGCGATCAAATGAAAGATCGCAAGTCTGTCCTCGACCGCGCGCAGGCGCTCCTCGATCGTCTTACTCATGAAACGATGTCCTCCCGTACTTGACGGCAGGGACATTACACGAGGGCAGGGCGGCGCGGGTATCTAGAAGTGCCTGGATTCGGGCGCGCGATAACCGCGCGAATGGAAATCGGCCCAGGCCAGCGACAACGCAAACACCGCGAAAAAGAAAACGATTCCGCCAATAACGATGGCCGTTTCGGTCGGCATGACAATTCCCCCTGTTTGATCCCTTGAAAAGGCTAGGGCGGCGGATGGCGGTCGTTTTGATCTGGATCAACGTGCGGTAGGGCATGCCGTCCCGTTTCGGGACCCTGCAACGGCATGAATCAAAATGTGATGGAACCAATCCGGCTTACCTCAGTTGCGTCACAAACTTGCCAGAGTTCCCGGTCAAAAGCCTGAGCATCCCCCAAAAATGGAGCCGACATGATTCGCAAAATCTGCTTTGCAACTATTTTTGTCGCTCTCGCGGCGTCCGCCGCCCCTGCAAAGAATCTGCGCCTGACCCGCCTCGACGCCAATGGCAATCTCGACAGCCTGATCGCCCGCCACGCCGCCGCCAACAATTTGCCCGAGGATCTGCTGCGCCGAGTGATCAAGCGCGAGAGCGGCGGCAATCCGCGCGTGATCTACAAGGGCAATTACGGCCTGATGCAAATCAAGCTCGCCACCGCGCGCGCCATGGGCTATCGCGGCACCGCCGCCGGCCTGCTCGATGCCGACACCAATATGACCTATGCGGCGAAATATCTTGCTGGCGCCTATCAGGTGGCCGGCGGCAATACCAATCGCGCGGTGCATTATTATGCCGCGGGCTATTACTACGCCGCCAAGCGCAAAGGCTACGCAGCACGGAGCCAAGAAGCCGCATCCGCCGCCTTTGCGTCCGCTAAGAATAGCGATGACAAACAGCTGATTGTTGCGCGGAACGAGGGGGCGGCCGCTTCGCCCGCGTCGGATCGTTTTAGCGCGCGCCTCGATAATCAATGATCGAGCCGCGCGGGCGGCAGCGCTAGGGCGACGCTATCTTGGCGCCGACCGTTGGCGGCGGCGTGAATTTCTGGTCGCCGAAGATCGCCTTGAAAAGATCGAACCGCGCATAGGGATCCGGTTTGACCCGCGCCTTGGCGCGGTGTTTGTGCGACACGCCTCTGAGTCGGCCTTCATGGTGCGATTTCAGCCGCTGCGGCGTCCTGATCACCGGCGGCTTTTCCTCCGGCGCGGCCACCGGCAATTCGAACGCCGAGGGCTCGCCGATGTCGATCGGAATGGTCGCAGGCCGAAGCTGCAGGATCGACCCGGTCTCGTCATCGGCGTCGGGATCGGTCTCGCCGCGCTCGATCGGCACGCTGGCAATCTTGGGCGCCGGTGGCACAGGCTCGCCTCGCGCCGGCGAATCCGGCAGCTCGCGCAATCGATTCAATTCATCGGCGCGCCGGATCGCGGCCTGCATGAGGAATTGCCGCCATTCCGGATGATCGTCGGGCGCGATCAACGCGCCGCGCACCGACGCCGTGTCCGGTGGCAATGGCGCGAACATCCGCTCCGGCGCGTCGAGCGCCAGGACCAAAAGGAGAATGGCGAGGAATACGCCGCCAACTGGAAGGATTCGAAGAATCGGCAGCATAGCCGATGCTTAACTGAGTCGGAGAAAACGCCAAAGCAAGTTCCATAGCCAGAGTCGACGCGCTATACGCATGACAATTCTGTGAAACGCGTATTGTGAAGAATCCGTGACAGGGGATTCTCTGGTTGCTACGAAATGGTCTCCAGCCGCGGGGGACGTGTCATGTTCAAAAAGCCTCACTGCCCGGTCATCGCTATCGAAGAACACTATTGGGATCCCGAGCTGGCCAGGCATTTTACCGGACCGGAAGCGGGCCGCGGCAACGAGACCGAAGAGCGGCTTTACGATTTTGGCGCGCTGCGTCTCAAGGAAATGGACGAGGCCGGCATCGACATTCAGGTGCTCTCGCATGGCGCGCCGTCGGCGCAAAAGCTTCCGGCCGACATCGCTCCCGACCTCACGCGCGGGGTCAACGACCGGCTGGCCAAGGTCTGCGCCGCCAACCCCAAGCGATTCGCTGCCTTCGCGGCGCTGCCCACCGCCGATCCGAAAGCCGCCGCCGACGAGCTCGAGCGCGCGGTGACCAAGCTCGGCTTCAAAGGCGCCATGCTGCACGGCATGACCAACGGCGAATTTCTCGACTTGAAGAAATGCTGGCCGATCTACGAGCGCGCCGAAAAACTCGACGTGCCGATTTACTTCCATCCCTCGCTGCCGCATCCGAAGGTGACGGAAGTCTATCTGCAGGATTACGCCAAGGACTTCCCGCTGGTGGTGCGCCCGGGCTGGGGCTATACGGTAGAGACCGCGACGCAGGCGATCCGGCTGGTGCTCTCGGGCGTGTTCGACACGCACCCGAACCTGAAGATCATCCTCGGCCATTTTGGCGAGACGCTGCCGTTTTTGGTCTGGCGTATCGATGCCTCGCTTAAGCGGCCGGGGCAGAAGCCGATGAGCTTCCGCGACATCTTCTGCAAGAACTTCTACGTGACCACGAGCGGCTTCTTCTCCAATCCGGCGCTGCTCTGCTGCGTGATGGAAATGGGCATCGATCACATTTTGTTTGCGGTCGACTGGCCGTTCGTGATGAACCCGCCGGGTACGGAATGGATGAAGGAGGTGCCGCTTTGTGATGAAGATAAGGCGAAGATACTGAGCGGCAATGCCAAGCGGCTGCTGAAGATGTGAATTGTTATGCCGTCATGTCCGGCCTTGTGTTGGGCATCCAGGTCCTCCTTTATATGACGAGAGTTTCTAAGCCGGGATGGCCGGGACAAGCCCGCCCATGACATTGTTATGCTACCGGATGCTTGCGGTAATAATCGGCATCTTCGCCCGATTGCTTCCATTCCGCCTTGCCGCGCCAGGCGCAGTGATGCGCGCGCATGTCGGTGCCATAGCGCACGCGAAACAGCATGGTGCGGCCCGCGCCATTCTCATATTCATGGACCTCGCCGGGCGGATGCACCACGAAAGCGCCCGGCTTGATGTCGATGGTTTCCGTCGGCGTGCGCATGATGCCGCCGCCCGAAACACAGAAATAGATTTCGGTCGCGGCCGGATGGCAGTGGTAGGGGCTGATCTGTCCGGGCTCCCAGCAGGCGACCGTGACGTCGCCGTCGGCGATCTTGCCCAGAATCTTTTCCACGTGGTGCTTGGGATTCCACTGCTGCTCGCGTTCGAGGCTGAAAACCTGCATACGTTCGATCTCCGGCGAAACGAGGACAAGACTAGACTAGCCCAATTGGTAGCCTGGCAGGAGAGGGCGACATTGCGCGTAGCCCACCGGCATTGATAGAAGGTGCGGAAGGGCCCGTAGCTCAACTGGTTAGAGCCGACCGCTCATAACGGTCTGGTTGGAGGTTCAAGTCCTCCCGGGCCCACCACGCAGTCTGCGACGACCAGAGATTTCCCGACTATTGGCAAATAGCCCCGAATTGGCGGCATCTGTCGCGAGCGATCAGTCTCTGCAAAGGGGCAACTGGATTTGGGAGGTCGTTTCGGCGCCTTTGTCTCTGGCCCCGAAATCCGGTTTCCCGGCAACAGAGACGGCTCCAGGCAGAGACTGGTTCGATAGACGCACTTATTGAGAGGCGAGGCCGAGCGCTTGGTGCTGGCGGGACCATTCGACCGGCAGGTCGCAAAGACGGACTAGGCCCATTCCGTGAGGCAACCTTCCTTCAATAGCCGCTTTGACGAGATCCGGCGCGAGGAAAGCAAGCGAGATCGTCATATTGATCTTGCGAACGCTGCACCCCTCTCGCTCAGCAATGCTTTCTGTCGTTGCCGCAGGATCCGAGGTGAGTTCATTAAGCCAACGCCGACCACGGGCGATCGATGCAACCAATGTCGCGCGGGTTTCTGAACGTATGGGACGCCCATTCTGTGGCGGGACAGGGCCGTCAGAAGGATCTCTCGGCGCCGCTTCGACGGAGGCTTTTGCCAGGCGACGCGGAGGACGCCTTTGTGAGCCGCCCGTGTATGTTGCTCGGTCTGGGCCAAATGGATGACTAACTGCTCCGGCTGGACCTCGACCTTCACGACATAAGTGTCGATAAGCTGCCGATCGTCGACTGGATCATTTAGTTTGAGATGCTCCCGAACCGACCGGACGACCAGGGCCTCGATCTCGGCTGCCGGCACTCGGCGTATTGATCCCGCCTGCTCAGCCTGACCATTGAGAATGACCGAGGATAGATAATAACGATATTTGACGCCTCGCCTGGCCGATGTCCTAAAATGTCTCATGTGGGCTTGGAAACCATTGAGCAGGAAAGCTGAAATGGGTCGATGTATGCATCATCACAACTGGCGTCTCCGATGTTCGACGCCCAGTACATTTTAGGACTACCGAACTAGCTGCTCGTTTACCGCGGCTTCATTTCGCTGACATCAAACTGCAACAGTCCGCCAATAGCGTCCGCATTCATCGGAATTAACGATCAAGTTCCGAGTTTCATCGCGTTTCGCGATGAAAAATGACGCGTCGCACCCCAGACGGGAGAAGTTACATGTCCTCGCAACCTGCAATACACACTTCAACGTGGCTCGGCATCGTCATCGCGCTGGGCATCGGCGTTGCCGCTTCGAGCCAGGCAATTGGCGATGAAATGCCAATCCGCATCGGCATGATCCCCGATGCCGGAGCGACCCAGGTCTCGGTGGAGCAAAAGGCTCCTTTGCGTGCCTATCTGGAAAAGGCGATCGGCAGGCCGGTGAAGCTGATCATTCCGACCAATTACAACGCGACGGTTGAGGGGCTCGGCAACGGCTCGCTCGACATTGCTTATCTCGGCGGCCTCACTTTCGTGAAAGCGCATGAGCGCTACGGCGCCATTCCGCTTGTACAGCGCGAGGCCGACCGCAGGTTCCATGCGTTGTTCATTACGCAGGCCGGTTCGCCCATCAAGGACATCAAAGATCTGAAGGGCAAGAGCTTCGCCTTCGGCGACATCAACTCGACCAGCGGCCACCTGATGCCTTATCTCGCCATGCAGAAGGCCGGCATCGACGCCGATAAGGATATCAAGTTCCGCTACACCGGCAGCCATGCCGCCACCGTCAAGGCCGTCGAATCCGGCGCGGTCGACGCCGGCGCCTGCGACGAGACGGTCTACAAGGAGATGACGCAGGACGGGAACGCGGTCGCCGGCAAGCTGCGCGTGTTCTACACGACGGCGCCCTTCGTCGATTACGTCTGGGCGGCGCGTGCCGGCCTCGACAAGCCTTCGCAGGAGGCAATCATCAAGGCGTTCACCGATCTGAAGCCCGGTAAGGACGACAATATCCTCACTATCCTGCGCGGCGAGAAGTTCGTTCGCGCCGACAACGCGGAATACAACGACATCCGTACGACCGCCAAACAGCTCAAGCTGTTCTGAGATAACAGGGGCCGTTGTGATGCAGGCAGTTCTCCTGCGCGTCGACAGGCTTAATGTGGTGCCGCCGGGTTCGGCGGTACCTGCCTGTTGCGACGTGTCGTTCGCGCTCGCGCGGGGCGAACGTGTGGCGATGGTCGGTGCAAGCGGCGCCGGCAAGACAACCTTGCTACGCGCGATTAACGGTAGCATGCCTGCACAGTCGGGCGAGGTCGTGCTCGATGGGCACAAGTTGGACGTGCGCCATAGCCGGGACTTGCGTACACTTCGCCGCCGCATCGCGGTTATTTCGCAAAAGCACGACTTGGTCGAGAGCCTGCGCGTCTACCACAATGTGATGGCCGGCGCGCTTGGCCGCTGGTCAGACTGGCGCGCGCTGCGCTTTTTGTTCTGGCCGCGCGCGGCAGAGCTTGATGAAGCCGAGCGGGCGCTGGAGCGGGTTGCGCTTGGCGAGAAGCTGCGCGCCCATGCCGGCACACTCTCCGGTGGCGAGCAGCAGCGCGTTGCTATCGCCCGCGCCCTGGTGCAGCAACCGCTGCTCATCTTAGCCGACGAGCCGGTCGCCTCGCTCGATCCGCGTATGGCACACCAGGTGCTCGAGCTGTTGTGCCGTCTGACAGAATATGACGGCGTGGCGCTGCTCTGCACGCTGCACCAGCCGGAGCTGGCGGCGCAATATTTTCCACGCGTACTGGAGATGAGCGCGGGTCGCATTCGCGACGATCGCCGTACGCCCGCCCAGGTGCGGCCGTTACCGGTGCCGTACGTCGAAAAAAGGCAAGCACTCGGCGCCTAGGCGATCTGTATGGATGGTCTGACCAGTTCATTGTCGCTGTTACGCGGGTTCGTGCCACCCGATCTTTCACCGCATTATCTCATCGCGCTAACCAGCCCCGTGCTGGAATCGATCGGCATGACCGCGGGTGCCATGCTACTCGCCTATCTGTTCAGCCTGCCGATTGGCCTTTATCTCGGATCGCGTGCGCCCGCAGCCGGTGCGGTCCAGGCCGTGCTCTCAGGGATTCGCGCTATCCCGGACCTGACGCTTGCGATTTTCTGCGTGATCGTGGTCGGGGTGGGTCCCGGTGCGGGCATGATCGCCATGGCCGTATTCTACACAGCGGCGGTGGCCAAGATCTTCGGCGATCTCTTTCGTACTGCCGACCGCGGACCGCTGGAGGCCTTGCGCGCCACTGGCGCTTCGCCGCTGCAACTCGCGGTTTTCGGGCTGGTGCCGCTCAAACTGCGCGATCTGCTTACCTACGGCTCCTACGAGTTCGAAAGCGCCGTCCGCGCGTCGGTCATCATCGGCGCCGTCGGCGGCGGCGGACTCGGCGCCGAACTGGTCGGCACGCTCAACGCTTTCGATTTCCACCGCACCACCACCTTGCTGCTAGTGCTGGTGCTCATGGTCGCAACCATCGATCTAATCACAGTACGGCTGCGCCGTAACGCCGGATGGATGCTTCTTATGCTGCCGGCCGCGGCCTATGCCTTATGGGAATTTTGGCCGGACCAGTCCTCGCTCGGTCATGCCGGGCGCACCATCGCAACGATGTTTCCGCCCCAGCTCGATGCCGATGCCTGGATGAAGGTGCCGCGTTTGCTGGCTGAGACGGCCGCGATGGCGCTGTTCGGCACGCTGCTCGCGGTCGTGCTCGCGCTGCCGCTTGGATTGCTGTCTGCGCGCAATGTGGCACCGGTGTATGTGGCACTGCCGGTGCGGCGGTTTTTGGAAGCGCTGCGCGCGGTGCCCGAAGTCGTCTGGGGCCTGGTGCTGGTCGCCATCGCCGGCGTGGGACCGATGGCCGGCATTCTCGCGCTCGGCCTGCATTCGGCCGGCTGCCTCGGCCGGCTGTTCGCCGAGTCATTTGAGAACGTGCGCGCCGCGCCGGTATTGGCGGTCGCCGCGACCGGCGCGTCGCCGCTGGCGGTGGCGAGCTACGCGACCGTGCCGCTCGCTCTCGGACCGATCGGCGTTCATTCGTTGTTTCGCCTGGAGTGGAACCTACGCCAGGCGACGGTGGTCGGCATGATCGGCGCCGGCGGTATCGGACAGGCGCTGTTCGAAGCACAGCAGCTATTCTTTTACCGGCAGATGATGGCCTATCTGATCATCACCTGGGTTATCGTGCTCGCGGTGGACCGCGCCAGCGCCTGGACACGCCAGCGGGTCGGCTGGTCGCAGCTCGCGCCGGAGGAAGCCGTGGCATGAGCGCACCTATCATCGTCACCCACAAGATATTCCCGGAGACGGCCGAGATCCTGCGTGCGGCCGGCGCGGTGCGCGCACCCAGCGGCGAGTGTTTCCGCGGCGGTGAGTTGAACGGAGCCTTGGCCGCCGCTGCCGCCGCGATGGTGTTTATGCCAGACCGAGTCGACCGGGAATTCCTCGCCGCCGCACCGTGGCTATCGATCGTCGCGGCGGCGCTGAAAGGCTACGATAATATTGATGTCGATGCCTGCACTCGGCGCGGGGTCTGGGTCAGCATCGTTCCCGATCTCTTGACGGTACCGACAGCCGAACTTGCTATCGGTCTGCTGATCGGGCTCGCGCGCCGCTTGCGCGAAGCCGACCGCTACGTCCGTAGCGGCGAATTTTCCGGCTGGACGCCGCGTTTCTACGGCGTCGGGATCGAGGAGAGCACGATCGGTATCGCCGGCATGGGTGCCGTCGGCAGCGCCGTGGCCAAGCGGCTGAGCGGATTCGATTGTCGGATTCTGTATTGCGAGGAGCGACCTGGCGCAACCGCGCCAGCAGCGGCCGAACGGCGCTCGCTCGAAGCGTTGTTGGCCGAATCCGATATGGTGATTCTCTGTCTGCCGCTGTCGGGCAACACGGTGCATCTGCTGGACGCTCGGCGCCTCGCCTTGATGAAGCCGCACGCGTTGCTGATCAATCCGGCGCGCGGATCGCTGGTCGACGAGGCTGCGGTTGCCGACGCGCTGACCGGTGGTCGGCTCGGCGGCTATGCCGCTGACGCTTTCGAGCTGGAAGACCTCTCGCGCGCCGACCATCCGCGCTTCATACCGCCGACGCTGCTTGAGCATCCGAACACGGTCTTCGGCGCACATATCGGCTCGGCGACGGTCGCCGCGCGCAAGGCGATCGAGGCGAGTGCCGCCTACAATATTCTCGACGCGTTGGCGGGCCGCGTACCGCGCGACGCCATCAACCGGATTTCGGCGCGGGTGTCATGAGGCGCGAACGCTTGGATCTCGCACAGCTGGACACCTTGCTGATGCTGGTGGAGTGCGGCACCTTCAGTAAGGCCGGCGCCTGCCTCGGCCTGGCGCAGTCCACGGTGTCGCAGCACTTGCGTCGCTTGGAGGAGGCGGTCGGCGCGCCGCTGATCGTGCGCGGCCAGCGCGGCTGCAAGCCGACCGCGGCCGCTTTGCAGCTTTTGCCCTATGCTAAAAGCCTGCTCCGTCTGGAGCAGCGCGCGGTCGACGCCGCCGGCGCGCGCCTGCTGCGGTTGGGCGCCTGCAGCAATATCGGAATCTATTTGCTGCCGCGTTTGCTGCGCGAATTCCAGCAGACGGGCGGCAATCCGCCAGAGCTCATCATCGGCTCCAATCCGCAAACCGTCCACCATCTGGAAAACGCCGAAGTTGATGCGGCGCTGCTGGAGTGGTGGGACGAACGCGACGGGTTTTCTTGGCAGCCTTGGTATACAGAGCCCTTGGTCGTTATCGTTGCGTCCGATCATCCCCTGAGCAGCACGACGGCGATCTCGGCGACCGAGCTTTCGCGGCTAATGCTGATCGGCGGTGAGGATGGAACGGGCACCGGTCGCTTGCTGCGCAACTATCTCGCCAACGGCCACATGCCCAATGTTTCGATGCGGCTGGGCAGCACGGAAGCGGTGAAGCGCGCCGTCGAAGCTGGACTCGGCGTTTCGCTGGTCCTGGCCTGTGCCGTCGAGCAGGAGGTGCGAGACGGCCGCCTCTGCGCGATTCCGCTACGGGACCAGCCGCTGCAAAAATCATTACGGCTGGTTTGGCGCAATGACTTTCCGCATAACGATCCTTTGATCAACTATCTGGTCAATGCCGTGGCGAAGCCGCTCACCAAACCACATCTCTGAGATGCTTCGAGCGACTTCGTCGGATAAATGTGAGGTTATCATGCCCGTGGCCGAGCCTATGAAAAGGTTCCGGTTCGGAGAAGGCAGATTACGGAATATCAGTGTGACCTGATGGATTTTTTGAACCATCAGGATAGAGATTACTGCATCGGGATGATCTCATCCAGCTGGTGAGCCGAGGGCGCGAATGTCTGTGGTGCCGGCGGCCATAGTTGAGCGCCGAGTGCGGTCTGATTGTCACCAAAAGTGTGCGCATGGGACTGACGTCAAAGCGACCGTCGGCAAATCTTGTTTGTTGATTTTGAGCGCAAAATGAAAGGCCGCCAGTGGGGAAAACTGGCGGCCTTGGGTTGGACAAGGGCTGATTTGGGGATGGGGGCGCCTTGTCACCTGTAGTTTGTTTGACCTTTGTGCGCGATTTCGCGCGCTTGCTGCATCAAGTTTATCGGATGACCGGACCGCTGCGGTCAGTAAGGACCACGGGTGCCCCAGCCTTGACTACACTTGGGCTCTGCTCGGCCATAATATCGGTGCGGAGATTGAGCATTTGCACCGCGATGCCCAATACGGTGATTAGCAGCGCGGCTGCAAAGCCCACCCACGCGATCTTGAGGTGGGTAGAACGATCTGCGGTGTACATCGACCAATTCACGGCAATCTCCAACGCTCGCAACGCCCCTTGGCGCAGCCTTCCTTCAGCCCTTCGTGAACTCGACAGACTTTCCGCTTTGGCAAGTCCTCAGGAGGCACACGTGCCAGATTGCCAGATTACGAAATATCGGTCGTTTGATGTCGCTCCTACTTAAGCTGCGACATCCCACAGCGCGGGCGAACCTCGTACCAGCAAGCCTAGCCCTTTGTGCGTCAACAACAAGCTGCCAACATCAACGACAATATCGTTTTCAATAAATCTATTGGCAAATTTCTTATCTGACGTCTCACCAGTTAGATGGATTTCCTTCAAAACCAAAATCTCTCGTCTTGCTAATTCTTCCATAACTTCCATCCGCTCGTTGTGATCCGATTCGACATAGATCGGTCCGTTCATGCCGCCATTCGCCTTAAAGGCAACGCTTGGCGATGGCATCATTAGTATGAGCAACATCAGCATCGAGGTGGTCGAGATCTTGGTCGTGTTCGTTACCGGCCTTGCAGAGCGCGGTCACAGCGCGCGCCTTTACCAGTTCAAGGAAATAGAGCTGCGTCACTGTGCATATTTCTGACCGATCCATGCCGCTGAGACTCTTGATCCTCACCTGCATCGCCGAGACTCGGGCGCTCGCTTCCGCAAGGTTGCGGTCGCAACCCGGCAAGGGCTTCGCTTCCGGACGTGCAGGCGGCGCCACCAGAATCGCCATTGCGAAAGTGGCCGGTACGGTCAACCCGACAAATGCAATGAACGCGATTACAAGGCGCTTGAGCAGTGGCCTGTCCCGATTTTGTTGTAGCTTCGGTGCATCAGCCATGAACGCATTGCGGCAATGCCGTGAGCAGTAGCGTCGCTTGCGGAACCAGCCGCGTTGATAAGCGATAAGACCAATGCCCCGATTGCAGTCTGGATTTGAGCATTTCATGACACTTTCCTTCCACGATTTTTGACGACGCGGACCGCCTCGTGCGCGCCCATCCTTCGAAGCACTGGGTATCGAAGTACATGCACGTTGGTCATAGACGCGATTGCTGAAAATCTGTTTGCAATCCTCTTGCTGCGCCGCGCTCGAACAGTGCTTGCATGTATAGGGGATCGAATATGCCGCGTTCCTTTTGATCGAAGTCCGACTCGACGTGTGCGACCTTGAAGTCGATGCCATCTCGCCGAGCCGCCTGCGCCAACAGGAAAAGCTCCGCGCGTGCACCTAGTTTCAAGGCAACCGAGAACGACCGGCCAAGAATGCTTGCCATGGTTCGATCCGTCTGAGCGAACTCATTCGTTAGCTTTCCGTTGATAACGATATAAAGCTCGGACGCCGGCAGCCGACAGTCGCTTAACGAGAACAGATAGGACGCGGGTGCGACATAGATCGGTCCGTTCACGCCGCCATCGACGTGCATTTCCTGAAAGCGGCGACCGTTTGCTTCCGCCTCGATTAAGACTGGCGGGAATACAGCGGGAATGCTCGACGACGCTAAGACGATCTTCCGGAATAAGGCGAGCGCGGGATCGCCGCCTCGGGCGGCGATCGCACCCATGTTCCAAACCATGGCCCGGCCGGCGTCAAGGTTGGTCGTGACGACAAATAGGCGGCGTCCTTGCCGATGTTGCGCGGCGATGTCGTCAAGCAGCTCGGCTGTGACGTGCTGCTGGACAAGTCGCGCCAGGGGCCAAGTGTCGAGAATACTTTCCGGCGTAGCACGCACTTCGAAGATGTCGGCCGCGCGAACGCTGGTATAAGCCTTTCGAAGGGTGGCGTCGTATTTCGGCCCTGCAAAGGCATAAACCGCAATGATCGCTCCGCTGCTGACACCTGTTACGACCGAAAATTCGGGACGTTTTCCCGACGCCGTCCAGCCGTTCAGAAAGCCGGCGCCGTAGGCACCATCCTCGGCTCCGGTAGAGAGCGCGAGCCAGGGTCCCAACTGGCTCGGCACCGCGCGCGCGTAGTCCTCTTCGGAATTCGCCCAAAAGCGAACATCCGGGAAGCCGGGGATGATCGCGCTTTGCTGATCCTCCCCAGAGAAAACCGGTCGCGGCGACAACTGTGAGGCGCCGGCCGCTTTGGTGTTGTGCGTTGATTCGCTCGACTGGCTGACGCACCGCGATAATGCCTCACCGCCCCGCATTCGCGTTGCGGCCAACGCCGACGAACTCGCCAGAAGAGCCGGCAGGCCAACGATTAGTTTGCGTCTGTCGATGCCATTTTTCATAGTGCACCTCAGTCGCGGCGCTCGGCCATCCAGTGGCCGTCGCATATGCCTGCATTTACCGACGCACGCCACACGCCTTGTCCGGACGTTCGAGACAAACGTCCGGTACCTTGCGCTTGCTGGCCTCCCATGGCGCCAGAGACACGGATTAGCCCTGACGCGCTTACGCGTCCGTAGGGGTTGCCATCATAAGTTACCGTGCCGTCCACGATATCCAAACCGACTCGGTACGAATCACAGGCACCGCGTTTGGTCTCGATCACAACGCTCCATCGCCCGTCAAACGTCATTCGGTGCGCGCGTCGGGCATGATGACCAGAATTGGAATCATGTGCACTAGCGAATGGAACGTAGGCAATCGCCGCGGCAACAGCGCATATGGCTGTGAACACCTTGAAAAAGCGGCGCTTGCGGAAAAACCGGGCGCGATCAGGCGCGGAGAGCGCGGGCGCTTCCCAGTGGTGCGAAATTGGTAGTGACTGTTGCCCCCGGGTTAGGAGGGAATCTGAAACTTGCGTGATCATTTGTTTCTCCTGGTGGTTGGCCGGCACACTTGTGATCGAGGATGCTGGCAGGTGTTGATGGGACAACTAGGTTGCGACCCCGGCCAGAAATGCCTTCATCGCAGGGATCGGATCGTTCTGAACTCGCTGAACGCGCGAGGGCCGGAAGCTTCGGGGCCTGCGACGCAGGCTTCTGATCAGGATGAGCAAAATCAACATCTCAGGCCCCTCAATGAATTTGATCGCGTTCGCATGGACGGCTGATGGTCCGAGCGTGGTCTGATTTCGGCGGCATTGAGTGCGCATCGTCCGTTCCGACCCACCGGCATTCCAGGCGTCCAGCTGTCCCGATATGCCAGCGCGCCAGCAGTGCCGCGTGGCCGACCACGTGGCATTTTTCGGATACGACGGAGTTGGGAGTTGTCGTGCATCCCAGCCGGAGCGGATCGTGAAGGTCGAAAATCATCTTTGTCTCCTATTGTCTGTCACGCCGCGCAGGCGTGCTCCGCGATCAGCGATCGCGTGTGCCGCGCAATCATCAATTCCTCGTTTGTGGGGATCACGTAGATGGGCAGTCCGCTGTCCTTGCGTGACACCAATATCTTTCCAGCCGCATTGGCCGCCGGATCGAGCTTGGCGCCCAGCCAGGCGAGTCTCTCGGCGATACGGGCGCGCATCTGGGCCGAATTTTCGCCGATGCCTGCTGTGAAAACGAACGCATCCAGCCCGCCGAGCGCAGCCACGAGCATTCCGGCGTGGAGGCCGACGTGATAGGCAAAATAGTCGAGCGCAAATCCGGCACGTTCTTCGGCGCTTGCTTCGAGTTCACGCACATCATTGCTGATGCCGGAAAGCCCTTTGAGGCCGCACTGACGATAGAGCAGGTCCTGTACCTGCGCGGCGGTCATGCCGCGCTCGGCGATGAGATGAAGCACGACGCCGGGATCGATATGCCCCGGTCGGGTGCCCATCGGCAATCCGTCAAGCGCAGTGAAGCTCATCGTGCTCTCGACGCTGCGGCCGCCGGCCAACGCGCACATCGAGGTGCCGCTGCCGAGATGGGCGACGATAACGCGACCTTTGGCAGCCACTGGGTTGAGTTGGCGCAGACGCTCAGACACATACTCGTACGAGAGGCCGTGAAATCCGTAACGCCGAATGCCCTCCTCGTAAAAGTGTTCGGGAAGCGCGAAACGGTCGGCGAGTTCGCCGTGGGTGCGATGAAAGGCCGTATCGAAGCAGGCGACCTGGGGCAGGTCAGGACGGAGTGTGCGCAGGACGCGGATCGGGGCCAGATTGTTCGGCTGATGCAGCGGGGCAAGCGCCTTGTAGCCGTCGAGCCGCGCTAGCACGCGCTCATTGATCAAGACCGGACCGTCGTAGTCGGGCCCGCCGTGCACGACGCGATGCCCGGCTGCGACGAGATTGAATGACTGGGTTTGCTGCAGCCACGTACCGGCTGCGTGGATAGCATCAGGAAGGTCCTTAACCTCGCCCTCCGGATAGCTGCGATCGATTAGCGGCTTCTTGTCTGCCGCCACCGCGCGCAAACGTGGCCGCGTACCGATGGCGTCCACTTGGCCTTTGATCAGGCACTTCAAAGCCAATGCGGCAGTGACCGCAAAGACCTGAAATTTGAGGCTCGACGAGCCTGCGTTGACGACGAGGATCGTGTCCATAATGTCACGCTGCCTGTAAGGCCGGAGCGCGCCGCCGCGCGTCGGCGTAGAGCACGGCCACTGCGCACGAGGCCATGCGGGTGCGGACAGAATCCGCCCGCGACGTCAGTACGATCGGTACGCGCGCTCCCAGTACGATACCGGCCGCGTCGGCCTGTGCTAGGAATGAAAGATTCTTCGCGAGCATATTGCCGGCTTCAAGGTCCGGCACGACAAGGATCTGCGCTCGCCCTGCGACCGGCGAGCCAATGCCCTTAATTCGTGCCGCCTCGGGGTCGATGGCATTATCGAAAGCAAGCGGCCCATCGAGGATTCCGCCGGTAATCTGACCGCGCTCGGCCATCTTGCACAACGCGGCTGCTTCGATGGTTGACGGTATTTTCGACGTCACCGTCTCGACGGCGGACAGAATGGCGACCCGCGGTGTGCCGAGCCCTACCTGCGTGAAGAGATCGATCGCGTTCTGGATGATGTCTCGTTTGGCGTCGAGGTCGGGAAAGATGTTGATGGCGGCGTCGGTGATGAAGAGTGGCTCGCGATAGGTCGGCACATCCATGATGAAGACGTGGCTGACGCGCCGTGCTGTACGCAGACCCGTTGCCGAAGCCGTGACGGCATGCATCAGTTCGTCGGTGTGCAGGCTGCCCTTCATCAGCAACTCACCTTGACCCTCACGGATCAGCTTGACCGCGAGGGCAGCCGCCTCATCGCTGTGCGCTGTGTCGATAATTTTGAAAGGGCCGAGATCAACATCGTGCCGGCGCGCTGTGTCGCTGATTTTGGCCTTCGGTCCGACCAGGACCGGGACGATGATGCCCGCTTCCGCGGCTTCGCAGGCGCCGCGCAGCGAGGTCTCGTCGCACGGATGGACGACGATGGTGATCGCGGGCCGGACCTGCTTGGCATCCGCAATCAGGCGGTCGTATTTGGCGTGAGTCTGCACGGACGCGGCCGTTGGGGAAATTGCCATAGTGAAGTCTCCTTTTGTGTCCGTGGGCGTGTGTCAGGCCGCTGCGCTCATCGATGCACGCAGGGACTCGTCCGCATCGATTTGCAGAAGGCTCGCAACATGCTGCAGCCGCACGGCCACTTCGCCGCTGACGCCCCCGCTTGCACTCATCACCTCGCGCACGGCGGAGACAGTCCAGCGGCGCGACTCGGCATCGGGAATTAGAACGGGAAGCGCCGCTATTGCAGCTACCGGATCGAGCAGCAGCAGGAAGCCCTGGTCGCGCAGTATCGCTTTAAATTCCGCAAGCGTGAGATGTTGTGCCCCGCAATGGAGTTCGCGCATCCGTCGAATGGCCTCGAAAGCGCGTTCGTCGATGGCCGCGCGCGGCCGGCCGACGTAAATGAGCGCGCGAATGACGCCTTCGATGACGCTCCCGGTCGCCATGCGGGACTTCAGCTCGGCGATCCGAATCTCCACCAGCTCATCGTGCAGCGGCGTCCGTCCCGCTTTGCGCAGCGGCCGTGTGCCGACAGGATCGATGCCGACCGCCGCCTGCAGCCAAGGATTCCCGAAGGTCGTCAGAAAGAGCTGCTCGGCGACCGTCTCGTTGACCTTGCGCCAGGCATCGAGACCGGAGACGATTCCATCCGACAAGGCCCTTTGCAGTTTCAGTAGCGGATTATCCGGCGAGGCCGGCCGGCGCTTGTTGTGCACCGCCTCCGCCATCGCGCCGACCGGAGCCGTCCAAGGGTTCTTGTCGGAAAACAGCGCGTATTGCAGCCGCAGCGGATGCCATTTCCGAAGCCATTCGGCCGAGGACTCCGACGCGAAAGCGCGCACGACGGGCTGAGCGAAGGTGCGGTAAAGCCCGAGGTTGATCTCAGATACGCGTGCTGCAGTCGCGAAGCGGCGCTCGTCGGCTGCATCATTCGCTCCCAGCGCGCGGATGTCTTCCAGCGTCCTGTCCTCGCAGCGCATCACCCACTGGCGGGCGACGAGCTCGGGGTTGGCCGTATCGCCCGTCTTTTCCTCGAACACCGCCTCATAGAGACCCGGCGGCAGCACATCGATCAGATCGATGTTGTGGGCGAACTCGCCGTACTGCTTGCGGGCGACGTCGGTAGAGACGAAGACGCCGAGATGGCCGACGGATTCGTGGATCGTGTACACAATCGTCTGCCCGTGCGACCGGATGTCGTCGACGTCGTCGTAGAGGTCGAGGATCCATCCCAAGGCTTGCTGCGGCGGCGTGACGTTGTCGCCCTCGGAGCAGAACACCAGGATGGGTGAACGGATGTTGCGCAGATCGATCGTCGTGCCGTCGGAAGCCTGGATCATCCCGGCCGCGAGCTTGTTGCCGATGAACAGTTCGTCGACGATCGACTGGATTTCATTTGCGTTTAGATTGACGTGCCCGCCCCACCAGTGCTCGAAACCGAGATAACGCGGCGCCTCGGTGTCGATATTGGCGTAGAGGTTGTACTGCTTGCGCCAGAGCGTGTTGGCGGGGTTCTGGTTCTCGAAATTCTGAACCAGCCAGGCGCCGTCGAACTTGCCATTGCCGAGATCGCTGGACAGGGCCGTCAGCCAGCTCCCCCCGAGCAGGCCGCCGCTGTAGCGCATCGGGTTCTTGCCGTGCACGCCAGCCCAGTAGGACAAGGGCGATCCTGCCAGGATGATCGGCCCGAACAGCTCAGGGCGGCGTGCGGCGAGCATCATCACCGCCCAGCCGGCCTGGCAGTTGCCGATGACGCACGGCTTGCCCTCAGCGTCGGAATGCAGCGCGATAACCTTTTCGAGGAAGATCGCTTCGGCGCGGGCAATGTCCTCAATCGTCTGTCCAGGCACGGGATCGCGCAGGAAGGCGATCAAATAGCATGCATGGCCCGCCTTGACGGCGACGCCGATCTCACTGTCCGCCTTGAAGCCGCCGATCCCCGGCCCGTGTCCGGCGCGCGGATCAATGATTACAAACGGACGGCGGGTCGGCTCAACCTGAACGCCTTCAGGCGGCACGATGCGGAGCAGCCTGTAATTGACCGGGCGTTCGAATGTGCGGCCGTCGATGACGACCTCGGCTTCGTAGCTCAAAACCTGCGGCGCGGGATCGGCGCTGTCGTTTAGGAATTGATTGCCGCGCTGGCGCATCACATCCCAGAACAAAATCGCGCGCTGCGCGGCATCGACACCATATCCCATCGTCGTGGTGAGCGGGTGGGAGTCGGCTGCAGGGAGGGCGGCGTTGGCTCCATCAATCGAATCGCCGGCATAGGCAACGGTCTTAGGCATGTCTGTGTATCCCTATAAAACGGTACGGAGTAGTATACCAACAGGCCGACCAGCGCAAGCCTCGACCTTTGCGCTAATTGCAATACTGTGTTGACCTGATTGCGTGACTGCGCAGCGAATGGTTCGCGCTCCTGCAACTAATTAGTTCAAGGCAACCCCTAGAAAAACGGTACGTAGCCGTATATTATACGAATAGATTTAAAAGTTTGGAGGTGCGCGCATGATCCCGTCCAAAATGGCCGGACAGAGAAAGGTAGCAAGGCAAGGCGGCCGCCCGAAGGCGGCCGACGTCGACAAACTGAACCGGGACATCATTGCCGCAGCGGGCGATCTGTTCATGGAATATGGATTCGATGGCACGTCCATGGATGGCATCGCGGAAAGGGCCAGAATATCGAAACGGACGCTTTACATCCGTCACAAGGATAAGTTGGCCTTGTTCAACACGGTGGTTTACGAGCTGCTCGGTCGATTTCTGATTCCTCTTGAGCTCAGCCATTACACGACCGACGATCTCGAATCGGCTTTGTCGTTGATCGGCAGGGATATGGTGACGAGCGTAACACGGCCAGAATTCTTGGCCGTTTATCGTCTCGTAACATTCGAAGCCCAGCGGCGGCCCGAATTCGGGAGATGGATCAACGATGCCAGGAGGCGCCCTGCCTTGCAGGTTATCGCCGCGATCCTTCAGCAACATCAGGACGAACTGCGTCCCGACCTTCTGGACAGCGCACCAGAGCATTTCTTGAGCGTGACGATCGATGTCGCGCTGCGGATGGGCGTCTTCGGGATCAAGATGACGCCGCGCCAGATTGAGAGCCATTTAGAAGCAGCGGTCGACTTCTTCCTCAACGGAGTCCGACGTCACGACCGCCGTGGCAAAGTCTCGAGCCGTCGGACCCGCGGCACCACCAGCGCGTGATCTCGATTGCGAGTTGCGCATAGCTCGATTGCGCAATCGCGCAGTCCCATTTTTGCGCGGCGATGGCTCCGCAACGGGAGCTATGCCCCGAAAAATACGGCAGAAATCAATTCGCCGATTGTCCGGTAATGCACCCGGCCGACCCGGAACAAGATCCTTGCCAAGCGTCGCGACGAAGTATACGATACGGTACCGTTTAATTGGACGAGAAAGACTGAACGATGATCGGGAGTATTGCGGTGGATTTGAACCGCTTACCGACCGCGAAGGTGGAGAGACCTGACGCCATCGGAACCAGAAAAGCGGACGAGGCATGTCTCGAAACGATCGGCGTATTCCTGGAGCCGACCCTCGACGACTTGTTGTCGGAGCCGATCATCGCGGCCTTGATGGGGGCCGACGGCGTTGATCCGGCGGTGCTGAAGGCAACGATCCGCGAGCAGGCCGCGCTGACGCTGCGCCACGCGCCAGTCGCTGATTGTACCATCGGATCCTCGGGTCTTGCAGGCAAATGCAAGCCACGAATCAAAACAAGAGATGCAGCCCCCGGTTCCATCCCCCTGTCGACCGGGTTGCATGCGGCCGGTCCGCTCCCCCTCCGGACCGGCCGCTATCATCTGATTTGCCATTTGAAACGGGATCCTTGCCAGGTGCCGCAAGTAAGTACCGAAACAGTACCGTTTAATTCTTGACGAAGGAACATCGAGTTCATGACTGGGGCTTTTGCGCTGCGTTCGAACCACCTCCCGATCGCGAGGGTAAAAAAACTCGGCGTCG